>JACKOY010000006.1 GCA_024233935.1 Spirochaetales bacterium | reverse complement strand
GTGTGATCGGGATCGTGGCATCTCCAGCCCATACGCAGAGGATAAAATCGCCCGGACGCGCAAGCACGCGAATCTGGCCTACTGGAGTTCCCCTGTCGCTTTCTACCTGCAGAATCTGATCGCGTCGCAACAGCCGCCCGCCTTCGGCTCCCCAGACGATCAACTCCATCTGCTCAAGAAGCGTTTCGGTCGTTGCCGGATCGTCCTCGCCTGTCGCGTACTCGGGTGGCGGACCGGGGTAGCGAAAGGCGTCCGACGCGAGAATCACCTGCCCGGCGAAATTTGCCGGGCCTGAGGCCGGGATCGGTACCAGACTGATGTTCCCCAGCCATTCGCTCCGCGTATCGTATGCTGCCGACATGCGGTGGAGAGCACCGTCGGCTTCGCGGCGCAAGGTCAGAAAGATATGCGGGCAATCCCAACGCTCCAGTGGCCGCAGACGATCTGTCCAGGTTCGTTTGCCCAGCAGGTAACAGCGTTCGGATCGCAGTTCGATTCTCCCGTCGATTTCGACGGCGGTGCCTTCGTAGCGCCGGACCCGAATGCCGCCGGCAGTCGGGAAGCCCAGAAAACGCAGTGTGAAATGCGTCTCGTTCCGGCCACTTTCAAAGTAGGCCTCTCCCAGCTGCAAACCGCGATAGAAGCGCAAGTCCGGCGAAAAGCGGTAGTGGCCGTCCAGGGCAGCCGGTGAACCGGGGGGCGCGTCACGAAAGGGTGGCCCATTGGCGCTACAGGCGAACAGCGCAAGCAGGATGGTAGCCGCCGGGACTCTGCGCATCTCATAGGGATTGCAAAAGGGGTCTTCCCTGCAAAGCGGAAAACCCGGGAGAGCCGGCTTCGTCAAATAGTACTGGCCGCTCCGTCCGCCACATGGCAGTTGTGAACTGCGGCGCTTGGGGGCTGCCGAATCTTTGGAGGTCGTCGTGTCTTTTATTCTGGTCGTGTCCCGTTTTTTTTCCCGGCTTTGGGGCCTGCTACTCCTGAGCCTGGCGGCCCTGGTTCTTTCGTGCCAGTCCGGTGGCGGCGGCGGCGGTGACGAAGAGGGCCCGCGCTTTACCTACCGAATTGAGTGTTCCGGCGGCCAGACCATTCGCAGCACTTTTGATAATCAGCAGGATTACGTGGTGGATCGCGGTCCGGTAACACCGCCCCAGGGTTCGAGCTGTGACGATGTCGAGGACCTGCCCGACGACCAACTCCGCCGACTTGCTAAGACCGGCCAATGGGAGCAATACCATGCCAATGGTCGGGTCCTGGCGGCGGGCCGCTATGAAAACGATGGCCGCACCGGCGAGTGGAAGCAATACGACGACGAAGGCCAGCTATTGCGTGTTTCCAACTATGCGGATAACAAGAAACATGGTCCCGAAGTTGCCTACTTTCCTGGAACCACACAATGGAAAGAACGCGGGGATTACGCGGAAGGCAAGCGCACCGGCATCTGGGAAATGCGGGCCTCGGTGAACAGCGATTGCGTTTCGCGCGGGCCGTACGTTTTGGGCGACAAAGATGGCGAGTGGCAGGAATGCGGTAACGATCCGGAAACCCGTCAGTGGTACATTCAATTTCGCGGCAACTACAGTGGGGGCTTGCGTTCCGGGCCGGGCCGTACGTACTATCCAAACGGACAGGTTCAATCCGAAGGCGAGCACTGGGCCGACACCAGCGACGAGTGCCGGGACAGCCCTCCGCAGGGAAATCCAGAGAACTGCGGAAAGCGAACCGGATTCTGGAAGATATATTATCCCGACGGCAAGCTTGCAATGACCGGTTCATACTCCCGGTCCACCGGATTGCGCACGGGCACCTGGACCGAGTATTATCGCAGCGGGGAGAAGATGGCCGAGGGCCCGCGGGAGCACGTACGCAACGGTACCTGGACCTTCTGGGACAAGAACGGGCAGATACTGGCGCGTTTTGTTTTCGAAGACAACGAATTTGTACCGGCCCGCCATGAGGCGTACGAAAACGGCCGCAAGGTTGCCGAAGGCAGCGTCAACGTCGGTCTGGTGAAGTACAATCAAGAAACCGACGCGTTGGAGTTCAATGTGGTTCGGGGCGGCGTCTGGACTTTCTTTGACGCCAACGGCCAGAGTGTGGCGGAAGGCGAGCTGATGGCCGGCAAGAAACACGGGGAATGGCGCGAACGCGTCAACGGTCGCTGGGTGCAAAATTGCTACATGCTGGGTCGACCGACCGAGTGTCTGAACTGAAGCCTCCCGGGCGTTCGTCGCCAGGGCTACCCGTTATTCCAGAAGCTCCATGCGCGTAACGAAGTACTTTGTGTCTCCGCGCCAGAACACGTGGATGAACTTCTCATCGTAGTAGAGCTTCACGCGCCGCCCGGTGTTTTGGTCCAGGCTGGCCAGCAGGGCTTCGTCATCCCCGGAAACCGAGAAGTCCCAGATTGAGCTGAGTTGTCGGGAGTCCAGATTGCCGGAGATACCGCCCATATCCAGCTGCCCCTCCCAGGTTGAGAACAGAAAGCCGCGATGGCTCAGTTTGATCAGGCGACCCGAGCGGCTACCGGTGCTGTAGTTGCCATAATAGAAGTAGGCCCCGGTGCCTCCGGCCAAAAGCAACACCAGGATCAGAGTCAACGTAGCATAGAGTTTCAGCTTCTTCAGCATGGAATGACCTGGCCCCCGCGCCCCTGGCTTTGCAACCAGAATCCGGATCGCTATTAGCCTTTGTAGGCTTCCAGAACCGGTTTTTCCCGGCCGGGGATAAAGCGAAAGACGGCCCGCGTTTGGGGGGCCGTGATCTTTTCGACGTGGCTGCGGTAGTGGATCTCGACTCCCGGATGAATGGTGTCCCTGATAGTCAGCCGGACTTCCTCGTGATCATAACGTGACTCCCGGTATTCCGCGATCTGGGCCTGGATACGATCGCGTAGTTCCACCTGATGCTTGTAATCTTTGTAAGTTGCCTGGAAAGAGGCCTGCTTCCCGACCGGAATCTTGCCGCGCATGCGCTGTATGTAGTTCTTGATCTTGATGACTTCATCGCGCATGCGTTCGTATTCCCGTTCGATTTCTTCCATCTCCTTGAGGTGAAGCTTGTAGTACTGTAAATTCTTGTGGTGCAGGCCGAGATAAATGCGCGTCGGGATACCGGTTCGGTTGCCGATTGAGTCTGCCGAAAGCGATCCGTAGCAGGTGATCTCTCCGCCCGTCAGGGCCGAACCTTTCGCCGATAGGTTGATGTCGCTGTAACAAATGATGTGGCTGGCGATGATGGATTTTGATACGATCAGTGTCCCATTCGCGGTAACGTTGGAGTTATCGATGTATGTAGCATAGATATCGCCGTTGACCGTGACCATTTCGTCCCGACGCGTGTTGATGCCTTTGCGGACAGTCAGGGACCCCCCACACCGGACCGTGCCCGATTCGATGGTGCCGCCGACTTCGACATCACCGGTCGCCGAAACAATCGAACCACGCTCAATGTTGTTTCCGATTTTGACATTGCCGTCGTAGGTAACGTTCCCGGATTCCAGGCCCACATCGCCGCGAATGTTTAGAACCGGGTTGACGTCGATGCGCTGGTTGTTGTGCACGAAGATCCCGTGCACCTGTGCCACGTATTCGTTGCTCGAGGAGCGAAAGCCAACATTCGGGCCGGCTTCAAGCTCGGGTTCTTTAGGGGGTGGGGAGGGTATCTGTTCGCCAAAGACATCAATTCCTGGCTCGCCCGGTACCGGGGGGGTTACGCGCGCCAGCACCTGGCCCGGTTCCACCGTGCGGAACTTTTCGATGTTGCGATAATCTGCCCGCCCGGACTGATCAATGACCACGGGCGGTGGTGGCTTAATCAGGACCTCAACGGTGCCGTCAACGCCGGGTTTGGGCGGAGTGCCTCGCGCTACTCTTATGTCGCGGTTGGGTTTTTCCCCAAAGACATCGCTATAAGCGGCCAGCTCGCGTCGGATCGCTGTCGGATCCACGCCGTAGATGATCCCGGCCCGGTCCATGAGCTCAATGACGTGCTCGTAAAGCACAACGCTACGCCGGGGCGCCCGCAGTTGCAGCATCGCCTCCAGCCCGTCGCTCGATATTACCACTTTGGGCGGAGTCTCGGGTTCCAACTGAGGCTGGGCAATCGCCGCCTCTTCTGTTTGTTGTTCCTCTTCCGGCTCCATGTCGTGTTTTAGCGCGGCCTTTCCCATGTGACTATCCAGGGTGACTCCTTTGTCAACTGCTACGTCGTTTTTCCGCCCTTTACGGGGGAAAGCCCCCGATATTAATAACAACCATGAGGCCCCGATCGTTTACACTTTTTGTATTCTGCGGCGCCCTTTTCGCGACCGCCGTGGCCGGGTCGGAGGATGAGCCTCTGGCCCGCGAATTCTACAATGGCTACCTGGATCAGTTGCCGGTTGAGCATGCACGTAATGAAGCGACCCTGCAGCAAAATCTGATGCAATCGTTTCGAAGGGCGGTAGCCCGGTCCTTTCCCGGAGAGTCCGAGCAGTTGCTCCAGAACCTGACCCCGGAAGATCTGGAGACCGAGCGAGCAACACTTTCGTCACCCTATGTGCGGGGCCTGTTCCGCGAAATGCAGAGCTTGCGCCCGGGTCCTTACATGTGGTTTCTTGCGGCCGGACGCTACCGGGTGTTTGTGATCTATCGTTCAGACCCGGAGCGCTTTGTTCAGGCCGAGACCGCCAGCCACAGCATACGCCTGGAAGAGCCTTCCGGAGACGAAACAGCGGCCGAATGAACTGATTGCGGTTGTATCCCGTTTCAGAATTCTGTCACCGTGGCGAAGAAACTTCGCAAACGCAATCGCGCGCTGATCCTTTCCGGTGGCGGCGCCCGAGGCGCCTACCAGGTCGGGGTCTGGAAGTTCCTGCTCGAAATGGGCTGGCGGCCGGACCTGATTTGCGGAACCTCTGTGGGCGCCATCAATGCGACTGCGATCGGTTGCGGGCTGAATCTCGAAGAAATCATCCAGATCTGGAAGACGATCGAACGCGGCCGCGTGTACCGGCTCTCTATCTGGCAGCAGATTCTGCACCTGTTATTCCGACGGGGTTTTACTCCGTTTATGGATACGGAGCCCCTAAAACGCCTTCTGCACGGCTCCATGAATATCCCGCATCTCAGAACGAGTGATATTGAGATCATCATTACGGCCGTAAATATTCTGACCTCGGAGATTAAGTTCTTCAACAATCGCGTGATCGACATTGAGCACGTGATGGCTTCGAGCGCCATCCCCATACTTTTCCCATGGCAGTACATCGATGGTGTGCCGCATTGGGACGGCGGCGTCATGATGAACAACCCAATCCTGCCCGCATTGGAGCGGGGTGTAAAAGAGATCATTGTGGTCCTGCTTTCGCCCGTTGGCGGCGAACGTCTGTCCGTTCCGCGGACCAGGCGCGAAGCCATTGAGCGCGTTTTTGAGCAGCAACTGATCGGTTCCTACGAAGCATTCATGGCCCATCTGGCTTACGATCAAAAGATTCGCGGGCAAACCAACATCATTCAAAAGATGGTGCGTCGCAGTTGGTCGTCCGGGGACCTGCGGATCGTGACAGTGGCCCCGGAACGTATGCTGGGTTTCCATTCCATCTTGAATTTCACGACGCGCCAGGCGGATTACCTGATTCGTGAAGGTTTCATCGACGCCAAAAACCAGCTGGCGGATTTCTTCAATCTCAGCGACGATCCCTATTAGGCCGGGCCCGAACACGCCCTGACAAGAACGGCGCCGCTATCGTGCTGTTGCCGGGCACTCTCGAGGTGACGGTCGCCCCTGGTCTCATTATTTTCTTTTTGATACGAAAGCAGATTATGAACGAACCTATTGATCTGAAGCAATTTCTTGCCCGTTTCCCTCTGGAGGCGCCCTGGGACAAACGGCGGACTCTGCACTACTTCTGGCACTTTGAAGTCGCGGCCCCCGGGACCCGGGTCTGGGACTCCATGATCGATACCTCACGCCTCAATCGCCGGCTGGGCATAAGCGAAATGCAGTTCGACGAACGGAATGGTCGTCTGCTGGGTCGTTCCCGAACCGCGGGCCTGAAACTGGAGTGGGAAGAGATCCCGTGGCAGTGGGAGTATGCCCGTTCGCTGACGAGTTCGAGAATCTACAGTCGCGGTTTTGCAGACTACGTTCGCGTCAATTATCTGCTCGAGGAGATCGATCCGGACACAACGCGCGTGTATGTGTATTTCGGTTGGGTCCCGCGCGGCCTCTTCGGTCGAATACTTCTGTGGGCCGGCATGCCGCGCACGCGCAATCGGTATGCTCCGACGGTTCGCAAGCTTGTGGAGGAGGATCTCGAAACCGAGCAGTCCGAAGCGCTTGAGATTGCCAGTAGCCAGCCCTCTTCCGTGGCCGAGCCGGAGCGTCTGACCCGCCTGCAACGCGATCTGGTTGAAACCGGTGTGAACGATCGCGTTGTCGAACAGCTGGTCAGACTTGTGCGTGAAGGTTCGGACGAAGACCTCTACCGCTTGCGGGTGCGCGCTCTGGCCCGGGCGTGGCGCCTTTCGCTCAATGACGTGCTCTATGGTTTTTTGCAGGCGACCCGGGCCGGTCACCTCACCCTCACCTGGGACGTCATCTGTCCGCACTGTCGGGGTGTGCGCGAGGAAATCAAACACCTGGGCGACTTGCCCGAAAGCGGCAGCTGTGACGTTTGCGACATCAAGTTCGAAACCCTGGGCCTAAACGCGTATGAGGTCAGTTTTCATGTGCATGCCTCGTTGCGACCGGTGGCCCGGCGTTTCTTTTGCAGCGCCGAACCGGCCACGCGCGATCACATCAAGATTCAGCTGGTTCTGGAACCGGGAGAGCAACGCACCCTGGAGACCCTGCTCGGGCCTGGCATCTATCGTCTGCGGCGTCGCGGTGAACAAAATATGCAGCTACTGGAGATTTCTGAAACTGAGCATTCCGGGGCAGCTATCGTGGATTGGCCGGAAACGATATCGTCCACGCCCCTTGTGTGTGGGCCAAAACCCACACTCCGTTTGCGAAATCAGAAGAATGAGCCGCAAACCTACGTCGTGGAAAGCAACGCGCTCGATCAGGATATTTTGCGGCCGGTGGACCTGTTTAACTTTCAGGACTTCCGGGATTTATTTTCTGCGGAAGCGCTTTCCGCCAATATCCAGCTCGATGTGGGCCGTCAGACGATCCTCTTTACAGACATCGTTGGTTCGACCGAGTTCTATCGCCAGCGTGGCGATCAGGACGCCTTTGCGGCCGTGCGCGGTCACTTCGTCGAGATCTACCGCGTTGCCCGGGAGCACAACGGGGCAGTTGTCAAAACCATCGGCGACGCCGCCATGATGGCCTTCACCGACCCGGTCGCGGCCCTGCGCGCGGCGATAGCCGTGCAACGGGCCTTCCCGGGCTCTGCGGGTGTGCATAAGGGTCTTCGGATTCGCGTTTCGATGAACCAGGGGCCCTGCCTGGCGGTGAATTTGAACTCGGGCATCGACTACTTCGGTTCCGCCGTAAACCTGGCCGCCAAACTGCAATCCCTGGCGGGGGCCGGGCAGGTGGCTTTCCCGCGCGAGCTTTTCGAAAACGATGGCGTGGCCGTTTCGATTCTACGGGAAAACAGCGAAGCACTCGAAGAAACAAGTTATGCCGGAGCGGGACAGATCAGCCGCGCTTTGCCGGTGCGCTGTATGACGGTGAGCAGCAGCTCGGTCCCCCTGAAACAGGCCGCCGGCTGACTGCCACTGCTCGGGTTGCATGCCTTTGTGCCAACTCAGGCGCTCTGGATTAATTTTCTAGCCGGCAGCATCGTACAAACCGCGCCGGAATCGCTAATCCATCGCCAGGCGCAGCTTAATCAGGTTTTCCATGACGCGTTCGAAGGCTGCGTCCCGATCCTCCGGGCTCGTGAAGCGCACAGTGCGCCCCGCCTGGGGGTTCATGTAGCGGATCTCAATCGAAGAATTGCCGATTTTTTTGAGCGAAGTCACGTGGTGCAGATTCAGTATCTCGTCATCGCCGAGTCGCAGCCACATGGTCTTTTACTCCGGGAACTATGCGTTTGCTTTGACGAAGTCCCGCATGTACTGCGCGAGAGCCTCGCAGCCGGCCAGGGGCATCGCATTGTAAACTGAAGCCCGCATGCCGCCCACCGAACGATGGCCCTTCAGCCCGTCCATGTTTCGTTCCTGACTGCCTTTCAGAAAGGCGCTTTCGTGGTCTTTGTTCTTGAAGTTCCAGGTGATGTTCATCAGGGAGCGGGACTCGCGTTCGGCGTGGCCTATATAAAAGTCCGGGTACTCGTCGATAACGTCATAGACCAGCTTGGCCTTGGCTGCGTTGTGTTTGGCAATGCCCGTCAGACCACCCTGTTCCTCGAGCCATTTCAGGATCAGCCCGAACAGGTAGATTTGAAACGTCGGCGGCGTGTTGAACATGCTTTCGTTTTCGGCGAACGTGCTGTAGCGAAACATGGTCGGTGTGTCTTCGTGCTCCCGGGCATAGTACTCACGATCGATGACCACCACGGTCAGCCCGCTGGGTCCCGCATTTTTCTGGGTGCCGGCGTAAACCATGCCGACGTGCTGCCAGTCGATGGGCCGCGAAAGAAAGTCCGAGGACATATCGATCACCAGCTTTGTCTTGCCCGGATCGGGCAGAGTCTGCCACTGGGTTCCGAAGATCGTGTTGTTGGAAGTTAGATGGGCGTAGTCCAGGTCGGCGTTGAAGTCCAGCCGGGCCGGAATGTAGGAGTGGTTGCGGTCCGCGGAGCTGGCCACGTTGTGCACTTTGACTTTTTGCAGGGTCGCCTGCTCGATTGCTTTTTTGGACCAGGCGCCGGTGTCTGCGTAGCCGGCGGTGCGTCCGGCCTGGGAGAAATTCATGGGCACAAGCGCGAACTGGGTGGAGGCGCCCCCCGTCATATACAGAATGTCAAAGCGTTCGGGCACCCCGGCCTGGCGCTTCAGGCGTTCAATGGAGTCCTTGTAGACCGCGTCAAAAATTTTGCCCCGGTGCGACATTTCCATGATGGACATGCCCGTATTGTGGTAATCGAGCAGTTCGGCCTGGGCGGTTTCGAGAACGCTGGTCGGGAGGGTCGCAGGTCCGGCGGCAAAGTTGTAGGCGCGTTTCATCGCGGTCAGATTTCCGTGGACAGACGCCCGGTAAAGGCCGATTCCAGACCGGAGACCCGATTTTTTTGCCACCGCGCGCCGGGCCCCGCACATTCATGAAGCTGGCGATCAAGAACATCGAAGAGCAGTTGTATCTGGGCCACATCGGCGGCCCTTGCTCTTATTTGCCCGATCGGGACTCGTCGCTGCTCTTCCTGGATGGCCGCGGTGTTGGAAGAATGTACCGGCTGCTGCTTGACGCTGGTTACCGTCGCCATGGTCAGCACCTGTATCGTCCCGATTGCCCGGGCTGTCGCGAGTGTCGCGTACTGCGCATACCGGTGGCGGATTTCCAGCCCGACCGCAGTCAGCGTCGCGTCGCGCGCCGCGGCCGGGCGGCCTTTCGCATTCAGCTGGGGCGACCGGAATTCATGCCCGAGAAGCTGGCGCTGTACAACAAGTACCTCAAACACCAACACGGGCGTGCGGACGGCGCTTCAGATGCCATCGGTGAAACCCAGTACCGCGAGTTTTTCATCGAAAGTTTTCTGGGTCAGGGCACGTTTGAGTTAAACCTGTTTTTCGAAGACCGTCTGGTCGGCGTGGGCATTCTGGACCAGGTCGGGGATGCGCTTTCGGCCGTGTACTTCTTCTTTGATCATGCCGTGGGTCGCCTGAGCCCGGGCACGTATGCGATTCTCGCCGGAATGGACATTGCTCGCGAGCGTGGTTTGACCTACTATTATCCCGGCTACTTCATCGCCGGCTGTGCCGCGATGAATTACAAGGCGCGCTTCGGCCCGCACCAGATTCGCGACATCGGTGGCGACCGCTGGGTGCTCCGGTCCGCCCCCAGCGACTCACCGGTTCAGAAACCGGCGGCCGACCCATCCCAGGCGCCCCGCTGAAATGCGTCGGCCGGTGTCCCTTCTGAATGGTTGTTCCTCCGTTGCTTTTGCCGCCTGCCGGCCGCGGAAATCCGCTCGCGGCCGGCTTGAGTGTTTGTTCGAAAATTTTTGCGCGAAATCTCAAAAAAATGTTCTGCGGGCTGTTTGCTTTTTTTGGGCCAAAGTCGCCGGGAACCTCAAGTCCGTGAATCTGAGGACGATACATATATCGTGATTGATAGTTGAACCGTCCCCGCGTCCCGCCGGGGGCGGGTCTTTTCTTCTCTCCACGCCCGTCCTGATCCCCGCATTTTCTTTTACAGCGTCCCGGCCTTTTCATTCTGTGGCGTATCGACCGGTCGATGGCGTTGTCCGGCCGGTCCCCAGAGTAGCCGTATGCGCAGAAATATCGTTCACATCGGAGCGGGAGAGCTCAGCTATGAGATCCGGCAGATCGCCGAGGTTGCCGGCCGCATTCAGAAGCTCTCGGGGGAGCCGATCCGCTGGGAAAACATCGGGGACCCGGTGCAGAAGGGCGAACGTATCCCGGATTGGATCAAGGCCATTATTGCCGAAGCGGTTCAGGAAGACTCCACGTATGCCTACAGTCCCACCCGCGGGCTGCTGGGCACCAGGGAGTTTCTGGCCGAGCGTTGCAATCGGCGGGGTGGGGCGCAAATTACGCCCGACGATATCATTTTCTTTAATGGTCTCGGAGACGCCGTAAACAAGGTCTACTACATGCTGCGCCGCGAAGCGCGCGTGATCGGACCTTCCCCGGCCTATCCGACGCATTCTTCGGCTGAAGCCGCCCACGCCGGTTATGCACCCATTACCTATCGCCTGGATCCGGCCAACAACTGGATGCCCGACCTGGACGAGCTCCGAAACAAGGTGCGCTACAACGATAGCATCGCCGGCATTTTGATCATCAATCCCGACAATCCAACGGGGGCCGTATTCCCGCGCGACGTGATCCTCGAAATGATTGCCATCGCCCGGGAGTTCGATCTGTTCATTGTGGCCGACGAAATCTACATGAACATGGTTTTCGACGAAGCCGAACACGCGCCGATTTCCCAGGTGATCGGCGATGTTCCCGCAATCTCTCTAAAAGGCATCTCCAAAGAAATCCCATGGCCCGGCGCACGTTGCGGCTGGATGGAAGTCTACAATCAGGGCAGCCACCGCATCTTTCAGACATATATCAAATCGATCCTCGACGCCAAGATGCTGGAGGTATGTTCGACGACTTTGCCCCAGACGGTGATTCCGCGCATTCTGGGACACGAGCGTTATCCAGCCTGGCAGCGCAGTCGGAACGAATTCTTTCAGAAACGGGCGCGCCGGGCGGCCGAGATTTTCGCGCAATGTCCGGGGGTCATAGTGAATCCACCTTCCGGCGCCTTTTACCTGAGCGTGGTTTTCACTCAGGATCTCAAAAGCGAGATGCGCCTGGAGATTGCCAATCCGGACGTGCGGGAGTATGTGAGCTCGCTGCGGCCCAATGTGACCAGGGACGATCAACGCTTCGTGTATGATCTACTGGGTTCGCGCAATATCTGTGTCGTTCCTTTGAGTTCGTTTGTGACGGAGCTACAGGGATTTCGCTGCACTTTGCTCGAACGCGACGATCAACGTTTCGATGAAATTTATCTGGGCATCGCCGATGCGATCCGGGAGTTTCTTGGCGCGCCCGCCCTGGCCTGAGTCATGAAACCGATCCGGCAGATTCGCATTCGTGAAATGCGCCTGCCGGCCGCCCGCGATCGCCTGGAACAGGAGTTGAACGACGCTTTTCTGGCCGGCGAACAGCGCGTCCACGTCCTGCATGGCATCGGTAGCGGCGCCTTAAAAAAGATGACTGCCGAAGTTGTCTCCCAATACGACTTTTGCCGGCTTGTGGAACTCGACGCCACACTCTACAATCCCGGCATCAGCGTGGTGGATCTTTTTCCGCCCGATCCATCCGCGATTCGACAGTACATGGCCTGAATCTTTCAGGCCGGCCCCGGCCGGTCAGCCTCCGTGAGGGCCAGCTCGTGGGCTTCGAAGTAATGTTTAATGAGATGTGACCAATCGAAGGATTCGCCCAGCCGCTCGGTGCGATTGCGCAATTCGATCCGGTCCCGTCGGTTGAGTCGGGTAAATTCCTCCAGATAGTCGGCAAGCAGGGCCAGACTCTCTTCGAAGGTTCGGTCCTTGCGCGGCAAGACCATCAGACCACGGCCCCGGGAATCGCTGATGTGCTTGAGCACGTAGGACCCAAAGCCCGCCAGGTCCGAGGTGACCGCCGGAATACCGGAGGCGATACATTCGAGGGGCGTGTAGCCCCAGGGTTCGTAATAGCCGGGGAAAACACCCAGGTGACAGCCGCGCACGAACTGATCGTAATCCAGCTTGAGCATGGGCGAGTTGGCGGTCAGAAAATCCGGATGGAAAACAATTTTGACCGGGTCTTCGGGCGCGTTGAAAAGTTGCCGGTAGCGAATGTGACTGAGAATCGCGTCGTCCGCATCGTGCACCGGATCGTGGGTGACGATTCGAGGCAGGAGTTTGCTGCGAAAGGCGTGAATGGTGCGACGCAGGCGCACCTCCGCGTCTTCGGGCAATAGCTCTTCCAGCTCGGGGATGCGTCCGTGAGCGGCGGCCTCAAGCAACACATGTCCCATCTGCTTCTCCAGTTCCTCGCAGATGCTGTGGATATCATCGAAGCGGGCCTGATTTTCCAGGGCGGTAACGTTAACACTTTTTGTTTCGGCGCGCGTAATGACGAAGCAGACGATCGTGGGCGGGTCCTGCTCTTTCTTGAGGCGCCGATTCAGAAGATGGATCGCTTCCAGAAAGAGGTCGAAGCCCTTGTTGCGGTACTCGTAGCGGCCGCTGATGAAGAAGTACAGCGTGCGATCCAGATCAAATGTGTAGGAAGGGAAAAAGTGGCCCATCACAAATTCATGGATGCGCTCTTTAAACTTCACGTGCAGGTTCTGAAACTCATGCAGGGCCTGGAAGCGAGTGAGCTGGATGCCGTTGGGCAGGACCCGGGCCGGCGCTATCCCGAGCAGGGCCCGGGCTTCCTGGCCCGTAACGTCGCTCACAGCTGTAAACACCGTTGCCCCCTGCGCCGCAGCGCGCTCAATCAGGTATCGGGGTAGTATGTGATAGCGGGTCGCAGCCGCTTTCGCATCCACAGTTTCCAGACTCTCATGAAAGTTAGCCTGGTCGCCGGCCAGATACCGCCCGAGAATCGTGGCGTGGGTCGTAAAAACTGTCGGCAGCGGCAGATCGCGAAATTGGGAACGCAGAATGGGCACGCCGGCCTGCCATTCGTGAAACTGTGCGATCATGCTGGCCGGTCGGGTCTTTCCAGCATACAGGGCCTCGAAAAATTCGCTCACCGCAAAACCAAACAGGATCACGTCGTCGAGGTCCGACTCCGGGTAGTCGGCCGTGTCAATGCCATGGTCCTTCCAGAGCAGATAGCGAAAGTCGGCTATGCGCGGACGATACGCCTCCAGATTCACCAGAATCACGCGCGGCTTGCCCGGCACAAGCCAGCGACCGAACCGCAGTCCCGGCACCCGGGCCTCGATATTTTTCAGGAAAGGCAGGTCGATGGCGCCGGTTTCGAATTCCAGCGCGGCCGTCTCCGCATGGTACGGACCAATCAAAGTGTAGTCATCTTCATAACGCTCCCGCATGTGCGGAATCTTGGTCTTGATGACCGTGTAAATGCCGCCTACCTGGCGGCAGACCTCAAAGGCGATCTCAAAAAGATGCGGCCGGTGACCCGTGGCAATGTAGGGAAGCGCTGTTTCGCGGTCCGGCTCACTCATGGGCCGAAACCATGGCCCAATGCCGGGTCGCGTCGAGCATTTTGCGGGATGCCACAACCAGGGGTTGCGTTTCCTTCGTCTCTTTCAGGCAAGGCGGCTGGCTGGCTTTCCCGGTGAGCTGCGATGTTGTTTTTCAGGGAGCCGTGCGCACAATGCCCTGAAGTTCACTTTGCAGGGCGGCCACGATATCGAAACTGTGGTCCGAGCCGGTCGAAACGTCGACCCAGGATCCGGAAACTTCGGGCGTCGCGCTGTAAGCAAGGAGGCCACCATTGCCCGCGATCACAAACACGCCGCCCCCATAAGCGATGCCCCGGGTACGCCCGAAAGGCGGGCTCGACTGCGCAAACGTAAAACCGCCGTCGGTAGAAGTCCAGACCTGGGTATTGGTTCCATCGTGCCCCGCGACTACGAAGCGGCCGTTTCCGTAGGCCACCCCCTCCAGCGCGTGGGTCGCATTGAGTATCTGATTGCTCCAGGTCGCGCCGTCGTCTGCTGTGCGGGCCACGTAGCCGCCCGGACCGCATACGACCCAGACACCGCTTTCGTAGGCCAGCGCCGTAAGTGCGGTAGCGCCGGTCGGGGTCAGGAAGCTGTAAGAGCTTGCGTCGCTGTTGAACTGCAAGAAATGCCCGCCACCGGTCACACCCCGCAGCACCCCGTCGCCGACTTCCAGATCTCCGACCTCGGAACTCGCGGGGCTATTGGTGAGATTTGTCCAGCTTTGCCCGCCATCGGACGAACGTCGAACCTGGCCGGAACCCGCAGAGCCGCCGGCCACGAGTATACCATTAAGACTTGCGATCGAAAAGTACGTGTCGGAAGTGCCGGTGTTCAAAGAAGCCAGTTGGGTCCAGCTCTGTCCGTTGGCGCTGACATAGGCCGTGTCTGTCAAGCCGCTTGCGTAGAGCAGGCCGTTGCCGTGCGAGGCAGCCTGTAACTGCACCGCCAGATTGCGCGTGGTCCAGGTGCGGCCATCGTACGAGGTTCTAACCGCGCCGTTCTGGCCCACGGCGACAAAAGTATCGACAAAATAGGAATACAGGAAAGCCAGGCCCAGCGTATCGCAGGCCGGGCCGACGCAATCGCGTGCCAAACAGGCGCCGGAATAGAGTGGCGTTGCCATTACCAGGAGAAGGCCGGCTATCTTTGTTCGCAAGGACATGATCATGGATTGGTCAGAATATACTGAAAGCGTTTGAAACCGTCTGTTTTTTGCAAACAAAATCCCGCCGGGGCCTTGCGGCGTCGCAACTGTGAGCGAGCCGAAGTGGCTACCCCTTTACAGATGTCCCGGAACACGCCTGTTTTCCCGAATCTGCTACTGACCGTAGATGGTTCCAGGAAAACTGGACGGCGCCCGCACACGATAGTGTAGAATGACGGTGCGCCGTTCGCCCGGTCGCAGTTCCAATTTCCAGCGCAATATCCCGGAATTGGCCACGACTTCTTCGGCGCCGGCCGTGGTGTCGTTCAGGCGCTCCACCTGGACAGAAGCCACATCGGAAACGGGTATACGATCGAAGAGCTCGATCTTCTGACTTCGGTCGCCGGTGTTGCGCAACTGGTATTCAATGCGCGTGTAGAAATAGTTGTCCGAGCTGAGGGTGCCGGCGGATTCGCGGCGATTTGTGACAGTACGTTCGTTTCGAACCGAGAGATCGGCGCCGAGTCCTACCACGAACTCCGCACCGGCCGAAGCGTAAGGCATGGATGTTCGTCCCACGAAACCAGAATTGCGAAAGGCGTCGGCCGGCCCGGCCAGCAGCGGAAAGCTACGTGAGTTGCGCGCACGTACTGCCAGAGCCGGCGTGCGTTGCATGGCGCCGGCCAGATGCAGGTATACTTCGCGCGGTTCTTCGTCGAAGCGCGCGATGGGAACACGACTGCTGTCGGCGCTGGATGCGATGCTCACCCGCCGGGGCACGCGAAAGATTACCGATTCTCCGGAGCGCTCCAATTCGGTGGCGCCGCCGGTCTGCTGGGCCGTGTTTGTAACGTTTGTTTCGGCGGCGCCTTCCCCCCGTTCGGCCTCGACCACTTCGAATCGCGTCTGGGTCGCCGATTCTCGCGCGCTCACCCGCAGGCTGCGCAGGGCCGGTCGCTCCGCGCCCCGCGAGGGCACGGCCGTGGAAAGCGAAAGTTCGACGTCGGTCCAGTCTTCACCGGTTTCCTGGCGCACGACGCCCATGTACTCAAGACCCAGACGGCCATCGGATTTGAGTTCGGCGTTGTAGGCTACCGACCAGGACGCGTTGGGAACCACGTAAGAAACCCGCAGTTCGGAGTCGGCGTTCGCGAGGCTGTTGACGGTCACCTCAATCACAGAGTACGACTGGTTGGCCGCCGATATGATGCGATCCAGAGAGCCCTTCAGAATTTCGATCTCATCTTCGATGCGCCGCTGGGATTCTTCGGCGTGCTGCACTTCGGCCTGGGTGCGTACCCGCCGCTCCGAGAGCGATCGATAGGCAGCCTGCCAGCGGGACGGATCTTCGCCGGCGGCCGGCGCCTGGCGTGATATCATGGCGCTCAAAAAGTTGCTGTAACGATCGATGTTGGCCAGCTCTACCCGGCCACGCGCGGCGCGGGCTTTTTCGCCGTCGCGACGATGTTCCAGCGTGCGGACCTGCTCCTGAAGGCCCCGCACCTGGTCGTTATCACTGGCTACACGCCGTTCAATGCGACGGCGCACACCGGCGACCGACAGGGCATCGTTGCCGCTGCTTGCGCGCAGACTATCGCCGTCCAGGGAAGCCGGCGCACCGGCAAACGTAAGGATGTGCCGACCAACCGGCAAACGCACGGTCGTGATGCGGGTGACCAGGGCGCGGTCCGGGTAAACAAGCGCTTCGCGGATGGGGGCCAGAAAGCGGGGCGTCTCGGGGGCGCTCTGGGCATGCCCGGCGTCCTGAAAAGCAAGGACCAGACCAAATGCGGTCGCGAGCGCGGTCGATCGAGGTGCGTACAGAGTTTTTACCATTGCGGTCCGCCTTCGGAGAATTGCGGCAGAACGTCCTGGCCGTGACTGATTCGATAACGAATCGTAATGCGCCGTTCCTGACCGGGGGCCAGTTGCAGACGGAACCGGTACAGACCGTGCTCTTCTTTCCGTTCGGCCGGCGTTTCGCTGAAATTCACATCGCTGACCGTCACACGTTCATCCGTTGAAACCGGCACTCGCTCAAATAGATCGATCGTAATGGGCCTGGGCTTTTGATTCACCAGCGTGAGCGTGATCTCATGGTCAATGACATGGCTGCGTCGGAACAGGCCCGATTCGTCGCTGTGCTGATCTGCGCGCCGCACCACCCGGATGTCGTCGCTTGCGCCCAGACGCACCGGGAAACTACCGTCGGTCGGTACTGTCTGAATCAGGGACTCGCCCACGTAGTCGCGATTGTGGAAGACCGAAACCGGTCCGGACAGAAGCACACGATCGGGGGCGCTGCTTTCGGCTGCCAGAAATGCCAGCGGATTGGCTTCGGCGGTGGCTTCGTAATGCAGGCTTAAAGGCAATTCCTGTTCGAAAAGCAGAACTCGCGTAAAGCCGGGTTCTGATGCGGCCGAGTCCCGGGTGGCCGAAGCGTACGAAACATCAAAGCCGCGGGCGCTTTCGCGTGGCGGTCTGACCATGCGCACCAGGCGGGAAAGTTCCAGCATGTTCAGGGCCTGGCGCCTGGTTTCCATAGATTCGTTGATCTCGCGCCGGAAGTTGTCTTGAAAGCGGGGGTCCAGGGCGTGAATGCGCTGCAGGATCTGATCGCTGAGGCTCAGGGCAGTTGCGAAATCGTTGCGCGCCAGAGCGGCGTCCCGATTGCGAATCACTCCCTGCAGGTTGTTCAGAGATTCGGTGGCGATGCGATTGCGCTGGTTGGCCTGTTCTTCGCGTACGGTCTGGGCATTCTGGACGTAGTACTCGTTGGACCGGGCCCTTTGCTCCTGCACGCGGTCGAGTAGCAGGTTCTGGCTGGAACCGCCGGGCTCCGCGGCCGGCGAAGGTTCTTCCGGAGCGTATTCTTCCTCGGTATCACTGAGCACACGGGCGTCGCTGATCATATCGTCGGCTACGGAGGAAGGCTGTGTTCTTCGGGCGCCACTCCCAACATCGCGTTGGTCGTCTTCGCGGGCCACGACGCGCTGGCGAATGCGCCATTCGGGTAGCCTGGCGAGCGGCGCACTTTCGACCGGATCGGCGGCGGAGAAACGCAGGGTCACATTTTGCCAGTCTTCGCCGGTCTGATTGCCGACCAGAGCATAGGCCGACAGACGCATACTGGCGTTGCTGCCGGTGGAATTGACGCGGGCCGTGTAGACCGGAAACCAGGCAGCGCCGCCGGTTTGGTATTGAATCTCAATGGGGGCCGGCCCGGGCCGGCAGGGCGCGTTGCAGGAAACCGTGATAATGATTTCGCGGCTGGCCGTTGCATGGGCGTCGTTGTAGCGTTCGGCCATGGTGATGGCGACAAGCAGCTCTTCGCGGGCCGAATCGATCTGTACCAACAGGGCCGATAGCGCTGTTTGATTATCCGATAGCGAAGACTCAACAAAGGAAAGCGTACTGAGCCAGCGATCCACGTTGATCGGAGTGCGGAAGGCGGGATCTTCCGGGTCTTCCGGCACAGTTCCCACGGTGATTCCGGAAAGCTGGCGCTCCTGTTGTTTGAGCGTGTTGTAGCGATCGGTCAGCGTGCGGAGCTTGCTTTCGGCTTCGCGCAGGAAGGCTTCGGCCTGGCGCGCTTCTTCGCTCAGGAATCGTTCGCGAAAGTGGCGCCCAACGCGCACTTCTTCGATCCGGGCTCCCGGGTGCGTGATGTTTACGCCGACCGTGGAGTCGTCCATGCGATCGGTGATTTCCACCAGACGGTAACGAGAGATTCCCGCTCCCAGATCAATCCGGGCGCTGCGCGTTATCAGCGCCCGATCCGTGTAGACCTGGACGGCTTCGATGGCGGCCGTTATCTCGACCGGTTGATCTGGCTCGGCAAACAGAGTGGGGGTCAGAAGCAAACTCAGGGCCGCGGCCCGTGCAAGCACGGTCCGGCGCGACGATGTTCCCGTTACGTGCTTGCGACGCATTTCTTTTGGACGACTGAATTCTTGCAAGGTTCGCCTTCTCCGGTTTGCGAATCGATCGCGTTGATTCCGCGCCCCCGAATGGTGCTGTCAATTTACAAATGACGGCGGTCATTGCCGGTGGGAGGCCAGAAAGGCAAAGGCCGGCTCCAACATATTGCCCCAGAACACATAGTCGTGTCCGGCATGCGGCGTTTCCAGTTTGAGATCCAGATCGGGATGGGCTTCTCGCAAAGCCTCGTAGAAGCCAGTTGTCTGGGATACGGGAACCACGCCGTCACTGTGGCCATGGGCCAGAAAGATCGGCGTACGCCAGAGCGGGATCAGCGTCTGCGGATTGTCGACGCGACGCCATCGTTCGGGGAATTGGGCATAAGGCCCATACACGGCCACGTTGATCTGTTCGCCGGGCATTTTGGTCTGGTCGTAGTCGCCCGAAAAGGCCGCGGCAGCCTGGAACAAGGCCGGCGAAGTCAAGGCGATCAAAGCCACGCCCCGGGCCCCGGTCGAGAGCCCGAGCAGGTAGTTGTTCTGGTTTTCCAGAAGGTAGCCGCGTTCCTGCATTTTCGGAATCAGGATCTCCACGATCCATTTCAGGCCCGGTGTTTCGGTCCAGCGCAGACGTGTTTCGGGAAAGTACTCACTCTCATATAACGTGCGGCCCATTTCCGGGCAGATAAGGCGCAGGCCGTACTGATCGGCCTTTGCTTTGAGCGGGGTTCCGTCCAGAAAACGCCGGCGGCTGTGGTCCCAGCCAGGCAACACCAAAACGTCGCCCCGAATCTCTCCGGCCGGAATGTACAGCGTGACGGGAACCTGGCGGCTGCCGGACGGCAGGGCCGAGGGCAACGTGATTTCTTGCTCGCTGGCCTGAGATGCGACCGGGATCTCCCGCACCTGGGCCTGCCCTTCGTTTGTGCCACAGGAAAGCGCCGCCAGAATGAGAAGCGCGACGGCCCCGGCGGTCCATGGCCGTCTTGTGGCCGGTTGGGGGACGCGATCTGGCCCTGTCATTCGGACCGAGTTCGCCTGCCGTTCTCCATGGGTTGCTTTCGAAAACTCGGAGCGCATGGGAACACTGCAACCGGGTGTGACCTGCCTGCGAACTACTTTTTTACGGGCAAGAGTCCTGGCTCGCTGGCCGAAACGTGGCCGCCGTTGACCCGGTTTGCATCAGTGAAGCGGAAGAGCCATCCCGATTACGGATTGGAATGGTTTTCGGCAACCGGGGCCGCGCAGGCTCGAATCCAGGTGTAACCGGTCACACCGTCAGTCTGGCCGCAGTCACGGAAAAGCTCGTACACGTACGTGGGCGGGCCCGCCAGAGCATTCTGGAACGCACCGAGGGGTTGGGCGCCATAGTGAAAGCCTTTGTCCATGAGCAACTCCGAACCGGGCGCCCATGGGTGGGTCCATTCGAAAATCGACATGGTGCGCAAGACCACGCTCTGTTGATCGACCGGCAGACCGCGTACGTTTGCCTGGAACTGCGCCGGGTACGGGCGAAAGTCGTTGTACTCTTCCGCATTCGAAAGATACAGAACGCGCACCACCGCTCCGGCCTGGCGCACTGCATTGCCAATGCCGATCAGAGTCGTATCGCCCAGCAGGTTGCCTTTGATGGGCCGGATGCGATCGCCGAGGGCCAGCGCGCGCACCCGGGCATAGAGTTCGGGGTCCTGGAAATAAAGCTGAACCGGATACTGTCGGCTCACGCCGGTCATGGCCTGCACGTGGGCGTTGAAGAACGGCCGCGCCTGAATCAGGGTATTGAGAATGAACGGAAAGTCCGGGCGTTGCCCGTAGGCGCGCTCAAGTATCGCGCGCGCGTCGGCGTTGCGGGCCGGTGACCATAAAGCCAGGTACTCTTCGATGGTCGGAGCCTCTTTAATAAGCGCCACGTGGATTTGGTTGTTCGCCACGACAATGCGGGTAAAATCCATTAAATAGACAAACTCGCTTCGCGCCCAGGCCGCCAGGGTCAGGTTTTGCACGCTGCCCACACCGATGTAGACACCGCCGTTGGCCTGTTCCATGGCCGGCCGGAAGAGATCGAGCCGCGCTTCGTTGGAAATGGTGGTTCCGCCCGTATCCCAGCGTGTGGGCGCCAGGGTCTCTTCGGGACTTTCGTGCAGGAGCGAAAGCCCGGCCGTGATGGCGTCCGAGACTTCCCGGGCGCGGTCAACGGGGGCCGACTGGCAGTGACCGGCAAGCGGCCCCAGAGCAAACAGCAGGGTGCATAACCGCAGTGCCCGCTTCATTGCGCGTTTTCCTTTGCTTTTCCGTTGCGTCGCAGACGTTTCCAGAGCAGGAAGGTGACGTAACCGATCACGGTCACAACAACCGCGACAAAGGTGGTCGAACTCCAGAAGTCTTCCGCTTCGCTCAGATCATTGCTGATGGTTCCGATCAGGATGAAAAGAGTCGAAATGATATAAAGCGCCGGAAAGTACGGATAACCCAGCGCACGATAGATCATGCGGTCCTTCTTCTGGCGGATCTCGTGGGCTTCACCCATGCGAAAGCGCAGAATAAAGACGCAACTGATGGTCATGATGGAAAGAAAGACCATGATGATCGTCGCGATGGCAAGGATGGTGTCGAAATCGCGAAAAATTAAAATCAGAGCGCAGGCCCACACTCCCTGGACCCACAGGCTCCAGGTGGGCGTGTGAAAGCGATCGTGCAGGCGTCGGGCCTGGGAAAAGAAAATGCCGTCCCGGGCCATCGCCAGATAGACGCGGCTGCCGGAGAGAATCGAGGTATTCAGTCCGCCCAAAATTAGAAGCGCAATCACAATGCTGATTACCATGCTTGTGATGAGCTGCATGACATCGGCCGGCGGTGTCACACCGTTGTTAAAAAATCCCATCACCCAGGCGGCCCAACTGCCGATGACGCTGCCCCAGGCAATGGAAGCCGGATCGCCAATGTTCGGCGATATCAGATCCGCAAACGGAATGCGCGCGAGCAATACGAAACAAAACAAGGTGTAGACCAGCGTAATCAAGCCGAGGCTCACGATCATAGAAATCGGGATGACCTTTTCGGGGTTCTTGATGTCTTCCGCCAGATACAAAGTCACGTTCCAGCCGGCGTAGGTAAAAAAGATCGGGATCATGGCCGCTGCCAGACGCCCAAAGGAAGGCAGGTCGGCCGGCGAACGGTAATTCAGATTGGCGGCCAGAATTGCGCCCTCGGTTTCGCCGAAGAGCGTTTGAAAAAAGATGATCAGGCCCAGGCCGATCAGAATGACCGCCGGGCCAATCGTGACCAGTTTTTGAAGAACAATGCTGCGGGAGACGCCAAACCAGTTCAGAAGCGTAAGCGCCAGCACAATCAAGATCGCGAGTATGTGTCGCACTTCGAGGGTGTATTCGATGGAGGGGAAGGGGATGGTCAGCAACACCTGCGTGAGCGCCCCGTCCATGCCAAGGCCCGCTACGATTGTTTGCCCCTGGTACTGGATGACACCGGTGGCCATCGCGGCGATGGAGCCGGTGTAAGAAAACGCCAGGCTGAGATAGCCATATAAAAAAGCCGAAGCCATGCCGTAGGTCTTGCGCAGGAAGATGTAATCTCCCCCGGCATGGGGCATCATGATGCCGAGTTCGGCCGAACTCATGGCGCCGGCGAGGGCAATCAGCCCGCCAAAAAGCCACAAACCCAAAAACAGGTACGGATTTTCGGCCTGAACTGCGACGCCCTTCGGGGTCAGAAAGATCCCGATCCCGATTACGTTGCCCAGGATGAAGAACACAGCCGCGCTGATGCCGATGCTCTTTTTTAAGCGCCCGTGCTCTTCTATTTCCAGATCGAGATTGAGGGGAGTTTGCGAAACACCGGCCATAAGGACTCCTGAGGCTCATATCCTGACCCCGGTCGCCCTGGCCAGCGCAAAATTTCATGACAGCCCGGATGTCAGAAAAAGGGCGTTCTCTTGCCCGGGGCGCTGGTCGGATGTGTGGACCGGTCTTGCACAAGCGGGGACCGGTTGCGACCCAACCTATGTGCTGAAAATGTGGTTTCGGTTGGCGTCGGGGTCAGTCCCGCTCTTTTTCGTCGTCGGCATGCTGATGCCCGAGGCTTTCTTCTTCCGGGGCTTCTTGTTGAGCCTGCTTGCGAATCTCTCGCTCCCGCAGAGCCGGAAAAATATGCTGCAGGATGTCGTGGGCATTGATGATCACACGTTCCCGATTGTATTCGACCTGCACGTCCGCGAACTGAGATAGGCCGTGCTTCAAGGACTCGATGCTGTTTCCAAAATAGTAGTGCTTGATCGGGTCGGCGCCGCGTACCAGCAGCGGAATCAGATGCACGCGATCCGGTTCACGTCGCCGCACATAATTCAGAATGGCCGTTATGGTATCCACGCCCTGAGGCACCGGCACGACCGTGAACCATTCCGGCAATTCCTCCGGCAGCACTTCGGTCGCATCTGTATGGAAGTGTACGACGCGCGGCATGTGCCCGCTCTTCACGTAGTTCTTCAAGAAGTGGATTACGCCCGGATGAAACTTGGAGACCAGCAGTAGATTCTTTTCGTCCACCGGCCGGTTTTGAAAGAGCGGGTACCAGAGCCCCAGTTCCAGAGGCACTATGTTGATCTTTTCGTTCCAGAGTTCGTAAACCGCCTCGGAAAACAAAAAGACGATCATATACATGACCATCAGCACGACGATGAACCAGGCTCCGTCGAAGAACTTATTATAGAGGATATTGCCGAACATAAAAAGCATGATTGCCAGGCCGGCCACGGTCAAAACCGAAACCCGTCGTACCCGGATCTGCCGGAGCAGATAGCTTGCAATGTCGATGCACATGGCGGTAATAACGGCCAGACCGTACATGCTTTCGATGTCGTGGCTGTGCGGGAAAAACCAGAGAATTACGACCGAGAGCACTCCCAGAAGCAGGGTGGCGCGTGGGTTATAAACGCCCTCGTGGCCGCCGATCAACGGAGCGCGCACTGTCTTCTTCCAGGCCGTGTCGCCAATGCCGCGCGGGAAAAAACCGCTTCGGGCGGCGCGTAGAATTTCGAGCGGGAAATCCGATTGGGCGGTCTGGGCGGCCAGAAGAAGCATGATCGCCGTTACCAGGCCAAAGGGCGTGGCCAGCACGTCACCCCCGAGGTGTCTGGCAATCTGGATCGGCACCGGGGGCAGGGAGCCTCCGGTGTAGGTGTGCTGGTCGATGCCCAGACCCAGAAAGTTCACCAACTGCAACGAGTAGGTTACGAGCACGATTGCGTACAGAATCCACATTGCCAGGCGGATGGCGCGACCTTTGTGGTACGGGAAGTTGACCGAGGAATAACCCACTTCGACGCCCGTAATCAACGTGGCGCCGTTGGCCACCGAAGCCAGAATCAAGGGCCAGTACGCAATGCCGCGGTCCGGTACCGGAAGAAAGATCGTTGGTTCCCAGCCTTCCGAAAGAATCTCCGAAAGGCCGTAGAGTTGAATACCCAGATTGGATATATAGAAAGCCAGCACCGGCCAG
The DNA here is from genome assembly GCA_024233935.1 of Spirochaetales bacterium. Lineage (GTDB taxonomy): Bacteria > Spirochaetota > Leptospiria > Leptospirales > Leptonemataceae > JACKOY01. Next base: position 168,256 of record JACKOY010000006.1, on the reverse strand, counting down.
ATCATGTAGCGCGCCAGGTTCCCGAGACCGTAGCGTTGCACGAGCGACAAAAAGATAAGAAAACCGAAAGCCCAGAAGAGACGTTCTTCGATGGGGATAAAATACAGGGCTTCTACACCGGCGATGAGCGATATCGCCTGGGTGGCGGGGAAGTCCGCCAGCAAACTCGCGGTCCCGGTCTTGCCCATGAGTTGCACGACGCGCTTGAGCCAGGGCGTTCGAATCTGTTGCGACGTAATATGTGAGGAAACGAAGGCCCCGCCTCCCAGGATCCGGTGCACATGGTGGCGGGTCATACTGTTGTAGACCAAAATCGCAATGAGGTAGACCCCCATCACAATTCCGCCCCCCACGAAGGTGGCGATCATGCCGCTTTCATAGTTGCGCTGTAGGAGGATGGTCGTGATGGCCAAAAGCGCGTCGGCGCCGTAAGCCAGAGAACTACCGGGATCCGTCAGGATTGTCGCAAAGATCAACCGGATATCTTCCAGGAGCGTCGGTGGAGCTCCGTGGGCTTCCGGTTTTGCGTGCTCGCTCATTGTCGCTTTGAAAGCCGGACCCCGGTGGGGCTGCGGCCTGGGCCATTGAGCATTTCAGCTGGCTTTCGCGAACAAAGCGAGTGCGGGCACGTATGCATTCGTCCAGATCTTTTCATGGCCTGCTTTCGGTAAGCAAAAAAACCGATGCCCCGTTCGAGCGGTCCTGCGTTCACATGCGGCTTGTTTTTGCATCAACGAGAATCGCGCGGACCTTCCTTCATCCAGTCGCGCAGCAGATTGGCCACATGGGCGGGATCCCCGGCCGCCAGGTCGCGGGCGCCCGCTTCCAGTTCCTCGCGTTCTTCAGCGGAAAGCCGCGCCCGCTCGGTTTTGTTCGGAGCAAGTGGCGCGGGCGCTTCCGTCGTGGCTTTCGGGCGGCGCGGCTTTGGAGCCGGCGATTTCCCCGAACTGCGACTGAGAACCAGCAGGGGTATCAGAAGCAGCAGCACACCTGCGAGAACGAAAATCAAATTCGCGTCCACGGCCCAGTTTCACCGACGCCAAATTTTGCGTCAGTCAATTTTGCTGGATTTCAATTGACGCCCGAACGGTCCGCAACGGCCTTGCTGTATGCTTTCTGACGCTGAATTCCGGGACCTGGCGTTTCTGGCTCGACTGGATCCGGACGACCCGGGTCTGCAGGGAATCCGGCCCGATTTCAATCGCATTTTGGACTACGTGCGAAAGATCTCGGAGCTGGACACATCGGCAGTATCCGAGGGCGCCACACGTTACGAGACGCGCAATATCACGCGGCCGGACTCACCCCGACCACCTGCCGACGCCCGCTTGATCGCACGCATGGCGCCGCAATGGGAAGCCGGGCACTTTGTGGTCCCGGGCGTCATCGAATCGGAAGGATAGCGCGACCGATCATGTCTGCCTCTGCTCTCAATGTTTTTGCGACGGCCGGCGAACACGGCGAGGCCCTTGCAGCGGGTCGTTACACGGCCGAAGAGCTGGCGCGCGCCTGCCTGGAGCAGGCCGAGTTGCACCACGACCTCAACGTCTTTACGCACCTCGATCCAGGGCATATCCTGAAACAGGCGCGGGAATCCGACCACCGTCGGGCCCGCGGCGAAAGCCTGGGACCGCTGGATGGCATCCCGGTCAGCATCAAAGACAACATCTGCGAAGCGGAGTCGCCCACAACCTGCGCTTCGCGCATTCTGGAGAATTTTGTCGCTCCCTATGACGCCACGGTGGTGGAGCGCCTGCGGGCTGCCGGGGCGGTCCTGTTCGGACGCACGAATATGGATGAGTTCGCGATGGGTTCCTCAACTGAGAACTCTTCGGTCGGGGCCACGCGCAACCCCTGGAATCGAGAACGGGTGCCGGGTGGTTCTTCGGGTGGCAGCGCTGCGGCGGTCGCGGCCGGCATCACGCCGATTGCGCTCGGTTCCGACACCGGCGGCTCCATCCGGCAACCGGCAGCGTTCTGCGGAATCTACGGCCTGAAGCCCACCTACGGACGCGTGTCGCGCTACGGCCTGGTAGCGTACGCTTCGAGCCTGGATCAGATTGGTCCCATGGCCCGCAGTGTGGCGGACTGCGCGATGACGCTCGCCATCATCTCCGGTCCCGACGCACGGGACAGCACGTCACACCCGGATAGCGTGTCGCATCCGGTTGCAAAACAAGTGCAGGCGCTTTCCGAAGATGACCTGCGGGGGCTGCGCGTGGGCTACATGGCACCGCCGCCCGGCACTGCGGGCTATGACGACGATGTACTTGCGGCCTCCGGTCGTGCCCGACAGTGGCTGCAAGATCGCGGGGCGCAAATAATCGACTTCAAAAGCGCCTACGAAGAATACCTGATTCCGGTCTATTATATTCTGGCGACCGCCGAAGCCTCCAGCAACCTGAGTCGCTACGATGGGATTCGTTACGGCAACCGCGTTGCGGACGCCAGCGGATTGAAAGAACTCTACGTGCGCACCCGAACCCGGGGTTTTGGGGAGGAAGTCAAGCGGCGCATTTTGCTCGGCACGTTTGTGCTTTCTTCGGGCTACTACGACGCGTACTACAAATCGGCGCAGAAGGCGCGGGCATTGCTGCACGAAGAGTACCGGGAATTTTTTGAGAAAGTAGACGTGATATTGCAGCCGACTTCCCCGGTCACGGCCTTTCGCCTGGGGGAACGGACCGCCGACCCCCTGGCGATGTACCAGAGCGACATCCTGACCATCGGAGCCAATCTGGCCGGGCTTCCAGCCATGAGTTTTCCGGCCGGGCGTGATCGCCATGGTCTGCCGATCGGCCTGCAGGTCCTGGCGCCGCATTTCAGTGAAAACCTGATCTTTGAAGTGGTCGCAGCCTTGTCCCGTGCCCCGGAATTTCATCCCGACTATCGCAACGTAAGTTCGGCCGCTCCAAAGAAATCCAGCGCACAGAAGTCCTCCGCGAAGAAATCCAGCGCACAGAAATCCAGCGCAAAGGAATCCAACGCAAAGGAATCCAACGCAAAGAAGTCCGCCGCACAGAAATCCAGCGCAAAGAAGTCCAGCGCACAGAAGTCCAGCGCACAGAAGTCCAGCGCACAGAAATCCACGGCGAAGAAGTCCACCGCGAAAAAGTCCAAACCACGCAAGCGGCGCTGATAAATCCTATGGATGCTCTGCGCCACATACCTCTGGGCGAGCCTCTGCCCGCGAGCGTGCATGCGGTTTCCTGCAGTCTGCCGACGATGCGGGACGTCTGCGGCTATGAAGAAAAGGACCCGCGCGTCATGGACGCGCTTTCCGCCGGGTATCCGCGTTTTTTCGAACATCCGTACGTGCGCCAGGTGCGCGAAGATCTGATACGCCGGTTGGGCCTCAGCGGACGCACGGTCGGTGTCTTCCCCTCGGGCGGACCGCTCCAGCACTTCGAGGAGTTCGTGGGTCTCGAAGATACCAAACAGGTCGACTATGGCGGCTTACGTGTACTGCACGGCCGCGAGCGTCCCGAGGTGGCCGCTCGTTTGCGCAACTACCAGCAGCACACAGGCCTTTTTGTGTACTCGCGTCAGGCCGAGGATTATCTTCTGGAGCGCGCACTCCTCGAAACGCGTTTCGAGGAAGGGGTCGTCGCAGAGGGCAGCAACCACGTGCTCGCGCGACTGACCGAAATCTTCCAGACGCGGCCCGGACAGGTCTTCCTGACGAACAGCGGCATGAACGCATTTTATGCTGGCTTCCGCGCGGTCAGCGCCATTCAGCAGGCCCGGGGGCGGCGCATCTGGGTACAGCTGGGCTGGCTGTATCTGGATACAATGCACATACTCGAACACTTTACCGGACCCGGTGATCGTGTGGTGATTTCGCGCGCGACCGATCTGGCCGCCCTCGATGCTCTTTTCAGAAGCCGGGGCGCCGAGATTGCCGGAGTCGTGACGGAAGTTCCGACGAATCCGCTGATTGAATGTGTGGATTTGCCGGCCCTGGCGGAACGTTGCCGGGCCATCGGCGCGCCCCTCTTGATCGATCCGACCCTGGCAACGCCGTACAACATCGACGTAATTCCACATTGCGACGTGGTGATCAACAGTCTGACGAAGTATGCGGCTTCGGAAGGAGACGTGATTGCGGGCGCGATCGTCGTGAATCCGGAAAGCCCTTTCTCGGATGCGCTGTGCGAGCAACTTCCGTCCTTGATCCAGCCGCCCTACGAGCGCGACACGAACCGGCTGGCCCTGCAAATCGATTCCTACGAGAAAGTTGTCGAAGGCATCAACGAACGGGTCTGTGAACTCGCGCGATTTCTGGAGTCTCAAAAAAATGTGCGACAGGTGCACTGGGCTCTGGATGCCGATTCCAGAGCGGACTACAGCAAGATTGCACGGCGGCCCGAGGCTCCGGGCGGTCTGTTTTCGATCGAACTTGCCATGCCCCTGGCGAAGTTTTACGATCGTATTCGCATTGCCAAAGGACCCAGCTTCGGCCACCGCTTTTCTCTGGTTTGTCCGTTTCTGTATCTGGCGCATTACGATCTGGTGACCACCGAAGCGGGCCGCGCGGAATTGCGTTCCCATGGCCTGGACCCCGATCTGGTGCGCATCTCGGTGGGCCTTGAAGATCCGGACGAACTGATTCGCGTCTACGAAGAAGCGTTACGATAGCGCGACCGTCTTTGCCGTCATAACATGGTTCGCGTCGAGGTGCCAGAGACGCGGGAGCCATCCTGTTGCCCGTGTCCTCTGTTCTGGCTTCGCGTGCTACTGACTTAAGCGCCAATCAGATCGTGTCTCAACTCCGTAGCTTCAAATAGCGTTTCTTGCCGATCTTCAGGGCGTACTCTCCGGGGAACTCCAGCGCAAAATCGCGGTCGTCTACAACGACCAGGTCTTCGCCCAGTTTTATGGCGCCGCCTTCAATCAACCGACGCACGGCGCTGGCGCTCTTTTCAAGCCCCGCTTCGACCAGAAGGCGGGTCAGGGGAATCGCGCCGCTTGCCTGAACGACATGCTCGGGGCAATCCGGCGGCAACACCAGAGTCTCCCGGCCGCCGCCGCTCTTTTCGCGCTCCCAGGCCATGCGCGCCTCGGTCCCGGCGCCGCTTCCGTTGAGCGCCTCAACGATTTCGGTCGCGAGCAGCTTCTTGGCCTCAAAGGGCTCGGCGCGGCGCTTTTCTATTTCGGCGAGCGGCACCTCCGTGAGAATTTCGTAGTAGCTCCACATCAATTCGTCGGAGATGGACATGATTTTTGCAAACGCCGAGAAAGGAGTGTCCGTAAGCGCCACGTAGTTGCCGTACGATTTGGACATCTTACGTTCGCCGTCCAGTCCCACCAACAACGGCACCGTAAGGATCACCTGCTGTTCCTGGTCGTAGGCCTTTTGCAACTCGCGTCCCACCAGCAAATTAAACTTCTGGTCGCTTCCGCCCAGCTCCACGTCGGATTTCATCGCAACCGAGTCGTAGCCCTGGATCAAAGGATACATGAACTCAATCAAACTGATCGACTCGCCCTGACGATAGCGCTTCTGAAAATCGTCGCGTTCCAGAAGTTGGGCGACAGTATACCGCGCCGTGAGACCGAGCACATCTTCAAAGCGCAGGTTTTCGCACCAGGCCGAGTTGAATACGATTTCGGTCTTCTTGCGGTCGAGAATCCGAAACACCTGATCGGCGTAGGTTTTTGCATTTGCTTCGACTTCTTTGCGCGTAAGGCGGGGTCGCGTCGCGCTACGGCCGCTCGGATCACCGATCAGGGCCGTGAAGTCTCCAATCAGAAACTGCACCCGATGACCCAGCTCCTGAAAGAGGCGTAACTTTCGCAAAAGCACGGCGTGACCCAGGTGCAGGTCCGGCGCGGTGGGATCGAAGCCCGCTTTGATGACGAGCGGCTGCTTGTTTTTTCGACTGCGCTCCAGCTTTTGTGCAAGCTCGCCTTCCGGAAGCAGATCGACCGTGCCGCGTTTGATGCGTTCCATTTCAGCCCGGGTTTCGGCCGAGATCTTCACTTCGGAGTGCGCCATTTCGAAGCAGAGCGAAATTCCAGGCCCGTCGCGTAAACCAAATTACATTTTGATGCAACCGCAACGGGCTCAGCGCGCCCCTGACGGAGAGACTCAGGAATCGGTCAACCAGGCTTTGAACAGCTGATGGGGCACTCCGAAGAGGCCCAGGATGCGACCGGCGATGAAATCCCCGAGATCTTCCAGGTTCTGCGGGCGTTGATAGAAACCGGGGCTGGCCGGCAGCACAATACCGCCGGCTTCGGTCAGGCTGGTCATGTTGCGCAAATGGATCAGGCTGTAGGGACTCTCGCGCGGAACCACCACCAGGCGCCGTCTTTCTTTGAGGCACACGTCCGCGCCGCGTTCTATCAGGTTCGTCGTGTATCCGTGGGCGATAGCGGCCAGGGTCTTCATAGAACAGGGCACAATGACCATCCCATCCGAGGGGGTCGAACCACTGGCCGGCTTGCCGCCGACGTCCCGAAAATCATCGAGCACGAAGCTCTGAGAGCCCTTGCTATCGCCCAGCGCCGCCTCGAGATACTGGGCCGGCGTTTCGATTTTTGTCCCGTATTCTTCATTATAGACGCGCAGAGCGGTGGGACTCACAATCAGGCGGGACTGGCCGGTCGTGAGGGCCGCCAGGGCGCGCACAAACCGGGCGCCATAAATGGCTCCGCTGGCGCCGGTGATTGCGACCACTATCGACAGAGATCTCACAGCACGATCACCATATCCAGCACGATGCCCAGAAAAAGCACGCTGCTGATCGCGGCGTTCACATGAAAAAACGCGATCGGAATATGGTGCAGCCTGCCGCCGCGCACAAGATAGTGTTCCAGAAAAAACAGGGCCGCCACCAAAAGAAGGGTAACTGCGAACAACGGCCCCGTCCCCGAATAAAAACCGGCCAGCGCAAAAAAGACCAGCGCCGTCCCATGACTGAGCCGGGCCACAAACAGAGCGGTCGGAACTCCGAAACGCGCCGGCAGTGAAGAAAGCCCCGCCTTCCGGTCGAACTCAGCATCCTGACAGGAATAGAGCAAATCAAAGCCGGCGATGTAAAACAACAGGCCGGCGCTCCAGAGTATCGGCACCAGATCTATACGTTCCAGAATTGCGATCCAGGCGGCCGCGGGTGCAAGACCGATCGCAAGACCCAGAAAGAAATGACACAGCCAGGTAAATCGTTTCGTGTACGAATAGAAAAAGACGATCCCGAGGGACACGGGCGAAAGCCAAGCGCACAGGGGGTTCAAGAGCCAGGCCGCGATGATGAATATCGTTACACTCAGAATGACGAACAGCCGTGCGCTGGCGACGGAGATTTCACCCGTAGCCAGCTCGCGCTTTGCAGTGCGCGGATTGCTACGATCAAAATCACGATCGACCAGGCGATTGAATCCCATGGCCGCACTCCGCAGGGCGACCATGGCAACCAGCACCAATGCAAGCGCGCGAACAATTGGGCCGGCGCCGTTGTTGAGCAATGGGCTTTCGGGCAACGCCTGGGCGACTGCGATGCCCGCCATTGGCAGAGCAAAGATGGAATGGGAGAACTTGATCATTCGCAGGTAGCGCGAAAGGGCGGCAATCATGAGGGCCATTCTTCCTTGGCCCCGCAAAACCCGGGGAAGACAACTACTTTCGAAAAAGGCGTGACAGGAGGCCCCTGGCAGTCCTCCCTGCAAACCATGCGGGTGCTGCGTTTCGTGGTTCTGGGCGTGGGTCTTTGCTTAACCGGATGTTTCGACTACGTAGAACGCATCGTTTTTCGCGAAGATTTCGGGGGCTACGTTCAGTTTTCCTATCGTGTGCCGGTGTACCCCGAGCAGGAACGATCCATGATTGCCTTCCTGCCGGTTTCTCGTTCTCGCATTGAAGCGCGCTACGAATCCTTGATTCGGGAGGGCCGCGTGCGCCTGGCCGATTTTGAAATCTCCATCGAAGAAGCGAGCGGTGATAACGGGGAAGTCCAGGACGAGTTGTTCCGTCGCACGGCCCTTGTTCGTTATCGGGTCTACTTCGACGACCCGGTTGTGCTGGAGGATTTCCTGCCCGGCCGGACCGTTGTGATTGTGCGTCAGAACCGCCTGAACATTCGCCGGGCGTTTCCTCTCAGTCGGGCCGCAGACGAAGAGGACCGTTTGATGGCGATCGTACAACGCCTTTCGTCCAAGGTGCTATCCGACCATACGATGACGTTCTATGTGAGCTTTCCGCCGTACTACGAATCTTCATCCGCTCAGGGATTTGTTTCGGAACCGGGCGTGCGTGGTTTCATTTTACCGCTCGAAAGAACCGTAACCGCCAAAGAAAGCGATGACGAAACTGTACGCACGACTCTGGCCTGGGCGGTAACAATTACAAGAGCTCCTCCGCCTGGAGGGCGTCGTGGAAGCGCTGAAGAGCAGCGTGGTCGTCTTCGTCCAGGCGGTAATGCAGTGTCTCGGTGAGATAGCGTTTCGCATCTCCGAGGCCGGACTGGTTCGCGATCTCCGAAATGTGCTCTTCGCCCATCTGGAGCGAGTCCAGAAAGAAAGCGTCCGGAAGATCGAGGTCGGGGGCGAAGGCCCACAGAGCAAAAACGAAAGGGAGGCCTTCGGTTTCATGCCACCAGCCCGCGAGATCCCGGATTTCATATTCGTCGATGTCTGCCGAGGCCGCAAAACGCAGCGCCGGATCGCCGATCAAAAGACCCGCATCGTCCGGTCCGAGGCCCGGAGCAATGGTAGACGCCGGCCTTTTTTCAAAGATGGGCACCTTTCCGAACGCGCGCTTCAAGAGCAGCTCCAGGAGGGCGATTGATGTGCGCGATGCGTCGTCTACAAAGACCTTGCCGGCAACCGCGTCCGAAAAACGTTTGGGGCGCCGGCGAAAATACAGAATCGACTCCACGCGATCGCGGGCGCAGACTCCCACTGCCCGGCAATAACGTAGCCGATCCCGGTTTCGCAGGCATTCGACCGAGCTGATCAGTGCGGCATCGAGCTTCCCGGAAAGCAGGTCCTGGCACAGGCGGGACGGTGAAGCCTCCAAAAGCTGCAGTTGCGCGTCCATCGGGGCGCGCGCGCGAAATCCGTAATCCAGCGGTCGCGCATTCAGATACGGCACCAGGCCCAGTCGCATGCACCAGGGTGCCAGGCCCCCCCCTGACACGCAATCCAGGAACGATACCGGGCCAAAAACGGTTTGCGAAGGTGCAGGCCCCGGGAGAGAGTCCAGAGAGCCCATCGAATGCCTGCGAAAACTATCAATCTGCAGTTTGCCTGCGGGCCCTGGATATGCCGGGTCGGGTTGCGTGGCGGTCAGAGCGCGGTGCCCATTCCGGTGGACCAGTTTGACGGACAGCTGATATTTTTTGAGCACGAACCGTATCTCTGGGAAGTGGTGGTCGTGCGCTCGATTGATGACACGCGCCTGCGTGTGCTTCTGGCCCGGTTCAGCCCCGGGCTGAAGGGCGGCGGCGTGCTGGCTCCGCCCACGCCTCTGGGAGATGCCGTTCATTGGGAGACTTTCCTGATGCGCGACAGCGCAGACCCCCGGCGTAATGTTGTGGAATTGCTTACGGACCTCGGTCGCATTGCCACCGACGGCGGAGCGATTCTGAAGGCGGTCCTGGTCGAAGTTCACGCGCGTCCGCCCGAAGGCGAGGGGGACCCAGAAGACGGCCAGTTCGCGTACCTCGAAATTTGCGCGGCCGGTCTTCCTCCGGTTGCGGTTCTGCACGAGGGCCAGCTGACCTTTCCTGTCCGATCCTGGTTTCCGGCCGGATTGGTCGAGGACTGGCGTCCCTGGCTGCAGACCCTCGAATGTGTGGAGGGTGATCGCTTGTTCGTTCACAGCGAGTGGGAGAGCCTGCGTCCAACCCTGCGTGAATTTCATGCAATGCTGGCCGATGGCACTTACGAAAACCAGGAGGTCACATCTCTGGTCTGCGTGGGGATTGAGCGCCAATGACAAAGATGAGGGCGTGCATTGCCGGGACTCTACTTGCGCTGGGCTGTGCTCGCCTTTCGGTGGGACCGCTCCCGGAACCAGAACCGGTTCCGTTGTCTGACGATGCTCCGACGCTCATGATCGTTTTTTCCGGAGAATCCATGCACACCAAATCGTTTGCCCGTGCGGTTACGATTTCACGCTTCTTTGCAAATACTCTGAAGAACGAAACGGGAAGCCTGGCGGATCTGCTTGGGCCCGGTCTGGAGGCGCTGGTTTCCCGGCGCGGCTACAGGGCGTCGGCCAGCTCCGACGGATTGCGATTGGAAGTACGCGCTCCCACTCTGGAACTCACCTGGACGCCGCCTCAGGAATTCATTCAGACTCCCCAGTCCCGGGAGCGGGGTGTGGTGGACATGCGACTCAATCTGCTGGCGACTCTTTCCGGGCAGACACAACCTGTGCTCGATTTTGAACGGGCCGTGCAGGCCCGGGTCCCGGAAGAACGCTTCACGGAAGTGATGGATGCGATGCTGGAGGATGCCTTGATTGCCTTTTTGGTCGAACTGGAAAATCGACTGCCGGCCGCAGAGGGGAGCTCGACTCCGTGATCGCTTGCGTTTGTTTTGTGCGGCAGATGGGCGGTCCGCGTTCATCGGCCGAGAATGTGCTTGCGGGGGGCCGCTAGGATGGTCTGGTTTTTTCTTATTCTGTCGGTTGTGCTCGGGGCGGTAGCCCAGGTGCTCATGAAAGAGGCCATGCGTACGGTGGGCGAGTTCCCCGGCGTGGACGATATTGGAGTGGCGATGCGCTTTTTTATGGGGGCCGTTTTTTCCTGGCAGATGCTCACCGCCCTGGCCTGCTACGGAGTGAGCTTCTTTATGTGGCTGGGTGTGCTCAGCCGTTCGGATCTGTCTTTCGCACGACCTTTTGTTTCGCTCGGTTACGTGATTGTGATTCTGTACGGATTCTATGCCGGCGAACGCATGACGACAGAACGCCTCTTCGGCATTGCGCTGGTGATGGTGGGGCTCTTTTTTATCGCCCGCAGCAGTCAGGGATAGTGGCGTCGTCCCGGCGGTCCATCTCTCAATTGCGGCGCGTGTAGATTCCCATGAGGCCTGCGCTATCAAGCAGGTGGTCCTGCATCGCCGCTTCCAGAATACTGCGATCCGAGCGCGGCCCCAACTGAAGCGGTGCATCCAGGGCGTACACGCGAATGAAATACCGATGGGTGCCGCGGGGCGGGCAGGGGCCGCCATAACCCGGTCGACCGAAATCGTTCAGACCCTGGATGGAACCGGCCGGCCCTTCCGGGTTTCGGGGCACACCCTCCGGCAGCGAGCATACCTGAGAGTCCAGGTCCCATAGCATCCAGTGCAGCCACGTGCCCACCGGGGCGTCAGGATCGTCCATAATGATGGCAATGCTCCGGGTCCCATCCGGTAGCCCGGACCACGAAAGTGGGATCGATAGGTCATCCCCGTCGCAGCAGTAGCGCCTGGGATCTGATCTCCGGGCCCGAAGGCCGAACTCACGAGCTGCATGGATCCTCCCGAAACCCAACTATCGAAGTGCCCCCAGTATATGCCTTCTCGGTCTGGTCGGGCATGATCTATGTCAGCGCTACGGCCGCCAAATTGCCAGGTGCAGCTCTCTTCGGTGGAACCAGAAGGGCTTGTGTTCCGAAGCGCCGCGCTCCATTCTATGATTCGCGTGCCGCAGCCCGCATGAAATGTAGTCTGGAGGCCTCCATGTCAAAACTCGACGCAGCCCAGGTGGAAAAAGCCCTGAGGCAACTGCCCGCCTGGAAAGTAGAGCAGGGCAAGCTGCATCGCGAGTTCAAGTTTGCGGACTTTCGGGCGGCTTTTGGCTTTATGACCGGCGTTGCCCTGGCGGCGGAAAAGATGGATCACCACCCCGAATGGTCCAATGTTTACAACCGGGTCACGATCGATCTTGTGAGCCACGACGTGGGCGGTCTTACGTCGCGTGACCTGGAATTGGCCGGGATCATTGATGGTCTGGCCGCTGGCTCTGCCCCCTGATTCCCGGGCTGCCTCTGAATTCAGAGTCCTGCCGGCCCGATACTCATTACAGTCTTAAGAGCGACAGCCGCGAACGCTGGATGCGCGGTCCCGCAAGCCCTCGGGTGGATCGAAGTGGAGCAGAGTCACGAAACAGTGATTGAGGTGCGCAACCTGACCGCCGGCTACCACGGTGCGGTCGTGCTGGATCGGTTGAACTTCGACGTGCAGTCCGGTGAGGTTTTTGTCATCCTGGGGGGATCGGGCTGCGGAAAGAGCACCCTGCTCAAGCATATGATTGGTTTGTACCCACCAATGGACGGCGCCGTGCGCTTTCGGGGCCAGGACATCGTGACTTCCTGGGGTGAAGAGCGTCTGGCTATCCTGCGTCAATTCGGAGTCATGTACCAACAAGGCGCGCTGTTTGGCTCCATGAACGTGCTCGATAACGTGCGGCTGCCCCTGGTCGAGTTCACTAAACTTCCCGACAGCGCCACCGAACTGATTGCCCGTATGAAGCTGGGCCTGGTGGGCCTGGCAGCCTTTGCCGAGCACATGCCGGAAGAGTTGAGCGGGGGCATGAAAAAACGGGCGGCGATCGCGCGCGCCATGGCCCTGGATCCTTCCATTCTTTTTCTCGATGAACCCTCGGCGGGCCTGGACCCAATCACGAGCGCAGAATTGGATCGATTGGTTCTGCATCTCTCGCGCGATCTGGGCATCACCTTTGTGATCGTGACCCACGAGTTACCGAGTATTTTTGCAATTGCAGATCGGGTCATCATGCTCGATAAGCGCACCCGCGGCATCATCGCAGAGGGCGATCCAGCGCGCCTGCGAGATGAGAGCAAACACCCCTGGGTGCATCAGTTTTTTCACCGCGAGGCGGCGGCCATTGGCGCCGGGCCTGGCACGGAGGCGGAATCATGAAGCGACGCGGTAGCTATTTTAAGTTAGGCCTGTTTGTGCTGGTCGCGGTGGGGCTTGGATTGGCAGCCCTGGTCGTGCTGGGCGTGGGCGTCTTTTTTCGACAACCGGTCTACATGGAAACCTACCTGGACGAATCGGTGCAGGGCCTGGACGTCGGTTCCCCGGTGAAGCACCGGGGCGTTCAAATTGGCGTGGTCCAGCAGATTGATTTCGTTCGTAACAGTTATGATCTGGACCCTGCGAGCGACGAATACTACGAATTGGGTCGGTATGTGATTGTGCGTATGAGTCTTCCACGGGGTTTCGGCGGTCTTGCCGGGGGCGGAGAAGACACCGACGAGATCCTCAGGAAGATGATTGAAGACGGACTGCGGGTTCGTCTGGCTGCCCAGGGCCTGACCGGGCAGGCATATCTGGAAGTGGACTATTTGCCGCCCGAGCGCTATCCGCCCCTCGAGATTTCCTGGAAGCCCGAAACGACCTACGTTCCGTCCGCGGCAAGCACCATCAGCCGTCTGAGTTCTGCGGTGGATAGCCTGGTGGAGGAGGTGGACCCTGCCGCCGTAGCGCGTCTGACCCGCGATCTGGATCGCATGATGGGCGTGTTCACCTCTTCTATGGAAGAAGCCAATCTTCCGGGCCTATCCCGGGAGGCGACTTTGCTCTTACGGGAGCTGCGTCGGACCAACGAAGAGTTGCAGCAGATCACGTCGAACCCGGAACTGCAGGAAACTCCGGAACGCATCAACCAGACCCTGTCCAGCGTGACCACCGCCATGGAGCGGCTGGACAATGTGATCGCGTCGAACGAGTCTCAAATCAATGAAACTGTTGAAAACATGCGCGCGGCTTCTCAGGACATGCGCGAGATCACGGAAAACGCAAAACGGTATCCTTCCTTAATCCTCTTCGGGGAAGCGCCGGCTCGCTCCAGCATTGATCGGTGATATTCATGCAGAGAATCTTTCTAAACCTGTCCCGACTCCGAATGGGCGCTCTGATTTCCATCATGTGCGTGGTTGTGGGCTGCTTGCCGGAGCTGGAGCGGGCTGCCCCGGAGAAACGGTCCTACGCCATCGAACTGGAACGTCAAACCCGGGAGGGGCCGGCCCTGTTCGCAGACCTGAACCTCGAGGTGCAGCGATTCCAGGTGGAGCGGCGTTTCTCAGACCGGCCGCTGGTGTACCGAACGGGTGAGGTCGAATACGAAGCCGATTTCTACAACGAGTTTCTGGTGGCGCCCGGCTCGAATCTGGAAGGCGAAGCGCGTCGCTGGCTGGACGATCGCGGCCTGTTTCGCGCCGTGCTCGGATCCCCCAGTCGATTGCGCGCGCGTTTGCTGCTGGAAACAGCAGTAGAAGCGCTTTACGGGGACTTTCGAGACAGTCCGGCCGCCGTCCTGGAGATGCACGTTTTCCTTTTGACCCGGAATGGCGAAGTCCTGCTCGATCGCCGGTACGCCCGGCGCGTTCCGCTGGAAAGTCGCAGTCCCGAAGCGCTGGTGCGCGGCTACGGCCGGGCCCTGGAAGCTGTGCTGGGGGAGCTGGAGCAGGACATCCGCTCCCGGCGAGAGGCCATCGCCGCCACTGGCGAGTCGTGAATCGGTAATCTTTTCGTCTAATATGAGAGGGCGCGCCGCAATTGATTGACGAATGAACTGGCGCGGGGCAGGTTCAGACCAATGGCTATCGCGGATCGTATTTTCTTCAATTTTTTCGCTCTCGCTCCTCTGATTGTATCGGTCTTTGTGGGCTTCATCGCCTTCCTTCTCTTTAACATCAAAAAGAAGAGCCGCGCAACGGTGTGGCTGGGCCTGTTGTTTTCGTTCATGGTGCTCTTCTACGCACCTTATGTTTTGGCGTCTGCCTACTTCGATAGCCTGGCCGCCTTCCACCGTTGGGGCACGGTTCTATTTGTGCTGCTGGCAGAGGCATTCGCCACTCAGTACATGCTTTCATTCCCGCAACGTAAGTACAAGCGCCTTTCAGTGGTGCTGCTGATTGTGCAGGTTTCTACGACCCTGCTCGCGTCCGGTTACTTCTTTTATGTGACTCTCAATGCGCCACGCGTATATCACTTTGACGGCCACTACTGGGATTTTGACGCGGACCTGGTCAGTAAGTATGTCGGATTTTTGATTCTTCTGAATATGTTTGTGGTCTACAGTTGCGGCGTTGCGCAGGCAATTGGAAACAAGGGCAGCCGCTGGGTGCTCATCGGCATGACGGTTTTTTTCATGATCGGAACGCTGGTTCCGGGCATCACGAATGTCTTAAGCCGTGATGGCGCCCTCGACCGCGGCACTCATCAGATCGTGATTACGAATGCGGTCATCGTGGGCTTCTTTTCGCTCGCGATCCTGTACATCAACTCAACCACCGACCGTACGACCTTCATGGCGAAGATTGTCGGCATCAGCCTGGCGACTTTCATGCTGCTGCTCGTGCCGATCAGTCTCTTCACGTTGCAAGATAAAGAGAGCGCTTACGATCAGGTGCATCGTCGTGACACGCGGCTTGTGCTGGCGGCGGAAGACTACCGCCCCGAAGACGTGCGGTACCGGGCAACATTGTCTCTGGCCGATGGGACTTTGAATGTCAGTCCGTTTACCAGCGACGTGAATGTACACCTGGAAGAGTTCCGGACCGAATTTCTGAACAGCGCCGTGCGCGGACGCATTATGGCCCTGGACATTCAGAATCTGACACGCACTGAATTTGACGAGCAGCTGGAAAACATCCTGAACGGCGCGCACCCGAATTTTGCCGCCTACGCAAGCGCGATCCGCGATCTGAACAGTCAGCTGGCGCCGGATGTTACCGATCGGGCTGCGGTGATTATGGCCAGCCTGGATGGCAATTCCAACCGCATCACCTACCGCACAAACAAGCTACGGGCCGTGCCTGAGGCCAATTTTCGCGAAGGGGCGATCGCCTTTCTTACGCCTTTCTCGGAGAAACCCGACGAGGCTTATCGGCCGTTTGCCAGCGTGCTTCTGGAGCGCATTCAGGCCAGCGCAAGCGAAGGAGCGGTCCTGAAAGAAGAGCTGCTCGAAATGCTGCGCCCCATGAAAGCCCTCGGAGAACGCCATTACCGGCACTACGCGGGCGCGGACATTGAACGGGACCCCTACGTGGGTTTTATGCAACTGGACCTTGCCGACGGCAAGCTCTACGAGGTCGGGTATTCTTACATCGCCTATCGTAATTTTGTTCATGAGGCGGCCAATAAGCTCGTCTGGATCCTGCTTGCGGTTGTCATCATCGTGGCCCTTGGCTTTCGGCTGTTCTTCTATGGCGCCCTCGTTTCTCCTCTGGAACGTCTGCTCTCCGGTGTAACCCGCGTTAACGAAGGCGACCTCCAGGTGGAAGTGCCTGTCAAAGTTGAAGACGAAATCGGTTTCTTGTCCCGCTCGTTTAACGGCATGGTGGCTTCTATTCGCTCGGCACAGAAGAAACTACGGGACTATGCGGAAAACCTGGAAGAAAAGGTCAAAGAACGCACGGCCGAACTCAAGAATACGCTCGACGAAGTGCAAAAGCTGAAAACGCAGCAGGATGGTGACTACTTCCTGACGGCCATGCTCACGCGCCCCCTGGGCTCCAACCACTATACGGGCGAGCGGGCCGAAGTAGACTTTTTGATCCGCCAGAAAAAGAAATTCGAATTCCGTAATCGCCATGACGAAATCGGCGGCGACCTCTGCAGCGCTCACCGGCTGATTCTAATGGGCCGGCCGTACCTTGTATTCATGAACGCCGACGCCATGGGAAAATCGATTCAGGGCGCAGGCGGCGCGTTGGTGTTGGGCGCGGTCTTTGAATCCATGGTGAACCGAACCCAGCTTTCTCCCGCCGCCCAGAATGTGTACCCGGAACGGTGGCTCAAGAACTCGTTTATTGAGCTGCACAAGATCTTTGAAAGCTTCGATGGCAGCATGCTGATATCGATCGTGTTCGGCCTCATGGACGAGGAAAGCGGTTTTCTCTATTATCTTAATGCAGAGCATCCTTCGTCCGTACTGTACCGCGACGGCAAAGCCAGCTTCCTGGATGAGGACATCATGTTTCGCAAGCTGGGCACTACCGGTATGGGCACCGGCGTGTTTATTCAGAGCGTCCAGTTGTACCCGGGCGACATCTTTGTGGCAGGTTCGGACGGGCGAGATGATGTGCTGCTGGGTCATAGAGAAGATGGCGAGCGGATCATCAACGAGGACGAGCAGCAATTCCTGGTCGTTGTTGAAGAATCCAACGCCGATTTGACTCGAATGTTCGAGCTGATCTCGGGTTCCGGGGAGATCACGGACGACTTCTCGCTGATGCGCATCGAATATACCGGACCGGACATGCGCCAGGCCCTGCGCGCGGGGGCCGACGACAGGACGGAAGAAATCGTAAAGGTTGCGCGCAAGCTGGGCCGCGACGGAGACTGGCAGGGCGCCCTTGACCAGCTTGGCGAGCTGACCGTACAACAATCTTCGTGCCCCATCGTTATGAAGGAGTTCGCGGTTACGCTCTTCAAACTCAAGGAGTACTCGCGGGCGATCACTTTTGCCCAGAAGTATGTAGATTTGAATCCGGCCGATACCGACATGCTGTATCTGACCAGTTTTCTCTACAAGAGGTTGCGCGACCTGGACGCGGCCGCAGATTTCGGGGAGCGTGTCCGTTTGCGTGAGCCCCAGAACGTGCAGAACCTGGTGCATCTGGCGGATATATACCTGACGATGGGCGTTACCAAACGCGCAGACAAGATGGTGCGTAAGGCACTCAGTTATGAACCCGGCAACCCCCACGCCATGCGGATGCAGGAGCACGTGCAGAAACGTGGCGGGGTCGAAGCCCCGGTCGCCTGACCCGGCAAAACTGAATGACACACGGCGCGATCACGGGAATCTGCCCCGTGCTTGCGCACCGGGTCATTCCCTGTCTGGACATCAAGGACGGTCGCGTCGTCAAGGGCGTGAATTTCGTCGATTTGCGTGACGCCGGCGACCCGGTCGAAAACGCGCGCTACTATGCTGCGACCGGTGCTGACGAGCTGTGTTTTCTGGACATTACAGCCAGCTCGGACCGGCGTGCCACCGTGGCGCACCTGGTCGAGCAGGTCGCGGATGAAATCTTTATTCCGTTTACGGTCGGCGGCGGGATTCGAACAGTTGATGACGTGCACACAATGCTGTGGGCCGGCGCGGACAAGGTCTCCATAAACACGGCCGCCTTTGAAAACCCGGCCGTGCTTTCCCAGGCCGCACGGCAGTTCGGGGCTCAGTGCATCGTTTGCGCGATTGACGCGCGTCGCACAGTGGCCGGCTCCCCGTTTGCCTTCGAAGTCTTTCTGCACGGCGGGCGCACGCCCACCGGTCGGGACGCGGTCGAATGGGCCCGGCAGGCCTCTGAGAGCGGCGCGGGGGAGATTCTTTTGACAAGCATGGATGCCGATGGGACGAATCGTGGCTATGACCTGGAGCTCACCGCGGCTGTGCGTTCCGTGGTTCAGGTGCCGGTCATTGCGTCGGGCGGCGCCGGAAACGCCGAACATCTCGCAGAAGTGATTCTCAAGGCGCAGGCGGACGCGGTTCTGGCCGCATCCATTTTCCACTTTCGCGAATTCACCGTTGATGAAGTAAAAGAGGTGCTTGCGGCGCGCGGAATTCCCGTCCGCAGGAGGAAACATGAAATTTCTGGAAGAACTTGAGAGCCTGCTTCAAGAGCGACGCGAAACTTTGCCGGCCGGGTCCTACACGGCCAATCTTTTCAGGGACGGAGACGATCGCATACTCAAGAAGATCGGCGAAGAGGCCGGCGAGGTCATCATAGCCGTCAAGAACGGCAAGCGGCCGGAGATTCTGCACGAGGCCGCGGACCTGTTATTTCACCTCCAGGTGCTCCTGGTCCACCTGGACCTTTCCCTGAGCGACGTGGCTTCCGAGCTCGAGAAGCGCCACCGATAGGCGTGTAAAAGGCTTGCTACGGTGCGCTTTCCGGGGACTCTGACCCAATCTTTTCAGGTGAGCGAACCGTTATGATCCATCCTAAAGACGCCCTTTTCGCCGGTGAGAAAGAATTTCCGGTAATTCCCTCGTGCGAACATTTCGCGGGGAACGAGAAGATGATTACGAAGGCGCTGGCCCTCCAGTCGGAAAAAGGGCCCGTTTTCGACATCACCCAGGACTGTGAGGATGGCGCGCCCCAGGGACAGGAAAAAGAACACGCCGAAATGATCGTGCGTATCACCAACTCGGCCGAAAACAAATTCGGCATGGCCGGCGCGCGCATTCATGATCACAGCAACCGCCACTGGAAGCAGGACGTCGATATTCTGGTCAAAGGCGCCGGAGAAAAGCTCGCCTACCTGACGATTCCCAAGCCAACCGCGGCCTCCCAGGTGCGCGAGATGATCGACTATATTCGCGAAACCGCACAAAAGGCCGGAATCAAACGCGAAATCCCCATTCATGTGCTGATTGAAACTCACGGCGCGTTGCGTGATGCAGCCGAGATCGCTGCTTTGCCCTGGATGCAGGTGCTCGATTTTGGTCTCATGGACTTCATCTCCGGCCATTTCGGCGCAATTCCCCTGGCGTGCATGAAAAGTCCGGGGCAGTTTGAGCACGAGTTGCTCCGACGCGCTAAAGCAAACGTGGTCGCCACGGCCCTGGCTCACGGCGTGGTTCCGGCCCACAATGTAACGCTTGATCTTAAGAATTTTGAACAGACAAAGTCCGATGCCGCACGCGCACGCTACCAGTTTGGATTCATGCGCATGTGGTCGATTTATCCCACGCAGATCGACGCCATTGTCGAGGCCATGAAACCGGATCATTCCGAAGTCGAAAAAGGAGTGCAGGTCTTGATCGCAGCCCAGGACGCCAGTTGGGGACCGATCCAGCACGAAGGCGAACTGCACGATCGCGCGACCTATCGTGGCTTCTGGACCCTGGTGCAACGGGCACGGCTTTCGGGTATCGAAATCGGCGCTGAAGCAACCAAACGCTGGTTCAGCTAAGCTACCGGCACCGGCGCCATCGGTTCTGAATGGAACTCCATATGGCCCGCCCGGACTTCCACGTTCTTTGAAGCGGGCCTGCTCCCGGACCCCTGGACCACCCGCGTGCGACGACCGCAGGCAAGATTTCGTTCCGCGGGTCCATTGCCGGGCGCGACACAAGAAAGGAGGGCGCCGAAGCTCTCAGTCGGCTCTGCGCCAGAACCAGTACGGTGCAAACCAGAACACAACTAACGAGAGGTAGTACACCGTGCCCGAAATCGGGTCGCGTTCGCTGAAGTACTGCTCCAGACTGATTCCGCGCAAATAGAGCACCAGTCCGAACTCGGCCCCCAGCAACAAGACGAGCGCCAGAGTGCCTGCCAGCAGGGCGGGTACGGCCGACGTACCCCCGGGACGGGTCAGTAAACGGCGCACCACGAAACGGGCCGCGAAATAGATAACGCACAACATGACCGGCATTTCCAGCAACTCGGCGTAACGCTCAGAGAGTACCGGCACAAGAAAAAGTACGCGCAATGTGCCCAGCGCAAAGCCCGCCGCGAATACCAAGAGGAAGTACGAAAAGCCTGCTGCGATTGGTCTTGTTCGAACGGACTGCATTCCCGAATACCCTTGTCGGCGCCGGCTGGTGATTCCCGGGAAACGCGCCCGCCAGTGCTTTCCTGTCAAGGACGAAGCGTCAGGTGACGTGCCAACGATCGTCTCAATTTCGGTTTCTTCTTGCTTTCTTTAATTGTGTCGGGCGCCTTCGTTCAACAGAATCGGAGACACACGATGAATCATTTTTATAAACCATCCGGGCGTTTTGGGCCGCTGGCCATTCCGCTGTCGCTTATTGCAGGCGCCCTGGTGGCTGTGATACTGGCCTATTTGTACAGCTATGCGGTTTATTATATCCCATTCGTGTATCTAAACTTCTTTCTGACCCTCGGGCTCGGACTCCTGGTAGGTGGCGCGACCGGAATCGGCGGCATGCTGGGCAAGTCCCGGAGTGGATTGTTGGGAGCGTTGGGTGGCGTTGTTACGGGGGTCTTCGCCGTTTATTTCAGCTGGGTGGTGTATGTGCACATAGTATTCGAGGGCGACGTCTGGGTCTTTGAACCAGCGCCGCTTTTCGACGCAGTTCTGCGAATAGCGGAAGAGGGCGTCTGGCAGATTCGCAGCATTCGCCCCACCGGCATTGCGCTCTACATTGTTTGGACCATTGAGGCGCTGATCATCGTCGGCGGCGCCGGTTTTCTGGGCGCCGGCATGGCCATGCAGCCTTTTTGTGAAGCCTGTGGCCGCTGGGTTGACGACGAGAAGAAAATCCGACCCCTCAGCGCTTTGCGCAACCCCGGCGCCCTGAAACGACAGCTGGAAGCGGGCGATATGAGCCAGTTGCGGGAACTCACCGCGGGCCAGGCCGACCAGATTCACTCGGTCGTGCAATTCAAGGCCTGTCCCGACTGCAGCCAGTTCCGGCTCATCAGCGTGCAGGCCGTTTCCGTTAAGAAAGATAACAAGGGCAAAATCGAAACAAGCTCCAAAGACGTGGCCCAGGATTACGTGCTGAGCAATGCCGAGTATACCAGGCTTATGAACGATCTGGAAGAGGCGGCGCGTTCATCGCCAGCAGGTTAAGGAGAAGCCAGCAGCGGCAATTCGTCCGGGTGCGCGCCTTCCAGGTCTTTGTCCGCGCTTTGCTCGCCGGCGCGAAAGAAGTACTGGCTCATGGTGGCGATGCCCACCGCGCTTCCGTCGTAAGACGTAAAGGGAAAATCATAGACGATCCCGCTGGCCGTACCCTGGTATTGACGCGGCGCCACCGGCACAATTTGCTCCGTTCGGCCCCGCAGCCAGCTGGCCATCAAACGGCCGTCTTCTTCGCGCACTTCAATCGCCTGATTGTTGAGCGGATCCTGATACTGTCCGACGATCCGTGAGCGCAACGAGGAGCCGGCGATACTTGGTTCGTAGTTGTAAACCGGTTGGGGCGCACCGACCATCGCTGTCGCCAGGTCGCCCAGTCGGTGTTGAATCTCGGGGATGCGGTACATGACCTCATCGCGCATTTCCGGCGGATTGCCAAGATACAGAATCGCCACGCGGTAGCGGGGAAACATCTGGATCCAGGTCATCGTTCCATCGGCGCCCCCGATATGAAAAAACGTATTTACGTAATTGCCTTCGCGATGCACGCGCCAGCCGAGACCACAGTACGGCAGGTTGGTTCCATCCGGATAAATGAGCGGCGGTTCGAGCATCATGCGCACGGCTTCGGGTGAAAGCACCTGTTGCCCGCGCAGGTTACGGCCCTCGTTCAACCACATGATGGCGTAGTTGGCAAGATCGTGCAACGAAGTGTAGATGCCAAAAGCGCCCGAAAGGTTAGACCCGTAGTGCGCATCACGCATATCCAGGGGCTCAAAGATGTATGTGCGGTAGTACTCTTCCAGGGGTTGCCCGCTGACTTGTTCCACTACGGCGCCCAAAATCATAAAGCCATGATTGGCGTACCGGTAGTGGCGGCCGGCCGGGTAGATCTGGCGGGGCACACGGAACTCCAAACCGGACTCCTGTTCGCTGACCCAATCCGGGTGATCGTAGTACCGCAGGTCCGGTATACCGCTGGTATGCGAAAGCAAATGCCGGATAAGGATCGGCTCTGAGTCCAGGCCAGGGGTGCTCAGATCAAGGTCGGGAAAGAACTTCGTGATGGGGTCATCCAGATGGACCAGACCCCGGTCGACCAACTGCATGATGGCGGTGGCCGTAAATGTTTTCGTAATCGAAGCAAGGGCATAGGTGCGCCGGCCGTGGCTTTGAATGTAGTGCTCATAGACCAGCTCCCGGTCCACCACCACGCCTGCGGTCATGGTCGGATAGTGTTGTTGCTGGAAGCCCCACTGCAAATAGGCCTCCAGTCGCTCGCGACCGGCCCGCACCTCCGGGGAATCTGTGGTGAGGGCCAGAGGATGCACCGCCGGTCCGCCGATGGGATAGCTATGTACAGAAGGGACGCAGCCGGCGCCCATAGCGCCGAGCACACAAAACAAACCCGGGAGCCACAATCGTCCCACGCCCCATTCCCCCCGACCTTACGTTCTTTGTGAAAGAAAGAAGCGGCGATGGCCCGGACGGAGCCCGGCTTTCAGATATCGCTGCTTGCTTCGATCTCAGAATTAGACGATCGAAACAGCAAAGTGTCAACAAGTTTCACGTAGGTTGCGGCCAACGTCGCGGATTGCCAGCGGTAACCTACGACGGTTGGGTGCCGAAACTGGGGCGGATTCGCCAGGTGAATCAGGGCCGAACGTTCGTGTGGAAAAATCCGGATCTCGGCAAAGATATTGTACCAGATGCCCGTATGAAAAAGCTCCGACACCTCTCCATGGCGATACTGGACCCGCATTCCCAGGCCGTAGTACTGAATATCCGGTGTGAGTTCGTGGATATGTTCGGGGACGGCGGCGATTTCGGCCAGGCTATCGTCGCCAATCAGCCGCCGGAGTCGCGGTTCGCCGGATCGGCCTATCAGAGCCACAAAGAACCGTGACAGGTCGGTAACAGAACTGGAGACTCCGGACGCCCCGTTGGCCTGCTCGGAAACCCGGGACTGCGACATGCCGGCCACGTCAAAAATCTCTTCCCGAATGTACTCCGGGTAGGAGCGGCCGGTGACGCGTTCCAGGATGGCGCCCAGCAGGTAGTAGTTGTAGTTGGAATACATGAAACTCTGGCCGGCCGGGACAATCTGCGTGACGACCGAATAATAACGCCCGGTTTCGGTGCGCACCGTCTGGCCGCGAGCCGAGCCGTACGGCATGCCGGAATTCTGGTTTAAAAGGTGGCGAATGGTGACCGGACGCCCGCCCAGGGGATTGCGGGACATTTCCAGTTCCGGATAGTAACGCGAGACTTCGTCGTCCAGGCCCAGAAGGCCGCGCTCGGCCAGCTGCAAAATCGCGACCGCTGTGAAGGTCTTGGTAACGGAGGCCAATTGCTGGGGGGCGTTGAGATCGATCCCGCGCGAGCGCTCGTAAATGGGGATGCCATCACGATAGATTCCCAGAGCCAGTCCCGGGAAGCTGTTCTGGCCGGCCGTATTGCTCAAAAATCCGCTGAGCTGGTCTTCGGCATGCCGGATCTGATTGCGTGAGACGGGATCAAGGGGCTGCGGGCTGTGTTCACCCAGCCAGTCCCCAAGGGTCTCCTGGGCGCTCGCCGAGGCCTGAAAGGACAGCCAGGCCGGCGGCACAGAGTGACCGGCCAGAGCCAGGGGGCCGGGATCGCTGTCGCGGCCTGACATGACCGCCCGTGTTGTAAAGACCATCGAAGCGATCAGGACGATGGCGTACAGAATGTAGTACGGGCGCTCGTGGCGCGGTCGGGGTCGCCCAGCGGGCTGAAAGGAGCGAAGTTTACGCATGGATACTGTCCGGGGTTCTCTGCTTACCGGATCGACTCGTTTCGGCGATCGGTGAAATGTTTTCTCCGCGAGGGCCCCGGCATAACGCGCAGGGTCGCTTCACTAAACATATGTATGCCTTCCGGTTGGTCCTAAAACAATTCTAACACAAAATCTGCGCAATTTTTCGAACCCGGGACCCTGTGTCACCCCCTTTCCCAACAGAGCGTTCCGCTGTTTGCGAAGTTATGTCGTCTGCGGATAGGCGTACAACCAGCCGCTCTGCTGCCCTGGTTTCTGGTTGGGTCGAACGCGAATCAGAGCGCTAAAAACCCAGGACACGCTGGGTGTCCTAAATTCCTTGACCTGCACTCGAACGCAGACCACCGACCGACATGCAGTATGTAATCCTTGTGATCCAGGGCATTGGCGGTCTTGGTACCTTCATCGGAATTCTGGGTTTCGTAAACACGCTCTTTGACCTGAGCCTGCGTTGGAAGGGAACAGACCTTCCGAACGACTACGTTTCTGCCACCGCGATTCTGGTTTTTGGTCTGGTGTTTGCGGGCCTGGGCTTCCTCTTCCGCAATCGCGGGCGCTGAGTTCAAAGCGGGCATGGGAACGCGAAACGGCCTGTTCAACCCGGATAGACCACCATGAAGGGCTGCATTTCCCGGGCAGGTACGGGCCGTATGTGTTGCACGCCGGTTTCGTCCGAAATCGCTCACCCATCGGCGTAGCGGGTTTTTTCCAACGTCAATGAGTTACTCCGGCGACCGTCGGGAATTTTTTCTCTTTCCCGGTGCCCCGGTGGCCCGAAAACTCCGCCAATGCGCGCGATCCTTGTAGGCGGACTTCTTACAGCAACGTTGAGCCTGGCTATCTGCAGCAACACCGACTCTTCCGATCCGGAGTCTGGAACCGACACGGGGGACAATGCGACGATCGAATCCATCGTCGCCGACTACAATGCTGCGATGGCCGACACAGCGGAAAGCGAAACCATCGAGTACAGTTGCCCCGACCATCCGGTATCCGGCGTGGTTCGAATCCACCACGCAGGGCCCGAGGTCCGGCTGATCGAATACAGCGAAGGCTACGAGCACGGCGGGCGTAACGAGCAATATCTCGTTTCAGGCAATCGGCTGAGATTTGCCTACCACGTGACCAGTACCTGGAGTTTTGATCCGGAATCGCCGGACAGCGAGAACCCGGGCACCGTGGACACGGAGATACAAGAGCGTTACTATTTTAACGATGAGGGCGAGCTGATCCGGGCCTTGAAGAAGGAAGCCAGCGCCCGCTCGGTCGAAAATCAGAACATTTCCGGGGTCATGCGGGCCATCCCGAATGGTCCGCATCCCCAACCAAATGCGGCCGCTGTCACATCCCGGGCGCGGGCTCTTTTGCAGGCCCTGGATGCGGGACGGATCCGGACCAGCTGGTGTGGCCTGAGCGGTTCTTGATGGTCTGAGCGCGCCACGCGCGCATTGATCCGCGGAGCGCTCCGCCGTTTTCGGCACGCGTAAACGCGTTACATAATGAAGATTGAACTCATCTACGATGCCGACTGTCCCAACGTGAACGCTGCGCGCGCGGAGCTCAGCCTCGCGCTGAACCGTCTTGGACTGTCAGAAACCTGGCAGGAACACTGTCGCCAGGACCGGCACGCCCCCGATTTCGCCAGGGCTTTTGGCTCTCCCACAATTCTGGTTAACGGCCAGGACGTCGCGCCCACCAGAACCGACGGACCGAACGCCTGCCGTCTCTACCCGGACGAGAAGGGAGCGGGGCAGGGCTTCCCGCCCGCTTTTGTGATCGAGGGCCGAATCAAAGTCGCCCTCAAAGATGCAAAGCAAGCCCTATGACGATGCTGCAGTGGCGGTTCATCCCGGCGATGCCACGCTGCAGTTCTGCTTGCTACGCACCTGGTTGTGGCGGCACCGGGCAGCCCTGATCCGTACAGCCCACCAGAGAACCCGGCACACTTTTGCCGCGCGGTGGTTGCGTAAGTACGGTGCCGATCGCTGTCCCCAGAAAAAGACCATCAGCATGACCGAAACGATTCATGCCGAGCGGCCCTTGCCGAATATCTGGCATCTACTCGGGGCACCGTCTCGCAGACTCTGATCGCGCTCGAAAAAAGGGTTTGGTCAGCAAGAAGCCCGGAGCACGCGACGGCCGCTCGGTAGATCTGGACTTAACCGCCCGTGCACGGGCACTGCTGGAGCAAGACCCGGGCCAGTCGTTGGCGCAGGAGATAGCAGCCACGGGTCGTGCTACAGAACTGATTGGCATTCTCGAGCAGATCCTCAACGTAACGCTTGCCAGACGCGACGGGCGGACCTTCGGCGCCTACAAAACCTGTCGGCATTTCCGAAAAGATGTGCGATCGGAACCGAGCGCCCCGCATTGCTGTGCGCTCCTGGGGGAGCCGCTTTCGGACGAAGACTCCGCGCAAATCTGCCTCGAGCAGGTCCCCGTCTGAAAAAAGTTTCGTCGCATGACCTGTTTCGACTATCCGTGACCGGGGCGGCCTGGCGGGTTCACGCCATCTATCGTATGTTCTTTCCCGGTCGAACGCATGAAGAGTTTGACCGGGAGGAATGAAATGAACATCGAATCGAAAGTTGTTTTTGTGACGGGCGCGAATCGCGGCATCGGCGCGTCGCTGGTGCAGGCTTTTCTCGCAAAAGGCGCCCGCCGGGTCTATGCCGCGGCCCGCAATCCTGCAAGCGTCGCATTTCACGACGAACGCGTACAGGCCATCGGCCTCGACGTGACCGATCTGGCGAGCATCCAGAACGCGGCGCAGGTTGCCCGGGACACCCAAATTCTCGTGAACAATGCCGGGGTCCTGGATTGGGGCAATTTGCTCGAAGCGCCGCGGGATTCGTTTCAGAAAAACCTGGCCGTGAATCTCTGGGGCCCCCTGGACATGGACCGGGCCTTTGTTCCCGTGCTCGAGCAAAACGGAGACGGTGCGATTGTGACCATTCTGACGCTCCTGTCTCTGGCCAGCATGCCGGGCATGTCGGCGTATAACGCTTCCAAAGCGGCGGCGTGGTCCGTGGGCCTATCGCTGCGGGCGACCCTGGCTGCAAAAAGCATAGCGGTCTTCAATGTGTTTCCGGGCGCCGTGGATACAGACATGTTGGCCGGGGTGGAAATGCCGAAGACGGCCTCACGGGATGTGGCCCAAAACGTACTGAGCGGGCTGGAAGCCGGAAGCGAAGACATCTTCCCCGACCCGTGTCGACCAGCATCTATGAAAGCTGGCGCAAAGACCACAAGGCGGTTGAAAAACAATTCGCAGCCATGTAGAGAAGGTCAGGCATTCTTGTGCGGCTGCCCGAAAATGGGCAGCACGCGCGCCGGTTCGCTCGCAAAGCGATGCGGAGGACAAACACAGATGGAAGCCAGAGACACAGAGGTGAACGCGCAAAATACGGGGCAGGGCGGGCCCGCGTGGGTCGTTCCTCAGCGCCTGTACGGAGCGCCGGGAGTGCGTGTTCTGGCGGCAGAAAAAGATTCCGCGATCGTTTACAAGGAACTGCAGTCGGCGCTGCACGATCGTACGATTTTTGCGCGCACCGCCAGTCTCACGATAGTGCTTTCGGGTCGCAAAGAGATTGTGCTTTCTGCCAGGGAAAGTCTGGAGGTGCGGGCCGGCGAAGCCTTGTTTTTGCCGCCGGACCTGTTCGGAGTTTCGGATTTATTTACGCCCCGGGAAGGAAGCTTTCGTCAGTATCTGTTGTTCTTCGAGCCGGCTATTCTTCGGGAATTTCTATCGCGCCAGCCGGTGCGCATGGCCAGCCGGGCCACCCCACCGGGCTACCGGTTTCAGGCCTCGCGCGCACTTCTGAATTTCTTGAAAGGCCTGGACGATGTCTTTGGCAGCCTCGAACGGCGGGCTTCCGCCATGCTGCGTCTGAAACTACTGGAAGCGCTTGAGCTGCTGCACGACCAGGACCCGGAAAGGGGTTTTGTAGACTGGTTGTTTCGCATTTCCACGCAGCGTTTGCGCGATCTGACGGAGCTGATGAACCAACACTATGACAAAGGACTCGGCGTTTCGGACTATGCTTTGCTTTCCGGGCGCAGCCTTTCGACGTTTCAGCGCGACTTCAAGAGGACTTACGGCAGGAGCCCCGGCAAATGGCTGCAGGAGAAACGCCTGGAAAAAGCACGCCAGCTGCTCGAACAGGGGGAAGCGAGCATTACCGACATCGCCTTTGAGATCGGCTACGAAAACGTTTCGCATTTTATTCGCCTTTTTCGCAAGGCCTACGGGCATTCGCCGGCGCGCTATCGCAAGGAAATGACCGGATAAGCCGTTTGGCCATTACTGTGCGGCTGCCCGAAAAAGATTCCGCGATCGTTTACATGGAACTGCAATCGGCGCTACATGATCGTACGATTTTTGCGCGCACCGCCAGCCTCACGATAGTGCTTTCGGGTCGCAAAGAGATTGTGCTTTTTGCCGGGGAAAGTTCTGTGAGATCGGATCGGTGTTCGTTTCAAAGTTCCCCTGCAAAGATGCGGTCCAGTTCGGCGGAAACGGCAGCCGGATCGTGAAATTCCGGGAGATCCGAAACAGATTCCTCGGAGACCTGCTCCAGCGAACTGTTCGAAAGCAGGCCCGTGTCGTTGTCGCGACAGGACATGCGCGGTAACGCGAAATCGCACTGGAGATAGAGTATCGTGCGACCCGGATCCCAAAACGTGATCGAATCGCCCTGAAGTAGACCGACCAT
Organism: Spirochaetales bacterium; assembly: GCA_024233935.1. Lineage (GTDB taxonomy): Bacteria > Spirochaetota > Leptospiria > Leptospirales > Leptonemataceae > JACKOY01. Next base: position 139,219 of record JACKOY010000006.1, on the reverse strand, counting down.
GAGAACGATGTTCGAGGTCTCGGTGCAACTGGCGTCATAGCATGGTTCCCGAAGAAAGGCCATACGGTCGTTCTCGTAGTAGAGCAATGATCGTAACGGACTGCTTTCATCGGAAACGAGATAGTAGGGACTGCCGGAGTTGGAGCCGGACCCGGCGCTGACCGGATCTCTCACCGGCCCCTGATCACTCAGCGACAAGAAGCCACCGAAAACCCAGCCGATGTTGCCCTGGTAACGCACTTCCGTCCAGCGACCGACTCTTCCGGAGATTTCGATCTCTTCACCGGTGGTGCGTAGAACTTCCACGTGCGTTCCGTTCGGTATAGTTGCCAGTTTTTCGGCGTGCACGCTTGCCGTAGCCCGCATGCGAAGACCGCCATCGGCATTCACCCTGGCCATCGCCGGTTCCGCTTCGTTGCAGGCCGACATCATAAGGGCAAAAAAAAGCGGGGCCACGCGTACGGTTCTGCTTATCAAAACGAACATGTTGCATGCATTGCGCATCGACGCGCCCATGTCAACGTGACCATACCCACCTGGATCGCTTCCGGATCTACTCCACTTCCGATAATCAATCTTATGTCGCATGTGGAGGAGGACCGAAAGGTGCAGCCGGGCGATACGCTGAAAACCGTATACCAGCGAGCCGCAAGCGCCTTTATCGCCGGACCGTTAAAGGATGGCTATACATTCGAAGAATTCCTTGAGATGAATGGCATTTCGTCTGTAGCATGTATTGATTGCCAGCTCCCGCAAGGGTTACGTTAGTGTTGAACTCTTCTATCGAGGATTTCGTTCTTGGCGGTCGGCAGTACACGACGTTCACAGCCTGCCTCGGTGTATGCCTCCTGAATCCAGCCCGGACTGGCGGTCGGTAGAAGGGGCCGGTCAGAAGCCGGCCAGGCGGGGCTCAGCGTTAGGCGAGAAGGAGAAACCAGCATGGATGGACGCAAGGGCAAGCACGGCTTGAGGACGCTGACTCTGGCCTGGGTGGTCACGATTTGTTTGGTGTGCGACGGAAATGGAAGCAGTCCTGCAACCGCTGAGCCGGCTGGAGATGCGAGCGCCGGACGCGCGTTCGGTCGGCGCTTTCTTGCCTGCGTGGACATGGGGAAATGTCCCGAAGCTTACTTCAGTTTGGCGGAGTCTGTACAGGCTGATTTGCCCTACTCAGTGTTCTGCGGACAAATCCAGCATCTGGGAGTGCGGGAGGGACAACCAGTTTCGCGCATCGGAAGGGAGGTCGCGATTGACCCGGCTCTCCTGGCCGGTGAAGAGAATTTCAAGCCGGTTTGGAGCGCCGAGTACGTTCGGCACTCCGGAAACGGGCAAGCAATGACGGAGCGCATACAGGTCGTTGAGGGAGCCGGTGGGCTTGCTGTCTATGCGTACAATATTGCGCCCGAATCGTCGGGGTCGAACCAGGTGGCTCAACCTCTCGAGCCCGATATGGTCCCTGCCACGTGCACGGATGACTCTTTGTCCGACCTAACCCGATTACTGGAGGCGACTGAAGCCGGGCCGCAGCGCTATCGGGGAAATCTTATTGTTCGGTTTGCACCAGATCGAACGAGTCGCGCGGACAGCATAGTCGCCCGGCTCAGAAGTGCGGATTTGACCTGGATCGCCTTTTCAGCCCCGTCCTTGGATCGGCTGGTCCGTATCCCCGGTGTGAATTTCCGTCCGATTGGGATTGCGGACCTACGCGGCGTGAGCGGCAATCAGATCACGGATGTCGTTGCGGTGCTTGCCGAAATCGGGACCTCGAGTCATTTTACAGTTCTAATTTTCCTGGGCGAAACAGTCCCCCTCGCCGTGTCGGTCTTTAATGCCGATCTGAGCGGGCCAAATGCGTATCATGTCTGGCGGGATAACGTGGAGCGCCAGGGAGCGCCTTGACGCGGGAGGTCGTCCTTTCGGAAACGACCGCGAACCGGCACTCCCGGCGCACGATGCCCCGCCCCACCTCCTGGCTCGCGCACGCGTCAGGCGCCGCTGATCACGCTGGATGCTGCACTGGCCGCCGATTGCTGATACCGTCTCCGAACACCGGATCCCGCGAAAGATGCCTGCTGCCTTTCCTCACAATTCCTAAACATAATCTTTTTGATTGTTTCTATTCTCAGGATTGAAATTTCGTTGAACGCGTTGCCTTTTGCCTTTGACCGGGCCGACCCCGCCGGAACTGTTTGCAAACGTCCGGCGGCGAATCCGTGAAAGATATCAAACGACATCTGACCCGGCTTATCAGTCTGTCCCTGAACGGGGATCAGGCCAACTACATTGCCGAGCAGGTCGACAGCACGTTCAATCTGCATCGTGAATCCGGATTCCGGGAGTCCATGTCTGTCCCCGCGCAGGTGGCGGCTGAGACCATAGTCGAGTACTTCACAAAAGAAGAGGACCTGATCAGGTACTTCGAACACATGCTCGATCGAGAAGGTGTCTTTCTTTTCAACTCCACAATTTCGCTGAAGGGCAGCGAAAAATTCATGGAACTGCTCGCGAAGAAGCGCTGGATCTTCGATCGCGATCTGCGGCAATTTTTGCGAGACCCGTTTTACCAGGAATCGATAAACTTCTTCAACTCGCTTTCCCCGTTGGATTTGCGCCAGGACATAGATCTGGATGCGATGATCCATAAAATACAACAACACGGCGAGAACATTCACGAAATGGATCTGGAATGGTCCATAGTTATACGCCTGTACGGTCTGGACCGTAAGCGCGACGAATTTCTGCGTAGGTTGGTCGAGTTCTTACTGAGCAAACAAAAGCTGGAAGCGCATACGTTTAACATATACACCTGCCTGAAAGAAGTGGCCACGAACGCCGGCAAAGCGAACTACAAGCATCTGTTCACCAGATCCATCCTGGGCGATAGCGAAGATATGGAATCCGGTTATCGCGATGTTCTTGAGCAATTTAAAAAGGAAATCGAAGACAACGGTGACGCAAACCTTTTGAAGATGGCTCAGGACGAGGACCTGTATTTTGACATCGTCTTTAAGTCCAATGCCGGCAGTGTTTCCATCTGGGTCTGTAACTATATTCCCATCTCCCGGGTGGAAAAGCAGCGTCTGGTCACGCGGCTACGCCTGAACCACTTTGACACGGGCAGCGCCTTTGACCAGGGAGACCAGCTGATGGAAGGCGCCGGGCTGGGATTGAATTTGATTATGAAGATCATGGCCGCCTATGGTGAGTCGACCGAGCCGATTAAGGCGGTCTTCTATCCGGATTCCACCAAGATCGGCTTCGTACTGGATCGCCAGAAGGTCCTGGCCCGGAAGCCCGGTCCGGGGTGATCGATGCGGGCGACAGCGGGAACAAAGCTCAAGGCAACCGATCACCGGAGACGGCTGGCGGCCCACCCCCACCGAATGCGGCAATCCGGTAGCATACGACGATCAAGGAAACGGCCTGAAGAACGAGCCCGCCCCCTGGTAGCAATGGCTCGCCTCTTGCAAATAAGATGGCCGTAAAGGCCATCAGGTAAGTCAGCGCTCCGAGCACACAGCGCAGTCGCCACTGCGCGGCCACGGGGCGAATTTCGCCCGCGATCAAACCCGCAAGCATGCCCACGGCCCAGTCGGCAATAGGAAAGGCAGCCGGCTGATGGAGCGGCTCCAGCATCCAACGCGCACCGGCGGCCAGGAACACGCCGGCACCAGAGCCGATCAAGATTGCGGAAGTCGCGACGCGCCAGTCGTTTGCCGGAAGCATCGTCACCTTTCGGTCGGGTGTAAATCGGCGGCAAGCGACTTGCGAAACCGGCAAAGCGGAAGTCCTTGCGAAACGGGCACAATGTCCGAAAATCGGCAGCATGTTCGAGCTCCTGAAAGTTCCCGAATCTGAAATCGAACAGTGCGGCCGCGCGATCGCTCTGTACGGAGGCGAAGATTCGGAACGGGTCGAAGAGTTGCGTACGCACATTCAACCGACCCTGCGCAAGCTACGAGGCGGCGCGGCCCTGGAAGACCAGATTCTCAGATTGGTGGCGAACGGCGATAAGGACCGGGCCCGTAAATTGCTTCAGGCCCACGGACGTATGCGTCGACTACCATTGCCGCGCGGATTGCGTGGGGTTTCCCTGCCGGCAATTCTCGGAATCGCTATCGTCCCTTTCGCGGGCCATCTCATGCCACGTTGCGATGGCGGATACGAACTGGCGATGAACGCCCTCAACAGCTGCCCCCAGGCCGTCGAGGCGCTGGGTTCGCCCATCGAACAGAGCCTGGTCGGCTACGCCTGCGGTTCCAGTGAAACTCGCGGGGGCGGTTTCGGGAATGCGCAGTGGATGATGCGGGTAAGCGGTCCGCGCGGCTCCGGCACCTTTCAGTACGCCGCCGAAAGTCATGGCGGCAACTGGCAGCTCGTCCGGGCCGCCCTGGACACCGATTCGGGTACGATCCGGGTCTGGCCCTGCGCCGGGGCTGCAACCACCTGGGCTGACGATCCGGGCCGCTACGAACGCCTGCGGTCCGGCTTTGAGTGGCGCGGCCAGATCGTTGAAATTTCTGGAGCAGCGCCGCTGGCAACGCCCACGCGCTGTGACATTCTTGTTTCTCCGGCCAGGGAAGCTTCTCGGGAACGTGGATTCAATTGCCAGGTGAAAGTGCGTTGCGGTGAACACGTCATTTACGGCTGGGAAGGCGCCGGGGTAACTCGCTGCGATACAAACGGCACGCAGCTGACCGGGGTTCTGGACGATACCGGCGCAGCCGAAAACGACGACCCGATGCTGGAAATCGATCCCGAACACCACACGGCCATTGTCAGCGACAACGGCGACGACGCGACGTACCGCATTGTGATTCGGCTGGACCGCTGATAGCTAGCCTGGCCCTCGCTGCCTGCGATTTCGGACCATTGACGTATGAAGAAAGCAGTACAGTTCGCTTGCCCCAATCGAGAATCGAGCGGTACTCAAAGTCCAGTAGCGACGGGGCAAATCTGTGGCAAAGGTCGCCGCATCGTTCTCAAGGCGGAGTGCGAAGCGACGCCGCGCCTGTTCCTGATCTTCACCACAGTTTGAGCGCACCGTCGCGTGTACTCCGGCCAGGTCCTTGAAGACGAGCGTTAGCGTGGGCGGAACCTGCAATGCGGGCACGGCTCGCTCCAGGTCATGATAGCCCAAATCAAACACGACTCCATAATCGCTGAGGGTAACGCTGTCCTTCGTTAACAGAACAAAGTCGCGGCGCCGGCGATTGTACTGGATCAAGACGGACACAGCAAGAATCAGAAAGACCAGCGAAAGAAATAAAAGCACTGCTTCGCCGGAAACGAAGTGGTCGTATGCGAATGCGGCGGCGCTCAGGAGAAACAGAACGAGAACAAACAAGTATACCCGGAAACGCGTGCGATACACAACACCGATCTGCAGCGAGTGCCACCGCCATCGCGATCGCAGAATCTGGTAGTGTCGCCTTATCAAGACCCGCCTCGCGCACGGCCCGGCGAATCCGCACAGTCCCAACACAAAGCAAAAGACGCCAGCCCCATAACGGCCGGCCGCCAGCAGGGCCAGGGCGATGAGCATAAGTGTTGTACTCGCCAGCAGGCCCCACACGCTCTGACGACCGGCCCTATTCGCACGGTACAACAAAAGCGCCTCAGGCTCCCGGTTTGTCTTCCGGCCTGGCGCCGCGGGCGCGCGTTGCGGCAACCAGAGCCCAAATGCCAAAAGGAATGCCCAGCAAAATGCCTGGAGAGATCCCCGGTATGAGCGCAAAGATGCTGGCCTTACGCAGTGTTTCCGGGTCATTCGAACGAAGAAATCGGATCATCACCAGGGCAAAGACGATGTTCACGATAATCAGGCCGATCTGGACGGTCTTAAAAAAATCCCGGCCCGTATTGTAAGCTTCGGCCTGGCCATAACACATTCCTGCCACGCTCGCCGGGTCTGCACCGGGCGGAACATTCCGCATACAGTCTGCAACCGAGAAAGAATTCGCCGGGTTCTGTGAACTGATTGTCAGAGCAACGATACTGAGCCCCGCAAAGCCCACACCGATAACCAGAAGAACGATGGCCGGCGCCCGCATGGAACAAGCTCTCGAGTACCCGGGTCTGCGCAATCCCATTCCGGGGCGCCTGCGGGAGGCCGGACCAGCCGGCGTTCCCGGAAAATCACTTGCTGCCAAATGAGATTGAGAATCATTGGCGATCTCATGATTAGTGACCCGGGAAACGCGCCCCGAATGGCAGACCGCCTGCGGCGCGGAGCCTGGGTTTGCATGGTGCTTCTGGCCGGTCCGGGGCCCATTTTCGCGTTTCACGGGCTGTTTCCCACCACCTATGGCGCACGGCCAGCGGGCATGGGTGGCGCGTCCACCGCCGTGGGCGGCTCGCCCCTGGACCTGGCGTTGAACCCCGCGCACCTGGCGCGGGAGGGAAATTTGTTCGAAGCCGGACTGGCGCTCAATTTTGCCCGGCTGGATTATGAAGATCGATTTCTGGATCCGGCAACCGGCGCACACTATCAGAGCCACCGCCAGAGCCATCCCATTGCCCCGTTTCCCGCGTTGGGGCTGAGTCTCGGCAGCGGGTCTTACGGCTGGGGATTGGCCCTGTACCTGGTGGGTGGCGGCGGTGGCCAGTACGACGATCTTTTGCGCTCGCCGACTGCTGACCAAAATCTGGCAGCCCAACCGGGGCCTTTGCGCGAGAACGTCGACTTTCGATTCATGCTGCTCAAGCTTTCGCCGGGCTTTGCGTTCGCGCTTACCAAAAATCTGCGCCTGGGCCTGACGATCGACGCTGCCTTTGCCCGCATGTTTCTGGATCGCGAGACCCGTGACGCGTCGGGCCTCCGGGTCCTGTCCGGGGGGATTCACTATCGCTCGGATCCGGTGCTCGCGCCCGGCTTCAAGCTCGGTGCACTCTGGCAGGCGACACCCGCGCTGCGTTTCGGTTACGCCTACGAGTCCGCTCTTAGTTTGCACTTCGACGGCGAGCTCCGGGTCGATAGCGCTTCGGTTGTGTCCCCGGAGTATGCCCGGGTTTCCCGTTCGATGCGCTGGCCCGATCGGCACGGCGCCGGCCTGAGTCTGGAACTGGATCGCTGGATTTTTGCCGTGGACCTGCGTTATATCGGCTGGTCGCAGTTTTTTCGAAGCACACGTTTTGTACTCGAAGAGTCCCGGCTTTCGCTTCCGACCGGAAGCCCATCAAACCAGTTTGCGATGCGCTTTGGCTGGCGCGACCAATGGATCATCGGTAGCGGCCTGGAGTACAATGCCGATGTGATCGTCTTGCGCGGCGGTTACAGCTATGGACGCACGCCCATTGCGGGCGCCGGGGCAAGTCCGTTTTTAGGCGCCACAACCGAGCATCATCTTTCGGCCGGTGCCGGCGTCGCGATCGGCTCCGGCTTGCTGAATGTTGCCGTGGAACGTGCTTTCGAGAAGCGGGTCAAAGGCGAGGCCTTCTCGGACTGGTGGCTTTCGCGCGCGCTGGTCTTTGAGCCCGAAACCATTCGACCGGCGGGCTTTCTTTTCAGTCGTAGCACGAGCGTCTGGACAGTCACCGCCGGCTGGCAAACCCCCATCTGAATCAAAGGAAAACCGGAGTGGAGAACACAAATCAAAACAAAAAAAGATGGCGTTGCGTCGCGCTTGTCTTCCTGGCTTTGTGGCTTGGGACGGGCGGCGTCTTTGCGGCTCTGTTTGTCCGTGGCCAGGGCAGGCCGTCAAGCGATGGGCGCACCGCGATCGCCCTCACCGCCTCCGAAAAAGATTTTGTGCTTATGGAAATGCGTCGGTTGCTTGAAGCTGTGCACGCCATTCACGGCGCCCTGGCCACCGGAAAGCGCAGCGAGGCCATCGAGGCCGCGCGCGGCGCGGGCATGCAGATGGTGCGCGAAGGCGCAGCCGCCGAACAATCGTTGCTTCTTAAACTGCCCGCGGACATGAAGGCCCTGGGCATCGCCACCCACAGGCAGTTCGATCGCATCAGGGGTTTGCTGCAGGCGGGTGCCCCGGACGCCGAGGTGGCCCGGGCAACCTTCGATCTGACCGCTCGCTGTGTCGCCTGTCATCGTACCTATCGCCTGCAGTAGCGCATCGCTCGGACCGGACAGAGTCAAGTTGTCCATGCGGCGTTGCATTTCGGCGATACACGCCGCGAGCCAGGCATCGTTCTCGGCCGGAGTCAGGATGTGACCGGGCGCGATCCCCGGCATCGGCATCAGAAATGGCCGCCAGTTGCCCTGCCCGTCCCGCAGGTCGTGGATTTCCGAACAAAGCAACTGGGTCTGCCCGCGCCGGGCCTGAAACTGAAACCGTTGGGGCGCCCGGGAACGGTACTCATCGGTCGTGGTCTGGCTGTAAAGGTGCACCAGTAGGTCGTGATTCCCGGGGCTGGTTACGAAGTGCACGAAATTGCCGACCCAGTCGGGCGGCCCCGGATCGACTCCATTCCAGGACTCAATCCAGAGTACGCGGAGCACCAGCAGGCCACTTGTTTGATCGGGGGGTGCGTCGGCCTCGAGATGCATGCGGTGCGCAGTGGCGGCCGGCTGGCCGCGACCAGGACCGGACGTGCAATGCAAGACCAGAGCAAGGGTCGCCAGGCCGACCGCTGATCTTGTGGCCCTCGAAGGCACAGGGCAGCAACTTCTCGTTTGCACACAAAGTCAATGAATATCTTTATCAGTATTACATATATTATCCGCGGTCCGGGTCAGGCCACGACTTCGCGCACGTACTCAAACACCTCCGGACTCGCAAGTAAACCAATATGGCCGGTAGTCGGAAAGGCGCGGCATTCAATAAAGGCGTGCGCGGGATCGTCCGGAGTGGCGAAAGCCTGGCCGGTGGCGCTGCGGGTGCCCACGAGGCCATCGCCGAAGTACATGGCCAGGGGTGAAGCCATGCTCTCGGTGAGACTCCCCAGAATCAGGTTGTAGCGCACGCCGGGTAGCGGCGGCACAGGAGTTCGCTCCACGTTCAAAAGATCGTTCGCGCCTTCCTGTTGCCAGTCTTCGTCGACCATGAATCCCCAGCGCAGGTCTTTGATGCCGTTGCTGCGTTCGTCGGCGATGCGTCCCACCAGACGGGTCGGGTAGTTCCAGATTTGTTTCAGGATCACGGTCGCCAGGTGGCCGAACTTCTCCAGAAAACTTCCATCATTGGGCACACCGATCAACACCACCCGCGAGAGTTTCTTCACCCACTTCTTCTTCTGTTTGCTTCCATAATAACCGGCGCTGCGAGTCACCAGGCCACCCATGCTGTGGGCGACGATCACCAGACGCTCGATTCTGCGACCGCCGGCCTTGATCAATTCGTCGAGCAGGCGCGAAAGGTCCTGACCGTTCTGGGAAATGTGCCGCCCGGTATTGTAGCGCACATAGAAGGTGTGCAGACCTGGCTCTTTCGCAAGCAATGGACCAAAGCCCTGCCCCTCCGGCAACGCGGTTTGCCAGAGCACTTCATCGGCCATGAGGCCATGGACAAAAACGATCGCGGTTCCCGGGACCGCAATTGTGGCGGCGCTGGCTTTCGCATCGATGTCTTTGCCGCCTGCCCGAAAACTCATCTGAATCGCGCGGGCGTCATTCATCTCGGCGAGCTTGTCGCCCACAATGCCATTGATCGCAGGAACCACGTAATGTTTGTTTTCGTCGCCTTTATGATAGATGTACTTCAGGCCCCGGCCGGTGGCCCCGGCCGCTTTTTTCAGGCCCGAAGCGAAGGACTGCCAGAAGGACTCTTCGGGGTGTTCGCGGGCGGCCGGATCAGTGCTTTCGTTGGGCATCGGGCGAAGGTGGGCTACACGATGGCGCAGTCATGCTTTTTCGGTCGTGTGTGGGGATTTCCAAGAGTGCGCTATCGTTCACGTTGCCAGTCGCGAGCAGTCCGCGCTACTTTTTGTGCTCGACTATATAGACCGGTCTATATAGTCGACTCCAGATGGCTGCCCCGCAATTGCCCACCCGCGCCAATCTGGTCACCGAGACCGCTGTGTTACTGCGACGGCAGGGGTACTCCGGCACAGGCCTCAAAGAAATTCTGGCCGCCTCGGGCTGTCCAAAAGGATCGCTCTACCACTATTTCCCCGGCGGGAAAGACGAGCTGGTCGTGGCGGCCCTGGAAGCGGCCGGCTCCAGAGTGGAGCAGGTGCTTCAGGAATTGCTGCCGCACCGTCCCAGGCCGAATGCCAGGCAGCTCCGCGATGATATTTCGGCTGTGTTTGGCCGCTTTCGCATGGAATTGGAGCAGTCGGATTATCGAGAGGGTTGCCCGCTCGCGACGGTGGCTCTGGAAATAGGGAGCGAAAACCTGGCGATCAAAAACGCGATCCGGGCAATCTACAAGCGCTGGTCCGATGCGATTTCAGAGTACCTGAAAAGTCAGGGAGTACGCGGGCAGCAGTGCACCGAAGCAGCAAGCACGATACTCTATCTGGTTGAGGGTGCCCTGTTGATGGCCCGCACCGAGCAGGATTCGCGACCGCTGGCACGGGCCGAAAAAGCCACCCTGGCCCTGGTCGCCGCCGCCAGGACCAGGAGAAACGAAACAGAATCGCAATCCAACCGTGGACGCAGGAGAAAACAAGCGTGAACGAAAATCAAGAACTGAGCTATGACCAACAAGGCGCCTGGCGAAAGCTGATGGACCTGCTTCCGGAACGCCTGCGCCTGGACGCGGACGAAATGCCGTCAGAAGAAACCTGGAAGTGGCGGGACCATTACGTGCACCTGGATCGCTACGATGTTCCGGGCGCCCGCTCTAAGATCATCCTGCAGCACGGAGTCGGCACCAACGGACGTCAGATGACGCTCCTGATTGGACAACGCCTCGCCCGGGCCGGCTACGCGGTGATCGCCCTGGATAGTCCCGGCTATGGAATGACCCGGGTCGGTCGGTCCCTGGTTCGTTTTGACGATTGGGTTGATTTGCTGAGCGATCTGATCGACCGGGAACGCGAGCGAGATGAGATGCCGGTATTCTTGTTTGGCCTGAGCGCCGGCGGTATGCTGTGTGTACACGCGGCCGGCAAAAATCGGAAAGTCAAAGGCATCGTCGGCCTCACTTTTCTCGATGAGCGCATCTATCGCCTACGCCACGAGACCGTGATCCATCCGCTGATCGCGCCATTCGTCCCGCTCGTAGTTATGCTGGGACGAATTCCCGGGCTGCGTCGTCTGCGGGTCCCCATGAAACTGGTTTCGAAAATGCATACGTTGAGCAATGACCGCGCGTTGCTACGGGTCTTTCTCCGGGATCGGAGCTCGGCCGGTTCTCGCGTCACGCTGGCGTTCCTCTCCTCTTTTATGGCCTATCGGCCCGCCGTCGAAGCCCGGGACTTTGATATCTGTCCGGTTCTGCTGGCCCAGCCCCAAAAAGATCGCTGGACCCCGGAACGGCTGAGCCATCTGTCGCTGGCCGGAATTCGATCGAGTTTCAGCGTGCGCCAGCTTGAGAACGCGGGCCATTATCCAACCGAAGAGCCGGGGCTTTCGCAGCTGGAAGAATATCTAATTCAGTTTATCGAATCCAACCAGAACGTTGCGGCCGGGCCCTCAGATCGCCGGGGGCGTTAACCGCCGCAAATGCTCGGGCTTAATCGTCTTCGAGTTTTGCCCCGCACGTCCCTTTCACGCGGATCAATCGCGTCGATGCGGAAAAGACCGTCCGGCGTAAAGTGGCCGTAGGCGTAGTAACCCAGGTCATTCAATCGGTTTTCGTGCTCTCCAGCGGACTGACCCGATCCCAACCGTTCAAGCGATCCGGATGCAGCCGACGGTCACCGGCGCTGTCGGGATCCTGACTGAAAACCACGTTGCGGGTTTCGTGGCGAAACCATTCCAGGGCGAGGCTGCCTTCACTGATGCGTAGCCAGACCGTGCGGCCCCGTAGCTCTGCAAAGGCCGGCGGAGCATTATGAACTTCAAGGAAAACCGCACCATCTTCCCGCCGCTGTTCCCGGGCCGGCAAAATGACCCGACCGGCCAGAAGGACCGATTTTGGGGGTGCGCAGGGCAGCTGCTTTCTGGCCAAACACCCAGGGGAGCGCACCGTTTGTTGTTGCGGCCACGCGGGAACTCCGGGAAAATTCGGCTCAGATGGGCCTATCGCAGCTACTGCGAAGAAGAACGAGAAATGCGGGCGTCTGGCTCGCGCGCCTGAACGCGTACCTGCGCGCCGCCGCAGCCGAAGATAGCCCGCAGCTAAACCGCCGGCTGACAGGTATTTACGCGGCCAGCGCGACCGCGCTTGTGGCCGCCATTCTATTATTGGGCTGGCCCGAGGACCCGCGGGCCGGTGCAAACGAAACGCGAGCCGCGGTGGCGGAAGCTTTCCGGCTCGAACCAATCCAGCCGATACCGCTTTCTGTTCCGCTCAATGCGAACCGCGTGGATCTGGGTCGGCGCCTGTTTTTTGATGCGAGACTGTCCCGTGACCAGAGCGTTTCGTGCGCCACCTGTCACAGCCTTCAAACCGGCGGGGTCGATCGGCGACAGGTAAGCCAGGGCCTGAGCGGGCAACCGGGCGTGATCAATGCGCCAACCGTCTTCAACTCGGGTTTCAATTTTGCGCAGTTCTGGGATGGGCGGGCCGCCAGCCTGGAAGACCAGATTAACGGACCGGTGGCAAATCCGGTCGAGATGGGTTTTGATTGGGATGGCATTGTCGAACGCCTGCGGGCCGATCCGGAATACGTGACTGCTTTTCTTGTGGCCTATGACCAGGAGCCAACCGCGGAACTTGTGCGTAGCGCCATCGCCGAATTCGAACGATCGCTCTACACTCCCAATGCCCGCTTTGACCGTTATCTGCGGGGAGACCGAACAGCACTCACAGAAACTGAGCTGGAGGGCTATGGCCTTTTTAAGGAGTACGGCTGCATTGCGTGCCACCAGGGGCGTAACGTAGGCGGGAACATGTTTCAGACTTTCGGCGTGGTCGGAGACTATTTTGGCAATCGTGGCAACCTGACCGAAGCCGACCTGGGCCGTTTTAACGTGACCGGTGAAGAGGCGGATCGCCATAAGTTCAAAGTTCCGTCGCTTCGCAATGTCGCTCTTACAGCCCCGTACTTTCACGACGGCACGGTTGAAAGCCTGGACGGGGCCGTGCGCACCATGGCGCGTTATCAGCTCGGCATTGAAATGCCTGAGAGCGACGTGGAGCGCATCGTAGCCTTCCTGCACACTCTCACGGGCGAGTACGGCGGGCGATCCCTTGCGGAGAGCCCATGAACATTACTTTTGCGCGCCTGCGCCCGCTGCTCTGGATTCTTGCGGCTGCAGTACTTGCAGTTCTCTACTGGAACGCCCGCGCCATCGACCTGGACGCACATGAAAAAATGGACCGGGCATTGCGTGCGGTGCGTGAAAACGATTCGAGCCTGAAGCAGAACTTGCTGCGTTCGCGTTACTATCTCGACCGGACCTATGATCCGCTGAATGGCTCGGTGGACGGCATACAGAGCGCGCTCTCACAGATCGCACATCTTCTGGAGGCAAACCGACTGCACACCGGTCCTGAATTTCAGGACTCCTTCCAGAAGTACTCGGAGAGTTTTTTGCGACAAAAGTCCGCGATCGATCGATTCAAGTCGGCAAATTCCATCTTGCGGAACTCCCTGCAGTACCTTTCGCTTTCAGCGGTGCGTCTGGACCAGGCCTCCGGTTACGGCAGCGCGGGCATCTCCGGCGCGCTTTTGCGAGACGTACTCATTTACAATGTCAACGACGATGCGGAGCTCGCACGCAGCATCGAAAGAAGAAGGGGCGCTTCCGTTGCGCCTCTGATTGCCGGCGGTGGCGCGGTCGGACGGGAAGCACGCATATTTGACCGACACATTGAAAACATTCTGACCCGCAAAAAGGAAGTGGACCAGCTCGTTTCTGAAGTGGTGCTTGGCGGCGATGCAGGATTGGCCGAAGAAATGATCGCGGCTTACGGCGCCGATCACGTGGCGCAATCGTATCGGGCCGGGATCTATAATCTGCTGTTGTTCGCCTTTGCGGGGGCCGTTTTGCTGTACGTGGTGCTGGTGATTCTCAAGCTTCAGATATCGAGTTGGTCTCTTGAGAGCGCCAACAAGCAGCTGGCCGTTCTGAATCGCGCCTTCGAGCGCTTTGTGCCGATCGAATTCCTGAAGCACCTGGATATTCGCAGTGTAGCCGATATCCGCCTGGGAGAACACCGGCGTACGCGCATGACGGTGCTTTTTTCAGACATTCGCTCGTTCACGACGCTTTCCGAAACCATGACGCCCGAGGAGAGCTTTTCGTTTATCAATTCGTATCTGAGCAGCATGGGCCCGGTGATTCGTCGGCACGGCGGCTTCATAGACAAGTACATTGGCGATGCCATCATGGCCCTGTTCGATGGCGATGTAGACCATGCCGTGAGCGCCGGAGTGCTGATGCTGAGCCGGCTCAAAGAGTACAACGAGGAGCACCGAACCGGGACCCGACAGAGTGTGCGCATCGGAATCGGCATTCATACCGGCGACATGATGCTGGGTACGATCGGCGAAACACACCGCATGGAAGGCACCGTAATCAGCGACGCTGTGAATCTGGCTTCGCGCCTGGAAAACCTGACCAAAGAGTACGGCGTGCCCCTTTTGATCAGCGAAGATACCTTTCGCGCGCTGAAGGCCCCCGAAAATTTCCAGATTCGTTTCGTGGATCGGGTCGCCGTCAAAGGCAAGGTCAACCTGGTGCGCATCTACGAGGTCTACGATGCGGACGAACCGCGTCTGCGACTGCTCAAGGCGAAAACGGCGCCGCACCTGGAAGCCGCCTTTGCGGCCCTGGAAAACGGCGATCGAAAGGGGGCCCTCACGGCCATCAAGGCCGCGCTATCGGACTTGCCCGACGACCCGGTACTGGTCCGGCACCGGGAAGTCATGGGTGGAGATTCGGAAAAAGAAGCGGTAGCTCAATAGCATCTGCGCCGAGCCAGAGAAACGACACGATGCCGCCCCGGTCGCAACGACTCGCTATTTAGCGGGGTCACAAGCAATCCGAATGCGAGTGTCGCTACCTTTTTGCAGCATCCTGGTGGCTCTCAGGCCCTGCGCCTATTCGCCCCCATTCAGGCCTACTGCGTAATGGTCATGAAATCGCAGCAGGCGAAGGGTCGGGAATTTGCGCAGGTTCCCGCGCTGGGAATTCCAGTCGTGGCCGCAATGATTGGTCCGTTACTAGCTCCGCCACTGGTGGTCCAGTTCTGGCAATCGTCGGCTGGAAGCGGAGTGGCTACGTAACTGGAGTACCAATGTGCCGCAGCCGGAAGAGAAGCGAATTGCACCGTCATGAGTAGCTCATGCGCCGTGCACACATGCGCCGTCGTCGTGCCGCAGGCCGACCGGCACAAAGTCCGCAACGTTGAGTACCCGCCGGCGGCGCCGGTCAGACTGGCGGTCGAGCCGCAGTACATGCCGACCACGGCCGTGCTGCTGGGACTCACGGTCTGCCCCAGGAAATTGAGGACCAAAAGGCTGCGAATATCATCGCCGCTACCGGCGGTTCGGTCTTTGGCGTAGCCGCAGCCCAGCGCCAGCATCGAGAAGGCGACGGTCGTAAGTATGGTGTTTAGTGTCTTCATGTTTGCTCTCTCCTGATTACTACTATAAGTGCGTGCCAAAACCGATCGTGTAACGCTCGTTTGAATTCCGCAAGCCAAGCCTATCTCGGGCTTCCGGCAGAATGCGCAGATGCCATCCGGTTTGTGCATCCGCATCGTTCGTCGGTGCGGGCGACGGAGTTCCCAGCGAAAAGGAATACGCATCCAAAAGGTTTACGAAATAGAGCGAAAGAAACAGAATCGAAGCCCGAAAGCGCGCCTCTCCGGCGCTGCTTCGTTCGTTAAACAGACGGTCTTCTTCGAGAATCGCAAAAGCCTGGGCGCCCAGATTGCGCGAGGCAATCGCAGCGATCGAGAAATCCGCGTTCGCATCGTAAGCGTCGGCAGCGCTTACATAACTACGATGTGTTTGATAAAAGTACAAGCCGGAGAGCAGGGTCGCTCCAAAGTAGATGCGACCACGCCAGGTATCACCGCGCTCAATCTGTCCCCAGCCCGGCAGGACCGCGCTTCGCCAGACGTAGGGCCAGGGCGAACCCTCCGCCCCGTCGGCCTGGGCATCACCCTGCCCGGCTTCGTCTGCCGCGGAATCGTCATCGCTTCCAAACAGGTCCGCGAAAAAACTCTGCTCTTCGCCGGAATCAGTGCTTTCCCCCAGGGTTTCCAGTTCTCGATCGATCCGCTCCCGTTCGGCTCGAAGCTCCTGGACCCGCTCGGCCCGTCGGGCCTGCTCGGCGGCGGGGTCCGGCGGCCCTTCGCCATCCAGATAGAGAATACGTTGAATCGTAGAGCGCGGGATCGTACGCCGCGCGCCATCCACGTCGACAACGATCTGGTGGGTGCTTTCCGAAACAATTGTGCCGTTTACGAATTCGCCGCCGCGTAGCAGGATCACCTCTGCCAGCAGGGGCCCCGGCACGGCCAGGAGCCCGAAGACCACGAACGGTAATAAAAATCGGTCTATCTTCATGAGTACGGGTTCGCCTTTCCATATATCGTGGCGCGCGGGGCAGAAAAACCCCGGTTAACCCGCAATTTTTTACAAAAAGGTAGAGTTTACAAACCGAATCGTAATGCGACATAATCTGCCGACATCGGTCGGTGTTCCGACATCGGTCGGTGTTCCGACATCGGTCGGTGTTCCGACATCGGTCGGTGTTCCGACATCGGTCGGTGTTCCGACATCGGTCGGTGTTCCGACATCGGTCGGTGTTCCGACATCGGTCGGTGTTCCGACATCGGTCGGTGTTCCGACATCGGTCGGTGTTCCGACATCGGTCGGTGTTCCGACATCGGTCGGTGTTCCGACATCGGTCGGTGTTCCGACATCGGTCGGTGTTCCGACATCGGTCGGTGTTCCGACATCGGTCGGTGTTCCGACATCGGTCGGTGTTCCGACATCGGTCGGTGTTCCGACATCGGTCGGTGTTCCGACATCGGTCGGTGTTCCGACATCGGTCGGTGTTCCGACATCGGTCGGTGTTCCGACATCGGTCGGTGTTCCGACATCGGTCGGTGTTCCGACATCGGTCGGTGTTCCGACATCGGTCGGTGTTCCGACATCGGTCGGTGTTCCGACATCGGTCGGTGTTCCGACATCGGTCGGTGTTCCGACATCGGTCGGTGTTCCGACGTGCTGAAGCCTCAGGGAATGACGTCGGCGCTGACCAGTTCGGATAGCGGCAATCGCCGGACCTGTCCTTCCTGGGTTTCGATGGTCATGAAGGTCGTGTCGCGTTCGATCACGTATCCATAGTAGGCCCGTCGATCCCGCATCGTGAAAAGTTGAAGGGGCCGGTCGGCCGGGGCGATGCGCGGACCGGGGCGGCTTTCGCCGGTCGCCCTGGGCTGCTGCGCGTCCGGTCGAACTGCGGGAGTGATGCGTGCGGGCCCGATCCCGGGAGCTTGGGTGCCGAGTCCGGCGGCCATCTGGAAGGCATCCCGGGCACGCCTTGTTTCGTCTGAATCCACTGCGCCCGTTTCGGCCGCCGGTCTTTCGCCCGTCGCTTCGTCAACCGGCCCCGGACCGTCAGGTGGCCCGGCAATTGCGCGCGCTCGGCTCTGGTCCTGGTTTGATTGAGAAGACCCGTCTGCCCGACCCGTTTCGGCGCGGTCGCCCGAAGAGAGCGGACCCAGGGCAGGATCGAGCGAAAAGCTGTAGAGCCGGGGCCCATCGAAAATCAAACGATGTGGCCCGCGAATTTCGAGATCCTGGTCAGGGCCATCGGAGGGATGATGGCGCGCCCGCAAGCTGCCTTCCCGCAAGAGAATCGAACCGCGTCGATCCTGGACCTCATAGTCAAATTCTGTGCCGGTCATTTCGAGAGTCAGGTCGGGGTGTACGATGCGCAAAGCGAATGGCTGATGAAACAAGAACACAGCGCGCGCCTGCATTGTGGCCACTTCATAACCCCCCGACGGCCTGCCATGCAACGACAGGGTTCCGGACTGCAGGTCTATCGTTCCTTCTCTAAACCGAATCAGGGCCGGCGCGCGAATCGGACCGGCTTCATTGGTTGCGGCCAGGTCACGACCATCCAGAAGGGGTTTTTCTATCCAGAGCGTGCCGGTCAGTTCGGGCACATTTCGAAATGCGGTCAGGGCAGCCCAGGTCGCACCGATTGTGACGAGTACCGCCGCCGCGATACGCAGCCAGTGTTTGCTTTCCAGGACCCGCGGCGGACGGGAACTCAGTTCTGGCACGCGGTCCGGAACAACCACCGGGCGGAAATTCAGGCCGCGCTCGTGGGCGAGAAAGAGTTCCCAGGCCGCGGCTGCCGCTTCCCGGTCCTTCGGCGGCGCCTGGTTCTCAGGGACCAGCCCTTCCGCCGCCCAAAGGGCGCGCAGAAAGTCTTCGCGGGGAAGAGAAGCGAAATGCCTGAGCATTTCTTTATCTTTTTTCTGCTCAGCCATCGTTCTCTAAGTAATCGTGGACGAACTCACGCAAAGTCCCCTCGAGTTTTTCCATCGCCCGTTTCATTCGGTGTTGGGCCGCCTTGACACTGATTCCCAGCATGGCCGCGATCTCACCATATTCGAACTGTTCCATGCGCAACTTCACGACCATCTGGTAATTCTCCGGCAGTGTATCGAGCGCCCCGCGCAGGTAAGAACGCTCCTCGTTGCGTAGCGCTGTCTGCTCCGGTCCCTCGGTCCGCGAGGCGTGCGCATCAATCATGTCTGACGGCAAAGAAAGGACGCGACCGCGGGCCCGTACGCGGCGCTCATAGCTGACCTTGTTGCGCACTATGTTAAAGAACCAGTAGTCGGGCTTCTTTTTGCGCAAATATTCGTCAAAACGATTCCAGGCCAGCTCAAAGCACCGGCTCAGGATGTCGTTTACGTCATTTTCGGGGAAACGGCTGGCGCGTATAAATCGATAGCCCATCTCGTAATGTGCTTCGAAGAATTCTTCGAAAGCACGGCTGGCCTCTTCGGACCCCGCTAACCTGCCATCTGTCGGACCGGGCTTTGACAACACGGTAAGATTCCCCTGACCTGAGAAACCGGCAAGCAGCTTTGGGGACGGTCGTCTCGATCAGGATTCCGCCAACAACCGGATCACTGCCCCCGGAGACCCGGGAACCGTTCGGTTGCGTATTGGGAGTGGCATTGCACACACGCCCGGCTCATTGATGCATACAGATCGATGGCGTCTCCGAAGCGGCCGGCCCGCGCGGCTTCTTCGAGACGGCCCGCACTCTCGTGAAAGCCACTGTCAAGCTCCACAAAATCCTCCGGCAAAAGCCGCCCCAGTTCTTCCAGCTCGCCCTGGCTCAGGCGTTGCTCCAGAATATAGGAACCCCGAATTCGTGCTGCCAGTTTCTGAGAACGGTCGCGATCACCACGCACAAGCGCACCCAGCAGCGCCTGCATGTCACGCTCCAGAAGCCCCATCTCCTCGCGCAGCAGAGCGCGCAGATTCTCAGGAAGCGCCAGTTGTTCTGGCCGTTCTCCGCTGAAGGTCGTGTGACCGTGCCCGCCATCGTGCCCGTGATGATCACACATAGGAAGCAGAGCCAGAAGCAGCAGGACAAAGAACGATACGAGGCGCATGAGAAGAATCCTGCAGTGCAGCCCGGCGTCCGTCAACCTTTGTGACAGCGCCCCCACAAAGAAAACCGGCGAGACTCACGCCTCGCCGGTTCCCTACTCTTCCTGTAGCCCTGTATGTGTTATGAATACGGGCAGGATATTTGTTTTTCTTTTTATTGGTTGTTCTTTGCGTTTTGAGCCATGCTCAGAAAGAAGCCTTCTACATCGAAGTAGGCCTGACCACTGTAGAGCGCGTTCACGATCTGCAGGTGATCCAGTCCGCTGACATACCATGCATAGCTGGGCTCACCCTTGTAAGTTCCCCATTTCGCCGAGCTTACCGGAACCAGACCGTCGTTAGAAGCACCCATGCCCTTGAACAAACCGCCAGCGGCGCATGCCGGCTGGAGCAACCAGAGCAGCGGATGCTGAATCGGATCGGCCCAGGTCATGTGGGACGTGTAGGAGTAATATTTCACACCGGATGCATTCGGAGTGTAGGAATTAAACGCGTTCATGCCGCTGGTGCGAAGTGAGTTCATCGCGGCCAGGGCGTCCTGCTGGCTATTTCCGTAGACCAATCCAACCAGGCCGTTGATTACGCTGCCCACGAAAGGCTCAAGCCAGTTCGGAATCACGCCTTCCACTATGTCGGCTACCGGGCTGCCGCGGTGCGGTGAGCTGATGGTTGTCAGTGTGCGAACACGAGAAGCCATGCCGAGATTCGACACCATGTATCGGCTGTCCAGACCGCCCTGAGAGTGGCCAAAGATATGAACTTTCGTGTAGCCGTTGGCGGCCATCCAGTAAAGCAGTGAGTTCTTGAGTTGCTGGGCGCGGGCTTCATTGGAAGCAGCGGCCGTCTTTGCCGGTGCGTAAACCACCGCGCCCTGGGAACGCAGATAGTCGTCCATGCCCCCCCAATAGGAAGCAATGTTGATGATGCCGTTGGTCTCATCGCCCCAGCCGAACAGTCCATGGGACAGAACGATTGGATAGGTGCCCGCCAGAGGCTGCGGATTTGATCCACCGCCGCCCGCATATACGGAGCCGGTCACTGTAAGGGCTACCACCAGCCCGATTAATTGAAAGAAACGATTCATGAAATTCCCCCTGCCATTCCCTTTTGGTTTGTTATCAGTAGGCAAAAATTGTGTTCCGCATGAACACTCTGGGTCATGTATTGCAGGAAGTGTGCCAGGGGCTTGCCTGACTGCACCACCAGCTCGTACCCGGTCCAAAAAAGCGTGTAAGTATCCAACACCCCGGCGGCACCGAGGATCTATGCTCGATAATGCACTGGTATAGAGCATTTATGCCGCATTAAGACTGGCCTGGAGGTCATCTTATGCCCCATATTAGGGCACTACCTGGATTCTGGGAGGCCACTTTGGGCGCCTGGGCGCACCCCGCGATTCTCCAGGATCATCAGGGTGATGTCGTCTTCCTGTCGGCGCATGAAGGAGCGCACGTCGGCCACGATCGCCTCGTGTAATTTGCCGGGCGAGCTTTGGGCATGGCTTTGAATCAAGGCATCCAGACGCTCCCGGCCGTAAAACCCCTCGTTCGCATCCATCGCCTCGGTGATGCCATCGCTGAAAAGAATCAGTCGGTCGCCCGGTTCCACCCGGAGGTGGCCCCGCTCCGCATACTCGGGCAGACGGGTAAACTCCTCAATTCCCATCCAGGTTCCCACGGCCGGCGCCTCCTCAAGCTGGCCGCTGGCCCGCAACAACAGAGGCGGCATGTGCCGGCCCGCATAGCTTACATTCACGCCGTCGGCAGTTACGAACAGGGTGCAGGTTAAGTAGCGAAACTCGTCCAACCGCTGCATGTCAGCGATGAGGCGCCGGTTGACCCGATCAAAGACCTCTTCGGGCGGCGAAGCCGGCCTCTCCAACAGGATCGCCTGCAGCGTGGTGCGGACCATGATCGAAACCAGGCCCGCCGTAAGCCCATGACCCGAAACGTCCCCCACCACAAACCAAAGCCGGCCCTGCACATAAATCAGGTCATAGTAGTCACCCCCCACCTGCCTTGCGGGGGCCATGATGGCGCGGACGTCGTAGAACGGGTTCGCCAGATCGCGGGGCAATAGCGCCGTTTGAATCTGGCGGGCAAGTTCCCATTCCTTCTCCAGCATGCGGGCGTCCTGAAGGCGACGCTCTGTTTCCTTTCTTTCGGAAATGTCCGCCAGGCTGCCCCGCAGCAGGCGGCGACCGGCCCAGGGCAGGCTTACGAGGCGCACCTCGCACAGGAAGGGGGCGCCATCGGCTCGAAGATGCAACCACTCGAAGGTCTGCGGCGCCCCGGCAAGCACGGCTTCGATGCGGGCCCGCGCGGCAAGCCCGGAGGGCTCGCCCGACGCCTGGAACGGCGGGCTCAGATCTCCCGGGCCCAATGCAAGCAGATCCGAGCGGGAACGACCGAACAATTGCATTGCATTCTGGTTGAAGTCAACGAACCGGCCCGTGTCCGCGTCCAGAACCACGATCGCTTCCGGCGCATGATCCACCAGGGTTCGAAAGCGACGCTCACTTTCCCGTAGTGCTTCTTCAGACTGCCGTCGATCGGTGACGTCCTGGGCAGTGCCAATAATCAGGCCGATTCCCCCGCCCTCGCTCCGCTCAAAGACCCGCACACGGACCACGAACCAACGCCATCGGCCGGTAGCGTCACGCAACCGCACCTCTCCCTCGGAAACCGCACCCTCGGCGCCAGAACGCAACTCACGCTCCATGCGATGTATGTGAATCTGATCTTCGCGATGCATGAGACGATCCAGAAAGTGCGGCCCCATCTCTTCGATTTCGGATCGCGTGTAACCCAGATCCGTTTGCACATGGCGATTGGCATACACGTTTCGCCGCTCTACTGGATCGTACAGGAATACCAGGTACGGCGTGGATTCCGTAATCGACTGAATAAAGCGCTGGCTTTCTCTCAGTGCCTGGGTTGCTTTCGCGCTGCGCTCAATTTCCTGGCGGCCCCGCAAAACTGCCCGCTCCAGTCTACGAACCGCAATCCCCAAAACGATTGCTGCCAGAAGGAAATTAAAAACCTCGGCCAGCCAGAACGTAGCCGCATTCTGCACCGAAACCGGCGGCGGAAGCAAACCCTGGCGGCCGGCAAACACAAGCAGACCGGTTGTGCAGGAGCAAAGCAGGGCCAGAATCAGGGTGTAGACGTTGCCAAGCAATAGGCCGGCACAGACGATCAGCACAATATATGTCGATATTGCCGGCGCCGTGACGCCACCGGCGAAGAACGCCAGACCGGTCAGCCCGCCATAGCCGACCAATAAAAACAAGACCGAGGCCGTGCGATACAGACCGTACCGATTTAACAGCAAGACCAGCGGATACAGGGCGGTGGCGAAACCGATCACCACCAGACGGTACGCATCGACCTGATTGCGCAAAACGAGGAGCACGATCCAATAGCCCAAAAGGGCAACCGTGATGCTCAGAGTGAGCAGGTGCAAAAAACCGGCACGAAGACTTTGCTCTTCGTCCGGAAAGACCGGCGCTTGCAGAAATCGCGGCAGCGACATCTGCTGAGAGTGCTACAGGCGTAGTGCTCCGTAAAGCATGATAAAAGTCACTCGAATAGAAAGGCCCGGCCCGACTCCCCCGGATCCTCGCGGGCTGCTGCGCGCAGGGCGGCCGGGCCCCGGGTTATCTGACTTACCCGCTGAAACCCGCCCGAAACAAGGCGGAAAACATTGGCTCAGAACGCGGTCGCGATGGCAGAACCTGAGGGGCCCTGGATCACAAAAAAGAGCACACAAATGTAATGGCAGGCACTGGCGCCCATGACGAAGAAATGAAAGATCTCATGATTGCGGGGCAGACGATCCAGGAGAAAGAACACGGCTCCGATCGTATAGAGCGCCCCGCCGGCCGCCACAAGACTCAGGGCCGGGATCGGGAGTTCCAGCAGCCGAGGATAATCGATGACGATGGTCCAGCCGCAAAGCAGATAAAGGATCGTAGAAAGCATGTTCCAACGATCGCCGGCGATCCCCTTGAAAAAGATACCCGCAGCCGCAAACCCCCATACCAGGTTGAACATGAGCCAGCCGCCGCTCTCCCGAAACAAAACCAGGGCGAAGGGGGTATAGGTGCCCGCAATAAGCAAATAGATCGCGACATGATCGAACATCTGGAAGAAGTTCTTCACGCGCCCTCGCGGAAAGCTGTGGTACAAGGTCGAAGCCAGATACAGCAGGAAAAGGGAGCTTCCGTAAACGATGGCGCTGGTGATCTTCCAGAAGTCACCGGTCATGCCGGCATTGACCGCCAGCACAACCAGGCCACCGAGCGCCAAACAGGCGCCGACCAGATGCGAAATGGAATTGATGCGTTCGCCCTTATACATGGACCACTTCTCTTACAAGGATCGGCGCCTCCGTAGCGTGCGCCTACCAAATAAGACATAGTCCCGCGCCCATTTGTTGCAAGGAAAACCGGGACCCCGGCCTGCCGGCCGGAGCCCGGAACCGACATCAATCCGCGTTCAGAGCCGCCAGATTTCGGGCATCGGTGAAACGGTCGAAACGAATCCGCTCGGCCGGGAGTCCCAGTTCTCGCAGAACGTCGATGGCCGCGTCGATCATGCCGGGCGGCCCGCACAGATAGGCGTCCGAACTGCCCGCTTCCGGGCACTGCTCACGGAGCTGATCAGTGACCAGGCCCCGCAATCCGGTCCAGTCGCTGTCCTCAGGCTCCTCCGAAAGAACCGGCAGAAAACGAAATTTGGCCGCCCAACAACGGGTAAGCTCCTGCATCTCTTCGAGACAGTACAGGTCGCGTTTCGTTCGCGCCCCGAACAGATAGGTGACCGGTCGGCTGACTCCGTCCCGGGCGGCCTGTTCCAGGAGCGCCTTGATTGGCGCCATGCCGCTCCCTCCGGCGACGCACAGAATGGGTGCATCGCCTTCCCGAAGGTAAAACTCACCGAGGGGCGCCCGTAGCTGCAGCTCCGTACCGCTGCGATCCGCGGCGAAGAGCCAATCCGTAAATTCACCGCCGGGTAGATGTCGCACATGGAAGACCAACTCCGTGGTCTGATGCTTCGGCGGCGCGGCAAAAGAGTAGGACCGTGATCGGCCGATCTGCTCCAGGTGCAGGTCGGCGTACTGACCGGCCCGATACGAAACCGGCGCTGCGGTGCGGAGCCGCAGCTCCAGGATATCGTGGGTGAGCGCCGTCTGCGATTGGATCCTGGCCGATTGCGTCACAGGTCCCGACTCGCCGGCAGCGAGCACCAGATCTGATTTCGGCCGCGACTGGCAGATCAAGATATAACGCTGATCCAGCTCCTCGGACGAAAGGACATAAGCGCTATCGGTCAGCTCGCGCACCTTTCCTTCCACAAGGCGGCTTTTGCACGTGCCACAACTCCCGACCCGGCAGCTGTGCGGCAACGGCAGCCCCTGATTGAGGGCCGCACTGAGGATATTTTCGTCGGCCGGGATCTGGATCTCTCGATCCAGGCCAACAAAACGCACCCGGTACTGTTTGTTTTTCTTTCCGAACATTTTCGTATCCCCCGGTCTCGCAACTTCAGGCCGCGGCGACCGACTGCCCGGCGGTGCGCAGGGCCGGTATACCGCTTCTCAAATTTTCTTCGCGGGCCACTTCCCGTTCTTCCGGAGATGCCTGGTTTGCGTCCCAGTTCGCGAGTACCGGAGCCATGAGGCGATGCCAGAGAGGCGGGAGGAGCGCAATCCCGATGGTCGAAAGATAACCAAAAGGCATTTCGGGTGCTTCCGGATAGGGTTTCAGTTCCCAGAATGGAAGGTCTCCTTTCTCGTGATGGGCCGAGTGACGGGTAAGCGAAAACAGAAGGATGGAACTTGCCAGCCGGTTTGTATTCCAGCTGTGTCGGGGCTGCACGGGCTGGCCTTCGATGCGAATGAGACCATAGTGCTCTATATAGTTCACGATCTCAAGCACCGCTTTTCCCAGCAATGCCGTGACCACGAAGAACAAGGCGCCAACGGCGCCGCCGGCAAAAGCGAAAGCGCCAATGTATACCGCACAAATGCCGTAGCCCGTCAGCATACGATTGCGCACGCTGAGAACTCCAATACGTTTGCGGCGCAGTCTTTCCATTTCAATTTTCCAGGCGCTTATGTGCCCGAGCACCGTGGAACGCACGATGAACCAGTAAACGTTATCCCCACGGCGGGCCTGCGCCGGGTCCTTCCAGGTGCCGACCTTTTCGTGATGACCGTAGACGTGCTCGATCGCAAAATCCGGGTTCAGACTGAAGCCCAGAAGCCAGCGTCCTGCAAGCATCGCCGCCGGGTCCCCGGTGCGGTGCGTCAGCTCATGGGCCACGTTGGTTGCATAGCCCGCGGTAACCAGGCCCAGGCCAACAAAGGCGCCTGGAAAATGATACCAGGCCGTTGCGTTGCGCGCGGCAAGGGCATCGTAGTGCAGCCAGCCCGAAACAAACGCGCCGATTCCCAGTAAATCCTGTGCCCCCTGGCCGGAAAGCCAGGCCAGAATCAGGAACTGAAAGAACATGAGCGGTACGGTTAGATACAGCATCATGTTTAAGATCCATTTGTGTCGATAGCGGGGTTGCGAAAGATCATCCGGGCTGATCGCGTCGCCGCCCACCAAAAGCACAACCAGCGCCGAAAGCCCGAACCATAGCCAGGCACCACCGAGCAACATACCGACCGTGACGGTCAGCATAACGATGGGAATGGCTGCGTGTTTTAGATAGTGAATCATGGTATTTCTCTCCCTGTAGCGTGCGGCATCGCCGAACCCGAAATGGGGACCAGCATGCCGGTAATGATGAACTGGAGTATATCTTCCCAGCGACGCGCCAGTTCCACGTCGTCGGGTATAACTGCGCTCTGCACAGACACACCGAGCATCAGAGTTTGAATCATACTCGCCAGGCGATCCATCGGGAGCACAAACTGATCGGAAAACTCACCAATCGCGGCCGCCAGGCTCTCTTCAACCAGGTCGCGCTCCCGGCGCCGGTAGCTGTCCAGGCGCGCGCGCAGACGCTCACTGTGAATCGAGGTGGCGTAGATCTCGGTCAGAAAGGCCGTGCGGGTACGGTTCGAAAGCAGAAGCTCATACAGGTCATTGGCAGCGGCGAGTAAGCGCTCCAGGGCCGGGCCCGGGCGATTGGCGCGCCCCTGAATGTCCGCGGCAATCTGCTCGGCGAGATAGGAGAGCGCCTGGAGCAGCAGTTCTTCTTTGGACTCAAAGTGATAGTGCAGAAGGCCTTTGGACACACCCGCCACGCGCGCGATCTCTTTGGTCGAGGCTCCCTCATAGCCGTGCGCGGCCACCAACTGAACGGTTGTCTCCAGCATACGCTGCACGGCCCCTTCGTCGACCGACCCAACTGGCCGGCCAGTCAGCTTGGATGATTCCGCCACCACCGGTGTGCCCTTGCTCATGGGGCGATACTGGCCGGTCGGCCAGTCAGTGTCAAGCAGAAATAATGTGCGCACAACTGGCGAAGGCAGAAAAGCAACGCGCTTCACATCGATGGCTAATGTGACATAATCTGGCCTTGCCGGAAGTGAGCGACGTGGAGACGGGACTCTCAGAGGCGCGCGTGCAAACCCGGCTGGAGCCAGAGATCGCGTCCGCGGGGCTGGATCAGCCGATTACGCCGATCGCGCTGGACACTTACGATTCTCTTCTACCTCCGCGAAACGGGTCCCGTCGCCGCGCAGGTTTTTGCTGCGGATCTGAGTGGAAGGCATGCAGATCACGTTTGGCGGGAGGCTGCGGGCTCTTCCACAGAAGCCCAGGCCGGCAGTGAGCGCCAGGAGGCGCCTTAACTCCAGTGTCCTCGCAACTATTCTCGGTCACTTCCTTCGTAGCGTTTCATCGGGCGCCCCTGGATCGTCTTCAGCTTTGTAATCCCCGACGAGACGCTCAAAGCTGCGATCGGCGTTCAGACGAAAGCTGCCCAGGAATTCGTGCGGGTTCCGGCCCTTCCAGTCTTCCGGAGACAGCAGCGAAAAATAGGCTTCGCCATCGTCCCGCTCGTAGAGATGCATTACCAGGCCGATGGTCTTTTCAAAATTACAGCGCACCCGGTGCAGTTGGGCATCCCGGCGCGTCTGCTCGATGATTTCTTCCGCCTGAGCTTTCAGGGCGCGCATCTGGCGGGCGATCACTTCGAGTTTGCCGTGGGCGTGGGTTTCAAGGGCCTGGTCGGCCTGTTCAATTTCGCGGGCCCGATCGACCAGACTGATGGGCGGGTCGGAAGTGCGCACGGGGTAGGCCCGACTGCGGCGATCTTCCACGACCGGCTCGGGTTTGTTATGCTTCGGATCCACGTTCTGGTTAAAATGGCGCGATGTCTCCCGATTTGTCAAGCACCGGGATCAAACACCAGAGAAACCCGGCCGGCGACAGGCGGGCACTCAGTCTTCACGATGCGGGGGCCGAAAGAGTCCCAGGCCTTCCGGGTGTGAGCGCTCGCCTCTCTGGCCATAGGCTTCGGCGAATTTGCTCAGTTTGTCCCGTCCCAAACGCACGGCCTTGCGCCCGGGCTTCTTTTCGGGAAAGCTTTCGACATGCAGAGTCTGGGTCGGGAAAGCAAACTCCACGCCCAGATCCTTCGCCAGGCGCAAAATCTCCAGAAACACGTTCTGTCGCTGCACCAGTTCCTCAGACCAGTTCGGGACTTCAAAAAAGAAATACAGCATGATGTTCAGGCCGGAATCGCCGTACTCATGAAACACGCAGTGAAAGTAGTCCTTGCGGGTATGAGGGTTGGCCTTGATGATATTCTTGATGCCTTCGAGAAAGGCCTCCATGGTCTCAGGCGGCGTGTCGTAGGTGACACTCAAAGTCGCACGCGTCCGTCGATACTGACGGGAGCCCATATTGTCTATGTGTGCGTTGGCGATCTCCGAATTGGGAATCGAGACCACGGAGTTGTAGAAGGTCCGAATGCGCGTGGAACGAAAGCCGATCTCCTCGACCGTTCCTTCGGCGCCATCGACCACGATCCAGTCGCCGACCTGAAACGGGCGATCAAAAAGGATCATGAGAGAACCGAAGAAGTTTGCGACCGTATCCCGGGCCGCCAGGGCAAAGGCGAGGCCGCCGATTCCCAGGCCGGCCAGCAGCGACAGTACATTCACGCCCAGATTCTGAATCGCAAGCAACACGCCCAGAATAACCACCATGATCTTGATGGTGCGGCTGAAAAGCGGGACGAGTTGATCGTCGAGGGTGGATTCGGTTCGGTCGGCCCATTGCCGCAGGTATTCAGTCAAAACACCGGTGCAACGATACACCAACCAGATCAGAATCACCGACAGGAACAACTGCAAAGCCACACTGGCCACGCTCAGCGCAACGCCGTCCAGGCGCAGTACGCCCAACGCCAGATACCAGAGCGCGGCGGCGGCTACATAACCGAGCGGAGGACTGATGGCATGAATGAGAAGATCATCCCAGCTGGATTCCGACCGGGCGGCAAACTTTGCAATCAAGTCGACTGCCCAGCTCACGAGCACTTTCAGCCCCAGGCCCAGAAAGATCGCCAGAGCAATTCCGATCCACTGCCATAAAGGTAAGAACAGGTACTGCGAACGCATCCACTCCGGGGCCACCCGTTCCAGGAGCGGCTCGCGATAGCCCGCACCCTGGCCGGAACCTTCCAGGTACGGAAGGTCCTGAACCTTTTGATAGTAGTAGCGCGCGTTTCGGACCGTGCGGGGAGTAAACAGGTATTCGCCGGCGCGCTCCCCCTCCTCCACGCGGCCAATGCGGATGTCGGTGTTTCGGAGTCGCCAGACAAGCAACGGGTTCTCGGGGTCGCCGGAGCCCTCGGGAATGAGATCCAGATCAATAACGATAACGCGATCGATCGTCTCCTTTAAGAAGATCGCGGCCTCGCGACCCTGCTCCTGCTGCAGCAAGAGATTCGTGTCGCCCAGGTTCAGGCATTGCACCGCGGCGTCCAGTCGCGCCAGTTGCTCCGGGTCGCGCGTTTCCAGGCCCCGACGATAGTCGTTCATGGCGTTCAGAAACGACTCCATTGTGTCGCGCGGATTGTCGGTCTTTACCGGCTCCAGCGGGTTTTCGGCGACTTCATCGGCAGGCTGGGCGCTGGCCGACAGAAATGGAACCAGAAGCAGAAAGGTCAGAGGCAGAAAATACGTGCGATGCCGCATGGAAAACAACTCCAGTTGGATTCAGTCACGCGCCGGAGGCGCGATGAACAGTGGCTCAGAACGTCGGAGACCGTCGAGGATAATTCAGAAAATGCGACTGCCGCCAATCAGGACCAGCACGCAGAGGCCCCAGAGAACAACGGTGACCAGAATATGCGCGTCCTTGACAAAATCGCGGGCTGTATCTTCGCCGCCACCCTGCATGTGCAAGAGGTACACGTAGCGAAACGTGGCGTAGATTACGAAAGGAACCGTTAGAATCAGATACTCGGTACCATGAAACTGGATAGTTCGTTCGTTCATTGTATAAAGGGAGTAGCTCATGATCACACAGGTCAGCGTAACCCCGATCATCAGGTCCAAAAGCAAAGGGCTGTAGTGTTCGAGAACTTTGCGCGTTCCAACGCCGCCACCCTGGACATACAGCTCAGCCCGCCGTTTTGAGAACCCGAGAAAAAGCGTGACCATCATGCCGCAAAACAGAAGCCACAACGAAGGCTCAATTCCAACTCCAATCGTTCCCACAAGAATTCTCAGCATGAATCCGATCGAGATGATGAACACGTCCAGAATGACGACATGTTTCAGACCCAGGGAGTACGCGATATTCATGACCACGTAAATGGCAAGCAGCACAAGCACGCTCAGATGCACGTAGGTTCCGATCGCAAGGCCCAATCCGAGCATAAGCCCGGTCAGCACACCCGCTCCGGTCACACTCACGCGGCCACTGGCAATCGGCCGGTTGCGCTTCGTCGGATGCGCCCGATCCTGAGCGACATCCAGAAGATCGTTGAAGACGTAAACCCCGCTCGCAACAAACGAAAACGCAATCGCTGCGAGGACCACCCGGGTCAGCATATCCATGTCGTCCCAGGCATGCCCGAAAAGGAGCCCCGTGAACACGAAGCCGCTCTTGATCCACTGATGGGGGCGAAGCAGGCGTATCAGATCCTTGATCGATATCATGGGCTTTCCAGTGTTAGCGGGTGACTGTGTTCAGGCGGATTCGTCATCGACAGAAGCGCCCTTTGATTCTTTTTCTTTTTGTTCGTCCAGCGCGCGGCCAAACCGTTCGTAGGCTTCGTCCGGGTCTTCGGCTTCGGCGCCTTCATCCCCCTTTGTGGCACGCCCGGCCGGCCTGGCAAGGACCTTTCGCAGGTGCTTCATGCGTTCGTCCTGCTGGGGATCAACGGCCGGCTGTTCCAATAACTTCCGCAAGCGCGAAACCCGGGCGCGCCAGTCTGCGTTCATCGGAAAAACAAGAATCGGAGAAGCGGGGTCGTCGTCCTTGCCGCCCGCCGTTTGAAAGCCCTCCCGACGCAAAGTATCCGCAAAAAAACGGGGGTCCACGTCGGGTAGCAACGCCTGCACTTCGCCGACGCTGGGTATTCGCTTCTGTTCAAAGTACAACGCTTCCAGCCTTTCGATGATCCGGTTGCTTACGGCCACGCCCTGCAGTCGTAGTTTCTTTTCTTCTGTTTCACGCTCCCTCTCGGCGCTTTTTCGTTCACGGTTTGCTTTGTTTGTGGCTGCCTGACGGTTTTGATCGCCCTGGATGCGCTGCTTGGCCACCGCAAAGCTCTGATCCTGAAAGAAATTGATCCCGAACTGCAGGAGCAGGCGAAAATACCAGGGCATGAAGTTTATGTAGACGTTGCGCAGCATACGCCCGTAAGAAACGACAAACTCCGGGTCCTCGAACAGCGCGCGAAAATCATCTTCGTTTTCTTCCAGCACCGACCGCAGCGCCAGCACCTGCCATTCCTGTCCCGGGCTTACCTCAAGCATACGGCGAACAAGCGTGCGAAACACAGAACCATCTCGCCGCACGAATATGGTCACCGTGCCGTCACGTTTTTCCCAGCTGCCCACGAGCAGTTCTTCATCGTCCACGAGATGTCGATATACGTCCGGCGCCATTTTTGCCCGCTCCTCGTCACTGATGAACAATACAAGATTGCGCCAGTTTTCGCCGGGGTTCAGGAGTTTGTTCTTCAGTTCACGATACGCGGCAAGACTCTCCTGCTGAAACGCCTCCTCAAGCCGGGTCTGAGTCCGGTCCCGTAGCGCCAGGACCATTTCAATTGTGAGCGATCCCGGGAAACGCGCGCCAGAAGATCGACCGCTCTGCGCCAGCACCTGCTCCTTAACGGCCTGGGCGCGCCGCGCCACAAACTCAACCGTTGGGGGCGCAAAGGGATCCAGATCGTGGGTCTCTTCGTCGACAAAAATATTCGAGAGTTCGCGCCGGAGCGTGCCGCGCGATCGATACATGGGCACGACCCGGTCCGCAAGGAACGCCGAGGCGGTGTCGAAGCGCAGCCGCACGTCCGAGTCGCGAAGCGGCATGAGGCCATAGTTCAGAATGTACAAGACCCGGCCCCGTCGAATCAGCTCCGCGCGAATGTCCTCCACGCCAAACTTGATCACCTCGGGGGTAGGAATGACCGGGAACTTGCTGGCGTGCACGACATCGAACAACTCGACGACCGATGCCGGTAGCGCGCCCGGCTCCGGCGATCGCTCCGACTTGATGTCCGCTTCCAGGTCGCGCCGGATGGCCCGCTCGTTGACCTGCGGCATGCCATCCAGAAGAGACTCGAGCGCGCGGGCCGAGCTGCGAATCATTTCGGCGTAAAGTTGAAAAACAGTCTCCTTCTCGTTGGCAGGTTGAGCGATATAAGCGGCAATCAGGTTTGGGGTATCGTGGCCGGGTTCATATTCCAGTCGGAAGATCTGTGCGACCACCCGGTCTCCAATCAACTTATTGAGAACGCCGGTCAGATCCTTCTCGGTCAGATTGATCAGGTCTGGAACGGGACTTTTGATATCGAAAAGTTTGTTCTGGCGGGCGACGTCCACTGTGCTGCGATTGCGCACTTCCTTGAAGACAGCGTGGTTTACTTTGTCGGCGAGGTTCGCTCCGCGCGCCATCGCCTCGCTCTCACGCAACAGATCCAGAAAGGGATATCGTTCGATCTCTTTGTTTGCCAACATGCCCGCCCCGGGCTCACGCCGTCGCGTTCACCCGCCTGCCGTGCTCAATAATGTTGCGTAACTGTGTTTTCGAATCGCGCGGGTGTCATCCCCGTTTTCGCCGCTACTCGGGCTCGGCCATCAGTTGCTCTTCCAGCACCGGCAATATCTGAGCCAGCGCTTCGTCGACACTGTCAACAAAACTGAAAAGCTCCAGGTCCTTGCGCGAGATCAAGCCAGCTTCCGCCAGAAAATCAAATTGCACCAGGCGCTTCCAGAAATCACTTCCGTACAGGTAAACCGGTATGCGGTTCTTGATATTCTGGGTTTGACGCAGGGTTAGCGTTTCAAACAGCTCGTCAAGCGTGCCGAAGCCGCCCGGAAACACAACGAGCGTACGGATATAGTACAAAAACCAGTATTTGCGCATGAAAAAGTAGTGAAAATTGAAATTCAGGTGCTCGGAAATATAGGGATTGGCGCTCTGTTCGTGAGGCAGCTCAATATTGAGGCCGATGCTGTCGCCCCCCGCGAGTCGGGCGCCCCGGTTCGCGGCCTCCATAATGCCGGGACCACCACCGGTGCACAAGCTTACCCGACGTCCCAGGCGCTCCTGATTGTCGAGGCTCCAGCGTGTGATGCCTTCGGCCAATTTCATCGCCTCGACATAGTACCTGGAATACTGATCCAACGCCGAGCCAGAGCCATAATCGGCGCCACTCAGATCATCATGGTGGCGCAGGTCATCTGGAGGGTAGACGCGGGCAGAACCAAAGAAGACCACGGTATCGGTGACTTCCTTTGTTCGAAAAACACTGGCCGGGTAAACGTACTCACTCAGGATCCGCAAAATGCGCGCCTCGGAGGAGTGGATGAATTCATTATTCTCAAGCGCACGCAGGGGTTTTTTTCGTTTACGTTCCTGTTCGGTCATTTGTGTCATAGCTGAGAGTACCCGGTTGCGAAAACAAGCTGTATATACAGGTAACGAGGCTCATGCGGATCGCGGTTGACGCGCGTCCGCTGGCATTTCCCGGGACGGGCAATGCGACCTACCTGTATCAAATGCTCCGGCAGCTGATGCGAACCCGCCCCGATGATGATTGGGTCTTGCTGTCGCATCGTGGCATTCACCCGACCTACACAGAACTGCTTCAAAAAAGCAATGTGATGCTTCTGGTCGATCGCCATCTGGCCGCCCGCCTGGGACCACTCTGGATGCATCTGCGTGTGCCCGCTCTCTTACGCGAGCAGAGCTGCGACCTGTTCTGGGCCACGCTATCGATGTTGCCGTTGGGCTACCGACGGCGGGCTTCCATACCGGCCATCGTCAACTTCCACGACCTGAATGCCTTCATCGCTCCGGAGACAATGGTGACCTGGAACCGATGGCAGCACCGACTGCTGGATCACCGTTCCCTGCTTGCGGCCGAGCGTGTTCTTTGCCTTTCGGCTACGACCCGCGCGGACATCGTGCGCGTGTTTCCGGACGTCGATGAGAAACGCCTTACGGTCGTTTACCCCGGCACGGAGCCGGCCGGCATAGAAGCCCGGGCACCCGCCGGTCCGGTCGGAAAGCTCGAAGCTCTGATCCTCTGTGTCGGCACGCTGGAACCACGCAAGAACCAGGCAACGGTGCTCGAAGCCTATCTTCAGGCGAGCTCCAACAGCGTGATGCTTCCGCTGGTTTTTGTAGGGCGTTACTTCGAAGGCTGGGGCGACGCGAGCCTGGTTCGCAAACTGCAATCCGGGGAGCTTGAGAAACAGGGCGTCTTCTTTCTGGAAAATAGCTCGGCCGCGGAGTTGCAATGGTGCTATGAAAAGGCCGCGCTCTTCGTGCTTGCCAGCCGCCATGAAGGATTCGGACTGCCGGTCATCGAAGCCTATTCCAACGGCTGCCCCGCCCTGCTGTCTGACATCCCGATCTTTCGAGAGATTGGATCGAACGCGGTCTTTGTACCGCCGCACGATACGTCGGCCTGGGCCAGGGCGCTCCAGGAATTCAACCGCAGTCACCAGGAAGGCCGGGCACCGAAGCCGGAGTTCAACGCCGATCTCTGGTCCTGGGAAAAGCGGGCAGAATTGCTTGCATCGGTGATTGACGAAACCGGCAGTCAACCGATGCAGGCGAAGGTGTCTTGAGCGCCAGGCTCAGGGCATGGTGAACTGGCCCTGCAGGGCGCCCTGAGCGCACTGCATGAGGCTCTGGGTTTCACAGGTTTGTCCGTTCAGGCACTCGAGTACTTCTTGAATCTTTTCAGGAGCGCTCTTTTCCACGTTGGCCAGAGTCTTGGTGCAGACTTCCATCGGGTCGATCGGGAGACCTGTGAAGGCCGCGTCACACTGCACCACCTGCTGGCAAATTTCGGTGTACGTGGCGGGATCAGGTTCGCTGCTACCGCCACAGAAGGCGAGGCTCACAAGCAGTATTACGATTCCGGGGAGAATGAAGATTTTTTTCATACGAACCCTGTCCCCCGCCAGCCGGCGTCTGTCAAGCACGTGCCCCCGGCCCGTGGCGGGGGCCAAAGGCTTGACCCCGCCCCCCGCGTCGGCACAATCGGCATGGCCACATGAACTTCACGTCCTTTCATTTCGTGGCGTTTTTCTTCGTTAGTCTGGTTCTGGGCCACCTGCTTCGCAGGCGCGGCCAACGCCTGTTCCTCCTGCTTGCTTCGTACTATTTCTATGGAGTCTTCGAGCCCTGGTATTTGATTCTGATTCTGGGTTCGAGCCTGCTGGACTACTCGGCGGCGATCGGCATTGAGGCCCGACGCAGCCTGCTGGATGGCATCAATCCCGTTCGAATTGGATTTCTGGAACGGCTGCTGAGCCTGCCGGGCCGCCGGGGATGGCTGTGGGTCTCGCTCTCGATGAACCTGGCCTTGCTGGGTTATTTCAAGTACACCAACTTTGGCATTGAAGTCGTTAACGACCTTTCACCCTACGGGGACACATTGTTTTCCTGGCCGGCGACGCACATACTGCTGCCAATCGGCATCTCCTTCTATACGTTCCAGTCGATGTCGTACACGATTGACGTGTACCGCGGAGACCTGCGCGCGCGACGCAATATTGTCGACTTCGCACTCTACGTGGCCTTCTTTCCGCAGCTGGTTGCCGGCCCGATTGTTCGCGCACAGACCTTCTTTCAGTACCTGGACAATCGGCTCACGGTGGAACATCACGATATCCTGGTAGGATTGACCCGCATCGCCGTCGGCTTTCTTCGCAAACTCGTTTTGGCCGACAACATGGGCGTGTGTGTAAACACCGTGTTCTCAAACCCGGCGGCGTACAATCCGATCGATATCTGGATTGCGTCTTTCGGTTTCGGGTTTCAAATCTATTTTGACTTCGCCGGCTATACCGACATCGCGCGCGGAGTCGCACGCCTGTTCGGATTCGAGTTCGATATGAACTTCAATTACCCGATGGTCGCGGCTAACATACGGGACCACTGGCAGCGCTGGCACATTTCGCTTACAACCTGGATCCGCGACTATATCTTCTTTCCGCTGGGTGGCTCGCGCATCAGCCCACTGCGAACCAACATCAACATTGTGATCATCTGGTTTTTGACCGGCATCTGGCACGGGGCCGCCTACCACTACGTGGCCTGGGGAATTTCCCAGGCGGTGATGTTGCTCGTGCATAAATGGTACAGCGGCACCCGCGCCCACGCCTGGCTGAACGCTCGCGGTGGTTTGAGCTACGGCATTGCCGCGCGCGTTTTTACGATGCTCACCCTCTACTGGGGCTTCATATACTTTCGGGCGGAAAACATGCAGGTGGCGCATCTGATGATCTTCCGGGGGTACGGCATTCAGGACATTCATGCCGGCCTCGCTGCGCTCTGGCAATGGTTAGCAGCCGATGGCTCCCTGGACCTGGCCCGCGAAGCGCTCTTCGGAAAACCGGGCGAGTCCTTCGCGGCGGTCACCCAGTGGTCTTACGCGATCTTGCTGATTCTGTTTTTCGTCTACGAGTACACCTTTGCTTATCTGGGCCTGGAATACTTCTGGAAACCCGAAAACCGACGAAAATTAATTCTGCTTCTGTGTGGCCTGATCTGGTCCGTGTTGGTGTTTGCTTCCCCGGATGCGCCTGGTTTTCTCTACTTTCAGTTCTAACGATCGACAATGAAGAGCCTGCTCAAACACTTCCAAGATGCCCGCCTGTGGATCCCGCTGCTGTTCCTGCTGTCGTTCGAACTGGTGCTTCAGAGTGGAGTGTACGCGCGTTATCTTCTGGAGCCGGAATCGTACGCGGAGAACGTGAGTCGCGTTGTGCGCACCGTAAAGGAGTCCCCGCTACCGGCAAATGCTCTGGTGATTGGCACTTCAGTCCCGTACCAGGGCTTTCTCATGCCGCGCCTCAATGCCGGCCTGGAAAACACGGGCCTGGTGGTGCAGAGCGCTGCCTGTCAGGGCGCCATGATCGAAACTCAGTATTCGATCTTTCGGGCTGTGGCGCCGGAGCTGCCCGGGCTCAAGGTGATTCTGTATGTTGCCGACCCGGCCCTTGCCTGGAAGACGCGTTACTACATTGAGAAATCCAACCTGAGCATGGTGGCCCAATTCCCGCGCTGGGAAACCGTACAGTTGCTGGAAGATATGCGCTACGAACTGCGCCCCCAGGACCAGGCGTATATCTGGGTGCGCAGCCTGACCTATCAGCAGGATATCCGAAACTTCGTGCTGTCTCCGCTGAATCGCATCAAACGAATTGGGAATCGCCTGGATCACATGACCCATCTCTATCCGTACGAGAACGAACACCAATTCAGCATGGCCGCCTTTGAAGCGACCGACCTGCGGCGTTGCATTGAAAACGCCAGTCAGCCCTCCGAGGGCTCCGGCGAATTTATCTATGACCAGGTCGGCCACAAAATCTCAGATCGCCACCACCGAAACTCCGTTCTGCAAACCTGCGTCATGGCGGACCTGGAGATCTATCTGGACAGCCTGCCTCCCCGCACGCAATGGCGCGATCTCTACTTTGAACGTCTGGGTATGTTATTCGACGAGATGCATGCCCGTGGCTACCGGATCGTCACGATCTTTCCACCGTATTCAAATCTGATCGATCCCCTGAACGACGACGAGCGGATCAGCGAGTGGCGAACGCGTCTGCGCGAAATCTACGGCGAAAACCCCTACTACGAACTGGACATGCGCCGGGTCCTGGACGGGCCCGACAACGCCTCCTATTACTACGATATCCTGCACCTGAATGCAGCCGGCGCCGCGCGCTGGACCGACGCCTTGATAGGCCGATTGCGCCCGCTCGCGCCGGCGCTCATGAACTGAAAGAACGATGCTCTTTACGACCCTGACATTTTTGCTCTTCTTTGCGGTTCTCTACCTGGTCTACTGGAGTGTAACCGGGCGCGCCCGCCTCTATTTGATGTTAATCGCTTCGATCGCCTTTTACGCGACCTGGTCGATTGCTTTTGCAATCCACTTTCTTGCAATCGTTGCCATCAACTATGCTTTCATGCGCGCGCTCATGAAGCCGACGGATTCCGATCGACGTAGACGGACTCTGCTGCTCAGCGCTGTCACGCTCAACTTCGCGAACCTGTTTCTATTTAAGTATTTCTACCTGCTTCTGGTCTTTCTGCACGACCTGACCGGCGCGAACGCCTTCGAAAGAGAAATCTTTAACAACTGGTTGTTTCAACATACAGGCTACGACTCTCTCGTCCTCCCTCTTGCCATCAGTTTCTACACGTTTCAGCTTACAGCCTACATCGTGGATGTCTACCGGGGCAAGATCACCGACCGGGCGAGCCCGCTTGAGTTCTTTGTTTTCATTCTGTTTTTTCCGCAGTTGGTCGCGGGGCCCATCATGCGGCACCCGGACTTCATGCCCCAACTTACGCGAATTCAGCCTGACCGCGGCCGTATGGAACGCGGCGTGTGGTTGGTGCTTCTGGGGCTGATCAAGAAAGTCCTGATCGCCGATAACGCAACGACTGCCATCAACGTGATCTTCCAGAACCCGGACCAATTTGATTGGTCGAGCAATCTGGTCGCCATCTTCGGATACAGCATGCGTGTTTATTGCGATTTCTCAGGCTACACAGACATGGCCCGCGGCCTGGGGCTTCTGCTGGGCCTGGAACTCCCCGAAAACTTTCACGCGCCATTCTTGAGCACGTCCATGCGCGACATGTGGCAACGCTGGCACGTCACCCTGGCAACCTGGTTGCGCGACTATCTGTACATTCCGCTGGGCGGGAGCCGCACCGGGCCGGTACGTTCGTATATCAATCTGATCATCACGTTTACGCTGGGCGGGCTCTGGCATGGCGCCAATTACACCTTCGTGCTCTGGGGCTTTTATCACGGTGTGCTCCTGGCCGGCGAACGTTTGCTGGTTGGATTTCTGGAACGGCGAGCAGAAAGAGCGGGGAGCCTCATGGCCGGGATCGCCGCGCGTGTGCAGCGGTTTGCGAACCACGCGATTGGGCGACCGGTCATTACCGGTTTGCAGTACTCGGTCACGTTTTTTCTTTTTTCTTTGGGTTGCATTCCTTTCAACGCGCCGGACATATTCAAAGCGGGGGACATGGCCGCCAACATCTTCAGCGGAGCGGCGGGGCAGGTCTCGGACAACAACATGTATCTGATCGCGCTGATCGTTGTTCATTTTGTTTTTCACTGGATTCAGAAACGAGAACGATGGCCGGAGATTGGTCTTGCCTGGCGCTACACGCTGCTCGGCCTTCTGGGTCTGGTGACGACGATCCTGCTCGGTCGATTCCCGCCCGGGGTGCAGGAGTACATTTACTTCCAGTTCTGATATGGATCTAATACGCGCAAAATTCCTGTGGGTGCCGATCGTCGGCTTACTGGTGATCTTTGGCCTGGACAAGCTGGCTCTGCTGGAGGTCGTACGCCGCAACGTGGTCTACTGGCAAAAGATCGAGCCGATACTCTACGAATCGCGCGAGCCGCTGTTCGACCACCTGCTGGAAGATTATCGCAGCCCGGAGCGACAAGCCCAACGCCTGGGAGTAGTGCTCGGATCCTCCCGCTCGGGAGAATTTGGCAACTCCGACATAGCGCGTGTCGTTCCCAACTCCTACACTTACAATTTCAGTGCGCCCCTGGCCTGCCCGGCTTATTTCTACTACTGGGTAGATCGCATGCTTGCGGCGGAGGTGCGTCCGGCTTTCGTTATGGTCGAAGCCGACCCGATCCTGTTTACGGACGGCGCGCTGGACTACGCGATCAGTTATTCGTTCTCGACTGCGTTTGTGGCCAGCCATATTGATTTTGGCCGCAGTACGCCGCGCGACCCCTGGCAAAGTCAGGGACGTGGTTTTTCAGTTTCGGAAGCAGAGACCTACTTTCTTAAAGAACTCTTTGCCACGTACAAATACCCCATCAAACTTTCGAATATCATTGAGAACAACGAACCGCGACTGCTCCCGGGCATGGACGGCCAGATCCGCATGTACCGCCCCATCGACTACCGCCGTGAGCTGGAGGGCCTGGTCGACCTCGTAAATCGCGAGCAGCTGGGCGGCATTCCGAATCCTTTTTTTGCGCACGTGCCGGAAGATCAAATGGAAGCCGACGCCGAACGCATGGCGGCCATCCACCTGGCTCTCTACCGCGTGGCGCCGACCCAGGTCATCTTCTTTCGCAATCTGCTTCAGCGTCTGGCCGCACGGGGTGTACCTACAATTGTGTATGTTCCGGTCAACAGCGCCGCGTTCGAACGACGTATGCGGGACCAGAACATGCGCACCAGAGCAATAGAACCACTTCTGGGTCTGGTGGAGCAGGTCCGCCAATCAGAGCCCGAAAGCCGGATTCGGGTCGTCGATCTGTCGGAAGACCCGCAGCTCAGTTGCCGGGCCTTCGTGGACTCCTTCCACCTGAGCGGTCTTTGTTTTAGAGAGCTGACCGACCTGGTTTTCGCTTCCGTGCCCTGAACTTGCTGCGGCAGCCCGGTTCAAAAGGCATAGGCCGGCATATAACGCGCGACCAGAAAGATGGCCGCGCCCAGCACCAGAGCGGCGTAGAGGCCGGCCCCGAGATCGTCCAGCATCACTCCCCAGGAACCGCCGAGTTGGTCCAGCTGATGCACGGGGGGAGGTTTCAGAATGTCGAACACACGAAACGCAACAAAAGCGATGAGCAAGCGCAACGGCGTGACTTCAAAAAAGATCATGGCCAGAAACAAACCGGCAATTTCGTCGATCACGACATAGCCCGGATCTTTCTCCCCGGTCTTTCGCAACACAACCTCTGTGCACCAGACGCCGCCCACAATAATGGCAAGCGTAATCGCGACGCGCCCTGGAAGCGGAAGAAAGGCCGCCAGATAAACAAGCGGCACCGCCACGATGGTGCCGTAGGTCCCGGGGGCGCCCGGAATGAGCCCCGAATAGAAGCCCGTCGCAAAGAAGCGCGCTACAGCGTATTTCATTCCGCAAATTGCTCCGGATCAAAGACGCGCACCTGAATGCTGGTAATGTGTTCGCCGCCGGCGGCAACATCGGAGACCACAACGATCTGATCGCCAATCAGCACACGATTACGCTGACGCAGCTTGCGAAAGGCCATACG
Organism: Spirochaetales bacterium; assembly: GCA_024233935.1. Lineage (GTDB taxonomy): Bacteria > Spirochaetota > Leptospiria > Leptospirales > Leptonemataceae > JACKOY01. The sequence goes on along the minus strand of JACKOY010000006.1, from coordinate 97,874 downwards.
AATTGTCTTTTCCGGATCCTTCGAAAAATCAAGCATGAATGGCACAACCGAACGGACCAACCAGAGTTTGCGCCGCGTGCTGGACATGTTTGTAAAAGCATAAATGATCGAGTGAGCCGGTCGATAGCTGGCAACCTGATGGGCCAGCACGCCACGTCGTGTGATCACCACGATGGCCGGAGCTTTCAGGGCGTCGGCCAGCCGACAGGCGCTCCGCGCCAGTTCATCACGCGTATTCTCCGGTTCATGCAGCGTATGAAAGCCAAGACCGCTCTCTTTTTCAATGCGCCGCGCGATACGGTCCAGAACCTGGACGCACTTCTCCGGGTACTTGCCGGCCGCAGTTTCACCGCTCAGCATGATGGCGTCGGCCTGCTCGTAGATGGCGTTCGAGACGTCCGTCACCTCGGCCCGGGTGGGCATGGGATTTTGAATCATCGACTCAAGAAGGTGTGTGGCAACGATCACGGGCCGTCCGATACGCGCGCAGGATTGCACAAGATGTCGCTGGATGACCGGCAGGTCTTCCAGCGGGATCTCGACGCCCAGATCCCCCCGGGCAATCATGATTGCGTCGGCCACTTCGCAGATGCCTTCGAAGTTATCCAGGCCTTCCTGGTTTTCAATCTTGGCGATAATGCGCGCGTGGCCCCCTGCGTCCTCAATCAGCTTTCGGGCCGTAAGGATGTCGTCGGCCGAACGTGCAAACGACAGGGCCACAAAGTCCAGGTCCTGCTCCACCGCGAACTGAATATCCCGACGGTCTTTGTCGGTAATCGAAGGTAACTTTACCCGCACTCCGGGCAGGTTGATATGTTTGCGAGACCCGAGCGTGCCACCTTCCAGAACCCGGCAGCGCAATCGATGCTCATGGGCTTCCAGCACTTCGAGATTGATCAGTCCGTTGTCGACAGTTATGCGGTCACCCAGCTTCAGGTCCTGTAAGAGGTGCTCGTAGTTTACATGGACGCTCTTTTCTTCCGGGTTCTCGGAAGGGGAGACCGTAAAGTAAAAGATTTCGCCGACCTTCAGGTTCAGACTCTCGTTCAGATCGCCGGTGCGGATCTCCGGCCCCTGCAGGTCCATGAGCAAAGACACGGGATGATTCAGCCTCTTGTTCAGGCTCTTGATATGCCGAATCGTTTCCAGGTGACTGGCCTGAGTCCCGTGGGACATATTCAGCCGGGCGATGTTCATGCCCGCCCGCGCCAGTTTTTCCAGCATCTGAGTCGTCGCAGTGGCCGGCCCGATGGTGCAGATAATTTTGGTCAGCCGGAAATCACGGCGTTCTTCCAGTTGTTGGGGCTCGGCCATAGAGAAAGCAACCATGGCCCGGAAGGAGCCTGGCAGGGGAACAAAAAAAGCCGGTCGTCAACCGAGCCGCGGCAACACGCGATTCAAGAACTCTTCAATAGAGTTGGCTACATCGAACTTGTGCTGGTCCGGCATCTGGGCCTTGCGCTGGGCGTCGGCTTCGTCGGAAACACGGCCCAGAAGGGACTTTCCAAAACGACGCAAATAACGGCGGGAAATCAGAATCGGCCAGACATACTCCGGCCGATCGTGTTTGATTTGAAACGAAAGCACTTCTTTGCGACCGTACTTCTTGAGAAACATGATCAGCTGATCTTCGTCGAACCCCTTCATGCGTTCGACAAGGTAAGTGCGGTTGGGCAGTAGCCGATTTTTCCAGGCTTCGTCCAGGATGTCCACAATCTGCTTGAGGGTTTCCCGGGCTTCTTCCCGACTCTGGTCCTGAGCTGCTTTCTCCTCACTGCTCGGCGGTTCAGGAGCATTGACGTGGTCGCCTCCCGCGCGACTCCCGCCCTCGCCGGCTCCCTCAGACTCCCCGCCTTCATCCGCACCCTTCATGCGTTTACTCACGAGTTCTTTCTGCGCCTTGCGGGCCTCGGTCTTGCGCACCCGGGCGCGCTCCTGCTCTTGTTCTTTCTGGGCTTCGCGCTTGAGCTGCACGACTTCCTTCTCGGAAAGCTTGCGATTCCCGGTCAGCATGCGCCAGAGGCGCTTGAAGAAACCCAGATACGAGAACAACGTACGCTGCTCCAGGTCCAGAAAAGCACGGTAGCGGTCCGTATCCAGGTGCCTCTCCAGACCCATGGCACTCAGGATGCGCACTTCGACATCATTGCCGTCCGTATCGAAGAGTTGCCGGGCATGGTCAATGGCCTGGGCGACATTATCTTTGTGGAGATAGAATTCGCGAATGCGTCCGCCCAGAGCAAAGTCAGCATGGAGGATACCTTTGATGCTGCGCATGTGAGCGGCGTCTTCCGCTTCCACGCTCTTCAGGGCGCTCGCCTCGACCGGACGGGGGTGCTTGAGCAACTCCTCAACCACTTTGGTGAGGGCTTCCTCCCGGGTCTTCTCCACAGCCGCTTTGCGGTTCTTGATCACAACGGGCGTCAAAAGGAGCAGTTCCTGCACGACCTGTTTTTGACTTTCGTTGAGGCTTGCATAACGACCGGCATCCACAGCATCAAGCTGGGCCCGAACCGCCTCCGGATCGCTCGCATCTCCGCCGCCGGCGCTGACATTGCGCGTAAAGTATTCAGCGATCACGTTAAAACGATCTTCCAGCTCGGCCCCCTGGTTAAAGAACACGCCGTTGAAGTCCTGCCCGTCCGGGGTCTGACCGTTCAAAAGCAGCATCTGTTTCGTATCGATCAATCGTTTCAGAACCGGGCGAACATGGAGTACGTTGTTCAAGCGGCGCTCCTCGGCCGTCTGGTCCATCTCGTTCAGAAACAACCGGGCCACTTCGGTGCGGGCCCGCGTATCGCGCAAACGACCTTCCCGAATAGCCTGGTTCAATAGATTGCGGGTGACGTCTGCTTTTGGCGCCGGACGGACCTGGAGCCAGCGCGTTAGAGCCTTGGTGTTCTTATCGACGAAGGCCGCGTAGTAGCGCTGGGCGTTGCCCCCTTCGCGCTGGCCCGGCCGGCAGTAAACAGTCATGTTTTCGATGCGCGAATCCGATCCCGGAACAAACTGCAACGAAGGCATGGCTACGATTACGGGCGAGTTCGTGGAGCCACGCCCGGTCATTTCACGTAAATAGGCTTTGACTTTGTCTTCGGGAAGCTCGCTCTCGCGACACAGTTGCTCAAGGGTCGGCAGGATGCCGTTGCTGTCAAACCGGTCGGTCCAGTTGGTAATAATCGTATAAAGACGTGCGATGCCCTTGTACTTGAAGTCGCCGCGCGCTTCAAGCGCCTGCACCACATCCGAGGCCTGCTTGACGTCCAGAACCTGGAGGCCCGACGACTGGTCCATGGGTGGTGGGTTCGCGTTTCCCGTTTTTGCCATTCAACACGCGCGCGCCGCGGCTTTTTTACTTTCCCTGACGTCAACGACGCCTAAAAGGTGGCGCGGGGCACGCCCCAACCCGACTATGCAGGGAGGCCATACGCTGACAAGCAGAAGTAAGGAATATCGGCTACCCGCGGAAAACCGCGCGGACTATGTGCGGGAGAACTTTGACGCAATCGCTCGCCGCTACGACCAGTTTAACGATCGCATCACATTTGGCCTGCATCGCCTCTGGAAACGAGCGGTTGTTCGGGCGACGGGCCTGAAGCGCGATTCCGGCCAGTCCGTGCTCGACCTGTGCTCGGGGAGCGGAGATATCGCCCTCAAACTGGCGGCCTGGACAGGACCCGGCGCGCGAGTGGTTGCCTACGACTTCAGCCCGCAGATGCTGGCCGTCCTGCAGGCTCGCATCGATGGGGCGCGCGCAAAAAAGAGCCTGGCGACAATCGAAATCGAGGAGGGCGACGCGATGGACCTGGCTCGTTTCACGGCCGACACCTTCGATGCGGTCACGATTGGTTTCGGCCTTCGAAATGTGACCGACCGGGCCCGCTGCCTGGCAGAATGCCTGCGCGTGTTGCGTCCGGGTGGTCGCCTGGTGATTCTGGACGTCGGCCGTGTGCCATACAGAATTCCGGGCTACGTGCATCGCTGGTTTTTTACGCGAATCGTTCCGCGCATCGGGCACTGGACCCACGGTAGTCGACACGAAATGTACGATTATCTGCCGGCCTCGGCTGAAATGTATCCCGGCCAGGAGGAGCTTAAGCGTGAAATTGAGCAGGCCGGTTTTGGACCCGTACACTACCGAAACTTCATGTTGGGCGCGAGCGTGATGCACGTGGCCCAGAAGCCCACCGGGGAAGCAATTGAAACGATTTCTCGTCGTCGTTAAGCGGACGAAGTGGGAGCGGGACCTGATCCGCTATGGATCGGCCGAAACGGCACGCAAGGTCTACGCTCTGCAGAACGACGCCTACGATCGCGTGTTTGCTTCGCACGATCGGCAAAAGGCCAATCTCGAAGCGCTTCAAGCCGCCTTGCCCGCCCGCTACATCAACCGTTCCGAGCTTCCCTTTGTGGCCCACTCCGAATACGACTTTTTGGTCAGCTTCGGGGGCGATAATCATTTCGTTTACGTAAGTCACTTTGCCGACCACAAACCGTTGCTCGGCCTGAACTCGGACCCGGCCACCTCAACGGGCGCCCTGCTCTACTTCGCGCCGGACGATTTTCTGGCTGCCGCTCAAAAACTGCAGCAGGGGGCGGCGCCTCGAATCGAAGAATGGACCCGGGTGGAAGGCACCCTCGATTACCCCGATGGGCGTCGATTGCGTACCGGCCCCTGCACATCTGAGATTACCGTGCGAAGCCAATTTCATGATTACATCAGCCGCTATCTGATCGTCGTCGGAGGGCAGGGAGAGCTGGAAGAACAGAAGTGCTCCGGGCTCTTGATCGCAACCGGGGCTGGCTCAACCGGTTGGTACCGGAATTGTCAGACCCGCCCGGACGCCGACTACAGCTTTCCCAAGGACGCGCCCTTTTTCCGGGCCATCGTGCGCGAACCGGGCATGCGCGCTCGAACCAGCTACCGTTACCTGAATCCGGAAGTGTCGGAGAAAGAAGAGTTGCGCGTCATTTCCGAAATGGACGGCGAAATCACCGTGGACGCCAACCCCGATCGCACCTTCGACTTTCCGCCGGGATGCGTGGCGGCTTTTCGACTGGCAAAAGACCGCCTGCACATCGTGCATTCGGTTTGAGTTCGCTCTGAACTAACTCCAGCGTATCGCTCTGAACTAACTCCAGCGTATCGCTCTGAACTAACTCCAGCGTATCGCTCTGAACTAACTCCAGCGTATCGCTCTGAACTAACTCCAGCGTATCGCTCTGAACTAACTCCAGCGTATCGCTTCCAGGGCCGCCTGCGCCCGGCCTTTAGTGTGGTTCGGGAAGGCGGATTGGATCACCCGCATCAGGGGCACGAACCCGCGGCGGTCCTGGAGGGTGCCCAGGGCGTTTACAATCGCGGTTACGACGTTGATGTTTTCGGGCTGCGGACCACGATCCAGCTCCTTGTTCAGGGCGGCGATGAGTTGGTCCGCGGCAGCGGCGCTGTGATTCTGAAAACGAACCAGGGCCTGGGCCGCAGCGTTACGCACTTCTTCCCGCTCGCCGGAATTGGCCAGCACCCGACCCAGGGGCTCAATGATGACTTCTGAGCCGTCCAGAGTGGAAAACTTTGCCAATGCGATGCAGGCTTCACGGCGCAGAATGAAGTGGCCCTCGGTCTGCTGCGGCTGCAACACTCCCAGAAGCGGGTTGTACAGATTCGAAGCCGGAACGTCCGTTCGGCTGCGCAACTCCCGGGACAACTCTCCCAGGCGAAAAATTGCCTCGCGCTTGTAATCAATTCCGACCGCCGGATCGGAAATGGTCGAGGCCAGCTCACCCGCCCCCTCCAGGGGAACCCGGTTCATCGATTGAGCAGCGCCAGCCTGGGCCAGAAGGGCGGCCGGCAAAAATCCGGCCAGCAAACAAAAAACAGTCACAATATGGCGGGACACTATTTCACCCTCTTCTTGATGAGTTGGTTCAAAAGATCGACGACTTCCTGGAATTGGTCGCCCTTACGTATCTGAATTTCACGGGGCGGACTTCCACCAATCATGTCCCGCAGGCTCTCTTTGATATTGTGGATCGGGCCCGCCATCGAGTGGGAATAGAAAAGACCAAAAACAACAATTAGTATTAAATTGACCATGCTCATCAGCACGATGGGACGCCAGTACAACTGCAGAGCGTTGTAAAACTTTTGGGGCGGTCGTGGGACCTGCAGGGCCGCGCCATCCACCGTGCACGAAAGTGTTTCCGTCGTCGTCTCGGCCAGAAGGGAATTGCCATCGGGCAAGAGCTCGTAGCTGTAAACACTCAACAACCAGAGCGCGCCAATCATCATCGCCGCAACGAGCACGACCACGAGTGCGAACCGCAACATGAATTGGTTCTGGAAGCTGCGATCGATGTAGTACCGCCAGCGTGTACTGAACGGTTTTTCGTTTTCAGCCAATTGTACGTTCCCCCCGGCCAGTCCGGCCCAAAAGCGCCGCAGCCTCAAGGCTGAAATCTCGACAGGATCGAGGCCGCGTCAATGGATTTTTCGCGCCGCGCTCAGTGGTACAGACTGAAGGCTTCCTCGACCATAGAGCCGGCCGGAGCGCCGGCCGCCCGCGGCAACGCTTCCTTCCAGACTTCCGTGCCGCTCAGGTCCACCCGGCGCACGTAGCGATCACTCCCGATATAGAGAATGCCTTCGCCTTCCGGCAGCACCTGAAAGGAAGCCTGGGACAACATCGGCTGTGGTAGATTGACTACCCGGGCGTCCGTTTCTCCAAGGGCGACGACGCGCATCTGCCGCGCTGAGGGCAGGTAGACATGATCGTCGTCGTCCAGAGCGAAAAAGGCGGTCCCGGCCGGAACATCGACCGCCGCGCTATCGAGATCGGAAGGGTTCAAAACGACCAGACGCTCGCCGGGTGCAAAAATACACAGACGTTCACGATCCACCGAGAGCTCCGGATCCGAACGCAGATTTCGAAAGTCGAGGCTGGCGCTCTCGCCCGCCGAAAGATCGGCGCCCAGGCGCGTGACCGTAACCCGATTGCCGGCCCGATCCACGCGCAAGAACGCGCCGCCGGCAAAAGCGAACCGTGTGCCCGCTTCTCCGGTGTTCCCCGCACCCTCGGAACCGCGCATCCGCAGGGTAGGCTTGCCGCCTTCCTCGGTCACGATGCCCATGCGCCCGTAACTACCAACAAGGGCGGTGGCGTTGCCGCTCACCGGCGTCTGATCCAGAACCTGTCCGGTGGCCGGGTCCAAACGCAGGAGCGCATTGGGCACCAGCACATGCACCAGAGTATCGGCCACAATGCCGACCGGTGCGCCGGGCAGAGGCTGTGCCCAACGCTGGCGTTTGGAGGAAATATCCAGGCTGACCAGCCGCGAGGTTTCCGGAACCAGCATCATGCCGTTAAAGAGAATCGGAACATTGCGGGCCGGACCAACAAGCCGGTACGGCTGCACCAGTCGCGTGTCCGGCATAATGGTTAATAACTTCTGGCGGCTATCCTGGGCAAAGGGCGAATCCGGGAACCGATTGACCACTTCCTGGTAGGCCTCGCGCAAAGACGCAGCGTTGTCCGGCGTGCGCTGGGCTTCGTACCGTTTTTCGCGGATCAGGGACAGGGCATAGTAATACCGGGCGTCTTCTTTGATATCGATGCAACGTCGAATATGCTCTTCCGCCTGATCCAGGTCTCCGGCCTGGAAATAAATGTAGGAGAGCTGATAGCGAGCATCGGCAAAATCTGGAGCCGCCGCAACCAGGTCCGTGAAGATGCTTTTGGCCTGATCCAGCATCTCTTCGTTAAAGAAGAATACGCCCAGATTGAATGAAGCCAGCACGTCCTCGCGATCGCGACGCAACGCCTCCTCAAATTCACGACGGGCTCGATCGGTCTCGCCGGTGCCATAAAAAGCCACGCCGCGCGCCAGGTAGGCCGGAGTAAAATCCGGTTTGTAGACCAGGGCCCGATCAAAAAATTCAATGGCCGGCGCATACTCTTTGCGCATCAGCCGGATCACACCCAGCTTATAATGCGAATAGTATGCTTCCTGATTGGAAGCAATGATGCTGTTGAAGCCGGCTTCCGCCTGGTCGACCCGGCCGCGACGGAGCATGTGGTTGTAAATCGCCTCCGAAATCTCGGTTGTTTCCGCGCCGGATTGCTGGGCCTCTTCCAGCAGGGCCATGCCGCGTTCCTCGTTTCCGAGCGCCACATGGCAATTGGCAATCTTAACCAGGATCAGCGGCCGCTTCAGCCGCTCGTAAACCGACTCAAAAATCGGCAATGCCTCGCGAAATCGGCCGGCCGTGAAGAGTCGCTCAGCCTCACGCAGACGGGGAAGCTCGGCCGCGTATTCAATGTTCTCACGCACGATGCGCAGCGTATCGGGCAGCTGCGGAATCTGATCGTTATAGGTTTCCGCTTTCTCGAACAGCGTCAGCGCCTGGGGGTATCGCTCCCGGGAATTTTCCTCCAGGCCCATTTTATAGTACACGTAGCCGAGGCGTGCCTTCAGTTCGGCACTCTCGGGGTTTTGTTCTAACAAACCCAAATAGTAGCGCTCGGCCTCCGCCAGTTCCCCGGCATCTTCTTTGATGCGGCCGAGGGTGATGGCCGCGGTCAGGTCGTTGCGGGTTAGCTCCTGCAAACGGGTCAGCGTGCTCTGCTCGTCAGCCCGCCGACGTTGGGCGCTGTAAACGCGCAACAGACCCTGCAGGGCGGCCACGTTGTTCGGATCGGCCTCCAGGGAGGCTTTGAATTGTGCCTCCGCCTGCGGATAGCGGCGCCGCTCCAGTTCGGCCCGCCCGATCGCGTTATGAATCGCCGGTTCATTCGCATCAATCTGGAGCGCACGATTGTACTCGGCGACGGCTTCGTCCAGTTTGCGTTCGGAAAAGAAACGGTCACCGCGGTCGAGAATCTGATAGATCTCCACCAGACGCACACCCCGTTGCAGGTCCTGGTCTTCGGGGGCCAGGCTTGAGGCGGCTTCGAATTGTCTTCTGGCTTCGTCGTAACGCTTGTCATCCAGCAGGGCAAAAGCCAGGTTACGTCGGGCCGGCAAATAGTCCGGTTTTATCTCCGCTGCCCGCGAAAAGGAATCGATCGCTTTGCGCAGTTCGTCCCGATCGCGGTACACAAGACCCAACCGATTCAAGATCTCGTAATTCTCGGGAGCAATCTCGAGGCCGGTCTCATAGGTTTCGACCGCCCGCCGATAATCGCCCAATTGATGGTAGGCAGCGCCCAGCAGACTGTAACCGCGCGGATTGCGTGGATCCAGCTCCACGGCCTTCAGGATATTTTGTTTTGCTTCTTCCCCGCGCTCCAGACCCAGAAGGGCGCTGCCGGTCAAAAGATACGGGATCGCCTGGTTGGGCGCGATACGTTTGGCTTCTTCGTAGAAACGCAGGGCCTCGTCGAAACGGCCGGCAGCGTAGGCGGCGTTGCCCTGATCGAGCTGCTGTGCCACCTGACTGGCCTGGCCGCCCTGGGCCGCATCGGGTAGATTGGGATTCTGAGCCCGGGCGCGTTCAAAGTAAGAACGGGACTCATCGTACTTCTTGAGTTCCAGGCATACATCGCCGAGCTGCAGATAGACCTGGTCCAGGTATTCGAAGTCGGGCTGATCGGCTTTCTGCAGATAGATGTACGCACGCTCGTAATCCCGCAGATTCTTGTAGGTAGTTCCGACTTTATAGGCGTAAACGGCATCGTCGGGATACCGATTGTGCAGGGTGAGGTAGCGCTGCTGCGCCGCATCCAGGTCGCCCAGGGCGGTGTACACGGTGCCCATTGTGAGCAACAACTGCTGATCGTCGGGGTTAAATTCCTCGGCCTTCTCAAACTCTCGAATGGACTCTTCGGCCTTGCCCTGGCGGTACAGGATTGTGCCTTTGAGATAATACCCCTCAAACGTCTCGTGGGTCTCCAGGGATTGGTTGGCAAGGTTCAGAGCCCCGGGCAGATCCCCCCGCAAGAATAGACGGTTGGCCTGGTTGACCTGCTCCCGGGCAGCCTCGTAGCGAACCGGGTCCTGAATACGCGTCGGCCGCGATTGCTGCGCCTGAGAAATCTCCGGGGCGGGTTGAAACAGACGGCAGGCCGGAACACCGGCCAGAAGGCAACACGACAGAAGGATCGAAAACCGGTCGAGCATTAGGGTGCGCCTGGACGTCATTGATTTTGGTTTTTGCTCATTCATCGTACAACCCCGGGCCCGTTCGTATTTCAAGCCGCCGTGCAAGTGGTCGACCGTCGGCCGAAGAAGGCAGCGTCAACAGCACGAGGCGCGGCGCGCGCCCCACAAACGACGCCCCCGATCCTTCGTAGATTGTATCCCCATCCAGCGTGAGTTCAATCGTGCTGTTCGTGCGGCTGTATTCGATTCCAATCACGTGCATGTTTCCGTTTTCCTGGGAGGTGGGCACAAACGATCGGATGGGCCGTTGCAATTCGTCGCCGACAAATCGCAAAACACTGTAATTCGTTTCGGCAAGTTTCACGAGCAAAGACTCCCCATCTTCGGCCAGAAGTCCAAAAAGCAGCACGTTCCCGGGGCCCTGCAGGGCTTCGAGTTCCATGCGGCAGTCGTCAAACACCAGCCGTCGTGAAGCAAGGCCCATCCAGACCGGCGCCCCGAATTCAGTGCGAAAGGAAAGCCCGTCGGACCCATCGTAGGTGACGCTGCCCTCTTCCGATGTCAGATGCCAGGCATCGCCATCCAGCAGGGTCGACCCGAAGGTCTCGTTGTATTTGCGAAAGAACACCCTGCTGCGCTGCTCCCCGGCGGCCACTTCGAGCATCGCTTTTGCACCGACACCAAAGCGCCCATCTCCGATGGACTGTGCGAACTCAACATTATACGATCCCGGCACCAAATCGGTGATGTACACAGGAGTTGTGCCTCGAACGACTCCGTCCAGGGAGGCACGCTGACCGGGGGGATAGCTGAGCAAACTCAAAGTCGTGATCGCGCGATCGTCCGGCCAGCTGACGAACATCTCGCGGGTACGACCGGCCCGCACCTGCAAATCGCGCGTTTGCGTATCCTGCCCCCGCCGACTGAATTGAAGCTGGTAACGACCCTCGGGCAGAACGTGGCCGGAGATCGGGGTCTGCCCCAGCGCCACCCGGTTTTGCCCGCGAACCAGGACGACCTGGGTTTCCGGTGACGTCGATTGTACGGTGAGCTTGCCCGTGACCGTTGTTTTGAGCAGCGCCATCACCGTATCGGTGTTCGCATCCACAAACGAGACCATCGGATCCGAACGCTCATTCAGGAATTGATACCTGCGACTGGCACGATAAAAATCAGCCTGATGATTCCGATCATAAGACCGACGCACCACACGAAAACTCTGCCGGTAGGTGCCGAATTCGGCGCCGTCGTACGGATCCAGCAAGGTCAGCACCAGCACGCCGCCGTTTCCGTCGGCAGCCATCTCCGGAGTCACTCGCGCAATGGCGTCTATGCGCTTCTCTTTCAGAAAAGGCCAGGCGGCGGGCCCGGGTGGATTCAGCTGACCGGCGAGCTCGGCCGGCGCCTCTACAATTTCGACATCGGGAAAAGATAGCAAAACGCGCAGCTTCAAGAAGGCAACTTCCTGAATCGTTCCCGCGCCTTCGACGCGCAACGGACGGTAGACAATGCGAATACGATCGGTCGGCGCGTCGCGGAGCTTAAAATCTTCGCTTGCGGCGCCGGCCCCGCTTCCGACCACGCGCGAGGCAAGCGCCCGGATTACCGGCAGGCGCGCGTGGGGCACATCGGCAAGGTTGATCTCCTGAACGCTCCGACAGCCGGAGCCGAACAGGACCAGAAGTGCCGGAACCAGGCCGGCAAGAATACGAATACGCTGGGATTGCTTCATTGGATTTCACCGTCCGGTCGGCACACGCCGGACCAACTGAGCGAAGGATGGCAATGGCACGGTCAGGGACAACAAAAAACGGCGGATCGCTCCGCCGTTTCCCAGATCTACAGGCTTTTTTTCGCCTTATCGAGTGGCTTCGCCCTCGTAGGAACGCTCGGGCTCCAACGTGATGGGATCCCCTTCTGTATCCCGGCGCAGGTGCTCGCTTACGTCCGCTCTCCGGGCACGTTCGACGCTGTCTCCGGAAGTGCCACGCGCATCGCGATCTTCGAGCGCCGAAGCGACATCCTGATCACCCTCAAGAACGGTGAGTTCCGGAGAACTTTGCTGAAGGTCGTCCAGCAAGCGGTTGAATTCCAGAACGTTACTCCGATGGAAGACAGCCAGACGACGAATCTCCTGGAGGGATTCCGGAGAGAGGGGACGGACCATGTCGCGGGCGATGCGGCGCTGCCCCTCGATGACGAGCTGCGAATTTTCGGTAATAACTACTTCCTCTTGCTGGCCTTCCTGTCGGATGGCGACCGCGCCGCTCAACACGGCGACCTTGACCCGGGTTTCCTGACGGGCGTTCTCATCGACACGCACCATAAAAGCGGTGCCGCGCACACCCGCGATGGCGGTCGGCGTGACCACCTGAAACTCGTCTGTCTGAGACTCCCGATCAACAAAGGAAGCAACTTCACCACGTTCCAGTCGGATCTCGGCGCGTGAACCACCTGCCGTCTGGCTGAGATCCTGCATGCGCACGTGAGTGTTGGCCGAGATTTTCACAATCCCAAATCCACGAATGGCGATCTCCACTGAGGAGTTCTGGCCCGTGATGATCGCGTCCTGGCCGTTCAAAGTGGCGCCCGACTCCAGCGGTTGATTCTCGCCTTCGCGCTCCAGGCGGGCTTCGCCGGTGACGTTGCTCACGACAGCCTGCAATTGGCCGGCTGCGCTATCGTTCTGGTCTCCGCGACCACCGCAGGCCACCAGGGCCACAGCCAAAATGGATACTATTAGAAGATTACGTTTCATATTCGCTTACCTGGACCCGGAGGCAACCAAAGGCTGTTACTCCCGATCGTGCCCTCTTACCTTAATAATGCCGTTCCGCTGGCCTTTTTGCAACGAAAAACTAACACCGGTAGCCTGCCGACCAAAAAAACGTGCCCCTTTTGGGCCCATCAGGCGGCGTAGCGCTTCTCGAGCGCGGCCAGCCAGCGGGTGAACTGCTTGTGATATTGAACCAGGCGCTTCACCTGATCACGGCGCTCATCAAGCAACACACGACGCGCCTCGGCGATGATCTCGGCCACAATTTCGCGATGAAAGGACATGTGGCTCAGGTAGAATTTGAGCGCATCCTCGGTCATGTGGTTCGGATTCCAACCCGTGGCTTCGTCTATAAACGCGTGCATTTCATCAATCGCGGCGTCGAGGTCCACATCGTACGGAGTATTCACCATGGCCACCCGGTCGGTGATATCGGCGAGGCCATCGAAGCGGGCCTCAATCGCCTGCAAATCCATCAGCGGCGAGCCCTCTGCATTTACCGCCTGGTTTTCGACTCTGGTTTGTTTAACTGTCATGCTTCCATCCACATGGCCATGGTTTTTTTAGCCCCATTGCCGTAAACAAAGAAATGTATGCCGCGGACAGGCGCCGAAGCCTTTCTTGGCCCGGAATAAAAATAGATTTATGCCCAGGCGATGCTGCAAAATCATGGATGCGTTCCGCTTGCGGTATTCTATGCGGGTGAACAATCGGGATGTAGCGCAGGGGTAGCGCACCTCGTTCGGGACGAGGGGGTCGGTGGTTCAAATCCACTCATCCCGACAGCACACCCCAGGGCAGGACCGTCGCTCGATGCAGATCAAACTCTGGGGCGTTCGTGGATCAATTCCAACACCGACCCCCGACGTCGAATACCGTGAAAAGCTGGTGGCCGTATTGCAGTCAGCAATTCGGCAGGGCCTCTCGAGCGAACAGGAGATCGCAGGTTTCGTCGAGAGCCTGCCCCCCTACCTGAGCCACGTCTACGGTGGCGACACAACCTGCCTCAGCGTCGAGACCCGGCGTAATAGCCTGCCGGTGGTGGTGGATTGCGGGACCGGCCTTCGGGCTCTCGGTGATGAATTGATGGCCGGCCCGGCGGGGCGGGGCGAAGGCGAGCTCCATGTGCTGCTCACCCACACGCACCTGGATCACATCAACGGCCTGCCCTTTTTTAAGCCGCTCTACATTCCGGGAAACATTGTTCACTTTTACTCGCCCTTCGACAATCTTGAGACGCGACTCGTGCGGCAGCAAATCGAGCCCTTCTTCCCGATGCCGTTTCAGCAGATGGCCGCAAACAAGTTCTTTCATCGTATTACCGAGCAAGAGCCGCTGGAACTGGAAGACGGAACCGTCGTGGACTGCTACCCGCTGAAGCACCCCGGCGGCAGCTTCGCCTATCGCTTCCGACAGAACTCGCACTCGTTTGTCTTTGCCACAGATGTCGAGTTTACGGGCACGGACCTGGAGCACATGGACCGCAACCATGCCTTCTTCGGCGGCGCAGACCTGCTCGTCATGGACGCGCAATACACTCTCGACGATCATTTCAGCCGATTCGACTGGGGCCACACGAGCCTGACCATGGCAGTCAATTGCGGCGTGCGCTGGCAGGTTAAGAATCTCGTGCTTACCCATCATGAGCCGGCCTATACCGACGAACGGTTGTACCGCAACTATCTCTCTGCGATCGAACACCGGGAAGCCATGTCCAGCGCCCTGCCGCGCCTGTATCTGGCGCGACAGGGCATGCAGTTCCAGGTGGGCAGGCACGATTGATTGCGTTCGCGCGAATCGCCGGACCGTTGCTCCTGCTTGTATTCGGCAGTGAAGCCCTGATGCTGGGCCTGCGCGAACGTCTGGTGGACGCGATTGAAGGCCGCCTTGAAGGCGAACAAAGTTACATATTCGTCGAGGTCAGCCGGGGTCAGCGCCTCCGCAGTTACGAAGGCACGCGCTACTTTATCGCTTACACCGGGACCCATGAGGGCTACAGCTTCCAGCATGTAGAAGAAGTGCCGGCGGCCTACTTCCACCGGCATTCGGTCGGCGCCAACGTCGAGTGCGAGATTTTCGAAGACGCCGCGGGCAATCTCTATACCCACCTGCGAGGAAACAGTTTCCGGCCGCGCAAGGAATTCGCGCGTCTACGCCAGTTCTCGCTGATCATGAGCGTGATCGGTCTGGCTTTGCTCCTGTTCGGCTTTCTGCGCCCCTTTCGGCGTGCGCCCCCCATCGCTTCCGTTGAAAAGAAACCTTAAAGTCCTCATCTGCCCTGACAAGTTCAAGGGCACCCTGGATAGCCGCGCCGCCGCCCGCGCGATGGCCCTGGGAGTTCAGGAGCACTTCGCTCCGGAGGCGGTCGAGCTGTACCTGCGACCGCTCGCAGACGGCGGCGAGGGTAGCCTGAACGTGCTGAGCGAATTGCGGCCGGAACTCCTGCGCGAAGAAAGTCTGCTGCACGATCCGGCGGGAAGGCTGCGTCCGGTTGCCTGGCTCTGTAAGCAGGACCAATTTTTTCTGGAAAGCGCGCTGGTAATTGGACTCGAGCTACCGGGAGTGCGCGAGATACCTCTTCTGGATCGCAGCACGGCCGGCATTGGGGAATGGATTGTAGCGCTGCCCGAGCAGGCACGCGTTTCGATTTTTCTGGGAGGCAGCGGCACGAGCGACGGTGGGTTCGGAATCGCCCGCGCCATCGGTTTTCGGTTTCTTGATCGGAAGGGTCAGGAAGTGACCCATTTGCGGGGGCTTCCTGCGGCCGTTCGTGTCCTCGCGCCCACCTCGGGACCGCGCGATCAACGTTACGTCTTTTACTCGGACGTGCAAAGCCCCCTTTTGGGTCCGAGGGGTGCGGCACATCTGTACGGTCCGCAGAAAGGGGCCGACGCTTCGGAAGTGCGGTTGCTGGAGAGTTGCATCGCACATCAGGCCACGCTGCTCTGCGAGTGTGTCGGAGAAGATCGGCACAGCGCTGTGCCGGGTCTGGGTGCTGCGGGCGGGCTGGCCCTGCCCCTGCTCTACCTGCGCGGCAGTCAGAGCAGTTTTGAAAGCGGCATTGGCTTTTTTCTCGAAATGGCGGAACTACCGCAGTTGCTCGCCGGCCCCCCGGATCTGGTGCTGACCGGGGAAGGCCGGACGGATCGCGGAAGTGCGGAAGGCAAACTGATCGCGGGCGTCTACGAAGCCTGGCGTAAATCCGGCCCCGGGGAAAGCCGCTTTCTGGTCGTGAGCGGTCAGCTACAGGATCGCTCGGTCGTCCAGGACGCCCTTCCGCTGGCCCGGTTGTTTGACACCATTGACCTGGTAGGCCCGCCCGGCGATTGGCCAATTGCAGGGCCCGAAGCCGAAGACCGTTTGCGGCGGGCAACCAGAGCTGCGCTCCATCGTTCCGCTCCGGATCGCGAGCCAGGCGTTTCTACGGATCCATGAACCGAATCAATGCCCCTGGAGGCGCAACCACGGCGCCAGCGCACTCTCCACGCGCGCGCCGAAAGCGCGGGCGCCGCCATACGTGAGGTGGTGATAATCGTAGAAGTCCTGCATCCGGAACTCCTGGTCCAGATCCAGCAGCCGACCGGGGCCCGGAGCCTGCTCTGCCAGAGCGCCCAGAAACTCTTTGTAGGTGCGGTACCACGGGCCGCTTCCATGCCACTGCATGCTGAGCGGGTTCTCAGGGCTGTTGATCAAAAGAAGCGGAACTCCGGCCTGCTGCAAACGATTCACGATTTCCCGTAGAGCGGCAGCGGCCGGAAGTTCCGGGTCAAAGGCGCGGCCGGCCCACACGCCACGCGCAATCTGCACCGAATGCAGGTACTGCATTCCGGGACGCTCAAAATTGAGCAGCCGTTCTTCAAACGAACGACGGTACGCGGCCTCGTTCATGGCTGCGTACAGATCGTCCGTGCTGCGGGGCTCTCGTTCGTCGTCCCGGGGGGCGGGCCAGGAACGGCCGGCGTTGCGCGCCAGTCGTACGCCGAGTTCGGTGGCCTCCTCTTCAGAATGGAACGTGCACGATAGCGTCGCTTTGAGCCAGTTGCCGCTTTCCAGAATCGGGATCGTCTGCCAGCCCACTGTCAGAGCATGCGTTTCCTTTTTGCAAGCTCGCCCATCGCAAATTTCGAGACTGAGGTGCGGCACAATCCCACGCAAAGCGCAAGCCCGATGCAGCCCGGGAGGCGCTTCCAGTAACAGGCCTTGTTCGCGGAAGGGAGCGGTGAAGGGCAAACTAAACTCGCGTCCGGTCCAGCCGCGCGCAGTAACGTTACCGCCCCAAACCGGAACACCGGCATAATACAGATAGCTGCGTCCGCGGGTCAGTCGGTTCTCAAACAGGAGGCCAAGCGAAGTGGCTGCAAAATCCCGATAGCGGTACGAGGCCACCAAACCCGCGAGCAAATCCTGGGCCAGCAAGCTGCGGTGCAGAGTACGCCAGTAGTAGCGCATATGAGAGAAGGGCGCGATCTCTTTGAACTCCGGTTGAGAAACCAGGTAAGATTCGTAAGCCGCCAGGGTTTCGGCACGGTTCTCTTCGTGGCCGGCGTACAGCCCTTCCATCCAGCCTTCCAGAACCGGACGCTCCAGCTTCAGGTCGATCGGGTTCAGCGGGTAGATAATCAGATCGGGCCTGGTGGCGAGCAGGCGGTTCAGGTACGTCCGGAGATGGAGCGGAGTCATGCCCTGGTGGGCCAGCAGGTGCAAACGCAATCGCCCCGACCGCAGGTGGCTTCGCAGACCGTGCTCAAGTTCGGACGGCAGCACCGAGTAGAGCGCTACCGACGAACCAACGACCAATACGCGAAACTCGCCCGCCCGGGGCTGTCGCTCGACTTCCTGTAGAGCGTGCTCGAAGTGGTAGTGCGCTTCTCCGGCCCAGGCGGTCTCGTCGGGCAGATACCAGAGCCCGTTTCGGAAGAAGGCAAATTCGAGTACGCACAGAAAAAAGAAGGCCCAGGCAAGAAAGGCCAGGCTGTGTCTTCTTCTGGCGCGGCTCATGCGGAGCAAGAATGATCGTCAGCGAAAGAACTGCACCAGTTCTTCGCCGAACACGACCCGCAGACCAACATACAACGCGTAGACCAGAAGAAAGATGGCGCCCTCGGCCCGAGCGACCTGGCGTGGCGTCCCCAAAAACGTGGACCCGAACAAGGCAACGCTCGCGAAGATCGTTACCAGCACATCGATATTGAGTCCAAGATCAAAGGGTATCGGTTTGATCAGGGCGCTCAAACCCAGGACCCAGAAAATATTGAATATGTTCGATCCCACCGCGTTGCCGATCGCAATACCGGTTTTGCCTTTGTAAGCGGCGACGGCCGACGCCGCCACTTCGGGCAAAGAAGTCCCCACACCGACAATCACCAGACCGATGACCGCTTCGCTCCATCCCAGGACCCGGGCCAGCGCCGTCGCGCCTTCCACAATGAAATGCCCGCCAATCGGCAAAGCCACCAGACCAATGACGGTGTACACAATGGCCTTTGCGGTGCTCATGTGCAGCGCTTCCTCGGGAACCTCCGCTTCGAACTCGCCCTTCTGAGCCATGCCAAACGTATAATAGAGGAATATAACGAAAAAGGAAATCAGGATCAGGCCGTCTCCGCGACTGAGGACGTTAGTCGTTCCACCATCAAACAATCCGTCGTTTAATTGCACGCCCAGCACCAGGATGCAGAGCAATGAAAGCGGAATCTCTTTCCAGACCGTCGTGACCTGCACATCCAGACCACGAATCAGAGAAGCAATGCCCAGGATCAAAAAGATGTTTGCGATGTTACTTCCCAGGATGTTGCCGATCGCGAGGTCGGCGCTTCCGTTGAGGCTCGCAATGATATTGACGACCATTTCCGGCGCCGAAGTGCCAAACGACACGATCGTAAGGCCGATCACCAGATCCGGTACGTTCAGTTTTTTGGCAAGGGCGGAGGCGCCTTCCACCATCCAGTCGGCCCCCTTAATGAGGAGGACGAAACCGAGTATGAAAAGGACAATGTCGAGCCAGGTCACAACCGGCCAGGTTGGTGTCCTGGGATGGGTCGTCTACAAGAATCCGAGCGATCAGTCCCGCCGGGAGCGCAGGCGGGTCTGGGCCAGTTCTCGTATGTGCGAATACAGCGCGGGGAAATTCTGGAGCACCCGGTCAAAGGTGCTCTTGTCCAGCATATAGAGGTCGCAATAATCCGCGGCCCGGATGCTCGCCGTGCGGGGCTCTTTTGTGACCAGGGCGATTTCACCGAAAAACTGACCGTCGGTCAGCGTGGCAAAGACACTGTTGCCTTCCGGAGAGACCACCTCGACCGTGCCCCGACTGATGAAATACATCTCTTCGCCGACTTCGCCGCTGCGGACAATGTAGTCCCCCGGTGTGAAGACGACTGGCTTGAGGGCATTGACAATCTCGCGTACAAACTCATCCGGCGCGCCCTTAAACAGCGGCACCTTCTGGATGATGTCCTGGTTCAGATACAGACTGATTTCAAGACGCAGAGACGGCGGCAACTCCGAGAGCACCGAACTCTCGTCGTAGCCCAGGCGACTCTCCCAGAGGTGCTCGTAATAGCCGCGCACGCGTTGCTGCAACGAAGCCGGGATCTCCCGATAGCGCAGAAAAGCATTCACCTGATCCATCTTTTCCGTGAAGTGCGCCTTCGCAACGTCAATGTTGGCGAGCAAACTGGCGACGTTACCAATGACATACCCATACATGCCCGCGCCCAAAATCATGATTACGAGCGCATAGAGCGTCTGTGTATTCGTGCTGGGTGTAATGTCACCGTAGCCGACGGTCCCGAGAGTTGTAAAGGCCCAATACAAAGAGCGCAGGTAACGGCGGCCCACCTCGACCTCGTCGGCGCATCCACCAACCGCGATCCAACCACAGGCCAGCCAGTGCGCGCCCATCACGATCCAGAAACCCAGAAAGACCAGACGCAAAATGACCGGACTGACCGAAGCGCTCGCGCCCAGACGGCGCATGAAAGCGGCAAGGCGGAGCAGCCGCAAGAGCCGTAATAAGCGCAACAGCCGGACAATGCGGGCCATGCGCCCCAGCCCCAGGCCAAAGTCGGTCAATAGCTCGAAAGGAATCGCGGAGATAAAATCAATTATGAACCACCCCTTCAGGTAGTGTGTCGCCACCAGGCGACGGTTCTTGATAAGACGTCCGCCACGACCTTCAATGGCCGTGAAGAAATTAAAACCAACATCCAACAGGAAAAACAGGCTCAGGAGGTGGTCGGACCAGACAAGCCAGCCAACGACAGGGTACCCAATGACGATCCGGGCCGGCGTCTCGACCGCCGCATAAATCGTGAGCAGCAGTATGAAGCTGTCCCAAATGCGCCGGAATGTAGTGTGGGGCGAGAGCATATTACCGGGGCGCGTGTCCCATGATTACCGGGCTCCATCGATCAAAGCACGTCGTCCAGGGAAAGCGAAGAACGCTCGCCTCCTTCGTTTTTGCCTTTCCGAAACGCGCGAATCTGGTTTTTGACCGGCAACCAGCGATCATTAAAGGCGCGCGCCAGATGCATGATCTCGTCGCTCTGATGGTCAGGATGAATGCGGACCTCAAGATTGTACTCCCACTGCCTGAGGCCTTTGTCCATGATGAAGATGGGGTCCGCTATCTGCTGGGCGAAGATGCCCGTATAGAGCGACATGAGCGCGCCCAGCATTACGATGATGGCGACCAGGATAAACAGGTTCAGTCGCGCGTGGTCGGCATCGGCCGGATGATACGAAAGCTGACACTGAAAGCCGGTCTCGCCGAGCGCAATAAACGGACCCTCAGGGCCGCTCCAGCCATTGTAGGCCGTCCAGGAAAGCTCCTGCAGGTCGCTGGCCTCGTAAACCAGCTCGCCCTGTGGCCCTACCAGACGAATGACGTCTTGATAGTCTGGGTTTCCGGCCATGTACGCTCGCATCCATTCGGCCGAAGGCGCGCCCTGCCCGTTGGTTGTAAGCAGTTCCGTCAGCGCCAATTTACGAATTCGCAGGTTGTCATTCCGATCGCCGATGTGCAGGGCAGGCACAAACTGTGAAAGCACCAGGACGACGATCAAAGTCACAACCATGATCGTGGCGATTGTGCCCACATGACGGTTCGTCATGGCCGATTCCGTATTCTGGATCTTGCCGAAAAGTTTCACAACCCGGATCAGCCGCAGGATGCGCGTAACCCGGATCGCTTTGGCGGTCTTCAGGACGGAAATGAAGCCCATCAGTTCGGAAACGTCCCCGCCCGAAGTCAGAACGTGCAGCTGTGAAAGCAGGGCCGGCCCCGAGACCAACAGCAAGAGCGGAATGGAAGCCAGCAAATCAACCCAGCCCCGTTGAGCCCGCATGTAGTACCAGAAGTGGCCGTGCCGCGCCGTTATGATTGCGCGGGCGATAAACTCGGCCGAAAAAAGCACATCGAAGGCAAAGGCAATCCAGACCAACTGGACGCGCAGGTCATGGCTCCAATGATAAATGATCGCCAGCTCTTCGATGACGGTAAAAACAATGACGAGAACGATCGCAAAGAGTATCGCGTACTCAATGACCTTCGGAAGGTGATCTTGTTGTGCTTTGCTGACGTGTATCATCTACCAGCCCTCCTCGCCTGCAATCTGGTAGAGCTCTTCGAGAAATTTGACGTCAAAGCCGTTGTAGCGAGCAGTGCGCCGGTTAATGCTGAACCAGGACTTGTCGGGAGACTCCGCGCCTCGATCCTGTTTTTGGTTGGGGTCCCAATCGGCCGCACGACTGACCAGGATTTTGATCAAACGCGAAATGCCGGGCATGTCCGGAAAATCGGTCGCGCTTCGATTGCTGTCAATGCCCATGCTCAACAATCGTTCCGGTATCTGGCCGACCGATTCCGATAAGATGCCCTGCAATCCGTCCATGGCGGTCTTAAAAGAACGCGCGTTGCTCATGAGGTCCATGGGCGTACTGCCCCGCATCGGGCCCGAATCAAATCGATAGAAAGCCAGAGGGCGAAACAAAGTGGCCATGCTGATCAGGTCGGGAATCGAAAGCGGATCGAGGTCCAGGCGATCGCGGCGCACCAGGTCGATATAGATCAGTTTGCGGCGTTCCATCGCCTGACGAACGTAGCGGGTAAAGAGATCCCCGGCGATCGCCTCAATAACCGGAATGAACTCATCGCGCATCTGCTTGGTGCGCATGAGCCCGATGATAAAATCGCGCAGGCGGTCCGCTTCGAAGTCCAACCCGCCCTCGGACTTGAAGTACTCCCGGAGCTCGGCATGCTGGGCCCGCTGGAGAATCATATCCAGGCGATCGCGGTAGGCCGAAATGATCGTATCGGTCAGTTCTGAAAGAAGCAAGCGTACGGTTTCGTCCCAGCTCAAATCCGGGAAGAACTGCGGCTGCTGGAAAGCAGTGACCAGATTCAGCTGATTTTCCCGGATGAAACCCAGAATCTGGTTTTCCTTCTTGCCGAGAGGCACATTCTGAATTGCCGGGTTCGCCCACAGTTTGTCGACGAACTCCTTCATTTTTGCGCGATACCTATCCATGGGCCCCCATGGGTTCCACTACCTAAAATCGGCAGCCGCATTTACGGAATGGAATCGGGGGCAGGATTATTTGCGAATCCTGGAAGACAAGCCCGATGAATCAATCTTTGACGAAGGCACGCTCTAAACCACCGGGGGACAACTCCCCCCGGGTAATCTCCACCAGGCTTTCCTGACCCGGGGTTAACAATTCCATTCGAAAGCCGCTCCCCTCCAGGATCCGGCTGCCCGGCACATGCATGCCCTGGAAATCCCGGGGGGCCCGGTTCCCGGCCCGAAACCGTCCGTGAAAGGCATTTTCACCCAGAGCTTCGATCTCTACCCGCAACTCCTGCACACCGCTCTCGCCGTCCCAGTCCAGGGCAGTCCACACGCCGCTGAAGGCTTCCAGTTCGTCCCGAAACAAAAAGCGACGACCGACGGCCTCCCGAACCGGCTGCCGGAGCACGATAGCCGGACCGGCGGCCCCGGATTCGCGCCCCTCGCGGATCCCCGCCAGCCGGTACAGATAAAAGCCCGGAGTCGTAAGCTGATCCACAAACTGCAACTGGTCCCCGGGCACCGTATCGAGCACGGCATATTCGCGGTCCGTAGCCGAGCGGCGAAAGATCGTCAGGTGGTCCACCGGTGCGCTGAGGCGCCAGCTGAGGGAAACCCGGCTGCCATCGACAACGGTCTGAAGGCCGGTTGGCGCCGGCAACGACCGCTCCTCGGCCGAAAAGAACAAGGGCCCTGCTGGTTCGCTGGCTCCGGCGCGGTTGTGGGCGACCAGAAAGGCAGCGCCGCGTGCCGCCGGGAGAGCCAGCGTCGAATCCGTGACCGGCCAGGATGGCAACCAACGCCGCTGCGCCAGATCGAAAACGTGCAGGGTGTACCGATCGGCTCCCGGAACCGGAGTCCAGGTTACGGCCCCATTTTCCAGGCGCAGATTCGAGACCGGTGAGGGGGGAGTTCGCTGCCCCGCAATCGACAGTTCGATCGCGTCACTCCAGGGGCCCGGCGCGTCTCGAAACGCCCGAACCCGGTAGCTGTATCGGCGGTCAGGCCCGATTGCACCGTCGCGTATTTCGCTGGCTCGGGTACGGCCGACAGAGACCCAAACATTCTGATCCTGATCGAAACGTTGAGCTTCGTAGGCGCGGGCGCCTGGCAGGTCCTGCCAGCGCAGCAGCACTCCGCCCCTCTGCAGCTCGGCCCGCAAGCCGGTCGGAGACTGGGAGAGTGTGCCCGAGGGCGCACCCGCGAAGCCTTCGGCGTGCGCCCAGGCAGTCATTGAGCGTGAACTCTCGCGAACCGCACGCACACGATAACGATAGGCAAAGCCCGCCTGGGTCAGGGAATCCACGAAGCGTGACTCCCTGGTAAACGCGATCGTTTCGTAGGCTTCCCGGTCCGGCTCGCAGCGCTCGACGATGTAACCGGCCGCCTGCGGCACGGCGGTCCACTCCAGGGATACACGATCAGCAAAGGCACCCCGACTGGCGGCAAGCACGGGCAGCTCCGCTTCTTCCAGGCGCGCACGCAAATGCTCCGCCTCAACAATATCAATTCCGGGTTCGGCTTCAAAAACCAGCACCGGACGCGCCGCCTGTTGAAAAGTCCGGTAACTGATCCAGGCACGACCATCATCACCCCAGTCTGCTGACCAGGAATTCAAAACCAGGAAGGCGCCCTGCCCGCCAGGATAGGCGAAGGAATCGTCGAAGCCTACAACCGTCACTGCCTGACCGCCCAGAAAGCTGCCTTCAAGTCGGTCGTATATTCCCTCGAAACCCGGATCCAGAAAGTTGCTGTAGACGGCAACCCCCGCCAGAAGGGGCTGGCCGCGAGCCAGAAGCAGGCGCATGGTATCTAAGTCGTGGGGAGCAATGCGCCGCAATTTCCGAAAACGACGACGGGATTCCAAAGCCACGGCCGCAACCTGCTCACTACCGACGGGAAGCTGCGCGCAGGCGGGCAAGCCCTCGCGGACCGCCACCCGGGCGGCCGCCACCAGGCCCAGCGCGGGCTGTGCACGGCCCTCCAGTCCGCGAAAGATAAACTCCGGGCTCAGCACATCTTGCCCGCCGCTCTGGCAACGATCTCCATGCTCGTAAGGGGCCGCGCCCTGGTGGACCAGATAAGAACCGGCATAGTAAGCCACCGCCCAGGCGGCGCTCATCGGCCCCGGACCCTGGTCGGCGATCGGGGGCATGGCTTCGGACAGATCGACCCTGTGCCCCGCCGGGGACCCCGCCAGACGAAGCGGCGGCACACTTTCCAGCAGCTCGGAGGCCTCGAAGAGAAGATCCGGAACCCGATTCTGCCCCGCATGGGCCGCGGAGGGCCGTGCCGCGCCGGGGCCCGGGTGCAGGACAAACAGGAAGAGAGCGGCGGTGGCGGCCAGACCGCGAAGCCGCTGGCAAACGATACGTGAGGCGTGCATTCTATGTAGTTGGGGGCAAAAAAGCGGCCCGGGTTCATGCTGGAGGCGCTTTGTGAGGCCGAAATTGAGATAGACGGGAGCGGTCGGGGCCATATGCAGACGCTATATTAGAAGAGTCTCGATTCATGGGTCTACTTATTCATACTCGCAGGCAATGGTTTCGCCGCCTGACAGCTGCCATTCTGGTGGTTTTTTTGTTTGTTCTCTCGGGTCCGGTACAAACACAGCCGGGCGCTCCCGATCCGATTCCGCGCTTTAACGAAACTTTCTTTCCCAGCCTGGCAAGTGCCACTCCGGCCGGGATTGCCGACGGCTTTGGGGCCTCGCCACGCACCTATCGCGCGGGCGAGTTCACGTTCCCGGTACGTATGCCACTCGAGGCCAGCCTGGGCAGCATGTACATCGGGTCGGCGGTGGAGTTCCGCAATGTGGCCGAACATGGCCCGGTCGTATCCCGAGAGGCCATGCTTTTGACGCCGTATTTCCACCGCTTCTATGCAGGAGCACGCGGGTTCGTAAGCGGCCCGTTGCAACTGCGCTATCAGGCGAGCGCACTCTCCGCTTTTGATCCTTCGCCTGGCCTTCAGCAAAACCCGGGACGCATTCCCCAGGAGCAGATCCTGGAGAGTGATGTGGAAGTCGCCTACACAATGGAACGCGCCCAGTTGCGCATGGGGCTGAGTCATCGCTGGTTCTTTTTGGACGGTCTGGAAAGTGATAGCGAACTCTGGACGGCGCGCATGATCCTGGCTTACGGCCTGGGTCATTACTCAGGGGAAACCGAGAGCTATCCCATGAGCATGCTGGTTGGTTTGACATCACACTACGTTCTCCGGGAAGAAGAAACCACGGACGAAGTCCGGGATTACAACACGATGTTTGTGACGCCCGGTCTGGAAATCCAGACCAGAGCCTTCAGTCTGCAGGCAACCGTGGAAGTGCCAATCACCGCCCACCGCACGGAACCGGATCGCTACACCGAAAATGTGCGCGCGACCCTCGGCGTCCGTTATCTCATACGCTGAACGCCCGCGTCAGTCCCACTGGCTGAGAGCCGGGATCCCGTACTGCTCGAGAAATTCACGGTTGACCTGATCACGATTCGCCAGGTCCACATGCAGCGACCGCCCGTCGGATAGACGAATGGCAAGGGTTGCATGACCGGCCGCCGCCTCTGCATGCAGGACCCGACGCATCTCTTCCAGATTCACGACCGGCCGACCGGCGATTTGTGTGACCGGCATCACACCCACCTGCTCGTAGCCGCGGGTATGGTCCCCGGGCAACACGCCGGCCAGAATCACAATGCGATCGGCGCCGGGTGTTTCGTAGTAGCGTCGCGTGTCGAAGAGATAGGCCAGTTCCGGCGCCTTGCTGCGCCAATCCTGGCCGTAGGCCTGCAAAAGCAGGGTTGCGCTCAACTCCAGAAAGACCATGCCATTTTCGATCAAATACGGTGGTTGTCCGTCTACGTCCCACGGAATGCGTTCAGCCGTGCCGGCGTACGCGCGCAGGTTGAGCTGTACGTCTCTACGCTCGCCGGCGCGCAGTACGGTTACCGAAAGGCGATCGCCGGGGCGGCGCAGTTCGGCCCCGCGTCGGGCAAACAGCAAATTCGCGTGTTGCCGCCCCCAGGCCGGATCTTCGTAAAAACCACGATCGTCAACGGGCACACCGTCAACCGCCATCAGTATGTCCCCCGCCTCGAGTAACCCATAGGCGGAAGTCCCCGGCAGAACACGCTCTATGAAGGCGCCATGCTGCCCCGAAGGCATGCGATAGTACTCCCGGAGGACGGGATCCACCAGTTCCGAAAGCTTCAGCCCCTGAGACACAAAACCACTGTACGGTTGCTCCAGAGCCCGCCGGCGAAATGTGTCAAAGCCAAGCGCAGGGATTGCCTCAACGCGGTTGTCACGCGACGCGTACGAAATGAAACCGCAAATGCGGTCCCCGGACAGAAGAATGCCGCCTCCAGGAAACGACTCCCGGGTGCGAAACACCATCACCGGCAGGAAAGTGAAGCCGTAGTCGGCAACGGAATCCACCTCCGTAACGTCCACCCGCTCACGATAACCACGAAACAATTGGTCTACTTTGTAGGCCGTAACCGTTTCACCCAGTTCTGGATCGGCGCCGGCCGGGATCGGCAAGAGGTCCGTAAAAAAGCCATCCTCACTTTCCAGTTGTAGCAGAGCGAGGTTCACTTCGGTGTCCATGATATCGACACGCGCCAGAACCGGCTCATACGAAGAGTACTTTGTAACTTCCAGCAGGGTGGCCCGATCGACGTCGCTCGCGCGCACCAGAATGCGATTGCCGGGAACCACAAGACCGAGAACCGAATAGGTGCGACCAGCCTGCCTGACCCAGGGGCGGGTGTACTCGTACTGACTGGAAGATATGCGAACCTGGACAATGCTGCGCCGCAAAGCCCGATCACTCAGCGTCTCGGTTGCCCGCGCCGATCCAACAAGAATCGACGCCGCAACCAGTCCTACCAGAGCGAAAGCAGCGATAGGTGACCGGCGCATCAACGATCGGGCCCCACGAAGCGATCACGCCGCACGCCATAGTTTTCGGCAATGCGCATGTTTGCGGCTTCGATATCTGAAGATCGCAACACAAGCGGCACCTGCTGGTCGAAAAACCGAATCGTTACGAAAGGGCCCTGGACGATGGCGTCATCCATCGCTTCCACAAAGGCAGCAAAATTGGAGACACGTCGACCATTGACGGATTGTACGATACCGCCCACGCTCGAGTCGGCATGCAGGTTCACGCGATCGGCAAGGCGACGCGTGAGAATCACGAAGACCCGGGCCTGCTCGTACAGCGCATTGGAAAGATAGCGAGAATAGCGATACAGGATGTCAGAACGGCCGGCAGCGACCCACTGCTGACCGTAGGCTTCCAGAAGGTCGGCATCCAGGGGCTGGAACACCAGGCCGGCAGCCACGAGATAGGAGGGCGCCGCATCATAGTTCTTGCGCTGGAAATCGATGATGTCCGTACCCCGGGCCGGGAACTGCAACGCCTGGCGACGTCCGTCGCGCCAGACTTCCGCCTGAATCCCGGCGCCGACCGGTAGATTGTCAATGGCTTCCGAGTAAGGCTGGAGTTGACCATCGACTTCAATGTCCCCGGATTCCGAAATCACATGACCCATAAGACTCAGGAGTACATCACCGGTTTGCAGGTGACCCTCAGCACTGGCCCCCGGCACAATGCTCGTGATCAACACACCGGTATTCGGGGAAGCAATGCTCCCGTTCATCCCGAGCGCGGTGCGCAAAGTCGGGTTGCGCGTCGGAAAGTCCAGGACGCCAAACTCGATATAGCCAGCGTACGATCCATCGGCTGTGTCTTCCAGAAAACGTCGCAACACAACCGGCGGGATCAAGTAGCCCAGATTCTCTCCCTGGCGCAGGGTTTGAAAGGCCACTCCAATGACGCGACCGTTCTGCAGTGCCGGCCCGCCTGAATTCCCGGGGTTAATGGCAGCATCGACCTGAATCGTGAGGTGATGATCAATCCGGCTGTGACTGTAGACATCCATACCGAGACGGGATACGATGCCGCGGGTAATGGACACTCGGTCGCCGCCAATTGGAAAGCCGATCACTTCTATCTCGGTGTTGAGTTCGGGATTTTCGCCGATCTCCAGCGGCCGCGAACCCTCAAAGAAAGCCGGGTCTTCCACGCCAAGCAGAGCCAGATCACAATCGTGGCCCAAAAACAAGACCCGCGCGCTGTAATCCGTGCGCTGGTCCGGGCGCTGCACGCGCACGGTATTGGCACGGCTGACGACGTGCGCATTCGTCAGGATGCGGTTTCCTGCAATAATAAAGCCGGTGCCGGAGGCGCGTTGCACCGCCGGTCGATTCCAGGGATGTTCGTAAGAATAGACAAAGAAAGTTACCTGAATGCTGACAACGGCGCCGCGAGCCAGCTGAACGTTGTCAGACGAATCCGGGTTGAGTGCATCAGCCCGGACTCCGGCAGCAAAAACGAGAACACCAAGCAGTAGACTTTTCGCCGCAATTCTCACAGGGCGCCAAGTCTCCCACAATCGGAGGCCTCGTCCAGCAAAGAACCCGGCCAGGTCGCCTCAGGCGCGCAGATCTTCCGCAAGCGCCGCCACCTGCTCAGGGCTCAGAGTTGTGCGATAGCTGCAGGCCGGGTGGCTTACCACTAACTCCACATGATCCGTCGCCAGAAGCGCGTCTCGCGCGGCTGCGCCCAGGGGAAAGGTAATGAACTGCACGGACGAGATCTTCTCCGGGCTCAGCTGCCCCTCATCAAAAACCGCATCCACTTGATAGTCACGGTCTACAAGGAGACTGATGCAGCGCTCCAGTCCGACCAGCTCGGATAGCTTCACTTTTCGAACCGTCGGATCATCAATTTCGATCAGAAGCGTGGCTTTGAGCTCCTCGCCGGACGGCACCAGCTGGTTATAGGTCTCCACTTCGTGAGCGATGCCACGGGGATCCTTGATGCCTTCTGCGCGCACCATCTCCTGAATCTGGTACAACATCGTGTCGCGGTTTTCGAACAAGAAGTTCAGGTACGGACCCACTGTGACCCGGCGGTGCTTCTTGATCGCCATAAGACGCTCACGGTATTCATCGCGAATGCGATTGTACTCGTCCGCCGGCTTGATTTCACTAACAGCAATCTTCTCCATGTTTCTTTAACCTCCGTCTGTCTGCGCGGGCGCCGTTACGGCTCTGGCCCAACCGCCCTGCCCCGGCTCCCGGTACGCTCGGGCGAGCACCTGTATGGGGTGCAGCGGACGGCTGGACAAGTCCATGCCCTGCTCCAGTTGAATTGCTGCGAGCGGGCAATCGGTCGCCACAACTTCGGCCCCGCTTTCTTTCAGGCCTTCAAAGGCCCGCTCGCCGGCCTTGAGGCTCATCTCAAAATATTCCTCTTTCATTGCCCAGGTGCCGTTATGTCCGCAGCATTCCGCGACAACGCCTATCTTCGAACCCGGCACAGTCTTCATCATATCGCGCGAGCGAAACCCGATGTTCTGGGCACGCAGGTGACACGGCACGTGATAGGCAACATCTCCTGGAGTGCTTTTGAAATCGCGATTGAATTTGTCTTCTTTCTTGAGTTCAAACAGAAACTCGTGTGGATCCATTGTGGCATCGGCGATGCGCTGCGCACGTTCACGCCATTCAACCGGAAGAAATGTTACATATTCCTTTTTGAGCGTCATCGAGCACGTTGGGTTGATCGCGAGTATCTTGTAA
The DNA here is from genome assembly GCA_024233935.1 of Spirochaetales bacterium. Classification (GTDB taxonomy): domain Bacteria; phylum Spirochaetota; class Leptospiria; order Leptospirales; family Leptonemataceae; genus JACKOY01. Next base: position 67,778 of record JACKOY010000006.1, on the reverse strand, counting down.
CCCTGGTCCACAAACGGCAGTAGTGCCTCTACGTTGCCCCGCATTTTCTTGCGGGCGAGCTTCAAATCGCCGTTTTCGAGGGGCGGCATGCCGCAACAATTCTGCTTCGGACATTCGACGTGCACCTGATTCTTCTCAAGAACTTCGACGGCTTCACGCCCCAAAAAGGGGTTATTGTAAGTCACGAAGCAAGTGGGGAAAAGAACGACCTTCGCCACCGGGTCCGCGATCAGGCGCCCTTCGCGTTCTTGCTCCTTACGATAGCGACCAAACCACCGCATGAAAGACGTGCGGTGAAATTCGGGCATGCTCTTGTCTTTATGAATTCCGAGAATTGCCTGGATAATGCGGCGGTGAAAGTTGGATTTCATCGAGCCATTGACCAGGCGTGAAATCAGGCCGGTGTTCATGCGGCCCGCAAGGTCGGGATTCTGAAGCAGCTTCTCCCTGAGACCGACGCCCTCATCCCGCGCTTTGATATTGACAGCCCGCTGCATCAACGCGGGAAAATCAATATTGTAGGCATGCTGGTCAGTCTTTGTGTAGGGACAAACGACATAGCAAATCTTGCATTGATAACATTCGCCAACGACGCGATTCTTGTCTGCTTCCGTGAGATTGTGGACATCTCCATCGGCGGTCGTATCCATCGCCTCAAAAAGGCTCGGGAAGGCAGGGCAATACTTAAAACACATTCGGCAACCGTGGCAAAGATCAAACGTGCGCGCCAGTTCACGCTCAAACGATTGCTTGTCCCAATATTTGTCTTCGGCCGGATCGTAACTCACGTCCGCTGTATTTTCATACGAGATCGATGTCATAGTGTCCCCGGGGGATGGTTCAAAAACTTTCCGCGGAAGGCGGAAACGTGCAAAACCGCCGGCGACACAGGTCGCCGGCTCAACAGCTATCAGGCCATGGTTTTCAGGCCCTGCTCAAAGCGACCCGCGTGGGACTTTTCCGCTTTTGCCAGGGTCTCAAACCAATCGGCGATTTCGCTGAAACCCTCGTCACGCGCCGTGCGCGCCATACCCGGATACATATCCGTGTATTCGTGTGTTTCACCGGCAATGGCGGCCTTCAGGTTGCTTTCGGTATCACCGATCGGCAGGTCCGTAGCCGGATCGCCGACTTTACGCAGATACTCAAGATGACCGTGAGCATGGCCGGTTTCTCCTTCGGCTGTGTCGCGGAACAGGCCCGCGAGGTCCGGATAACCCTCTACGTCAGCCTGCTTGGCGAAGTAGAGATAGCGTCGGTTCGCCTGAGATTCACCGGCAAACGCGTCTTTCAGATTGGAATGGGTTTTGGTTCCCTTCAGTTCAGGCATGGGTAACTCCTGCAAATGAGAATTATTCTGGATCTATAAAGCGTCTAATCTCGTTCCACGCCAAGCCTTTTCCCGGACCAGGCACCGAATTCCGGACAACTTGATTTTCGATCTCAAAATACAAAATAGATGAAAGCCGCCCGACCCGGCGCCATCAGGAGCATGAGCGCCACAAGGCCCGCGATGGTGAAGCCCTGATAGAGGGGAGCCAGGCCCAGAAAAAAACGGGTGATACGGCGCCCGCCGACCTGCATGCTCAGAAGGCCGGCCAGGCAAAGCAGAACCCAAAGAAGACCCGAGCGTGTCGCAGCCTCACCAGTCTGCGGCGTGAACAGGCCCATATAATAGAAAGAAGCCGTCTCGAAAGGCAGAGATTCGCTACCGGAGCGAAACAGAACCCAGAGCAAACCGATCAGGGTCATGGCGAGCAGGCGGTACGGCATTCCTCCAAACAGGTGGCGCAGGCCTTGAACCGGCCGCTGCCGCTCCCCCCATAAAAGCAGGCCGTGGCCCAGGCCCCAGAGGACAAAATTCCAATGCGGACCATGCCACAGGCCACCCAGAACCATGGTCACGAGCAAAGCCCAGAACAGCCGCAGCGAACCCTGACGACTGCCTCCCAGCGGAATGTACAGGTAATCCCGAAGCCAGGTGGACAGGGTGATGTGCCATCTCCGCCAGAACTCCTGAAACCCGCGAGCCCCGTACGGATAACGAAAATTCTCAGGCAGGCGGAGGCCGAAAAGCCGCCCCAGCCCGATCGCGATGTCGCTATAACCGCTGAAGTCGAAATAGATTTGCAGGGCGTAGGCGACCAGACCGAGCCACAGCAAACTGCTGGATGCCTGTCCGGGGGCCGCAAATACCGGATCAGCCACCAGGGCCAGCCGATCTGCGATCAGGGCCTTCTTTAAATAGCCACAGAGCAATAGCGCCACACCCCGACGAATATCTCCAATTCCGGTTCTGAAATCCCGAAGCTGCGGCAGGAGCTGCCGACCGGTCACAATCGGCCCCGCCACCAACTGAGGGAAAAAGCAAATATAGGCAAAATAGCGGCTGAACCGCGTCTCGGGCGCCAGCAGACCCCGCCGAACATCCACCACATAGGAGACATTCTGAAACGTAAAAAAGGAAATACCGAGCGGCACGAGCCCCGCGAATCCGAGACCGCCCTGACCCAACACAAACACGTCGTACTTCAACAGCCCGAGCGGCAAAAATAGCATCCCAACCGCCAGTCCAACGAGCCACCCCCTGGCGAACCGGGCCGACCAGAATGCGACCAGGGCCAAACTCGCCAATATTATACTATTTTCCGGCACTTCCCATGCATAAAATACAACTGATATACTGCCTATTATTACACACTTCTTTTGCCCATTATCAATCCATTCATGCGCAGCCCATATAATCCCAATACTAAGCACTACAAACAATGCAAATTCAGCGCTTAGGAAGCTCACATGCTGTCCAGCCGGCGCAGCTGGACCTCCCTCATATCAAATACTTGTTCTTTACGGTGCATTTCGGGCACACGCAGATTGCCTCCGCCTTTACCCGCCGCCCCTTGGCCGTAATCTCCTTACCAATGGCGATGAACTCGAACGGAATGCCTTCCTGAACATAGTGGCCGGGCCCATAGCGGGCCGTTCCCTCAATCGTGTAGCCACACGCGTGACAACTCACCTTCAAATGGATAGGCTCGGCCATCTGCTACTCCATAACTGCTTATTTATAATCAGTATTGCACTCACCAGGCGGGACTCGAAGCCGCATGGCCCGCCCAAAGGAGGTCATGAGCATGTCATGGGCGGTCTGTCCGACATGCTCATGACAGAATTACAGCCTCCACGGTTTCCTCGCCCGGTCTCGCGGCCCCGCGTCTCCCAGTCAACCGTATCCGCTGCCCGGTCTTCACTCCCGAGCGCCCTGCACCGATCTGCCGACGCCGTGGCGGCCGCAACCCTGTGGGGGCTTCCGAAGGCCGTCGTCGATGGGTGGCGGCGGGCGCGGATCGGAAGCGGAAAGGCCTCCCCTGATCTTCCCGCCAGCAAGGCCAGGGGAGCGACCGGAAGGCGGAAAGGGAGCAGTTAAGGATTGTGAGCTCCGTGTGCAGCCCACGGCCCTCTGCCGGAGAAGCGCTACGAGGCGCTCCTGGTGCGCGGACCGGCCGTTCCTGTGGTTCGCGACGGGCCGGACGCCCAAAATGCCCTCCGGTAAGCCGTGTGGCGGCCGCCGGGAAATGGGCGTTAGCCGAAGAAGAGCCCGGATCTGGAAAGGCCGGCGACAATGGCCCGCCCGGAATCTGGCAGCGGCGCGGGAAATGCCAAAAAACTGGCGCCGGGCGCCATAAATGCCGGCGATGCGGCAGGGCCGGGGCCGGGAGCCGAAAAATTGGCGTCTGGCGGGCGCTAGCTGGCGTGTACGCCTGAGCCCTGGGACTGGGCGCCGGTTTTCGGGCTGCTGGCGGGTTCGCTGGCGGCCTTTTTGCGCGTGCGCGCGGCTCGGGTGGTTTTCTTCCGGGGATTCTTGTCTTCCCGGGCCTTCTCCCGCTCTCGTCGTTTCACCATATAGAGGAAGTGGCGAACATATTGCGTATAGGGCTCGGGCACAGCCCGGGCTTCAAAATCGGCTGGAGAGTCCAGGAGCCGTTTGATGAGTGGAGGCGGCAGGTCCTCCTTTTCGGAGTGCATCAGGATCTCCAGACGACGGCAGATTTCCTGGTCGTTAACTTCGAGGACGAGCTTGCGCATTGAGGCGAGCAGGCGCGCGACTCCCGGGCTACTTTTGGCCATTGATTTTCAAGTACTCCGCAAGATATGCGACTCAAGCCGGGTACCGGTTCGAGTGCGGCAACCATGGTCTTGAGGAGGGTCTGGCAGGCAACCTGGAAATCAAAAGGCCCCGGACAGGGGCAGTTTTCGGCGTCAGGCCGGCCGCTGCAGAGCGGGGAGAGGCAACGCGCCCGGGCGTTGGGGCTGGCGATCGCCAGAAGCGCCCATTGCGGGCCGCATTGCCGTTCCGGCCCGAAGGTAGACCGCGCGCCGGTGCGCATCGGGGCCATGGTCTTCCTGGGTGCTCATCGTGAAGCGCCAGAAACTGCTTACCACCCCCTGCCCTGCGCCAGCGCCTACAAGGACTCGCCCGGTTATTGGGTGCGCGATCATTGCCGCCTCCACGGTCCTGGCGTGGCGTGGCGACGCCGGAGCGAAGACCAGCTCGCGATGGTTTGTTCCGGTGGTGCGGGAGGCTACCGCCCCTGCCGCGCCGGAGGGCCGCCTGGGGACGAAAGCACCCATAAAAACGGCCCCACGCCCGACAACGGCCAACGTGCGCCGGTTCCTTACTCCCGGGAAGTCGCGATGGGGAAGCGCCGCAACGGCGGACGTAGAGATCGTCAAACGGACGGCGTCGAACTGGAGGGCAGCCCGGTGGTCGCCGCTGAAGTGCAAATGTGAATGCGAGTGCCATTGCGGTGCGGCAAACCCCAAAGCGCGGCAGGCCGGCGGGGCCTCCGGGGCAAAGGCAGGTGCGGCTTCCGGGTTGCGGTCCGACAGGCGAGAGGACGTCTCGCTGGAGCTGGCAGCCAGAACGTCTCCGGAGCGTCCCGGGCTCTCCCGGGTCAGTAAGGATAGCGGCATGGACACGGGACCACGCCGCCCTGCCCGGCCCACGATGACCAGTCGCTCAACCGGCGAGCGTCCGGCCGACAGGCGAGCCCCGTTGCGCTCCCACTGCCCGGACGCGACCTCCGACCCCACAGGACGGGTTAAGGGATCGCCGACCAGCCCGGAGGGTGGACAGACAGAAATTCCCAGACCCAGGGAGAGTATGATCGCGGCGCAGCCCATATCGAACAGATTTCCAGAATTCCGCACAATTTTTATGCATTTCCGGGAAATATCAACGCTTTTTCCGCAGATTTTTCGCCCTTCAAGGCCCGAAAGAGCTACTCATATGTATGCTACTGCGCGACGGGGTCCGGTGGTCGGGTCTGACGCCGGAGGCGGTAGCCCCATTCCCAAAGCTCGATCTCCTCAACCCGATCGGCGGGAGACCGTTCCAGACGCTTGATCAGCCCGAGCAGCCCGACCCGGACCGTATCCCCTACCCCGGCTTCGATCTGCGCCTGGACCCGGGCTCGCTCGCCCCCCAGCAGGTCCGAGGCCAGCGCGTACAGGCGGTCCAATTCGCGCAGGGCGTCCCCGGCCTTTGCCAGCTCAGGGCGCGCGCTGGCATTCTTGATCATGTTACCGAGAAAGGTCCTGACGAAGAGGATTTCATCGGCCCCCATGTGGTCGTCCGCGATGAGGTCGCGCACTTTATCCAATTGCATTTGCCGCAAGAAAAGACGCGCATGAAAAACCGGGTTCTGCTGCTCGGAAGCCGCGCCGGCGGCAAGCAGGTCGGTGGCCCGCATGCGGTCGGGATTCCACTCGGTCGCCGGTCGACGGCGAGCCTGCGGCCCCTCCGACTCTTCGGGCCGCAGGATGATCAGGCGGGCCGTCGTATGCCGTGCTTTGATCGACACGAGATCCAGTCGCGAGACGCTCTCGTCCACAATGAAGAAGCGAAAGGACGACGCCTCGGGGCTCGCGAGAAGCTGACGGGCATCTGAAAAGGCCCCGATAACCACCGGGAACTGATCGGCCCGGGAAGCACAACCGAGCCCGAGGTGGCGGAGCTGACCGGCCTGCCGGTACGGAATCCGGAGCCTGCCGCCTTGCAACGGGACCAGCACGTGCTGCCCGGCCGGAAGGCTGATCTGGAAATTAACCCCCACGAAGAGCACCCTCGGGATAAGCTGCTTCACGAAGCGCTCAGACGGGACCGTCCCGATTTCCTCGGGGCGGCCATCAATGTAGACAATGCAGTGGTCGCCGCCGGGCAGGATTTCAATCCGGATGCCTCCCGCTGTGATGAGATCTGCGGCCATATGTCAGCCGGCTAGTTGAGTTTGTACTTTTCAAGCTTGTACTGCAGCGAGCCACGCGAGATGCCGAGGGCCCGGGCCATTTGCACCTGGTTGCCACCGTGAAGCGCATAGGCGCGAAGCAACAGTGATTTCTCCACCTCCTGAGACCGCTTGCGGAGGTTCAGATCGTCCCAGTCTTCGGGCGAAGTCCACAGCCCCAGTCTGAGGTCCGCAGCATCCAGTAACGCTTCCGAACACATCAGGAAGGCCGACTCCAGGGTATTGCGCAACTCCCGCCAGTTGCCGGGCCAGTCATAAGCCTGGATGGCTGCGAGCGCGGCGGGGCTGATTTCCACCTCACGGTGAAACCTTTGCCGGAATTCCTCCATCAGCCGGGCAACCTCCGCGGGCAGCTCCGCTTTCTGGGCCCTCACCGGAGGCAGAATCATGGTGTTGTCCTCAAGCATCCGATAGAGGCCCGGAAGGAAGCGCTCCGCCGCGGCCATGCGCTGAAGGTCCCGCGAGCTTTCGAAAATCCACATACGCTCGGAAGCCTCCGCAGAGAAATGGGCCAGGAGTCGGAGTTGCGCGTGCGCCGCCAGATCGGCGGCTTCCTGGATCACGACTACCGGCTCTGGCCGCCTTGCAATCGGGACTCCCGGCCCGGGGCCCCCGAGGCGGGCACCAGCCGGATCTCCGAAAAGCTCGCGAAGTTGCACGGCCTCCGAGAGCCGACCGGGATGAAAGAAAATGCCGGCCGCCTCGTCGCCGCGCTGCTCACGCAAAAATGCCAGCACCAGCTCTTCTTTCCCGGAGCCCGCTTCCGCCACAACGAGCACTGGAGAAGGTCGCTGAGCCAGCTCGGCAACCCGGTCCCGAAGCCAGACGGGCAGGCCTTCCGCACCGTGATCGGGTCCTCGCTGACGTTCGGCGCAGACCTGGAGGATCAGGCTCTGGCGCAACAACGGTCCCGGATCGACCCCGGGCGTCGGCGGCACCTCCGCCAGCAGAAGATAGCGAGGCTGCTCCAGCCGATCGACAGCGGCCCAGAGTTCCATACCGGCGAGGCCGGCACGCTCGAACACGCGCGCGGCGCCGCCTTCGAAGGCCGGTCGAATTGCATCCGGGCGACTGCTCAGGAAATCGTACACAGGGTATGCTTCCGGGTAACCGGCGCGCTCAAGCACACGAAAGGCCCGGCCCGAACGAAAGAACAGGGTATACGCGCCCCGGGCACGCACCAGGGCCTGCAACGGACGACGGGGATCGGCGTCGGGGCTCAACTGGGCCTCGAGCATTTCGTCCAGCCAATTCATCTTTTTCTTTCCAAGAGAGCGCGGTCCAATTACGATTGAATATCGGACTGCAGACCAGCGAAAATCCAGCGTCGGACGTCCGACATTCGGAGCGTCGGGGAAAGGCGGGCAGCCATGTCGGACGTCCGACATGGCTGCCCGGGAAACCGGTTGACGCCCTGCTCTCCCCAAATATATTATGTCGCATTTGAAACTGGAGTGCCCGCGCCCGCGCCCATGAAACGCGTTCGAATTATTGCCGTCGCCAACCAGAAAGGCGGAGAAGGCAAAACCACAACGGCCGTCAATATGGCGTTCGGCCTCGCACGCGAGGGTCGCCGGACGCTCTTGATGGACCTGGATCCGCAGGCCAACACGACCGGGATCTTTCTGGATCCGGACGCGCTGGAGCGATCCATGTACGACGTCTTCAGCCGCCAGCTGCCGGTTCGCGAGGTCATTGTAAGCACGGGCAAGGAGCGCCTCGCCCTGGCGCCGGCCAAAATAACGCTGGCGGAAATGGAAGTTGCGAGCTCCAATGTGGATGCCCCGTATATGTTGCGGGACGCGTTGCAGGGCCTGGAGGACTACGAGTACGTCGTCATCGACTGCCCGCCGTCGCTTTCGATTTTTACAATCAACGCCCTCGTGGCCGCGACCCACGTGGTGATCCCGGCCCAGGCCGAAAAATTTTCGGTCGATGGCATGAGCGGACTGCAAAATACCATCAACTCCATCAAACGCCGGATCAATCCCGACATTGAGGTGCTCGGAGCGCTGATCACGCGTCTGAAACCCAAAACCGTCCTGAATAAGACCATCCTGCCCGTAGTGTCCCAGTTCTTCTCGGTCTTTGACAATACGATCAGCGAAGGGGTCGTTGTGGGGGAAAGCCACCTTGCGCGCCAGAGCATCTTCGATTACGCCCCCGATTCCAAGCAAGCGGGCGAGTACGGGGCCTTCTTGCAGGAGGTCCTGCATGAGCTCGAAAACTAAAAAACTTGGCGCCCTGGCGGACATATACCAGTCGCAGAATCTCGACGGGACCATCACCCGCATCAAACTCGCTCGCATCAAGCCCTCGAGCGACCAGCCCCGGCGGGATCGAACGCTGGCCATTCAGGAGCTGGCGGCAAGCCTGGCGCGGGATGGGCTGCTTTCTCCCATCCTTGTAACCAAAGACGGGGAAGGGTACCGCATCATCGCTGGAGAACGGCGATACCACGCCATGAAGCAGCTGGGCTGGATCGAGGCCGAGTGCCGGATCGTGTCCCGCGAGGAGCGAGACTACTGGCGCCTGGCCATTATCGAAAACCTTCAGCGAGAGGACCTGTCCGCGGAGGAGGAGGCGATCGCCCTCCTGAAACTCAAGCGCCAGGAAAGCCTCAGCGACTCGACTCTGGCGGAACTGGTCGGCAAATCCAGAAACTACATCACCGAGATTCTGGGAATCGGGCAATTGCCCGATCAGGCCCTGCAGGAGTGCCGCCGACTGGGGCTCGACAATAAGAACTTCCTGATTCAGGCCGTCCAGGCCCACAAGCGCGAAGCCCTCCGGGACTTTCTTCAGGCCTGCGCCGACGGTCGCATTCGCACCGTACGGGACGCCCGCCAGTTCAACCAGGAAGAGCCGCTGGCCGGCGCCGGCCAGCCGGAGGACGGAAATCCGGAGAAAACCCGGACCCGGGCCGCGTCGGGCGGTTCCGGAGATGCCGGAACCGACGCCGAAATCCGACTCGCCGTAAAAGGCTCCGATGTGCTGGTCAGCTGCCCGGATGCCCGGACGGCCCGCCGCATCAAGAGCCACCTGCAGCGCTCTATGCGCGAGATCCTCTCGTGACGCCCTTCGGCCCCTGCTGAGCCGGAGAAGGGGAGGGAAGCCCTGACAAGACCTGCCCGCAGACGCGCTTTAAACGCTTGACGGCCCCGGAATGCGACATAATATATAAATTGGGCCGTTCTGAGACCCGGGATTCATTCAAGAATGCCGGGGGGCCAGCCTGTTCTTGCATGTGCGCCACGGATGGCAAGCAAAGGACCGGAATGGCCTGTGCGCAGATGACAATGGCCCGACCGAGGCAAGTAAATGCCTATTATTAACCATTATATAGAAAAAAATGCCCCACGAATCCGCAGAAACGGGGGCGGGGCTTCCACAGGGAAATGTTGGTCAGGCCAATACAATACAAAGTGCCTATTCCCTGTCAATAAAAAAGCTGATTTTTCAGCAATAGAGGTGGGGCAATGGCAGCAGATAAACTGCCGTATTTTAAGTTTATTACGGCGATCATAGATAGCGGCATTTGGGCCGGCCTGTCGCCGGCCGCCCGGGCCCTGTACCCGGCGCTCCTTCGGTTTTCGGATCGGAACTACCGCCCGGTGTACCCGGGCACGGGCGTATTGCTAAAACTGACTGGCTTTAGGCAGAAATCAACGCTCCGGAAAGCACGCAAGGAGCTCGAGGAGATCGGTCTGATTGTCCTGGCTCGCGGAGGCGGGCGCAGGAACACCTGTTACCACTTCCGTTTCGACTTTGCCCCGGACGAGGGGGGCACCACGGCGCCCCGGAGAGGGGCGGGGGAGCACCCCGCTGGGGGTGAAGAGACGACCCGGCCGGGCTCTTCGGGGCCCTCTCAGGGGGGTGACCCGCCGCCTCCCGGGTACAACCAGATCCATATAAACATAAACCATCAAGTACCCCAGGAGCTTTCCGGTGGTGAGGAAAGTCGCCTGGCATTTCTAAAGCGCCGATTCGGAGCCGAGGCAATCGATCGGGCCAGAAATGAGTGTCGTCTGGCCGGGTTGCCGGAACGATCAGAGACCCTCGAAAAAATACTTTACCCGCATGCTGGAGCAAACGAGCCTTCCTGGCCCGATCTGGCCGAGGATCTCGCCAGGCAAATATCACAGGCAAGCATGGATCGCATTCAAAACGCATTTCTGGAGCAGCGCGAAGGCATGTTCGTCTTTCGTGACGTTCTACCGGAGCACCTGCGGGCCATCATAGAGCGCCACTGTGAAAACGTATTTTTTGAGCCGGAGGAACAGGCTTCGGTATCCCGGAAGGAATTCTGGACAAGAGCGGTGGATTCTAAGTGAGCCGCCAGGTACGCATTTCACACCCGGAGCTGCTCGTATTCTCGGCCTGGAGTGCCCCGGGTCAGACAACCGAAAGCGCCGGACGCGTCTTAAGCTGGGTAAGCGAGCCGCTGGAGATCCCCACGCTCGTTGCCTGCATGGCCAGCTTTGATGATCAGCGGTGCTTCAATTCGATTCAAATCGATCGGAACAAGGACCACCCTGAGGCCTTCCCGGGCACCTTTCGTTTTGAGATCAGCCAGGACGGACGCATCTGGGAGCCTATTCTTCAGGAATCCAACTACGATGCCGGTCCCGGTGCCGCGGTCTGGCATTTCCCACTCTTGCGCGCTCGCTTCCTGAAGTTCTTGTTCCTGGCGGACCATGTAATCTCCAGGGGAACGTACTCCGCGGCCTTCGGGGAATTCCGGACCATGATCTCGGGTATCGTGGACATTGAAGTGACCAGCGAACTGGATCGGCTCTGGGTCCGGGAGAACCTGATTGATCAACGACCCGAATACGGCTGGTCGTCCTCACTGCGGACCAAACGTGAAGAAGAATCCATCGTCCTGGATCTGGGTTCCATCAATCGGGTATCAGAGATTCGAGTACTGACAAAGAACGACCCCGAGACCTTCTTCCCGGAGGTCTTTCACTTCAGCTACAGCGAAGACAATATCGCCTGGCACCATCTCATCGAGGAGAATGGTTTCTTATCCGAACCGGCGACCTGGTATTCCTGGCGTTTTATCCCGACCAACATGCGCTTCTTCAAGGTCACCATCGACGAGGGAGCGCGTACGCGGGAAGGCAAGTACATCTCCCAGATTATTGAAATGGAGTTTTACGCCAGTCCGGACCTTTTGGATGAACCGGGACGGTCCAGCGCACCGGCGGTTACGCACGCATCGGTGCTGCGTTCCGGCATTGTTCGACTGGCCATGGATGGCGAAAGTCGTGAGGGCGTCGTCGTCCAGGGCAGCGATCGACGTTTGCGTGAAGCGACCACCGAGACTCCGGGAATTGTTGAGCTGGCGAGTGATGGCGAAGAGCGAACTGGAGTTGTCGTTCAGGGACACGATCGTCGTCTGCGTCTCGCGAGCGAAGATCTTCCGGGAATTGTTCGTCTGGCGCGCGACGGCGAAGAACGTGCGGGCCACGCTGTTCAGGGAAGTGATAGCCGTCTGCGCTATTCGACCGAGCAAACGGCCGGTCTGGTCGAACTCGCTTCGGACGGCGAAAGCCGTGCCGGCGTTGCCGTGCAGGGGAGCGACCGAAGACTGAAAAACGCGACCGTCGAAATGCCGGGCATTGTGCGGCTGGCCGCAAATGGCTCCGTGGAACCCAATCTCTGCGTTCAGGGCGATGATCATCGGTTGCGGCTCGCAACGAGCGAATACCAGGGAATCGTGCGTTTCGCGCGGCACGCGGAAGAGGCCGCCGAAACGGCGGTCCAGGGAAGCGACCCGCGCTTGCGGCCGGCCACGACCGAAACTTCGGGAATCGTTGAACTGGCCCGCGATGGAGAAGATCGGGCGGGAGTCGTGGTGCAGGGCAATGATCGCCGCCTTGCTCCGGCTTCGGAGACCCGGGCCGGCATTGTCGAGCTCGCCGCGCACGGCAGCGTCCTGCCGGAACGGGCGGTGCAGGGAGATGATCCGCGTCTTTCGGATCCCCGCATTCCATTGCCTCACGAACACGATTACGCTCCCAAAGAGCACGACTTCAGCAGTCATACCGGGTACTTAAAATTAAGCGGGGAGCTGGGAGAGCCGTATCGAGCCCTCGTGGATCCGCCCATCGGTCACGCTCCCATCGCCGGCATCAATAGTGGCGGCGGTGCCGGAATTGTCGCCCGCGGAGCCCGGGATGGTCTGGCAGCCTCGGGGGGCGCTGCAGGGGTCGTGGGCTACAGTCCCGGTCGCGGCTCCGGGGTGGTAGGGGCCGGGAAAGAAGGCCCGGGTGGGCGGTTCTTTTCCGAGCGCAGCTTCGGTTTGGTTGCAGGAGGATCTGACGGGGAGCGCGGACTCAAGGGTTCTGAGCTTGCCTTTCGCGCGATCGGCAACAGCCTCTTTCAAGGCCCCGTCCGGTTGACCGAGCAATCGGAGGGAAGCGGCGTCATCGCGCTTTATTTTCCGGTCGAGTCCCGGGACGTGCTTTCTCCGGGTGACCTCATGGCTGTGGCCGGCAAGGGCGATCGCCTGCACAAGTCCCGCGACTACGCCAGCCCGGCGGCCGTAGGGGTGGTCGTCAGGGAAGCCGGGCTGGTGCTCAACGATCCGCAATCGTCGGAGGATGCCGCTCTTTCGGAAAAGCCGGAAGGGCAGGAGTTGGTCGCCGTGGCGGGGGTGGTCCAGGTCCAGGCGGTTGCTGAGAAGAAACCCATCCAGGCCGGGGACCTGCTCGTGGCTTCGATTCGCACCGGCTGCGTCGAGAAGCTTGACGAGGCGCGCTATCGACCGGGTTCGATTGTGGCGCGCAGCCTGGGCGAACTGAAATCAGGCACCGGTCTCATCCGGGCCCAGCTCCTGACGGGATGAGTCGGACGTATCGTCCGCCAGTAGAGTTCTGGCCGGTGCGCGCATTCGCTGGTACAACAGATCCGACAGGTTGATCAGGCGTGTGATTTCCGAATAGGGCTCCTGCGCGATCTCGGAATACTGGAGTTCCTCTCCGTTCAGGCGAAGCTCCTGCACACGCAGGGCCGTCTCTACAGGACCCAGCACCAGCCTTTCCAGGTACACGTTCAGGCTCACAAGCAAGGCCAGAATGACCAGAATTCCGATTCCGAGGATAATCAGCTCTATGTACGCCTGCCGCCGGCTCAAGTCCCGGTAACTGATCTGGACGGACTCTCCAGGTTGGATCTCATCGATCTGCTCCCAGTCGCGTCCAATGCGGTAGTAAGCGCGCACGTCTTCCGGGTTGAAGTTTTCCCCCGGCAGGTAAAGTTTCTGGCCATCGCGCGTCACGTAGACGCCAATGATAAACGATTGAAATAGCAGTTTCGCCTGCAATACACCGTACAGGGTGGATTGCGTCACGATTTGCTGGCGCCGGTTGATGCGTTGTGTTTCGAGTAGATTGGCCTGCACCCGGGCCGCGCCGATGCCGGCCGCGAGTATGATCAGAAAGAGGATGAAGGAAAGTCCCGTAAACAGCCGGGTTTTGATAGGCGATATGTGGCCCTCGCCATACACCCCCAGTTGCTTCTGATTGTAGAAAAACTGGACCGAGTGGATCAGGCGAAGCCCCCGCATGCCCTTTATAAGGAAGAGACCCGGGAAGTCCCGGAGCATGGCAGCGGTTTCGTGACCCGCCCAACCGTGTTCCTCTGCGTAGGAGGCGGCCAGCTCAAGAACCAGGGGGGCAATGACGATCAGATCGATCAGGAAAGCCGGCCGCCGCAGATAACGGCGTCGGTCCCGGGCGATGAGCCGTAGCAGGGCTTCGAGTCCAAACAGGGCCAGAATCCAGAGGTCGAGCCCGGCCAACCACTGTTCCTGATCGCGCCCCAGGTCCACCAGTCCCGGAGTTACCAGGACTGCCAGACTCGCCAGGGTCAGCGCGATCGACGTTAGATGCAGCAGGGGGTTGCTCAGGAGGCGGGCCAGCCAGTCCAGGGCCTTTCGTTTCGCTTTCATGCTCGTACCTATTTTCGAAGCCCCGGGGCTCCGGGACAAGCGACCGCGCGAGCATTATTTGGAGGAAAATTGCCTGGTGTTTGGCGCCAATGCGGCCGATTCTGATAGTAAACAGCCCAGCCTCAGGTTGGGGAGGGTGCCTGTGCGCGGCCTGACGCTCGCTCGAATCAACGAAATCACGATTCGCATTAACTCGTCCGAGGATCTGCACGGTCTTCTGACCGTAATCATGGATACGGCCCGTGAATTTCTGGATTCAGAGGCGTCTTCGCTATTATTATACGATGCCGAGAGCGAAGAGCTGATTTTCGACATCGCCCGCGGCTCCCACGGCGGATTGCTTGCCCGGCGTCGCATCGGAGCAGGGCAGGGCATCGCCGGTTTGTGCGCCCGCGATCGGCAACCCATCCTCGTAAACGATGCCGCGCATGATGCGCGGGTCCTCAAAAATATCGACCAGGAACTCCAATTCGAAACCCGCAACTTGCTCGCCGTGCCGATGTTGGCGCGAGGGCAGCTGATCGGCGTACTCGAAGTGCTCAATACATCGGATCGACGCGACTACGACCGCACGGACGTACGGCTGCTCACTTATCTTTCCAATATGGCCGCTCTGGCCATTCGCAATCGGCAACTCTATGAAGACCTGCGCGAGCGCATGGAAGAGCTGAATTGCATCTACGAGATTTCGCAGAGTGCGCGCGACCGCGAGTCCATTGATTCGCTCATGGACTCCATGCTTGAAGCGATCAATCGCGTTCTGGGGGCCGAGCGTCTTTCGATTGTGGTCGAGGGCGATTTCGGGAGCGGTCTGCGCGTTGCCAGAACTTACGGATTCTCAGTGGAAGATCACGATCGTCGTATCGATCCCGAGGAGGGTGTTGCAGGCATTGTGCTGCGAAGCGGAGATCCGTTGCTGGTGCGTGATTTTGAGCGGGACCTGCGACTCACGGTGCCGCAGTCGGAGCGCTACGCAACGAAGTCCTTTATATCGGTTCCGATAATGCAGGACGGGCGCGTGATTGGACTTCTCAACGCCGCGGACAAGCGCAACGGTGAGCCTTTCGACTCTTTCGAACTGAAGGTGCTTTCGACCGTTGCCCAGCAGTTCGGGGATGCCCTGATGCGCATTCAGGCCAGGCAAAAAGACATCGAAATCCAGATTTACCGCAAAGACCTGGAAACCGCGGCCATGATTCAGGAAAGTTCTCTGCCGCTCGTACCGGAACGTGTGGCCGGATTGGAACTCGCCACACGTTACGAAGCCTGCCGCGAAGTGGGGGGAGATTTCTATGACGTTATCTATCACTCCGATGATCGCATTTCACTTCTAATGGCCGACGTTGCCGGCAAGGGAGTCCCGGCCGCTCTGTTTATGGAGTATTCGAAGACCTTGCTTTCGGGTCAAATTCCGCGCAATCTGGACCCGGCCGGAACTCTGCAGCAGGTGAACAACGACATCTATCGCAATTCGCGCACGGGATTGTTTGTCACGGTCATGCTCATTCAGGTGGAGCGGGAGCTGGGCCGCCTGCGACTGGCTTCGGCCGGTCACAACCATCAGATTCTGGTCCGCGCCCGCACCGGGGAAATCGAATCTCTTTCCGCCAGGGGCGCCCCCCTCGGCATTTTCCCCGACCAGGAATATGGCGAGCTTGTTGTAAGCTACGAGCCCGGCGATCTGGTCTTGCTCTATACCGATGGCATTACCGAAGCCTGGGACGAACAATTCAACGAGTTCGGAGAGGAGCGCCTTTTCGCAACGGTTCGCGAGCATCTGAACGATTCGCCACGCACGCTGATTGACGCTGTGTTTGAGGCCGTGAAGGCCTTCTGCCCCGGGGTGGAAGCGGCGGACGATGCAACCATGCTGGCTGTTCGCCTCTAGGCGACCCTCAAAGGACTTGACCCCGGGGACCGGCGCACGTTTTATGCATATATTGAGATATCTCAATATATGCTGGCCGCCATCGACATACTGAAAGCCCTCGCTGACCCGACCCGTTTGCGGATCCTCGGTGTTCTGTCGGGCGAGCCGCTCGGGGTGAATGAGATCCAGGACATCCTGGAACTGCGGCAGAGTCGAATTTCGCGTCACCTGAGCATTCTGGCCGCCGCCGGGCTGGTGCGGGGTCAGCGCAACGGGGCCCGGGTCTATTACGATCTGGCAATCCGCGAGGGCACGCCATCGGCCTTGCTCCTGCACGCTCTGGCGCTGGGGGATCCGGTCCAGGAGCCCGGCGACGCTCCTTTGCTTCTGCCGCCGGAACTGGCTCAGGATCGTCGCCGGATGCGGGCCTTTCTCAAGCGTCGGCAGCGCGATAGCCTGGACCATTTCCAGCATTTTGGACCGGACCAGGAAAGTGCGCAGCGCGGCCTGGTGGATTCGGAATTCTACCGTACGCAGGTTCTGGGCCTGGTGCCGGAGGCAGCCGAATCGGTGCTCGATCTTGGCTGTGGGACCGGCGAACTGGCTTCCGGGCTCGCGCTGCGTGCGGAACAGCTGATCTGTGTGGACCAGAGCGCCAACATGCTGAAGATTGCACGCCGTTCTGTCACCGCGTCGAATGTGGAGTTTCGGCTGGGCAGCTTTGATCATTTGCCGCTGCGCGATGGCGAGGTACAGGTTGCCATCGCGTCGATGGTCCTGCACCACATGCCGGAGCCCGCCCGGGCGTTGAGCGAAATCTGTCGTGTGCTCGGCCCCGGCGGTCGGTTGATTGTGGCCGAGCTGGATCGCCACCGGGAGGAGGTCATGCGCACCAGGTTTGCGGACTTCTGGCTGGGCTTTCCGTCGCGCCGACTGCGCCAGATTCTGGAAGAGCAGGGCTTCGAAGTGCATCACCAATCGGCCGGTCGCGGTGCCGGCAGTTTACGCTGTCTTTTTGTTCTGGCGCACAAACCTGGAAGCCTTGCAGCTCCAGGTGCGGTCTCCAGGCGATTGGCGGCCGCCACGTAGCAATTATGTTCGATGTGCCTGTTTCGGGCAAATTTGAAGGAGAAGAAAATGATTACCAAAGAAAAAACTGATTACAAGGTTAAGGATATCAGCCTGGCGCGTTGGGGCCGGGAAGAGATCATCCTGGCCGAGAAAGAAATGCCAGGGCTGATGGCCCTGCGCGAAGAGTACGGCGCCAGCCAGCCTCTCAAAGGCGCGCGCGTTTCGGGCTCGCTCCACATGACCATTCAGACTGCGGTTCTGATTGAGACGCTCGTAGCGCTCGGGGCCGAGGTTCGTTGGGCAACCTGCAACATCTTCAGCACCCAGGACCATGCGGCGGCTGCCATTGCAGAGACCGGCATTCCGGTTTTTGCCTGGAAAGGCATGAATGAAGAAGAGTACTGGTGGGCTCAAGATCAGACCCTGAATTTCGAAGGCGGACCGAACATGATTCTCGATGATGGCGGCGACCTGACAGACTGGGTTCACAAGAAACGCCCGGACCTGCTGGCGAATATCCGCGGCATTACCGAGGAAACGACCACCGGTGTTCATCATCTGCGCAAGAAACTGAAAGAGGGCGTATTGCGCGTGCCCGCCATGAACGTGAACGATTCGGTTACAAAGAGCAAGTTCGACAATCTCTACGGTTGTCGCGAGTCTTTGGTCGACGGAATCAAGCGCGCAACCGACATCATGCTGGCCGGCAAAACTGCCGTGGTCGCGGGTTATGGCGATGTAGGCAAGGGTAGCGCTCAGAGTCTGCGCGCCTTCGGTTGCCGGGTGATTATTGCCGAAGTGGATCCGATCTGCGCTCTGCAGGCGGCCATGGAAGGCTATCAGGTGGACACCATGGAAGACTGGGCCGACAAGGCCGATATCTTTGTGACCTGTACGGGCAACATTGACATCGTTACGGCGCAGCACATGCAGCGCATGAAAGACGGCGCGATCGTTTGTAACATTGGCCACTTCGACACCGAGATCCAGGTGAACAAGCTTTCCAACTTGCCCGGCATCAAAAAGACCGAGATCAAGCCGCAGGTGGACAAGTTTACGTTCCCGGACGGGCACAGTATCCTCCTGCTCGCGGAAGGCCGCCTGGTCAATTTGGGCTGTGCGACCGGCCACCCGAGTTATGTGATGTCGACCAGTTTCACCAATCAGGTGCTGGCTCAAATCGAGCTGTTCACAAAGGACTACGAAGTTGGCGTCTACATCCTGCCCAAGCATCTGGATGAGAAAGTGGCGGCTTTGCATCTGGAAAAGGTGGGCGCACGCCTGACAAAGCTCAGCCCGGAGCAGGCCGATTACATCGGCGTATCCCGGGAAGGGCCTTTCAAAGAGGAAAACTACCGGTATTGATCGGGAGCTTGCTCTGTAATGCGAGGGTCCGCTTCGGCGGGCCCTTTTTTGTGCTCAAAAAGCTGTTGAACAATTTTGGCATTTCTACCACAGCATGCAGGTGCCCGGTCCCATTCTGAATGAAGAGCGCATCCAGGCGGCGATCGAAGCCGGGAAGTCCGTTGAAATTCGCGGGTATACCCTTTCCGGACGCTATCAGGAAGATCTTGAGTTTTTGATCCGGCGTTGCCTCGCCCGGTTGGATCGCGAGGAGCTGTATCCGGTCGTCTATGCGGTTGCCCAGGAACTGACCCTGTGGGCATCGCTTGCAAACATGCGGCACGTTTACTATGAAGATCGTCAGCTTGACCTGGACGACGAGGCGATTGTAGCGGCCCATGAACCCGATTTTTTGGCCAGCGTGAACCGCCAGAACGAAGTCGGTTATCGGCGCCAGGTGCGGGACCGCGGGATCACTTTGCGGACGCGGGTCACGTCCAACGAGTCCGGGATGCGCATTGAGGTACTCAGCAATGCCCACCACAGCGCCCCACTGGAAGCGCGTCTGCGACAGTCCCTCGATCGTGCCATGGGTTATACCGGCATCATGGAATACTTCGAAGACCACCCCGAAGATCAGCTGGGACGCAGCATGGGCCTGTCCTTTGCGATTTTGATGTTGCGTGAAGAGAAGTTGCGACCGGAACTGATGCGCCTGGGGCGTACGGGAAACCTGGTCACCTCCCGGGTTGAGATTCCCTTTGACTCTTCCTTCGCAAGCATCCGTGACCGTCTGGAACGAGGCGAAGAGATTCGTCCTTTTGCGGCGCACAGTTTGATTCCGGCAGGACTCGAGGTGCAGGACCTCGTGATGGTACGCTGCCCCGTTTGCGGTCGTCAGATCGACGAGCGTGTCTTTTTCCCTGAGGTGGGGCCGGACATGGTGGATTTTAACCAGATCTGGCAGGTGGTACCCAACTGGCGGCCCGATAGCGGCGCCTGCGCCAGTTGCCTGGCCACCTTTGGTCCTCTTTCCTGACCTTTTTGTGTTGGATTTTCTCGCCCGCTCCGATGAGAATAAGGGACGATTGCGTCTCCTATGTCTTCGGTGCTGAACAAAAAGCTGCGTGAATTCGCGAATGATGCGGCGAGCCGGGAACGCTTTGAAAAGGCCGTTCTCAGTGCGCCCTTTGAGATACTGTTGTGGCCGGAGCGTGCCCCGGCTGGCTTCGCGCGAGCCTATCGCCTGGAATATCGTGGCCATCGTATACCGTATCCGCTTGCAAAGCCGCTGGACCGCCTGCATTGGGTAGGCCGCAAGATTGAACATTTGATGCGACACAGCGCGGAGGCGTATCATCCCGCGCTGGTGTTCCTGCAGCTCTCCCTGTTTGAGGCCGAGCACAATCCGCCTACGAAAGTGGCGCCCAAAAAGAAGCGCGGCCGCGCAAAAGTCCGCAAGCAATCCAAAACCGAAAAGCTAAAGCCGGCCGAGGCAATCGGAGCGGAGATTGGCCGCCTCAAACGCAAACTCAAGGTGAGCCCCGCCGTACGGCGTGCTCGCGGCGCCACAGCGGTGCTTTCGGCGGTGCTCAAAGAAATGGCCGGGATGACCAGCGCCTATTATCTGGAACAGGAAAAGAGGCGCTCTCAGGAAATTGAGCTGGAGATGTATCATAAGAATCAGGCGCGCTCTTCCGACGAGCGTGGCGAACTCCGACGTCTGCGTGAGGAAAACGGGCGTCTGACGGTTCAGCTGAGACGGGAGGCAATGCGTGGGGACGCTCTGGAGACGGAGCTGGCCCGCATCGCCGATCGTGTGCTTTCCTCGGCTCCGCCACAGGAGTCCGGTCTTCTGGCCGAATTGCGGGCCCTGCGCAAAGAGTACAGTCTGCTTTCCACGCGCAACGACGAACTCACCCATCGAAATCTGCTGCTCACGAAGCAGGTGCGCGATCTGCGGGAATCACGTCTGGCCAGGCAACTCGACCAGATGCGCGGTCGCATCAACGAGGCCCTGCGCACCCGCGTGGGCGATGAAGCCGGGCTACTCCGCGTTCTTGAGGAAGAGATTCGCGAGATTCAGCGGGCACGCGTGTATCTGGGCCGGGCCCTGCACGATATTGGCATGCTCTATGAGCGGACCGGCGACCGGGAGCGGGCGGTCGTGGAACTGCGGGCCGCCAGGCAGCTCGGAGTGGAAGATCTGGAATCGAGCCGGATTCTGAACGGCGCCGCAGCCCGATCGTGAGGGCACTTCTTCAGCGTGTTTCCTCGGCCGCCCTCACGGCGAACGGAGAGGACCGCGGATCGATCGGCCCGGGGCTTGTTGTGCTTCTGGGAGTGACCCATGCCGACACACCCGGGACGGCATCTGACCTGGCCGGCCGCACCGTTCACCTGCGGATCTTCGAAGATGAGAACGGGCGTATGAATCGGTCCTTGCTTGATTGCGGGGGCGAGTTGCTCCTGGTTCCACAGTTTACACTGTATGCAGCCTGCCGGCAGGGTCGCCGCCCATCGTTTCAGGCGGCCGCGACGCCCGCCCTGGCCGGTCCGCTTTTTGACGAGTTTGTTCACTGTTGCACGGAGGCGACGAGCGCCCGGGTCAGAACCGGCATCTTCGGGGCCAACATGCAGGTGGAGCTGATTAACGACGGGCCGGTAACCATCCTGCTCGATAGCGCGGACCGTTCCGGATGAATCGTCGCGTTCGGGTCTGGCGACACCGCCGCCTCAGAGCCGGATGTGGTTCACGGCATCGGTAATGCGGCCGTTGATCTTCAGGAGAATGTAGTTGATGTAGTTCGCCAGGTCCTTGTTGAATTTGGTCACGTAGCGAACGGCGCGGCTTAGGTTCAGATCGAACATCACGGATTCCAGCTCGTGGGTGCTGTCTTCCATTTCGATCAGGATGTGCTTCAGTTCGCGGAACTTTCGATTGATCCGGGTGAGCTCTTCTCCGCTGAGCGTGCGTGTGTTGATTTCGACCGGGGCGCGCTCCAGAATATCCCGGGACGCTTCCCGAAAATCAGCGATCAGTTCCTCAATCTCCTGTAAGTACTCCGAGCCCAACTCGCCCAGCATCTGCTCCGGAACGTGTTCCTTGAAGCGGTTCTGAAGCTTGGTGATCTGTTCCGAGAGTGAATTGACGATGTGCTTGAGGCCGAAATGGTCGCGATGGATGCGCGTGATAGAAATAAAATCACGCCCCACGTAGATCTTGTCCTTATAATGGTCCGGCAGATCGTCCGCCGAAGCAGTGTAGATCTTGACTTCGAAATCGTCGGGATGGCGGGGAACGGGGACGAAACGCGCAATGATCAGATGATTGTTCAGGCTGATATACAGCGAGTTCGTCTCCAGCAGAGCCGAGTAGAGCGCCAGCTGGAATATGAGGTACCGCTTCAGGTCCTGGATGGCTTCGGCACGCTCTTCAATGACCTGGCGAAACTCTTCCAGCTCTGCACTGTCTACCGGGCCGGTCGGCATGAGTTCGCCGTTGGGTGAAACGAGAATTCGGCAACGCTCCAGAAAAAACTCCAGGTGCAACTGTGATAATATTTCGCTCTGGTAAGAATCCAGAGTGAGCGCCGGGACCTGGGCCGGCTTCATATCCGTGATGCTTTTTAGAGTTTGCATGGTCATCGCGAGCCGGAGCCTGGTAGTCCCGCACTGAGCGCGGGCCCGGTCAAGTAGAAAAGGGCAGGATCAGCATGGCATCACCATAGCTGTAGAATCGGTAACCCAGATCGATGGCGCGTCGGTAAACCTCAAGCGAATGTTCTCGTCCGAGCAAGCACGCAACGAGCATAAGCAGAGACGACCGCGGCAGGTGAAAATTCGTCAGCAGCATGTCGGCTGTTCGGGGCCGATCGGGCGGCCGTAAAAAGAGCCGCGTGCGATGCCGGCCCGGCCGGAAAACGCCGAACTGCCGCCGGTTGGATTCCAGGGCCCGCAGCGTCGTTGTGCCCACCGCCAGCAACCGGCTGCCTGGCGTTCGATTGTTCAACAGGCCCGCCGCCTCTTCGCCAATTTCATACTGCTCCTCGTGCAGCTCCCCGGTCTGATATTGGCGTAGCTGTAAGGGTGCAAAGGTTCCGTAGCCCACGTCGAGTCGCAGGCGTACAATATGCACACCGATGCCTTCCAGACTTTCCAGCATGCTGGGCGGGAAGTGCAATCCGGCGGTCGGCGCAGCAACGCTACCCGGCGTGTTTGCGTACACAGTCTGATAGCGGTCCTGATCTGCTTCGTCGGCCGGTCGATTCAAATACGGGGGCAGGGGGGTTTCGCCGAAGGCGGCGAAGTAGTTTTCGGCCTCGCCTGCCCGGGTCCAGGCGGGCTTTCCATCCGCGAGCTCGGGCGAAAGCACGTACGATGCGCCATCGCCCGACTCTCCCCGATAGCGAAAGCGTACGTCCCTGGAAGGCCCCTGCAGCGCTTCGCCGGCCTTGATTCGACGCTTGCCCCGGATCAAACAGCGCCAGGCTCCGCCGGGTTCTTCGCTCAGGAATAGAGCCTCCAGTCGCGCCCCGGTCCCGCGACGCAACGGGACACGCCGTTTGGAAACCCGGGCCTCGTTTAAGACCAGAAGATCGCCCGCTCGCAGGTATTCGCCGAGGTCCGCAAACAGGCGATCGGCCGGCGCGGTCTCGCCCGATGGGTGCACAACCAGCAGGCGGGAGCGGCCCCGGACCGACGGCGGCCTCAGAGCCAGTTGTTCCGTCGGGAGGTCAAAATCATAGGCCGCGAGCAGGGCTTCGAGCTCGTCACTATTTTTCATTTCAAAGACAGCACGGGCCGCAAGACTGGTCTTCAGCACGTGAACAACACCAACCTAAACCAAAAAGTGTCTTTGCCGGTCCAGGAAATACTGAAGCGCTTGCGCGGCCGGCCCCGTCTTTTGCCCGTCCTTTTGGTTCTCCTTGTGCTGGGTCTTTGCGTGACCTCCGCTCGAGTGCTCGACGAACCCGAGCCGCAATTGTTCGGGTCGGCCAGCACGAGCGACTTCGGAGACTACTTCGAGGCCGCCCGGCGCCTGGGAAGCGGGCAGGACCCCTATCGACTGGACGCGCTTCTGGAGGTCCAGCGAGAAGCAGCGATGTTGTCGGACACGTCCGACATGAGCGCCCTGTTTGCGCTCTTGATGAAGTTGCGCGGAGTGGGCACGTACCTGTACCCGCCGTTTACGGCCACGTTGCTCCTGCCTTTTCGTGGATTATCGTACAGCGTGGCCGCGGGCATCTATCAGTTTATCTCCGTATTGGTGTTGGTCTTGAGCGGAGTCTTTCTTGTGCGCCGTTTTGGTTCGGCAGCGCATGCCAGAACAGAAGTGTGGATCGCGCTTTTGCTGTCGGGCCTTTTGTTGTACTCTTTTCTTCTGGGCAACGCGTCCAACGGCAACATCGGTTTTTTGCTGGTGGGCCTCCTCACCGTGGGTCTGGTATGGGCTTTTGATGAGGCACGGTATCGAGAGTTTCTGGGCGGGGTCCTGTTGGGTGTTGCGACCGGCATGAAGGTGACGCCTGGATATCTCGGTGCGGTGCTTCTGGCCGGTCGCCGATTCACAGGCATCGTTGGCATGGCTGTTGGCCTTGGGGGGACTCTGCTTTTGCCGGCGCTGGCTCTGGGCTGGCAGGAAAACCTGAACCATCTCGAACAATGGTACGCCCTGGTGATTGAAAGCTTCGGGCGGATTACCTTTGTGCGGGCCTGGGCCAACAATCAAAGTCTATCCGGGGCGGTGGGCAAACTGTTCGTGCCCGGTTCCGATCTTGCGCAATCGAAATATGGCCTGCCGCTCGCCATTCCGGGCATCTCGGACGGTCCGGAAGCGCTACGTCGCCTGGGCCGGCTCGTTCGGCTGTCGGGTTTGGTCCTGACCGCCGGGTTACTTGTGCTGGCGCTGAAACGGGCCTGGCACTCGCGTCCCAAATTCGAGGGCCATAGCCTCGTCGAGGATGTCTGGTTACAGCGGTTCTTACTACTGTGTCTGGTAACCTCCCTTCTGGTCTCGGGCGTCAGCTGGTATCATGCCTATTCCATTCTGGTGATTCCGCTCGCGTTCTACTGGATTCGTGTGCAAAGAAAGCAGGCGCCCATCGACAAAACCGAAATCGCGACCCTGGCGGTGCTCGGATCTTTTGGTCTGATTCACCTGCTTTTCCCGCGTAGTGTGCGGGAAGGCCTCGCGATGTATTCGGTCTTTGCCTGGTTGATGTGCGGGCTTGCGGTACTCCTTGCCGTGGGCGCCTGGGGCGGGAATGTAGGCGCCAGACCTTCCAGATCATGAAAGCGCCCCCGCGTTACATATACTACCCGGTAGTCCTGTTTTGTATCTATTTCGCGCTCGACAAGGTTTGCCTTCTGGATCGCGTAAAAATGCTTTCCCAGCCCGACGCGACCTACCTGTTTTTTGATTATAAAGCGGAGTTGCTGGATGAGCTGGTAAAAGTGGACGCAGAAATTCGTTCGGAAAATGACGAAGCCGCCGGCCCACGCAAAACGATGCTGGTTCTGGGTAGTTCCCGATTGCTTTACATCGACTACGCGCGCTTCAGCCGCAATTTTCCGGACTGGGAGATGTTTAACTTCAGCGCCCCTGTGACCGCGCCGGCCTATTATCTGTATATTCTCGAACGCACTCTGGAGCGGGGGGTCCGGCCCGACTACATGTTGATCGAAGTCGATCCATTTCAATTTAATGAGGGCAGCGACGCTTTCGTGCGTTCCAATCTGGCTTATAGCTTTGACATGCGTTTCTTGATTGAGCACTGGAGTCTTTTCAAACAGGATGAAATTTCCTATTTCCTGGGACGCCAGCTCTTCGCAGCCTATCGTTACCCGCCCAGCCCCGCAACCATGTGGCAGCGCTGGAAGGATCCAACGGACCGGGTGATGCTCGCCATGCAGCTCATGGATCGTTACCAGCGTGAGAATCGCGGAGCGGGCAAGAATATCATTCCCCGGGACACCTGGTACGAACAGGACTTCGCGCGTCTGGAGTACACCGCCGATCGATCGGTGCGCTGGCTGTACGGAAATTATTCGCTGTCCGACCGCCAGTTTGTGTTTCTGGAGAAACTGCTTGCTCTGGCCGCCGCAAACAACATTCAGCTGACGCTTTTGCGCCCGCAGGTGTCCCGGCCCATGACCCGCTTGCTGGCTGAAAGCGAAAGCCTGCGGGAACCCATCGAAAGGTGGGAAGGCCGAATGGCCAGCCTGCTCGAAAATAGCGACCGCGCACACGTGCGCTACCTGGACCTCACCCGTCGGGACGATTACCAGTGCAATACCTTCGTCGACGCCACGCACATGGCGATCGATTGTTATCACCCCATGCTGGTTCTGGTTATGCGTCAGTACTGGGAAGCCGTTACTGCGGCCGGCACCGAAAACGCAAGTTTGTGAATCTCGCGAAGGGAAGCGAGCCTACTGGTTCGCGGCCGACCGGCAGGCAAGACGCGGTGGGGTCGTTCTTTTCAGCGGGGAACGCCGGGGCTGCGCCATCGTCGTCTGGCTTTTTGAGGTCGTTCGCGATTTTCGAGACTCATGGTGATGCGGGAGTTGCCGCCTCGATTGCGCCAATCATGCCGGCGGTGTCCCGGTAGTTGGTGCCCTTCCACTGAAACTCACCGGCCGGGTCGAGTACCAGAAAAAAAGGCAGGCCGATCTGCAGTTCGCGATAGTTTTCATGAGTCGCGAATTCCTCAAAGACCGGATCGGTGTCGTAAATCTTGAGCAACACAGCCTGCCCCAGAGCGGAGTTGAGCGCCGCATGGCTTTGCGCCAGGTTCTGGAAGTCTTTGCAGTTTGTGCACCAGTCGGCATAAAAGTCGATAAAGATCGGCCGGTGCGTGGCGCGGGCTTCGGCATAGGCAGCATCCCGGTTGCGATGAAAGTTCAGATTGCCGAGGGGCTCAAAACTCGCCTCTGCGATCGGCAGTGTCGGCGGATTCAGGCCGCGCACGACAAGGCCGATCGAAAAAGCCAGGGCGAGCACTGCAAAAAAGAAGCGCGTCTTTGCGCGCCCGTCTTCGGGCGCCGGTGGGCGGAGGCCCAGCGCTACCGCGATCAAACAGAGCGCGATGCCTCCCAGAATCAGGTATGCGTCAAAGTCTTCGAAACCCAGCACGGTAAACCCCTTGTGAAATTCGTAGAGTGCAAAAGCAAAAATAACGATGGCGAAGCTGTACTTGATCACGCTCATCCAGCGTCCGGAGCGGGGCAGGCGTGCACCCAGGATGCCGGCCAGAAAAAAAGGCACACCGATGCCGGCGCCAAAAGCAAACGATAGCAAACCGCCGTAGGCGACCATGCCCGGAGTGAGGGCTCCGCCGGCCGCTGTTTCGCGGGCGATAAAGACCAGCATGGTCACCAGCGCCGGGGCAACGCAGGCCGACGCTACCAGGCCCGCGACAACTCCCATCAAGAGTGTAAAGAACAGGCCGCCGTAAGCCGCCGCCCGGTGCATCAGGCGATCGCCGCCGGACCAGCTCAGTGGCACCCAATCCAGCATCACGAAGGTCAGAAACAAAAACAGGAGGCCCATGCCCAATATCACATAGCCATTCTGCAAAATAATGTTAAACGCACCGCCGCCTATGGCAGCGACCAGTCCAAGAATCGTGTAGGACAGGACCGTACCCGACCAGTAGACCAACGGATGCAACCAACGGGCTTGCCCGGCCTGTTGTCTGTTTTGCAGAAAGCCGGCCGTGACCGGGATCAGCGGGTAGACGCACGGGAAAAGGCTGCTCGCAAGACCGGCCAGTACATAAACCGGCACCGCCGTGGCCGGATTGGAGAGGCTGCCCTCCGCGAGGGCCAGAAGTTGATTCAGAATTTCAAACACTTCAATAGATGGTCAGTTCGTTTTGCTCGGGCCGATAACAAAGACCGACCTCTTCATCGCAGATCTGAGACGTAACCTGGATCTGGCTCCCTTTCAGGGCCTGCGCGTCGGGCACCGCAAAGACAAAACGCGACTGGCCACGCAGGACCCGGGCGCCGACATCTTCGTCGCGATCCCCTTCGGGCACTTGCTCAAGGGACGGGGTCGCCGGGAGCACTTCGGATACCGCCGACCAATCGAAGCTGATGGGTACCAGATTGCCGCGATCACCGCTGTCCAGGTAGGCGTGGTGGCCCGGCGGAATGTCCACGGTAACCTGAATGGTGTCCGGCCCGGCTTGCTGGGCGACAAATTGTGCGCGGGGCCGTTCTTCGGCCATCTCCTGGGAGGGCGTGCCCGACCGATCGCATCTGAGTACCGACAGCATGCCTGCTACGGCAATCAGAACAGTGAAAACAAAAGTGAACGTGCTTTTCAAAACCAGGCCTCCGGCCAGTCCTGTCTCGATGCCGGCCCTGTACATAAGATCCTCGGGCGAGCGCCTGCCGGAAACGATTTTTTTTGGGTCGGGTTGCAGGGAGTGCAGCGCTGGATAGGCTGCGCATCATACTGTCTCTGGTGCGTCGCGACTATGCCGTGCAATATGCGGGCACGGCGCTGGGGTTCACCTGGGTGCTGGTGCAGTATCTGTTCCAGATTCTGCTTTTCTTTTTGATTTTCGGCGTGCTCCTTCGGCAGGCCATGCCGGGCCGTCTGGACGCCGTTGCGAGCGGGGCAGGGGATTATCTTTCGTATCTTCTGGGCGGTATGTGTCTGTGGTTGCCGCTTTCCGAAATGTTTTTGCGCGCCTGCGGCATTCTGTCCGAGAACCGTGCTCTGGTCCGGCGCACGGCCGTGGGGTTGGGTGGCTTTTTGTGGGTGCCGGTCGTTCAGGCTCTCTTTCATTACGCTTTGATTGTTGTGCCGGTCTTGCTGGTCGGAGTTGTGCGCGGCAGCGCCGGGCCGTCTTCGCCGCTTGCGGTTCTTCTGGGCTTCGGCTTGATCTTTTGTTTGAGCGGCTGGTCGATTATTCTGGCCAGGGTCAGCGTGCTTTTGCGCGATCTTTCGCCACTCCTGCGGCTGCTTTTGCAGATCCTGTTCTGGATGACACCGATTGTGTATGTGGCGCCGGATTGGATGATTCCCTATTTCAACTGGAATCCGTTGTTTGGGCTCGTGGCCCTGCATCGCGACCTGCTTTTTCCGGCGGCCCTGCCGCTCGAGGTCGATAGCGGGGCGCTTGCAGGCGTGGCCTGGTTTGCAGGTTTTTCGCTGATTGCGTATGCGCTTTCGGCGCGCCGACTCAACGCCCTGGTGGTCGACCATCTGTGAAGCTTACCGTCCAGGGGCTTTCGAAGGAGTACCGCAGCTTTGCACGCTTTCGGGAGCGCTTGCTGGCCGCGTTTTCTCTGGGTTTGTTTTCCGGAACCCGCCGCATGCGGGCGCTCAGTGATCTGAGTTTTGAGGCCGGTAGCGAGGAACACGGGGAAATTCTGGGAATCATCGGACCCAATGGGGCCGGAAAGAGCACGCTCCTGCGTATTCTATCGGGCATCTCACCGCCCTCGGCCGGTTCCGTGCGTTTTGCGGGCAACGTGCGCAGCATTCTCGAGCTGGGCGTGGGCTTCAGCGCCGACCTGACCGGCAGACAGAACATCTACTACAACGGACGCCTGTGGGGATACAGCGGCCGGCAGTTGCTCCAGGCGATGGATCAGATCCTGGATTTTGCGCGGCTACACGACTATGCCGACGTGCCCCTGAGCGCGTACTCGACCGGGATGCAGATGCGTTTGGGTTTTGCCCTGGCCACGTATCAGCGCAGCGATCTGCTCCTGATTGACGAAGCCCTGGCCGTCGGCGACGCGGCCTTTCAGCAACGCTGCATTCGTCGTTTTGAGGAGTTCCGCCAGCAGGGCAGTTTGATTATCGTTGTGGGGCACGACCTGCACATGTTGCAGGCGGTTTGTGATCGCATTTTGCTTCTGGATCGAGGACGCGCGGTGTTTCTGGGTTCCCCCGGTGAAGCCGGGCGGGCCTATATGGATCTAATTGCCGCGGGTTCGTTCGATGGCGAACCCGCCCGGGCCCTCGAGGAACAGGAATTCCGATTGCGTCTGGTCGACGCCGGGGGCCGCGATCGTTCGGTGTTTGTGGCGGGTGAACGGGCCGTGCTGGAAATCACCCTGCAACCTGGCCGCGATCTCGAAAAGATGACGGTCGGCATTCACATCAATGATGGCCGCGGCCTGCGGGCTTCCGGTGTGAACAGTCGTCTGCTTGGCCAGCCCGATCTGAATTTTCCGGCCGGCCGCGGCACGCGCTTGCGTTTTGGCCTGCGTTTGAATCTCGGCCCTGGCAAGTACGCCGCGGGGTTTTCCGTGCACCGGGGCATTGCCCATGCAACCGACTGCTATTTGTGGCGTGAGGACATTCTACCCTTTGAGATTGAATCTCCCGGGGATCAGCCGTTCGAAGGGATGAGCTATCTGGAGCCCAGCCTGGAAATTGAAGGCGATTAAAAGGGAAAGAACGTACTGCGGGAAAGGCAGGCCGTAAAGCAATTCGTAATCGTGGTGGTCGCTCCGGAAGCATAGGTCACGTAGGCGCCGCCGGTACAGCTGCCTTGATTTTGACCGGTCTGCCAGAAGCTGTTCGTGCAATCAAAATAGCACACTTTCGCACCGTTGCTCATGCCGGCGAAAAACGCGGCTCCCGAAAGTGCCGCACAGATTTCGGACGCGCCCTGGGGCGAAGACACGCTGACGCCAAAACTGCTCTGAACGGACGCAATATAGACCGCCGTCAAACCGGCATTGCCCGCGCAACTCAGCGCGGTGGTCTGGGCCGTCTGGCATGCGGCGGCGCTGTTGGTGCGGCCGGTGCTTTCCAGAAGCAAGATCAGATAGTTGGTGCGCTCCTCTTCCAGATCGGGCTCGTCTGCCTTGCTATCGCAGGCGCCGACCAGGACAAGCACAGCCAGGCCCGCAAGCAGTTTGCGAGCCATCAGAACTTCACCTCTATGCCGGCGTTAAAAAATGGGATCCAGTACGATGTGGCGGCCCCCGGAGGCGCCTGTAGGATCTGAAAGTCATACTGAGGCGAGGGATTCGTCCGCGAAATCGGTCGGGCGCGATCCCAGTCGATGCCGTTTTCATTTCGGCGCACGTACAGGTTGAGCATCTCCACAAAGAAATTCCCGTAGCCCCATTCGTAGTGCAGGAACCGGTCGATGCGCAGGTCCAGTTGGTGGTACGGGTGTGGCCGCTGACTGTTTCTGAGGGGCGAGTAGACCGGATCAAAAATCGCGCGACCGCCGTTTCGTTGAACCCCGCCATCGTCCCCGACAATAGGCGTGTACGGAGCCCCGGTTTTGTAGCGCCAGCGCAAGCCCAGTTGCCATTCGCGGCTGAACTTGTAGCCAAAGATCAGGTTTATGATGTGCGTTCGATCGAAGCCGGCGTAAATATCCTGCGTGTTGTCGTACTGGGCGGCGATGCGCAGTTC
The DNA here is from genome assembly GCA_024233935.1 of Spirochaetales bacterium. GTDB lineage: Bacteria > Spirochaetota > Leptospiria > Leptospirales > Leptonemataceae > JACKOY01. The sequence goes on along the minus strand of JACKOY010000006.1, from coordinate 36,822 downwards.
ATCAGCAGTCTGCAGGGTGCGTAGCTCATCGTCGCTGAAAATATGCTGGTGGTCGTTTCGGAGGCTGCGTGACCAGGTATACGAAATCCAGCCAAACCAGCCCACACGCTCGGGATCTTTTGACTTTTTAATGTAGATCTCAAAGCCTTCGGAGAAACCGGTGCCGTCGTTGGAATAGCCCACGCGCTCGTCGTAGAGGATCGGCTGACTGTAGCGCGTGTAAGGATCTTCGTTCGTGCGAAAAGGCACTGTAAGGTACGGATCTGTCACGACGATATCGGTGTAGTAATGGCGGTAGGCTTCGACCTTGAAGGTCCACTCGTCCCATAATTGCTCTATGCCGCCGCCATAATGTTCGGCCCGCTCCAGGCGCAGGTCGGGGTTTCCGGCGCTGGGCGAATATTGAAACGGCTCCGGGACGCGGTGGTACACACCGGCGCCGCCAAACAGGGTCATCTGCCAGGGCAGGGTGTAACTCAGGGTGCCGCGGGGATCTACGACGGTCTGTTGGGTCAAACCAAAGTGCTCCACCCGAAAACCGGGCTTGAATTCAAAACCCCAGGCCCGCAGGGTCACCATGCCGTAACCGCTGTTGTACTGGGTCAGGCGGGAGTCGTCTACCGGACGCAACTCGAAGTCCGGATCGCCGGACGAAAAAAAGTCCGGGCTCTCGTCGTTCGGGTCCAGAAGGCGAGCCGTAGTTCCGGTATTGCGATAGTTAAAGACGCGTAACTCGCCTCCCAGTTCAAAACGCACATGATCTTCGATGGCTTCCCAATCGATGTCGTTTCGCACGCCAAAGTATCCGTCGTTGACCTTCTGGCGCGTGTCAATGTCGCCCAGATCGCCATCGATGAAGAAAATATTGTCGTGATATACAAGAGTAAGACGGTTCGAGAACAGAGAACCCGGAACCCACAGGTAACGCAGGGCTTCCGTATGAAAGGCGTTGTCAATAGCCAGGCTTGCGCCCGCAAAAATCGGGTCCAGCTCTTTGGTCGGGTCGTAAATGGGCCGATCGTCGATGGCAGCGGAGAAGGTGTCTTTGGCGGCCAGAGCATAAAAGTACAACACATGTTCCGGGGCCAGCCGGTACATGACCTTAAACTGGCCGTCCCAGTAGATCGGTAGTTGCACGCCCTCGGGTGCGAACTGCGCCAGAGTCTTGTGCATGTAAGAACCGCGCACTGCTCCAATCCAGTAGCCCGCAGGTGGATCGGTTGTTCCGCCCAGGGCGGTGGTCGTGGCGTCGGCGCTGTCGATCGTGCTCGAAGCAGTTGGCCCGAACGAGGGGATGGGTCCTTTGAACAGGGCGTTGGCCGACCAGAGCGCAAAAGACGCGTGGCCGCCGAAGCGCTCCACTTCGTCAATCGACTCAATCGCCACCACACCCCCGGTAGCGTCGCCAAAGTTGGCCGGGTAGGCGCCGGTGTAGAGATCGATGGTCTGCACGAAGTCGTTGTGAAGAACGGAGTTGACCGGAAAAAAATGGAAAGCGTATCCGAGCGGCAGATCGTCGAGCAGGTAGGTGTTGGCGTTTTCGTTCGCGCCCCGGATCACAATTTCGCCGCTGCCAAAAGGCGGCGCCGTGATGCCCGGCAGGTTCTCGATGCCGCGCAGCGCTTCACCAAATTGGCCGGGGATGCGCTGAATCTCGTCGATGCGCACCTGATAGCGCGAAACGACGGTGCGGTCGCGGATTCCGCGCACCTGGATTTCGCCTTCGTTACTCTGACCGGGCTGAACTGTCGTTGTCTGAGTGTCCGGCGCGTTTCCGAACAGGACCAGAACGACCTGCCCCTGGCCCCGCACTTCCACGCGCGGCTGAACCACGTTGCCGTCCGGGTCAATGGCGCGCACTGTAAAAAAGCCCGGAGCGGGCACGGAGAACCGCGCCTCGCCATTGCGGTCAGAAAATTCCTTCTGACGGGTTTCGAGGATGATGACCTGGGCGTCGGGCACGCCGTTGCCGGTGCTCTGATCGACGACCCGAATCACAATGTCGACCGCCAGCAGTGCGTTCGGGGCCAGCAAGAATACAAGTCCGGCCAGGACACCCTGGGTTTTTTTCCGCACTGCTTTCACGGATCAAGACCTGGTACGTCGCAGAAATCGCAAATGTCTGCGTAGAGTTCAATGCAGGCCAGGGGATAATCTCGAAACGGACAGTCCTGGCGAATGATCAAAAGCGAGCAGAGCCGTATCCCGTATTCCGGCGGGTTGGCCGGTATCAACAACGGATAGCCGGGCTGGTGCCCGCATTCGTTGGCCTTAAAAGAAATCGCCGCTCCAATTTCGCTGTAGGCGTCTTCGAGCGGCACGGTTGTATCGGCGGGCCGGCAGAACAGAATCAGAGTCAGCAGCAGAACCGCCGCAGGCCAGAAGGAAAGCGCAGGTCTCATGGCGCGTCTACATCCTCCGCGCCCGGTGATGCAAATTTGATTACGTTGCCGCGCACGTGGAAAACGAATGCGGAACCGAGCAGGGAATAGTAGTGCACCTCGTGCCAGAAGACCATGTTGATCATGGTGTCGCCGCGCAGGCGTTGCACGGCCAGTGAGATCGCATAGTCAGGGTCCAGCGGTGGGGTTACCGGCCAGAGATTAAACAAGAAGAAAACCGAGGACTCGCCGTCGGAAAAGCAGCCCGCTCCCTGGTATTCGGTCGGTTCCAGGTAGAATACCGGCGGGCCCAGGTTCTGGACCTCCTCGGCCGGAAGGTCTTCGCGTCGTTCGGCTTCGGTTGGGTCAAAGCAGACGTAGCGAAAGGCGGCGCCGCGCGTCCGGGTGGCGGCCGGAATCACGCCCACTTCGTGCACGCGGCCGCCCCGGGTCACGACGCCTCCCGGCAGGCAACCGCCTGCCAGCAGAAACAGAAGGACCAGCCCGATCGCAAACCTACGCTTCATTGGCCTTCAGTAAAGCGCACCACGTCGGCTTTGAGATGAAAACGCTGGCGGGTCAGCAGAATCAGAAACACAGACCGATCGTTCCAGTAGCGCAAGTTGACCAGGGCATCGCCGTTGTGCTCGTCGAGCAGGCGTTGCTCGGCCTCATGCACCGGAGGGTCGCTCAGGGGTATGCCGATCACTCCGGCGTCGACCGACCACCAGGAGACCGTGGTCTCGGCCGCCTGGATGACTTCGTAGCTCCGGCCATCCAGCGGAATGTTGGAGGTCGCAATGCCACCGCTGGCGGTGACGCAGCCGGCGAGAATCAGAAGGCCGGGCAAATAAGCCAGCCGGAGAATGCGGGCCATCGGCGATGCTTTTTGCGGGAAGGATTTGCGCACAGGACACCTCGACGGGGGAACCCCCCTGTTTGGGTGACAGTCTGCGGCCGGGCCTCGCGGAGGCCACCACAATCATGTGCGATAATGCTTGCGCCTGGTATCGCCTGACCTATGTCTGAATCTGCCCCGGGACGATTGATGGTATTCAGCCAGCGACAGCTCACACTGGTTCAGGCCGCTGCCCACGCGCTGGTCGAGCAACTCTACCTGACCCCCGAGGAAGCCGTGGAAGTGATTGGCCGCGCGGTTCGGGACGAACTGGCTGCACGCCAGACAACCCTGGAAATTCTGGAGGCCGGCAGTCTGGCCGATCGGACGGCATTTGTGCGCGTGGTTGTGGGACGCGTGACCGATCACCTGAAGAAGCGCGGACAGTACTCAGAGGACCGGGTGCGCCGGGCCACCGGCGAGTTTATGGACGCTCTGCACCGCTCCTGGGCTCAGGGTCTTTAGCCCGATCCACCGCGTTCAGCGGCGGGCTTTCTTTTTTGAAGTCTTTTTGGCGCTCGTTTTTTTCTTGCGCGCGGCTTTCTTCGGCGCGCGCGGAGCGGCCGTTTCCGCCCGGGGTGCGCTATTTTCGATCGCGCGCGCCTGTTCCACAGCGGTAGTGCGCTCCGGATACTGCTCCTCGAGAAACTCGACCACTGTATTGAGGTTGTCGGCGCCCAGAACCAGATTGTAACGGCCGACCTGGTCCAGAATCAAGTCGCGGCCCTGGCCGTAGCGCGCCAGATTAAACGGGATTATATATTCATCCTGCCAGGCTGAAAAAGGGGAAAAGGATTGAAACAGCATGCAGTTCATGCGGTTGAAGAGCAGGTAGTCGCTGCCGACCGCCATGTCGCGCAGGGCGGGAATAAAGCCGATCGGCATGAAGAGCCGCGAACCGTTGAACGGAGCGCCCAGCGAAACTAAATGATGAAGCCGCTGGCGGCCGGCGTCGGGCAGACTCAGGGCAGCCAGTGTACCTTTGCCATGTCCGATCAGAATTCCATCCTTGACCTGATAGCGTTCCAGAATCGCTGCCAGCCGGCGGGCCTGTTCGCGCAGGCCCATGAAGACATGCCCCGTCGAAACGACCAGCACCGAGAAGCCAGCCCGATGCAGCCGTGAGGCGAGGCGAAAGTAGGCCAGGGGAGTTGCCAGGGCGTCGGTGGTGACAATGATCGACTGCGGTCGCCTTCCCCGACGGACCAGGCGTTTGACGAAGAGCCCCGGGATTGCCGTCAGAATGACCAGCAGGACCCAGAAAATTTCCTTCACCCAACCGCGGATTAGTTGAAATTTGGGGATCGGAGACATGCGAATCGGGCCGAAAAATAAAGAGAGAGCTCCTGACCTAATTCTGCCTCCATGACAGGAAAGCAAATCATATTACACCCGGACGGTCTTTTGGACCGTGACAGCGCCGAGCATCTGATTCAGGAGATCGTGCGTCATCACCGGCACGGCGCTGTGGATATCACGCTTGAGTGTGATCGTCTCTGGCCCGTTCTGGCCGATGGAGCCTTCGTTCTGGGCCGGGCTCAAGAGCAACTGGAACGGCTGGAACCACCACTGGCGGTTCGCTTCACAAGGTTACCCGAGACGGCAGCGGTTGTGCTGGGCCTCCATGGGCATCGTGTGTTGGACCGCAGCATAGAATGGCCGGCGAAAGCGGTAGCCGAGCCCGAACCTGAACAATCGGAAGAGCTTCCGGAATCGACGGAGCTTTCTCCGGCGGCGGTTCTGGTCGCATGCCCGCAATGTCGGACGGAACTTGCCGTGGGTCGGACCGGCCTGTTTGAATGTCCTGCCTGCAAGAACGTCTTTATGGTGCGCGAAAGGTCCGCATGAAGCGGGCCGCCTGGGCAATCGTCGCTACCAGCGTGCTCCTGTACGCGGCTTCAGCCCTGGTTCCGATCCTGCGTTACGAAAACTCCTCGGCCCTGGTGGGTTTCGGTTGTCTGCCGCACGGGGTTTGCTTCGCACGGGACAATCTTGCTGTCATGCCTGCCGACAGTCTGGTGTACGAAAGCGGTGGATACGACGGGCAGTTTTTCTACTACATGGCGGCCTCAATCGCCGGTGGCGGGGAAACGCATCTCGATGAGCCACGATTTCGTCGGGCACGCATCGGATATTCGCTGGCAGCAGCGCCAGCATTTCTATTGGGGCCCTGGGCCCTCGTGTTTGCCATGTCTTTTTGGCCGCTTGCGCTTCACTTCGGAATTCTGGCCATGCTGGTGGTGTTTTTCAACCGGACTCCCGGCTTCAACAGGGAGCGACTGGCCGCCCTGGCTTTGGTTGCGTTGAATCCGTTTTCGCTGCGGAGCTTTGTGCTGAACGTCGCCGATGGATTCGCGCTTTCTCTAAGCCTGGCCGCGGTTTTGGTATTCATGGAAGGGCGACAGTCACAGACACGGCGAGCCTGCCTGGTGGCGGCTCTGCTGATCCTGGCGCTGCTTTCGAAGGAAACGATGCTTGCGGCCCCGTTTCTGCTGTGCGTGGAGCTATTCTTTGAGCGCCGTACAAGATCCGTTGGAGCCTGGGCCTTAGCGCTATTGATTCCCGGGATTGCAGTGGTCTTGTGGTGGGCCTGGATTGGTTTTTCACCCTGGCTTGCGGCCGGGCGCGGGACCGTGCCTTTTGCGGGCCTGGTCGAGTATCTTCAAGAGCCCGATGCATTTCTCTCCGGCCGGGGTCTGCTTGTGCCGCTGTTGTTCTTCTACTTTGTGTGCGGGTTGGCTCTTTGCGGCCGCGCTATCGTTTCGCGTGAACGGGCGCTTTTCGGCCCGGGGCTTGCGCTTGTCTTGATCGGTCTTGTGATCAGCACGGGCACGGCAGACGAGTACTGGGGAAACTTCGCCAACATCATGCGTATGTTCACTCCAGGTGTGCTTGCCTTATTTGTCTGGGCCTGGCGCAGACCGGGTACCGGGCGCTGGTGTCTGGTGGTGGTTTCTGCCTGCGCGGCTTACTTCTTACTGCTTGATCTTTTGATGCTCAAAGCCGACCTGGGATCGGGACTCCTGCCTCATCGACCTCTGGAGCAATTGTTAGAGGATGCGCCGCCCGGAAGCGGGACTTAACCGGTGGCGCTGGATTCGGGCGAGAGAGATTGAGAATGGGTTCGACCATGCAGACGGCCGTGGCCGGGGTCGTACTCCGGAACGATGCGACGGATACATGCATCGATGGCTGCGCGATTGCCGGATCGGGCGACCTGAACCAGTTCTGAGATTGCCTGGCGCAACTCGGGCAGGGCAGGGGCGTTACTTTTGATGCGGCGTATGCGCGCGTTGGGTGTTTGTTCGAGCACTTCGCTCTGGCTGGTCAGTTCTTCCGTGAGTTTTTCTCCCGGCCTGAGTCCAATGTATTCGATGCGAATATCCCGTCCGATTCGTTTGCCCGAGGCGCTGATCATTTCGCGAGCGAGTTCGTCAATTCGGACCGGTCGGCCCATGTCGAGAACGAACATCTCGCCCGAGTCGTGCATGACCCCCGCCTGAATCACGAGATTGGCTGCCTCGGCCACGGTCATGAAGTAGCGTTCTACCCCTGGGTGTGTTACCGTGACCGGCCCCCCGGATTCAATTTGTCTTTGAAACAAAGGAATCACCGAGCCGCTGGAACCCATGACGTTACCAAAGCGTACGGTCAGAAATCGGGTGTCCGTCGCGAGTGCCAGGCCCTGAACATAAAGTTCTGCGATTCGTTTCGTCGCGCCCATGATACTGATGGGACGGACGGCCTTGTCCGTGGAGATCAAGACGAAGCGATCAACGCCGGCGTCCCGCGCGCTGCTTGCGAATTCAACTGTGCCCTGCACGTTATTCAGCACGGCCTCGTTCGGATTGAGTTCCATCATGGGCACGTGCTTGTAGGCCGCACAGTGAAACACAACGTGCACGTCGTAGTTCTCAAAGATGCGCCGACGGGTATCTTCGTTGCGGACGTCTCCGATTAGCGGTATGATTTCGCAGCCGCTGGCGCCGCGTTGCAGCTCGCGCAACTCAAGATCGATCTCATACAGCGCCGCCTCGGACATCTCGACCAGAATCAAATGGGCCGGACCATAATAGAGCAATCGGCGGCAAACTTCACTCCCAATGGAGCCACCGGCACCGGTCACAAGCACGCTTTTGCCGGCCAGGGCGCGGCTTTGCTCAAAACTGATGGGTGCGGGCTCGGTGTCCCGCCCGAGCAGGGCTTCCAGGCGGGTCTGACGCCGGGCCGACTCGCGCACCGAAGACGATCCGGTAAGAACACGAAAAAAGCCGCGAAGGGACGGTAGGGCAGGTACGTTCATGGGCCGGCCCTTTTATTGTCTGAAGGGCGGGCCCGGGACTTGAGTTTTTTTGAGCGGATCTGGGGCGACTCAGGACGAGCTGCCGGCCTCTTCAATGTCTTTGAAGCCCGTGCCCAGTCGGTGGGCCTGCTTGGCCTTGCGTCGAAGCTCGCGCAGGTGGCGTTTATTTGCCACGTTCTGGCGAACCTTTGCCGGTTTTCGTAACTTTTTCATGGTTCCAGTAACTGAACGCCCACGGTTTTGGGTGGAATCGCCATTGCAAGCCAAAAACCCGTCCCGGAACCTGGCTCGTGACCCTGCATGCAATAGAAATCAGTCGTTCCGCTCTTTTGGCCAACGTCGAAACGTTTCGCGAGGTCGCCCCCGAAAGCCGCTTCATGGCGGTGATCAAATCCAACGCCTACGGTCACGGTATGCTGGAGGTCGCCGGCCTGCTCGCCCCCCACGTGGATTGGTTCGGGGTCAATACCTTGGCCGAAGCCAGGCGCATTCGCGCGATCGTTCCGGAACCGCCCATTCTGGTCATGGGCTTGAACGGGTGGGAGGATCAGCCCGTCCCGCAGGGTGTGACCCTGGTTCTGGCTTCGCTGCAGCAAATCCAGGCATTCGGCACGCGTGGCATCCCCTTCCACATTAAAATCGATACCGGGCTTTCGCGCCTGGGGCTCAGGGGCTCCGAGCTGGACGAGGCCCTGCAATATTTGGCCGAACATCCGCAGGCACCGTGGACCGGCGTCATGACCCATTTTGCGAACGTGGAAGATGTGACCCGACAGGACTACGCGCTGGAACAGATTCGGCGCTTTCAGGAGGCCCGCGAGCAGGCCCTTGCAGTCGCCGGGTCGCGAAGCCTGCTGTTTCACGCGGCCGCGAGTGCCGCCGCGCTGATTCTGCCCGAGAGTCGCCTGGATATGATCCGCGTCGGAATTTCTCTCTATGGCCTGTGGCCTTCCAACGAGACCCGTCTGTCTTTGCTTGGGCGACAGGGACCGCTTCCGATTCTGCGCGCGGCGTTGAGCTGGCGGTCGCAAATTGTGCAGATTCACAGCGTTCCGGCGGGAGCCAGCGTGGGTTATGGCTGCACGGCGCGTCTGGAGCGCGATTCACTTCTGGCGGTTATTCCGATCGGATACTTCGAAGGGTATGATCGGCTGCTCTCAAGCCGCGCTCACGTTCTGGTTCGCGGGCGCCGCGCGCCGGTCATTGGCCGCGTCAGCATGAATATGATCAGTGTTGATGTGACGCATATCCCGGACGCCTGCGCCGGGGACCGGGCTACGCTCATCGGTAGGGATGGCGCGGAGATTGTCAGTGCGGAAGATCTTGCGGCCTGGGCCGGCACCATCAACTACGAGATCGTTTCGCGCATTATCGGGGACCTGCCCCGGACCTTAGTTACGTAGACTGACTAACCTTTCCCGAGAAAAGTCCGTTAATAACACCATGCACTCCTGTTCGGGTCTTTCCATAATACGTCTGGCGGCATTGGTTCTTGCCGGCGGGCTTTCGATCGGTTGCGCTTCGGGGGACGCATCCGATCCATCGACTGCCCGCTCAGCCGATGTCCGCGTATGTACGCTCTATCGTGGTGAAGGGGCTTTCGTTTGCGATATGGAGTTTTCCGGCGCCAATTGCTCCAGTCCCGGTCTCGAAGTGCGGAGCCGATTCTTGCAGCGTATGACCGGTGTCAGTCTTGAGTTGTTGTATCTTGAGAGCGAGCCGGGTGCCGTTCCTCCGTACCGCTATCGCAATGCACGCGCCGTTCTTGAGCGTGTGCAGGTGGACAGTTGCCAGACCTACAACTCCGGTTGCAGCTGCCGGATGACCTATCAGGATCCGGCCCTGCTGCCGGTGTTCTACGATTCGGCCGGATGTCGGCGCAACTCCGAACACAGCGACAATGCTCTCTATTTTCGGGGTCGCGGTTGCCGCTACTAGTTCGGGCACAGCTTCGCCCCAGGAGGCAGTCGAAGGAGTACGCAACGCTCGGGGCGGCTTAGTTCTACCAGAGCTGCCGATCGAAGCGTCTTGCGCGTGTTACCTTTCTGCGTCCTTTATTGTGCAAATGCCCCTTTCGGAACAACTGTGCCCGCTCGACATTCACCCACTCCCGGTGCTCAACCCGAAAGACGTTGAGCGGAGCTCCGCCACCTGGCAAGTCCGCGGGAGCCCCGGCGAGTTCCAGCTCGATCAAGATCACTGCGAAATAGCACGTGGAAACGCCGCATGATCGCGCCACGGCCCTCGCCCATGCCCACTCTTCCCCCCGAGCCCGAAAATGTCGCCGCTTGAGATGGAGATTTTCGGACTGATAGTGAGTGGCGATGCGGGTATCGAGACGGCCGCAGATCTTCCGGGCGGTCTTTCCGTACTTGCGGAGCAGGACACTCAACAATCCCCGCAGGCCCCCGTACTGCCGGCACAGTTCATAGGTCGGAGAATCCAGAGCGGCCGGTATCAGAAGGGTGGCCCGTGCGTTACGGGGTTCGACTGCACAACTTTTCCATTGGTTCATACCCCGAAGAGGTCTCCGGAATGCAGTCTGTTGCGTAAAAAAAATCAGCGCAGCACGGTGGCACCCGGCGTATTGTATCGGTCGAAGACCGAACCGTTTTCGAGGTTCAGGACTCCGCGCGGGCAAACCGCTGAGCAAATGCCACAGCCGACGCAGGACGCCCGGATAATATTCTGACCGCGTTGCGCGTACCATCGCACATCGATTCCCATTTCACAGTAGGTCGAACAGTTTCCGCACGATATACACTGCCCTCCATTGGTTGTGATCCGAAAACGCGAAAACCACTTCTGAAGAATGCCCAGAATTGCCGCCATGGGACACCCGAAGCGACACCAGACACGGCTGCCCATGATCGGATAGAAACCCACGCCGATTACGCCACTGAAGATCGCGCCGATATACAGGCCGTAGGCCTTTGAAAAGGAGTCGGAAAGCCGGCCCAGTAGCTCGCCACCCAGCAGGGAGTTGGTCCAGAGCAGCAGCGTTACCAGGGTAATCAGAACCAGCACTCCGTGGATGATCCAGCGCTCCGCCTGCCATGCCTTTAAGGACTTGTCGGAGAGTTGCCGAAAGGGATCCCCCATGGTTTCGGCCAGTCCGCCGCAACCGCAGACCCAGGAACAGTACCAGCGTTTCCCAAAAAAGAAGGTCAGCGTCGGCGTTGCAATAAAAGTCATGCCGGCGGCAAAACAGACAAAGTAGACACCGGGCCCGGCCTGGTCCAAAAAACCGATCCAGGTCGAAGGATACAGATACTCGGGCTTGAGGGGCCAGAAGTAGCTGAAGTAGAACTCGGGTTGTTTAAAGAGCTTGAGCAGATTGGGAATCATGTACGCGAAACCCAGCTGAAAGAACATCACCGAAGCCGTACGAATCATCTGGTAGCGACTGTGCCTGTACTTCAAAAGCATGCGCACCCCGAATAGCAGCACCGCGATGGTATAGAGACTGCCGTAAAAGAACCAACGGTCGGCTGGCTTGCCCGAGATCACCCCCGAAGCGGGGTCTAAGAGCGGATAGACATTCCGGCTAAAGAAATGGTGGGCCGTATCCTGGCGTTGAATGCGCACGATAGCGCGGTTCTCCGTTCCGGCCGTAGCCGAAACGCGGTACACGTACGAGCCCCAAAAGCTACCCGTGGCGTTTTCGCGTGGGGATTCCAGAAAAGCGGCAACGGTCTGCCCAAACCCGGAATTGTGTACGAAAAGTCGATCGTAGCGGGTTTGTTCCCACCAGCGTTCGCCGGTGCAGCCCTCGCAAAAATGCGCCAGCTCCGGCGCAAGCGCACCGGTTGCGCTCAGTATGGTACCGTCCCGGTCGAGCTCCAGCCTGGCTTCTGTCGGCGCGCCTATTCGGAGTTCCTCACCCAGATAAATAACCACGTAGAGTCCGGTGAGCGCAACCGCGACCAATAGGCCCACTACGCCCCGCGCCGAAAGGCTACGCTGAAAGATGTGGTTGTTGTCGATGCCCGGCGGTTGTCCGAGGAAGCGATGAATAAAAAGGAGCAGTCCGCCCAGGATGGGAGCCCCCAGAACGCTGGCCAGTAACAAGCCGCCGTTCAAAAAGGACACTCCGAACAGATGCGCGGCAAGACTCGCGACGCCAAGAACGATGAGTATGTACCCTGCGATTCGCATCTTCGTTTCCCTGGCCGCAATTCAGGCCGGCACCATTCCCCGTCTGTTTTTGTAATCACGCCGAAAGGCTCTCTCGGGTCGGTTAAAAAATTCGGGATCGAAATTGGCGCGCTCCAGATGCTTGAGCACGTAGTCTACCGGGCGTTCTTCCCGAATCCAGGCCGCGCAGATCTCCTGGCGATAGCGAACATTAAAAAGATTGAAACCGGTTACGCGTGTATCCGGGCCGTTTGTTTCCCAGACCAGGCGAATCAACCGGCGCCGCTTCTCGTCGATCCAGACATGGGTCCGCTCCGGTTCCGGAACCCGGGGCACGAACCCGTAGGTCTGATATTCTACCGTCAGAAACTTCGCGGAATTGAACCAGATCCCTCGATCGTACGGGGTGTCCGGCAGGGAGTGGCCACGCTCTGCCCGGGAAAGACGGGCGATCTGCATGCCGGCCACCTCGCCTTGCATGCGACCCGTGTACCAGAGTTGTTCTACCGTGCCGCGTTCCTCGCCCGGGTTGCGCAACTCAGCGCAATCTCCGGCCGCAAACACGTTGTCTATGTTGGTTCGCAGGCGTCGATCGACAAGCACTCCGCGGCCCACCTGAATGCCGCTGTTCTGAACTACGCCGGTGTTCGGACTCACGCCGGCGGTCAGCCCCACCAGCTGACACGGGATCATCTCGCCGGTTTCGGCCACCGTTACGGCGCGGGCGCCGCCGGCTCCATCGTCCAGAATCTCCTTTAGATTGCTCTTGAGCCGCAATTCCATGCCGTGCTCCCGAATCTCCTCATTGATCAGCATAGCCTCTTCGCGCGGAAGAACGTTATCCCAGTAGTTTTCCTCACGCACCAAAAACGTCACGTGTATCCCGCGTGTGTGGAGCATCTCGGCCAGCTCAATACCGATCAATCCCCCGCCCACAATCACGGCCTGCTTGACCGCGCCATCCTGCGTGGCTTCTTCCAGGCTTTCGAGATCGTTCAGACCGTAGAGGCCCTGGACCCGCTTCAGGTCCTGGCCGGGCCAGCCGAACCGGTTGGGAAGCGCGCCGGTGGCGATCAGAAGATAATCGTACCGGAATTCAGAACCGCCCGCCAGTTTGAGGCGCTTGCCCGCCGTATCGATCTGTTCGACCCGCGCCCGCACCAGCTCCAGGCGGTTTTGGGCGTAGAAGGCTCTCTCGTAAGGTTCTGTATCCTGAAGGCGCATGTGGCCCATATAGATGTACATCAGGGCAGTGCGGGAGTAGAAGAAGTCAGACTCGTCCGATACGATCTGGATGCGCAGCTGCGGGTCGAGCCTGCGCGCCGTCCGGGCCGCTGTGATTCCGGCGACTCCGTTGCCGATAATGACCAGAGTAGGGGTTGTGGCCGCGTTTCCGATTGTCATGGCTCAGGCTTTGGACGAATCATACAGCCCGGGGTTTCAGGGCGGTCGCAAAAACAAAAATGCAAACCGAAGCAGAGCAGGAATCCGGAGGCCGCGGTCCGGCGCCGCACTATTCGGGCTGGGTGGTATTCGCCGTGACCGGCCGCCATCTGGAACCGGAGGATGTTACGCGGCGTCTGGGTACGGAACCCGATCGTGTTGTGCTGGCGGCGGCAGAGCGGGATGCGGTCTGGCAAATCAACTCCACGCTGCCGGCACAATCCAATATCGAAGAACATCTCTGGGAGCTCATGAATAGATTGCTGCCCATGCGCCATGAACTCCGACGCCTGGCTCGCGACTGGCGCGTGGAGTTCTTCTGTGCGGTCGAGTCGCTTCGTGGAACAGTGCAGCGTATCGATCTTTCGCCCCGTCTTTTGCTTTTCATCGGTCATCTGGGCGCGCATCTTGCCTGGGAGTTCAGCGATCACCCAGCAGAACCCGATCACGAATGACGGCGATCGCTTCGGCGATCGAAAGCGAACGCATATCAAGCACGAAGTCCGCGGCTTCTTCGTACCAGGGCAGCCGGCGTTCCAGAAGAGCCCGGTATTCCCCGCCGAGGTCCGGGCGGGAGTGATCCAGGGGCGCTCGTTCCAGAAGCCAGTCCAAATCGCGCTTCACGTAAATCACCGTCGCACTCTTTCTCAGCAACTGGCCCTTTCGTTCCGATAGCGATTCAGGTTGGTCGGGGCTTTGCGCCGCTTCCACCAGGATTCCACCACCACAATCGATGATGATGTCCGGCATGGCGCAGACGCGCACGAGGACCTCGTATTCACGGTCCCGAAAGCCACTCCAGCCTTCCTCCTCAACGATCGCTGCCGCGCTCCGGCCTCCCGCTTCGTAGCTGATCAGACTGTCGATTGCGAGCACAACGCGTCCCGTTGCCTTGCCGAGCTTGCGCGAAAGTTTGGACTTGCCGGCTCCGCGGGCGCCGATCAAAGCCAGCGACGATTTCTGAGAAGAGACGGGCATCGATTTCCCGGGCGCCTAAAGCGAACGCAGGTCCGCGAGGCCTTCGAGCATCTCCGGCATACGTCCATAGAGGGCGGCCAGATCCTGCTCGCTCAGTCGCAGCGCGCGAACGGCAAAGGGGCTGAGTTCCTGGTTCAGGCCTCCAACATCGATGCCCACTCCCGCGCTGAGTGCGATTGCGTTGGCTACATGCACCGCGCAGGTCAGCTCGGAATTGATTTTGGCGTTTTCGGGTTGGTAGCTCATGCGCACCGCTTCCACCAAATCGGGTGGAAACTCCCAGCTCTCCAGTAGTCGCGCCCCGATTTCGGCGTGGTTGTATCCCATGAACTTTTCTTCGAGCCGCAAAAAGTTGGATTTGGGATTCTTCTCCAGCTCCTGGGCGACCTGGTGGTAGGCGTCCTTGAAATAATGCACCAGCACAACTTTGCCGGTGTCGTGCAAGAGGCCCGCCGTGAAAGCCACATCCTCGCCGGTCTTGAGTTTTCGCACCCGTGCGATGGTTGCGGCGATCTCGGCCACGGCGAGACAATGATCCCACATCTCGCTTTCGTCGATGCGATAGCTCTCCAGATCGACTTTCAAAATGCCCCGCGAAGCGGCCACCAGCACTATGTTTTTGACCGTATTGAGGCCCAGGGTCACTATCGCCTCCTGGACCGAGCGAATAGGGCGGCTGGGTTTGTAGTAGGCGGAGTTGGACAGTCGGATGATGGCCGCCGTGATTGCGGGGTCGCGATTGATCTCGTCCGCGAGAGCCTTGATATCAATTTCCGGATTGCTGGCCATAGAAATCAGCCGCGTGACGATGCCCGGCATCGAAGGCAGATGCTCAATATCCTTGAGTCCCTGGTCGATGCGCGCCTTGATTTGTGTGCGAAGTTCAGCCTGATCCATATTCGACTACCCTCAGGTCTTGTAGATAAAACGCTCGCGCCCGTTTGCACGCAGGAGCACCCGACCGTCGTCCAGAAACAATGTAATTGTACGACCGGCCGAACCGCCGGTGTCCTCCGACACCAGCGTGATCTTCAGCTCCTTCAGCACCTGCCGTACAATGCGCAGGTTTTCCGCCCCGATCTGTTGTAGAAAAGTCGCCTGGCCGGCGTTAAACATGGAAGCCCCGCCAAAAACTCGCGCCCGCAGGTCCTCGGTCGGTACGCCCTGATCTTTCAATTCGGCAACCAACCCGAGAATCGCCGGTCGTGCGTACTTGCCTTTCTTCACTATCTTGCCGGTGGGCGCTTCGCCGAGCAGGACATGCGCCAGGCCGCCCGTCGCAGCCCGGGGGGCGTAGAGCACAACACCCACGCAGGAGCCCAATGTCGTTTTCAGAGCGTCGGGCTTGCGGGCCGTTTTCCATTCGGCCACCCCAACGTGCATGAGCCGGCCTGTGAAGAATGGGTCCAGGTAAGCCTCTGTCTTCCTTTGGATTGCGGTTTCGGGTTTCGACGCCCGCAGCGCCGGAGGAAAATTCGCTGGTGGCCTCCGTCCGGTAACAGAAACCTGCTCCCGCCTGCCGCGAGGCAGCCTGGATAGCTTTCTGGCCACTTCAATCAAAAAACGCGCCCCCGTGGCGCTCCGGAATCGCCTCAAGCAGGTGACTCACTGGCAGGGTGAAGTGGGGGGTCGTAGTGTGCTCGTACTGGGTACGGCCCACGTCTCCCGCGCTTCGGTCATGGATGTTGAGGAGGTGGAAGCCCTCTATGCGCCGCAGTTGATCGCCGTAGAACTTTGCGCCCCACGCTACGAGGCGCTGAACGACCCGGATCGCTGGCGCAAACTGGACCTGGCGCGCGTGATTCGCGAACGAAAAGTCTGGTTGCTTTTGAGTTCGTTGGTTCTTTCCGCCTTTCAAAAAAAGATCGGCGAGGTTACCGGCTCACGACCCGGGGCCGAGATGTTGCGCGCGGCAGAGCTGGCGGACGAGCGTAAGGCGACCCTGGTTCTGGCTGACCGCGAGATTCGAATTACGCTGGCCCGGGCCTGGGCCCGGGTTGGCGTCTTCAGTAGACTGTGGCTCATGAGTACGCTTCTGGCTTCGCTTCTGGTGCGGGACGACATCAGCAGCGAACAGATTGAAGAACTCAAACAGAAAGACGTCTTTGAGGACTTGCTTTCCGCCCTTCCGCCGCGCTACCAGAGCCTGAAAGAAGTGATTATCGACGAGCGCGACCGATACCTGGCGTCGAAGATCCGCGACGCTGCGGTCGGAGCGCCTTCGGGTTCTCGCCTGCTGGCGGTGGTCGGAGCCGGCCATGTGCCCGGCATTGGTCGCACCATCGAACGTGGTGTTCCGGTCGATCGCGAGGCTCTGGAATCCCTGCCGCGGCGTTTCCCGTGGCGCGACGTCATCGTTTGGGCCACCGTGGGACTCATCTTTGTGGCTTTCGGGATTTACGCCTTTTATGGCGACCGGGAACGTATTCGAGAGCTTCTGGCTTTCTGGATAGTTGGCCGTCTGGCCGGGGCCGGGCTGGGAGCCTGGTTTGCGCGCGCCCGTCCACTCACGATTCTGGTTACTGCGCTGCTTGCGCCCATCTCGCCGTTTTTTGGACTGGTGGGCATTCGACTGTGGATGGTCGCTGCCGGTCTGGAACTGCGTGGTCGCCAGCCCCGGGTGGAAGACTTCGAAAGCATTGCGGCCGATACGGACACCTTTGCCCGCTTTCGAAAGAGCCTGTTTTCCAACCGTGTCCTGCATCTCTTTTTCGTGATTATGTGCGTTAGTTTCGGGCTGAACATCGGCCTGTTTGTTTTTATGAACCGCTTCGCGATTGATTTTTTCCAGACCCTGCGCCCGCTCTTTTTCCCTGGTTAACGAGCGCCCTTGCCGCGTCCTTTTCAGCTGACCGGCCCGCACGAAGTACTATGCGCGTCTGGTATTAGACTCGGTGACGGTCTCCGGACGGCGCCGATTGCAGCGGGCCATCTCGGCCGTCGAAGAGTTTGATCGAAAGTGGTTTTCCGTCGCTGGAGAGCGCGAGACGCTGGACTTTCTGCGCAAGCTGGATCGTCGCGACGATCACAAGAAGCGGTAGATACCTTCCACCAGATCCTGGGGCGCAAACTGGTTCGATAACTTGGCCAAATAACCGGCCACGCCGACTTCATAGCGCAACGAAGGATAACGCGCTTCGCAAATTTTCTGCACCGTGCGCGCCACGTCGCTGGCCGAAGAAGCGATCCGTTCACCGGTTCGCGCGAGCAGACCGGCGCGTTTGTGGAGGTGCGCGTAAGGCGAATCCGGCGGTTGTTCTAAGTCCATGTTCTGATTGAATCCCGTGGCGACCGGGCCCGGTTCCACGAGGCTGACAAAGACGTTATGCGGAAGCACCTCGTACCGCAGAGCCTCGCTGAAGCCTTCCAGCGCAAATTTCGAAGCGTTGTAGGCCGACATCATGGGCGCGCCCACGCGGCCGAAGCCGCTGGAAATCTGTACAATGCGGCCCTGACCCGTTTCCCGCATCAGTGGCAGAAAGGCTTTGGTCATCATCAAAGCCCCAAAGAAGTTGGTTTCCATCTGCTCGCGAAAAGCGCGTATCGGAAGCTCCTCAACAGTTCCGGCCACGCCATAGCCGGCGTTGTTGATGAGGCAGAGCAACGGCGGGTGCTCCTGGCCAATGAAATGCGCTTCTTCGGCCTCGAGAATCGCCTGGCGGGCCGCTTCAATTTGCTCCGGACTGCGAACGTCCAGAAGCAAAGTTCGCAAAAGCAGATGCAGGCGTTCCTTTTCGGCCGCCTCGGCGAGGGCCTGTTGCTGACTGTCCCGGCGCATGGTCGCCCACACCCGATAGCCCTGACGGGCCAGAAAGAGCGCCGTCTCGTAGCCGATTCCGCCGCCGGCCCCGGTGATGATCGCAATCCGCTTGTAATGGCCTACCATTTGCGCGCTCCTTTCCATATACGGCGAATGATGTCGGCATTATGTCAGATCGTGTTTCAGGCCGATAGCACAATTCGAGTCAGCCCGCGACCCACGGCCCGCGGCTCTACGTGGAAATAATGCAGGCAACGCCGGCGAGGAGCCTCAGGAGAGTGCCCGGTGAGCCCGGTCCCGGCCGGCCCGTTTACGGAAACGCGATCGTTTCGTCCTGAAAGGCGTCCCGTGACAGTTCCGATACCAGGCGGTCCGTGGCGTCCGGGTTTTCCAGACAAACCTGCCCGGAAATTTTGACGGGTCGGTCAAAGATCACGGGCCCTCGAACCTCAAAGCTGCTGGCCGCAACCAGAGAGGGGGCTTCCAGAAAGCGCTTCTCGAAATCGGGAAGCTTCTTGTAAAAGCGATCGTCCAGGATCACCACCGGCTCGGAGAGTTTGCGGGTCGGGTTCATTTCCAATCGATAGTCAGATTCCAGGGTGTAGGCATCGCTGCGCCGCACCAGAAGGTCGGCGCAGTTTTTTACCGGCGCGAAGCGTCGGCGGGGAACTATGATCACGCGGGTGCGATCAAAACGACCAATGGCCGCGCCCATCGCAGTTTCCAGTTGCAGCACCGGCGTGCCGTCGACTTCTTTCGGGTTTACGATCAACGAAAGCTCCAGGCTGCCGCGCCGCAGTCGTTCTCGCAGCGCTTCCAGGTTTACCCACAGGTTGTTAATGTTGAAGTACGCGAAGCGATTCACGTCCTGAAAATCCGACAGGTGTTCGTCGGGCACCTGGGCGGTCTCCAGAAGTTCAATCGGGCCGACTTCACCCTCGGGGCCCCTGCGACGATACAAAACACCGCCCTTCAGGTCTGCCCTGGTCTTGGGAGTCACCTCAGAAGCGAACTCGAGACCTTCCGAAAGAAAGTATCGCAGAATGTTCGGATCGGCGGTGGCGCCCAGGTTGTCGCCATTGGAAAGAAACGCCACGCGATACCCATTCTCGATCAGTCGGTCCAGAAGGCCGGTTGTAAAAAGCGCCAGAAACACGTCTCCGTGGCCGGGCGGACACCAGTGGCTATCCTGGCTGCCATCTCCGAGGGGGAGCAGGGAGTCGCGCAGCAGGCGGGGCGCCATGTTCTGTAAGAAGTCGGCCGGCAGTTTGCCGGGACAGTTCTCGTTGAGACTGCGGATGCCGGGATGCGCCAGAGTATCGTCCCGGGTGTTGAACGAATTCATGAACAAAAGCGGCGTTTCGATCGAGTGGGTCTTGCGCAGGTGTTCCACCTGGAGTTTCATAATCTCCAGGAAGTTCAGGCCGGGTTTGACTTCGATGACCGATTTCGGAACCGAAAGGCCCATCGTTGTGCCCAGACCGCCGTTGAGCTTGATGATGGCCAGGCCCTTCAGCGTTTCGCGCGAAGCCCCCTCGTCGCCCAGGGTTTCTAAATCAATGGTATCCTCGGGCCGCAGATCGCCAATCGTGTTCCAGTCCACGCGTCCGGACTCGCCTTCATAAACCAATCGAACACGACGCACAATCTCGGCAATGACCGCATCCTGCATATTCCGGCTGCGCATGCGTTCGCGCACCGCGCCTTCAATTACAGACCAATCGTTTCTATCTTTCATGGTTTCGCCTGATTCCGGAGTGCCCGGTCGAGGGACTCTACGGCAACCTTAAAAACATTACGGAATACGCACCCAGGTTCGACCTGTTCCGGGAAGAAGATCGCGACGCACGAAGGTCAGGTCGTACGGCTCCCGAAGCCACGCTCGATAGCGCACCCACAGCTCCACGTTTCGGCTGCCGCTGCTGCCCAGGCTCTCATCCGGGGAGCGCTCCAGACGCGGCAGCTCCACCAAAAAGTGATAATAATAAACCGCGCGCCCTTCGCTGATCGCACGCAACACGCCCAGATTTTCGGGATTGGCGGTAAAGCCGACCGGTTCGACGGGATAACGACTCGACCACAACTCGGGAAGCGCGCCTGCCACGGTCGCGTAGTTTGGCGGCGCATTTGCAAATAGCGCTGCCGGAATGAGCAGCGCGACAAGAAGCGGCACGACCCGGGACACGCTGGCTACGCGCCCTCGAACTCCACGAGGGTAAACACGCTCAGTCCCGCATCGCGCAGCTTTTTGGAGCCGCCCAGCTCAGGCAGATCCACGATGGCCGAGGCCTCAATGATTTCGGCCCCCAGTCTTTGAATCAGCTGGGCGGCGGCGAGCATGGTGCCGCCCGTGGCAATCAGATCGTCAAAGATCACAACCCGATCTCCGGCCTTTACGGCGTCCGCATGCAACTCTACGGTCGCCTTTCCGTATTCGAGTTCGTATTCTTCTTCGATGGTCTTCCAGGGCAGCTTGCCTTTTTTGCGAATCGGCACGAAAGGCAGATTCAGTCCGTAGGCGATGGTCACTCCGAGCAGGAAGCCACGGGCGTCCACACCGGCGATCATGCTGGCGCCCATTTCGAAATAACGATGGATAAATGCATCCATGGTTCCGCGCAGCGCGATCGGATTCTGAAAAATGGGCGTGATGTCCCGAAACATCACTCCTTTCTCGGGCCAGTCCGGCACGGTGCGTATGGTTTTGCGTATGAAGTCTGAATCGACTCTAATCATTCTGGTTCCCTGCTTCTTGTCCCGTTTTGCCTGTCGCCGAAGCACGCTTGCGGTCAAATTCGTTGCTGATCAAGGTGCCCACACCTTCATTCGTAAAAATCTCCAGCAAAAGTGCATGCGGGACACGACCATCCACGATGTGCGCTCGCCGTACACCGTGGCGCAGGGCGCTCACGCAGCAATCGACTTTTGGCAGCATGCCGCCGCTGATGGCGCCGTCGGCTTTGTGCCTCTCCACATCTTCTTGAGAAAGCCCCGTAATGGTCTGCCCGTCAATCAACACGCCGGGTGTATCGGTCAGAAGAATCAGCTTTTCGGCGCGTAAGGCCGAAGCCACGGCCCCTGCCATCGTGTCGGCATTGATATTCAGCGAGACGCCATCGTCGCCGGTTGCGATGGGTGCAACAACCGGCACGTAGCTGTTGCTTTCGAGCGCGGTCAGGAGGGCCGGGTTGATCTCGCCCGCATCCAGAGTGCCCACCTGTCCCAGGCTGACCTCTTCCTCGACGCCATCTTTGCCGCGGCGCCGTAGCTGGTGCAGCCGCGCGCGGGCGAGCCCTCCGTCTTTGCCGGAAATTCCGACCGCCCGCCCGCCCTGGCCATTGATCAAGGCTACGATCTCTTTGTTTATCTTTCCGGCCAGAACCATTTCGACCACATCCATCGAAGCCTGATCGGTGAAGCGATGTCCATCCACGAAGTGAGTCGGGATGTTGAGTTCTTCCAGCATGCGCGAGATCTGCGGGCCGCCACCGTGCACAATGACGGGTTTGATTCCGACATACTGCAGCAGTACCACGTCGCGCGCAAAGTCCAGGCGCAACTTCTCTTCAATCATGGCGGCGCCGCCGAATTTTATGACGATACTCTTGCCGTAGAACTCACGCAGGTACGGGAGCGCTTCAACGAGGATCTCAGCCCGCTGTTGTGCCTGATTCACCGCCGCCTTCCTCTTCAAGAATCTGAATGAAGTTCAGGATCGACTTGCGATCCTTGCGCAGGTTGTGCTCGTACAGGTCAGCGATGGCGTTTTCAACCACCAGGCTTACCAGGAAAGCCCGGCTGGTAATTTCGATGTCGTAATCCCGGGCGGAGCGATTTTCGGGCCGGCTGTAGTAGTGGGAAACGCCTTTGACCACAAAGATGTTGTCCAGGTTTCCGCCGGGCACAACGCGAAAGGTGTGCGTATTGCTCCGATCGTCGAACTCGGATTCTTCTGCCAGCGTGTCCGCGCCGGAGGGCAAAAGAGAGCCAATGATGGGCGGCATGGAGTCTGCGATGGAGATATTGCGCTTCTGCTTCAGGATGTGGTCGACGCGTTCCTCGCTGACTATATGGACGTTCTTCAACTCGGGGAATTTGTCCAGGTGCTTGTAGCGTTCCTCGCGCGCGCGCAGCAGGACATCCAACGGGCAATCGAATTCTTGCTGAACTTTAATCTTCTTCATGATCGTGTTTTGCGGGCGCAAGGGGCCGGCGACGGTCCCCGCAAATCGGGTGAAATGCGCTCAGGCGTCTACCGCAAAAATGCCCTGCCAGTCGGCCGGAGGCGGATCGCGTTCGAACTCGGCCGTGCGCTTCAGGTAAATGGCGGTCAGGGGGTCGAGGCCCGGCGCCGCTTTGGACAGCGTGGCGAATGCCTCCCGAGATTCCTGGAAGCGGCGTTCCCGGTACAATCGGATGCCCTGATGCCACAAATCGGCGGCAGCAGTGGGCCCCATTTCATAACGTGCAAAGGCAAAGGGCTGGAAGAGCTGCACGGTGGCGCTCCGCCCGCGGACCCGGGCCAGATCCACTTCGCGGCAGGAAATCCGATCGCCCACGGCCTCCAGGGTTTGACCGGTGAAAAGGATTTCAGCCCGATAGTGCTTGGCCGCCTTCTCCAGGCGCGAGGCGAGGTTTACCGTGTCTCCCAGGGCCGTGAAGTCCAGGCGCTGGCGCGAGCCAAAGCTACCAACGATAGCCGGCCCCGTATGCAGGCCAATGCCCATATCGAAGGTCGGCCGGCCTTCCCGCCGGCGCTTTTCGTTTTGCTGCGTGAGGGTAACCTGCATTTCCATGGCCGCCCGCAACGCGCTTTCGGCGGCCCGCTCGTGAGGGTCCGGAACGCCAAACAAGGCCATCAGCGAGTCGCCCATGAACTTGTCCACGATGCCGTCGTGAGCAGTAACGACGCCCACCATGGCCTCGAAAAATTCGTTCAGCAGCAATGCCAGGTCGGCGGGCTCGCGTTTTTCCGCGAGGGCCGAAAAGTTTCGGATATCTGCAAACAGGACCGAGACGGTCTGCACGGTCGGCGGCGGGTTTTCCTCTTCAACCAGATCCGACACAACCCGGGCCGGCACGTACTTCTGAAAAGCGCGCCGGATCTGCTCCTCCCGGCCGCGCGCTTCGAGCGCCGCCCGATACGAGGCCACATTGCGAAAAGCGGTCTGGCAGAGATTCATGAGGCCCTGAAAGAACTGAACGTCGCTGACCGGATCCCGGCGGCGCAACTGGATGTCTCCCAATGCCAGCACAAAATTGATCTCGTTTCCGTCTGGTTCGATGATGGGGGCCCAGAGTTCCGGCGCCCGGCTGCTGCCGAAGCGTTCCGCATTGACTTTCTTGAAACGCTCCGCCAGACCCAGCACCGGCCGATCCAGACTCGGGGCGATGAAGTAAAAAGGTTCTTTGTATTGCTGCATCCAGAGTAATATGTCGGCCGGCTCGGCATAGCCCGATCCGTCTTCGGTTGGATCGAGCTCGGTAATACGATCGTCCTGGTTGGTCATGATGATGGTTTCGACCAGGCGACGGTCGGCGGTCTTCTCGAGGATCGCTCCGTTGCCGATCTTCATGACCCGCAGCATTGTTCTCAGCAGGCCGCGCTTGAGTTCATTCGCTTCGAGCGAGGTGTTCAGAACCCGCCCGATTTCATAAAGCGCATTGATTTCCGAGTTGATCCGGTCCAGCTTGCGGTTGGTGCGGACCAGGTCCTCTTTGCCCTTCATGTTCTCGATGAAGAGGCTCGTGTGCCCGGCCATGCGCTCCAGCAGGGCCAGATCTTCGGTGTGAAAACCATCCGCTGCGCGCGAATTGATAACTTCAATGACGCCGATCACGGCGCCCCGGGCAATGATGGGTGCCACGATCATATCCCGGGTGGTGTGCTTCAAAATCATATCCACCCGCTGGAAGGCCCGCGGATCGTTCTTTACGTCGGAGATGATTTCAGCTTTCGCCTTTTTGACCACGTCCCCGGCGATCCCTTCACCGGCCGGTATTCGGATTTCACGCAGGTCGCTTTTGCGTTCCCCGGAAACCACGTTGAAGTACATCTCCCCGGTTTTCTGGTCGACCAGGAGGAGCGAACTGCCTTCGCCGCGCAGGGCATCGCGAGCGGTGTCCATGATCACCTGCAGGACCGTAAAGAGGTCCTCGGCCATCAGAATCTTACGATTGAGCTCCAGCATGGACTCGTAGAAGTCCACCAGCTCGCGTCGCTCTTCGAGCAGCCGCAGGATCTCCATGTAAGATTCTACGACGAATCCGGCCGCGATACCGTTGCGGGGCTCGCCGTGGGGTCCCCGGAAAGCCCGGATCAATATGTCCACCAGGCGTCTTGCACTCCGCAGCAGTCGCACACGGCTCGGGTCCATATGCGGTGGGCCGCCATGGACCAGAAGCAGAAACGAGGAGAACGGGATCTCCAATCCCGGGTCGTTTCCCGCCTCTCCCAGTCGGGTAAGCGTTTCTCCTCCGTAGCGCAGCTCCAGGGCTCTGGCCGGCAGGTCGGCTTTCAGACGGTTCAGCACCCGGTTGAGCGTTCGACCGGACGGTGTGCTTATATCGAAAAGTTCTTTCATCAAGTCGGTGAGGGCAATAGCCTGGCTGCAACCACGGTCCACCGTCAGTGGGAGGTCCCGAATAGTGTTCTTGTCTTTCGCCTGTTCCGGCCGCTCTGTGCAAGCCGCTTTTCGCGGGAAAACTGGGGTATCGGACAGTCTATGAAAAGGCATCGCATGTTGGCTTTACTCCTGGTTCTTGCATTCGCTGTTTGCCGCAGTCCCTCTGCGGAAGATCCGGTTGAGGCGCCGACGCGAACAGAAGCAACCCGCGAGGAAGATAGCTGCGGCGAGTGCCTGAGCTATCCGAGCGGTGTTGTCTGTACTTCGGTCGGGGAGCTACGCAACAGCTGCCTGGCCATTTGCCGGGGGGTGCGCATCCTGTGTAATCAGGCCTGCCCGTGTCCCCAGTAGGTGCGACCCATGGCGCCGGAGCGCATGGCCCCCAAAAGTTCCATCATGTCGGCCGGGGGCAGGGCCCGGGAAAACAAAAACCCCTGAATGCGTTCGAGTCCGAGCCGGGAAACGAAGTCCAGCTGCTCGGGTGTCTCCACGCCTTCCACAACCGTGCTCAGGCGCAGGTTGTGAGCGATGCTGGCGATGGCGGCGATAATGGCCTGGTTGGTGTCGTGCCCGGGCACACCTTTCAGGAAGGAGCCGTCGATCTTGACCGTGTGGATCGGCAAACGGCTCAGGTAACTCAAAGAAGAGTAACCGGTTCCAAAGTCGTCGATCGAGAGTTGGGTGCCCATGCCGGCCAGGGCCCGCATGCTGGCGATGGCGATTTCCGGCTCTTCCAAAAGGCAGGATTCCGTTATCTCCAGATCCAGGTAGGCCGGATCGAGACCGATCTCCTTCAGGATGCGGGCGACCGTACCCGGTAGATCGGCGCGTTGCATATGTCGGGCTGACAAATTCATAGATACCGGAACCGTGGGAAGTCCCGCGTCCATCCACTTTCGATTTTGTAGCGCGGCCGTGCGTAGAACCCACTCCCCGAGAGTTATGATCAGAGCGCTTTCTTCCGCAAAGGGAATGAAGGCTCCGGGCAGGAGCAGTCCGCGTTCGGGGTGATGCCAGCGAACGAGGGCTTCCATGCCGCAGAGCAGACCCGTGGCTCGGTGAACCATGGGCTGATAGTGCAGCACCAGCTCATCCTGGGTTTCGAGGGCGCGCCGGAGATCGTTTTCGATCTGCATACGTTCCCGTATGCGCGCGTTCATCTCGTCGGTATAAAACTGAAAATTATTTCGGCCCTTGGCCTTGGCGCGGTACATGGCCGTATCCGCGTTCTGAATCAGCGCGTCCTCGTTCTGGCCGTCCCGGGGGAAAAAGCAGACTCCGATGCTGATCGAAACGAACAACTCCTGGCCTGCGATGCGAAAGGGCCTTTCCACACTGGCGATGATTTCCCGGGCAATGGTCGCGGCGATTTCCGCGTTTACTTCGCCTTCCAGCAGAACAATGAACTCATCGCCACCCAGGCGGGCCAACGTGTCCGTTTCGCGCAGACACCCCGACAACCGTTCCGCCGCCTGGTTCAGAAGTTCATCGCCGACGTGGTGACCGAGAGAGTCATTTACGACTTTGAACTGGTCCAGGTCCAGAAAGAGCAGGGCCAGTTCCTGGCCGCGCGACGCCTTCTTGATGGAGTCTTGAATGTGATCCAGGATATACGTACGATTGGGCAGCCCGGTCAGCGAATCGTGGGTGGCCATAAAGCTCAGTCTTTCTTCGGCCTGCTTGCGCGTGCTGATGTCGCTGAAAACCCCGATGTAATTCGTCAGGGTGCGGGTTTCATCACGGACCTCGCTGACTGCCAGCCATTCCGGGTACTCCTGTCCGTCGCGGCGCCGGGCCCGGATTTCACCCTGCCAGCTGCCGGTTTGTTCGACACCTTCCCAGAGTTGAGCCAGAAAGGCCGGGTCCTGAGCCCCGGGTCGCAGAACCGGGGGTAGCCGGCCAATGATCTCTTCACTCTCGTAACCCGTGATTTCGCCGAAGGCACGGTTCACAGTGATGGTCCTTTTTTCGGCGTCGGTAATCCAGACTCCTTCCAGGGTGCTTTCAAAGACTCGCGCATTCAGCTTCAGGATTTCCCGCGAGCGCATGCGTTCTGTAATGTCGTGAACGATTGAATGCAGCACGGTCTTCTCGTCCTGCTTGACCGGTGTGGAATAGACCTCCACGTCGCGAATCTCGCCGCTTTTCAGGCGATGCCGAAAAACAAAATAATTCTGATCGTTCTCCATGGCCAAATGCATGGCGGCCCGAATCTCCTCCGGTGTCAGTACGTTGATGGTATCTATGGAGCGTCCGAGTAGTTCCTCGCGCGAGTAACCGTAGAAACGCGTCGCCGCCTCGTTGGCGTTTAGAATCGTTCCGTGGGTCGGATCTATCAGAAGTGAGATGGCCTGGTTCTGCTCAAAGATCAGTCGATAACGTTCCTCGCTCTCTTTCAGGGCTGCCGCCACGCGGGCCCGGTCGGTAAAATCTTCGATGATCCAGATGACGCCATCGCGCAGGTTGTCGCTGTGCAGAACCCGGCCGGTGATATAGCACCATAGATCGCGTCCACCCAGGGTCACGAGCGGAGTCTCGGTGCGAAACTGGCCGTGATTTCGAAGGGCAATCAAAGAACTGCGCAAAAAATCACGGTACACTTTCTCGGAGGGAAACAGGAGGCTACCCAGCTGTCCGATCACATCCGCCCGACTGGCGTCGAAGAGTTGTTCGAAGCTGGAGTTGATGCGCATGAAGCGCCGCCCTTTCACGAAGGCGACCGCAGCCGGCATGTTTTCCAGAATGATGTTGAGCTCGTCCAGCGCCTCGTTGAGACGGTTCTCGCGGCGATGATCGACGATCGCCATTTTCAGCGTCAGTTCGAGTTCGCGCTCGCTGAAGGGTTTGATCAGAAGCCCGAAAGGATGGGTGGACTGGGCGCGTTCCACCAGATCGAGATCGGCCCGGGCAGTCATATAAACCACGGGCAGACCCAGCTGGCCGAGTTTTCGGGCTGTATCGATGCCGTCGAGACCTCCGGGCAGGCCCACATCCATCAAGATCATGTCGGGGGGATTGCTCTCAACCGCTCGCAGGGCGGCTTCCCCCGTGCTTGCCAGGTCGACCCTATCGTAGCCGATCGCCTTCAGGCGCAGGACCAGAAACTCCGCCTGATCACGGTCGTCTTCGACGACCAGAATAGCGAGATTTTCCGCGGGCAATCCGGTCTTGAGGGCTGGATGCGGCAATGTCATACAGGTAATAGTATAGTGATTGGACGCATTTTTTGGCCCGCCCGCGATCGTTTTCGCAGGGGAAAACCGGACATCTATACCTATTCGACAGGCCCTCGCGGCGTCTGCAAGCCTCCTCATGACAGCTTCGCAAAAAATAACTTGCGGTCGCGGGCGACCCGTCAAACCCGTACCCCGAGGTTGCCATGCAGACCGGTCGGCTTTCTGTTCATACTGAAAACATTCTACCCATCATCAAGAAGTGGTTGTACTCGGAGAAAGAGATCTTCCTCCGGGAACTCGTGTCAAACGCCTTCGACGCCATCAGCAAACTCAAGAAAGTGCGACTCCAGGAAGATATCCGGGACGCCGAAGACGAAGCTTACGCCGTTGATATTCGCATCGATCGCGAGAAGAATGTTCTGACTATAGAAGACAACGGCGTCGGCATGGATGCAGACGAGATCCAGCGCTATATAACGCAGATTGCGTTTTCGGGCGCGGAGGATTTCGCCCGGCGCTACGAAGAATCCAAAGACAAAAGCAAGGCCGGCATCATCGGCAACTTTGGTTTGGGTTTTTACAGTTCTTTCATGGTGGCGGACAGAGTCGAGATCGATTCGCTGAGCTGGAATCCGTCGGCGACGGCCGCTTTCTGGTCATCGGACGGAGGTGAAGAGTATCAGATCGGGGAGGGCACACGCACGAAGCGGGGCACAACGATCCGCCTGTTTATGGAAGAGGGTTCCAGGGATCTTCTGGACCTGGCCGAGATCAGCCGTCTTCTGCGCCGCTACTGCGATTTCCTGCCTGTGCCGATCAAGGTCGATGGCGCTCAGGTCAATCGCGAACACGCACTGTGGACCAAGCAGCCATCCCAGGTGAAGCCGGAAGAATACACCGATCTGTATAAGCATCTGTATCCCTACCAGGGCGATCCGCTGTTTTACGTGCATCTGAACGTCGACTATCCGTTTCAGCTACAGGGTATTTTGTTTTTTCCGCGACTGGCCCACGAGATGGACCTGAATCGCAGCGATGTTAAGATATTCTGCAAGCAGGTGTTCGTTACCGACGAAGCTCAGGAGTTAATTCCGCGGTTCTTGACCGTGCTCCAGGGCGTCATCGATCTACCAGACCTGCCGCTGAACGTTTCCCGTTCGTATCTACAAAACGAACCGCAGGTTCGTAAGATAGCGCAGCACATCATCAAGAAGGTCGCCGATCGCCTGAACGAAGAATTCCGCAACAACCGGGATCACTTCGAGGAGATCTGGCCGGAGATCAGTCCGTTTGTGAAGTACGCGATGATGAACGACGAGCGGTTCTATGAGCAGGCCCGGGAGTCTCTGGTTTTCGAACTCACGAAGGCGCCCGCCGAAGGTTCTCGCTTTACTACGATTGAAGACTATCAGGCGCGGAACAAGGACCGCACGGACAAGAGAATTTATTACGTTTCAGACAATCGCAGTCAGGCCGGTCCGCTGAAGTTGCTTGAATCCCAGGGCATTGAAGTGCTGCGTATGGGACACCTGATCGACAGTCACTTCATGCAATTTCTTGAATCGAAGGCGGGCGGCGAGTTCCACTTCGCGCGGGTGGACGCAGAGATCAGCGAGCACGTGCTGGACAAGTCGGCCGACGCGAAGCTGGTGGATTCCGAAGGCAAAGATCTGAGCGATCAGGTTACGGAGCTTTTCAAGTCGACCCTGAACGACGATCAGATCACGCTACGGGTCGAGGCGCTCAAAGACGAAAGCATTCCGGCTATGGTGCTTTTGCCCGAGCAAATGCGGCGTTTTTCCGAGATGAGCGCCATGCTGCAACAGGGCAGCGGGTTACAATTCCCCAAACAGCACACGCTGATCCTGAACTCGCGCAACGAAATTATCAAGGGACTCGCGAAGCCTGCCATCATTACGGGGGAAACAGGTCCCGGTAAGCGGGAGCTGATAGCACGCGAAGTGTACCTGCTGGCCCGGTTTGCGGTCGGCGGCGTGGGTCCGGATGAGTTTGAGGACTTTCTGAAGAATTCATATCAGGTGCTGGAACGGGCTCTATAAGCAGGCCTGAATAGTCGGCGCGGCCGGATTCGGGCACAAAAGCCGGTGTAAGGTTTCGGGTTCATGGGTCGCGTAGAATCGATACATGCAAAGGGCCGTTCGGGTGAAGGCGGACTGTACAAACCTTCCATCCCCGAGGGGCAAATCGGGCAGGCCGGTCTGGAAGGTGACTTTAACCACTTTCGTGCCGCGCGCTTGAAGGGCGATCCGGACCAGGCCCTGTTGCTTATGCCGTGGGAGACGCTCGAGGAGTTGAACAACGAATTCTGGCCTGTGCAACCTGGAGATCTGGGCGAAAATTTTACGACGCGCGGAATCAAACACGACGAGTTTCAGCCGGGCCAGCGCTACCGCATCGGGGACGCTTTGATCGAGGTTACGCGTCTTTGCGATCCGTGTCGCAATCTCTACAAACTTTCGTATGTGGGAAGTATGGGCGGCGCTGAATTCCTGAAGACATTGGTTGGCCGACGTGGTTGGTACGCACGCGTCCTGAAGCCGGGTCTTGTGCGGGCGGGAGATCCGGTGGACCTGATCGAAGATTGCTCGAAGTGAGATCGGGCCCGACGGTCGCCTTCTGCGGCTCGCGGTCCCATGGCCGCCGACTGCGCCGGATGCTGATCAGCCGAGCAGCTTCTGTGCGGCGTCGGATTCGTAAAAGGAACGCAGGCGGGCCTCAATGCGCGCTTTCAAATAGCCGCTCTTATGGGCCTCTTCAAAGATCGGAAGCAGAATCGGAAGCAGTGCGTTTTGAAACTGTTCTCGATCCAGCCCGAGGGCTTTCAGCAGTTCGGCTGCCGGCCGGCCGCCGTGCACTTCAAAAATCGAATCGACCCAGGTGTTCAGGGTCCAGCCCAGAAGTTCGCTCTTGCGCAGGTTCTCCCACAAAAGGAGCGCCGGCTCTTCGTAACTTTCCAGACGGTCCGCGTTCAGGTATTCCGGCAGCCGGGAGACCTGGCTTTTGGATACATCGGCCCAGAGCTCGCGGCCGGCTTCGCGCAGCAGTTCCGGTTTCATACTGCGGTTCAGGTACTCTTCTGAATTCTTGATGGTCTTGCCGATGTTCTTGCGAATGAAGTCCTTGATAATGCGTTCGAAATTTTGCCCCAGGGCCGGAACCGCCTGATTGACCAGATCCTGACCGAAACGCAGCAAACGTCCAGCGCCAGGAACGCGACCGGTCATGGCCTGGGTGTCGCTCATGAAATCCTGGATAGAGGTAAACAAAATCTCACTAAGCAGATTCGCAAAAATCGGACTGTGCACACCCAGCCGAATCAGCTCTGCGCGCAGTTCGGTAGCCTGAGTGGCGTGTTCGAGAGAACTCTCGAAGGCCGGGTCGGGCACCAGATCGCCCAGTAGTTCCGGTCGCGAGTGCAGCCCCAGCAACAAAGTTGTTGTGTGTTTGCGGGCTGCTTCGCGCAGCTCGGCCGTCGGTGTGTAATCGCGCAGCGTTGCGACGATCTGAGCCTTGAGCGGCGCGGAAGGGACCAGGTCCTGCAAACGCGCTTTGCCCAGCCAGTCGAAGAGCTGCCCCAGTTCGGTCGATAGGCTCTCCTGCAAACCTGGACCCTGCAGCGCCGACAGTTCGTGCTCCAGATGGGCCTCAAGCAGTTTTTCCGAAAGCGACATCAGCCTTCCTGAATTGCCCCGGAGGTCGCCGCCAGCAGTTTAAGCGGGGGCGGGGTCCTTTTCGAGCACCGCAGCAAGCTTCAAGACCGAGCTGTTGTCGGGTTCCAGTTCGCGGACCCGGTCGAGCAGCAAGAGAGCCGCGCCCCGGTTCCCTTCCAGGCGGTAAGAATCTGCGAGGTTGACCAGGTTGCGGACCAGATCGGGATCGCGCAGACGCAGGCGCTCTCCGAGTTCGATGGCGCGACCGGGATTGCCGCAGACTTTGCAGGCGTAGGAAGCCAGGTAGATCATTTCCGGGTCGTTGTCGTTTTCCTGCAGTGCGCGTTCGGCCAGAAGAAGCCCCTGCTCAAAGTTGTGCGTGCGAATTTCCAGCCGTGCCCGATCCCGAAGCAAGATCGGGTCGTGCACGCCGGCGGCGGCCGCTCGATCAAACGCGGCCCGGGCATCGTCCAGACGGCCTTCGCGCAGGGCGCGTCGGCCTTCGTCCCGGTCGCGGAGAAACGCATCGGGATACCGGGGCTCTTCGGGAATCGCCGCATCTTCAAGCCAGGCCAGGCGCAAGAGGGACAGGTCATCGGTGAGCGCTCCACTTGCCAGCAGGCTCTGCTCAATCTTCGCCAGAACTCCGCCGCCCTCCTCGACGCGTCGCAGGAACATGGTTTCGTCCTCGTTGATCTGGCGCGCCCCGTCATCGCCGTGGCCCAGAAGCACGTCGTCGCGGCCGTCAGAACCAAGAATCAAAACATCGCCCGGTTGCAGTTGATGAGTCGTGATGCGGAGCATGTCCGCGAGCCCCTCGACTCCGACCTTGCGCAGGGCATTGTCGGAATCCAGAAAAGAGGCGCGGCCGTTTCGGTAGAGCACAGCGTAGGGGTGCTCGGCGTTAAGATAATAGAGCGTGCCGTTCTCTTCGTCAACCAGGCCCAGGATAGCCGAAATCAGCATGCTGCCATCGAACGATTGGAAAACGGTCTGCAACTCCAGCAAACAGTCCCGCAACCAGATCTCGGCGTAGCGGGCCTGCATGGATTGTCGGGCATGGGTGCGGGCCAGGACCGATCGAAAGACGGTGCCGAGCACCAGGGCTCCACCGGCGCCCTGCATGGATTTGCCCATCGCATCCGCATTGATAAATACCGTATAGCGACGATCGTGCAGCGTAATGGAATCAGCGATGGAGATGTCCCCGCCAATTTCGGAGTCCCATTTTCGAAAATGAAAGCGCTTCTTCTGACGTGTGAGGGTCTCCACGGTGACCTTGCCGCCCCTGGTGAAGTTGCCGGCGAGTGGATTGACCAGCAAAGAAGTCAGGAAATAGTCTCCATCCTGCTGGACCTTCAGCTCCTGGACCTGATCGAGGGTGGCCTGCAGTTCGCGGGTGCGATCTTCCACTTTCTTTTCGAGATCGCGGTTCAGCTCTTCCACCCGCCCGGTTACGCGCATGAAGCGGTTCGCCATGAGAGCGGCGAGGCCGCCCACAAACAAAAGAAAGCTATAATTGGCAACCTTCGGAGTCTGGATGTAACCCTGCGAAGAAAGCACATCGTTGGTTGTCGCTGCCACCAGGACGATGATGCCCAGAATCAGAAAGGTTGCATCCGGGTTGCCGCGTTTAATCTCCCGGGCCACGTAGAAAATGCAATAGCTCAAAGAAAGTATGAGCGAGACGAACCAAACATCCCGGCAGATGCGCATGATGTCCAGGTTGGTCGTCAGCGTCGCCAGAAACAGGACCAGGCAAAAGGCGCCGTAGGCGAGGCCGAAGCGGGTATAACGGCCGTTAAAAAACTGGGTTAGAAAGAAAATGGCGGCCGGAACAACCAAAAAGAGCAATGCGTGTTCCAGTTTGCGGTGCAGCTCGACATGGTTCGCAAAGATGAAGTCGCGGGTGGTTGTGTTTGCCACGAACCAATAGACCGCCACAATAAGAGCGAAAAGGGCAAAGAATAGATTGTAGCGATCCTTGCGCCGGCGGGCAAAAAGCAAAAGATGGTAGAGTCCGGAGGCAACGTAAAACATGAGAAAGGCAAAGGCCGTGATTTCGCGGTAGCTACGGGCCAGATAAACCGAATCGGATTGGCCGACCTCGGGTTCGTCCATGAACTGCAGCGGGTACTTTCCGTTGTTATAGAGCGCGACTGCCAGGACATTGGTTTGCTCGGTTTCGATGCGATCGAAGGGGATGTCGTGGATAAACGGGCGCATGGCTGCATCCACGTACGGCTGGTCGGATCCCAGCTGGCCGAACTGGCGGCCATTGATGTAGTAACGCGAAACGTCGAGCACACGGCCGGCGTTGAAGGCGAGGGGCGAACCGGAGCGCAATTGCTCATTGAGGTGCGCGGGGATGTCGGTGCGCAGCGTGATCCAGCCGGTATAGTTGTCTGCCGCCAGTTCGGGCAGCGCGCTCAAATTTCTGGGCAGGAGGACGGTGTTCCATTGGGAGGGGTCCTCGATGGGGCCGACAATCCAGGTCGGATCAAAGCCGCGGCGGTAGTGCCACTCGCGGAGGGTCTCGATGGTGCCGGCTTCGCCGGTGCAACCAAAAAGCAAAAGGCCCAGCCCGAGAACCGGGGCCAGCGAACGACGGGGACTCATGTAAGGTGAGTCGCGGCTGAACAGATGCCCCGCAAGTAGAATTCATCGCGGCAGGAGTTGCAGGCCTAACCGCCCGACCAGGCAGTCAAGAAGCGAAACGGGCAGGCCAACCACGTTATCGTAGTCGCCCTGGATTGCTTCGACAAAGTTGCCGGCGGCGCCCTGAATGGCGTAGGCGCCCGCTTTGTCGACCCACTCGTCACCGTCCAGGTAGGCATCGATTTCGTCCCTGGAAAGCGCTCGAAAGCGAACCCGGGTTGTGGCAGTGTCGGAAAGGACCCGTTCGCGATCGGTCCTGATGTGGCGCACGGCCAGGCCGCTCATAACCAGGTGCTCGCGGGAGGACAGGCGTAGCAGGTAGTCCCGGGCCCGGTCTCGCGATTCGGGTTTGCCCAGAGTCTCGTTTCCCAGAAAGACCAGTGTATCGCAGCCGATGACAAGGTGGGGTTCTGGTCCCGCGGGGCTGTAACTGGCCGCCTTGCGGAGGGCCAGGGTTTCGACCAGGCGGCGGGCATCGAGCCGCGCCAGATCGGGGCCAATTTCCAGGATCGACGGCGAAAACTGGCGGAAAGAAAGGCCCAGCCGACTCAGAATTTCGCGGCGTCGGGGCGAGGCGGAGGCGAGCACGATGATCGGACTTGACGCCGGGTCGCTGGAATCGGGCTCTGGTGGCACGGGCCGAAAGAACGTCGCCGGGATCGGCGTGCAAGGCTTTCCGGGGAGGCAGCATGAATTCAGGCCACGCTATCGTTCGGGCTTTGTTTTTCGCTGCGCTCGTCGTTGGCGGGTTGTCCTGGTGTGTGCAGTGCCAGTTTCTGGGCGCCTCGGAGTTTGAGGATTGCAACGATCTGGCGATCCCGGAAGACATGCGCTGTATTCCAGGCGGGCCTTTCGTGCGGGGCAGCGAGCGAGCCTCGCCTCAGGAAGATCACCCCGAGCAGATTGTGCACGATGAGGCCCCGGTGGCCAGAATCGTGGTGAGCACATTCCTGATGGATCGGGACGAAGTGACCTACGGCCAGTACCAGCAGTGCGTGCAGGCCGGCGCCTGTAGAAGAACCGGCCCTAACTACAGCGGCTACAGCGCGGCCGACCAGCCCATGCTCGGTGCAAACTGGTTCGATGCCCGGGACTACTGCCGCTATCGCGGTCGGCGCCTGCCAACCGAGGCCGAATGGGAGAAGGCGGCGCGGGGAACCGAGGGGGAGTTGTTCCCCTGGGGAAACGAACCGGCCACCTGTGAGCGGGCCATCATCAAAGAAGGCGAGGCGAAGGGCTGTGGTCGCGGTGTGACCTGGCCGGTGGGCTCGCGTCCAGGGGCGCGCTACGGACTCAACGACATGGCCGGGAATTCCTGGGAGTGGGTGCTGGACTGGTACAGTGAATCCTACGGAGTTTGCGGGACGGCCTGCAGCGGGCGCGACCCGCGGGGACCCTGCGGAGGGGCCGAAGAGTGCCCCGGCCACGATCATCGCATAGTGCGCGGGGGTTCCTGGTGGTGGGGTAGCGATCTGGCCCTGGGTTCCAACCGCCGGCCGCACTTCCCGGCCAATCAACCCTTTCACCATTTCGGGTTTCGCTGCGCGCGGGATGCGCGGCCAGCAGTCGAGTAGGGTTTGATGAAAGGGGGAAGTCTCCCCCTGGCTTCGGCCCCAATCGCCATGGGCGACCGCCTTTGCCCTGGCGGAGCCACCGGTCCTCGCTTTCGCTCGGCCATGGGCAAAGGCTTTGGGTCCTCCGCCACCCCCTCTCCGAAAAAACGCGAAACGAAATCAACTTCGAAGACCTTCCCTTTGTATGGAAGATATTGGTTTTTTCTACTCGGTGCGGCCCCGGGCACCCCGGCGGCCGGCCTGTAAGTTTCTTGTACCGCGCCATCTGAGGAGTCTTCTGGAGCGTCGGCTACGCCGCTTCGATCAACGGATGCTTCTGTATTTGCCGCGCTTGATCAGGCTGGCACGTGAAGCGCCCCACGGGTTGCCCCGGCGGGGTCATTTCACGACGCTCTATCAGGAGCCCGCTCTCGATTTACAGCCTTTCAATTTTCGGGTGCGGGGGGAGGACTGGGGGGAGTTCAAGACCCTCGCCCGGGGCCTCGGTGTGTCGATGTGCAGGCTGTTCGTGGCTTTGCTCCTTCTGGAGTCCAGTTCCGAAAAGGAAAGGAACGAAGGTTCGACCACATTCAGGCTTTTTCTGAGCGAACGAATCGCTCCCGGCAAAAAAAGGCTGCTCAGGCGTTTACGAATCAGGCCCCAGCGACGCAAACCCCGCTAAGGCCACCCCGCAAACTGGCTCAACCGACCCACCCGAACTGTTCGGGCCGGCGAAGCTCTGACCTTTCAGGTTTTGCCGTGAAAACGAAAGTGTGAGTGTAGTTCGGTCAGCGTTTTGCGAACGGGGATGTAATTCGGAATGCCGGTCAACTCAAGCACGCTGGTGACCCCTTCTGACTCACAGACGATCCCGAAAACGATGCCTTCGTCCACGCACCGGCGCTCGGTCTCAAAGAGGCATTTGATGCCTGAAGACGTAAGATGCGAGGTATGCCCGATCTGGAGCACAAAGACACCGTCCTTTTTGGCCGGTTCCAGAGCTCGGGCCAGCTCCCGGTTGTACTGATCAGCCGTGCTGATTGTCAATTGACCGTTCAGAGTCAGCACGATGGCGCGGTCGACTCTCTGGATGCTGAGTTCCACCTGTTCCTCCTGTTGGCGTCACTATGCGAACCAGAGCTTCCTAAACAAGCACTTCGTCCAGCGCAGGCAGTCGAAAAGTGCGCTTTAGAAAAGGTTCAGGCCGCCCGGCCCCTCGCGGCTGAAAGCAATCATTG
>JACKOY010000005.1 GCA_024233935.1 Spirochaetales bacterium | reverse complement strand
CGACGGTTTATGTAAGCCCACCAGCCTTTCGCCCAATCGCGAGGTAAGCGGAATTGTCGCTCAGCTCCGTGCAAAAACGCGTGACTGCCGCTTGCTTCGGGGCTAAAGTAGCATCATGCCCAGTCGTAGTGAAATGGCCCGCACCCTGGCGGAGCGGCACATGGAGGCTGATGACGGCGTCACCCTGGTGCGCCGCCTCGATACGCCATTCGATTCCGTGGCAAATTCTGTCACCGTCCTGGAAGTCAACCGGGACGCAGGAGAATCCGGCTCCCTGGTTCCAGTTCCGTTTGCGCCCTCGGGCGAGATCCCGTTCTCAACAACCGTAATCGAACTTTCGCCATCCGAGTACGAGCAGCTCAAAGGAGGCCAACTGCCGCTTCCCGATGGGTGGGCACTTACGGAAGACATTTTTTCGCGCTCATGACCAAAGACCTTGCGACCCAATGGGCCAGGGCCTTCATTAAGCAGGCACTATCAGACCGGCGGACCTACGAGTTTCTTGTCGGAGCGAACCTGCCTCCGTGTCACAGCCTGCACTACCTGCAGATGTTTCTCGAGAAGCTGGCAAAGGCTTACGTCTATGCCAACACACGCGACCCCGCCGAGCTTGACTCTCTCCAGAGGAGTCACAAGGTGATAGCAAGGACTCTACCTGCGATTTATCGAGATCGCCGACTTCGGGAGCTCAAGGGTCAGAACGAACGACTGCAGCGCGAAATGTCCTTCATTCGGAAGCTCAGTGATCAACTTGACTTACTATCTCCAGCAGTTGACCTGAACGCACAGAGGCGTGACAATACTGAGTACCCCTGGGCAACAGATGACTCCGAAACGCCGTCAATTCACATCCCGTCCGAATGGACATTCCCGGTCTCAACCTTGCTGGCCGAGCCCTTGAGCGTACGATTCATTAAGGTCTGCTACAATATGGCGAGTGAGCTTCGGGACAACTTTGCCTAACAAGACACCAGCCTTCGGATATTCGCGAGGTAAACGAAGTGCGCGCGAGCACATTTCCGCCCGAGGCGCTACCGGGTGCCGGGTTCCGCCCGTCGGCGAATGGTGTCAGGCGGACTTATATTTGTGAAGAGAACGGAAATGTGACGTGGTCGCGGGTAACGCAGACTTTTGGGTAAACGATGTCGCATTCCTCAGGCAGGCAAATGGTAACCATAGGAATAAACGTTGACGGGATCATTGACGAGGTAGGGGATTCTGGGCGACTGTACGCCTTTTTCTCAACGGTTGCTTACCGGCTCGAAGGCACCTGGGGTGCTAAGTTCCCCGTTGTTATGCGCCAGCTGTATGAAGGCAGGCTTCCTGCTGCACTTGCCAGACAGGCCCTTACTGAGCTGGTCGAAATCCGGGCTGCTTTCGAGAAGCTTGGCCCGGAAGCCCTGGTCTGGAGATTTGAAGAGCCAGAGTGGGCTCCGCCAGAAGATCGCCACCAGACTGCAGCAAGCCCAGGTAATCTTGCTGACTGTTTCATAGCACCGTCCGGCCGGAAGTTCTTTGATTTGATGGACGAGGCTCTGGAAGCACTGCTTGAGGCCGGACGCGGTGATCTGAAGTTAGAGAAAATAGATTGCTGAAAACATGAATCGTTTCTACTCCGAAGGGAGTAGGTCCGTTGGGTTGATCATGCGAAAAGTGGATCCGTTTGCCATGAGCTGGGGCGAGGTGTGCCCCGAATACGTGTCCGAAGACAATACTTATGCGACACACGTTTTGAACGTTAACCTCTCGACGGAAGAGCAAGTTGAGCGGGCGCTCAGGTTTATACGAGGCCGATTACTGTATTATGCTGCACATCTTCCAAAGGATATGCAGCAAGACGTCTTCATAGACGACCGGGGCTTGCGGCTGAGTCAGAGTACGCGGGACCGTATAGCAAGGGAGGTTTCGAAGCTGGCCACAGGTCTTCATTTCATGTCAGAGAACCCGGAACGTTAACAGTGGCCTATCATCTCCTTGCTGAGTTTTCTGAAGAGCCGAATTGGGGATACTTGCACGCCAGAAGTACAGTCAAGTTGCCCTCTATCGAATTCTTTCCACTTTCGAACCCGCCTGCCCTGGGCATTTCCATTCCGCGTCACAGAACTGAGGAGATTCGTTCACTTGATTTGAAGGAGTTTCTGTTGGAGCTAGCCGCACGGGGGGCAAGCATCTACGACCTCTATACCGGGGAGGCGGTCACGCGGGACGACATTGACCGAGTCATTCACCAGATTTTCAACTGATCTGAGACGCGTGAAGAAATCAGCCGGTTACAGCAGCCGCGCCGTAGCTGCTGGAGACAGGGCGTGTAACTGGCTACGAAGGTCACCATATAAATGATGTCCGTACTCAGCCGGGCCTGGCGGGAGAGGCTGACAACCCAATTTGTGCGTGGGCGGAGAGAGCATATTGAGCAACATGGCGGTAACTGGAGAAACCCGACTACATGTGAGATGATCCGGAGGACCGAACTCCTGAATGAAGCGGCCAACTGAAGAAGCATGGCAAGCGGTTGAAAAATTGCTGCGGGCATACCAGAACCTCGGAACGCGGCTTGCCGATAGCGGTGCTCGCTTGGTTGGACGCGCACCGCATGTTGCGTCGGAGGCGTGGCTGCATGTAACCTTTCCCTGCTTGTCCACCACGGAAGCGGACCTGGCGCTTCCGAAAATATACCGAAATCGTTGTGAGTTTGAGGGCTTCCTACGGGAGCATAGCAATGGTCTGAGTCTCTTTTGCGACACGCTGGCGTTGCATGGCTACAGG
This sequence comes from Spirochaetales bacterium, assembly GCA_024233935.1. Taxonomy (GTDB): domain Bacteria; phylum Spirochaetota; class Leptospiria; order Leptospirales; family Leptonemataceae; genus JACKOY01. The sequence goes on along the minus strand of JACKOY010000005.1, from coordinate 255,030 downwards.
GCAAGGCAAGGGCGAGGGGACGCAGCGCTGTGGCAGCCGTTTGATCGGGCGGTTATAAATACAAAGGAGCGTCCGGCAAAAGCCGTCGAGACACAGCTTTTTTTCGCAAGCTACAGTTGGGATAGTTCTCTGGTATACGAAGACGTCCAGACAGCTAAGGTTAGTCGTTGTACGCGTGATAGCGCCGACGCCCTGCAGACCTGGGACTCTTTTTCGACGTTCCTGCGGGACGAATCAAATCGAATAGCCGCCCTTTTTGATCGCTCAGGTAGGAAGCGAGACGCCAGCGCTGCGACCGTACCCCAGTAGTTCCGGCATCCCGAAACACCCGGCGCGTTGTCCTTGAGATTGACGTGCGGACCGCTCAGAGCTGGGGGGAACTTACGATGTTCACCTGGTAGGATTAAGTCACCAGCCTCTCGCCCAATCGCGAGGTAAACGAGTGGCGTCCTTCGTTCTTCATCGCGACCACCAAAAAGCGAAAAGACCTGCGTGCCTTGGGGGTGCACCATTCGCCGCGCATGGCAAAGTGCGCCTCCGCACTTGCTCTTTTAGAGGCACACTTTGAACTCGCCGGTGCGACCCGTAGGGAGCAACGGCTTAGCTTTGCGCGGAAAAAACGTCCCCGAGCGTCGCGGAGCATGACACAATTCGCCCGAACCGCAGGTTCGAGATAATGCGAATTGTGCCCCCCGCGGCGCGCATAAAAAGCGTCGCTAAAATTGCGAAGCGTAGCGAGGGCGCGGGGTAGCCAGGGCAAACTGCGAGCGCAGGCGAGCAGTTTGAACTCGCGGACGCGACCCATAGGGAGCGGCCGCTTACTTTTCGGGCGGTGGCCCCTGGCATCTCGATGGGTTACGTTGCCAACTCAAAACCGGGAATAGGTCGTCTGGGATGCGCTACTTCATACCTCTGAGCCTGTTTGTTCTGCTGATTTGTCAGCCTCAAGAAGCAGGTTCGCTGCAAGAGGGCTTCTACTACAGGCATACGGCAGGACTCCAACGACGAGGGTTGCCACCTGGGCTTGATCCAGACGCTTACATCCGTTTTGTTGAAGTCGGTTCCGACTTGTTCGACGTTGTTATCAAGCTCGGCCCTTACGAATTCCAGCATCCCGGCACCCGCCTGGTATGTTCCGCGCAGGGTTGCTTTCTAGAGTGGCGCGGCGGAACGCTGGTAAAGTTCGAGATCCACGGTCCAGATCTGACCGTTAGAAATGAGCTTGATTTGGAGGCACCGCCGGCATTGCCGGAGTATCGGTTTCTTCTACAACTTGATGGCACAACGTATACACACTTTGTTGAATAAATACTTCACGGCGCCGACGTGGGAGCGGCCGGCGTCGTGTCAGACCTGCGTATATCGAAAGCAGGTGACGAGGTGATCGTTGACCATGCCGGTGGCCTGCATGAAGGCGTAGCAGACGGTGCTGCCGACGAATTTGAAGCCGCGTTTCTTTAAGTCTTTGCTCATGGCGTCGCTGATTTCGGTTTTGGAGGGCAGCTCCTTGAGATGACGCCATCGGTTTTGAATGGGTTTGCCGTCGACGAAAGACCAGATGTAACGATCAAAGCTGCCGAACTCCTTTTGAATCTTCAGGAAGGCCTTTGCGTTTTGCACCGTGGCTTCGACTTTGAGTCGGTTGCGAACGATGGCGGGGTTGGTAAGCAGCTTCGCTACGCGCGCGGGGGTGAAGCGGGCGACCTTTGCCGCATCAAAGTTGGCGAAAGCCTTGCGATAGCCTTCCCGCTTGTTTAGAATCGTTTCCCAGCTCAGGCCGGCCTGAGCTCCTTCGAGGTTCAACATTTCAAATAGATGGCGATCGTCGTGTACGGGAACACCCCATTCCCGGTCGTGGTACTGAACATAAAGCGCATTGGAAAGTTTTGCCCAGGCGCACCGCACCGGCTCTTTTGATCTCATCGACGTTGCCCTTTTTGTACGCGGGCTTTGCGCGCGCCGGTCGCCTTCTTTGCGGGCCGGCGTTTCTCGACCTCCTTTTGGCGTTCGGCTGTGATTCTTCTTACATGGGCCTGGAAGGCCGGATAGTCGGCGAGCACGTGATCGAAGTCGCGCTTAAAAAGAACATACAGATCGCAGTAGCCGCGGGCGCGCACCGTGGCGTTGCGTGGTTGGTCGAGAACCAGGGCCATCTCTCCAAAAAAATCCCCTTCTTGAAGCGCCGCGTAGACGGCGGAGCCATCCCGCGAAATCACTTCGACCGTGCCCGAGTCTATGAAGTACATGGAATCCCCGGAGTCACCTTCTCGAATAATGATTTCCTGGGGCGGATAGACCATCGGGCGCAAAAGCAGAACGATGGCGCGCAAGAAATCGTCGCTGGCTTCGCGCAGCAGCGGAACCTTGCGCAATAACCCGTGGTACAGATGCAAAGAAATTTCCGTTCGCAAAGAGACCGGCAATTCGTGCAGGACACGGCTCTCCCGGGAACCCAGCGGACTTTCCCAGAGGTGCTCGTAGTAGTCGTTCACTTCGCGCCGCATGGCCGGCGGCACCGAACGATGGCGCAAAAAAGCATTCACCTCGTCGAGTTTCTTGATCTGGTTGGCGCGCACCAGATCCAGATTCGAAAGAAAGCTCGCAAACGTTCCGATGACGTAGCCGTAGCAACCCACGCCGGTCACCATCACGAACATCGTATAGATTTTGGGTATGAGCGAGTGGGGCGTGATATCGCCGTAGCCAACGGTTGTCAGAGTGGTCACGGTCCAATAGAAGGCGTCGATATAGTGCACGAATGCGCTCTGGCTGGTATCCGGCTCCTTGCCACCAATCAGAATCCAACCGCAGGCAATCCAGTGCGCGACAATCGTAACACCGAAGACAAAGAAACCCAGCCGAAAGATTCCGGGATGGATCGCGTGGCGTTTTTGCAGTCCACCGATGCGGCTCACCAGGCGCATGAGTTTCAGCAGGCGATTGAGTTCGAGAAACTCGAGGGCCTTGAGCGCCCGATTGACCGTAAGCAGGGCGGCGCTTCCGAAAAGAAAAAAGGGAAAGAAGGCCAAAAAGTCGACGAAGAACCAACCCCGCAGATAACGACGCGCCACTTCCCGCCGATCGGTGATCAGGTGGTTGCCCTCTTTGATTGCGGTCCGAAAATTAGCGACGATATCGAGCCCGAAGATCATCGTCAGGCCCAGCTCCATCAGAAAAAGCGGCCGGTTCAGGTCGTAGTCGAAGCTCATGCGCAGGGGCACTTCGATCGCGGCGGTCAGTCCGGCGGCCGCCACCAAAATATCCAGGAATTCACGCAGTCGACTGTCAGGCCGGATCATCGTGTAGCAGATTGCCGGTGCGCGCCCGCGGGGCAAGCATTTCGAATACATGCTGCGTCCGTCTGAGGCTGATTCAAAACATAGTTTGGAAGGGGTCGCAACGGCGGGCGGTTGAGTCTTGCGGGATGCAAGCTGCCCCGTTTCTGCTGGCCTGGTCTCAAGTGTCTGACGCCGGCGATTCGCGGCAAAAACCCTTGCTTCTTTTGTGCGCCAATAGTATCTGGAGGCTTGAGAGGGCCCATGAAACGATTTTGCGCGTACCTTTTTTTCTGCGCTGTCGCGCTGGCCGGCGGCGCGTGTGGCTACAAACTCGAGAATGCGCTGGAGGCGGCAAAAGACCAGGCCCTCGACGACCGGGAGGCCCTGCAGCAGGTAGCAGAAGCATGCGCCGGTCTGATGGACAGCTACATCGTCGGCCAGACGATTGTTGCGCCCTACGGAGGCGGCTACAGCGTCTTTGTTCCGGTTCAGGTGAAGAGCAAGCAGGCGACGCGCAACATGCGTCTCATTCAAGAAGGTATTCGGGAGCATGCGGCCGAGTCTTTGCTGTGCATGCAAAGGGCCGGACTGCATCGTAATGCGAAGGCTGTCATCGTATCCATGCGCCTGCACTTTTCTGAGGCAGCGGGAGATTTCCAGGAAGTATACCGGTTCATGCTCGCGGCCCGGCAAATGGAAGACATTGAAAACTGGACCGAGTATCAGGGCGCTATCTCGGACGGCGATATCGAGGACCTCGTGCTGCAGCGCATGCAGACGATCGTTGAAAACTGGAACGGCATCGGGTTTGAGTAAGGCCGGGCCAGGCACCTGACTATAAGAGAGCGATAGACTTCGCGCGTCGGGAGTAACGCGTTTCAGGCCCTGTTTCAAATCGAATCAAGGTGGGTCCAATGTGAAGAGTTCCAGTGGCTCGCTCTTGCCCTTGACACGCACACTGCCGGCGGCGCGGGTTTGCAGGCGTTGCCCGATCTCATCGCGTACGGCGCCCGAGAACAGGATCGAATGGCCGAGCTCCCGGCATTGACCTTCAATTCGACTGGCGACATTGACGGTATCGCCGATGACGGTGTACTCCATTCTTTGTTCCGTGCCGATGTTTCCGGCAATGACCGGCCCGAAGTGAATGCCGATGCCATGGGACAGCGCCGGGGCGCCGCGCTCTTTGCGTTCGGTATTCATGCGCATGAGGGCGGCGTTCATTTCGAGCGCCGCCCGGGCTGCGTTCAGCGCATCTTCGGCGCCCGGCTCGGGCGTGCCAAAAGTTGCCAGGATGCCGTCTCCCAGAAACTTATCAAGGGTGCCGCCATTCTTAAAGATCACGTCCACCATGCGGGAGTGGTAATCCGAAAGCAGCTGCACGACTTCTTCCGGTGCCAGGTTCTCGCTCATGCTCGTGAAGTTTCGTAGATCAATGAACATCACGGCCACGTTCTGCCGCCGACCGCCCAGGGATCGTCCTTCTTCTGAGATTCGCGAGACAACGTTTGGCGAAAAGTAACGTTCCATTTGCGCGTTTGAAACTTCGAACTGGATGGAGTTCATGATCGTGCGGCGATAGGACCAGGTCAGATAGGCGAGGATCGCGCCGGCGATCAACATGCTCATGTCGGCCGCCCGCAGAAACGAAGGATGCACGGCACCCGTCAACACGGCGTCCACAAAAGAGGTCGTGTAGATTGTGCGTGGGTCCTGGCCCACAATTAAAAAGGCCCCTTCCCAGATCAGGACGAAGCCGCCCGCCACAATCAGGGGATAAGCCGGACGAATGGGAAGGGCATTCAAGGCGAGCAAGATGAAGCCCCAGGCCGGCAACGATGTTTTTAAGAGATAAGCGCTCGGCACATTTTCATAACCGCCCACCGAAGCATACCAGGTGGAAAGCAAGGCCACCATGATTCCAATGTCCAGAAGCGCGCCGCCATAACCTGCGACGCGCACGGCCCGGTCTCGGGAGAGCAACCAGATTACGATCAGGCTCACCAGGAAACCCGCCGTCGAGTATGCGCTCACTGCGATCAGCTCCATCTGACTGTGATGGGCCTGCAGGTGCGCAAAGAGCGTAAAAACAAGGATGGCGGCCCGCGCCAGGTACGTCGCTCGCAAACCCTGGACTTCCCGCTGGAACAGAAGCTGGCCCGATTGTTTCATGGTAGAGCTGCTGGTATTCCGACGTGCGGCGTCAAGGATAGCCCGGTAACGGATCTATTGTCCGTGCAGCCATGGCGTCAAAGGGGCACCGGAAGAGTGCCCGAGTCACCGAAATTCCAGACGCTGGAAGACCAGGCGCCGTAGGTGGTTGCGCCGCTGCAGTTTTCCCCGGCAAATGTGGGACAACGTAGTTGCGCAGCGGTTCGTCGTGCGGTTCCGGTCGCCCCACCGCCACCGTTTTGTTCCCAGCATTCGTTTGTGTCGACGTCGATGTCGTAGACGTCCAGGCAGTACGAGTCGTTAAACGATGAGCCCTGCAGAGCGCCGACACCCCCCGCCACCAGCGTACCGCTGGAGATGACCTGGGCGACAGAATAACTGCGATAGATTCCGGCCGAAAGCCAGGAGTGGCCCAGAAGGCCGCCCACTTTTGCGCTGGCGTTTGGCGCGTTGACCGTACCCGCCGCGTAGCAATCCTGCATGATTCCGTTGCCGCCCCCGCCGTTGCCCAGAAGACCGGCGATGATTCCAAAGTTGATTCCGCCGGTGCCGGTGTAGTTCACCGTGGTGTTGCCGTACGATTGACTGACCACAGCGGTGCCGGTTCTCAGGCGACCAACAATGCCCCCCAGTTCATTCGAAGAGCCGGTCACGCTGCCGCCACTTACAAAAATCCGGGTCAGAGTCGTGTTGGCGGCGTCGCCGACCACCCCTCCCAGAATTCCGGTGCCTGTCACGGCAGGGTTGACGACCGTAATATTGCTGAGCGTGGCGCCGGTTGCGGAGCCGGCGAGGGTTCCGCAACCGGAAGTGCCGCTCACGGTTACGTTTGTCAGGGTCAGATTCGAAACAGAGCTTCCGCTCAGGTAGCCGAACAGCCCGCAATCGGAACTGCCCGGGTTTATATAAAGGCCGCTGATTGTCAGGCTCTGGCCGCTCAGACTACCGGTGAAGGGGCTGCCGGCGGTGCCGACCGGTACAAAGCCGGCCCCCGAGTTCCATGCCGCGGTTTCGCCTGCATCGAAGCTGGAGCTGACCTGGTAGTGAAGCGCAAGGCCGTCTGCCATGGCCTGCAGCATGGTCGCGTTGCAGATTTGGTACGGATCGGAAGACTGGCCGGTCCCGCCGGCGAAGCCGGACTCCTGGGCAATGCATGGGCCGACCAGGCCCAGCAACGATAGCTCCGGAATGGAGTTGGTTGCCGGATCGTAGGGCCAGCAGGCGGCCGTCAGCCCCAGAAGCAGGAAGCACGGCAAGCGGAGTTCTGGGGTGCCGCGTGTCATACATGAGAGGAACCGTATGGTTGCCGTTTCGGCAAGCCGAATCCCGGGCCCCGTGCGGGCCGTTATTGCTTGAATCCGGTTTCGAGCGGCACAACGCTGCAATTTGAGCCGACTGGAGAACCCATGCAACCCGATATCCTGCTTTTTCTGGCCGAATCGTCCATTACGCTGTTCGGTTTCGTATCGATCTTCTTTATTTTTCGATACCAGCGCATTGATACCTACATCGACAATCGTAAGCCAGCGCTGCGCCTGATGCTTCAGAAGCGCATCGAGCGGGACGCATCCATTCTGATGCGCATTGAGACCATCGGCCACAACGAAAGAGACGACGACATCAGCTATTTTTCAGCCCTGGCGAAGGACGCCGAGCCGGTTTTGTTTTTCGTTCGAGAGGTTCGCAAATTGCACCACTGGCGGGCCGCGATCAAGCGTTACGGCATGCTCACAATTCTGTACCTGGCCGTGTTGAGCGGAGTGATGGCTGCGACCTGGCTTGCGATACAGCTGTTCGAAATCGGCGGAGTGCTTCGCGTTGGCCTGGTAGTAGGGGGTTTTGCGCTGTTCGTAGTCGGCCTGATCCTGACCTTTCTGTTTCTCTATCGATCTTTCGGACAGCATTTCCTGCGGCACTGAACGCGTGCCGTTTGGAAAAAGGCTTTCTCTCTGACCCGCGGGGGGCTGCATAGCTTGATGTCTGATCGGACAAACAGTTCCCTGCTTTTCAAAGGCCTGCGATCCATCACCGTCGCGCGATTGCTGAGCACTGCGGTCGGTATTGCTTCCTTCTGGATACTCGCGCGGACTCTGCGTGCGTTCTACTACAGTCTCCGCTGGCCGGTCTCCATCTGCCCGGATGCCGCGTTGCATTGGGTCGAAGGCCTGCGGCTCCTCAATGGGACCTGGCCGTACCGTGACGTGCTGACTTTGAACCTGCCTCTGACCTATTACATCAATGTTCTGGGTCTTTTGGTGTTCGGCCGGGATTCGTTTTCATTTCGCATTCTGGACCTGTCCTGGGTTGTTGGCGTGGCTGTACTCTCGTCTCTGTATCTGCTTCGATTTACAAGACTCGGGGCCCTGGTCGCATTCGTGCTGGTGTTGCGCCTGCCGGTCGAAGCGACACCGCTCGGAGCTTTCGAGCGCGAGACGCTCATGCTGCCATTCTGGCTCGGCGCCGTGCTCTGCCTGGACCGCGCGATGGATGTTCCGAAGAAACGCTGGCTCTGGCTGGGCCTTGCGGGCCTTTTAGGCGGAGCGAGCGCTCTCATCAAACCGACCGGCCTTGTGTTTCTGGCGCTGGGGGGGCTTTACTACGTCTTCTTTGCCATTTATCGAGCTTCGGCCCCCAAAAAGATTCCGGCAACTCTGGTAGCCGGCCTCTGGACTTCTTCTGGATTCGTACTGGCGGTGGTGCTTTTGCTCCTGCCGTTGCTGATGGCCGGCGCCCTGACGGGTTTTCTCAACGGGTGGTGGCCCTATTTTCAGGTGTGGTCGGAATTGGAACCACACCGGCCTTTCATGAGCCTTCTGGTGGAGCTGGTCAGTTATCGTCTGCGAGACCTGACTCTACCCCTGAATGGCCCGGTCTACGAACTGGGCAGCATCGGCCATCTGTCCTGGCTTCATCTGATTGCCCTGCCGCTTTTTCTGCACGCGCTATATCTCGAAAAAGAGCGGGCCGCCGCCGGTTGCCTGGTGCTCGCTATCGGCGGGTTGTTTCATTATCTCATAAACGGCAAGGGCTACGCCTATCATGTTTTTCCGTTGTGGTTTGCCTTCCAGCTTATTCTGGCATACACGCTCGGAGTGTATGTTCGGTGGGCGGTGGATTCCAGCGCCGTACGCTCGCGTCGGGTTTATGCGACCTGTTTGGCGCTGGGCCTGATCGCCGTGTTGATTCATATGGACCTGCGTTCGTACGACCTGTACTCGGGCAGTAACTACCTGAGTGACGGTCCCCTTGCCGAGCCGGAATCCCAGCGGGTTGTCGGCGAAGCGGTCCAGAGATACGGGCTCACCGGGGCCCGCCTGCAAACTCTGGAACCGGACCTCGTCACCGTGGCCGCTACGCTCACCTACGACCTGCAACTGGTGGGCAACCCCATGGACCAGATGTACTGGTGCGATAGCGAGTTCTGTCGGGACCAGCGGCGATTGCTGATCGATCGACTGGACCAGGAACCTCCGGAGATCATCGTGATTGCCGGTGCGCCGCCCGACTCCAGCCGCATGCAAAACCTGGCTGCCTTTCGGGAACTGAATGAGGTTCTGAGAAGCGAGTATGCTCTTTTTGCCGAAGCCGGTCGTTCGCCTCATTATGTCTTTGTTCGGAGTGATCTTTCCGGGACGCGACCTTCCCGGCTGCCGTGGTGACCAACGAAACAGTTCTGGCCGTCGGCTGTTGGAATGACTTCATTTTTCAGGCGCGGGCAAGAACGATGGCGGGGCACACATGACGAAGAAAGAAGCAACATTTGGAAATGGCTGTTTTTGGTGCACGGAAGCGGTCTTTCAGAATTTGACGGGTGTGGAGTCCGTCGAGTCCGGTTATGCCGGGGGCAAAGTCGAGAACCCGACCTATCGAGACGTCTGTAGCGGCACGACCGGTCACGCCGAAGTAATTCGAATCCACTACGATGCCGACGTCATTGACTTCGCGACGTTGCTGGAAGTTTTCTGGAAGACCCACGATCCAACCACATTAAACCGGCAGGGAAATGACGTCGGAACCCAGTACCGTTCGGTGATTTTTTATCATGATGAGGAACAGCGCAAGCTGGCGGAAAGCTACAAAAAGAAACTGGATGAATCGGGCGCCTTTGACCGGCCCATCGTTACCGAAATTTCTGCGCTGACGAACTATTATCCGGCGGAGAGTTATCATCAGAACTACTTCAACGACAACCCCGGCCAGCCCTACTGTCTCTTTGTGATTCGTCCCAAACTCGAAAAGTTCCGGGAAGTGTTCCAGGACCGCCTGCGGGTCTGAGTGTTCCTCGGGGAAGTCCGCGACAAGATTTGATGAGCGGGCTCCATTTCTCCGTGTTGCGTTTGGACCGGAAGAAAACAGAGTTGCGGCGTTCGGAATTCCTGGGCCTTCTCGAAGCCGGCGGCAGGCAAACGCTCCGGAATAGAAAAACGCCGGTCAGACCACGGGGTCGACCGGCGTAGAGTTTCTCGCAGTGTCCGGCTGGATTAGAGCGAAAGCGCCCCGGTTCGGATCAAATACGCCAGGCGTTCGCGCTGGTCTTCATTCAACAAACCGTGAATCTCGCGCAGCGCGGTGACGACCGCGTCGGCGAGCAGATCGGCCGTCTTCTTTCGTGTGCTTGCACCGGATCCCGCGACTTCCTCCGCAAACGTTGCGCCCTGAACCGCTTCTGCAAACGCGCTCAGCGTTCGGCGTTCGTCAACGGCGGCCTGGGCGCGGTCGGTTTTCAGCCGGTCCAGAATGCGCGCCAGTTCCTTGGTCTGCCCTTCGTCCAGGTCGAGTTTGTAGCTCAGAAAACGCACGGGACGCCGGACGCCGAAGTGTCCGCCCATGAAGCTCTCCTCGTGATGGTGTTCGTAGCCATGGCGACGGCCATGGCAACCCCGGTGACGGGATAGTAGTGATCTCATTGGTTTCTCCTTCGTCGGAGCTTTCGCTTCCGACGGGTTCTTCCGACCGGGTCTTTGACCACGGTCGGGCCGATAGGTCGACAATCAAGAATAGGCGCCGGCCCGGCAATCGTCAAGCCGGGCTTGAAAAAATCAATCCGGGGCGCGCAGGCGTTCGAGACGACGCAGGATGTCGCTTTCGATCTTTGCGCCGAGGCCGGGCAGCTCACGCAGTTTCTGATTGCGGGCCGCTTCTTCCAGCTCCTCCAGGCTTGTGACGCCCAGGCTATCGTACAGCAGTCGAACCCGCTTTGCGCCCAGGCCGGGAACACGCAGGACCGACAAAAGGCCGAGCGGCGTTTTTTCGGCCAACTGGTCCAGGTAAGCCAGTTTTCCGGTGGTGACGAATTCGGTCAGCTTTGCGGCGAGCTCTTTGCCGATACCCGGCAGGTCGGTCAGCTTCGCTCCGCGGGCCACGAGCGCCGCCAGGGGTTCATCGAGCCCGCGGATTGTGTCGGTTGCTTCGCGATAGGCGCGAACGCGGAAGAATTGCGCCCCTTCCAGTTCCAGAAGATCGGCGATCTTCCCCAGAAGTTCAATCACCTGTGCGTTGGATGGGGCCGCTTCGGAGGCCATAGTCTACTCGATGGGTCGCGCCTGAAATCGGGATTGCCAGCCTCCGTTTTCGTACACATATCCAGGTCCGCTCCGCAATGGAAGGGCGTAGAAGACGCGGGTGCTCGAGTTCTGAAGCACAACAAAGTTCTGATCACGCCGATTTTCGGTGTACGGCTGCGGCGCCTGGCCGGCGACGACCTGCACCCAGCCGTCGCTTCGATGCTCAAAGCGGCCGGTCACAGTTCCGGTGCATTCGAAGCGTTCACTTGCCGTCTCTTCGGTGTTGTTTGTCGTTGTAGAGCCGGGGTTTTGTTCATAAGGTCGAACAGCGGCCAGAAAGCGGGATTCACTCCGGCCATTGATCTCGTTGATAACCTCGCCGCTGGCGTTTGCCACAAGCATGGTCGGATACCCGTCAAAATCAAAGCGCCTCAGGTCGGGACTTGAATCCAGCACCTGCAAAGACACGAACTTATTGTTGAGCACCGTGGCCACTGCGTCTTTGGACATGACGTCTCGTTCAAGCATCTGGCAGTATCCACACCAGGAGGGCGCGGTGATGAGGACGAAGATATTCTGACCGGTCTGCCGGGCTTTTGCAAGCGCGGCATCATAACCGTTGGCCCACTCAATGCGTCCTACACTGCGATGGGAGATTTCGCGACGCGCCCCACTGAGACGCACCGGAATGGTCTGCGTGAGCTCGGCCGGTCGATAACAGACGTTGGTCCGGGAATTGCACATCTGCGTGCGTATCTTAATAGAAAGGGCCTGCACACTATTGTTTGCGCTGCGGCCGAGCGTTTCGAATATCTGAAGCGTGTAGCGACCGGCGGCGGCATTCATGCCGCGCCCGGCCAGTATGTAGTCGAGATCCTTTACGACACCATCGGGCCCTTCTTTGACTTCGACCGCCCAACCGGCCTCTTCAGTTGAGAACTCGGTTACGATATTGAAACTGCGTATGTCCACGTGTCCCACGTAGATGTGATTGTTCTCGGGAATGAAGACGTTGAGCTGAAACTCGGCGCTGCCGCCGGGAATCACGGAAAGCGGACCGGGGTTCCCGGCCGGCTGGAAACGCGGCGTACGGGCATCGGGCTGGGAGTGCAGTGGCGAACCGAGCTGTGCTACGGTGACAACGACAAGCAAAGTGAAAAGGCGTAATTTCATGCAGAGCCTCAGGTGCTTCGGGATTTGATCCAACTATGCGATGGCTGCCATGCGCTGTATGTTCAACTAAAAATTCGTTTTGCCGGTGGCCAGGTGGGAAATGATCGTTTCCAGGGGCGCGGGTCGGTGAATTTGGTACCCCTGGGCATAATCAAAGCCCATATCAAACACCAACTTCTCGAGCTCCGGTGTAGAGACTTTTTCGGCCACCGTCTTCAGATTCAGCGCGCCGCAAAGGTCGAGTATGCTCCGCACCATGATGCGGTCGACTTCATCGTCCGCCATGCCCTCGATTAAAGAGCCATCCACTTTCAAGAGGCGAATCGGCAGGCGGCGCAAATATGCAAACGATGAAAGTCCGGCTCCAAAATCGTCCAGGGCGAAGCTCACCCCGCGCTCGACGAGCGCGTCCATGAAGCGTCGACTGGTGTCCAGATTGCGCACGGCGGCGGTTTCGGTAATCTCAAAGCAAAGGTGTCGCGCCAGGGGGCCGAGCTCCGCCAGAAGATCACTGAGATACGACTGGAAGTGAGGGTCTCCCACGGATGCACCCGAAAGATTCACTGTAAGAAAATCCACGTCCGATCCGCAGCCCGAAAAATGTTCACGCAGGCAACCGGTAACCAGTCGCACTACTTCGCGGTCAAAGCGGGGCATAAGGTCAAAGCGTTCGGCCGCTGAAATAAATTGAGCCGCCGAGACGATCTCGCCATCGGCCCCCCGAAAGCGGCTGAGGATCTCATACGCCCGGGTTCCGGAAGCTCCTCGAATTTCCTGGGCATAGAGCAGCAGTTCTTTGCGATCGAGCACGCCCGCCACGTCGGTGGCCCTGTTCATGTGTTCGCGCCGTTCGAGCAGACTGTCATCGTCCGGTCGAAATACGTGAATGCGATTGCGGCCCGATTCTTTGGCCAGAAAGCAGGCCGTATCTGCATCCCGAAGAATTTGAGCATAGCCTTCGCAGCGCGAATCAATCTGGGTCAAACCTACACTCAGGCCGATCGAAAATACTCGCTCGTTCCATTGAAAACGAAACTGTGCCGCCTTCTTGCAAAACTCCTCGAGCAGGGGCACCGCGCTATCGATGTCGCGTCCGGCCAAAAGAATCCCGAACTCGTCGCCACCCAGGCGGGCAACAGTTCCATGATCGGTCATGGCTTCTTTAAGTAAGAACGAGAACTGACACAGCAGCTCGTCGCCTGCGACATGGCCCGAAGTATCGTTTACGAGTTTAAATTGGTCCAGGTCAACGTAGGCCAGAGCGTGCACTTCCTGGCCGTTGCGGGCCGACTTGATAGCCGCCAAAACAACTTCCCGGAAACTGAGCCGATTGTCCAGGGCCGTTAGAGGATCGTGGTTCGCCTGGTATTCGAGCAGGCGCTGCAGGCGCTTGAGCTCGGAAATATCCCAGGCCACGCTATTCACGTATCGAATTTCGCCGCCCCGATAGACCGGCCAGAACGTTGCCTGCAGATCGATCGGCTGCCCCTTGACCATGATCATATGTTCCAGCGTGCGAACAGAGCCGCGGGCAAATACATCTTCAAACACTTCGCGAACCGCGGCGCTGTGTTCCGGCGTTGTGTAATCAAAGAACGATGATCCGATCACTTCCTCAAGGGTCGTGCTCGGATCGACGCGGTTCACGTACAGAATTCGGTATTCGGAATCAATCGTTGCAAAGTAGTGCGGGAAGTTCTCGATGAGCGAAGCGAGATGGTCTTCGCTCTGGCGAAGGCGCGCAATCGTTTCCCGCTCCCGGGTTACGTCCAAAAAAGTTACGATGGCGCCGGTCACCGCGCCGGATTCCGGATCCTTGATCGGGATAGCCCGAAAGACGGCCCAGGAGATGGCGCCTCCGGAATGCCGAACACCGATCGTTGTGGGCGGCTGGGGTTCTCCGGTAATAATCGCCTGGCTTACAGGGTACTCTTCGACCGGGCAGGGCGTGCCATCTTCCCGCAGCGTTTCGGTTTCAAAATCACTGGTGTAGCGCCTGGTCAGCGTGTCGAAACTCAGGCCCAAGATGCGCAGGGCCTCCGAATTGGCGTCGAGGATCGCGCCCTCGGCGCTCACGTGCACAATGCCTCCCGGCATGGCTTCCACAATGCGGCGGTTCAGTTCTTCCGCGCGTCGCAGGGCCGCCGCATGATCCGAACTGGTCTTGAGCCGGGCGATCAGATCTTCGATCTGCTCTTCCAGCCGACGCACATGCTTCTGTTCCTCGGTCACCGTTGTGTAGCCTGCTGGTTTGTCCTTCCCCTGTCAATCAGGCCCGCTACCGCTGTAGGACGAAAGTAGTTGCAACATTACCGGCTACGGGGTCTCTTTCTCTCCCGTTCCGTGATTATGCCGGAGAAGGAAGGAGATCGTATGCGCACATCGAAAGTGCTTTTCTTTTCGATTTTGCTCCTGGCCGGCCCTCTACCCGGGTACGAAATACCACGCGCCCAGAGGGAGTTACCCCTGTTGCTCGACCACCCCGAGCTGGCTCCTGCGGGCCAGCGGGCCTGGATGAGCGCCTACGGCTTTCCGGCCACCGAGGCCGAAGCGGTGGAAACTGTGGCCTACACCCCCGACGGTACCGCGCTGGTCGTGGGGGACACGGGAGACCACAGTGGCTCCCCCATCGAAGCCGGCAATGTCACGTTCTGGGAGCTGGACAACGCCCTGCGACGCTGGTCGGTCAAACCTTTTGCGGCCACCCTTTACGGCGGCAATTATCCGACCATCGATGAGATGGAAGTCAGCCCGAACGGCAATTTGATTTCGGTGATCGCATCCAACGATGTGGTGGACTCGCCGCACAGTCTGGTGGTGCTGAACTCCCGGGATGGCAGCACAGTCCGGACAGTCCAGCTGGCCAGTTTTTACGGGCCCTGTGTCGGGCGCCTGAATAACGCCCCGATTCTCCTCGATCCCGTGACCGCCCGGTTTTCTTCGGATTCGCGCAGCCTGTTTGTCATCTTCAAAAACCAGTACGGCCATAACTTCGGTTCGTGCAGGCCGCACGAGGACCGCTGGTTGATCCAACTGGATGCGACCAGCGGCGCCATCGCCTGGAAATACCAGCTCAAGACACCGGCCGATGTGCAGGCCGGCATACCTCCAGATAGCTGTTCTCATCCTTTTCACAGTATGGCAATCAGTCCCGATCGCCGGACGATTGCCATTGGCGACTGTGTGGGCACAATCGCCATCGTAGATGCGCTTAGCGGTCGGGAGCTGCGACGTCTACCGGCCTATGTAAACGCAGCCCGGGCGAACAACTTTCCCGGCTTTTACTCCGTCATGAGTTTGATTTTCGATCCGGCAAATCCGTCGCACTTGCTTTGCGTCATGGGGGAGTCCGGTTCAAAGGCCGTGATTGCTCAGGCCGACATCAACACCGGTTTTCTGGATCGCCTGGTGGTCAGTGTGACCGATTCGATGCCACGCATTGCCCTCAGTCCGGATGGCCGTGTTCTGGCGCTTGGCGGTGAATACCTGTATCTCTGGGATCGTCAGACGCGTCGCGTTTTGCATTCGAGCAGTGCCGGGACCTCGGGCTCACGTTTTATGCGCATGAACCCGCGCCGGCAGGAGATTGCGATTCCGTTCGGTGAGATCGTACTTTTGGTATCGCCCCGACCGCGTAGAGAGGCCCGCACGTTGTCGGGTGGCTGGCAACCGAGTGGGGTCTTCGTGCTGCCGTATAGCGCTGTTTATGTAAAGGCCACCGGCGGGGAGTTTCAAATTGGCTGGAACTCCCGCCACCTCGATGCCTACGATTACGACGAAATCTACTATCACGGACTGAACGAAGAGTACCATCTGGGCCAGGGCGGCGACCTGGTGCTGCGCGCCACCTCCGGTCAGCCGCGCGTTGAGATCTACGGTGGCCTGGTGGACCGCGATCGCAACGTGCGCAACCTGCGCGGAGATATTCCGACCTGGGGCAGTTACTGGAGCGATATGGGTCATACCATCACCGAGGTCGAGGAACCACAGCCCACACCGAATACGGCCGTGGAGATCGAGGAAGTGGCGCCGGAAGACGCCGACGAAGAACTGCGTTACGCGATCAACACCGGAAACGTGCCGCTTCTACGCGGGGCCCTGCAGGCCGGCGCGGACGTGAACCTGCGTATGGACCTGGGAATTTCTGCTCTGGGTTATGCTGTACTCGGCGAAGAAGAAGAAATGGTTCAAATTCTGATCGAAAACGGAGCCGATGTGAATGCCCGCAGTTCGATTGGCAGTACGCCGATCAGCCAGGCGGCCTACAACGGTTACGACGCGATCGTGCGGCGCCTGATTGCGGCCGGGGCGGACGTGAACCTGGCAAGCAACGCCGGCCAAACCCCGCTCATGAACGCGGCTCTGAAGTGCCGGGCAAGCACCATCGGCATTCTGCTTCAGGCCGGGGCAAACCAGAGCGCGCGCAACGAAGATGGGGAGAACGCCTATCAGGTGGCGCGCTCCAACTGCTATACAAGTCGCATGCAGGAAATTGAGGCGGCCGGTTTGCGCAATTGATCAGGCGTGGGAATAGGACTCCAGGTCCCCATCGACCAGGCCCAGCTCCTGTTGCACGATTTTTTCAATGAAGCGCAACTCGTGATAACCCGCGCCCTGGTCAGCCCGCAGGTATCCGGGCACTTCCCAGAGACCCAGTACACGCTCATCCGGGCTCGTTTCGTGAAGGGCGGTTTTTGAGAACGCACCGACGTTAAACAAAAAGTCCAGGCCGGAAGGCGGAAGCAGGCTCCGCGCGTAGCTTGTTTCCAGGGCCACCGAAAGCCAGAAGTGACCTTCGTCCAGACGATTGACCCGAATCTGCCGGATCATGTCGCGTGTCACGGTGCGCGAACGCGAAAGAAAGCGCAACGGCCAGGGTAAACAGAGCTCCGCAATCAGGTTTGCGTGACGCAGCACAATGCGGTACGATCGCAAAGTAATGAGCAGCATGAAGATCGTAACCGAAAGAAAAAAGGCCGCGAAAATTCCGGCCGGGACCAGAAACACATAGCTGTGGGGCGAACTCCAATCCGGTGGTGTCACGAGCATATCCCGAAAGATCAGAAGCGGCGCCCCGAAAAAGAGCAGGAACACGAGCACCTTGAGCAGCGTTGTCCGTAAAGATCGTTTTTCCAGAATGCGAATGCTCGTTTCTCCGCCCTTCCGCTCCACGCTCACGAACGATGAAGACTCCGGGGAAGATTCGGCCGGCGGGTTTTCGTACTGCCGGGCTTCGCTTTGATCGAGTTTGTTTCCAGAGAGATCCCGCACCGGAAGCAGCAATCGCTCCGTGAGCAGCCCGAGCAGCGCGCGGACCTGTTCGATATCTGCGCTGGTGTAGAGCCAGAAGAGACTGCCATCCCGCAGAACCAGAAATATCTGGTAGGTTGGCCCGCGTCCCCGGGTGCTTTCGCTATTGCTGTACGAGACCGAACCGTGGCCGCGAAACACCCGGTGGATTTCGTAGCGCAACGCCTGCCCGAAGGGGATTCGGATCGGATCTGATGAGTCGGTCCGAGTCAAACGCAACTCCTGTCGGTCCGGCTCGACAAGCAACTCGGAACGAAAGGAAAAGCTTCGGCCACTGAAAGAGCCGAGCAGAAATACCAGGCCAAAGAGCAGCACGAAAGCGCCCATGAGAAGGTCGCCCGGTGCCGTGTCTTCTTCACCGACGCTGGCCAGCAGATAGAGCCCGGCCCCCAGGACCAAAAGTCCGCCGATCAGGCCAATGCCCGCGTACAGGCAACCGGTCCCCCGCATACCGTAGCGAATGCGAAGCGCGTTTCCGTCCTGTTCAAATGGCGCGGACATGAACTTGCCATAAAAAACCGCCATCAGCCTGTAAACCCGGAATCGTTCCGTGCGCGCACAGGCATACCCGGAAGCGGCGTCTGCCCGAAGCTTTTGAGATTCGGTGGGCCTGGCGTTGGTGCCCGGAAAGAAAGCTGAGAGCGTACAAAACTGCGCCAGATCATGGTCGTTCGAGCAAAGCTTCGGCATTCTTTCGCGGAGGGAGCGTCTGTATGGAAACCCATTCAAAAACGGTTACGATCGAGCACTTTTCAGACATGCTTTGTATCTGGGCCTACATTTCACAGATTCGCGTCGATGAGGTTTGCCAGAACTTTCCGGGCGAGGTGCGTTTCGTGTATCACTTCGTTCCCGTTTTCGGGGACGTGCAATCGAAGATCCGCCAGGCCTGGAAAGACCGGGGCGGGTTTTCGGGTTACGCCCGTCACGTGCGCGAGGCCGTGGCCCAATTTGAACACTGCCAGATTCACGAATCGCTCTGGGAGGGAGACCAGGTTCCCGCTTCGAGTGGTAGCCCGCATCTTTTCGTGAAGGCGCTACAGGTCCTGGAGCGGGATGGCACTTTCAGAGACGTGCGCGTTGCCGGCCGGAGCGTTTGCGAAGAAGTCGCCTGGCGGCTGCGGCAACTGTTCTTTCAGGAGGGCCGTGACATTGCCCGGCTGGAGGTTCAGCTTGCCGTGGCCGAAGAACTGAAGTTGGCCCGTGCGCCCATCGAGGAGGCCCTGCATGACGGTCGGGCCATGGCCGGGTTGATGCACGACATCAAGATTGCGGAAGGGTATCAGGTCATGGGCAGTCCGACCTATGTGCTCAACGGCGGTCGGCAGAAACTGTACGGCAACGTCGGGTACCGCGTGATCGAGGCCAACGTCAAAGAGATGTTGCGCGTGCCCGGAAATCAGGCCAGCTGGTGTTAGGCCGACCGCTTCTGGTCCCGGTGTGCCCTTTCGTTTTCGGTCGCAGCCTGCAGGCGGATGCGATTGCGGGCCAGAATGCCGGCGCTATCGACGATGTATTCGCGCGCCATCTCAAAGCGATGGTCCGCGTCGGCGCCCTCGAGTTTTCCGGCGGTCTTTTCAAGAAAGAGGCCGTTCAGAAGGCGAGTACACGATTCGACGACTTCGAACGATAGTTCTTCGCGAGTTGGTGCGTCCAGGCCCCGATAGATTTCCACTATCTGCTGCAACTCCTGGAAGAGATCGCGACTGCGCTGGCTGATGCCCGGAGCTTCCAGAAGTTTTTCAATGTATCCACGCAGGTTGCCGGCCACGGACAATCCCTGCACCACGCCGCCGATGGCCGCGTTGATCTGAATCTGGGTCGTGCCGTCATAAATGTTTGCAATACGGGCATCGCGATACAGACGGGCCACGTCGTATTCTTCGATGTAGCCGGCGCCGCCAAATACCTGAATCGCATCGTAGGTGATCTGGTTTACCAGTTCCGAGTTGTAGTACTTGGACATGGGGGTAAGCGCGCTGGCGAGCTTTTCGCCCTGACGGATGGCGGAGTCGTTTTTGATCTCTCGTTCGCTTTTTCCATCTTCCCGCAGGTGCAACATGCGCCAGTGGTAGCGATCCACCGATAGCGCGGCCTCGACCATCAGGCAACGCATGGCGGCTATCTCGCGCTCCATGCGTCGCAGCATGCGCGCCACGGCCGGAATGTCGGCAATGGGCTTGCCGAATTGAATGCGTTCGTTTGCGTACTTGCGCGCTTCAAAGTAGGCCGCAGTTGCCATACCGGCCCCTTGAGACGCCACGCTCATGCGCGCGCCGTTTAACATGCCGATGACATACTTCGTAAGTCCGTGGCCTTCTTCACCAATCAGGTGCGCGGGGGATTTTTCAAAGGCCACTTCACAGGTGGCCGACGCTTTGAGGCCCAGTTTTTTTTCAATGCCGGTTATCTCGATGTCCTTCCCTTCGACCAAAAAGAAAGACAGGCCGCGGGCGCCGCCTCCGGTTTTGCCGGTGCGCGCCAGGGCAAGTACGGCCGAGGGCTGGCCGTTTACGCCGCACGCCATCGTCTGGAAGCGTTTGGTCCCCGTAAGGTACCATTTCCCGTCGATGAGTTCTGCGCGTGTGCGCACATTTGGCAGGTCGGAACCAAAGTCGGGTTCCGAAAGACCCATCGTCACCGTGTAGCGATTGTCGATCAGCTTCGGCAACCACTCGGCGCTCATCTCGGGACTGGCGTAAGCCTCCATGATCGCCGCCAGATTTACGCTGCCGACCGCGATCGAAAGGCTCGTGTCGGCCCGGTAGCTCAGTTCCTGGCTCAGGGCTTTCACGACATGGGGCAGGCCAAGGCCGCCGTAGCGCCGCTGAAAGGAAGTCGGGTGCAGGCCTGCGGCGTGAAACTTCTCGAAGAAATTCGCGAACTCCGCCGGGTGCGTGACCGTGCCGCTCTCGAACTTCAGTCCTTCCTGGTCCATCTTCTGGGCCAGCTGCGACATCTCATTGCCGCACAGATCCCCGTAAGCCTGAAAGATGGAACGATAGTAATCAAGCGCCTCTTCGGTGGAGTGGGGCGCCATGGCCAGGCGCTCGTCTCCGGTTCGTTCGTACGCGGCCGCGTCTCGAAAGCCGTCTTCGTAAAGCCGCACGACCTCTTCCCAGTCTATGAAGCGGTCCACATGCATCTGGATGTCAGGGTTGTCTTCGTAGTAGTTCGATTGGATCATCTGCGTTTTCCATTGTGGGCGTCAGCAAGGTTCAGCCGCCCCCGTACACCGGTTCACATTCAGTAAAGATCACGTAAAGGTGAAATTGCATTGCTTTTTCTCTTGTCAGGCTGCTGCCGCCGACGAGTCTTCGGAGCGGGAGCGGCGGGTTTTGGCTGCTTCTGGAAACGGATGAGCGTAATCCCCGATCGCAAAGCGTTGCGCGAACTTATGAAGATGCCGGCCGGCCAACCGGTGGTCATGCTGAATCTGCTTTCGTTTCGGGGCGAGGAGGGTCGCGCTTCCTACGAACGCTACGTCGAGGCCGTCAGGCCGCTGCTTGCAGCTGCGGGCGCCAGTCCGATCTTTTTTGGCGATGCGCGGGCGCACCTGGTTTCCGATGAGAGCTGGGATATGGTGCTTATGGTACGCTATCCGGAGCCGCGTGCGTTTCTCAGAATGGCTTCTTCTCCCGAGTATCAAAAAATTTCTCACCTGCGGGAAGAGGCCCTCGAACGGGCCGGCCTGATTGCAATTCACGAGCGCCCCGGTAGCGGCACGACGGAGCTAAGGCTGTGAGCCATTTGCATTACCGAACCTGTCCGCTTTGTGAGGCCACCTGCGGACTCAGTATTGAGGTCGAGGGCGAGAACGTAAAAAACATATTGGGAGACAAGGACAACCCGTTCAGTCGCGGTTATGTCTGCCCCAAGGGGCGTGCTCTGGGTGCGTTGCATGCGGACCCGGATCGTCTGCGTACGCCGCTTGTGAAACGCGACGGCCGGTTCGTGCCCGTTTCGTACTCCGAGGCCTTCGCGCACGTGGATCAGGGACTGCGTCGTGTGCTTGAAGAACACGGCCGCAGTTCGATTGGCGCCTATCTCGGCAACCCTACCGTGCACAACCCGTCGCTCTACCTCTACACGCCGTCCTTTTTGCGCGCCATGAAGTCGTCGCACATCTATTCGGCAAGCAGCGTGGATCAGCTGCCCAAACAATACGTAAGTGCTCTCATGTTCGGAACGACCTCATCCATTGCTCTTCCGGACATTGATCGCACCGACTACCTTTTGATGCTGGGGGCCAATCCGTTTGAGTCCAACGGCAGCCTCTGGACCGTGCCCGATCTGCCGCGGCGCGTGCGCGACCTGCAAACGCGGGGCGGGCGTCTGGTCGTAATTGATCCGCGACGCACGCGGACCGCAAAACATGCCGACGAACACCACTTCATCAGGCCGGGAAGCGATGCGCTGTTTCTTTTTGCTCTGACGCGAACGATCTTCGAAAACGAAGGTACACGCCTGGAACGTTACGAAGGCCTGCTTTCGGGCCTTGAGCGGGTCCGCGAACTCGCGGAGCCGTTTACACCCGAAGTTGTCAGCGGGCATTGCGGCATAGCGGCCGAGGACATCCGTCGCCTGGCACGGGAACTTTCCGCAGCGGAACGGGGCGTTGTCTACGGTCGCATGGGCACATGCACCCAGGCCTTTGGCAGCCTTTCCAGCTGGTTGGTGGACGTTCTGAATATACTCACGGGAAACCTCGATCGTGAGGGCGGGGCGATGTTTGCGCTGCCGGCTGGCGGTTCCTCAAATACGCGCGAACGAAGGCCCAACGAGCGCGGTTACCGGATTGGTCGCAAGACGAGTCGGGTCCGGGGACTGCCACAGATCATGGGTGAATTCCCGGCCTCCTGTCTGGCAGAGGAAATGGAAACGCCCGGAGCCGGACAGTTGCGCTTGCTCTTTACGATCGCCGGCAATCCGGCCGTCAGCGTTCCCGGGTCGGATCGCATATCGCGCGCCCTGGCCGGACTGGATTTCATGGTGTCGATCGACATGTTTGTAAACCAGACGACGCGCCACGCCGATGTCATTTTTCCGGCCATCTCGCCGCTGGAAGATTCGCATTTCGATTACATCTTTCAGAATTTCATGACAAGAAATTTCGTGCAATACTCACCGGCGATTTTTGAAAAGCCCACGACGCAACTTTATGAATGGCAGGTGTTGCTCGGTCTCACGCAGGTTCTGGGCGGCCGCGGTCCAGACATTGATTTTGAAGGCGAGGACGAACGTGTCTATCAGGCCTGGTTGCAGGCCCACCCGATCGATGTCGAAACGCCGGAGGCAAGGACCCTGCGGGGACCCGATCGCATCATTGCGCATGTGAGCGCAGCCGGGCCCTACGGCCTCGACTTTGAAACGCTGCGCGCAAAGCCGCATGGCATAGACCTGGGAGCACTCAAGCCACGCCTGCCTGCAATGCTCAAAACCGCTTCCGGGCAAATCGAAATGGCGCCGCCTGCTC
This sequence comes from Spirochaetales bacterium, assembly GCA_024233935.1. Classification (GTDB taxonomy): domain Bacteria; phylum Spirochaetota; class Leptospiria; order Leptospirales; family Leptonemataceae; genus JACKOY01. The sequence continues at coordinate 232,117 of JACKOY010000005.1, read as the reverse complement.
TGCTCAATGACGTCCCGCGTTTGCGCTCGGCGCTCGAGGGCGCACCGTCGGAGTTTGTGTTGATCGGTCGCCGGCACATGAAATCGAACAACTCATGGATGAACAGTGGCCGGTTGGCCGATGGCGCAGATAGGACAGCGCTTTTCATGAATGCGGCCGACGCCGATCGATTGGGCCTCGAAGACGGTGGTCTGGTTCGATTGTCTTCGGCGGTCGGCAGTATCGGTGAAGCCAGGGTCGCGATCAGCGACGAGATCATGCCGGGTGTGGTCAGTCTGCCCCACGGTTGGTCTTCGGACACGATGACCGGCCCGGGAGTCCAGGATCGCACTCCAGGGCCAAACGTAAACGTGCTCAGTGATCCTGATCTCTACGATGTACCATCGGGCAATGCGGCCTTTTCCGGTGTGCCGGTCCAGGTTCTGGTGGCAGGCGGCGTGTTGTAGTGCCGCGATTCTTTGGGGAGCTTGCTTTCCCGCACCAGATGCTTTAGAAACGCAGCGTTGGAAGCTACCTCGAAAAAGAGTCCAGCAGGATTCGGGAGCGGGACAACCCGGCTTTTCCGCTGGGCCATCGCCGTCCCTGGAGGCGCCGGGACCGGGCGCCTCCAGGCCCCGGGTTACTTTTTGATGAGACGGCCTATATATAGGAGAAGAAGCGCTCCGAGAACGCCCGCGATGAAGTATTCAATGTAGAAGGCGTTGGGAATGAACCGCGAAACGCCAAAGAAGTTGAAGAGCCATCCCATGATGGCGGCGCCCACGATGCCCAGAATCACGTTGATCGGAATGCCAAAGCCACTGCCTTTCCATAGCTGACCGGCGACAAAACCAGCAATGCCTCCCACAACAATCGAAACCAGCAAGTGTATCATGTTTGTCTCCTCTTAGTCCACGCGAATCATGATTTGTACGCCGGGACAGGCAATAAGAATTCGTGCGGGGCCGGAAAAAGAAATCGCCGCCGATGCCCGGCTGCATTATCCCGTGTCCTTGCGGATCTTACCGCGAGGAGTCTATGGCTGCTTTCAAACGCATTTTCCTTTTTATGGTCGTGAACCTGCTCGTGATCGTAACGATCACGATCGTGACGACGCTGCTGGGCGTCCCCGGCTACATGTCAGCGCAGGGTCTGAACTACACCACGCTTCTGGTGTTCTGCGTGGCCTGGGGAATGGGTGGGGCGTTCATTTCCCTTGCTCTTTCACGTATGATGGCCAAATGGATGCTGGGCGTTCAGGTTATCGATGCGAACGTGGGCGATGCCGCTTTGCGGGATCTGGTGGCCCGCGTACATCGTCTGGCCCGTGCGGCCGGCATTGATCGTATGCCGGAGGTGGGCATCTACCAGAGCGCCGAAGTGAACGCTTTTGCTACCGGCCCCACGAAGAACCGTTCGCTGGTTGCTGTTTCCAGCGGACTTCTGGGTTCGATGAGCAGTGACCAGGTGGACGGAGTGCTCGGGCACGAGATCGCCCACGTCGCCAACGGTGACATGGTAACCATGACCCTGGTGCAGGGGATCGTAAACGCCTTCGTGATGTTTTTCGCGCGCGTGGTTGCCTTTTTCGTTTCGACCATGGTGCGTGAACAACTGGCCTGGATCGTGCGTTTTGTTGTCACTATTGCTCTGGAGATTGCGTTCAGCTTTCTGGGAATGCTGGTTGTGGCTGCCTTCTCCCGCTGGCGGGAGTATCGGGCGGATGCCGGTGGCGCCCGTCTGGCGGGTCGCGAGAAAATGATCGGAGCGTTGCGCGCTCTGCAGGGTCTGAGTAACCGCATTGATCCGAACGCGGCGCCGGCCCTGCAGTCGCTCAAGATCTCAAGCAAACCGGCCGGGCTCATGGCGCTGTTTGCAACCCACCCGCCGCTGGCAGAAAGAATTCGCCGTCTGGAGCGCAGCCACACCTGATTCCCGGCTATCGGTCTGGAAAGCCAGACCGGCTGCTTTCCGGCAGCAGGTCTGTATTTTGAAACGATTTACCGGCTTCAGGCCGGCGGTTGAATTTGAGCCAATCGGCCCTCTGGAAAGGGCTCCCGGCCCCGCTGTAAGGGCCGGGAGTCCTCCGAGAGTGGCTTGCCGATTCGGAGCGCATCGAAACACTGACCGAACAGGTCAGACCGAAATCCCCCCGCTGGACCGTGTTGTGCCGCAAGAATCCCCCCGATTTGTGCCTCGACCGGGAAGCAGAAAAAGGAGCAAGGCATGCAGATTGACAAGCACAGCGTAGTAACGATCAACTATACTCTGAAAGACAACGAAGGCAACGTTATCGATACGTCCGAAGGCAACGAACCTCTGACGTACCTGCACGGCGTTGGTCAACTGGTAAGTGGATTGGAAAATGCGCTCCAGGGCAAGCAGGAGAACGATCAGGTTTCTGTTAAGATCCCGCCCGACGAAGGCTATGGGCAACGCAACGAGGAGTTGGTCCAATCCCTGCCCCGCGACGCCTTTCGGGGAATCGATCAGATTGAAGTCGGTATGCAATTTCAATCGGGTCATTCGGTGGTTACGGTCACCAACGTTGGCATCCAGGAAATCACGGTTGATGGCAACCATCCGCTCGCGGGCTACGATCTGAACTTTGATGTAGAAGTCGTCGGTCTGCGTGCCGCAACGAAAGAAGAAATTGATCACGGCCACGTACACGGGGCGGGCGGCCACCACCACTAATTTCTGATAGAGCTGCCCTCGACCGGGGCGTTGGTCTACGCAATGGCCAGAAACTTTCGCAATAAAGGCAACCGGGGTCGCAGACGCAATGACGGTGGCGCCTTCAAGCCCAACCGCGATTCCGATTCACCGGCCGGGCCCGGAATCGAAAATCCCGTAATTTTTGTTTCGGCGGACGGCGTGCTCCGTGAAGATCTCGTACGTTTGTTGCGTCCGTACGGCTATGATCTGTACAGCTTCTCTTCGATTCCCGAGGCCAGCCGGGCGATGAATTCTCTCCATACTCTGGCGATCATCGTGGACATGCATCCCGAAGAGCGCCGGCACGCGATGACCATCGCCGGCATGAAGCAGGAATACAATCCACCGGTGCCGGTTGTGTTTCTTTCCGACGAGGACCATTTCGATGCGCGCCTGGAAGCGGTTCGATTTGGCGCCGACGCCTACCTGAAAAAACCGGTAAGCCTGAATGGCATCATTCGATCGCTGGATGGGCTTCTGGAAGACCAACACGCCGATCCTTATCGGGTTTTGATCGCCGACCACGACGAGGCCCGACTGGATCACCACCGGCGCCTCTTTTTGGGCGCGGGCATGGAAGTGGATACAATTACGGATCCCGTGGTACTGCTCGATGCGATGGCTGAGTTTATTCCGGACCTGGTGTTGATGGAGCTCTACTTTCCGACCTGCCTGGGTATGGAACTCGCTGCCATGATTCGACAGGAGCGCGAGTTCCAGAGTGTGCCGATCATATTTCACTCCGAGGAGCAGCGCCTCGATCGTCGTCTGGCGGCCATGAGTCGGGGTGGGGACGATTTCATTTATCGTCCTGTGCCAGATGATTATTTACTGGCTTCTGTTCGGAGCCGGGCGGAACGCCATCGCCGCTTGCGTAAACTGATGGTGACCGATGGCTTGACCGGGCTTCTCGATCATACGAACGCCAGACTCTGGCTGGAAAGGGAGGCGGCTCAGGCCGAGCGGCGGGGTCGTCCGCTTTCGATCGCGCTGGTCGATATCGACAAATTCAAAACGATAAACGATCGTTACGGTCATGCGGCCGGCGATCAGGTCATCAAGAGTCTGGCCCGGCTTCTGAAATATCGCACGCGCACTTCGGACGAAGTGGCCCGGTATGGTGGCGAAGAGTTTCTGGTGATATTGCGCGATTCAAATTCGGAGACGACCAAAGGCATCCTGGATAGGATCTGTAGCGACTTCAGCGAAATCGAACATTTGTACGGGGAGCACAAATTCCGAAGCACGTTCAGCTGCGGGATCGCGACACTTACGCCTCCGGGCTATGTGCCGGAATTGCTGGATGCCGCCGACCAGGCGCTTTATCAGGCGAAGGGGCAGGGTGGCAATCGCGTTATGATAACGTCCGCTTAGGGCCCGCTCTGCGAAGTTATTCCAGAGGAAATCGATCCAGCTCGTCCATTAATTCGGCCGCCTCGTCAGCTTCGATTCCGGAGCGGGTCGCATAAACGATCGCAATGATCTGCCCACCATGGTTCGTCACCCGTACCATGTTTATCTCGGGCGAGGGTTCACGGCAGCGCCGATAATCCCGCAGGTAGTAGAGATCGTTTTCAGTCTGGCCGAGGTTCTGTAAATCGGCCTCCGGGCAGGACTGCGCTAGAAATTGAGTCCGGACGCTGCTCCATAATGTGCCGGTGGTCATCTGGCCCTGGCTGCGGACCACGGAAAGTAATCGGGTCCAGGATTGCACCGTTTCGTCGCCGGTGGTGTATTCACGCAGCGAGCGAACACCCAGATCCTGAAAATTGGCGGTGGTCCAGAGACTGCCCAAAAACCGAACGGACTCTGGATACTCGGCCTGGGCCGGGCACGCAAGACCAAAAAAGAAAGCGAGCGCCATCGCCGGGGCAGAACGTATATATGGTTTCATTTCCTGATCGTGCAGCGCATGTTTCTTCCGGTCAAGACGGAAAGCACTGGCTCAACGCCAGAGGCGCCGCCACCAGGGTTCGGTCGGCGCCGGCGTTTGCATGGGGCCCATGTGCTCTCGGATTTCGGACATAGGCCAGCCGGTCAGGTTTGCCAGAGTAGCTGCTTCTGCATCTCGTCGTGGTCCGAGGGAACGAACGTACTGGTCGTAGGCTTCGCAGCGTGAAGAACCCGTGTAGGCATGACGAATCACGTAGCGTCCCTGGAAGTTGGTACGGTCGCTGGTTTCCTGAAACGCGAGATCGTCTGGAAAACTGGAAGCGGTGTAGCGTAAATGCAATCGCGTAAGAAAGACCGGCGGGGCAGAGCCCCCGCCGTCGTTCAGCCAGAAAACCCCGAGTTCCTGCAACTGTGTGCTCGAAAGGGGGTCCGCAGCGCAGGGGTCGCACCAGCGCATGTCCCAGGCGTACTCCAGGAAAACAGCCCGCATGTTCTCGCGCTCCACCTGACGCTCAAACATGGCGCGATAGAACCGGCCGAAGTCGTTTTTAATATAGGCCGGGAGTTCGCTGCCTGAGGGAAGGCGCACCGTACGATAGTTCGTGGTTTCCACCCGGCCATTTTGTGTGAGAGCAAAAACAAAGAGTTCCTGAGGCCCGTTCGCGTTCACTGTGCCCAGCCGGATCGGCAGCATGAAACGAGGTGATTCGTACGCGATCTGCAGAGGTCGAAGGTAGGTGTAACCCGTCGCAGATTGTTCTTCAAGGTTGACGCGTGCGACGAAAAACTTCAGGTTCTGGCGCAGGTAAGACGCCAGCACCGGACCGGCCCCGGACGGGATGCGGTAACCGTTTTGCCGGAGCCAGGACTCCAGGCCGGAACTTTCTGTAGCGCTCAGAATCAGGATGTCATATTCTCCGACCGTGTAGCGTGCTTCGACTGTCACTCCGAGGCTGTTGCTTTCGTCGGCTCCGCCCCCGGTGCCCTCCTCGGTGGGCACGTCCGTTCGGCGAACATCGTCGTAGTAGACCCGGCGGCATGGGTCGGCGTCGAAGTATTCCACAAGACGCGGCGCCGAGTAGGCGTCCAGGTGATCAAGCAGGGCCGGTTCGGTTACGTGAATTTGTTCGCGCTCAAGCACAACCGGCACCGGTATTACGATCGCAAAGTCTTTGAGTTCTCCTTGATAATCGTTGGCCATGGTAAGGACGGTGCGGTTTTCGTTTCGTACCAGAACAACGCGCGATGCTTTGTTGAATAGATTCGTTTCTGCCCGGGCGACGTAGAATCCACAAAACGCCAGAATCTCGCGGGAGAAAAGGGCAACCGCGCCCACGATCAATGCGATCATTGCGATTTTTACGAAATTTAATGGTTGGTTCATGGATGTACTCCGGTTGGAATTGTAGGCCAGCTTTCCGGCCCTGATTTGTTTTGTGTTCGCCATTCGAACCGCGTGCCCGGAAGCACGCGGTTCAGGGCCGGTGTCAAAAGAGAGCAAAACACAAGAGCATAGAGCAGGCCGTTCGGCCTGAACAGCGCGAACTGAATAAATGCCGCGCCGACCGCCACGAGCGCCGCGAAGAAGATCCGACCGGCCCGCGAGTCGGGCGTGGTCTTTGGATCGGAAATCATGAAGAAGGCAAAAATCAGCAGCGTGCCGTTTGTAAGTTGATGAACCGCGATCGCAATCGGATCGCCGAGAAAGAGCCCCCGACCGATTACAATTGCTCCATAAGAGAACAGCAACGCTATCGTAACGTCCTGACGCAGGGCTTTATGGACCACAGCCCCCCCGGCAAGCAGAGCAAGAAAGGCCAGAGTTGTCGAACTGCCCCAGGCCCCGGGACTCACCCACACCGGAGCGCCCGACAGTAGAAGCAGGATGATTGCCAGGTTCGTCGGGTTAAATACATGGCGGTTTTGATAGCGGATCAGAAACTTTGAAGAAATTGCGATCAGCGGAGCCAGTACGAGCATCGCTGGAGATTCGGTGCGCAAAAGCAGCACCAGGGAAAGGCCGCTGATGCATGCGCTCCGCCATTCAAATCTGACCGCAAACACATAACCTAAGATTGCCTGACTCAGCAGTGCCGTTCCGATCAGGAGCAGAGCTTCCGCGGGCAGCAGAGTGAAGTCAAAGGCCAGACTCTGGTAGACCACCATCGTCAACAGGCAGGCGATCTGATAATGGCGCGGATCCTTCGCCGGGTCCACCTGGTCATTCTGTGAAAGTCTCAATCCTCCGGCTCCCGGCCACGCTCGCAGACAAATCGCGGCTTGCGCTTGTTCCCTGGTTGGACGTGCGATCCTGCCGGCATGTTCGCCGTTGTCCGACCCTCAACAAGAAAGCCAGATTGGCTCCGCTCACGGCGGCTGATCTTCCACGATCAGGACGACATGCCGCCTGGTTTCCTGGTCCCGATCGACCCGGGCCTCCCAAAAACCGATTTTCGACCAGACCGGAGTCGGAGGATCGTCGGTGGGACGCAGTTTTCGGTTCCAGATCTTGCGCAGCTTGCCGGATTTCTCGATGTCCATCAGGATCACAAACATGTGAGTCATCGTGACGCCACATCCCCCCGCAAGACACCTGAGCTCGGTCCAGTGGTGAGCCGGAATACGGACATGCCACTTATCCAGAAGTTGCCCGGACCGCTGGTAGAATCGGGTTGTGCGTTCAATCTTTGGAAGCAGACCCGCGGCGCGGTAAAGAGGAGCCTGGGAAAGCAGATGCCTTAAGTAGCGAACAACTCCCCCCAATTTCTTTTTTCTCTTTCCCAGATAACGCAGGCGGCGACCGGGAATCAGCAGAGTGCAGGCCGGGCTGGCTGGTTGGGTAGCCCGGGAGGCCCATTCGAGTGTTCTTTCCATATACAGGGAAGGTCTATCGAATGCGTTTTGTTGCGTGCTTTTTTCAGGGGCCGTTCTGAAAAAAGCGCCTGGCGATCTGTTTGCGGACGTAGTCTGAAACAAAAATCAGAGGGACGCCCAACCATCCGAGTGCAAAGATCTCCAGGGAAACGGGCAGTGTATTGAATACCTTGTGGAAAGGCGGCGCGTAGACAACCGCACACGCAAAGACGATCTGAATGACGATTCCGGAGATCAGCAACCGGTTACGAAATATGCCGCGATCCAATCCGGAGCGATTACGATACCGACGACCGATCAGATTGCCGATCTGCATCAGCAGGATTGTGGCCAGCGCCATGCCCATCGCGCTCCGATACACCGGATCGCTATTTGCGACAGCCTCTCCCCACTCCCAGCCACCCTGAAACATCACCAGAAAGAAAAGACCGATCGACCAGGCCGCTTCGATCAGCCCCAGAAAGCCGTAGCTGTGCAGGATCAGCGCGGGGGTGAGCAGGCCTTCGTTGAGCTTTCTGGGAGGGCGTTCCATTTCTCCCGGATCGGGTGGTTCCTGGCCGAGTGCCATGGACGGAACGATGTCGGTGCCGAGATCAATCGAAAGGATGTGAATGACCGATAGCGCGAGCGGCACGGGAAAAAGGACGTAGAGCAGATAAGGAACGATTTCCGGGCCGTTGCTTACGAGCACGTAGTTCGTGAAGCGTTTGATGTTTGCGAACACGGCGCGACCTTCTTCAATGCCCGCCACGATTGATGCAAAGTTATCATCGAGAAGTATGATCTGAGCCGACTCCCGGGCTACATCGGTGCCGTCTCTTCCCATGGCAATGCCGACGTCTGCCGCCTTAAGCGCCGGTGCATCATTGACACCGTCACCGGTCATTGCCACCACCAGGTCGCGGGCCTTGAGCGCGGAAACAATTTTCATTTTCTGTTCCGGAGTCGTTCGGGCGAACACACGCACCTTGTTGCCCAGCGCTTCGACCAATTCTTCCCGGGTCATATTCTCCAGAACGTCACCCGTTAGAACAGAATCCAGACTTGCGCTCCGCGGAACGATGCGGCTCTGTCTGGCTACCGCGAGCGCGGTATCAGGATGATCGCCGGTGATCAGGATCACATCTATGCCGGCCCGATGGCAGCGGCGCACTGCCGGCGGTACTTCTCGCCGCAGCGGATCCTCAACTCCGAGAAATCCTTCCAGAATGAGATCGCTTTCCAGGGTCGCCTGCAGGGGGTCTTCTTCACCGGGTCCGGCGGGCACGGCCGCCTGCTCCATCTCCTCGGGAGTCAGTCGTCTCCCGGCAACGGCGATGACCCGCAGGCCCTGACTTGCCAGGCGGTGTACGGTGAGATCTGCTGCGGCCAGAGTCTCTTCGTTGGCGGGAAGGACTTCGCGGCCACGTATACCGGATACCAGCGGACGAAGGGCTTCCCAGGCGCCTTTGACTGCAAAACCAGCCCCCGCTTCCACACCTCCCTGCCGGCGTAGCCCCACTTCGAATGCAAAGCGATGCACATATTCGGGTGTGGGCAGGCCGAGTCCTTCATAACGCCGTGCGATGGCCGTATCGAGCGGGTCGCCCGTATAACCGTCTTCGCCTCCCTGAACTTCTGACGCCACCATCGCGGCGCGCAACAGTTCCACGTAACCGCTGACCGGAACCTGATCTCTGAGCGGGCTTTCCAGGTGTGTGACGGTCAGTCGATTCTCAGTCAGCGTTCCGGTCTTGTCGGTGCAGATCACATGCACGGCGCCCAGGCTTTCTACGGAGCTCAATCCCTTTACCAGAACGTTCTTGCGCGCCATGCGTAACGAAGCCATCGCCAGGGACAGCGTGAAGGTGGGCAGTAATCCCTCAGGTACATTCGCAACGATAATGCCCATCATGAAAACCAGATTCACCCACAAAGAACGACCCGTGAAGACTCCGTACAGGAAAAATGCGACTCCCATGACGGTCGCAATTACGGTGAGTACCCGCACCATGTGCCCCGTCTCCCGCTCCAGGGGCGAGGGAGGACGTCGGATCTCCTGCGAAAGCTGCGCGAGTTTGCCGAACTCGGTGCGCAGGCCGGTCGCGAAAATTACGGCCTCGCCCGAACCCCGCAACACATTGGAACCGGCGAAAGCCACGTTTTCACTTTCCGCCAGACGGGACTGTACGGGACCGGCGTGCAGGCGCTGGGCCCGCGATTCTCCCGTCAGCGGCGCATTGTTGACGGTGAGGGATTCACTCTTGATGATGCGGGCATCTGCTGGTATGCGATCACCTTCATGCAGAATCAGAATATCTCCGGGGACCAGCTCTTCGGCCAGCACGGTTATGATCTGATTTTCGCGACGAACCGTGACCTTCTGAGGCAAAAAGCGCTGCAGGGCTTCCATGGCTTTCTCCGCCCGATATTCCTGTATGAAACTGAACAGGGCGTTCAGGCTGGAGACTCCGAACAGGGCATAGCCCAGTACGTTCATGCTTTCGCCCGGCTGGATGGCGTCCGCGATGAAACAAATGACCGCCGAAACGTTGAGTAGAATCGTGAAAAAGTTCGTGAACTGCTTGAGCAGCGACCGGAGATGCTTTCCGCGTTCCTTCCTTTCGAAGGTATTGCGACCAACCTCCCGTAGCCGATCCTGGATCTCAGCCGTCACGAGGCCGTCCGCACGGGAACCCAGCCATTCGCAGACCTGGTCTACGGGCAGGTGTTGAATCTGTTGTGGTTCACTCATAACAATCGATAGATTCCGACGTCGCTGGAGGTCTCGCGCAGCACACGCTCAATCAGGTTGCCGTGCAGATAGCGGCCCGGGAGGCTGCGGTCCGAGGCGCCCATAAGAATCATCCGTGCTTTAAGTTTGTTTGCCTGAACCAGAATTTCCCGCGTCCAGTCGTCGGAAACCTGGGCGCGATAATCTAATCGGGGGCAGCGTTCTTGAAGCTGATCCCGCAGAGCGGCTGCGGCGTTGCGGGTCCATTCGTTGATTTCCCGCTTCAGATGCGCGGCCTTCTTACGTGTCAGATAGTGAAACGAGAAGCCGGAGAGTGTGGCGACCCGTAGCAGGTGTATGGAATCCAGGTCCGGCAAGAAAAGTTCGGCCAGAAACACGCAGCGCTCAATGGTGTCGCTGCGTCCGGAAAGTGGGAGCAGAACGTCGCGTGGATCGCCGAGCAAGCCCGGATTTACGACCCGAACTGCGATCGTATGGCAATGGCTTTGCTTGAGCAGCCGGGCTGCCACGGTGCCGGCTATGAATCCGCGTCGCGATCGGGCGCGGGTCCCGCAATACAGCAACGATCCTGGACCGGCGGGGATCTGCTCGACGATGGATGCTGCAACTTCAGCGCGTCGCGGAACAATGGTCGTTTGCAGGTCCACGTCACGTGCCTTGCACTCCCGTTCCAGGCCAATCAGGCGGTCATTGAACACGCCTTCGGGGAGACGACCATCCAGCACATGCACGATGTGCAGCTTCCGACTCGCCATACGCGCGGCCGCCCGAATGGCGTATCGGGCCACCCAGTCGCCATTCAACGAACCGTCGTAGGCGAAGTAGATATCAGGGGCTGCAGGCATGGTCGCTGTCGGCAGTATATTGGGGGCGTCATTTGCTACTATGATCTGGAGCAGTTTCGGACCCTTTGTTTGGCTCCTGGGCTTTCTTTTTGGCACGCGACCGTGTTGGGAATCGGTTTACAGCGTGAACCGTAGCAGGGCAGTCGTTCGTGTGGGCCTTCCGGCGAAGAACAGTGCGCTCCCGAGGGCGTCCGGGCGGCGGGTCTACGGTCATCCTGACTATGCCGGCAACTCCCACCCGGGCAAGACCAGGGCCGCCAGCTGGTTTTTGTATTTTTTGGGCCGCTACGTCGGCGGCTTGCTCTACCGGGTGCGGGTCCAGGGACTCGAACACCTGCCCCCATCCGGTCCTGTCCTGGTCCTCGCAAAGCACCAGCGCAACGAGGATACGCCTATGGGCTACGCCTGGGTTTTGACCAGGCGGCGGCTCGACAACTGGTGCATCATGAAGCACGAGCTGGTCGCCCCGCATTATCTGGGCTTTTGCCTGAAATGCGGCGGCATTCCGATAAACCGCGAACGTCCCATGCGAAGCCGGCCCCACCTGCGTCTGGCGAGACGGGTTCTACACGACGGTCGTCTGCTTGTGATTTATCCCGAGCAGACCTTTTTTGAAAATGAGGTCGGACCCGGGCGATTGCCAGGCTTTCGCTGCCTGGTAAAGAAAAACGAAATACCGATCCAGGTTCTCTGTCTGGGTTACGAATACCGACGGGCGCCCGGTTCGCTGCGCACCACGCTCTTTTTGCGTTTGTCTCCGGCAAGAGACTACAGCTGGCCGGAAGACCCCGCCCGGTTCCTACATGAACGCATGCAGGAACTTGCGCGGCTGAGCGGGTTGAGCTACGAACATCCGCCGGTCTTGCGCAGCCGTGCTTCGCAAAAATCCTGAATTGTGTTTTGCATCCAATTACGCGATGCGCCGCCCCAGGGCGCGCACCAGGTAGCGATGGGCCCTGCTTGCGGGATCCCGCACATCGGTCGGGCATGTTCGGGACGGCCAGCGGGCCAGAACCGAGGCCATATAGAGGCCCGGAACAGAATGATCTTCACAATAAAAGCGGGATCGCATCTGTTCGGTAATTCCCCGGCGACTGCTTTCATCGAGTCGCATCCAGGCCCGTTCGCAGAGCGCTGCAAAGGCCCTATCGGTCCGTAGAAGCGCCTCGCCCAGACAGGAAAGCAAAGCTGCATCCTGGCTTACGCCCTTCGCACGCGCCCAGAGTCCGATCACAACAAAACCGCGTCTTTGAAAACACCAACCCGGTCGGTTCGTCAGGTATCCAAGCCTTTCCAACCACGAAAAGAGCGCAGCTTCCTCTACGGACAAGGACGTTTCGTTCTCGGGGTCGTACGATGGCGCGGCTGCGCGATCGTAGCGGCGCCGTATGCGAAATAGCTGCTCGAAGCCAATCGCAACGCCAGGCCTCAGATCGGCAAAGCGCTCCTGGCCGGCCGCCAGCCGCCAGAGTTCGTAATCACCGGGCTTGATGTCGAGGTCGCGAAAACGCGGGCACAGACTCTGGCGATCGGCCCGCAAGAACATCCCCGAGTAGGGTCCAGGCCGGGAGAAGAAGAGCCACAGACAGTCGACCGCACCCAGACGGTGCCTGCGTGCCAGTATGCCACCGCCGATTTCGGGAAGCTCGGTGAGTTCCTCCATCGCCGGGGTGTTCGTGGGTTGTGCGCCATTCTCCTGCATGCGGCCAATATGCCATAGTGGTGTGACAGAAACGGAGACCCGCCCACTGCGCCCATTTCCCTGACACGAGCCAGAACCCCCCAGGCGGCCGCCGTTTTTTCGTGGCTCTCGAAAGCGACCTTTCCGGCCGGGTCCCAGCATCGACTCCCCATTCCTGGCCATGACTCACGGCACCCATCTTCCGGGAAGCTGACGGGCTTCCCGGCTCGCCCGGGGCCCCCCGGCCGGGGCCTGGGGCGATGCATCTTTGCGTTTGCCAATCGTTTTAACACGTTCAGTCACGGGTGCTTCGTTGTGCGGCGCGTAAAAAAATGCTTGCCAGCAGAGAGGCCTGGAAAATATCTAACGCCGTTAGATAGATGGCGGACATGATGAAAAAGAAACTGCTGAGCATCAAGGACCGATTGCTGAGATTTCTGGACCTGTTTACCTACCCGCGGTCGTTTTCAGACTACGCCGGCCTGATCGGGATCGGCCGAAGTGGCGAACTGCGGGCCCGGGTGGTCGGGTTTAGTGACGAAACCCCCGACTCGCGGACAATCTTCCTGCGCCCTGGCCGTGCCTGGAAAGGGCACCAGCCGGGCCAATTTCTGGAGCTGGCTGTGCCCGTACAGGGCGTCCGCCATTCGCGTTCCTATTCCATCTCTTCGGCTCCGGCGACCCGCGGTCGCAGGATTGCGATTACCGTCAAAGCGATCACGGACGGGCGGGTTTCACAGTTTTTGGTCCGGCATTTGAAAAAAGGCGCCGTTCTGCCAATCAGCCAGGCCCGCGGCGATTTCGTTCCGCCCCCAACGCCCCCGCCACGCTCGCTTTTTATCACAGCCGGTAGCGGCATCACGCCCATCATGAGCATGTTGCGTAGCTACGCCGCTCGTTCGCGTTCACTCCCCGACATTGTGCACCTGCACTATGCCCCGCGACCGGCCGAGGTGATTTTCAACGCCGAGCTGAGTGGCTTTGCGGAAAAAAATCAGGGCTATCGCCTGCATCGCATTTATACCCGGCTGGCCGACAGCGCTCCGGTGAGCGGCCATTTCACGGCCGAACACCTGGATCGACTTTGTCCGGACTGGCGTGCGCGCATGGCCTGGGTTTGCGGCCCGGCGGCTTTGCTGGATACTCTCGAAACCCATTGGGCCACAGCGGGCCTCCAGACGCAGTTTCATGCCGAGCGGTTTCGTTCTCCGGCTCAACTTGCGGACCTTGACAAACTGGAAATTGTAGAAGGCAACGTGCATTTCAAAAGCAGTGAGACGTCAGTGCAAAGTGATGGTCGCACGAGCCTTCTGGAACTTGCCGAACAAAACGGTCTGAAACCCGCCCATGGATGCCGCATGGGTATCTGCCATACCTGCGATTGTGTGTTGCGCGCCGGCCGCGTTCGCGACCTGCGCAACGGCACTGTAGTATCCGAATCGGGAATCAAAATCCAGGCCTGCGTCTCTGCGGCTCTGGGAGACGTTGAGGTGGAACTATGAATGCAACTCTGGAAAAAGCAAGAACGGCGGGCACCACTTCCGGGAGAAAGAAGGACCGGCTTCCGGTTTCGCTCAGCGCCGAAGAAATGAACGAGTTTGGACGCGAAGCTGACCTGATTCGCGAGGAAGTTATGCAGGACCGCGGAGAACGGGATGCCCGCTATATCCACCGATTGATTCGGGTCCAGCGCTGGCTGGCTATCGGAGGGCGTCTTTTGATCTTCGCCAGCCTGGCGTTCCTGCCGCAATGGGGGCACGCCTTTGCTCAATCGATCTATTTCTGGTCGGTTATGGTCTCTGGAGTATTTGCCCTGGGATGCGCCAAGATCATCGAAAATATGGAGATCGGACACAACGTTCTGCACGGGCAGTGGGACTGGATGCGCGATCCCGAAATTCAGTCATCCAGCTGGGAATGGGACAACGTCTGTCCTTCGGCCCAGTGGCGGCAATCGCACAACGTTACGCACCACACCTGGACCAACGTAATCGGCAAAGACTCGGACGTAGCAGGCTACGGTCTGTTGCGTATGTTTCCCGAGCAACGCTGGAAGCGCTTTAACCTGGGAAATCCGATCTATGCGCTTTTGCTGGCGCTGTTCTTTGAATGGGGCATCGCGATTCAGGAATTGGAACTCGGCCTGGTGCTCAGCGGTCACCGCAAATATTCCAAATTGCGCCCTCTCTTCCGCCAGACCGGTCGAAAGATCGCGCGACAGGGACTCAAGGACTACCTGCTTTTTCCCGCCCTGGCCGGGCCGTTTTTTCTGTATGTGTTTTGTGCCAATGCAGTCGCCTGCATGATTCGCAACCTCTGGACCTACGTGATCATCTTCTGCGGTCACTTTTCGGGCGGTGTGCATGTGTTCACGAGCCGCCAGGTCGAGAACGAAAGTCGCGGACAATGGTACGTGCGTCAGATCCTGGGATCGTGCAACATTGGTGGCGGTAAGCTCTTTCACATCATGAGTGGCAACCTGAGCCACCAGATCGAACATCACATGTATCCCGACATGCCCAGCAATCGCTATCCGGAAGTGGCTCCGAGGGTTCGGGAACTTTGTGCCCGCTACAATATACCCTACAACACGGGTTCCCTTACCCGCCAGTTTGGCTTTGCGGTATGGCGCATTCTACGTATGACTTTCCCCGGTCCGGCAAGACCGCTGGCAGCGCGTTCGTAAGGAACCGCGGGGGCAGTACGCGGGGGCGACTGCTGTTCGCGTCCGCCCGGGCGTGTCTGTCCATCGCGGGCCGCGCAATTGGCCGGGCACGTGGTGGCCCTTATTCATCAAGCGGCACGCGTAAGCGGGCCCTTGGTCCCGTTCGGTCCGGATCGCAAACGAAAGTGCGCAAGACGGTCGGCGAGCCGCGCTTTCTGTTCCGCCAGGAAGTTCCGTTCAGCGCCCTTCGCCGTTGTCAGCGACGGTCGAAGTTCTCGCGACCTTGCGTCGGAACACGATGCCTTGATAGCCCAAAAAATTGATCAGCACCGCTATGGCCACGGACACCGCGGTATTGATCCGGTAATCCACGCCGGCTAACGAAAGAACATAAAAGCCTGATTGTCGGATTGCGAGTCCGAAAAGCGTGATTGCATGAAACTGAATAAACTTCGACAGCAGTTCTCGACCAGAATCAAATTGATAGTTCCAGGTAACAACGCTGTGCATCCAGAAGGCAAACAGAATCGAAACTTCGGCGCTCAACAAGTGTGCGATGTTTTCGCCGCTGACCGAACCCCGTAAGCCAAAACCCTCGACTATCGCAATGATCGTGATTACCTGGACGCCAAACACCATGCTGCCAACGAGCCCGTATTTCACCAGGCGGGCGAAGGCGCTCGTGCTGTATTTGAAGATGCACCAGCAGGCGCGGAAGGCATCCTTCAGGCCGATTTTTTTACCCTCCGCATATGTTCGTCCCGAGTAAGAAATGCCGACTTCGTAAATGCGAAGCCCTTCGTCCTGGACAAGCCTTGCTACCTTTGCGGTTATCTCCGGCTCAAAGCCGAACCGGTTCTCCCGAATACTGATTTGCTTCAGGACATTTCGTCGAAAGACCTTGTAGCAGGTTTCCATGTCCGTTAGATTCAGATCGGAAAACATATTGGAAAGAAGGGTGAGGAACCGGTTGGCCACCATGTGCCAGAAATAGAGTACGCGATGAGGCTGGCCCCCGGCGAAGCGAGACCCGTAAACCACGTCGGCCCGTTCGTCCAGTATGGGGGCCAGCAGGCGAGGATATTCGGCCGGATCGTACTCAAGGTCGGCGTCCTGCACGAGAACAATATCCCCCCGGCAAGCTGCGAATCCAGTTCTCAGCCCGGCCCCTTTACCCCGGTTGGTGGCGTGAAAAAGCACGCGAACATCCCTCTTCTTGAGCCTCTTGAGGAGTTCGGTGGTCCCATCAGTTGAGGCGTCATCAACTATCACGATCTCGCGACTCTTGATCCCGGAAGGCAATCGTACGGATTCCACGCGACGGATAATCTCGGGCAAGTAATGGACTTCGTTGTATACAGGTATTACGATTGATAACTTCACGGGTTGTCCTCAACCGGCACCAGACGGCCTGCGAGCACGAGCATGGCAGGGTATATATGAAACGTAATCCGGTCGTAAGCCGTCACGCAATGCCAGTTGATGTCTTCATGCGCGATCAGCAGAATCCCATGGTAAGTTCCAAAGCCGAGCAAGAGACCCAGGCCAGCCCAGCGAAAGCGCACGTCCCGAATCATGATTGCGAGGAGTACGAACGGCAGGCCAGCCGCGCCGATCAAATGAAAACGAACGAGGTTCTCAAGCAGCACATAGTACCGGAAAGAACTTGAGATCCGATCCAGGATTAATGGGAAGGTTATTCCGTATTCGTCTCCGGAACCCGAAACGATTTTGCCAACCATTGCAAAGGACAAGGCCAGGACCATAGCCGTCGCGCCAACGACCACCGCCGCGCGCTTGATTTTGGGGTTGTCACGGCTGATTGTGATTATCGCCCATGGTATCATGGCCATACTCAGGAACAGGCCCTCATTCTTGTACATCATGGGAAGGAATAGGCACGCAATGCCGGCCAGAACCGGCAGTCGGTCAGATTCCGGTCGCGAAATCAGATAAACAGCAAGCGCCAGCGAAAAAGCGAGCGGACCGTCGGCGTACTGAATCGCGAAGAGACGAACAAGCGGCGGCAGCAGCAGGCAGCCTACCAGAAGCACGAGGCGCGCCGCGATATGCAGCCGTTGAGTCGCCAGTAGCACCAGCAAACCGGTCCCAACGTAGTAGAGTGCCGCGCAGATGGCCGGAATCCGCTCGCTCCATTTACCCAGGGCCACCGCGAGGGCCGCAAGCGAAGTTGGATGAAGGAGGGGATAACCCTGGTGCGAGAACTGGCCGACGTAAATGCTGAACGGTCTGCTCTGCAAAAAAGAAAGAGAAAAGAGCTTACCTTTCAAATTCCAGTTTGCCCAGGCATCAAACTGGCCGTGTTTTAGAGGATAGCTTTCGAGCCAGTAGAAGCACAGGCCGATGGCCAGCAGCGTGAAGCCGACCGCCCCGATCGTGCCGCTTGCGGCGGGCCACCATCTCCATACCAGAACCAGCAGAACACCGCACACGAGCAGCAAAAGAAGGCGAAACACCAAAGCAGCACCGCCGGGCAGTATCTGCAGGGCTACGAAGCCCACGAGGCCCGAGCCGACCAAAACTACGGCCAGTGAAACCACCAGCTTTTCAACTCTTTGGGCTTTCACTCTCTACTCCAGGCGCAGATACATCATGTGTTGTCCCCGGCGCATGTCTGATGACGCGGGCGGCGGCCCTGTAAAATCCGGGTGACTCTCGTGGATAAGAACCTGCGCCGGCCGATGGAGACCCTGCACGGTTTCATCCGCGCCGTGTCCAATCAGGGAGCAGGGGGCGAGCACGTACCGGGCCATCCCTTCAGGTTCGAAGCTATGCCAGAAGGACGGTAAGCCGGTGAAAATGTGAATCGGCCGGTCGCAAGATGGAGGCGCGAGTTCCCGGATGCTATCAGCGAAGGCCCCCTCGTAGAGTGTGTCGTTGTAGCGAATGGGAAGGTCAGCCTGGCGAAAGCTCCACGCGCCGAGGACGGCAGAACCCAGAAGCGCGAGATAGGTCAGAGAGGCGCTTTCCCGGGTAACTTTCATTGCGGCCAAGGGTCTGGCGAGAGGGCGTGGGTCAATGCGATTTCCCCCATTCTCCCGCCGGCCAGCAAACCGGATCCCGACTCCGAATGTCATTGCCCGGGACTCACTACCACTTCTCCAGGGCGAAGCCGCCCGGACTCACCCAACGTCTTTCTGGCCTATCGCTCAAAAAAGGATGGCCACCGTAGAGCCCGTAATTAACGGTGTTAAATATGGCTATGCCGAGAATGATGCGCTCCGCCGGAAGGCGCTTTTCCTACTTCGTGGATATGTTTGCCTATCCCTTGCGGCTCTCGCACTATCTGGAGCTGATAAACCCGCTCTGGACCAGGCATGCGTTGCAGGCGCGGGTGGTGCGGGTCTGGGACGAGACCAAAGACTCGCGCAGTATTACCCTGCGCCCGGGCCGGGGCTGGCGTAGCCATCGCGCGGGGCAGTATGTGCGGGTCGGCGTGCCGATTGGCGGCATGCGCCACACGCGCACCTATTCCATTTCTTCCGCGCCCGAATCGTCGGACGGTTGCATCACGATCACCGTGAAGGCCATTACCGGCGGGCGAGTTTCGCATCATCTCGTGCGCAAGCTCAAGCGCGGGGCCTATTTGCCGATTGGTGAACCCCAGGGCGAGTTCGTGCTGCCCGACGCGATTCCGGTGCATCCGCTCTTTATCACGGCCGGCAGCGGCATTACGCCGGTCATGAGCATCCTGCGTAACTACGTGCGCGAGTACTCGGTTTTACCGGACATTACGCACATACATTATGCACCCCATGCCTACGATGTCATCTTTGGCAACGAACTCGAACAGCTGAGTGCGACCCAGACACACTACCGACTGCATCGCATCTATACCCGCGAGTTGGGCGAGTCCGCAAAAACGCGGCCACATTTCAGCGCGGAGCAACTGGAGCAGTACTGTCCCGACTGGCGCGAGCGTGAGGTTTGGGCCTGTGGTCCGGCCACACTGCTCGATTCGCTCGAACAACACTGGCAGGCGGCCGGTCGTTCGCGGCAGTTGCACCTCGAGCGTTTCCGGGCGAAGCTGGCGGACATTCCGGCCGATGTGCAGGGTGGCAGGGTGCGTTTTGTCAATAGCCAGGTCGAGTTTCAAAGCGATGGCATGACCAACCTGCTGCGGGTTGCCGAAGATGCGGGCCTCAATCCGCCGCACGGTTGTCGCATGGGCATCTGCCACGGATGCGACTGTGTTCTGGTCTCCGGTTCTGTGCGGGACCTGAGAACGGGCGCCCTGTTCTCCGAAGCGGGTGAAAAAGTGCAGGTGTGTGTTTCGGCAGCAGTGGGAGACGTAGAGGTGGAGTTATGATACAAACAACAAACGAGAAGAAGCCTGGCGCTTTACCTGTTCCGCTCAACGACGCCGAGATTGAGGAGTTCGGTCGTGAGGTGGATGGAATTCGAAACGAAATCATGGATAGCCGCGGCGAACGTGACGAGCGTTACATTCGACGACTGATCAAGATTCAACGTTCCCTCGCTCTGGGAGGGCGCGTCGTGATTTTTGCGAGTCTGGCCTGTCTGCCCGAATGGGGGCATGCCTTCGCCGCCTGGATCTACTTCTGGCCGGTGATTTCGACGGGTGTGCTCATGCTGGCTACCGCCAAGATTCTGGAAAACATGGAGATAGGGCACAACGTTTCCCATGCCCAGTGGGATTGGATGCGCGATCCCGGGATCCAATCGGGGAGCTGGGAGTGGGATCATGTGTGTCCGTCCGACCAGTGGAAACACTCGCACAACGTACGGCATCATACCTGGACCAACGTACTCGGCAAGGACGCCGACGTGGCCGGCTACGGACTCCTGCGGATGTTCCCCGAACAGCGCTGGAAACGTTTTAACCTGGGCAACCCGATCTACGCCATCTTGCTCGCTGTTTTCTTCGAGTGGGGTATTGCCGTACAGGAACTCGAACTGGGTTTGGTGTTTGCGGGCAAACGCAAACTTTCTCGCATGCGACCGATGCTGAAAAAGACCGGCACAAAAATGCTGCGCCAGGTTCTAAAAGACTACGTGCTCTTTCCGGCGCTGGCCGGTCCGTTCTTCCTGTACGTGCTGGCCGCCAACGCCGTGGCCTGCATCTTGCGCAACATCTGGACCTACGTGATCATTTTTTGCGGTCACTTCTCCAGCGGGGTGTACGTTTTTTCGCGCCGACAGGTCGAGAACGAAACCCGGGCCCACTGGTACGTGCGGCAATTGCTGGGATCCTGCAACATTGGCGGCGGCAGACTTTTTCACGTCATGAGCGGCAATCTCAGTCACCAGATTGAACATCATATGTTTCCGGACATGCCCAGCAATCGCTATCCCGAAGTCGCGCCGCGAATCCGGGCCCTGTGCGCACGCTACAGGCTACCCTACAACACCGGCTCGCTGACCCGCCAATTTGGTTCGGCGGTCTGGCGTATCTTGCGCATGACCTTTCCGGGGCCGCGGGCCGCGGCCGCTTAATCGCATCGAGCAATGGCCTCGTGGACATGCTGATCGGCGATCGCTATCAATGGGCCGGCGTACCGCCAGACCCCGCTGGAATTTCGTTTGGTGATGGTGCGAAAGTGCACGACCAGTCAGGGGGACTGCCGCCGGCCCCCTGTCACAGGGATCCAGTCGCAGCGTACCGCTTGTCTAGCCGCCATTGCTGATCGCCCGGGCCCGCGTCGACTATCAGAAGATAGATAAATGTTCCGTCGATTAGTATGGCCTGAATTGTTTCCGCATTTACGCTGGGGTTCTCGGTATATGTGTAAATCAGGCTTCCGCTGGTTGCGCTGCGCCGTTCCAGACGAAGTTGCGCGTCCCCGACTCCGGCTGTTTCATCCCGCCCGCCCAGATACAAATCCGTTCCGTTTGTGGCCACCGCCTGGATGCGATCGTCGCCTGTACTGTAATTATTCGCCAGAATGCCGGATCCCAGAAAACCGGTCGCGTAGGCGCCGGTAGCCGAGTCGACAACATCCAGCCGCCAGGTGTAATTGCTTCCGCCGAGACTCAGGTCATTGATCGCTTGAAAGATGAGACCGCCACCCGCTGTCACCTCATCGCAGTACTCCGAGCCCGCCCCGCCAGGATCAATCGTTACATAACCGGCCGTGCCAAAACCGGCCACGTTGTTTGCGCCGGAGTCGCGCTGATTGATGGAACAATCAAGACCCGAGCCGTTCTCGCGCGACAGCACCAGGTTCGAGCCGTTCATCGTGATGGCGCGATAGGAAGAGCTCCCGTTCGGATCATTCAGAAATCCGGCCCCCCAGCCCCCGCCGCCAACCAGCGAACCGGATGCGGGGTCGAGGCGTTCCAGTCGCGGCTGATTGAATCCGATCGATTGCACACCTGCGACGTACAGGTATGTCCCGTCGTTCGTAAGATCAAAGACATAGTCCGTATTGCCCACGGCGAGGTTGGTCAGTATGCGCCCGTCTCCGTCAAAAGCCGTGTCGAGTGCCCCGGTGACCGCACTGCGTTTTTCGATGCGCCACTGACGATCGCCAGCACCGGGACTCTGGTCTTCACCGGCTATGTAGATGTAACCGTTCAGGATCGTAATACCCCGTATGAGTTCGTTATTGGCCGAGAGATTGGATTGTACGACGCCGCCGCTTCCGAAAAGGGGGTCCAGACTACCGTCGATCTTGCTGCGTTTTTCAATGCGCCATTGTTGTTCGCCGGGCACGTTATCGTAGCCCGCCAGGTAGATGTGGCCTGCATCCATTGCAAAGGCCAGGGCCGCGTCGTTCATGCCGCTGGGGTTGCTGGTGACCGAGAAGGGCCGCCCTTCATCGCATATTCCGGCGAGCAGGCAGACCAGAATCAGGTTCTCCGTTTCAGTCAGGTCAGTCGATGACGCTTCAAAATCCACGCAGGCGCTAAGACCGGCCAGAAAGGCCAGACCTGCCAGTCTCCCGCACGCAGCCGCGGAATGACCCTTCCGGCACCCTCGCTTTCCTTCGGATGAAGTCATAGAGAAGGCAGCATAGCTTTCTTTGCCGAAAAGAACAATAGGGCATATTGCCCCATGCCGTCGCGCATAGCCTCAGGCGACTTATGCATTTCCCTTTTTTCCGGGTCGCCTTCGTTGTCGCACTACCCATCCATCGGTACGCGCAAGCGAGCCACCGTTCCCTTCGATCCGGAGCGCAAACGAAAGCGCGCGCGCAGTCGGCGGGCTCGATCTTGAACGCCACGTAGACCATGACCGGCCTCGGGCGCGCCGGCCGGCAGACCGGCCCCATCGTCGGCGACCAGCAGACTCACGACTGAACCGTGTCTGCGAAAGCGCACGGCGACCATGTTTGCCCGCGAGTGGCGCAGTACGTTACTCATCAGCTCAAAAAAGATCTGGCGCACATGATACCGACGTTCCGGCGACAAAGACGCAACATCCTGAATGGAATGCTGAATGTCGAGTTTGCCGGTCTTTTGCAGGCGCGTCAGGTACTCCCGGAACTCGAGCGAAAGCTCTATGCGATCCTCCTCGGTTTGCAAATGCACCAGTTCGCGCAACTGACTCAAGGCGAGTCGCAATCGGGCCAGCAGTTCGCGGGCGGATAGTCCCGGGCCTGATTCTAATTCCACGATCGTCGTGGTCAGCCCCGATCCGACCGAGTCGTGAATCTCGGAGGCAATGCGGGCCCGCTCCGTTTCCATCTGCTCCCGATAAAACCGGATTCGCCTGCGGCCCGCCCGCAGCACTGCCCGGGCGCGCCGGCGTTCCTGTTGCCGCCTCTCGCGCAGTCGCTCCAGAGCCCGACGGCTATCGACGAGAGAATAGTACAATATGAGGATGGCGGGTATGGTGAGTAGCGGGCCAAATCGTAGAGATCGCAAGTGCGGAAAAACCTGAGGGACCAGATTCGATGCGGCGAGCGCAATCAGGGCTGTTCCGGCGGCCACGAGAATGGAGCGCGCAGGCCTGCGTAATGTGGGGCCGGCATTGCTGCCAAAGGCGAAGCGCGCCGCACGAAGCAACCCGGCCAGCAGGAGCGCCAGAAGCTCCAGCGTGTGCAAAAGATAAAGAACGCCGGGCAGCCCCCCATCGGTGATGAGGCGACCCTGTTCGTAGAGAACCCACAGCTCCCGACCGTGCTCCGGCCTTAGAAAGATCGCGATCGCAAACAAGCTACCGGGCAGGCCGGCCAGAAGCAGCCAGCGCCATCGCCCCAGAGGCTCGGCCGGCGCCGTCATCTTGCGCGTGAACAGGTAGAGTGCGGGGCCGATGTATCCGGTCAGAAGTTGCGAAATGCCATACAGGCGCGGATACGGCGCACTCACACCGCTGCCCAAAAGGCCCACCCAGAGTGCATACCAGGCGCCACCCCAGGCCAGCAGTGTGAACAGACGATTGGCCTGGCGATTTCGTCCGGCGACCGAAAGGCCAATCAGGCCCGCGTAGAAGTGATTGATGGCCGCCAGCAGGCTGAAGACCAGGGTCCAGATTTGCGCGTCGTGCATGGAAGTTCAGTTCTCCGGGCGATCCCCATTGCAGCACCGTTCCCCGAAGACCACATCAGGATCCGTCTTATGCGTCTCTTACGTTTTCTTGAAAAACGGACGTCCACAGGCGCATCCTGGCCCCGGGCCCGAGCAGGGAACCCGGAGACATGCAAGCAGAAAACGAAGCTCAAAGCGATCGCGTTTCGCAAAAGGCCAGGAGTACCATCGAAAACATCATGTGTGCGCGCGTACCGGGCGCCTGGATGGGCTCAATGCCTTTCCTGCGACTACGGCTCCGGGTCTCGAATGATTCCGAGCCTTCGACCCTTGAGGATGGCCTCGGACTTGCGATGCACGTCCAGCTTTCGGTAGATATTTTCGATGTGCCGTCGGAGAGTGTGCTCGCTGAGATCAATTTCGTCGGCAGCATCCCGGTAGGTGAAGCCAAGCGAAATTAAGTTCAGGACTTCGATTTCGCGGTCTGAGAGCCCGGACCGATCGACTTCAATCGGTCTTGCGTCGCCGGACTCCATGGTCCGCAAAATCTTACGGGCGATGCCGGCGGACATGGGGGCGCCGCCCAGATGCATGACCTTGAGTTCGGCCAGAAACAAATCCGGTGGCGTGTCTTTCAGCAGATAGCCGTTGGCGCCGGCTGCTACCGTTCGCAGAATCAGAGCCGGATCATCGAAAATAGTGTGTGCGACAATGCGTACGTCAGGAGCGAGTCGACGGAGTTGGGGGATTAACTCCAGCCCGTGCACGTCGGGCAGACCCAGGTCCAGCACAACCAGGCCCGCACCATCGCCGGCAACGCCGCTCAGGGCTTCCTTGCCCGTGCGATACCAGGCCTGCAGGACAAATTCGTCGCTGCGCTTCAGGGTCGCCTGTACTGCCTGGCCGGCCGTTTCGTTGTCTTCGATCAATACAAGTGGAACGGCCATGAGCCCAACCCCGTCCGGCATGCCCGCATACTAACCTCCGGGCGACGGCCGGTCAATAGGTCATTCCGCCCTATGGCTTTCGCTTACCAGACAAAAACCATTGCTATCGAGGTGGCCGGGTTTGAATTCAGTCGATGGCCCGCGAAACAGCAGTAATTGGCGCAACCGGCATGATCGGCCATCACACTGCCCGCGAGATTCAATCTGCCGGGCATCGGTTGCGTGTGATTCATCGCCAGGGATCACGTCTGGAGCAACTGGCGGACCTTGCGCCTTACGAGAGTCGCGTTGCCGATCTGGACGACACGGCTGGCCTCATCCATGCCCTTCAGGGTTGCGACGGAGTGGTCAACTGCGCCGGTTATTATCCGACCGTTCCGCGGCCCTGGCGGGAAGACGTTAAGCGGGGTCTGGATCAGATGGAGAACTTCTATCGGGCCTGCGACGAGGCCGGTCTGAGGCGTATCGTGTACGTCGGAGGTGCGATAGCGCTTCAGAAAAATCCCACCGGCGCACCGGGACACGAAGGGCTCGAGTATGTGGCGCAACCGGAGAATCGCAATCCGTACGTGCAGGTCAAGTGGGCCATGGACGATCTGGCCATGCGCAAAGCGCGGGCGGGCCTGCCGGTTATGATTGGCATACCGGCCATGACCATCGGCGAATTTGATTATGGACCGACGACGGGCGCCTTCGTTGTGGAGACCGCCAATGGCACGTTGCCGGGTTATGTGAATGGACGGCGCAACGTGATCTATGCCGGCGACGCCGGGCGGGGTTTGCTTGCGGTTCTGGAGCGCGGGCAGCCAGGGCGACGCTATCTTTTGACCGGCCAAAACATGGAGCTGGCGGAGCTCATCCAGATGATCGCCGAACAGGCCGGCGTCGTCCGTCCGCCGCGCGCCCTGCCGCTGGGTCTCGTACGTCTCGTGGGCGCGCTCCAGTCTTTGCGCTATCGACTCAAGCTGGGGCCGCCACCGAAGATTTCGAAGACTGCCATCGCCGTGATGGCCGCCGGGCAGTTTTTGTCCGGAGAACGAGCCGCCCGGGACCTCGGCTTCGAGGCCCAGGTGTCCGTAGAGGAAGCCGTGACACGCGCCCTGAGCTGGTTTCGCGAGATCGGCTACATCAAAGAGTGATTGCTTTCGCATCGGGCAGTGTGTTCAACGACCAGTTCTCCGCACTCGCCCATGAAACCCTGGCACACACGCATCGGTATTCGCATCTTTCTGGCCATTGTTGGTCTGAATCTGTTCTTATCGCTATGCGTTTCGCTCGCGATGTATGCCGTGCTCGAGAATCGTTTCTTTCAGCAGTTCCGACAGAATAATCTGGCTCTGGCGCGCTCCCTGGCCGGCGCGATCGACGCCGAACGTCACCGGTCTTTTCGGTCTCTGGATTCCCTGGAAGATCCCTACTACCAGGAGCTTCTGACTCTCTTCCGGGCGGTCGAAACCCAGCATCCGCACATCGCCTACGTCTATTCACTGAATTACGATGGAAGCGAGGAAGAATTCTTCTACGCCGTCGACGCCACCGAGATCTCGGGGGACACCATCTGGATTGAAAGCAGCGCTGTTTCCTTTTTTCTGCAACGCCGCGACGAGACGGACTTTGTCCTGGTCTACAACGAAACCGAGCAAGCGGACGACTTTCAGGCGCCCAACGGCACCCGCGTGCACTGGCGAGCGGCGGACCGCACGCTTTTGATAAACGATGAGGCCGTCTTTCAGGTCACGATGGATGGGCCCACCCGTGTGATTCCGCTCGTCAACGATTCGTCGGGTCGCCTCCTGGATCATGAAAATCGCGAACTCGAAGTCACCCTGAACGACTCCGGAGGGTCCGTGGAGTGGTCCCTTTCTTTTTCAGGCGCCGATGACCCCGGTTCGGATCCGGGTTCCGGTTACGTGGACGACGATTCCACCATCGCCGATCTGATCGAGATGATAGACGAGAACCGGGACGAAGTCGACAAGCGCATCTATTCAAGCAGCTACGGAGATTTTATTTCCGCCCACGCTCTTATTCGGGATCGGTCAGGTCAGCCGGTCGGCATGGTGACTCTGGACGTTTCGGCGGCTTCTGTGCTTGCGTTTCGAAAGGCGGTCCTCTGGCTTTCGGTTATCGTCTTTGGTCTGGCGGCCATGCTATCGGTCTTGCTTTCTTATTTTTTGACGCGTTATATCACGCGGCCCATCAAAGAACTTTCGGGCGCCGTGCGCGAAATAGGACAGGGCAATCTCAAGATCGTCGTGAATTGGGAAAGCACCGATGAGTTCGGCGATCTGGCGCGCAGCATGAACGGCATGGCCAACAGCCTGGACGAGGCGCGGTCGCGCATTCTGCGCATCAACGAAGCCTTTCGCCGGTTCGTGCCCGCCGACTTCCTGCAGTTTTTGCGGCGTGAGGACGTGACCGAAGTCTGCCTCGGTGACCAGGTGCTTCAGGACCTGACGATCCTGTTTTCCGATATTCGGTCTTTTACAACGATCTCCGAAGGCATGACTCCCCAGGAGAATTTCGAGTTCATCAACGCGTATTTGCGGCGGATGGGGCCGGAGATCCGCGGCCAGCATGGCTTCATCGACAAGTACATCGGCGACGCCATCATGGCCCTGTTCCCACGCACCCCGGAGGATGCCGTGCTGGCCGCCATCTCTATGCAGCGCACGCTGCGCAATTACAACGAGGAGCGGGTCGATCGCGGTTATCTCCCCATCCGGATCGGCGTCGGCATTCACAGCGGCCAGATGATGCTCGGCATTGTGGGTGAAGAAATGCGTATGGACGGCACCGTGATTTCTGACGCTGTAAATGTTGCTTCCCGACTGGAAACACTCACAAAAACCTTTCGCTGCCGGATTCTCATCAGCGCTGACGTTCGTGCCGCGCTCTCGCCTGAGTTAAACGACGACGTGCGCTACGTCGGCCGGTTGCAGGTAAGGGGCAAGAGCAACTATACCGAGGCCTACGAAGTTTTCGCCGGTGATCCGCTGGAACTGCAGCAACAGAAACGAGAAAACCGCGAACGCTTCGAAGAGGCTGTCAGGTTGCTGGCAGGTGGCGATGCGGCCGCGGCAAAGCAGATCTTTGTGGCCCTGCATGCAAAGGCCGACCGTGATGATACGCTGCGTGTCTTTATTGAGCAGTGCGATCGTCGAATTGCGGCCGGCTGAGTTCCCGGCGACCGATGTTTTCAGGCATCATGGCAGACTGATGCCGTACGTGTCGTTGTTGTCCGATGATGTTCCCGCGGCGTCGCTCGCGCTGTTGCTGCTTACGGTGACGGCCGTTGCGCTTGCCACCACTCCTGTATTCACGAAAAGCGCGCCGCCTTTGCCCTGACCGTTGCTCGCGTCCACATAACAGCAGTAGCTGGACCCGGCGCTACCACCGGCGGCGGAATTGCCGGTGAACACGACTTCGGTTAAAGTGATGGTTCCGGAGTAGGCCATGATGGCGCCACCGAGGCCGGCGCCTCCGCCTCCGCCACCGGGCCCGGAGCAGCACCCCTGGCCGCCATCTCCCCCGAAGGAGCCGCCGGTACCACCGGCCGGGCCGCTCCCACCGCTGGTCAGGGCGCCACCGGCTCCCCCGCCGGCGCCGAAGCCGCCCGCGCCGCCTGCTCCCGGAGATGAAGAGTCCGAGCCGCCACCACCGCCACCGGTACCAAAACCGCCTGCCTGTCCGACGCCTGTATTCACGCCCCCGGCGCCGCCGACTGCGGTGCCGCCGGCTGGCCCACCGCCATCCCGACCGGTCGCCGTTCCGCCGGCCCCGAAGCTATAGGTGCCTCCGGCGCCACCGGTAGCAGCGTTGTTTGTGAGTCGGACGCGCGTCAAACTCAGCGTGCCCGATTCCAGAAAGATCGCCCCACCAAAGGCTCCGCCTCCTCCGGCGCCGGCTATGCGCAGTCCGGCTCCTCCCGTGTCCCCGGCGCCTCCGGTGATGATGCCATCCTGTAAAACGACGTCCTGCACGCTGAGGTTTCCGCCGGAGACGTGCAGGAGGCGATAGAGACTCGCGCCACTGATGGCCAGCGGAGATGGGCAATAACCGATCAGGCTGATCTGAGTTGTGATCGAAGGCAGGCTGGCGCTCAGGCTGATTATGCCGGTCACTGCAGTCAGGTCGATGACGTCGGCACCGTTTCCGGCCGGCGCATCTCCTGAGGCGGCGTCTGTTTCGGCGGCGGTTATCGCTTCTCGAAGCGTGACTACCCCGTCGGTCGCAATGCTATCACCGGTGCCGGTTACCTGAATGGCGGCGCTATCAATGGAGACTTCGGGACAGGTGACCGCGCTGATTCCGAGCAGAGAAAGCTCCGGCGTACTTTCCGTCTCGGGATTGTACAAACAGCCGCCTGCCAGAAGCAACAGCGTCGTGGTCGCGGCGCCACGAAGGGCCTGTCGCCAGAAAGGGCCCACCCTCGGACCCTATATCCCGGGGTCGCTCCACGCAAGGGAATTTCGTCCTAGTTGTCGGACGGGGGCAGGTTGCAGAACTGCACCATCTGCCCGGCGGTCGGTGCGCGATGCAACGCCTCCAGGCCCAGCTCGCGCACCGCTTCTTCGTCGAAACGATCCAGAGCACACAGCTGTTCAAAAACCTGCTCGGTGGTGCGTTCGTCGTGCCAGTGCACTTCGAAAAGCGAGTCGCCCATGACGCCCCCGGCATCGTTGATGAGCACGGGTCCTTCCAGGTCCGGAAAGAGCAACAAATCACCGGCCCGGGACCACACCAGCACGCTTTCGTCGGCAAGGCGTACGATGGCCTGAATGCTTTCCAGGATGAGCTGAATATGTTCGACGGTCGTTGTAACGTGGACGAGCAGCTCTTCTTCGCCCTTGCTCTGTTCGGGTTCGGTCATCGTGCGGTTATGCGACCACGATAGGCAGAGGGGATCTCTGCGTCGATCCCCTTCATCCAGAATGCAGACCGCCAAATTGTGATTTCGCTCAGGGGCCCCCGGATCGGACCGGGTGTTGCAATGAGGAGCCGTTTGCACTGTGCCTGGCTACTTGTTTAGCCGGGCGGGGCCCGAAGCGGATCCGGAGGCCGAGCGCGGGGGCCATCGCAAGCCGGCCCTGAATCGGGCGCGACCAATCTTCTTTTCGACTTCGGTCCCAAGGGCCAGGGCACGTATCGATTCCACCTGCATCGGGAGCCAGACAACAGCTTATCGTTTACTGCAAACCGGGCGAGCTCCCGCACGAGGGGCCACCCGGCCCTCGCGGTTTCGGGTTGCGCTCTGACGGGCCACTGACAGGCTTTTGACCATGAATCCGCGTGTGATCGAGTATGTGCAGCAAATCAATTCGACCATTCTTCCGGAAGGCCATACGATCTATACCGAAGGCGAACTCCCGGACAACACGATGTACTTCGTGTTCAAGGGGGAGATCGGAATATACAAGAACCGGTCGGGTGGCGAGCGCGAGATCAATCGACTCGGCCCGGGTACCTTTTTCGGCGAAATGGCCTTGATTCACGAACGCCCGCGACTGGCCACGGCCCGGGTGGTTTCCCCGGAGGTGCGGGTCGCGGTTATGAATCGAGAAGTGCTGCTGAAGCTGGCCGGTTCGAGCCCGGAGTTTCTATTCTATTTATTGCGGCACGCCGTCGGACGGCTTATATCGGCCGAGGATAAGTTGCATCGCGCCAGAGAAGAGCTCCAGGAAGAAAAGACCAGCAGGGGATTATAATGTCGCTGAACGTATTTGAATATGTAAACAACCTGCCCGCGGACATCCGCAAGGGCGGCGACGTGATTTTCAAACAGGGAGACACTTCGGATGGTCGCATGTACTTCGTGGCCGAAGGGGAGCTTTCGGTGGAACGCGAAATCGATGGGCAGGCCCACGTTCTCAACCGCCTGCGCCCCGGTGACTTCTTCGGGGAGATGGCGATTCTGAATAAGAAGCCGCGTTCGGCCAAAGTCGAAGTGACTTCCCGGATGGCCCGGCTGGGTTATCTGGATGAAGAGATGTTCGTGCGCATCGCACGGATCAATCCGGTGTTTCATTATTCGTTGCTGAAGCTCGTGATTCAACGCATCGGTCAGATCGAAGACGCGATCGAACTGGCGATTGACGAGCTGAACACCCTGCGGGGCGGCTATTCGTGATAAACAAGGCCTGGCTGCCTCCCGACAACATGGGACAACGGTGTTGTTCAACCGGTCGATTGGCAAGGTTTAGATCGGCGGGCGTTTCTTATCTCAAGGGCGCGCGAGTGTTGGGTTTTCTTGCCCTGGTTTTCTTTATGGGTGTGTTCTCTGTCGCTTCACAGACCGGAGAGTCCCGGGCTCGAATCTATGAGCGGGACAACTTTCGTTATCTCGAATCCAATGGCCTGCCCGATCACGATCACGGAGAATTCCCCAACGCACACAATCCCAATCGTATTCGGCAGCAACAGTACCGATTTCGAATGGCGCTGAGCCCTGCGACGCGCTCCCAAAGCATTCCGTTGGGACGCTATCTGTTCGGGGTCGCTCTAAACGGTGTGCCCTTTGATCCGGGCACGGCCGAGTTCTGGAATCGTGATCCACGTTCTGGCTGGCGTTACGAAGCCATGGGCAGTCTGGACCTGGGATTGGATCAGAATCACGCCCACGTGCAGCCCGACGGATCCTACCACTACCATGCTTTGCCGGTGGGTTTGATTTCGCATTTGCGTGAAGAAAATCCATCCGGAATGCTGCTGCTCGGGTATGCGGCCGATGGCTTTTCGGTCTTTGACGATCGCGGCCGCGCCGATCCAATGAATCGCCAGAGCGCCCTTTCTTCACTGCGGTCAGGTTACCGCCTGCGCACCGGTCAGCGCCCGGGAGGACCAGGAGGCACCTACGACGGCACCTTTATAGAAGACTATGAATTCATTTCGGGTAGCGGTGACCTTGATGAGTGCAACGGCCACGTCGGTCTCGTGCCGGGTAGCGACACGCCGATCTATCACTATCATCTGACCGGGAGTTTTCCGTTTATTCCGCGTTGTTTTCGCGGCGAGCCGGACCCCAGCTTTCAGCACCGCGGCGGCCCTCCCGGGCCGCACCCCCACGATCCCCGGCAACACCCGCCCCGCGAGCGTCCCCGTTAGAACAAGACCTTCGACATGCCGATCGGTTCAAACTCCGGATCCAGGCACAGGAAGCGGGCGGCTTCGATCTGCGGTCCGTGGCCGAAAAGAAAACTGGTCATGCGGGCCACAAACTTGGCCCGGAAGCGCAGATCCACCAACTTCAGCCAGGAGGTGATGTCGATCAGTTCGTGTAGCATGAATTCGTAGTTGTGGCCGTTGTGTTCGAATTCCGGGCGGGGGTTGTGAATATGCTCCGGGTCCACGAAAAAAATATTCTCAGGACTCACCGGGAAGTCTTTGATGAGTCCCGCCTTTGCCATCTCCAGGATTTGAAGCGTCTCCTCCCGGCTGCGAAAGGAGGGAGTGCGGGCCTGGCCAAAGAAGGCGAAGCGCTCAGCCGTGATTTCCGTGACCAGACGCTGAGTGCCGATGGCGCTACCCGGATAGCGGATCTGATGATCTACGGTCAAATAAGGACGCTCCCGCTCCGGTTCCAGAATGACGTAGCCTTCCTCAAACGTAAGTGCAAAGGCTTTGTTCACGGTGACCCACGGCCATTGCCCTGCATCCCGCAAATTGTCTTGTAGTGCGTGCAGATACGGTAGGTCACAACGTTCAAAGGTCGGGAAGCTGGACTGATCCATGGAGATATCAAAATCGACGTTCAGCGCACTCATAAGTGCGATGGGGTGCTCGATGATCTTGATGTCCCCGAGCTGGATATTGTGTTCTCCCAACTTCAGATTCTCGGATTTCAGTTCCCAGGATGCTTCGTTCCAGCTGAATACAGGCGTGGCAGACCCGGGCGGACTGAGACGGATACGGACCGGCTGATTCTCGAAGCTGGATACCCCCTGCACATCGACGGGGCGGTCCGGCACGTACCTGCGACCCTGCTCGAAGCCGGGTACGGGGGCCCTGAAGTGGGGTGGCATCTCGAGAATCGCAGCATGGCGATGGGCCTTGAGTTCGGCGATCGCGGTGCTGTCGGTGACCAGCTTCAAGCAAGACCTCGCTATCCGTTTGCATGGGCGGGGCTGTGTGATTCGTCCAGAAGTTTATCATTCTTGCGGTATTGGAGTTAGGGTTTGACCGGTCATCGTCGGTCAGGAATCGTGAGATATGGCCATGCGGGTTACGAGGGGTGCGATGGATCTCAGCAAGTTTTTGGTACGGTTCGCGCGCGATACGTCGCACAATACTCTTGAGGGAGTGCGCGGCATGCTCGTGAATAGCCTGGCCTGGTCGGCGGAACAGCTTGGTGGTATGTCGGCCGTGCCCTTGATTGAACAGACCGGTCTTGCACGCACGCTGCGGAACTCCAGCGAACAACTACGGACAGCGAGCGGCAAGACCGACGAAGCCCTGACCGGCGCTCTGGTCGCCACCGGCGACGCCATGGCCAGGGCTCTGGAAGCGCTGGACGTCACGGATTCGGTTGTGCACCGATCCCTGTTCGAAAATATCCAGGTCGCAAGCATCGTTGGTGAGTCCTTTGCGGGCATTGAACTTTCGAAGATCACGCCTTCGTTTCGTTTGAAGGGGCAGGACGTAAGCGCAGCCGACGTGGTCGCCGATCAAAAAGCGAGCGGGCTCAAACGTACGGTTCTTTGTGTGCCGGGTCTTTTCTGTGATGAAACTTTATGGGAAAGCACCGGTGAACCGCCATTGGCAGACATCATGCGCGGTCTCGGTTATTATCCGTTGTTTGTGCGTTTCAATCCGGGCGCCCACATCTCCACGAACGGCGCGGCGCTTTTGCGTCTGATGGGTGACTACCTGAAACTCTACACGCCGAAAGCGGGCGGTCTGCGGGCTTTAACCTATAGCCAGGGCGGCCTGATTTTACGGAGCGCTCTTTACCAGGACCGTCAGGAAGCAAACCTGCTGGGGCCGCAGGTGCACAGCGCCGTGTTCGTAAACTCACCTGACGGCGGTTCGTACATCGAGAAGTTGGGCTTCTGGCTGGGGCTCGGGTTGGAGCTCTTTCCAATTGCGCCGGTGCGTTTGCTGGGTTTCATAGGCAACCAGCGCAGCGACGCCATGAAGGATCTGTCTCACGGAATCATTCGGGAAGAAGACTGGACAAACGCCGATCATGTGGGTCGCTACAAGAGCGAGCTGTACTTCGGTGAGCTGGAAGGCATAGAATTGTACCAGGTCTACAGTCTGGTTTCGAAGCAGGACGATCCCTGGGCCTCGTGGATCGGGGACGGCATTGTGGAAAAACCGAGTTTGACGTATCTTTCAGACCGCGTTTTTCGAAAACAAAGCCGACCGGAAACGCGGGTTACCTGCCTTTACGAAAAATCGCACTTCCAGGTTCTGGCCGCGCCCGAAACTGCCGAGGTGATGCGTCGCGCGCTGAAGAAATAGGGATGGCGATGCCCCGATCGGAAGTGGCGTCCCGGCAGAGACGATCCCGCTATCGTGCTGCGCTTGAGGTTCTCTCCGGTGGCCGGGAAGAGTCAATCCGGCATGCCGATGGTCTGTAAGAAACGCGCGCGGTCCTGAAGCAGGTCGGTCGGACCCAGAGAAAGGTTCAGCCGACCCAGGTCCTGGCAGCGCGGTTGGGAATGGGTCGTATGCGTGGTCACGTTCTGACTGAGAAAAACAGGCAAAGCGCCGATGCCGCTCAGAATAAAGCCTTCTGTCGAGTAGTCACCGGCGACGGCGTAGACCAGCACCCGGGCATCTTTCATGGCGTTTAATTCGAAGCGTCCGCTGGCATCGGGCCGGGTCTCACTCAAGCCCAGATAACTGACACCCGCTACGTAGACCGTCGCATTGGGATTGGACACCGTGCCGGAAAGACAGGTGCCTTCCGGTTTGGGGCAGTCGAAGTTCCACCAGCCGCTGAAGTCAATCGTCGTGTAGAGCAACTCACTCATGGGCGGTGTGACCGGTCCTTCGTTCAGGATGCCCTCTGCCTCCGGATTGCCTTCTTCCAGAAATGGGGATTCTTCTCGCGCGGCTTCTTCAGGAAATCCGGCTTCGCGGGCGGACGATGGCGCGGGCGCTCGCTCCACCCAGCGCTCTTCGGCCAGATAGTATACCCGCGCGCCGGTCGGATCACCGGCGGCCGGTAGCGCCACTCCGATCGGGCGTGTGGGTTCCACCGGAATGCCGTCATCATCAAAGAAGGCCACGTGGAACATGCCCGAAGATTCCAGGGGTACCGAACGTCCCTGCATCTCCACCGCAAGCTCAATGCCGGCCAGGGCAAAGTCGCCCGGTCGGCGCAGGTGAATGAGCTCAATGCGCACCGGGCGACGACCGGGAAACGTGCCGGGCTCAACGCGCAGAGCAACGTCTTCAAAATGAAGCACACTCGGTGTTCGTGAAAATTCGTAGGTGTTTACGATGCGTCGCAATGCGCGCGTCACTGTGCCTTCGTCGCGGGTCGCCTCGGTTCCGGGGTCGGGTTGTCGGGCATCCGGGAGCGAATCCGTATTCCAGATCTGTTCCTGACGTCGAATGATGGCGTCGCGCTGGGCGGGACTCAGTCCGGGGGCATTCGGATCGGACTGGGCCAGAAGGCCGTAACCGAAACACAAAGAAGCCACACAGAGTAAAGAGGTCAGCCGGCGATAACTCATGTTTCTGGAATCGACCGGCGCTGAAAAAAGTTTAGGGTCGGGCTGCGTTTTTAATGCCACAGGCCGCGCAGGTCATCGGGAAGGCGCGCTCCGGTTTGCCGCCTGACCCCGGCTACGCCGAGCAAGCTTACGATAAAAACACTTCAGCCGGAGCGCGATGGCCGGCACGGACTATTCAAGAACTGCACGCGCATAGTTGCGACTGTGCGCGCCAAAGCTCCGAAAGAGTACGCCGAGGGGTTCCGCCATTTTTTGTTCCGTCTGCAACTGACCCTGCGCTATGGCGTCAATCAGGGCATCCGGATTGTCGTTGGAGTCAAAATTGAATTCCGGATCCTGTACGAATTGCTCGGGCATGGCTTCAGAAAGCGTCTCGTCGAGCTCGGTGGCGCGGTCCGTCGACTCAACTGTGATCACGTCGCGCAGGTAGCGGTCGTTGTATGTCCCGTAACCGGAGTCGGTCGATGTATCTTCGAGGGCTGCAAAGATCGGGTAGTCTAGGTTCCCGCTGACATAACTCTGCTTCATGATGCGCTTCTGAAAGTCCTCGAGCGCCAGGTGACGATTGGAAACCAGCTGTACGGCCCGTTTCTGTCCGGTCCCAAAACCAATCACGTTCAGAAAGTTAATCCAGAGCATCTTAAAGACGCTGACACCCGGAAGCACGGTTGCGTGGTAAGGCTGGGTTAGATCCTGGACGTAGTGCAGGCCCCAACCCATGAACCGGTAGCCCCAGTAGTCGTGGCCGGTTGCAAAAGCGTGCCTGGCAAGCGTCATGTACAGATGGGCGCGGTATTCAGGGAAGGTGCGACCCAGGAAGGGGGCGAGCTGATAGACGATCCAGGATTCGTGAAAGAAGCCCATATGAAACGGGGCCTGACTCGAGAACTCAAGCGCGGGATTGCCGAAAGGCTGGGCGCCAAATCCATATTGTTTTCCGAATTCCGTTTCACCATCTTCAAACAGGCCGATGTCGAGGCCGTAATCGGGTTCGTCCGCCCCGCTGGCCACCACGTCCAGGGCGGGAATACTCTGCCCGGGCTGGTACTCACAAAACGTAACGCTCGAAAGATACATGATGTTGCGTAGAAACGTGATGCGGCTGGCGGGAATACGCTGACAACCGGGCCGATCATCCCGTGGCACACGCTGGGTGTAGCTCAAAAGCCGAGAGTTGGGATTGATACGGATGGCGCGGACAAACCTTTCGCGCAGGTCCAGGGCATTGCCGGTGGCTTCGAAGGCCAGCGCAGCGGGCCGTTCTGGATAGTTGGGCACGTTGGCGCGGGCCCACTGTTCTTCTTCCGCGAGAACGGTTACCAGGCTTTGCTCCTCGGCCGAAAGAAACTGTTCGAGGCTTTCGATGCGCACGGGCGCGGCGTTTGCGATCTCGGGCAAGGCGCCCAGGGCAGGATAGGAAGCCAGAGTGTGTTCGCCCCAGGCAAAGGCCGTTGTCGGGAAAAAGCCGAAAAGAAGCAGGAGAGCGGGAATCAGGCGAAGGGGGGCGCGCATAAGAACCTCGTCGGGATGGAATCGCTCTGTCATCGCTCTGTAAACTACTTAATTGGTCGGTCCGGATCGACGACTGTTATGATGCTGTTAGCGGCGTCGCTGACGGCCCATGAGAAAGCCAAACGTGGCGCCGGCGATGGGCCGCAGATGCGAAATGCGGAACACCAGCTCCCGGTGCCCGATCTGTTCTACGGTCCGCACCTCATGGAAGCGCCCCACCCAGAAGATCAGCAGGAAAAGTCGCAAACCGCCGGAAATCAGAAACAACATGGGGAATTCCGAGCCGTGGCTCAGAAACACCGGCAGGAGGTCGCGCATTGGTTCGGCGAAGCGCGGGCCCGTTAACCAGGCCCCGAGCAGGGAGCCCAAAAGCAGCATGATGGCGTTGACCAGGCTCTGGTAGGCGACACAGCGCGCCCGCTTGGGCGGGCTCACAGCATCGAACATGAAGTTTGCCGTTGCCAGGTTGTAGCCCGCCCAGACAAAACCGCCATAAAGCTGTGCAAAAATCAACCAGTAGAAGTTCGATGAGAAAAGCCACAGAATCGGCGCCAGGATTACGCCGGCTCCGCTGATCGTGAGCACCTTCTTGTTTCCGAACGAGTCCGAAATCTGACCCCAGTAGTGCATGGGCAAAAACTGCGCCAGCAGCGAGGCAAGGGTAATCAGCGTGAACTGAAAATAGTTAAAGCCCAGATCGCGCAGCATATAGACCGCAAAGTAGGGGGCGGCCAGAAATACGGCAAAGTTCATGGAGGCCTGGAAATAGACGAAGCGCGCAAAATTCGAGTGATGCGATCGGCGCAGAAAATCCCACAGGCTGAAGCGGTGTTCCGGACTCAGATCCATTTTCGGATCGGGGTACTGACTCAAACAACGTGCGCTGTACAATCGGGCGAGCAGAGCCACACCAAAAATAATTGCAAAGCCGATGCTCTCCATTTGAAAGACGCGGCTCAGTTCCAGGGTCAGTCCGGCCAATGCCAGGGAACTGACCGTCGCGATGCCGATATACACGTTGCGCCGACCAAAAAAACGCCCCCTTTGCTCAGGAGGTACCAGATCGCCGATCAGGCTGGTCCATAGCGGCGCGATGAATCCCGACGCGCCCCAGTACAAAATCACAATGGCAATAAGAACGCTGACCAGGGTCTGGCCGGGCAGATGAAAGGAACCCAACACCGCGATGGGCAAAAGCAGCAAGGCCTGAGCTGTCGCGCTTGTGACCAGCAGGCTGCGTCTTTTGCCCAGGCGTTCGATGAGCGCCACAGCTCCGAATTGAAAGAACGTCGAAAGAAATGGAGGCAGGGCGGAAAGAAAACCGATCTGAAGCACGCTGGCCTGCAGGTGAATCGCGTACACACTGAAGTAGTTCTCGCCACTTCCGAGCATGACGGCATGCGCCACACCGTCGCGCACGGCCGGCCTTAAAGATTGCGTTTCTGCTCTGGAATGGGACATCCCGCCAGCATGCAGCAATCCGCGCCGAAGCGGTGTGGGCAAGTCAGTTTACGTGGCCAGCGGCATGAAGCGCCACGCTATCGTTCGGGTTCGTTGATCAGTTCGCGCACCAGGCGGCGGGTTGGCTCTGAGAAGTAGTCCCAGTATTTCTGCGGCCAGTCCGGCATGGCGGCACGCAACTCCGCCTCTTCGGAAGTGGGCAGGGTCCCGCGCCCGTAAGCAACAAACTGTCGGATCATGTTTTCCAGCAGGTCCCGGGGCAGGGCCTGTTCGCGGGCCGCCTGGCGGCGTTTCTCATCGGGCACATAGTGATCGACGAGTTGCTCCAGTTCCTGCATCGAGATGTCCGGTTGGGCCTGGAAAATCAGGTTACGGACCATGTCCCGGGCCATCGCATTGATGTCCGGCATCTGCATCTTGAGACGACCGGCGCTTTCCCGGGCCATGCGCTTGAAGTCCAGCTCATCGAGAGGAGAGCGGGGCCGCCGATCGCTGAGCTCCCGGGCCAGGCGTCGCAGGTCCTCTTCGGAACCACCCCCGCGCAACATTTGTTCGAGCATGGCCCGCAGGCGCGGATCGACCGGTTGCTCTGGTCCAGGCGGGCTCACCTTTCTAAGGTCGGTCGGCAGTTCGGAAAGGCCAGTCAAAAACAGGCACGCCATCAGGCGCAGCACAGGTCGCAATGTCCGCACGGGCTGGTTTCAAAACCGAAGTAGCGGTGCACGTTCATGCGCCGACAGCCCGTTTCGCGCACATACTCGACCATTGCGACCAAACGTTTCTGGTCCTCTTCGCGTTTGGCGGCGATGCGTTGCGGGTCGACGAGCGTGTCCGGCACATCACCGAGCACCCGTAGAGTGCCCTGCTCCGGACTGCCCGCGGTGACTCCGTAGCGTTCGAGCAGGGAAAGGGCGGTCTCCAGTCGATGATCTCCACGATTCTTGTGAACGATGCGTTCCTGAATCTCCTCGTAGCGCAACGAAGGCAGGGTATCACCGGCAGCGGCAAGGGTCTCGAAAGTGCGTTTTAGAAAATCGGCGTCGGGATTTTTCCATTTCAGGAATTCCATCTGCACGGCCAGGTCGGCCTGATCGTAGAAGAGCAGGCAACGGGACTCCTTTCCGTCGCGCCCGGCCCGACCAATCTCCTGGTAGTAGGCTTCCAGGGAATCCGGCACCTCGGCGTGTAGAATCGCCCGGATGTCCGGTTTGTCCACACCGAGCCCGAATGCATTGGTGGCGAGCATGATGGCTTTTTTGGACTTAAGAAACGTATTCTGTGCCTGGCGGCGGGCGCCGGTACTCAGCTGCCCATGATAGACCATGTATGGAAAGCCCTGCAGGTCCAGGTAGGCGGCAAAACGATCCAATCCGCGAATCAGACTGAAATACACGATGGCGGCCCCGGAGGCGGCCCGGAGTTTCTGGTGCAGCATTTCAAACTTCTCACCTTCATCGATCACCTCCTGAACGCCCAGAAACAGGTTTGGACGCGCCACTCCCTGGTGAAACACCCGCATCTGTTCGGGAGCAAAACCACATTGCTTTATGATGTCGCTCTGTACGCGCGGGGTCGCCGTGGCCGTCAACGCGATCGTCCTCGGATTTCCAAGGAGTGCCCGGAAACTGGCAATTTCCGTATAATCCGGTCGAAAATCGTGGCCCCATTGACTCACACAATGGGCTTCATCAACCGCAAGTAGCGCGATATCCTGACCGGCGAGCGCCTGGCGAAAGTCCTGGTTGCGAAAGCGTTCGGGAGAAACCAGCGCGATCTTGATTTCTCCGTTTGCCAGGGCCCGGTAAGCGTTCTGGCGTTCGCTGGCGGACAATGAGGAATTGATGGCCGTGGCGGCAATGCCGCGCCGGCGCATGGCATCGGCCTGGTCTTTCATGAGGGCGATCAAAGGCGAGATGACAAGCGTAAGCCCCGGCAGGACCAGAGCCGGCAGTTGGTAGCAGAGGGACTTGCCCTGGCCGGTGGGCATCAGAACCAGGCAGCTTGCACCCAAGAGCAGCCATTCAATGACTTCCCGCTGCCCTTCGCGAAAGCCGGTAAAGCCGAAGCGCTCCTCAAGCAACCGATCCAGCTCGTTTCCCGCCCTTTCCGGTGCGCCCTGCATTTCTGAAGCCCGGCCAAAAAATGGCTGTGACATTGCAGCTTTCTCCGCCGCCCGGGGAGAAAAAGGCTTTTTTCGCCCACGGACGGTGGCAGAGTACGCCATCCATGGAAATCATTGAGGAGCGTTTCTCCGAATCCACCGTCGTGCGCTTGCGGGGAGATGTAGATCTGCAAAGCTTTCCGGCGCTGAAGGAAGTGCTGAATCGCATCCTGAGTGAAGAGTGCCGGCGCGTGGTGGTGAATCTACAGGGAGTGATTCTGATCAGCTCCACGGGCATCGGCGCGCTGGTGGGTTTCAAACGTGATCTGGAACAGGCCGGCGGAGCGCTTGCACTGGCGTCATTGTCGCCCATTTGTGTTCGGGTGCTGGACCTGCTTCGCCTCGACGATATCTTTGACATATACGAATCAGAGCAGGATGCGCTGGCCGCTTTTGATTCCGTCTGATGCCGGGCATCCGTAATGAAGCGCGATCAGGGAAATGAAATGAAAATAGAATCGGAAGAACAGCAAGGCACGGTTGTGTTTCGGATCGAGGGCCGCATGGATCTGAGCCACGTTCCGCTGATCGACGATCACGTCCGACGATACCTCGAAAAGGGCCTGCGCTACTTCATTTTGAACATGGTTGACGTGCGCGATATCAGCTCTTCCGGCATTGGCAAAATACTCCAACTCTCCCGACAGCTGGACGATCGTGGCGGTCGCCTGGTGCTTGCTGATCTTTCACCGGTTTGCGAGTACGTGCTCGACCTGGCCCAGCTCAGCGATGTGATTCCCACCTACAAGACCGAAGCCGAAGCCGTCAACGCCCTTCGAAAAACCTCATGAGCCTGCTCTGGACTCTCTGGGTCTGGTTCTTCGCTCTTGGTTTTACCGGGCTGATCTGTGTGTTTGCAATTCCCTTCGCTCTTTTCCATCAGCGTTCTGTCGTGCACCGGCTGGGTCGCTACTGGGGTGCGGTTCTTTCGGCGGCCTGCGGAATTCGAATCGTCGTGGAGAATCCGGAGCGCTTCTATCGAGACGGCACAATGCTCCTGGTCGCCAATCACCAGAGTTTATTGGACGTGGTTGCGTTCTTTACATTCATAGATGTTCCGTTTGGCGCCATGGCAAAGGCATCGCTCTTCAAGATTCCCCTTTTTGGGGCCGTGATTCGGGGTGTCGGCTGCATTCCGGTCGTGCGCGGCAATGCCAGAAAGTCCATGCACTCTCTGGTTGAAGCTGTGGAAAGTGTTCGTGCCGGACATAGCCTCATGATTTTTCCGGAAGGTCACCGCAGTCCCGATGAAGGTTCACTACTACCTTTCAAGAAGGGCGCTTTTATCCTGGCAAAAAAGGCGGCGGTACCTTTGCAACCGATCACGATCTTTGGCGCGAACCGTCTCATGCATCCCCGCCAGAAAAAATGGCTTCCCCGCATTCAGCCGGGTACCATTCGCATCGTGGTTCATAGACCGCTGATGCCCGAAGAATATGCCGACCTCGACGCGGAGCGGCTTGCGGACCGCGTGTTTCTGGCCATAGATCGGCCCCTGGAACGACTCAAACAGATCGCCGATATCCTGGACGCATAGAGCCACCGGGCTTGCTGGAAATTCATTTTCGTTTGCGGGGAGTTGGCCGTCTATGGCGGCCCTCGTTCCGCCACCAGCATCACATGCCGCTCGGTTTCCTGATTTTCCTCGACCCGGGCCTCCCAAAAACCGATACTTAGCCATCGAAACGTCGGACGATCTCCGGTGCCTCTTTTGAAACCCTTCCACTTTTTGGCTTTCCCGGATTTTTCGACCTTCATCAGGATCACGAACATGTGGGTCATGGTGACTCCGCATCCACCGGCCAGGCACCGCAGCTCGGTCCAGTGATGGGCTGGAATCCGGACGTGCCACTTGTCGAGCCCCAGCCCTGAACGTTGATAGTAGCGCGTGGTTCGCTCTACTTTCGGCAGGAGTCCGGCTCGCCGGTAGGCCGGCACCTGACTCAGAAGCAGGCGCAGGTATTTTACGACTCCACCGCAGGAGCGTTTTCTCTTGCGAAGATAACGAACCAGGCTTTCCGGAATGAGCAGGGTGCAGGCCGGACTCCCGGGCTGCGTGGCCCGTGATTTCCATTCGAGCATCGTTTCCATACCAAAAGAGAGGTCGCCAGAGTTGCGATTGTTGCGTGCATTTTCTCTTGACGTATCTAACGGCGTTAAATTTATGGCCGTTTAAGGTTAACGCTGTTAAATATGCCGGAATTCCGGCGGGAGCTTACCATGACCATCATCCTGAGTTTCTTTGTCGCTCACTGGATTCTGTCGGTTTTCTCGCAGACCTTCTTTCTGCATCGCTATGGGGCTCATCGTATGTTTAGTATGAGTCCTGGTTGGGAGCGCTTCTGGCACCTGTTCACAATTGTAGCCCAGGGCCCTTCCTTCTTGCATCCGCGGGGGTATGCGATCCTGCACCGCATGCATCACGCTTATAGCGACACCGAGAAAGACCCGCATTCGCCTCACCATGCGAAGGGCTTCGTTGATATGATGCTCAAGACCAAAGAGCGGTACGATAGCTTTGCCTACAATCGTGTTGAGGTGCCCCGGGAATTCGATCTGCCGGCGCCGTCCTGGCCGGTCGTGGACCGAATGACCCAGACCTGGTGGTACCGGGTCGGTACCGGAGCTCTCTACGCGCTCTTCTACATTGCCTTTGTGCCCGAGGGGCAGTGGGGCTGGTTTCTCCTGCTACCCGTACACTGGCTGATGGGGCCAATACATGGAGCGATCGTGAACTGGGGCGGTCACATGTATGGTTACGTCAATCACCCCAAAACAAAGGACCAATCCCGAAACACACTTCCGGTGGATTTCTTGACCCTGGGTGAACTCTTCCAGAACAATCACCATGGGATGGGCACTTCGCCGAACTTTGCGTATCGCTGGTTCGAGATTGACCCCGCCTACCAGGTCATGCGACTCTTCCAATGGGTTGGAATGATCCAGATTGAGGGTAAGCCGGCCGCCCG
This sequence comes from Spirochaetales bacterium, assembly GCA_024233935.1. GTDB lineage: Bacteria > Spirochaetota > Leptospiria > Leptospirales > Leptonemataceae > JACKOY01. Next base: position 188,539 of record JACKOY010000005.1, on the reverse strand, counting down.
AAAGGCCGACCCGGGCCGCCTGGCCGCCTGAAGTTTCGGGCGGTGCGCCGGTTTGGTGGCACCGCCCATGTCTTCCAGACGCACAAACACGAACGCGAAACCTCCCCGGCGAAGCCGCGGAAGTCTCAGCCGCGAGGAGATCCTCGAGGCTTCGCTTGCAGTTCTCACGGAGGATGGTCCGGAGAACCTGAGTATGCGCCGCATTGCGGCCCGCCTCGGCTGTAGCGTCGCAAGTCCCTACGCACATTTCGCCAACCAGGAAGAAATTGTCCGGACCCTGATTGTGCAGGGCGAAGCGCGGCTGACCGGTGATCTCAAAGCGGCGATCGGCCGTTCTTCGGATGTTTACGAACAACTCGAGGCGATCGCGCGCACCTACTGGGATTTTGCCCGGGCCAATCGAGAGCTCCACAAACTCATGTTCAACGTCGGTGGCGGCCCCACATATCGTCGCGTTTTTCCCAGCCTTCCGACAAGTTATCGGGTCTTTCTGGACACAATTCGTCGGGGCATCCTGAGCGGCGCCATCCGTCACGATCGGCGAGCCTATCGTTCTATCGCCCGAACAATGTGGGCCTGGATGTTCGGCATCATCGTGCTCGAAATGACCGACATGCTTCGTTCACCGCGCCAGGGGGAAGACCCGATCGACGAAGGGATCCGCTTGTTCATGCATATGCTGCGCAGCCCGGGGGAATTTGTTTATTCAGCGCGATCACGACCGGACTGAAGCCGGGGAGAATTGGACTTGATCGTCTCCCGTTGAGTTCAATAATGGTCGGAGAAAGGGCTGTCACCCCGGATAGACGTACCCTGCACCTGCCTCTGCAAACGTAAACGCACGCGGAAGGTTACCCAGAGAGCGTTCCCGCATCAGTCTTTGCCACGCTGCCGCCTCGATGCCGGTTGGCCGTTGTGCGGACCGCCCGTCGCGGGCTTTCGCGGCGGGACACTGATCGATGGCGTCGCGCGGATCGGATGACCGTCCCGGGCATTACACCGCGGGGTGTGTTATCGCCCTGTTTCAAAACTGGAGGAACTATGGCGAGGCCCGGTAGACAGAGTCAGGAAAAAAGATTTCGCGAGCGGAAGAAAAAGGAGAAGCGCGACGAGAAGATCGCCCGGCGCGCGGAAAGAAAAGCCGAGAAAGACTCCGAAGATCCGATGGAAGGGAGCGACATCGTTGATGCGACGAGCATTGCGCCTGCGTTGCTTGAAGATGCGGCTGGCATCATAACTCCGCCCGCCGAATCCGAAGAAGAAGAAACGGTAAACCAGCCTGCTGCCCCGGGCAGCGACGCCGGTACCTGAGTCGCGTTCGCACTTAATTCCGCGCTTGTGTTCGTAACTCCTGACGAAGACTGCGAAGCATGAGACTTCGATAGAGGCGGGGCGCGAAGCGATTTAAATAGTACCCGAACCAGGCGGTCTTGCCAACCAGAACCAACTCGCGATCGTGCTGCCAGCCCTGAAAGATGCGCTCGGCCACATACTCCGGTTCCAGAAAGTCTCCCACCGATCGCTGTGACTGCCCGATGGGCTTGCCCTTTTCATTGAGTGAATTTGTACCAATGCCGGTGCGTGTGAAAGCCGGGCAAACGAGCATCACATGCACTGCTGAACCCAGCTCCGTCCGCAGACTGTCAAAAAACCCATGCAGGGCGTGCTTGGCTGCCGAATAGCCGGTGCGTGCTACCAGAGGGCCAAAACCAGCCGGACTTGAAAGCGCAATGATGGATCCTTTGCTTTCGATCAACGCATCGATGGCGTGGTACGTACAATAGACTGAGCCAAAGTAGCTGACCTCCATTACCTTCCTGAGCACTGCCGGGTCCGTCCTTCGAAATTCCGACCGATGACTGATACCGGCGTTGTTGATCAGAACGTCGATCCGTCCGAACCGCTTCCGGGCGCGAGCGATCGCACTCCGGCAATCGGCCTGGCGGGTTACGTCGCAGCGCGCAATCTCGCAGGAGTCGCCGCCCAGTTCACGGGCCAGCTCCCGCAGGGCAGGCAGGTGCAGGTCGAGCGCAACGATTCTGGCTCCGCCGGCCCGAAATTTCCGGCAGATGGCCCGACCCATGCCGCCGGTTGCTCCGGTCACGACAACAACGGCCCCGTTCGCAGATCGCATCGAGTCAACGAATCACAACGAAGGAGATGCGGTCAAGGCCACGTCGGCCGCCCGTACAGTAATGACGTAGTGGGCATAGTCCCGCTTTTCGAAAGAATCAAGGCCGTAGGGTAGCACGGTGGCGCCCTGCAGTATTTCCAGAGACTTGAGCCCGGTGTCGGGCGCAAAACTATATGCGGTGGCGAGTAGCACGCCGGAGTTTCGGTGCAGGTGCAGGGTGAAGGAATTTGCTTCGTAGTCACAATCCACGTCCCCTTCGTCCACAGGTTGCTCCGGGGTTTCGCATCCGGTTTCGTTGCAGCTTCCCACGCGCAGGAATTCGCGGATCTCCCGGCAGCGCAGACGGTCAATCACGGCCATTGGCACCGCCCGGACACTGATTGTCTCCGGACTCAGGTTCTCGATGCTGTAGTAGAGCGGAAAGTCGCAGGCCGGGAGGAACAGGACCGTCGCCGTAAGCGCGAGCCCTGCGAAATAGGTCGATTTCATGGTTCTCCTCTCAGGTCCTCGACGAGGCCCTGCTCAAAGGAAGCCAGCGCGGTGGCGCGTGCCCGCCCCAGGGCTGAACCCTCGCCCGAGTATTCCTGCTCCTCGGTCCAACTGTAGCTTACGCGGCTTTCCCCCAGGCCCACGGTCTCAAAGAGCAGTTGGGGCCCGCGCGTGTCCAGAAAAAGCCCATGGATGGCGACGGCCGCGCTTTCGTAGGTGAGAGGAAAGAGCGCGTAGAGGCAAAAACTCAAAGGCAGGAGCGGGTGGCTGGTGATGATTGCGTCCTGTTCGTGGGCCGTTTCCCGATGAAACCGAATGGCGAGCAGATGTCTTGCGCCTGCTTGCTCCGCAACAGAGAGGGCCGCAATCGGTTCCTCGCCCCCCGAGCGCGCCCGCACCTGATCGCGTCTGAGAACTACGAAGTCGCTGATCAGCGCGCGCTCCCGGAGGCGCTCGCCGAGCTCGCGCGCCGTTTCGCTGTCAATCGCCTGCCAGTCTCCGGTCGGGCTGAAATCATCGTAAAGGTCGCGGTACACATAGATGGCGAGTGTTCCCGGTTGTGTGGCCCCGCTATCGCCCCGGGAGAAGGGTTCCAGCTCACCGGCATCGTAACGAATTGCCTCCAGCAGTGGTTCCGCCTCGACGACCGGCGCCGAAGTGCACGAGGCCACCTGGGACCAAAGCACGATTGCCCCGAACAAGATCATTAGCCTTTTTGGGCTGCGTCCTGGGGCTGCGTCTCGTTCAGAAAATTCCAGGGTTTCGGCCATGTCTTTCGTTTGGACGCGCGCCGGGCGTCCGCGGTTCGTGGAGTTGCCGGACGGACGTCCCGCGGTCCAGGCTGCGCGATTAAAGTATTATATAGAAAAACACAGACACATAATGGCAGGCCGCTGCGGCCAGAATAAAGAAGTGCCAGATCTCATGATTGCGTTTGATGCGATCGTTCAGAAAAAAGAACGCCCCCACGGAGTAAATGATTCCACCCGCCACGAGCCAGTAGAAGCCCACCCGATCGAAGACGGCATACAATCCGCCGATGTCGATGGCGATCGTCCAACCGCACACCAGGTAGAACAAAGTCGAGACCAGATTCCAGCGATCACCGAAGACCGACTTAAATGTAATACCAATTGCCGCAAAACCCCAGACCAGACCGAATATCAACCAACCCGAAGTGTCACGCAGGACCACAAGCGTATACGGAGTGTAGGTTCCCGCGATCAAAAGGAAGATGGCGACGTGATCGAAGACCTGAAACACTTTCTTGGGCGTTCCGCGAAAGCTGTGGTAGAGCGTGGAAAACAAAAACATCAGAAACAGGCACAGACCGTAAACGATCGAACTGGCCAGCTTCCAGCCATCCCCGGCAAGAGCGCCAAACACGATTAAGACCACCCAGCCACCGAGCGCCAGGGAGGCGCCGACCAGGTGCGAAATCGAATTCAGCTTTTCTCCCTTGTACACGGGCGCTCGCCTATTTTACTGCCGCCGCTTCGGTGTCGGGCACGATGGCGGGGCCGTGTTGGGCCAGCATGCGTTCGTGTTCGGCCCGGATTCGATTCTCGACCAGCGCGGTCAATTCGTCCGCTTCAAGTCCTTCGATTTCGGAAACAGCAACCGGCTCCAGGACCCGGACCCGAATGCGATGAAAGCCGCGCAACACGAGGCCCTTTTTCGGGAGCGCCCGGGAAGAGCCTTCAATCACGATCGGGAGAATGGGAGCCCCCGCGCGTTTGGCGAGCTCGAAGGCCCCGCGACGAAATTTTCCAACGCGGCCCGTGGAAGATCGGGTGCCCTCGGGAAAGATGTAAACCGAACTGCCGCCCTTCAGAGCCGCCTCACATTCCTGCATCATGCGGGCGTTGCTACGATTCGATCCACGGTTCAGCTCAATGTACTTGTTCAGACGCATATTCCAGCCCACGAAAGGAATCTTGAAGTTCTCAGACTTGGAGACCCACTTGAAGTGCAGAAACAGACGAAAGACGACCGGAATATCGACCAGGGATAGGTGATTGCTTACAATGACGTAGGTTTGTTTGCGGTCCAAAGGTGCGGCATATTCGATGCGCACATTCCAGTGGGGATTGGGCCAGGTAAACATACCGGCCCAAAAACACGTGAACTTGTGCAGAACAAAACGCCGTCGATCGAACGGCAGGGTGACGAGCCAGATCGTAACCGCGATCGGGAAGAAACTGATGCAAAGGATGCCAATGTAGAGCCAGAAAAGGAACGAAACGATGCGCGCAAGCATGAGCAGGCAGGAGCCCTCCGGGCCAGGCCGCTTGCAAGGACTTTTGGAGCCCGGGCCGGTCTGCACCGGACGCCGACACGATGTCATTGAATCTTCATTTCTGCCGGTGCCGGCCCGACCACGCGGCCTGGGGCGGGAGCATCGTTCCCGGCCTTAAACGGGGCTGCCGTTCGAGCGTGATTTTATGGGCGGTTCGATCTGCACTTGCCCTGCCGGAGTGCTTTCGCGATTCGGTTTGTATGCCCTCTCCCTGGGACTCCGCCCGCAAGAAATTGGCCCGGACGCCGACTCCTGAGACGTCGCGCCCAACGGACTTTACGATGGTGGCGCGCACGATGCGCGGGCTGGAGGATGTGCTGGCACGGGAACTGGAAGAGCTGGGCGCCCGGGCCGTTCGCCGGGAATCGCTTGCGGTCAGTTTCACCGGAGACAACGCGCTACTCTACCGGGCCAATCTTTATCTGTACACGGCTTTGCGCATCCTCAAACCCATCCTGCGTTTTTCCATTTCGAAACAGGATGACTTGTACTCGCGCATGCAACGCCACAACTGGGCGAAACACCTGGGTGTCGAAGACACGTTCGCGATCGACACGGCCGTGCACAGCCCGCTCTTTTCAAACTCCCAGTTCGTTGCGTTCCGTGCCAAAGACGCCATTGTGGATCAGTTTCGGGATCGTACCGGGAAACGACCCTCGGTGGATTTGCGCGAGCCCGACCTGCGTTTGCATATCCATATCAACCAGAAACAATGCACGGTCTCGCTCGATAGCACGGGAGAATCTTTGCATCGCCGGGGCTACCGAACAAATCCGGTGCGCGCTTCCATTTCGGAAGTGCTGGCCGCCGGCATGATCAAACTCAGCGGTTGGAAGTATGACGAACCGTTTGTCGACCCCATGTGCGGAGCGGGAACCATCGCCATCGAGGCGGCCCTACAGGGGCTCGGTGTGGCCCCGGGTTTGAGCCGCGATCGCTTCGGTTTTCACAACTGGCCCGATTTTGAAATTGATCTCTGGCAGCGCATTCGGCGCGAGGCCCGGTCTCGCGCCGACGAGAATATGCGGACCCGAACCGTCAGCATTCACGCCTCAGATGCATCGCGTCAGGCGGTGCAGTGGGCGCGTCGGAATCTACGGGAAGCCGGCCTGCCCCGGGAGGCCGTGCAATTCGAGACCGCTTCTCTCATAAACTTTCGCCCGCCACCGGGGCCCGGCACTGTAATCATGAACCCGCCCTACGGCGAACGTATGCCGGAGCCCGAAATCGAAGCGCTTTACAAATCCATCGGCGATGCCATGAAACAGAACTTCACCGGCTATTCCGCCTGGATCATCAGTTCGAATCGTGAAGCTCTCAAACGCATCGGCCTGCGCGCCTCCGAAAAGCACCAGCTCTACAACGGTCCACTCGAATGCAGCTTCCGGCGTTACGAGTTGTACGAAGGCACTGCGGAAGTGTAGCGATCACGCCCGTCGCATCGCGGCACGGATTCAGGGGCGTACGCATGGGACCATTCCATGCGATTGGCATGCACTGGGCTGCTTTCCGTTGTCGATTACCTGGGAATACGTCGGTCCAGCCCGGCAGTGGCAGCCCGCAGAACTTCGGCCGCATTTGTAGCGCCGGCTTCGTCAGCGATGCTCAGGGCGGTCTGTCCGTCCGGGTTTCGGTTGTGCGGGTTTGCTCCGGCGGCGAGCAGGGCCCGCACGGTGTCCGCAAAATCACGTTCGGCGGCATGCATCAGAGGAGTGTAGCCGTAGTCATCGACTGCGTCAATCTGGCTGCCGGCTTCGACCAGAATCGGGACGATGGCCACCTGGTCGTTTGCGGCGGCGCGATGAAGAGGAGTGTCACCGCTTGCGGTTCGGGCGTTTACATCGGCGCCGTGGGCGATCAGCCAGCGCACCATTTCCACCCGGCCGGCATTGACGGCCGGCCAGAGGGCTGTAACGCCGCCATAGTTTGCCTGGGCATAGTTTACGTCGGCCCCCGCGGCCACCGCCGCCTGAGCCGCATCCAGCCTTCCTTTCATGGCCGCAAAAAATAAGTCTTCGTTGGGATCGGCGCCGACCGGGGTAGCAGAGGTCAGAATCGAAAGCAAAACAACGGTGACGGCAAAGAGGCGCAGATCCACGCGATTCGGTCGCACGCGGGCGTTTCGCGTCAATAGATTATGGTCGAAGAACACGTCTTGATTGGACGTTTGCCCGATTCGCCAGGTTGCGCCCGCTACATGATTTTTTCGTGAGGCGAAATGGGCCGCCCCGTCTGCCTTGCCCCTGGCCCACCTTCGTTCCTGTATCTCTTCAGAATAGGGGCGCACCGAACACCGCCTGGCTGAGTTGCAGGCTACCCACCGCCGGGAGCAGCGACCAGTTCAAACGATCGGTCGAGTAGTAGACCGTACCCGCATCGCCGACTGCAATCGTCGCCCCCCGCCCGTGGGCCAGATTTCTGAGTGGCGAAGCGCCGGTGAGGACCGGCGTCCAGTTCAGACCATCCGGACTGATGCGTATATCGCCATTAGTTGAAGTGCCGACGAAATAACCACCGTCGAAAATCAGGTCGGTGAGGCCGATGGTAAAGCCGGTTGCGGAGGGGCCCGACCAGGAATTACCGCCATCGACCGAAACGTAGGCGTCTCGCGACGAATCAATGCCCACGAAACGCCCCAGACCAAAACTGATGCGCGTAAAATCGGAGGGAGTCGCAAAGGGCCCCGACCAATTGATCCCATCCGAAGAGCGATATTGTGTACTCACATCGGAAACCGTGATCGCAACACCGTTCCCGTACGCGACTCCGGTCAAAATCGCCCCGGTTGGCGAAGGGCTGCGGTCGGTCAGGTTCAATCCATCGACCGACGTAAAGATCTTCTCGTTGCCGCTGTCGCCGACCATGATGACGAGCCCGAAGGCGCCGACAATTCCACTCGGGCTGAAGCCCGTCGGCCGATCGACCGTGGACCAGGAAACACCAGCCTGCGCCGCGCCGATCTTCTGCGGCGCGGAACTGCTCACCAGAACGAAACGGTTGTTTGCAAACGCTCCAGCGTTGTATGTTCCCACTCCGAAGCCGCTCGGGCCGGAGTAGTTGAGACCATCGTTTGACGTGTAGATTTCCGCATTGGAACCGCCGACGACGAACACGGGCAGGAATCGTAAGAAGTAGAGGAGAGCCACATCGCCGCACAGAACGTCTTCCGTATCGCAGTCGGACCGACTGATTGCGCACTGGTTCCCCAGAGACGCCAGAAGAACAATAAATACAAACCTCCGGCACATAATGCCACGGCATTCATTTTTCAGATCGTGTCAATCAAACACGATCAAAATGCGCTCAATCCAGGCCCAGAGTACCGCCGGGATTCATGATGTTTTTGGGATCGAAGTGCCTTTTGATCGCCTTCACCAGCGCCAGGTTCTCTTCGCCGAGTTGCTCCTTCATCCAGGGGCCCATCATTTTGCCGATCCCGTGGTGATGGCTGAGAGCCGCCCCCGACCGCGCGATAGCATCAAGCAGGCCGCGATGAAACTTCTGGAATTCAGCAAACTCCATGCGGGCAATGAAGATAAAATACAGGTTCGCCCCCTGGGGGTAGATGTGGCTCATGTGAGCCATCACAATTGTCTTCGGTCGCTCATGACAGTAGGCCCGGACCGTCTGGTGCACATGATCGAGTTGCTCCCAGTTTACGGCGCACTCCAGCGTATCGATAACGACGCCGAAGTCCATCAGGTCTTCGCGCATGTACGGGTCGCGAAATCGTCCATGTTCCCACTTGCGGGTCACAAACCCGGTGGCCGAAGCACCCCCATGACGCCGACAGATGCGTTTGGTCTTTCGCAGGACCAGGCGCGTGAAATCGGCATCGCCATCGCACGAACCAATTAGAAGGCAACGTTTGCCGGGACGAAAGCCGCGTAACTTGAGCAGGAGGTCTATGGGTGTGCCCTCGACGCCATAGAGTTTCAGCGCCAGGTCTGTTTCTTCCGGATCGGACAGTCGAAAGACCGACGGAAAGCCAAACTCCCCCTGCATGGTCTCGCGCATCGCTGCACAACCCGAAGCCCAATCATGAAACAAGAAACTGAATCGGCGCGTGTGATTCGGTTGATAGCGTTTCAGTTTCAGCGTTACGGCCACCAGGATTCCAAAAGCGCCTTCGCTTCCAATCATGATCTGGTCAATGTCCGGTCCGGTCGCCTTGCGCGGGTAGGGCTTTGTTACAATGTCGCCCGTTGGAGTGACGTAGGTCTGGGAGAGGACCATGTCTTCGATTTTTCCATAATAGGTGGAGTTTTGACCGGCGCCGCGCGTTACAACCCAACCGCCGACTGTGCTGAACTCGAAGGACTGCGGGAAATGCCCGACGGTATAATCGTGCGGAGCCCCAAAGATTTCCGACGCTTGATTCAGGCAGTCCTCCAGGTCAGGACCGAGCTTGCCGGGCTCGACGGTGACCGTCTGGTTTACGGCGCTGAAGGCCAGTACGCGGTGCATGTGTCGGGATAGATCCAGAGAAACACCGCCCCGCGTGCATTCCACGCCACGGGTTACCGAGGATCCGGCCCCAAAGATATAGACCGGGACTTTCTTTTTTGCGCACAACCGAACAATCGCGCGCACGTCGTCGGCGTTGCGTGGATACAGTACGGCGCCGGGTAGGGCCGGAAGTTTTTGCTCTCGCAATCGAAAAAGATCAAACATGGATTTTCCGGAGCCTGCTTTGAGCCGGGCGTAGCCATCGGTGCGTACATTGTCCGGGCCGAGCAAACTTACGAAAGCGGAGACCTGGCTCCCGGACAGGGCCCCCGGTAACGAATCCGGGACAGGCTCCAAACCGGCTTTGCGCGGTTCGTGGAAGTCTGCGTCGGTCAGATCGAAATTCTGTTTCAATACATGGTACAGGCGATCGTTCGGGTGCTTGAATGCACCGGGATCGCCCCACTTAAAGATAGACCGGAAGGATCCGGCCGGCGGGGGCTGCTCTATCCATGCGGGTTGGCCTGGTTCTGTGCTCATTGTATGGGTTCCTGCTTGTCTTCGGGATTCTTCAGACTATACCTGGTCAGCTTTGCTGAGTATGACCGGGATCAATGTCGGTTTTGCTTCAGGAGGCAAGTCTTTGTTTCGCCGTCTCAGGGGGAGTCATGTCGGCCGAAAAGAAATTCGTAATGAGTATCGATAGCGGAAGCACCGGCATTCGGGCCATGCTATTCAACCGGGCCGGCGAAATTGTGGAGCGTGCCTATCAACGCACAGATCCCGTAACGCCGGAACCGGGGGCGCTTGAACACGATCCCGAGATGCTCTGGCAGTCTCTTCGCAGCGTTGTAAGCGAAGTGCTTTCCAAACAGAATGCGGCCGCAGTTGGGGCGATCGGCGTTACGAATCAGCGCGGCTCCTTCTGCCTGTGGGAAAAGGCGACCGGCAAGCCGGTGACGAATTTTATCAGTTGGGCCGATGTGCGAAGCGCCGACGTCGCCACGGCAATGAATCAGAATTTTACCTGGAGAGTGCTGCGTCTGCTTGGTAGACTTCTGGCCGGTCTGAGCAAGATGATGCTGGCAACCTCCATGCTCAAGTTTCGAACCGACCACGCGACCGTTCGATTGAAGTGGGCGCTGGACCGTGATCCCGCTCTTCGAAAGCGATGCGAGGCCGGCGAAATACAGTTCGGTACTCTGGACACGTTCTTTATTTATCGTCTAACAGCCGGCCGTTCGCACCTCACCGATACGGGGAACGCCGCAGCGACCGGTATGTTCAATCCGTTTCAATTGAAGTGGAATGACATTCTGGAGAAACTCTTTCAGATACCTCTCCAGATGATGCCCGAAGTGCGCGACACCAGCGGCGACTTCGGTACCAGCGAGCCAGAGTTCACAGGCGGGGTTGCAATTCCAATTCGCGGTGCGGCCGGAGATCAGATGGCGGCGCTTTTCGGGCAGCGCTGTCTGGAACCGGGACAGGTGAAAATATCTCAGGGTTCGGGCGCTTTCGTGGACATGAATGTCGGCGGCAAACCGCAGGTTTCGCGACGCGGGCTTCTACCGCTGGTGGCGTGGACCCATGCCGGGAAGCCCACTTACATGCTTGAGGGTTATGTAGCGACGGCGGGTACTCTGCTTGACTGGCTGGGTCGCGGGATTGGACTTTCCGATACGCCTGCCGAACTCAATCAGCTCGCCGGCTCGGTACGCAACACGGAAGGTGTTCTCTTCTTTCCGACCCCGACCGGCATTCAGTTTCCCTATCAGCGGCCCGACCTGAGGGCGACGATTCTCGGGCTCTCTTTGCGTACACAGCGTCCGCACGTTGCGCGCGCGGTCCTTGAAGGTATCGCACTTCTTTTGCGTGAGATCCTTGATGGCATCAAAAAAGATACGGGCATCGCGATTAAGAGCGTGCGCGTCGATGGCGGTGTCTCGCGTTCCGACATCCTGCTCCAATGCATCGCAGACTTCACTGGAATTACTGTGGAACGCGCGCCCGAAGCTGACATGTCGGCGACAGGCGCGGCCTACTTCGCGGGTCTGGGTTCGGGATTCTGGGCGAGTCCGGCAGAACTTCCGGTCATGCCCGGTTACGAAATCTTCGAACCAAAGATGTCCGAATCCGACCGGGAACGGAAAGTGCGCGAGTGGCGGCTCGCACTCAAAGGACTCCTGAAAACTGTCTGAGTGGAAAAAGGCAAACCAGGTCCTGCCCGCGGGTCGGCCTCTCCTCTGAATTTCTGCCGGGGCGCCGCGCGGTCCCTTTATGGGGGCTGGGATTCCAGCACCAGCATCACGTGGCGTTCCGTAAGAAGCCCATCTTCGACCCGGGCCTCCCAAAAACCGATATTTGACCATTGAAACGTCGGAGGATCTCCGGTGGGTTTTGCTTTTCGCTTCAGCTTTCGCGATTTTTCGATTTTCATCAGAATCACGAACATGTGGGTCATGGTTACGCCGCAGCCTCCTGCCAAACAGCGCAGCTCCGTCCAGTGATGGGCGGGCACACGGACGTGCCACTTGTCCAGAGCCTGCCCGGACCGTTGATAGTAGCGCGTCGTGCGCTCCACTTTGGGTAGCAATCCCGCCCGTCGATAAAGCGGCGCCATGACCAATAAGTGACGGAGATAGCGTATCACGCCGCCGTGCTTCCTGGTCTGACCTTGCAGATACGGCACCAGACCAGCCGGCACCAGAAAGGTGCAGGCGGGCCGGACCGGTTCCCGGGCCCGGGACTTCCATTCGAGTATGCTTTCCATATCCGGAAGAGGTCTCCGGAATGGTTCTTGTTTCGCGGTTTATTCGGGCACGGCCAGTATTTCTTTCGCTCGCCGGACCTGTGCTTTGCGATCTGTGTCGGTCCAGCGCAGCTCCTCTCCGGCGGTCTTTGCGATTTCTTCGAGAACGGAATCGGGTGGGCAGCCCAGCGTTCCAAAGCCGGTCCTCCGAAGCAGGATGTCCTCCAGGTCGCTGGCCATTTCGCTACGAACCGCGTACAGCACCTGGGCCAGGATTTCCCCATCATCGTTTTTCGCTTTAAGCAGATCCGGCCGACCGATAGCGCAGTCGAGTACGCCGTGGGTTTCGCTCCCATAATTACGTCCCAGATAGCGGACCGTGCGGGCGTCCAGGTCCGGATGCGTACGCGCCAGGTTCGAAACAAAATTCTCAAGATCGTCGATATCGCAGCCAAACAATGGCAAAAGCGCCGAAGAAGAGCGGGTCGGTTTTCGGCCGAGTTTCTTTGCGACTTGTTCCAGAACCTTTGCGGCCAGATTGCGGCTGGTCGTGTACTTTCCGCCTTCCACGGTCAAAAGCCCCTCCAGCCCCTGGTCCGCGCTATCAAAGATCTCGTAGCGGCGTGAAGAACTGTACGTGCTTTCGGTTTGTGTATCGGTCAGAGGCCGGAGGCCCCCGTAGGCAAACACGATATCCTTGTAGTCGATGGGCTCCGTGCTCAGGGATGCGTTGATCTCTCTCAGGAAATGCTCGATACTTTGTCGGGACACCTGGTAGTCATCGGGGTTCCCTTCGTAAGGCCGATCGGTTGTTCCGATCAGAGAATGTCCGCGCCAGGGAAGCACAAAGAAGTGACGGCCCTCCGGCGTCAGTAGCACCAGTGCGTGTTCTTTCAAAAGTCCGGGAACAATAATATGAATGCCTTCTGACATTCGCAATCGACCGGGCCCATCATTGTCTTTGCGTGCCAGGCTGAGCAGGCGGTCGGCCCACGGTCCGCCGGTATTCACAACCAGGCGGGCTCGAACTTCGTGTTCGCTTCCGGTCAGCAGGTCACGAACCCGCACACCGGAGATGCGCTTACCATCATTCAGGAAATCGATCACCGGGGCCCGGTTGGCGAGAACCGCGCCGCCGGCCGCGGCCGATTTCAGAAAAGCCAGGGTCAGGCGCTCCGGAAATATGCTCTGGCAGTCGTAATAAAGCGAACCACCGACCAATCCGGCCTCAGGTATGATCGGCGCCAGGTCGCGTACTTCAGCGACCGAAAGGCTCCGATGGCGGGCGATACGTTTGTCCTTATGCCGGGTCCAGCCACGATCAAAGCCCAGCAGATCGTAGAGCGTAAGGCCGGCGGCCAGCATCCACTTCTCCGAGCGTCGATAGTGGGGAATCACAAAAGGCAACGGATACACGAGATTGGGTGCAATGTCCTCGAGGATGCGGCGTTCCTTCAGGGATTCCCGCACCAGGCCGAACTCCATGGTTTTGAGGTAACGCAATCCGCCATGAATCAGCTTGGATGTCGCCGAAGAGGTGGCCCAACCGAAGTCATCCTTCTCAAACAGGGCCACGCGCAATCCATCGGCCGTCGCTTCGTGGGCGACCGCGGCGCCGCTGATTCCACCGCCCACAATAATCAGATCGAAAGGTTCAGGAGTCTGTGTGCTCTCAAAGAATCTCTGCATATCGGCCCTCTTCACGAACCATCCGCCTCCGGCCGTCCGTTTTCCATGATTTTCCTCATGCCATGCGCGTTTCAAGCGTGACTGCCACTGTTCCAAACATGTGCTTCGAGAAGTGGTTTACGGCTATCGGTCGAAAAGCGCTCATGGTCATTCCGAGCCGGCGGGGTCGGCTATCCGTGAGCATACAATCACAACCTGAGTCCATCGGCTTTGAGGGACTGGGCCTTCCAGAACCGCTTCTAAGAGCAATCGCGTCCCTGGGTTACGAGGCTCCCTCTCCAGTCCAGACGGCCTGCATTCCACCGTTGCTTGCCGGCCGGGATATCACCGGCCAGGCCGAGACCGGCACCGGTAAAACCGCTGCGTTCGCGCTGCCGATGCTGGCGCGTCTCGACATCGAAAACGAAAGCCCGCAGCTGATGGTGCTGACGCCGACCCGCGAGCTGGCCATTCAGGTGGCCGAAGCGATTGTTGCCTACGCGCGCTTTTTGGGGACCATTCACGTTCTGCCCGTTTACGGGGGACAGGCCATTGAACATCAACTGCGTCGGCTGCGTCGTGGCGTTCACGTAATCGTTGGCACCCCGGGTCGCGTGATTGATCATTTGCGACGCGGCACACTCAAGATCGATGGATTGCGCAGTCTGGTGCTCGACGAAGCCGACGAGATGCTCAACATGGGCTTTCTCGAAGATGTCGAGTGGATCCTGGGCAAAGTGCCTACCAGCGCGCAGATTGGTCTTTTTTCGGCTACCATGCCGCGCGCCATTCAGAAGATCGCGAGCGACCGCCTGAAAGATCCGGTCGAGATTCGCACCGCGACCACCCGCACCGCCGTCACGACCATCCACCAGCGCTATATTTTGCTTCCGGTGCGCGAAAAGCTGGAAGCGATTACGCGCCTGCTTGAGCTTGAGGGTTTCGATGCGGCAATTGTGTTTGTCCGAACCAGAAACGCGAGCACCGAACTGGCCGAAAAGCTCGAAGCGCGCGGCCATTCCACGGCGGCTTTGAACGGCGATATGACTCAGGCCCAGCGCGAAAAAACCATCGATCGCTTTCGCTCCGGGCGCCTTGATGTTTTGATCGCGACCGATGTTGCGGCCCGGGGCCTCGACGTAGAGCGCGTCGGTCTGGTAATCAACTATGACATGCCCGCGGATGCGGAAGCTTACGTGCACCGCATCGGCCGTACGGGTCGGGCGGGACGAAACGGTGAAGCCATACTCTTCGTGACACCCCGGGAACAACGCATGCTGCAAAGTATCCAGCGCGCTATCAGTCAGAAAATGGATCCCATGGAGATTCCGACTCCGGCTGACGTTGTGCGGAGCCGGCGGGCCCGTCTGCGCGAAAAAATTGCCAGCCTGATTGCCGACGACTCGGCCCAGGGTGCCCTTGATCTGGTCGATGAGATTACGCGCGAGCTCCAGATTGAGCCCAGGTTGCTTGCGGCGGCCCTCTCTCTTTTGTCTTCCGACAGTTCCGCCATCGCTGCTCCGGTCGAGCGGACAGCCCCTTCATCCGGACGCCGCTCCGAGTCGAGGGAGCGCAAAGACCGATTTGAATCCCGATCGGAAACCCGATCCGCCGGGCGAACGGAACGTTCGAAGCAGCGCGACGATACCGCGGGGCGGCAAAAAAAAGCGCCGCGGGAAGCGGCCACGGGGCGGGCCGCGCACGCGCAGCCGTCGGAAGGCGATAAGAGTCCCCGGCTGAAAATTCGAAAGAAGAGCCGCGAAGCGGGAGGCGACGATGGCGCCATGCCCACGGTGCGCTATCGCATCGAAGTCGGACGCGAACACGGAGTCGAAGCCCGCAATATAGTGGGGGCCATCGCCAACGAAGCCGGGCTCGAAAGTCGATACATCGGCGCCATACGAATTGAGGCCGATCACAGCACCATCGAACTTCCAGACGGCATGCCAAAGGAAATTTTCCAGCACTTAAAGAACGTACACATCTGCAATCGAAAGATCGCCATTCGCGTGGACGGCCCGGATACAGGCTACGCGCGGCCGAAGCGGGACGTCACGGAACGAACGACGCGAAAGCCCGGCGGGGCCCGTGGGCCCGGACCTTCGGCAGCGGGTCGTCCGGGTCGAAAAGGTCCCCGGTCCGCCGGGCACGCAACGGCAAAAAGGCCGCAGGCCAGCAGTCGCCGGACGCCCTCCGGAAGTGGACGCGGTCCGGCCGGCCGTTCGGGGGAGCTCAAGCGACCGGGCACACGGCGCCCTTCGGACCGGAACCGCGGGAAAGCCGCCGAAGCCTGAACGCTGGCCGGCTTTTCTCTTTGCAATCGAATCGCTGTGACTTATTCTGAAAAGCAGCGTCTAACTGTCGGTTGCTTATGAAATCCAGCTATAGATTCCTTTTTCTCGTTCTTGTTGCGTTCACCATGCTGCTTCCGGGAGCGCATTGTGACGCCCGGGCCGACGCGCCAACAGCCAAAGCGCTTTTTGCGGGCGGTTGTTTCTGGTGCATGGAACCGCCCTTCGAGCACCTGACCGGAGTGATTGCTGTGGTATCCGGTTATGCCGGCGGTCCGGAGGAGAACCCGTCCTACGAGCAGGTTTCCTACGGCCTGACCCATCACCGCGAGGCGGTCGAGGTCACTTTCGACCCCCGTCAGGTGAGCTATGAAGAGTTGCTCAATGTTTTCTGGAGACAAATAGATCCGACCGACGACGGCGGGCAGTTCGTGGACCGCGGCGATCAATATCGCACGGCAATCTGGTTCTACAACGACGCCCAGCGCCAGGCGGCGGAGCGATCAAAGCGCGAACTTGAGGAGTCGGGCCGATTCGATCGGGCCATCGTAACTCCGATCCTGCCTTTCCGAAATTTCTATGCGGCCGAGGACTATCACCAGGACTTTTACAAGACCCATTCCGATCATTACTACCGCTACAGACGCGGTTCCGGTCGTGATCAATTCCTGGAGCGCATTTGGGGTTCATCCGACTCAGGGGCACAGCGTTTCGGTCACGGTGGTGAAGATCGATGGCGCAACTTTCAAAAGCCGGCCGAGGCCGTGCTTCGCGAAAGGCTGACCGCGCTTCAGTACCGCGTGACCCAGGAAGATGCTACCGAGCCGCCCTTCCGAAATGAATACTGGGACAACCACGCAGAGGGAATTTACGTCGATGTGGTTTCGGGTGAGCCCCTCTTCAGCTCAATAGACAAGTTCGAATCGGGCACCGGCTGGCCGAGTTTTACGCGGCCGCTTGTCGCCGATCACGTCGTTGAACATACGGACCGCAGTTTTGGAATGGTGCGCACGGAAGTTCGCAGCCGCCACGCCGATTCGCATCTCGGCCATCTATTTCCCGATGGCCCTGCACCGACCGGATTGCGCTACTGCATCAACAGCGCCGCGTTGCGTTTTGTTCCGGTTTCCCGGCTAAATCAAGAGGGTTACGGCGAGTATCTCGGTCTCTTTTCCCGGGGCGAGTAGAATGCCGGGTTCTTAGCTGACGCCTGCGGGTGCAGCGTGTTTCTCGAGTAGCCGGCGCCAGTCGCTTTCCGCACGCAGGCTGCGGAGGTTGCCCAGAGTGCCCGCCACCGTACGATCAATAAAGATCACGTCGGGCGGAAAAACCACACCCAGGGCCTCCAGCCAGTAACGCCTGCCCAGCGTAATTGCTTTTTCCAGTAGATCGTCGTCGGCGCCAAAACGATAACGGGAGCCGAAAATCGGACTGAAGGCCGAAAGGTAGTCGCGCACAATCTCAAGTTTGATGGGCGTTCCATCTTGATGGTGCACGCGCATCGTCTTCAGAATGCCCGGAATTTGTTCGGGCGCGTTTTCCATACCGGCGCGCAGCAGTTTTCTGTATCCGCTCAGGAGAAAGTCCGGCACCTGCTTAATGCTCCCGAAGTCGTACAGGATCAGAGTTCCATCCGGTCGAAACGCAAAGTTGCCGGGATGCGGATCGGCGTGCAAAATCTGGTGCACAAAAATCTGCTCGAGCAGAAATTCAAAAAGCAGGGCCCCCACCGCATCACGTTCGTTTTGGTCCGCCCGGGCTTTTTGTGAAAGGCTTTCGCCCGGTTCATAGGTGGTGGTGAGGATAGAGCGTGTGCTCGCTTCGAAAATCACGTCCGGTACGTGAATTCGCGGTTCATCTGAAAAGCGTTCCCGAAATGCCTGTTGCTGCCGGCCCTCCCGCTCATAGTCCAGTTCCTCGTTCAATCGCTCTCCGACTTCGTCCCAAATGGGATCCAGGTCGACCGCAATAAAGCCGCCAAAGATTCGAAACAGCTGGCGCAGGTTCTTCAGGTCGCTTCGCACAATCGATTCCATCGACGGATACTGAACCTTGATAACTACCTCGCGGCCATCTTTCAGAACGGCCCGATGCACCTGACCTATGGACGCGGCGGCAAGCGGTTGCTCCGCCACCGATTCAAAAAGCAGCCGGTGTTCGGGCAATTCGGCTTCAAAACGATCGCGAAGCCGGGAAAACGGAAGCGAAGGCGCATCGCGTTGTAGGGCGGAGAGAATCGCCGTGACTTCCGGCGGCAGCAACCCCTCCTGAAGCGAAAGCATCTGTCCGATCTTCATGGCGCCGCCTTTGAGCCGCCCCAAAAGGCCCGTGATTTCGCCGGTATGCCGTACCAGGGTGGCCAGCAACTTTTCCTGGCGGGTCTCGGCGCTGCGTGCCGGGGAAAGGACCTGCTGGAAAACCAGAGCGGAAGCCAGCCGACCGACCGCGCCGCCCAACGCAAAAAAGCGCGCCACAGCGGAGACCAGAAGAGAATCTTCACCTTTCATGTTTTGCGACTCACATCAGGAAGAAAGGCCCGCCCGGGCCAGATGGCCAGCACGGGAGAGTTTTGACGCGATGCGAATCGTGCCTTTTTGGGAAGGCAACTTTTTACGCAGCACCTTCGTCGTTCTCCATAAAGCGGACCTGTGACCGAAAAATGGCTTGAATCCCTGATCCTTTCGCGGGCTGCTTCAGCACACCGCGATGATTTTTAACTCTTCTGTATTCTTCTTTTTCTTTGTGGCGGTGTTGTTCCTGTACTGGTCGACCATTCTGTTGCCGGCCACGCGCCGCGTCCAGAACGTGCTTTTGCTTTTTGCATCGTACTTCTTTTACGGATGGTGGGATTGGCTTTACCTGGGCCTTATCCTGGCGAGCACGATCATCGACTACGTGGTCGCGCACCGGCTCGCCGTCACCGAAGGCGCCTTTAAGCGTAAGCTGCTGCTCGGCATTTCGGTGGTGTTGAATCTGTCCCTGCTGGGAGTGTTTAAGTACTACGACTTCTTTGCCGGGAGCCTGGTTTCGGCCTGCCACGCACTCTATGAGGTCTTCGGCTGGGGGGCGCTTCTTCTGGACGGGGAGTCGCTTTATCTCCGCCTTGTTCTTCCGGTTGGCATCAGCTTCTATACCTTTCAGACCATGTCTTACTCGATTGATGTGTATCGGGGCGTGGCCAAACCCGAGCGCAGTCTGTTGAACTTTGCACTCTTTGTTTGTTTTTTTCCGCAGCTTGTCGCCGGGCCAATCGAACGCGCGAAGGACCTACAACCGCAGATCGACAGCGAACGCAGCCTGACGGCGCGCAATGCGGTGCGGGGTATCTGGCTCTTGCTGCTTGGTTACTTCATGAAAGTCTACGTGGCCGACCACCTGGGCGAGTTGGTGGACCAGGTCTACCTGCCGACCCGGGCCGCCTACGAGCAATCCGGAGACCTGAGCCAGAATTTGGGTTCGATGCGTGTGTTTCTGGCGACCCTTGCCTTTGTGATGCAGGTCTACTGCGATTTTGGGGGCTATTCGAATATTGCCCGGGGCACGGCGCTTTTGATGGGCTTTGAACTCAGCGAGAACTTCTCCTGTCCGCAGTATGCGCGGGATCCCGGCGATTTGTACAACCGCTGGCATGTGACGTTGAATCGCTGGCTCACAGACTATCTCTATATCCCATTGGGTGGTTCGAGAGCCGGTCCACTTTACCAGTACCGCAACATCCTGGTTGTATTTTTCATGTCCGGCCTCTGGCATGGAGCAAGCTGGACCTTCGTTCTGTGGGGTGTGAGCAACGGCGTGGTTCTGGTGGCCTACCTGATTGTGTCCCGCTGGCTGAAGCGCTTTGACCGCATCCAGCGCTGGAAAGAGAGTCCCGGTCTTTCGGCCATTTCTTATCGCAGTATCAGTACTCTGTTTACGTTTCTTTCTTTCGTGATCGCGGCCGTGTTTTTCCGGGCCTACGATTTGGGGCATGCGATCGATTTGTACGGCGCTATGTTTCAGTTCCAGGCGGACAGCGTGCCTGCGGCAATGGCCTTGTCGTCGGTACCGGAATACGGCATTGCGATTGCGCGCTACCTGGGCCCCCTTTTGATTCTGGACGCCATGCATCTGCGCTTCGGAAAAGCAGATTGGATCGTGGAACGCGGCACCTGGCTTTTTGTGACTGTTTCGTTCGTTCTTTTGCTTTTGATCATTGTGAAAGGAGTATTTGGAAAGGCGGTGATCTACTTCGCATTCTAACGTAACGGTGATCCGGCGGTAATCATTATGGACGAAAACCGAAGAAAATACAGAAACATTCTGTTGCTGCTGGGAGCGCTTGTTTTTCTCACAGAGCTTCTGGTTCGTGCTTTGCCGGTGCGCTTTCTGTTGCCAACCGAGCAATTCCTCATCGATTCCACGCGTCGTAAGGTTGAATCCGGAGACGGTCAGTATCGTCTGATTATACTCGGCGACTCACGAAGCATGTCTTTCGATCCCGGTCCCCACCGGGATGTATACAACTTCAGTCTGCCGGGCATGGGCTCTCGCTACTTCAAATTCTTTCTGGAGAAGTATCTGGAAGCCGGGAATCGCAAACCGGACGGTCTGATTCTGGCGGCCAGCCCGCTTTTGATCGGTTCGGGACCCGGCGATTCACTTGTGGCCGACCCATCCCTCAGCGGTTACCTGGAACCGGACATGTCCATGGCGGACTACCTGTACGGACGAACCATAGGGCGCATTTCAGGCGAACGCAGTTTCGACCCCGCTTCGGGGCCCGTAGCCGACGATCCGCTCAGCCGTCAGCTGCACTGGAAGTTCTTTTCCCAGCGTTACCTGTTTCTGTTTTCTCCGTCGGAGCTTTTGCAACAATACCGGGGACCCGAGGCAGTGTTCCTTCTGGGTCAGAGCGTGCCGTTATTGTACGCCACCTTCAAATACAGAGACGCGATTGCGCGCGCCCCGTCCTACGCCCACTACCAACGCATCGAAACCGGATTTTACGAACCCCGCTGTTCCTGCTCTGCTCTGCACTCAAACGGCTGTGAAGTTCCACCCGGAGCGATTCAGGACAACCAGTCCTTCGAAGCATTTCGAGAAGAGCACAATGGTTTCACAAACATAGGCAATCGGGTCGAACCGCGCGAACTGTTCTTATTGCATACCATACGTGAAAAGACCGTGGAGCAGTTCACGAACATGGGCGCGACGCCCGGTCCCACGGATTTTTCGGTGTTTCAGGACTTTGAAAAGTACGCCGATTCGCTCGATATCCCGATTGTCTATGTGACTGCGCCTTTTCCGGACTACCAGCGCGACAGCCGCAATTACCGGGAGTTCCGTCAGGGGTTCGAACAATACATCCGAAACCGTCCTCATATCCAGAGTCTGGAGCTACGCAACCAGTTCATGGATCGGGCGCTCTTTGTCGATCAGGTGCATCTGAGCTGCGAAGGCGCGCGGCAGCTGAACGTCGAGATCCAGAATGAAATTATACCCCGCATCAAAGCCATGCTCAACCTGGATGCGCCTTCGCGTTGAAAGCCTTTAGGATGCGCTTTCGGCGCGGCGTCGGCGCCCGCCGCCGTTCCTGGCCGGCGTGGGTGCGTTTTTCATGACGAAGCGGTGACCTTCAATCAGCTGCAGAAGGTCAAACGAACTCAGGATTCCGGCCAGTTTCTTCTCATCGATCACCACCAGATGGTGAATCTTGTGCTTTCGCATCATGCGGGCCGCCAGTTCGACGTCGGCGTACAACGGTATGGTGTAGACGGATTGCGTCATAACCTGGCTGAGGGGCGCCGAGGCGGAGCCGGTGCCCAGCAAATCTGCGCTGGAAACGATTCCGAGTACCTCTTTTTCAGGGCCCAGGACCGGAAGCACATTGATCTTATTTTTCGTGATCAGTTCCCGGGCGTGGCCGACGGTCTGATGGGGTGTTACCGAAATCACCCGCGCTTTCATGATGTCCTGGATCTTTATCGTCATGCGCGAGCCTGCCTCATGGGGCAGGCCCGGTCTATGATATCGATCAGCTTCCCGAATTTTGCAGCGTTGCGGCGTTTGCCGGGATCGTCAGTTCGACGCGGTAATGAACCGGCACCACATCGTCGATGGACAGCATCAAAAGCGAGGGCCTTTCGATCTCGAAGTCCGAAAGCTGAACGGTCAGATCTCCTTCGACCAGCAGACTTCCCGAATCGGC
Source organism: Spirochaetales bacterium (assembly GCA_024233935.1). GTDB lineage: Bacteria > Spirochaetota > Leptospiria > Leptospirales > Leptonemataceae > JACKOY01. The sequence goes on along the minus strand of JACKOY010000005.1, from coordinate 166,270 downwards.
GCGGGCATGCGCAGGACTCAAGAACGAACGGGTCCGTCCCGCAATCGTAAGCCGCCCGCCTATCTCATAACGATCGGCTTCCTGGTGACGCACACTTTCGACGTCGACGGTAATCGTCCGGTACTCGGGAAAAAGCAGGACTTCCAGCATGTGTGAATCGCGATTCTGGTTGGCCGTATCCAGTCCCGTAACCGGCACTTCAATGTGGACCGGTGTTTCGATACCCCAGCTCTGCGACCCGCTGTCGAAATGAGGAGTGGGTGGGCTCCAGCGAAATTCCCGGACATCGCCCTCCACCTCGTGCAAGGGGTGATGGACACTGAAATGGGCCCAAAACGTTGCTGCATTCTGCGCCGGAGCCTCCCTGGCAAAACCAGGTAATCCGGCCAGTGCGACCGCCAGACAGAACGCGGCCCAGCGGCGTCGGCCTGCTTTACACTTTCTGTACGATCGCATGGCCTGTTCTCCCAATACAGTTTAGAAATAAAGGACGACCGCCGACATCGTCAGGGCGCCGAAGCCGGTCCAGCCGATTGTCTGCATGGCGCGGGCGCCGGCCGGACCATCGTGCTCCACCCGTTTGGCCACGAAAGGTAGGGCCACCATCGCGGCAAAATGAACCAGAGCCAGGCTCTTATGAAGAAAAATGCTGTCGATGCCTTCTCGTTCTGCTTCTTCAAAGCGCGAAGGGGCGAATATGGCAAGGGCTGCCGACACTCCGTACAGAGTCCATGTTGCCGTTGCCAGGCTGCGGTGCGTGTCCCCGTTTCCCGATTCCCACTCCGCATGATCGCGGGCGACCTGCCAGAGCAGATAGTTCTGCTGCGGGTTCTGCAGCAGAAAAAAGTTGAGCTGATCTTCGTTACGCCGATGCAGCCCGCGCAGGGCCTGCTCGCCGGCCAGGTTTGTCGCCAGCCAGAAACCCCAGGCCAGAATGCCGGTCCATTGGTGGGCGGACAGCATGGATCGGCGCCAGCGGATTCGAGATCGCACGGATTCGTGGTCGGCGTTCGGCCCGGTCTCCGCGCCGGACGTTTGCAGGTTCGGCCGGGGTATTCGGAGTTCCAGATTGCTGGCCTCGCCGGAAACGGGTGCGACCGTCGGGAATGTGCGCGGCAGGAGCGGGCCGGCTTCCACCGCTCCAGCCGCACAGAGCGCGCCGATCGATAACAGGCGCCGGGCGAATCTGAAGTTCATGAGCCAGCGTGCACCGGCGGTCTTTTGGGACATACAGAAAGACTGTAAAGGGCCCCGCACTAATTCTATGATCTGGGTCAGCTGACGGCGCAAAAGGCAATGGGGGGACCGGCGCGGGTTTTTGCAAAAAACGTGGCGCGCCCCCCGGTCAGCGTTCAAAGATTTTTTTGGCACCGTAAAAATGGCTTCCCAACTTGCGCCGCCCCGGGTGCGATCGAGTCGCGGCAAGGGTCTGGCGATGACGAGGTTGTTTTGAACGAACTGCGCAAGGCGATTCTGGAAAGCCTGAGCATCTCCTTGAATGCCGAGCAGGTGCAAAGCCTGATGCAGGAGGTGGATCCGGAGTTTGATCTCGGGCGTGCGACCGGTTTTGTCGGCGACGTGATCATCCCGCGCCAGATCGCTGTGCAGACTGCTCTTTCGTATTTCGCCTCGGAAAAGGATTTAATGCAGTTTGTGGGCGTGTGTCTTCGTCGTGACGGTTCTTTCATTCGCGGCGTGCAACTCCAGATTCGTAACCGACAGGGACTGCTGGCCGCCCTGCGCCGGGAGGATTGGGTTTACGAATCGGATACGGGAGTGATCAAGCGCGTTCAGCAGGACCACCTTACGGCAGATTGGGGTTACCTGCGGACCGGCCGCGAATACGCATTTTGTTTCTGCAGTTTTGATGTTGTCGGTAGCAGTGTCTTACGTGAGTCCAACGTGAAACAGGACATAGAGCGCACCCTGGACCGGCTCTACGATCACGTGCGTAAGCGCGTCGAGGCGCGGGATGGCCGCATCTGGCAATGGAGCGGCGATGGAGGCCTGGCAGCATTCGTCGATCGGTACTCGATCGAAAGATCCACGATCGCGATGATTGACGTTTTGACGCACTTGCCGGAATTCAATCTGCGCGATAGCGTACTGGAGCCGGGCAGCGACATCAAATTGCGCATCGCCATGCATCATGCTTCGATCGCCTTTCATGAAGAAATGAGCCGTCACAGTCATCCCGAAATCGAAGTCGCGGAAAATCTGCAGGCAGAGACCCAGCCGGACACGATCTGGATGACCCACGCTGTGTTCGGCCTGTTGCCGAACGAAATCAAGAAGGGCTTTCGCGAACGAGGCGATTACAGACACTACCGCGTTTACGAGTACGCGCTGAATTGATATGGCGAGCATCTTTGTCCTGGACGCAGATTCCGCAAATCGACGCACTCTCCCGGGTGCGATGCAGGCCCACCTGCATTCGTTTGATTTACGCTTCTTTTCGCGCCCCGAAGAAATGCTGAGCGCCCTCGATCGCGAATCCTGCGACGCTATCGTGGCTTCGGCCGAGTTGCCGGGCATGAGCATTTTTGACCTGCTTGAGCAATTGAACGGACGCGGGCTGCCGATTTTGGTCATGTCCGGTTCCGGTTCGCAACGACTGGCCGTTGAATGCCTGCGAGCAGGAGCGCAGGACTTTGTGGCCTGGAGAAGTGTGAAGTTTGGATTTTTGCCCGGTTTGATGCAGCGCCTTTTGCTGGAAGGGGAGCCGGCCACGGGCGCCGGGGCCGTGCGGGAGTTGACCCGGGACATACGGTCTTACATCGGGGACGAAGAACTCGACCTGGAGAAAGAACGGCTGCACCACGGTGAAGAAAGCGAAACCGCGGGGGCCCTGCAGCCCGGGCGCACTTACGAGGTTCTCTTTCTCTACGTGAATTTACAAATAAGCCGGGTGGCGGCCCGCGCGGCGCCCGAATGGCTCGCGCGGCTGACGCACCACATACTCGATAGTCTGGGACGCATTCCTGCTTCCTATCAGAGCAGCCTGAGCCACTTCGAAAACGACAGTTGTTTTTTCGGTTTTATCGACCGTTCCCACATGCGTGCGGTTCTTGCGGCCTTCGGCATGCGGGCCGAGTTGAGCCTGCTGAACGTTTCGGTCGAGAATTTGCTCGATTCGATTGGGGCTACGATGGCGTTGGCCATGGGCACCATGAAGTACCGTGAAGACACGGGACGCATTCACAGCGATGCCCTGAATCAGGCCGCTCACATTGCGCAAAGAAGCAGCGAGAGCAGTCGGATCTATTTGACTCAGGATGTTTACGACGGGCTGGGCCACCGGGCGCGCCGTTATTTCGAAGCGACTGACCCGATTGATGGCGTTCCGGTGTACGGCCACTCTCTGCCCTGACTCAGAAGGCTTCGCGCAGGTAAGCCTTCAGGCTTTCCGCCTGAAACTCGTGACTCTGCAGTTCCAGGGCACTTTCGAGCACGCCCTGGCCATATTCGTCGTAGTTGAAAAAGCGAACCTGCCGCACCTTCAGGCTGGTGGCCAGGTTGGCCCGCGAATCATCCAAAAGCAGGCTCCGCATGGCGCGCAAAAGGATCGGCGCCGAAGAATCGCTACCAACGCGGGTCGTATCCACAAGCGCTTCGAGGTGCGTGCCGTAGAGACGGACTGTGAGGGCGGTTCGAGGAAGCGCACTCACGTTCTCCAGTTTTCGAATCAACCCGTCATCCAAAATGTCGGTCAGGCATTGTTGCCGGGAAACGGGAGCATCGGGTCGGCGGTCGCTCAGGGCGGCATGGGTCCGCGCATGTTCGGCAACGAGAGGCGTCAGTGCCCTGGCAAGGGCGCGCGCGGTCGCTTCGATCGCGGGAATGGAACCGTGGTGATCGTAGGGCCGAAAGGGCGGCGTCCCCCACGGATACACCCGGTTGAGGTCGGGCAGAAGCGAACTGGTCGGCCGCACGGTTTGCAGACCGGCCGCTTCCAGTTCGTCGAGAAATCGTTCGGCTGCGGCAATGCGATGCAGGCCGCTTCGCGAGTGCTGTCCCAGACCCGAAAGGTCAATCAGGACCAGAGCGGAACCCGCGGCCTGGAGTCGCCGGGCCAGCTCCAGGGTGCGCGTCCGGCAAAGCGGATCCTGCAATTTGCGCACGTGATAGTCCTGGGCTGCGTTTACTTCCAGAAGCAATATATCCGGCCAGTCCTCGGAGTCCAGGTAGCTTTCGGCGATTTCGGGCAGGGAACAGGCATGGGCGCCGGGTTGAATCACGCCGAAGAGTGCGGTTCGGACGCCGCTTTCCAGCATCAGGCTGCGCTCAAGCCGGGCAGCGACGGCGCGGTAGAGGGCGTAGTTGCCGCCCGCGTCCGTGTAGTTGGCCAGGGAAGAACCCACGTACACAAGGGAGTATGGAGCGCCGGAGTCCGACCGCGCGCTCAGATGGCGGAACGGATTGAAGCGGCTTCGCACTTCCGGCGCCATACGGTCCGAAAAAGGCGAGGCGACGTTTCCCACATCTGTTGTCTGCGCCGCGGCGAGCAGCCCGTCGCCGACGGATGTAAGTCGCGTGCGTTCTCTTTCCAGAACGTAGAGTTGATTGGTGGTTGGGTTGAGGGCGAGACTTCCCAGATGAAAAAACGATCCAGGCAGGGCGTTGTTTCGAAAGCGCGGGAAATGGCCTTCATTGTTGGTCAAGAGCGCCAGCCACGGAAATACGCGACGCGAGGCAGGATGCACAAAACGCAAATGCAGACGTTCCGTAGCGCGCTCGTAGTCGTCGTCGGGGCCCGATTGCAAGGCGATCTCATCGGCTACCAGAAGACCGTCGTAAGCCGGGACGTAGACCAGGCGCTGAATGGAAACAAAGCGAGCTCGTTCAAAAGGAAGCGGAAAAGGTCGATCAAGGTTGCCCACGAAGAGGTCGCCGCGACCCGAAAGCAGCAATTCCGCTGGTTCGTCATCAGTCAGCGCGAGGCGATAGATACTCTGACCGTTCGTGATAAATACCTGGTCGTTCTTTCCTGATGTCAGGCGCGTTGCCCCGGGAATTCCGGTGGCCCGTAGCCGGCGTGGCGCGCCCTCATTAAGAATCATTCCGGCTACATAAAGAAACCCGTCCGATGCAAGGACCAGCACGTCTTTTCCGCGCGAAGCGATGTCCAGTGCACGAGTCGTGCCGGGCATGGCGAGGGTATGCACGAAGCGGATTGCGCCTGCACTTTGAATCACCCGCAGCCGGCTGCCATCTCCATCGATCAGGTAGATCCCGTCATCGGCCACAACCGGAACCCGCGGAGCCTCAAAGCGGGCGCCGCTCAAATCACGGCTTTCGGTATCGGAATGGCCGGGCTCGCCGCTTCGACCGGCGATGGTTTCGAGAACGCCGAAGTCCGTCCGTATGGCACGCACAACGTGGTTGCCGGTATCGGCGATGATCAGTCGGGGCGCGCCGTCGTTGGCATCAAAGGCGATTCCATCGGGGTGATTTAAGGCCGCCCACCAGGGAGGGCCGTCCCGGGACCCCGGAAGTTCGGCCGATGTCAAAAGAGTGCGATTCCCGGATCGCTCGTAGATCAGACGTCCGGGCTCGGGCGCGGTCGAAAAGCGAGCGCCCAGAACAAGCAGCAGGTTTTCGGCCAGAAGCTCGTTGCCCGCGGCAGTCAGGTGTATGTGATCCACAAAGTAATCGGAATCAAATACCGGATGATCGAAGGCGACAAAGTGCACGCCGGGTCCGCCGAGGCCCTGGACCAGTTCTGAAAGCAACGCGTAACGCTCTGCGAGGGCCTCTGGACCGCCGATGCCGGCGGCGAAGCGGTCTTCGAGGGGCGGCGCGAAAACCAGAGCCGGGCGGCCGGTCTCTTGCAGCAGGACCAGCAGTCGTCGAAAGGCCTGAACCTGAGCCGAGGAACCTGCCAGCATTTCGCCCGGGTCGTAATCGTAGTGACCCCGCAATCGTGCCAGGCCTGTCAGATCGTTTTCCCGCTCCGGAGACGAGGTTGGTGGCGTTATTGTTTCCGCCTCCAAACCAGATCCGAAAAACCCTTCGGGATAGAGCCAGGGCCGCAGCCGGAGGATCGGCACGAGCGAACGCAAGGTGTCCAGAGCGCCCGTCCAGCGGGCATTCAGTCGGGCGATAAGGTCACCACCCGGGGCCGTGGGAAGGTCGCAATAGAACTCCCGCGAACATTCTTCCTGCTCAACGTAAGTTGGGGAGAAATGTCGCAGATTCAGTTCGATGGCGACCGACACCCGTCTGGCCGGGTCGCGGGCTTCCAGTTCAGCGACGATGCGTTCCATGTCGACCGGCAGCAAACCGTCGGTGGCCAGTTGAAAGAAATGCCGGGGCTCGTCCGCGTGCGACCGGTTGCGCAAGAAATCCAGCACACGGTGCTTCTGCCAGAGCGCATCGCTGGAAGCGAGCACGTTGCCCGCGAGCACTGAATCGCCGATCAAGAGGACGGGGCGGCCCGTTGCTTCGGACGCCCGATCGATCTGAAGGCGAACGGTCCGGCTGTCCCGGGAAACGATGTCATCGCTTCTGTTGAGTGCTGCCAGCAGCAAAAGATCGAAGAGCAGTAGCGAACCGATGGCGATCACGAATACGCGCGTGCGCTGGCCGGAACCGAATTTACGGAACCAACCAGGAAGCTGGCGTAAGAGGTGCGTGGCTTTTTGCGGGATTTGGTTTTGCATGGTCAGAACTGAAAATAGATGAAGCGCTGGGTTTCCTGAACGCCGAGGGTGAGAGAAATGACGGCCAGAGCAATATAGACCGAGATGGCCAGGGAACGATTTCTGGATATCGCGCCGAGCAGGCGATAGCGCTCTTCGAGAATTGAGGCCGCAAGAAACAACGCAATCCAGCCCAGAATTCCGGTTTCCGGTAGGTTCGGCGGCGTGAGCGCACCGAGGGGATTCAACATGACACTGATCAGACTTCCGGTTTGTTCCAGATCACGGGCCCGAAAAATCGGCCAGCCCAGCGAGATCAACTGCCAGGTGGCAAACCAACAGACGGGTTTGCGCAGCGCACCGAACCTGGCCATCAGGCTTTGCCAGTTGGGGAGTCGACTGAGCGCGGTGTGTGATATCAAGAGCAAACCCTGGTAGGCGCCCCACAGCACAAAGGTGGAACCCGCTCCGTGCCACAAACCAGAAAGCAGCATCGTTACAAAAACATTCGCAAGCGTGCGATAAGGACCCAGGCGGTTGCCGCCCAGCGGTATATAGACGTAGTCACGAAACCAGGCGGAAAGGGAAATATGCCAGCGACGCCAGAAATCGGTGGGGCTGCGACTTACGAAAGGCAGGTCGAAGTTTCGCACCAGGCGCACCCCGAACAGCAACGCCGAACCGCGTGCGATTTCGGAATAGGCCGAGAAATCGCAGTAGATCTGAACGCCAAACGCGTACGAGGCCACCCAGGCCGACCAGAAGTCAGCCTGGGTGGGACTGTCATAGACCGACTCGACCACCGAAGACAGGTGATCGGCGATGACGACTTTCTTAAAGAGTCCCCAGAGGATGAGTTGTAGGCCCGGCATGAGGCCGACGGTAAAAAGACGTCCCCGCTCCACCAGACGATCGAATTGGGGCAGCAGTCTGCCGGCGCGTTCAATGGGGCCCGCGATGAGCTGGGGAAAAAAGGAAACGTAGAGTAGGAAACGCGAAAACGATTGGGCGGGTTCGAGGCGGCCGCGGTAGACGTCGATCGTGTAGCTCATGGTTTGAAACGTGTAAAAGCTGATACCGGGCGGAAGAATTACGTTGATCAGTTCGCCGCCGCCCGAAAGTCCGAGGCCTGTCCGTACGACGTCTGCGAAGAAGTTTGTGTACTTGAAGTAGCCGAGGATGCCCAGATTCACAACCACGCTGAGGCCAAGCAGACCGCGCCGGTGGCCGGGTCTTTGCTCTTGTCCCAGGGCCCGGCCCACAAGAAAGTCCACTGCGGCCGAGATACCGAGCAAACCCAGAAACATGATCCGGTAGGCGCCGTAGAAAGTCAGGCTGGCAGCGATCAAGGCCAGGACGCGCTTTTCGCCGCGAAGCCGTACACAGGCCAGGAGCGTGATGCCCAAAAGCAGCGCATATGTGAGCGACGTGAATTGCACCGGCCGACCAGATGCGAACAAATTTCCCGGGCGGTCGCTTACAACCAAAAAGACCGTGGCTTGACCGCGCCCCCGCTCTTGCGAGGAGTGGCCTGATGATCGAAACGAAGGCACTGTACGCCGCCGCCACGCTCACCGCAATTGCCGTGATTTTCTATGAAACGCTGGTCTTGAGGGTGAATCCGGCGCGCCGTCGCTATGACGTGAAGTCACCGGCCACGGCGGGCAACGTGGAGTTTGAGCGCATCCTGCGGACCCAGCAAAACACGCTGGAACAGTTGCCGGCTTTCCTGGCGGGCCTCTGGCTGGCGGCAATCTTCGGTGGCGCGTTCTTTACATGGATTTGCGGCTCCATCTGGCTGGTGGCGCGCCTGGTCTACGTCTGGCTGTACGCGCGGGGGCTCCCGCGGGCCTATGCGACAATTCCCGCTTACATTGTCATTTTCGTAATGAATGGCTTCAGCCTGGTGATCATCGCCCTGCGTATGATGGAGTGATCTTGCTTCATGAAGCCCCTCTTTCAGATTAAGGCGCTTTCCAAGAGCTACGGAGCGCGTGTTCTTTTTGACGATGCGACCATGGCAATCCCCGAAAAGGGAAAGATTGGTCTGGTGGGCCGGAATGGGGCGGGCAAGTCGACCTTGCTCCGCATTCTGATCGGCGAGGAACATCCCGATGCCGGCGAGATCGTTGCCTCCGAGATGCTTCGCCTGGCATACCTGTCTCAGAGCGATCCTTTCGAAGAGAGTGAAACCGTGCAGAGTTTTCTGGAACGGGTTTCCGGAAAGCCGGAGTGGGAGTGCGCCCGCATCGCGGCGCGTTTTGAAATCACGCCGGAACTGTTTGGCGCTTCCGTCCGAACTCTTTCCGGTGGTTTTCAGATGCGGGTGCGGTTGAGCGCCATGCTGCTCTCCGATCCGAACTTTCTGTTGCTGGATGAACCAACGAACTATCTGGATCTGAACACGCTCCTTTTGCTGGAAAAATTTTTGCAGAGCTACAACGGCGGCTTCATGATTGTTTCCCACGACCGGGAGTTTTTGAAGAATACCTGCGAGCAGACCCTCGAGGTGGAACACGGTCGACTGTTTTTGTTTCCCGGGGATGTGGAGAGCTATCTGGAATTTAAAGAAGACCGTCGTTCGGAACAAATTCGGCAGAACCGAAACATCGAGGCGCGTCGCAAAGAGCTGGCCGGATTTGTGGAGCGCTTCCGGGCCAAAGCCTCCAAGGCGTCCCAGGCGCGCTCCAAACAAAAGCAACTCGAAAGACTGCACACAATCGAAATCGACCATCCGCTGCGAAATGTGCGTATTCGCATTCCGTCACCGCAAAGCCGAAAGGGACTGGCCTTGCGCACCGAGGGTCTCGCGATCGGTTACGATGGCCTTACCGTGGCGGCGGGCATTTCACTTCAGATTCGAAGCGGGGCGCGCATGGCCGTGCTCGGGCAGAACGGCCAGGGAAAGTCTACGTTGCTGAAAACCCTGGCGGGTCGTCTGGAACCGCGCGCCGGAAGCTTTCGCTGGGGCAAAGGGTCAGTGGCCTACTACGCGCAACACGTCTATGGGGAAATTCCGGAGGATCGCACAATCGTTACCTACCTGACGATGGCTGCCGCAAGGGACGTGACGCGGCAGGAAATCCTGGACATGGCCGGTAGCTTTTTGTTTCAGGGGGACGACGTGGAAAAACCGGTGCGGGTATTGAGCGGAGGCGAAAGGGCACGCCTCTGTCTGGCCGGTCTTCTTCTCGGAAAGAGCGAAATCCTGCTTCTGGATGAACCCACCAACCACCTGGATTTTGAGACCGTTGAGGCTCTGGGCTTCGCTTTGCGGGATTTTACGGGCACCTTGTTTGTCGTCAGTCACGACCGAACGTTTGTGAAACTGATCGCTACCGAAATTATCGAGATCGATCGCGGTGAGGTGAGCGTCTACCCGGGCGACTACGATGGCTACGTCTATCGCCTGCAGAGCGGGGCCGGATCGACGACGAATGCCAGACCGATCGAAGCTTCTTCAGCCCGCGAGAGCCCAACAGCCAGCCCGGTTTCCGGGGGACTGAACGATTACCAGATGCGCAAGCGGGATCGGTCCGATCTGGCGCTCAAGAACCGCGAGGCCCGCGAAAGCGAAGAGCGGGTGCGCCACCTGGAGGCGGAACGCGATCGTTTGCTGAAAGAACTGGCGGATGATCCAGGCTCCTACGTGCCGGAGCGTGATGAGCGCCTGACAACAATTGCCCGGGAACTTGAGGACTGCGAAGCACGCTGGCTCACACTCCAGGGAGAGATCGAAGAACTACGCACCCGAACATAAGCAGCGTTTTTCTGTTTCAGATTTGGGCGAGTGAGCGCTTTCGCAAGGAGACTTCACCAATGACGACTCCAAAGCAAGTAGATCCGGCGGTTGCAAAGGCCAGATTACGCGAGATCTGCCTCGCGTTACCGGAAACGAAGCTGACCCTGACCTGGGGCTCGCCGCACTTTCGTGTTCGGGAAAAGATCTTTGCCGGCTACGGGGAGAAGGATGGCAAGCCGACGACCGGATTCAAATTGCCGCTCGAAAGGGCTCAAAGACTTATCCGGACCGATAGCCGCTTCACCCAGGCGCCGTACGTAGGTCGGGCCGGCTGGGTCACCATGAGTCTGGAATCGATTACCGACTGGGAGGAGGTGCGCTCCCTGATTCAGGAAAGCTATTGTCTGATCGCGCCCAAAACTCTGGCCCGGCAGATCTCTGGCTCCGGGACGGAGAAGGGGCCGCCCCGCAGAAAAGCCCCCGGGCCCCGAAAAAAGGCCGCGACTACAACCAAACCGGCCCGTAAGCAAGGCGCCCGTCGTGCTCCCGGGAAATGATTGTCGGAACTCCGCCGGTTGTCGGAACTCCGTCCGTTTGTTGGAACTCCGCCCGAATAGCGGAACTCCGCTAGCGTCCCTGGCGCCGGCGTTTCTCCTGCTGGATGCGGCGGTATTTTTTGTGAAGGCCTTTCAGCTGGCGTTTCTTGTCGAAACCCCCGGGGTGGATTCTGTCCTCCCGGCCCGATGTAATCTCGGGGTAACGTTCCCGGAAGTAGGCTTCTTCGCGCTGCAGTTTCTGAAAGCTGCGCAATCGGGCGGCATCGAGATGGCCTGCTTCGATGGCGAGGCGTACCTGGCAACCGGGCTCGCTTTCATGTCGGCAGTCGCGAAATGCGCAGGTCTCTGCCAGTTGTTCTATGTCGGCGAAGCCTTCGGTCACACCAGGGTTGCCGGCCGGCGTCCAGAGTTGCCATTCGCGAATACCGGGCATGTCGATCAGAAGCCCCGCGTCGGGGATTTCGTACAGGCGGCGGTTCGTGGTCGTGTGCCGTCCTTTCGAGTCGCCCCGGCGAACGGGCCCCGTAGCGATCTTACCGGATTCAAGCAGAGCGTTGATCAATGTCGACTTGCCTGCGCCGGAGGATCCGATCAGGGCCGCCGTGTGACCAAACGGGACGTACTCTTTGATCAGGTCCAATCCTTGCCCGCGAAGCGCGCTCGTCACAAGAACCGTTTCCGTTCCAGAAGCCGACGCGGCGGCAATTCGGTCGCGCTGGAGTGTTCCTCCGAGATCCGATTTGTTGAGCACCACGACCGGTTCGATCTGGCTGGCACGGATGGCGCTGACCAGTCTTTCCTGCCGCGCGAGATTGAAGGCCTCGTCCAGCCCCGCCACCAGAAACACGACGTCGAGGTTGGCGGCCAGGTGTTGTGGCTCGGGTCTTTTGCCGGGCGCTTTTCGCGACAACAGATTCTTTCGCGTGAGCAACTGCACGAGCACGGCCGGTCCGGATCCGACGCGCCGGCAGAGCGCCCAGTCTCCGACGCAGGCCTGCATGGTCTGTCCACCGAGGGCCCGGGCCGCGATTTCGTTTTGTCCGTCGTGCACAAGAAAATGTTTGCGGCTGACGAAACTAATTCTTCCGACCAGGTAGCCTTCCGATTGCGCAGCCAGTTTGGGACCTGAGTCTGCATTTTCTACGGTCGGCCCCGGTTCCGGAATTTCCAGGAGCAGGGTGCGGAGTTCCGCATCCCGGTCCTTATCCCAACCGAGTCGTTCCAGGTGTGTTGTGTTGATTTCCAGCATTGTTGACCTCGAAGCGCTTCAGAAATGAAAACACGAACCGGCCCGCCGGGCGGCGGGCTTTTTCAGAGGCTCGTATCGAGATCAAACAAACACAGGCAGAAACAAAAAGAGACGGGGGCAGCGAGCCTGCGTCAAGAAAAACCCTCAACCTACCAGGTCCGATGACGCGGCAGGGTTGGGCTTCTGGCGGACCCGCCGGGCGGCCAGGCGGGCGAGCCAGGGGCCTACTATCTCGAAAAAGACTGTGCCGCCGAGCACCACCGGAAGTACGGACCCTTTCAGATCGGGCAGGCGGTCCGAAGCGACCAGAGCCATGCCCAGGGCCACTCCGGCCTGGGGCAAAAGAGCCAGACCCAGCCAGAAGGATTCCCGGCCGGCTCCATCGATCATGGCCGCTCCACCCGAACTCGAAAGCCAGGTACCCACCGCACGGCTCAGAACGTAGACCACTCCAACCAGCCCGGCCTGCCACAGGGCGCGGGGTTCCAGAGAGGCGCCGGCCAGGAAGAAAAACAAAACCAAAAAGGGCCACTCGATTTGCTGGATGGCGTGGAACGGACGTTCGTGATGCTCGGCCCGCAGTGCGACGGTGGCTCCCAGTACAAGCGCTGTGAGAATAAAAGACAGACCAAGCAAAATCGCAATGCCGCCGCAAAGGGTTACGATCCCGAGGGCTTCGACCAGGGTGGGCTCCCCCGGTCGGATGCGTCCGGAAAGAAACGCCATCGGCACACCCAGCCCAACTCCCAGCAAAACCGAACCGCCGATCTCAAAAAGCCCGTGAAATAGACCGGCCATCGTGGGCAGGCCGGTTCCGAGGGACTCGACGGCACTCAAGACGAGACTGAAAAGAAAGAGCCCCAATATGTCGTCGAGGGCGACCACACCCAGAACGGTCTTCCCGAAGCGCCCGAGCCCTCGCTCGCTGCTGATGACGTCCACGGTGGCCGCCGGCGCGGTGGCCGGCGCGATGGCTCCCAGAACCAACGCCAATCGTAGACCCGTGAACGGCCAGAGTGCAACGCTGACCAAAAGCCAGGTGCCGGACACCTTCATGATGGTGATCCAGGCCAGACGGGTGCGGCCGGCCTCGCCAAAGTCAGTCACCAGGCGCCCTCCGAGCAGAAACCCGACCATGGTGAGGGCCAGGCAACCGGTCAGGCCAAACCAGGCCCGCGTCTGCGGCGGCAGGAGGTCCAGAGCTTCCGGCCCGACCAGCACGCCGACCAGAAGCAGGAGTGTGACCCGGGGCAGGGGCGTGTGCCGGCCCAGAAAATCGGCAAACATGCCGGCCAGGAGGATCCCGCCGATGGTAATGAGCACAACGGCCGTCAGGTCCATATCCCAATGCGTTGCAGCCATCGATGGTAGCGCAAGCAGTTGTAAAGCGCCCCGGCGCGTCCTTTTTGTCTCGCCGTACGATGACGTTCGTGTGAACTCATTCCGGAACGATCATGCCGACCATTGACACGAAAAAACCTGTACTGCTGACCGGGGGTGGGGGCTATATCGCCTCCTGGATCGCGAAACAACTGCTGGAAGATGGCCGCCATGTGCGTGCGACTGTTCGTAATCCTCAGGATCGCAAGAAGAACGCCCACCTGATGGCGCTTGCGGAGGGCACGCCTGGAAATCTGGAGTTGTATGCGGCCGATCTCACCGTCGAAGGATCTTTCCAGACCGCCATGGACGGTTGCGAGTTGGTCCTGCACACGGCGTCGCCTTTTTTTATCGACGGCATCAAGGACCCCCAAAAGCAACTGGTCGAGCCCGCCCTTCAGGGCACCCGCAACGTGCTGAACAGCGTCAATGCAGTCGCCTCGGTGAAACGCGTGGTCTTGACTTCGAGCGTGGCCGCGATTATGGGCGATGCGATTGAAGCCCGACAGAAAGCCGATCAGACATTCACCGAGCAAGACTGGAATACCTCAAGCAGTCTGAGTAACAATCCGTATCCCTACTCCAAAGTGCTGGCGGAGCGCGCCGCCTGGGAGATGGCGCAGGCGCAGTCGCGTTGGGACCTGGTGGTCATCAACCCGGCATTTGTGCTCGGTCCTTCGCTTTCCGGGCGCAGTGATTCGACCAGCGACAACTTCATGCGTTCCATGGTGGGTGGCCAGTACCGAACCGGCGCTCCCGATCTGTACTTTGGAATCGTGGACGTTCGGGATGTAGCGCGTGCTCATATCCTGGCCGGCATGACGTCGGAAGCGAAGGGCCGGCACATATTGTGCGCCGACACACTCAGTTTCGCGCAGATCGCCGATGCTGTTCGTTCCGAGTTTCCTTCGGCTCCGTTGCCGAATCGCAAGGCGCCGAAGTTCTTGTTGTACTTCATTGGTCCGTTTTTCGGTTTGTCCTGGAGTTACATCAACAACAACATCGGTCACTCTTACCGCCTGGACAATTCCTACAGCAAGAGTAACCTCGGCATCCGATACCGGCCGGTTTCAGAGACGCTCTGCGATCATGCTCGTGAAATACTAAACAGCTCGGGAGCCTAATTGGGTATTGCAACTTCCGGCAGGTCGGCTACCATGAGTGCCGCGCCCCGGCTGGCTTGAGCTCCAGGCATCGTTCCAGAAGGAGCAGCGGGCGTTCCCTGTTGCCCCGCCTCGCATGAACGTGGTGCGTTTTCCCGGTCGCGCAATAATAGCCTGCGTGAGGAAATGATCTGCCCCCCGATCAGCGGTGATGGACGCCTCTTTTGGGTCTTGTGTTCATCACCCCGAATGCACCCGGGTGCGCGGTCCCTGGTCCTATGGTGCTCGGCAATCCGGGTCCTCCTGTGGTAGCATGGCTCATGCGACTTTCAGAAAACCACCGACGCTTTGCGCCCGGTGCAGTGTACGCGCTTTTGACCGTAACCCTCGCTTTGATTTTGAATTACGGTCTGCCCGATGACTACCGGACGCACGCCTTTCTGCTCTGGCCGCTGCGCTGGTTATCCACCCTGGCGGGCGGGCTTGCCTGGACGGGCGTTCATTCCGAAAGCGGGCTGTTGCTTGGATTTCAGAGTGCGGACGGATCTTTTCTTCTGGCGCCCGAATGTTCCGGCCTTCGTTTCTTCAGCCTTACCCTCGTGGCCACAGCTATCGCCGGAATCCGGCCGGGCCTTTCGATCAGGCGCCTGGCCTGCTTGCCGTTGGCCGCCTACACGCTGGCCTTGCTGGCCGGCCTCGCGCGGGTCCTCATCAGCGTGCGTCTGGCCGGGTTGGCTCCCGGACTTGCCCATTCCGGCCATGCATTCATCGGCGGCGCGATCTATCTGACGTTCTTTGTGGCCGCTCTCGTGTTCATGGATCGAAGCTCTGGAAGTTCGCCTGTCTTGAAACGACCGGAAACGAGGAACGCAACGTGAAAGACCATTTTGAGAGCTCAAATTCTGTTCCGACCGGCCGCGGGTTGCGACATCCGCTGCTCGGCTTGCTTTTGATTCTGGTTCCGCATTCGGTTCTTCTGCTTCTGGCCTGGTGGGACTACAGCCTGATTTCCCCACTCCTGCAAGAGAGCGCACAGACTGCGTGGTGTTTCTACTATGGCTGGCTTGGTTTTCAGGCGGTGTTGCTTTCGTTTCCGGCTGCTTTGTATTCCTGGATAAAACGCCCGCTACCGGTGGTTCCCTACGCCCTTTTGATTCTGTTGGCGGCAGTTGTCTGGACCCGGGCCTACGTCGGAGATCTGGATACCCTGATTCACACACGCGACGACGCCATCCTGCCGCAGTGGATGTACGATCCCATGCATTTGATTTTCTACCCGGCAACCTTCATCGCTCCTTCCGTTGTTTACGCATTGTTGCTTTTGGTTGAGCGGGCCACGCCGGATGAGACGGGACCCTTCGGTCTGGTTGTAAACCTGGCGATTACGGTCTTATTTCCGATCGCGCTCTACCTGTTCGGGTTGGCGGCGCCCTCAGGTCTTTTCGGCAGTTCGGTTTGGGATTTGATTGGTCCGCTGCTTTTCATGGCGCTTTCGCTTGCATTTGGATTTCTATTGGTCCGTTCGCTCTGGCTGATTCTCTGCACGAGCCTCGTGCGTGGATTTGTTTCGGGCCCCTGGCGCTATCCCGTGTACGGTCTTTTGACGGTCGTGTTGCCCCTGGCGGGGCTGGCGCTGAACAGTCACGGCGAGTGGATCGACCTTGGTGAACTCACGCACTTTTTTGGGAATTACAGTCACCCAGTCTGGTACGCGCTGGCCATCGCCGCGGGCGTTCTGGTTCTTCTTCCGCAACCGCGACAGGATCGGCTGGCGGTTGCGCTCTGGTTTTCCCGCTGGTTGGTGGCGCCTTTTTCTCTTTTCTTCGTGTTGGTATTTCTGCCGTATTTGCCGTTTGCTCTTTTATTGATTCTGCTGGTCGGTCTGGGTTTTCTGATGCTCAGTCCCTTCGTGCTCGGCCTGCTGCATGTCTTTGCGCTCCGCGAAAGCAGGGAGCGCATACGGTCCGTGCTTTCGCCCCTGAAGGCCTGGGGCCTGGCCGGCATCGCCGCGCTGATTTTGCCGGCGATGCTCACGGCGCACTATCTGAAGGAGCGCACCACGCTCCGGGCCGCTCTTGACGCTATCTACGAGCCTGACTTCAGTCGCGCCGAAAGCGGCGTCGATGCGCAAGCCCTGGCGGAGACCCTGTTTCGCCTGCGTTTGTTTAAGGCCGGCGCCGAAACGCCGTATCTGGACTCCTGGTACCGCTGGATTGTGCTCGATCAACTTACGCTGCCCGATGCAAAGATCGAAGTGCTTGAGCGCGTTTTTCTGGGGCAGACCCAGGAGCAACCTGCCGGGAACAGCTCCAATTTCTTTGGCTTTTTCGGGCGTCGAAGCAACTTTGAGCCCCGAACAGTTGACCGCAGCCGGACAGGCTCTCTGCAGTCGATTTCGGTGCGGCCGATAGCGCGACCGGGAGAAGCGTTTTACGAGACCGAAGTAGAGTTAACCGTCGTAAACGCGGGCGGGGCTTTTCAGGGTGAATACCGGACCGAGTTCGAACTACCTGACGATGCAATTGTGAGTGATCATTATCTTTATATTGATGGTCGTCGAGAGCCCGGCATTTTGGCCGAGAAGCGGGCGGCCCTGTGGGTCTACACTCAGATTGTAAGTGTGCGGGCCGACCCGGGTTTGTTGCGCTACCTGATTCCGGGCCGTCTGGAATTGCGGGTGTTTCCGGTGATGCCAGACTCACCGCGCCGAACCGGTTTTCGGATTCTGCACGCGCGTCCGTTGCAACTGAACATTGATGGACGTCGGGTGATTTTGCCGGCCCCGGCCGGCGATTCTGTGGCCGCCGCCTTTCCCACGGAGACGCAGCTGGGTGATCTGGGGCTTCGGATGCTGGCGCCGCGGCCGGAACAGCACGGTTATCCGGTGCTGGTTTTCGATTGTTCCCGGGACATGGATCGGCACCGGTCGGAGGAGTTGTTCCGGAGACTCCTGTCGGCTCTGGAACTCTCCGGAACGCCGGTGCGACTGTACTGTTCCAACCAGGACCTGGCTTTTGAACAGTTTACCGGCGGCGGTGATTCGACCGAGGTCGCCGGGACCATGGGCCGAATCATGAAGCACGGCGGCACCGGTGGCTTTTTTCTGGAGCGCGCCATGCAGTACGAACTCTATCGGAATAGCACCGATTCGACCGGAGGCCATCCGGTGTTTATTGTCGTGGCTCCAGCAATCGACCGTGCAATCTTTACCGGCCAACTGCCCGCATGGAATTGGATGCTTCCTGAGCGGGATATCTTTCACTATGATGGTCAATCCTTGCATGCGCTCTCTGTCTTTGGCGTTTCCAGTCCGGATGCGGGAGACTGGCGGGAGGCCTCCTTCGAGCAAGCCCGGGCCGCCCTGCGCGCGCCTGGAAATCCAGATCTGCTTCCCCGGATTGCGTCGGAAGCAGCAACACGGCTACGGCCGGAAGGGCTGGCTGCGCTATCGGACTATCAGCGGGGAGTGGTGTTGCGTCTGCTTGAGCGTCAGTCGACCCTGCGGCCGGCCGATTCCGCCCTGCACCATGCATTGCTGCAGGAAAGCTTTCGCTATCGATTGCTGGTTCAAGAAACCGCGTTTCTCGCGCTTGAAAACGAAGCGCAGAAGGAGGCTCTGCGTCGCAAGCAGGCGGAAACCTTGCATGCCCACTCTGCTTTTGAAAGTCTCGAGCGATCCCCCGAAGAGGTGCAACGTCTGGATGAACCGCCACTCTGGTTCTTGATCGCCGGCATGCTGGCGATCTTGCTGTTTCGCGTAGTCTGGCGTCGGCGACTCTCAGGTAGTGCGGGACAGGCACCGTGATTGCTTGACGGGCTCTTGCTGACACGGTAAGCACGAGCATGCAGCGGGACGCGTTTCGCGAACTGAGCGAGGCTGAAGTCCGTGCCGACTATCGGCCGGAGTTGTTTTATCGGACCGTTCGCTTCGGCCGGGTCGGGGCCTCGCTGGCGACCGCGATGACCCTCGCCTACGTTCTCATTGATCTTTTTGTCTTACAGGAACCGGCGTATGTGCCGTGGCGATTTTTGTCGATTATCCCGTCGGCGCTCTACGCTTTGATTTTGTTTTTTGGCGGGTTGCGTTACAGCCCGCGCACGCACCGGGTCGTGTACGCCATGCATCTGACTGTGCTTACGGGCTGGATGGCCAATCTCTGCGGCGTTACGATTGTTGCCGATCTGAACCCCGTGGGCTTGAATGGAATCATCTTTGTCGAACTCGGTGTGTTTGTGATGGCGATCGGTGGCTGGCGCACGGCATTGATTCCGTATGTACTCACTCTGGTTCCGTTTCTGGTTTATGTACGGTTCTTCATGGAGACGGACGGCACTGTCTGGGCCGATGTCGCCCAGACGGTCTATGTGGCTATTGGCGCCGCAGCGTTTGCCGCGGTGCAGGAGCGCCAGTATTATCGTCGATTTCGGGCCGATCAGCGCGCCCAATTCGAACGCAGGAAATCGGACTCGCTGCTTGAGATGGTTCTTCCGGATCCGATCATTCAACAGATCAAATCGAGTGGCGAGGCTCCGCCGCGTTTGTTTGATTCTGTCACGGTAATGTTTACGGACTTCAAGGGATTCACGGCAGCGGCGGCCGCCATGAGCCCCGACGAGCTGGTTCGGGAACTGGATCGGTGTTTTTCGGCGTTTGATCGGATTATTGATAAGCACAATCTCTGTAAGATTAAGACTATCGGGGATTCCTACATGTGCGCCGGCGGAGTCCCAGAGCCACGCGAGGGTCATGCTGCGGACTGTGTCGCGGCGGGGCTCGAGATTCTGGATTTCATGAGCGAAGAGGCTGTGCGGCAGAGCGCCGCCAAAAAGCCACACCTGGAGATACGCGTTGGTATTCATACCGGTCCGGTCGTGGCGGGTATCATCGGGGAGCAGACGTTTTCGTACGATGTCTGGGGAGATGCTGTCAATACCGCCAGTCGCATGGAAAGCTCCGGCGAACCGGGTCGGATCAACATCTCGGAGAAGACCTACGAAATGGTTCGTGACCGCTTTGAATGCGAGCTGCGTGGCCACATCGAAGTAAAGGGCCTGGGGCCGATGCCGATGTACTTCGTAACCCGGAGGCGTCTGACGACGTCAAAAGGCCCGGACAGTCGGTCCGGATCCTTCTCCGGGTCGGGGCCGGAATTGTAGATATGCGCCATCGTTTGTTCTTACTGCTGCTGTTGATTGCCTGCTCGGGCGCCACCGTGCAAGGCGAGCTTGAGCAGCCCCGCCTGGCGGGCCCCGGAGAGGCCTGCGGTGAGTCGGCGGGAGCGGTCTGCGAAGCATCGCTCTTATGCTTACGGGCACCCGGGGACTGCGAGTCGGGAGCGACATCCTGTCCCGGCCTTTGCTATCGGCGGATCTTTTGCGGTGGGTTTGCCGGCTTTGGTTGCGAAGCCGGTCTTCACTGCGTGGACGATTCCACCGACGCCTGCGATCCGACGGCCGGGGGCGCTGACTGCGGAGGTCTGTGCCTACCCGAACGATTCAGCAATCTGCCAGATGCCCTGCTGCTGGAGCCGCCGGGTTGAGTCGCCTGGGAAAGCTCATTGCCGAAGCTGCGGCCTGTCGAATCTGCGCGCCGCATTTGCCTCACGAGCCACGTCCCGTTTTTCGCATCCATGCACGGTCGCGTGTACTCGTAGTCGGGCAGGCGCCGGGCACGAAGGTGCATGCTTCCGGCATTCCCTGGAACGATGCCAGCGGCAAGCGCCTGCGAGAATGGATGGGCGTCGATGACGACAGTTTCTACGATGCGAGGCGCTTCGCAATCGTCCCGATGGGTTTTTGTTATCCGGGCAAAGGTCGCTCGGGCGACCTGCCGCCGCGTCCAGAATGTCGGGCGACCTGGCACGACACGATGATTCCGCTCCTCAAAGACATCCAATTGGTGCTCGCGATTGGCCAGTACGCCCAGGACTACTTGCTGGGCGAAAGGAGGGGGGCTACCCTGACGGAAACTGTGCGCGGTTTTCGAGACTACGCGCCCGGCACAATTCCGCTACCACACCCGTCGCCGCGTAATCAACTCTGGCTGTCCAGGAATCCCTGGTTTGCCCGAGAGGTCCTACCCTATCTCAGGAAGCGCGTGCGCGAAGCATTGAAATAGTGCCCCCGGGTCGCAAAAAAACCGAAACAGAATTCACTTCGGCGACCTTCTCCGGGTATGGACCCACAAGAAGTGCTTCATGTTACACGACCGCGCCGCCCTTTACGGCCACGGTGCAAGTTTCTCGTTCCGGCAGATTTGATGCCACTCTTCTATCGTCGTCTGCGCGGCAGAAAGCTGGCCGAATATCTTCCGGTCCTCATCAAGCTCGCCCGGCGCCAGGCGGGCCGTCTTCCGGTCTTCCCAAAGTTCACGGCCGAGTATCAAGAGGACGGGCAGGATCTGCAAAGGATCAATTTTCGGCCGGCGGGGCAGGATTGGGGAGAATTCAAACTTATTGCCCGCGGTTGTAGCGTCTCGATGTGCTATCTGTTTGTGTTCTTGCTGCTCCTGGAAGACGAGCTGAGTCGCAACGGTAACACGGCGAACGAAGTTTCGCTCCCTTATCGGTTGGCACTGAACGAAATCGCCAGAAATTCAGGCGTACGCTTCGTTCGACGGCTTTTTTTCGCGCGGGAGTAGCGAAACGCACGACCTGCCCACCCCACCCTGGTTTCTTTAAGGCGCCGGCCTGCGGGCGGGAGGCCCGTGGCGTGGATCAGTCTCAAGAATTAGCTGCTGCATTGACTGCGATATATGCAGGCAACATACGAAAATGAATCCGCGAGCAGGTCAGTAGCCTTGAAGGAAACGCGTGCCTCATGGTCTGCCTTCGAGCGAACAGGGTTTGCCCGGAAGGAGCAGTCACATCGTGCAGCCTACCCGGCCTTTTGCACTATGGCACAGTAGGAGTCGAAGCCGGTCGGCTCAGCACGCTCTCTGATCTGTGTGGTTGCGCCATGCCGGTCGAATAGACTACGCACGTCATCGTGTGTGTACAATCGAAAACGATTGTCAAGCACCGGGATCTTTTCCAGTATTTCTTTTGGGCGATAGCCCAGGAACAGGCGTGCCCCCGGTTTGAGCACGCGCAGCAACTCAAGCGAATCCCGGGCCGGGTCTGGCCAGAAGTAGATCGTATTCGTCGTCAACACGCTGTCAAAGGTGCTGTCCGGGTAGGGCAGTGCAGACACTCCAGCGAGCTCGACCCTTATTCGACCGGCGCGGACCTGGGCGCGATTGATCCGTGTGGCCTTTCGAATCATGTCCGGAGAGAAATCCACTCCGCAGACGCGGGCTCCTGTTGTTGCAAGCATGCCGAGCGAGCGCCCGCTCCCAAAACCGACCTCCAGAATCTCCTGTTCGGGACGGGCCTCCATCAGTTGCAGGCAGAACTGGTAGAGGGCTGCATTGCCTCGATCCAGCCAACGGGTGGTTATGAAGCGGCCGATCCAGCCCTGAGGTTTTTCGAGTTGTTCGGGGATTGATGTGCCCGCCAGCCGCATGATTCGCTCGAGAAGCATGCGCCCATTTCCCGGAGGGGGGCAGTCGTGTCCCTTCCAAAAAAACATGCATTGACAGAGAGGCTTATTATGACTATTTCTGAGGCACGCAAGAGGAGGTGGTCCAATGATATGTAGCTTATGTATGACCGGCGAGGTGGCTGGGCGGTAGCTTCAGCACTCGAGTAATAGGCTGAAGCCTATTGCAATCCAATCAGACCACCGGCCCTCCGCGACTCCCGGGACTGGTCCCCCGAGGGCGCCTTGCGCAGTCGTTGCGGAGGGTTATTCCCTTTGTTTAGCGACCTGAGGCGCGCGCTCTGTGGCGCACCGGCCGAACAGCGTTCCTGGGCGACACGGCTTTCGCGCCTGCGTTTCTCCGGGCCGGTTCGCGGCTGATGTAATCCGGCGGTAGCTCCCTTAAGAGGCGAGCCCGAAAGCGCGGATAATCAACCGTAATTGTATGGCGAGGGGTGTCCAGTTGCACCACATCCGGGTGTTGGACTTCCTTTTGGATCTCCGCGGCCAGGTCCGGCGGCGGATTCCAGAGACCTGCCATACGCCGCGCGAGAATCTTGGCCTGCAATTCCGCGGCCGGCCAGATACAGCCAAGCGGTTGAAACAATCCCACAAAGGCAAGGTTGTCGTGCTCTGCCGGGAACATGCGCAAATACAAAGGCACCGGACCGCTGGAATAGTCGATGAGATCGGGAGTGAAAAAGGGATGCGATATCTCGAAACCCGTGCAGCAGACGATTGCATCATACGTTCGCTGACTTCCATCATTAAAGACCACGGTACGCCCTTCGAATCGTTCTACGTCGGGCCTGACTGTAATTTCGCCGTGACGAACGAAGTACAACAACTCAGAGTTGAGCGTCGGATGGGTTTCCGTGAGCATGTGATCGGGCTCCTGCATGCCGTATTTGCGGTTGGGGCCGTTCATAAGTTTCAGGAGCCACTGTAACATCCGAATGCGCCATCGATAGGGAACAAAGCCCAGAAGTCTTTCGGAGCGATTGTGCAGATGATCCGCCGGCACGCCAAACAGGAACTTGGGCACAATCCAATAACCCCGCCGCATGCTGATGTCCGTGCTTTCGGAAACGCGCGAAGTCTCGACGGCAACGTCACAGGCGGAATTGCCGGCCCCGATTACAAGCACGCGCTTGCCGGCGAAAGGCTTTGCGCGCTTGAAATCATGAGAGTGGATAAACTTGCCCGTAAAGCGGCCGGGATACGAAGGATAACGAGGTTTCCAATGGTGACCATTGCAGACCACAAGATAGTCAAAAATCCTGCTGGTTCTCTTGCGACCCTGTCTGGTAGTTACCCGCCAGTTGCCGCCCGATGTTTTCTCGCAACTTTCGACGAGTGTACGGAATTCGATAAAGCGGTACAGGCCAAAATAGCGTGCGTAGTCCTGGAAGTAGGCTGCTAAATGGCGATGGCCCGGATAGTCCGGAAAATTTGGGGGCATGGGGTAGTCGGCATATTCGGAATATTGCCGCGAGCTGATGATATGTGTGGTTTCAAAAACGCTGGAATGTCCGGAGTCTGCATCAAAGACCCAGTTGCCACCGACCTCGGATCCTCGATCGTATATTGTGATGTTTTCGAATCCTTGATCGAGTATGTTTTTGGCCGCCGCAATGCCCGAAGGCCCGGCGCCAATGATGCAGACCCGTTCCATACGCATGATTCCAGATTCACCCTCCGCCAAATACGGTCACGCAAATTTTCGTGCCCGGTCTGATGATCCCTTTGTGAAGAGATATTCGCGAATCGACTAGATTTGAAAACCGTAGCCCACGACAACATACCAGAGTGAACGCGGCAGCTTCTGGCGTGGGGTGTAGGTGGCAGAAGAGGAACCCGCAGGGGAACCATAATCAAGAAAGCCGGAGAGCGCATCAAGGTGTGCGGCGATAGTTCGATTCCTGAAGACGTTTGCATGGCCCGTAGTTCTGGAAGGATCTCCCACCAGACCGTCCCCGGTCGTGGACCGACCGACGATCCAGGCCGGCAGGTTTTCATCGCCGGCGCCAAGGCCGGATAAGTCGTAGGATTGTCAAAGAGGAAGTTTCTTGTTTGCTGCGCAAAAAATCACGCAACAAATCGAAGATTGAAGACCCCTTCCGGGTATGAAGACGATCACGGAACCGCACAGACCTCAATTTGCCCGCTGCAAGATTCTTATTCCGGAAAGACATCTTGAGGCCCTGCAAACCCGGCTTCGCATCCGGGGACTGGCCCTCTCCAGATACCTGCCGGAACTGCTACGGCTGGCCCGCCGTCGGGCCGCGGCTCTGCCATGTCGCGCCCGCTACACGACCTTTTATCAGGCTCCGGGGCAGGAGCTTCAGCCGGTAAATTTTGCCGTGCCCGGTCAGCTCTGGGGCGAGTTCAAGCTCATCGCGCGCGGTTGCGGCGTCTCAAACTGCTATCTCTTCGTTTTCCTGATGCTCCTGGACGCCACCGACGGTTCCAACATGGGCAAAGATATCGAAGATTCGAACTCCCGACCCATGCGCATGGCCGAAATTGTGGATAAACCGGGGATAAGTCTGGTCAGACGGTTCGAGGTGGTCGCCCGGCTACCCTTTACGCCCGACTGAGCCACCCCAATCCCACCCCCCGGGAGTTGACTGCTAACCAGATTGGGGCGAAGCTCTGTTTGGGGGCATGCCGGTTCAGCCGGCCCGGCGACCGGCCTGCTCATGCTCCTGCTCGGTTTTGAACAGGCGGATTACGGAACCCATTTCTTCGCTGACAAAGTCGAGAATATCATCAATCGTTAGAATCCCGATGAGCTGGCCATCGCGATCAACAACCGGGGCACGTCGCACCCCGCGTAGACGCATTTCCTCCAGCGCCTCGAACGCCCCGCGGGTTTCGGGCACTGTTAGCAGATCGCCGCTCATGACCTGGCTAATCGGCACGTCCGGGCCACGGAGGTCGTCGGCGAGAACGCTGATGGTGAGATCCCGATCAGTCACGATCCCAATCGGTTGTGTCCCTCCATCCTTCAGAACTACAACCAGGGAACCCACATGGTGATCCCGCATGAGCCGTGCGGCTTTAAGCACGCTCTCATTCTGGCCGATCACCACCGTTTTTCGAACACAAAGCTCCGCCGCATTCATAGCATTTCTCCAGTTGCAACCTATTACACTATGAAGCTTCGAACCCTGGGTTGCGTCATACACTGAAGGTGATTTACGTCATATGATCTGAGGTAGCCGGTTCGGGCTTGACTTTGTCCAGCGACGGTCTTTTCTTTCAGCGTGGCCACTTCGCGGCTTTTCTCGAACGGCCGGGCCCGCCAGGCGGCCGCGGTGCTTCTCACGATGTTATGCGTCGCCTGGATTGTCATCGGGAAGGTCTCCCTCGCGTCTGAAGAGCCGGCTGGTTATGCTTTACACCGCGATGTCGTCTACGCCGCTCCGGACGGCCTGGATCTGACTGCGGACATCTATGTGCCGGCGGGGCCCGGTCCTTTTGCGGCCGTGCTTGTGCTGCACAGTGGAAGCTGGGCGCGCGGCAACAAATCACGCATGGATGACGTTGCCGGGGAGCTTGCTCGCAGCGGCTTTGTGGTGATGAACGCAAACTACCGCCTGGTTCCGGATGCGCAGTTCCCGGCGCCACTCCATGACTGCCGCGCCGCGGTCCGCTTTCTGCGCGAGAACGCGGCTCCATACGGAGTCGATCGTGAGCGGATAGCGGCGGTGGGTTATAGCGCTGGAGGGCATCTGGCTTTGATGCTGGCCTTGAGTGAAAGCGAAGAGGAGACCGAATCCGGGCAGCCTTCGTCGCGTTTGCAGGCGGTGGCGACCGCCGGAGCCCCGACCGACCTGCTTGGCCTTCCAGACGTGAGCTCCATACGAAACTTCGTTGGTGCGGACCGCGAGTCCACTCCCGAAGATTACCGGCGCGCTTCACCCATCTATTTTGCAAGCGCCGATGATCCGCCGGTCCTGCTCGTCCATGGGCAGTACGACATTATTGTGCCGGTCGAGCAGTCTGTTCGCATGGCGGCAGCGCTCCAGGCGAGTGGTGTTCCCGTGGAACGTCGTGAGCTACCGCGCGGCCACGTTCGAACCACAACGGGTTTTAATGCCGAGCAGGTGGCCTTGATCGTCTCTTTCTTGCGACGGACCCTCCCGGAACAGACCACAGTTGCCGCTCCATGAGCGCCGGACGATAGCGCGGCGGTTGGTCATGGCCGCTTCTTCAGGCCAACCGTCAGTTCTGGTATTCGTAGGCTCCGCGGTCCACGGTGCTTTCCAGAATGCGTGTCGTGCTTGTGATATCGACCGTCGAGCCGATCAGTGAATTGGAACCGCTGTTGCGGGCCGGGGAAGAAGCCTGCAGCGAAAGGCCGTCGTCCGCCGTAAAAAGGTCACCGTCGGAGCCGGCACTCGTACCGCTGTTCAAGAACAGGGGATTCGTGTCGAGGTTGTTCCCAAGATCGTTTTCGCATACGAAGGCGCCGCTATCGCCGCAACCCTGTACAATGCTGTGCTGCCAGGACGTGACTCCGGCCCCGGAAAAATCCGGAAGCGCCGGGGTGTTGCCCCAGTAGATGCTGTTGTAGACGTTCGTTGCGTTTGTATTCGCAGCGCGCAGACCACCGCCCACTCCGGGGGTTTGGTTTCCGAACAGTGTCACGTTTCGTAGCGTTGCGGCGCAGGCGCCGCTTAAATCAATGCCGCCACCGCCGGCGCCGCCGGCGACGTTGTTCTGAAAGACCGAGTTGCTCACATTGATCTGGCCGCCCAGAACACAGGACGCCCCGCCACCCCGCAGAGTGGCGATGTTTGCCAGAAAATACAGCCGATCCAGGTTCAGCGTACCGGCGACCCCGAGATGCAGGCCGCCACCGGTGCCCGAGGTTACGTTTGTCAGAAAGGCCACCACCGCCATTGTGATTGTTGAGTTCCGGAAGAATGCGCCCGCGCCCACCCCGGCCGCGCGGTTGCCAATAAACGCCGTAGTTGTCAGAGTAGAATCAGCGCCGGCGTCATTGTAAAGGCCGCCGCCATCAATCCCGGCCATATTTACCGAAAAGATCATGTTCGCAATGGACACGTTGCCGGTTCCGCTCAGGTGCGCGCCGCCGCCGCTGCCGACGGCCAGATTTCCCGAAAACACGATCTGACCCAGAACCATGCTGCTGGTGGTGGCATACATGCCGGCCCCATCATTGTCCACGCCGCCTCCGTTCGCGAGCCCGCCTGTAATTGTCAGGCCGTCGAGCACGGTTGTGTTATCAACTCCGGCCAAAGTAACCACGTGGTAGCTGTTATTTCCGGTGACTTCGTTGAGTGTGCCGTCGCTGTCCGAATCGGTTATGATGCCGTTGGAATCAGGATCGGTGTCGTTCTGGTCGATGTCGCCGCTGAGTATGGTGCGGTTTGTGCTCGGGTCGCGGTCGCACCGGCGCCCCTCGGATCCGTTGAAGCCTCCGTACAGTTTGGTTCCGTTCGCGATCGAGAACGTGCGGCCGCGGTTCGTGGCCGCCGTGCCTGGTGTGTCGTGAGGGCGATAGACCCCGGCCGCAATCCACACTTCATAGCCCGAGGGCAGGGCTCCCAGAGCTGTCTGTAGATCGTTGTAAGCTGTATTCCAGGTCAGGCCATCGCCCCCGCTTGCGGCCGCCGCGTTTACGTACAGATGCTCGCCCCCGGAATCGCAGGCTGCGTCATAGAGCAGGACCAGAGCCAAAAGACTCCGGTTCTCTTCGGGGAAGGAGCCCGCGCAGGAGCAGATGCCCGCCAGAGCTACAGGGAGGAGCCGGGCTAGCCTGCCGGGTCGGCAGCGCTGTTTTTTGGGTCGGTCCATGGCTCCTTCAGTATCGGTCGGGGGCTGCGGCGTGCAGGACCATGGGGGCGACGATCTTATTCAGTTGCAAGGAAACCAGGCAAAATTCTGTCACAAATCAAGTCCCGCCATCGACCTGATAACACGGGCTGTCAAGAGCCTTAGTTTCCAACAATGTGGAGAGACTGGACATGATAAACTCACGCTTTTCTACTTTGCTTTTGTTTTTTTCGGGGTCAGGCCTGTTTCTGAACAGCCTGTTCATGTTGATCGCCCCGCGCATCTGGTACCACGAACTTCCGGGAGCGGTGCCGGATTTCGGCCCCTACAACGAGCATTTCATCCGTGACATCGCCTGCGTTCAGCTGGTCTTTGCCCTGGTTGCGACCGCTGGCGCCCTGCGTCCCAAATCTCGGACCGATGCGATCGCAATTCTGGCTCTGTTTTACGGCACCCATTCCGTGCTGCATCTGTTCGACACGGCCCGGGGTTTTGTCGCCACGGACCACTACTGGATGGATCTACCTCTGGTTCATCTGCCGGCGCTGGTTTTTGTCCTGCTCTTTGCCTTCGAACGACGACGGTCGACACCGGCGGGGGAGGTATCGTCGTAATGGCCCCAACCCTGCGCCCGGTCTTCTTCGTTCTAAAAGTAATTCCGGCCCTCTATCTGGGCCTGGTTCCCTTTCTCGGCGCCATGTTTCCGGCGCACAATGAGCGTTGCCCCTGCCACGGCTCCGATGCGCTTGTTCGTCTGCGCTTGCGGCAGCTATCCGATCTTGCCGGTTGGAAAGCCGGGAAGGCCGCGCCACCGGCGATTTTGACCAAGGAGAGCCCTTATGAGCAGCCATAAGAAAATTCTCGTTACCGGTGCGAGCGGCCTTCTGGGGCGTTTGGTCGTTTCAGAACTTGAGCAGGCTGGCCAAACCGCGATTCGGGCCGGCCGCAAGCCGCCTGCGAACGCGGCCGGCATGGCAAGCTGGCTCAAACTCGACCTGAAAACCGGTGACGGTCTTGAGGATTGTGTTTCGGGTATTGCGACCATCATTCATTGTGCCTCAAGCACCGGACCCTTTGATCCCGAAGTAGATGTGAGCGGTACGAAGGCCTTGCTTGCGGCCGCCCGGAGCGCCGGCGTGTCGCATATGATCCACGTTTCGATTGTGGGCATCGATCGCGTGCCCTATCAGTACTACAAAATCAAACTGCAGGCCGAAGAGGTTGTGCGGGCCTCAGGAATTCCGTTTACGATTCTGCGGGCTACCCAGTTTCACGAGTTCGCCGAATTCCTGCTCGCCCGTCTAACCCGTCTGCCCCTGGTATTTCTGCCGGGTGGGATCAAGATCCAGCCGGTGGAGACCCGGGCGGTTGCGAAACGTCTGGTCGAAATCGCGGGCGCCGAACCCACCAATGGCATCCGGGAAATCGGTGGGCCGGACGTATGGGAGCTACGCGCTCTGGTGAAGACCTGGCTTGGAGCCCATCAGAAGAGGCGCTTGCTGCTTCCGATGCCGGGCCTGGTGCTCGGTCGCCTTGCCCGACCGTTGCGATCGGGTGGACTGACGACATCGGTACAAAGCGAGCTTTCCCTGAATTGGGAAGAGCATCTGTCCGGGAGTGCCGCCGGTTAGTTGTCCAATCTGCTTGCGAACTTTCGTGGCCCGGAAAGGAGGTATTTTCGATGCGATGTCCAGATTTTGTGACGGCCGCGTAATTCGGACACGTTTTGGCCCATCGCAACCCGTTTCCGCGGCAAAACAGCTTGCAGCAATTTCACGAGCTGGGAGACTAGAACGGCAACTGGAGGGAGTCATATGATACTGCGAGAGCATGTAATGACTTGCGTAATCTTGTTCGTGGGGGTGCTGAGCTTGACGCTACATTGCTCCCTCCTGGGTCTCGATAGTGAAGATGACGACGACGACACAACCACTCTGGCCCTGCTGTTTGCGGCTTCTTCGGCCTGCACGGGCACGGCCGCAACGACCAATCAGTTTACCGGATGCGCGGCCGGAGCCGTAAACGAAGTGTCCTACACGGCGGAGGGCGGAGGCAAGCCCTGCGTTACGAGCATTGCTGCAGACGTTCCGTGCTGGATTCGACAGAACTTTCATTGCATCACGGCAACCGTGTCCGGCTCGAATATTGTTATCCAGACCAACAACTTTCCGCCCTATCGCAGCCCGTATTACGCAAATCCCGGTCCGTATTCGGCGTATCACGAGGCTGCTTTCCCGGCCGGACACGCGGCCAATCCGAATTCCATAGCATCTCAGAATATTACGTTTACGATTCCGTCCAGTCCGACTCCGCGAACTTGCAGCTACGACTCCACCGCGGGTGCGGGCATTGACGCCCTGGGAGTGAATGTGCATGGAGTCGTTATGTTCAACAATCAGGCGGCTCCAGGCGATAGTCTGGAGACCGAATATCTGACCATGGACGATTCGGAGGGGCATCCCGAGAGCACCGGAAAGTACCACGTTCATACGGAGCCCGCCAAAATCACGAACGACGACTCCGTCCTCGTCGGCATCATGCTTGATGGCTATCCGCTCTACGGAAAAAGGGCCGAGGATAATTCGTATCCGACTCTTGATGCAACCACCCACACCCGTTCCTGTACGACGACTCTGTTCCCGAACGGTACCTACTGCTATCACGTAGGCAATGGAACCGGCACTGCAGGCTACCTGATTGGCAGCTACTTCAAGGGAGTGCGTGGCACGGTAAACTGAGGTGGACGAGTTCGGGAGCGGCTTGCCGAAGCGGCGTCTTGGTCTGATTCTCGCCGGGTGCGTACTGGCTGTTTTCGTGGGTTGCGGGCCGCAACTGGTTGTGGGTCGCACTGATCCCGGGCTGAGTTACGGCGGGCCGCTGCTGTTGTATCGGGGAGAGCCCTTTTCGGGCCTGCTCGAAACCGAACTGGGGGCGCCGGGAGCGGTCCGACGTACTCCCTTTGTCGATGGTCGTCCGGACGGTACGGAGCGAGAATGGTACAACGACGAACAGCTCAGCGCGGAGGGCGCGTATGAAAGCGGCAAGAAGACCGGCGTTCATCAGGGCTGGTTCCCGGACGGGTCCCAGCGCTTTTGGTACGAATATCAAAATGGGGAACTGCACGGCGAGATGTGGGAGTGGTATCCTAACGGGAACCTGGCAAGCTATGCGCGCATGTATCGCGGACACCTGGTGGGCAAGAAGAAGTGGCGTGCAGATGGCCAGATTTATGCGAACTACGTTCTGCGGGGAAATCGTGTGGTCGGCCTTCCCGGATCGCGTCTTTGCAATGCGGTCCGGGCCCCGCTTTAATTCAAAGGCCGGACTGCGGCGGCTCATCCTGCCGGTGCTCCTGGTCGCGCTTTTCGGAACGCAATGTGATCGCGGCCCGGCTGCCGCTGCCGGCTACGATGATTCGATTTCCGATCTCGCCACGCCAGGAGACGCGCTTCCGCACTTTCGCGGACCCGATATGCAGCCTTTCTGGCCCGACCAGACGTTGCTTCGGGAAGACCCGGACCTGCGACAGATGCAGGCGTTTGAAGCCACCAATCAATCCGGGATCACAGTGCGCGCCGCAGATCTACGCGGTCATATTTCCGTGGTATCCTTCTTCTTTGCAACCTGCGTTGGCATTTGTCCGCGGATCGTGCGCAATTTGCTGGCCGTACAGGATCATTTTGGAGCGCAAGAGGAGGTCCGCTTGTATTCATTTTCTGTGACGCCCGAAGTGGACACGACCGAGGTGCTGTCCAGGTACGCGTCGCGTCATGGAATCCGTAACACACAATGGGACCTATTGCGTGGCCAGCGGTCGGAGATCTACACGATGGCGCGCCGGGCCTTTAACGCGGATACAGTCACGCCGCATGAATTGCGGGTGGGCATGAGTCAGGATGATTTCCTGCATTCTGGCAATGTGTACCTTCTGGATCGAGACGGATATCTCCGGGGTATCTATAACGGTTTCTTTCGGAATGGCATTGACGAACTCATTCTGGATATTGAGAGGCTACGCGAGCAGTGACAAAGGCCTTTGCCCGGGGCCTGGCTTCTGTTTGACCGTTGCTCCGGTCTAGGACGCCTGAAAGTGCTCGACCTTGATCTGTAATTCGACGTGCACGTCGGCTGATCCAGGTCGTTTGCTCTGGCCGCGAACCTCCAGAACTTCTCCGGCAAGCATCAACGATTGAGGAGGCCTCGCGTTTGGCCTTTCGCGAAAGTAGGCCACGATCTGTATGCCATCGAAGTCCACATACGCGACGTGGCTGTAGTCCTCTGGAAGTGAAATGAGATGTTGCCAGGGGATTTCAGACAGGGTTGCCTGGAAGCGCACGCGACGCCCGGCAAGAAGCTCCGCGTATTCCGTCACAGGTTCGTAGTCGGTCATTGTATTTTGTTTTTGCCGGGCGGCGTCGGACGGAGCGCCAGGTCGATCATTCCACACCAGAGGCCCTGAAATGACCGCACTTCACGCCGCCTGCTCCTGATTCGCCCGGTGCGGGCTGCGCGGCTCGGTTGCAAATGGTCCGGGCCCTCATAAACAGGCCTGCAAATTGGTTACACACAAGGGAAACTCAGCTTGACCGCACAACCGAAAACAGCTCCTTTTCGCCATGCGACTACGAACCGCCCTGCTTTCTCTAACCCTTTTTCCGGCCCTGTTCTGTGGCGGCGCCGCGCCCGACGGAGCGGCCGTTATTGAACGCGTGGAAGGCGAGGCATTCATCGAACGTGCGGGTGGCGAGGGACAAACCCCGCTGACCCCCGGCTCTTTTGCCGCAGAGAACGACGTCATTGCGACCGGGACGGGTGGAGTCGTGATTCTTCGCCATCGAGACAATACGACGATTGAGGTGCAGCCGAATGCTCGTTTTCGTATTCTGAGTGTGGCGGCGCATCGGAGTTATGAAATCGAGCGGGGCAATGTCTGGATGGATTTTTCAGAGCTTGATGCGGGCGCAGAAGTGGAAGTACATTCCCCCACTGCGATCGCTGCGGTGCGCGGCACGCGCTTTTATACCTTTGAGTTTGAAGATGAGGGACAGACAATTCACGGCACCTGTCATTGTCAGGGCGCGGTGGCATTCCGCTCCACCGCCGACGACTACAGTTCCACCCACGAACAGGACTTTGTTGTGCTGAACGTGGGCGGACGCACGGTCTTGATCACTCCGGAAGACCTGGCGCCGCTGACTTTCTGGCAAGCGCATGCCCACTCGGCTCTGCCCGATGGTCCTATTGGACAGAGGGCGACCGAAATGAGCCCGGACGACCGGGAACTGTTCCGAAGCATTGTGCGCGCGAAGCTGGCCGCTCTGTAGCAACCCTCAGAACTGAAAGTAGATGAAGGGTCGATATCCAACCGACTGAAGCTGCCACAGGCCCAGACAAAACACCGCCAGCGTAAAGCCGCGCAGGGGCCAGGGGGAACGCACGAAAACGGCCCGGGTGCGTCCGAACCAGCTCACCGGCAAAAAATGAATGAGGTAGCCGACGCCCACGATGGCGAGGGTACTCAACTGGAGATCACGCGCCGGGGTAGACTGCAGCGAGGCCTGCAGGAAGTTCCCGACGCCCGACAAACCGGCCGCCCGAAAAAGAATCCAGCCGGCCAGCACCAGGTGCAAAGCGATCGTGCTGCGTAGAAAACCCATCACGCCGGTCGATGTTCGACGTCCGAGTCCCAGCCATCGTTCCAGCACCATCAACAGGCCGTGGTACAAACCCCACAACACGAATTGCCAGCCTGCTCCGTGCCAGAGTCCGCACAAAAGCATGGTCACAAGCAGGTTGATAGCGGGACGCCGCCTGGCCCCACCAAGCGGGATGTACAGGTAGTCGCGCAGCCAGCTACCCAAAGAAATATGCCAGCGTCGCCAGAAGTCCGAAATGCTTTGAGCGCGGTAAGGCTGGTTAAAATTGTGCGTGAGACGAAAGCCCAGCAGTGCCGCCGAACCGAGTGCGATGTCCGTATAACCCGAGAAGTCCCAGTAGATCTGAAGGCCATAGGCATACACCGAAAGCGCGATCTCGATCGGGCTGAACATGCCCGGCACTGCAAATACATCATCAACGGCGCTCAAGGCCAGGCGATCCGCGAAGCTCTTTTTCAAGAGGCCGACCGCAATTGTAAAGAGCCCCGCCCCAAAACGTCGATCGTTCACGGCAAAGTGGCGCGCACGGCCGGCCATGTCGGGCAAAAAGTGCGCGGCCCGCACGATCGGTCCGGCGATCAACTGGGGAAAGAAGGCCACATACATCGCGAAACGCAGCGGATTTCGTTCGGCCGGCAGGATTCCGCGATACACGTCGATTGTGTAGGACATCGATTGAAAGGTGTAGAAGGAGATACCGGCGGGCAAAAGCGGCCAGGTCCAGTGACTGCTGTCGAAATAATCCAGAAAGAGTGGGGAGATGGTGTCTGTGAAAAATTGACCGTACTTAAAGAATCCCAAAAGCCCCAGGTTGGCCACAATCGATACGACAAGCACCGCGCGCTTTCGCAGCGTTCGACTCCCGGCCGCTGCAAGGGCCAACGCACACACGTAATCGATCGTGGTGCTGGCAATCAGCAACAGAAGCGGCCACAAAACCCAGGAAGCATAAAAAACGTACGAAGCGCCGAGCAAAAGCGCAATGCGCACCGTTGGCCAGCGCGAAACCAGACCGGCGCCTACAAGCACCGCTCCTAAAAAATACAGGTAAGCCCGGCTCTGAAAGAGAGCCACACCCGCGTCAGCCCCGGCTTCACCACGAGCGGTCGGTCCGGGAGCAGCCGCCGGGGCCGCTCCGATATGTACGCCCGTGGTCAGTTCTTCGTAGAGCAGGTCGGCGGCATATCTCGATCCGGACGGCGTGAAGTGCAGAAGATCGCTCTGTAAGAAACCCCGCGCCTGCAAGCGGGCTGACTGGCCGGGGCCACCAAGGGCCGCGTACTGATCGTAGAACGCCATGCCCAGGCTTTCGGCCGTGCGCGCCTGAATTTCGCGCATCGCATCTCCGTACGGCGAAAGACCCTGACCGGAGAGGCTGCGCACTTCGCCCGTGCCAATAAGGACAAAGTCTGAATTGGGAAGCGAGCGACGCAATCGACCCAGTTCGGTTTTCAGAGCGCTTTCGTAAGCTTCGATTGTGTAGTGGGCGTAACTCATCAGGCTGTAGGCTTCGTTGACACCGAACGAAAGAATCACGAGCTCGGGCTGGTAGTGCGAAAAGCCGCAGCGTCTATTTTCGTCCGTCGCCGAACCCATCCAGGCCAGATGAATGCCCATCAGCGTGACGGTGCTGTAAGCCACACCATGTTCGCTTTCGAGATTGATGGCGTCGATATAGACGGGGGCGCTGCGGTCGGAGTCGAAGCGAAGTTCCGTGTCTTTACCGGCGAGTCCCGGAACGGAAAGGTCCAGCCACTCACAACCGGCCGCAGCCTGGAGGCCGGCCCGCGCGACCAGGCGTTGGTCATCGTAGCGTTGCACCTGGACCTTGCGCTCCGGGCCGGGCGGCAGGCGAACCAGAACCTGCACCTTCTGCCAGGCCGCCGCGTCCGCTTCCGCCTGCTGAAAGCTGCTCCAGGGCGTCGCCGGAATCATGTGACTGCGACCCAGAAAGCCAATGCTTTCGTCTGCAAGCGCGTTCAGTTCGTGATCGGTTGTTGTGTACCGCAACACCACGTGATAGCCCGTACGTCCCAGAGTGGCCCGGGCCCGGTGTCCCTGCAGATGAAAGCTGTAGCCGTGATAGGGTGCGACGAGGCCGCGGCCGCCGTCTCCGAACTCGCTTTGGAAACGTCTGCGTAGATCGCCCGAGAAGTGATCGTCCCAGATTTGCGAGTCACCGAAATGGAGGATGCGCAGCACGCGCTGGCGCTCGTGGGGCAGTTCCGTAAGGCCGCGGTCCAGGTGCCGCAGAAAAGCACGATCAGCGCCGGCCCGCAATGCCGTTGCGGAAGCAGGTTCGTCTGGTCCCGATGAAGGGGGCAGCCCGGCGCGCCCCCGGCCTATCAGGTCCCGCACAAAATCGGGCGCGGCTTCAATCGGTTCGAATACAAACGGTTGCAGCGCGGGCGCGTAGCGGGCGGCAATCACCGGCGCCGCAACAAAAAAGCCAGCGGCCAGCAGTGTCAGCAGACCGGATTTCAGAGATCGCTTACCGTTGGAAGCGCCCGGCCCGATCTGGGGCGTTCGGGCCTAGCGGGGTCGCACATTGTAGCGCAGAATCGTGTAGTATGATTCGGGATCGTCCAACCAGGCAAACGGACTCGGCCCGCTCCAGTACTCTTCTTCGTGCGGACCCACAATCTCGCAGCCTTTTTCTTCTATATAGTTGCGCAACCGTTCGCTCGTTGGTCCTTCCTCTGTATAGGGGCCAACGTGCAGAAGCTCGGCCACGGTGCCATATTGCCAGGTCTGCAACTCTACGACCATGGTGGCGTCGTCGTTCGTGTCCGGCGGCAGTTCCGTCAGGCCCTCGGGAGCGGGCACGGCCCAGATTCCCACCCATTCGGTGATCGGAGTTTCAAAAGGTTTCGGCCAGCGCGCCCGGGGAGCCGAAGTGCTTGCATCGGGCGGGCTCTCCTGAAGGTCCGCAAGAACGCTGAACAACCGCATGATAGCGGGGCCACCCAGTTCGTTCGGGTCGCCCACGGTTTCAATCACCAGCATCTGCTGGTCGGGACGTTCCACGATGTGCGGTTCCCCGTGACTTTGCACCAGTTCATCGAGCACGGTCTGCGGGGGACGAAAGCTGCGGTCGATCGCATAGGTGGCGCCGAAAACCAGCAGTAACAGGGCGGCTACGACAGCCAGCAGGACAACGATTCGTTTCATTGCGGTTCCTCCAAAGCACGAATTGGGGGACAGAGCTCCCGGGGAGCCGCAAATCGAAAAGCAGAATGCGCTAATTCAGGCGCTGGGGATGCAGCGGTTCTCCGACAATTCCGATGGCCGCCGCCACCTGATGAAACTGGGCCGGACAGAGCTTGAGAAGCTGGCCTCCAATGCGCAGGTGCATGGTGCCGCAACTGCAGCGGTCAATGCGAACCAGCGGCGTTTGAATCAACGGAGTCAGTCGGTGGGCGGACGAGGCTCTTTCCTTCATGGCACCAGAAGGCACCCCGGGTCCGGAAGTCGACATTTTAATGAGAATGAGACGCAAAATCATAAATACAAAAACCCGGCCCGTGGTGGCTGAACGCAGACCGGGGCCGGCCGGGGAGTCAGTTTCCCGGGCGGTATGCCCGCAAAACCGGTCCTGCGATTTTCATGCTGACTTCCTGAGCAGGGCCGACTGCGATGAGGCCCTATGGTTCCGGGAGAGATCTTTGATCTGGTGTTTCTGAGCGCCGGGGCGGTCTTCAACCTGGTCTGGGCAGCCGGGACCTATTCTGAGCGCACCCTGGAAAGGCGAGCGCGCCATCGGCTGGCGGCCCTGCTGCTCGTAAGTTCGCTCTGGCTGGCGTTCGGGGCGCTTCACTTCTCGGGCCTGGACCGCCTCATCGGAGACCGGCTCCTTCTGGCGCTGCCGCCCCTCTTTCTGGTAGGTCCGCTACTCTACGCCTTTTTGCGCGAAGCAGTCGCGCCGGACGATGCCCACTTCCGGCCCGCATCTCCGGCACATCTTCTGGCGCCGGTCTGTGCTTTCGCACTGGTGCTCGCCCAACTGGAGGGCGGCCCGGTTCCGGCGGCTTTCGCGCCGGGCCTACGTGCGCTCTTGAATGCGGGACCCAAACTGAGTGCGGTCGTTTACGGCCTGGCTTTCTTGCTGCGCCACCGCTTTGTGATCTTTTTGCCGTCGGCTCTGCCGCTCACCGTTCGCCGCGGGCTATTCGCTCTGATGATTTCGGTGCTGGCGGCGATCGGTCTGGGCCTGGTGGGCTTTGCAACCGGACAAAACATTCTGGTCCGCCTGAGCGCGCACTGTCTGCCTTTGCTGACTTACGCGCTGTTTCTTTTTTCGCGCCGTTTCCCGAATTTACTTCGTCTGGTGGAACGTTCAGCGGCGCGTGTGCGCTACGAGCGGTCCCGTCTCGTCTCGGTCGATGTGGACGCGCTCGCCAATCGGCTGCTTGCGCTCATGAACGACGAGAAACTTTTTGCCGACGAGGACATCAACCTATCCCGGCTTTCGGAATACCTGAACGTGCGCGTGCACCAATTGTCGGAGCTCTTAAATGAACGTTTTGGAAAGAACTTCAACACGTTCATAAACGAGTTTCGTGTAAACGAAGCCCGGCGTATGCTCATTGAAGAACCGGACCGCAGCGTGCTTTCGGTGGGCTTCGCTTCCGGTTTCAACAGCAAGTCGGCGTTTCACAGGGCCTTCCAGGCTCAGACCGGTGTCACTCCCCGCCAGTACCGCGAGAACTACTCCTTTCGCAACAGTCGCCAATCATAATCCGACACTTCTGGGCCGGTGTCGGGATATACGCAGCGACGCAATCGTCGGGTCTATGCTGCATACTTGTTCATGAATGTTCTCGTGGAGGAACGAAATGAACAAACATGCGATCAATGTATCTTCCTGTAGGAGTATTGCCCGGGTTTACCAGGCGGCTGCGGAGGTCTATGCGGATCGACCCGCTTTCGCGACCGCAAGCGGTCCCAAACGCGAATTTCAGCCGATTTCGTTTGCGGAACTCTATTCACAGGGTCTGAATCTGGCAACCGGACTCATCGAGATGGGACTGGAACAGAATTCCCGGGTGGGTCTGTTTTCCGACAACCGTCTGGAATGGATCCTGGCCAACTACGGGATTCAGCTTGCCGGAGCCGCGGACGTGCCGCGGGGCAGCGACGTAACCGAACACGATGTTCGTTATATTCTCTCCCATGCGGGCGTGGAAATACTCTTCGTAGAGAATCAGGTCGTACTTGAGCTGGTCCAGAAAAACCGCACGCATCTGCCGGCGCTCAAGCACATCATTTTGATGGCGCCGCAGGCCCTGCCAACCGGGTCTGTGCTGCACATTCGCGATATTTGCGAGCAGGGCCGCCTATTACGGCAGCGGGGCGACCGGCGGGCGGAGAAGCGCATCGCACAAACGCAGGGCGAAGATTTGATGACGCTGATCTACACGTCGGGAACCACCGGAAAACCCCGGGGTGTCATGCTGACCCATGCCAACCTGCTCTCTCAGCTGCGCAATCTTCCGGTGCGACTCTCCGTCAGGGATCGTATCCTTTCGATTCTGCCGGTCTGGCATATTTTCGAGCGCACCTTCGAAATCAGTGCCATCTATTGTGGCGCGTGCACGTATTACACGGACGTGCGCAATTTGCGGCAGGACATGGCCCGGGTGCGACCGACTTTTCTGGCTTCGGCTCCGCGGCTCTGGGAAATGATCTACCAGGGCATTCAAAGTCGCATGCAAAAGGCCGGCTCGCTCAGTCGCGCGTTGTTTCGGGCCGCTGTGTTCTCGGCCGCGCGGGTCAAAGGTTCGGTCCGCTTCCTGAGTTTTCAGAACGTGGATCTGGAAGGTCGTTCTCCGCTTGACTCGGGGGTAAGGGCGGTGATGGCGCTCTTCGCCTGGTGTTTGTTTCTTCTGCCCTACGGTCTCTTGAATCTGCTTGTGTTGCGTCGTCTTCGTTCTGCTACCGGTGGCGCGCTACGATTCAGTTGCTCGGGCGGGGGGGCTCTGCCCATGCACGTCGACGAGTTCTTTAACAACATTGGCATTCCGGTCCTCGAAGGTTACGGCCTTACCGAGACTGCGCCAATCGTGGCCGCCCGCCGGCCCGGAAAAATCGTGATTGGAACAGTGGGCGAGGTGATTGACGAAACGGAGCTAAGGCTTGTCGACCTGAGCAGCGGGGAGACGGTCTATGATTCTCGCGAACCCGGTCGCGGGCGGGGCCTGAAAGGTGAAATTCACGTGCGGGGACCGCAGGTCATG
The DNA here is from genome assembly GCA_024233935.1 of Spirochaetales bacterium. GTDB lineage: Bacteria > Spirochaetota > Leptospiria > Leptospirales > Leptonemataceae > JACKOY01. Next base: position 126,379 of record JACKOY010000005.1, on the reverse strand, counting down.
AAAGGCTATTACGCCGACCCCGAAGCCACCCGTCGCGTGCTCAACGCCGAAGGCTGGCTGAACACCGGCGACCTGGGTCTTGTGACTTACAACAACTGTCTGAAAATCGTTGGCCGCTCTAAAGAAACCATTGTGCTTCTGGGGGGCGAAAACGTCGAACCGGTGCCGGTGGAAAACCGATTGCTGGAATCGCCTCTGATCGATCAGGTCATGTTGGTCGGCCAGGACCGCAAGTATCTGAGCGCCCTGATTGTGATCAACCCGGCGGCCTTTGATGGCGATGGGCAGGGGCGCAACTACGCGGAACTGGCCGCGGACGAGAAGGTACGGCAGCAGATCCAGGCCGAACTGCGGCGGCTGGTGAATGGCGCGAGCGGCTTTAAGACCTTCGAGCGCGTCGTGAGCTTTGCCATTTTACCGCGGCCCTTTGAAGCCGGCGACGAGTTGACCGCCAAGTTATCCCTGCGGCGCCACGTCATCGCCGAAAAGTATCGCGATTTGATCGAGTCACTCTAGGCTGGAGTTTCTGGTACGGGCGCGCCGGGAGCCGGTCGCGCTCAATCTGTCCATATGAAAGCGAAGAGAAAATTCGGCCATATCACAGAAGTTTTTTGTCGTTTGCCACAAGCGCCCCGTTGCGCAAGGCTGGTCCGTGACCGGCACCCGCGAAATCCCGTCCGAACTGCGCGGATCCAGCTTCGGGCAGGACTTTGCCTGGGGGGCGGCCACGGCGGCCTATCAGATTGAGGGCGCCTGGAATGCCGACGGCAAAGGCCCTTCGATTTGGGACGAATTTTCCCGCAAGGGCAAGATCCGGAATCGTGACCGCGGCGATGAGGCCTGCGATCATTATCATCGGTTCGCGCAAGATGTGGCGCTCATGCGCGAACTGGGCCTCGGGGCCTATCGTTTTTCCATTTCCTGGCCGCGCCTTCTGCCCGAGGGCACTCTTTCGGGCGGCGTCAACCGCAAGGGTCTCGACTTTTATCGGCGCCTGGCGGAAGCGCTCTTGGAGGCCGGCATTAAGCCCTGGGCCACTTTGTATCACTGGGATTTGCCGCTGGCCCTGGAGCAACGCGGCGGATGGGCCAGCCGCGATATTGTGAATTGGTTTTCGGACTATGCCGCGCTGTGTGTGCGCGAGCTGGGCGATTTGATCCCCAACTGGATTGTGCTGAACGAACCGTTTATCTTTTTGCTTCTGGGTTACGGAATCGGTTATCATGCGCCTTCCCGTCGGGGATTGCGGCGCTTCTTGCGCGCTTCGCATTACACGCTTCTGGCCCAGGGACGAGCGGCGCGCGCCATGCAGGCGGAAAAAAGCGGCCTGCATCTTGGTACCACGGTTTCGACCCTGGCCGGTTATCCCGCCAGCGATTCACCCAAAGACCTGGCGGCCCTGGCCAGTCACGATGCATTTTTCAATCGCCTGTATGTGGATCCGGTTTTCGGTCGCGGCTATCCGGCCGGGGAACTGCCGATGTTGCGCGGCGTGGATCGATATGTTGAGGCCAACGACTTACAGGAGATACAGTTTCCATTTCAGTTTTTGGGCATCAATCATTACTCGCGCAAAATAGTTCGCCGGGCCTGGTGGATGCCGTATCTGCGATTTCGCGAATTGCGACCCGCAAAGACCGCCGAAAAAACGGCCATGGGTTGGGAAATTCATCCCGAAGGCCTGTTCCAGATCTTAAAAAAGTTCGGCAGCTACGGCGAGATTCCCGCTCTCTACATCACCGAAAACGGCGCCGCCTTTCCCGATGTCGTTTCGTCCGACGGAAAGGTGCACGATCCCGAACGCATTCGTTACCTGGAAGGCTACCTGACCCAGGCCCTGCGCGCAAAAAACGAAGGCGTGAACCTGAAAGGCTATTTCGTCTGGAGTCTTTTGGATAATCTCGAGTGGCGCGAGGGTTTTGCAAAACGCTTCGGCATCATCCACGTCGACTTCGAAACGAAAAAGCGCACTCCGAAGGATAGCGCCGCCTGGTATGCCGCCATGATCCGTCGTTGAGCGGGTCCAAAGCCCGTCACTATCGCTGAGCCACAGCCCGAATGTGTCTTTGGGGATTGGCTTTTTATGCCGGGCAGCCCCGTGACAGGGCCTTTAATGACTGAATTGCTGCGGCCCGGACGCCGCTGGCCCGCGCGTTTTGATTGTAGAGGGCCCGCCTGCAGTGCTCGCCTCAGCGCGAAGGTTTGGGGCCGACCAGAGCGGTGAATGCTTTGACGGCCGAATCGAGACCGGCCTTCCATTTGTCGAACATAGCCCGGGTCTGGTCGGGATTCTGTTCCGCATCGTCGATGTTTTTGGTGTATTCGTTGTAGACTTTTTCGAGTTGAATAATGCGGGCTTCGATATCGTCCAGGACCCGGCCGCCTTTGTCTTTGTCTTCGAAGTTACCGAATTCGTACTCCACAATGTCTTCGCGCACGTTGCCCTTAAAAAGCAGATGCATTTCCACCTGCATGTACTTTTGAATCAGCGAAAAGCGACCCTCTTTTTCGAGCCGTCGCACACTGACGCTCAAGTCCACATTCTTTAAGACCCGCAGCCGCCGGAACTTCGAAGCCCGTTGCACCAGGTCGTGGTCTTCGGCCAGTTTCAAAGTCTCGTCAAAACCGCCGATGCGTCGGAACAGCCGCCGCGTAATAAAAATACAAAAGCCGGCCGCGCGGGGATTCAGGTCCTGGTTCATTTTTACCGAGAGGTTTGCGAAACGAAACATCACATCGTCAAGACGCAGGTCGGACTTGGGGCGAAACTCGCAGGTGGCCAGGTCCAGAAAGCGTTCCTGCATTTCGGCGTAGGCCTTTTCCAGAAAGTCCGGCGGCAGGTCTACGTCGGCATCAAAGAAAAACAAAAACTCCCCGTTCGCCACTTCCGCGCCGCGGTTGCGACCCGGCCCCGGCATGCCGCCCGGAACAACTTTTGCGCCGCCCTTTTTGGCAATTTTGACCGTGCCGTCTTTGGAACCGGCGTCGGCCACAATGATCTCAAAGTCCCGAAAGCTCTGCTTCTTAAGCGACTCCAGAAGTACCGGAAGATCTTCTTCTTCGTTCAGGGTGGGGATAATAACGCTGATGGTGGTCATGGGCGCTCCGATTGCGGCAGGGACAATCGGGACCGTGTTGGCTGCCCCGACAACGGCAATCAGAATTTGGGCAAGTAGCGATTTGCGGGCTTTATTTTGGCCTTTCGGCCCCGAACGATAGCGGGGTCGGCCTGTCCGTCTCACGCGCACTTTGATGACTGCGTGTTCGGAAACGGCCTTCAGGCCGCCTGGCTTTTGGGCAGGGCGGCGGTTTTTTCCGGGCGCAGCGTTTTCAGGCAACGGTTGGAACGCACGGCAGCGCTATCGTTCGGGTAGTCCAAAAAAGAAAACGCCCACCGGAAGTTCCGATGGGCGTCTTTGTTTCGCACGGCCCGGGGCGAAACGACTCGGGCTTCGCTTTAGCCGCGACTCAGCCTTCGATTCAGGCTTCTTTGGCGATCTGCTCCGGGAAACGATGCCGGGCCACACGCTCTTCGACGTCGGCCTCCAGCTTCTTGCGAAAACCCAGGGCGAACTGCACTTCGGCGATCAGAAAGAGCGGCGCCATCAGGGCCTGCAGGAAGTTGTCCACCAGGGCTGGACGTCGGCCTTCGAACACGTGTCCTACAAGCTGAATCACCCAGCCGCCCAGTTTCACGGCCAGAAAGATCGCCAGGCTCTGTTCAAAGGGGAGCTGGGCCGCCAGTTCGGTTGCGTAGACAATCGGAAGCGAAATCAGGGTCATGACCGTCGCCAGTTGCCAGTCCATGGCGAAGTACCAGATCATCATTGCGGCAAACACAATTACGGCCAGGCTGATTTCCACCGGCCCCACGTTGAAGCGCAGCCAGCCCAGGGCGATCAGCGGCGCATAATAGACCATCGGCACACCCAAAAAGTGCGTCGCCCGGCACCAGTAGTTCTGGTGGTAGGCCGCATAGCCCGACATTCTTTCTTCAATCGATTTCATTGTAGTGCTCCTCCTGTGGCAGTCTTTTTACCACAATAGCCCCGTCGCCCGCTTGAACGATTCTGCTACCGGCGTCCCCGGCGGGGCCGCACACACACTTGGCCCACTTAAAAGGTAATGCCCCCAGGCCCGCTTTGCAAGCGTTTTCGTGGGCAGAACTGCGCAGGGGGGCGATCTATGGCTTGTTGATTGGACTCCACGAACTCATTGATCGGCTGAAACTACTGCCAAAAACTGAGAATCTCTTGCAATAACCTTACGCGGCTGACTCTACTCTGGGATGCAGCAGAAGTGTGATGCATGCGCGCCATCCTATAGTGCTACTGAACCTTTCGCTCTTCCGGGAAGGGCCTTCCTGGCAGCGCAGCGAGATACGCGCGATGACGCCCAATTCCGCGCTTTTGGTGAAACCGGCGAGTCGGGCCCAATGAGAGCCACGCAGGGCCGCCTTGAGTTTTTCTTTGAGCCGCTTTTGGCTAACGCGATTGATTTCACGCTTTCGAGCGATTTGGAGTCGAAGTAGTGACCGACCGAGCGCGCGTCCTGTTGATTGAAGACAATCCAGCCGACGCGGACCTGTTGCGTGAGTTGTTTTCTTCGGGGCAGTCCGCTGAGTTTGAGCTGGAGCACTGTGGGAATCTAACCGAGGGTATCGCCGCCAGTCAGGGGCGTGCACCCGATCTCGTGCTTCTGGATCTGGGTTTGCCCGAGACCCGCGGCCTGCAAACTCTACGGCGCTTTCTGGCGGCCACCGGGCACCGGGCCGTGCTGGTTTTGGCCGAAGTCAGGGACTCCACCGCGGCGCTCGAAGCCGTTCAGGCCGGGGCCCAGGATTACCTCCTGAAGCGGGACTTAAACGAGGACATGCTCTTTCGTGTCCTTCGTTACGCACGCGAGCGCGGCCGCTTGATTCTGGACCTGGAGGAGGAGCGGGATCGATCCCGCATGTATCTCGATCTCGCCGGAAGTCTGATCGTATTTCTGGATCGCGAGGGACGCATAGGGATGATGAACAAGACCGCCTGGCAACTGCTCTGTCCCGGGCAGTCCGCGCCGATCGGCCAGAACTGGTTCGACCTGTTTGTTCCGGAGCAGGTCCGTGCGGAAAGGTGGAGCCGTTTCCGGACAAGCGTTGCGAGCCCCGACGAAGAGGGCTCGTACGAAGGTGAACTGTGTTCGCTCAGTGGCGTGCGGTTGCTCGTTCAATGGACGTTCCGGGCCGTGCGGGGCGGTGCGCCGGAAGACATTGTGGGCCTGCTTCTGGCCGGCATGGACATTACGGAAAGGCACGTCCTTGAGCAGGAATTGCGCGAAAGCGAAGAGCGCCTGCGCATCATTTTTGAGAACGCGCCCGACGCGATCTATCTGCTGGATGATCGAGGGCGTTTTCTGGACGCAAATCGACAGGCCGAACAGATGCTGGGCGACCTTCGTGAAAACTGGATCGGCCGCAGTGCGCTGGAATCGGGTTTGCTGGCCCCGCTCGACGTCGAGCGGGCCCGTTCGGATCTGGAAGCTTCCGTGCAGGGTGAAAGCGTTCCGCCGGCGGTCTTTGAATTGCGGCGACCGGACGGCCGTCGCTTACAGCTCGAGATCAGCACCTTTCCGGTTCAGTTGCAGACAATGAATTGTATCCTGGCCATTGCGCGGGACCTGACCGAGCGCATCGATTACGAGCGTCGACTGGCCCTCCGGGCTGCGGCCCTGAACGCCGCGAGCAACGGCATTCTAATTACCGACACTCACGGCACCATTGTCTGGTGCAACCGGGCCATCTGCGAGATGACCGGCTACGACCAAAAGGAGCTTGTGGGCGCTCATACCCGCATTTTGAAGTCGGGCCGGCAGGAAAGCGCCACGTACGCCAAACTGTGGCAGACAGTGCTTTCCGGTGTGGTGTGGCAGGGTGAGTTGATCAACCGTCGCAAGGACGGCAGCGAGTACTTCGAGGAGATGAGCATCACTCCCATTCCAGATGACCAGGGTGTCGTTCAGCATTTCGTGGCGGTGAAGCAAGACGTCACCGAAAGGGTGCGATCGCGCGAAGAACTCAGCGCAAGTGAGGCGCGCTTCCGGTATATCTTTGACCGGGCGCCCAGCGGAATGCTCGAGCTTGACATCGCGCCGCTGCGGGCCGCGGTCGCTGCTTTACCGGGAGATGGGGCCCGTAACGGCGCTCCGTTGCGGACTTTATTCGATGGTGTGCGGGTGACCGACGCGAATGCGTCCGCGCTGGGTATATTTTCCTTTGAGGAGCCCGCCGATTTTGTTGGGCGGCACTTCTCTGAACTCTTTCACGACGAACTCTGCCTGCGTAAAATGGTCCGCGCCCTCCAGAACAACGACGAGCACTGTTCAAGCGAAACACGGATTCTTAGAAAAGGGGAAAGCGTACGCTACACGCGGGCCACAGCCTATCTGCCGCCGGCAACCGCGTCCTCGCTACTCGCCCTGCTGTCCCTCGTGGACATCACCGAAGTAAAGGAAATGGAGCAACAGCTTCAACAGGCTGCGAAGATGGCGACTCTCGGTGAAATGGCTACCGGCATGGCTCATGAGTTGAATCAGCCGTTGTCCGTGATCAGTATGGGCGCCCAAATGCTGGAGATGGGAGCCCGGGACGGGGACGTTACGCCCGAATTCCTGCTGGATCAGGCCGGCAAGATTCGCTCCAACATTGCCCGCGCCACGGTCATCATCAATCACCTGCGCGTATTCGGTCGTAAGGCGGAACCGGTGCGACAGGTCTTTGAACTAGGCACCGTGGTGCGCAGTGCGATGGAACTGGTCGAACAAAGGTTGCGCCAGCATAATATTAAGGTGGACCAGGTGTTGCCGGAACCGGGCCTGCCAATTCTCGGAGACCCGAACAGCATGGAGCAGGTCTTCGTCAACATGCTTATCAACGCGGTGGACGCCCTTGAGGAACGGGAGGCTGATCGGCATGTTCGCGTCGTTGTGAGCGACGAGGGTCGAAACGTGCGCGCCCGGGTCTGGAACAACGGCCCGCCGATCCCCGTAGGCGTTATTCCTCGACTCTTCGAGCCTTTTTTTACGACAAAACCCAGCGGAAAGGGCACCGGCCTCGGGCTTTCGATCTGTTACACGATAATCAAAAATCATGATGGTTCCATAGCGGTCAGCAATCAAGCGGACGGTGTTAGCTTTGATCTTGTCTTACCGCGAGCGGAACAAAAGAAAGGATAAACATATGGATTTCGATACAGTAATGGTTGTAGACGACGAGCCCGAGATTTGCGGTCAGTTGAGTATATTTCTGTCGCGCAAGGGCTATCGAACAGTCGTGGCCACGGATGGCGCCGAAGCGCTCACGCTTTTTGAGCAACACAAACCGGCCGTGGTCATCACGGACTATCAAATGCCCGGGCTTAACGGCCTGGAACTTTTGAAGGCCATTAAGCGGCAGGCCCCGAACACCGAGGTACTTGTGATCAGCGGGCAGGCCGACATGAAAGTTGCTGTGACAATCATCAAAGAGCACGCCTTCGATTTTATTCCCAAGCCCATCGATCTGGAAGAAATCGAACAGAAACTGGCCGAGGCAGTGGATCGTTCGCGCAAGACGGACTTTACTGCCCGGGCGGCCCACGGAGTGGCGCTGAGTCACCAGCACGAGGAGGGCCGTCGTGGCATGGTTTCGGTCATCCACTGCAGCGTGCCGCTCGATGAGTTCAGCCGCGCCCGCATCCAGAAGGATTTTGACAATCTGATAGGCGAACCCTTCGTGCAGCGCCTGGTGGTGCTCTCGATGCGCGGCATTGACTACATGAACAACGTCGGCCTCAATATCCTGATCGATATGGAAAAGACGTTAAAGGAGCGGGGCAAAGAAATGGTGCTCGCAGACCTGCATCCACGCATTCAGGCCTATCTCAAGTCCCTGGGTTATCACGAGTTTTTCAAGATCTCGAACACGACGCAGACAGCCATCAAGGACTACGAATAGGGCCTTCGCCAACCGTCCGGGGGCGTGTATTTTGCGCTGAGCGTGCGAAAAGTTAGTGCCAGGACCGGGCCGTTAGGAAAGACTCTGCCTGCATGCAAAAACAGGCTGTCCTCGTATTCAATCCCCGTAGCGGACGCGGCAAGGCGACTGTGCGGGCCAAAAACTTCGCCGATCTCTGGAAGGAAAAGTTCGGAAACGAGCTGGGGCTGCGACCGACACGCTCGCTGCACGATATTCGCGTGGCGGCCAAAGAGGGCGCCGCGCGAGGTGACTTTCAGATCTTCATGGGGGGTGATGGCACACTCTCCGAATCCCTGCAGGGGCTGGCCGAGAAGCTCGACTTTCGACCCGGCATCGGTCCGATTGGATTTTTGCCGGGAGGCACCGGCAACAGTTTCCTGCGCGACTTCGGTATTACCACCTATGAACAGGCCCGCGACCGCCTATTTGAAGCGCTTGAGTCCGAGTCGATCTTAAACGTGGACTCGGCGGTCATCACCTACCGCAAACTGAACGAGGACCATCCAGAAGAGCCGGGCGAAAAGACCCGCCGCATCATGTTTAATATCTGGGGGGTGGGTCTGATCAGCGATATTACAGAACTTGCGATCAAGATGCGCGGCATCGGCTCGATGAACTACACCGTGGCCAGCCTGGTAAAGATGCTGGGCCACAAACCCTGGACCGTGAGCGGCACCATCGATGGTCGGCCCGAGACTTTCCGGGGCAACATGATATCGCTGCACAACTCGCGTTACACCGGCGGGGCGATGGAGATTGCACCCGAAGTGCGCATCAACGACGGAAAACTGTTTTTTTTACACCTGCACAGCGAGACCCGTCTGAGTCTTTTGAAGTCATTCCCTTCGATCTTCAAGGGCACCCACGTCAGCAACCCCAACGTCACCACCGAGTTTATCAAAGAATTGAAACTCGAACGCCGTCGTCCCTTCCTCATGAACGTCGATGGAGAACTGGAAACCGGCTGGAATCCGGAAGTCAAGATCGTGCCAAATTTCTTCAAGCTGTATATGCCGTCTTCAGCTCTGGCGTGACCTGCGTATCTCACGCAGAGCCGCCTTCCTCTGCGTTCTTTGCGCCCTTGCGTGTGGCCGGCTTTGTGGGTGCCGATTTGCGTGACGCTTTTCTGCAGATAGGCCGACCGGGTGTTACACGCAGAGCCGCGGAGAACGCAAAGGTGTTGGGTGTGGGGATTGTACGGGTTGGCTTTCCAGCCAGATTGCGGACCTGGATTTACGTGCGTGCTTGTTTTCGCGGCGTCACGGTCAGTATCCGGTTAGCCCCATTCGTGCTTTTGCTCTGCGTTCTTTGCGCCCTTGCGTGTGGCCGGCTTTCTGGGTGCCGATTGGCCTGACGCTGTTCTGTAGATAGGCCGACCGGGTGTTTCACGCAGAGCCGCAGAGAACGCAGAGGGTGTTGGGGTGTGGGGATTGCAGGCGTTGGCTTTCCAGCCAGATTGGGGCCCTGGATTTACGTGGGTGCTTGCTTTCGTCGCTTCCCGGTTTGTATCAGGTAGCGCCATTCGTGCATTTACTCTGCGTTCTTTGCGCCTTTGCGTGCGGCTGGCTTTGTGCGCACCGATTTGCCTGACGGTTTTCTGCAAGATAGGCCGACCGGTTGTTTTCACGCAGAGCCGCAGAGAACGCAAAGGTGTTGGGGTTTGGGGATTGCAGGCGTTGGCTTTCCAGCCAGATTGTGGCCCTGGATTTACGTGCGTGCTTGCTTGCGTGGCGTTCCGGTTTGTAGCCGGTAGCGCCATTCGTGCATTTACTCTGCGTTCTTTGCGCCTTTGCGTGCGGCTGGCTTTGTGCTTTTGCGTGGGGCCGCTTTGTCTCTGCGTGAGATCAACGGAAGACCCGAGAGAAAAACTCGGTCGACGATTGTGGCGTGGTCAACTGGGATACGAAGCGATTGGCGATGCCGTCGACGACAAGTTCGACAAAGCGGTCTTTCTGTTCGGGGCTCAGGTTCGCTTCGAGATAGTCGACGTGCTGCGTGTGCAGGGCATCGTAGCGCTGGTTGAACCGAACAATCTCCTGGGCTTCTTCTTCCGAAAGAATGATGGCGTTGAGTCGTTTGCCCACATTTTCGAGTTCCGGCTGCTGGGACTCGACATACTCCTGAATGAGATCCAGGCCGCGATCCTTCTGATTGATGCGAATGTGTTCGACCATCGTCAAGAACGAATACTCGATGACGTCGTAGACGAACTCGAAGTCGCGCTTTACGTTGATTTCGCCGGGATAGTCCGGTCCGCTACAGGTCGTGGACAGGGGACAAAAAAGTGTCATACTGGCAACAGCCAGGGTCACACGTAAAAATCGGCCACCCAACGCGTTTCGATCAAGTTTCATCCAGGCTTCTCCCGGCGCCGTCTTTTCTGGAAAGCGCGGCGGAGAGTCTAGGAGCATTGGCCTCCCGGATCAATAAAAAAAGTCCTGCAAGCGTACCGTCGGGGCCGTGGGTGAGGCTTGACAGAGCGCCCGCGATCGGCAGTTTTCAGTATGGCGGACTGGCACAAAAAGACGCTGAACGGCGTGGAACTGGCCTACCTGAGTCGCGGCGATGGCCCGCTCGTGGTTCTCATTCACGGTTTTCCCGACACCGCCGAAGCCTTCGAGTTCGCGCTGGAGCCGCTGGCGAAAGCCGATTATCGGGCGGTGAGTCTCGAGACGCGTGGGTATCCGCCCTCGGGTCTTTCGTCGGGGAACGACTACAGCCTGCCTACCCTGGCCCGGGACGTGAGCGAATTCATAACGGCCCTGGGTTCGCAGAAGGCCGTGGTCGTCGGGCACGACTGGGGCGCGGTCATCGGAGCCGCGACCGCGGCCTATTTTCCCGATCGTTTGGCCGGCCTGGTCCTGGTCGGCTTTCCCCACATTTCCCGGGCGAAGGTTACGATCGGCGCGCTGTTGCAGCGTCCGCACCATCTTTTGTTTCAGTTCGGCGCTTTCGGTCGATGGCTGACCGCGCGCAAAGACCTGGCGTACCTCGATCGAATGGTTCGCGTCTGGGCCCCGAACTGGGAGCTCCCGCCGGGTTACATGGAACGGGTCAAAGCAGCTCTCAGGGAACCGGAGCGACTCAAGGCGGTGCTCGAGTACTACGTGCAAATCTGGCAGCGGCGCAAGGATCGGGCCATGCTCGAAATTCTGGCCCGACCCCTGGCCATGCCGGGCCTGATCATCGGCGGGCTGGACGAGCCTGCCTTTCGGCAACAATGGCTACGGGACTCGGCCGGTTGCTTTTCGCCCCCGGCTCCGGTCGTGCTCTGGCCCGAAGTAGGCCACTGGCCGCACACAGAGGCCCCAGACCGATTTCTCGCGCGTCTGCTTGAGTTTCTCGCGGTTGCCTCGCCGGTGCGGTGACGAATATTGCTTGAACGATGGCGCTCCTGTGTCAGTACAAGATTCGCTCTTCACACTGCAATCATGCCTGCCTGCCATCGCTTTCGAACCGCGTTTCTGATTGCACTGCTATTTCTATTTTCTTGCGCCGCTCCTGAGGCGCGGACCGCGCAGTCCGGGGTGCTGGATCTGCGCGATGGATTTTCCGACGGCGCGTTGATACGACTGAGCGGCTCCTGGGAATTCTTCTGGAAAGAACTGCTCGAACCGGGCGCCACTGTCGAGCGCCCCCCGACCGCTGGCGGAGCAGCGCCTTCGCCTGCTACCGCCGGCCAGTTCGTAAGCGTGCCCGGAGCCTGGAACGGCACAGTTGTGCAGGGCTCCCCGATCGACGGCATTGGCTTTGCGAGCTATCGTTTGCGTTTGCTTTTGCCGCCCGAAGCCGTGGGGCGCCTTCTGGCCCTGCGCATCCTGCACTTTGACAGCGCGATGAGACTCTTCGTCGATGGACGCCCGCTCTACACTCAGGGCGTTGTCGGTCCCACGGTCCACGAATACAGCGCGCGGCGTCGCCCGGGTTGGGTCGAGTTTACACCGGCCTCGTCCGAGGTCGTGCTTCTGGTTCACGTTGCCAATTACAGCCATCGTAACGGTGGCTTCCCGCGGCCCCTGGTTTTTGGGACCGCGGCGACCGTCCAGGCCTTCGTCGAAGGCAATTTGATCTTTGAATTCTTGATGTTCGGCGCGCTCTTTATCATGGGTGTCTATCATCTGGTCCTTTTTGGTTTGCGACGCAGCGATCACTCGCCGCTGTTTTTCGGCCTGTTCTGCCTTTTGATTGGCCTGCGTACTCTGACCACGGGTGAGCGCCAGTTTCACAATTGGTTCGAAGATTTGCCCTGGGGCGCGGTTTTGACTCTCGAGTACATTACCTGGTTTCTGGCGATCCCGGTTTTTGTCGCCTATGTGCGGCGCATTTTCCCGCGGGAATTGTATACGGCCATCGAAACAGCGCTCTGGATCGTAGCCGGTCTGGTTTCTGTTCTGGTTTTGATTCTGCCTGCACCCACTTTTACCTATGTTGTGCAGCCGATCGAGATTCTGACCGTTCTTTGCGGTCTTTATCTGACTTTTGTTTGCGGATTGGCGATTGTGCGACGGCGTTCGGGATCGCGCCTGTTTTTGTTTTGCTGGCTGATCCTTTTTGTGACCATCGTGCAGGATATTCTGTATAGCCGGCATTACCTGCAGACCGCCTACATCGCGCCGCTGGGTCTGTTTGTATTCATCTTTTCCCAGGCGGTGTTGCTTTCGCGTCGTTTTGCGGGGGCTTTTGGTCGGGCGGAACAGCTGGCCCGGGAGTTGGCCGACAGCGAAGCCCGCTATCGCCACCTGATCGAGGACGCTCACGATGCTGTTTTCTCGCTGAACGAATCCGGGCAGATCCTCACGATCAGCCGCGCCGTGCATGCTCAGCTGGGTTATATCCCGGCCCGGTTGGTGGGGCGACGGCTGACGGACCTGGTGCACGTACCCCCGCAGAGCAACAACCTCTTCTGGCAACAAATGCTGGAAGAACGCATCCAGGAAATTCATAGATCTGGCGGGCGCACGGAGTTTGCGTGCGATTTTCAGAACAACCTGGGAGAGCCGGTGGAGCTTCTGGTCCGGCTACAGCGGGTTCGCCAGCACAATGGCGACGAAATATTCGGGAGTCTGGCGGCGCGGACCGAGGACGTTCTGCTGCGCTACTGCAAAGAAGAGGCCCAGCGGTTCGAAATTACGAACAACCTGACGCTCTCCGAGATGTTGAATCAGCGATTGACATCCCGCCTGCTGCGTTATCTGGACGCCGAAAAGATGCAGGAGTTGCGTCTGGGTTTGCGGGAGATCTTGATCAATGCGATTGAACACGGCAACCTCAGCATCTCCTTTGACGAGAAGACCGAAGCCACGCGCAGCGGCGCCCTGCATCGTCTGATTCTGGAACGCCAGAGGGATCCGCGCTTCGCTCCGCGCACGGTCTACGTCGAGTTTTTCATGAATGAGGAGCGGGCGGAGTTTTTAGTCCGCGACCAGGGTTCGGGCTTCGATCACCGCTCCCGCTCCCTGGCGGACGAGGAGCCGGGCGACGACGAGCCGCTTCTGCATGGACGCGGTATTCAGATGACGCGACTCTATTTTGACGAAGTGAGCTACAACGAACAGGGCAACGAAGTCCGGCTCATCAAACGTTTTGCCTGAAAAAAGCGGTTGTGCCTCCGGGTCCGGCGACGTGCACTTCGCGCATGGCCGACCTCCGCAATCCGTACGAAACCACTTCCGGGCCGGCGCCGGGCGGGCCCGAGGCCAGTTTGCAGGTGCCGACCGGACGTGTCATCGGCATCGGGGAGATTCTGGCCCTGACGTTTCGCATTGCCGGTCGGGGCTGGGCGGAGTTCTTGATCGTTGGGGTTGTCCTCGGGGCCGCGCTGCTCGGTGCTTACGCTTTTGCGTTCACGCATGCGTTGGATTTGTTGGAAACGATCCCTTTTTCCGAGCTCGCCGACCAATCGGACCCCCCGATGGACCTTCTGCGTGACCTGGCCCTGGATCTGGCTCCCGTGTTGGCCGCGGTTGTCCTGGGCGGCGCTCTCTTGATTGCCTACTACTCGCTCTTCGTGACTTTGCGGACCGACCAGATTCAGAGCGGCGCGGGTACGGTCGACGAGGCCCTGCAGCGAGCCCTCACGCGGTTGCCGATCTATTGCCTGGTCTGGATTCCAGCGGCCCTCATGCAAACCATCGGCCTGGTTTTTTGTCTGATTCCCGGATTCATTCTGGGTTTGATCTTCAGCTTCCTGACGGCCATCGTCGCGCTCGAAGGTCTGGGTTTTGGGGCGCTGGGACGGGCATTCAACCGGGCTTCGGTCACATTGCTTACGAACGCATTCGTGATGTATGCCATCATTTACAGTTGCGGTACGGGCGCTAACTATGCGATGGGCATTCCGCTGCAGATGCTTCTGGAGTACGGCGGGCCAATTTTTCCCGACACCGGCAATAGCCTGGAGTCCGTGCTCGGCATGCTGCGCGATCCGAAGCTGCTGTTGCTTTTTGTGCCGACCCTTTTGGTGATGTTTGCGACGCAGACCCTTTACAATGTCGCCGCCGTGATCATGTGGCGTAACGACGCCTCGCTCGCGATCGGGTCCCCCGTGCAGATCTGAACGTACGCTGGGCCAGGGCGGAAACGCTATCGTTCGATGGCGCGGGCGGTCCTTTCCAACCCGCTCAGCGGCGCACCCGCAGGCGTTGCTCGAATTCAAGGCGGAGTTCTTTAAGAGTTCGGGTAGCGCTCGAAATGCGGCGTTCTCCCGGTTCTCGGGCCAGGCCGCGATACAGGCGGCGTTCCTTGCGCACAATGGCAAGCATCAGTTTCTGTCCGGGCGGGCTGATGCTGAAGAGGGGACTCTTCTTGCTGGCGGGATTTTCGCTTCGAATCACCAGGTCTTTTTCCAGCAGTTCATTGATCACCTGCTGCACCCGCTGGCGGGTCAGCCCGCGAACGCGGGCGATTGCCGGGACCGTGGCCCTGCCGTCGCTGAAAAGCAAATAGAGCACGGCGCGGCCGGCCTCGCCGACCGGGCCTTCGCCGTGTAACCATTCATCCATCTGGCGTAGAGTTTGCCCGAGACGCATGACTTCGTCAACAAGCGCCATGAGTTCACGCCCGCGGTTTTCGCCGCGCTGCGTCCGCACCTGAACTGGTTTGAATCTCGATATTCTGGTTTCGATCATGGTTTGCTCTTCTGGCGACCGGCGGCCCTGACGGCGGTACGGGCGCGGCAAAACAGGTGTCATGCTGCACCATGCCGCACAATGCAGAACAGTATGTATCGCAACAAAATGTCATTATGACAAGTAAATTGCCATGATGACAAAGGCACTGTCATAAGTGGGAAACTTTATTCCAGCAGGCGGGTCTTGCAACGCAAGAAGAATTGACGCGGCCCCCGCAAAATCCGAAAGATCAAGGGCAGGCGGGCCGGTCGCGCAGACAAAAACGGGATTTGGGACCGACCGGCTGCGAGGGGTAAACATGAATGCGACGGCGGACTCAGAGTTTTCTGTGGGATCATATACGGTTGTAGATGGAGTGCGCCTGCATTATCGGGAAAGCGGGCAGGGGGAGCCGGTTCTTTTGCTGCACGGTTGGCCGACTTCATCGCTTTTGTGGCGCCATGTTGTTCCGGAAATTTCGAGTCGGCGGCGCGTACTTGCTCTGGACCTTCCGGGCTTCGGATTTTCCGACAAACCGCTCGACCGATCGTACAGCTTTCGGTTTTACGCGCGCATGATCGAGGGCTTTCTTGAGAATCTGGGCATCGAGCGTACGGCGCTTGTTGTGCACGACCTGGGCGGCCCGGTGGGTCTGTACTGGGCCGTGAACAATGCGAACCGCATTTCGCGGCTGGCAATTCTCAACACTCTGGTCTATCCGGAAATGAGTTGGGCCGTAAAAGCCTTTGTGTTGATGTTGAAGTTGCCCTTTGTACGAACCTGGACCGTGAGCCCGGCGGGCTTGCGTTTTGCCATGCAGATTGGTGTTCTACGTTCTGAGCGGCGCACACCCGAGATGTATGAGGCCGTGCTTGCACCGTTTGTGACAGGCGATGCCCGGGAGGCTTTGATCAAAGCCGGTAGCGAGTTGAGCCCCAAAGGTTTCTTTCTGATCGCGCAGCGACTGAAGGCGCTTCAGATGCCCGTTTGTATTGTCTACGGAAAGCGCGATCGCATTTTGCCCGATATTGCCAGAACCGCAAGCAGGTTGCAGTCTGACCTGCCCCAGGCGGAAGTCACAGCCCTCGAAGATTGCGGTCACTTCTTGCAGGAGGACGCGCCGGAGGAACTGGCCCGGGAGTTGAAGAGATTTCTGGCCGGGCAATAGAAGGGCCCGGGCGCAGTTTGATCTTGAGTCATGACGAAAGCGGCTGGACAGCGATCGGGCCGCGTCGTTTCCATCGACCGTGGACTTCTGGACCCTGCTTTTGATTGCCCTGGGTCTTACAATGGATTGTTTCGCCGTGTCGCTGGCCGAAGGCGTTTCTTTGCGCGAGCTGCGCATGCGGCACGCGCTGCTTGTCGGCATCACTTTCGGTTTCATGCACGCCCTGATGCCGACCATCGGGTGGTTTGCCGGGCTCGGGATGCGGCCTTACATTCAGGCCTTCGATCACTGGATTGCTTTTGTGCTGCTGACTTTTGTGGGCGGCAAAATGATCTTCGAAAGTGTGTGGCGACCGGAGGCGAGTAAACGGCGGAATACACAGGAACTGGTGATACTACTGACCCTGGCCTGGGCCACCAGCATTGACGCGCTCGCGGTCGGCCTGAGTTTTTCCTTTCTGCGCTTACAGATCGTATTGCCCGTCATCTTGATTGGCCTGGTGGCATTTTGTGTTTCGCTGCTGGGGCTGTACGCGGGCAAACGTCTGGGCCCGCGCTTCGAGCGCTACGCCGGCCTGGTAGGCGGTTCGCTTTTGATCGGCATCGGGTTACGGGTGCTTCTGGAACATACGTTCGGGACATCGTAAACAATAGGATTCGCACAACGTCTTGACAATTACCAGGTGCGATTTACTTTTTCCGATGTAGTGAGCGACCTTTCCAGAACAGCGCTTTTTTTGCTGGTCACTGCTTGCCTGGCGCTGCCCGGCGGTCTTTCGGCCGATACGATCATCCTGCATAGCGGCGAGACCATTGAGAACGTGCGCACCTTCGTAGGTGGGGGCGCCATATTTGTGGTGCATCAGGACGGCACGGTCGCATCTTTCACGCGCGGACAGATTCGTTCCCTGCGCAGGAGCGACGTGGATTGGAATCCCGAGCAGACCATCGTTGAGCCGACTACCGAGCCGGAGCTGCCACCGGACGAGCCCGGAAGTGAAGAAAGCGGCCTGCGCAGCCCCTTCGATCTGGTCTGGCGCTCGGCAGTTTTTCCCGGCTGGGGCCACGTGCATGCCGGGCAAAGTACCACCGGGATCGTCTATGGTGCTCTTTTCTGGAGCGCGGCCATTCTGGCAGCCGTTGAGTATGGAGCGGTCGCCGATGCAAAAGCGGCCTACGAACAGGAATCCACAAATGCCTTTCTGGTTGTGGCCGCGGTTGGTCAGAGTGGGGGAACAGGGCTTTTGCTGTACAGTCTCTCGGCCAACAACGCCGCCTTCGATAGCTATTCGCGCGAGGCTTCACGCTTTGCCGTCAGCGCGGGAGCCCTGGCGCTGGTGTATGCTTTTCAGCTTGCGCACGCTTATTATTCCGGTGTAGACTGGGTAAACGCCGGCCTGGTTACACCGGAGGGGGAACAATCCTGGAACCTGGAGCTGCGACCGGAACACCCGGACAGCGCCATCGCCCGACCTGCCTCGTCGCGCTTCGGCCAACGCCTGGCCGTCACCTGGAGCTTGCAGTTTTGACTTACAAGAAAAACATCCGAACGATAGCGGGGTCGGTCCTGCTTCTGGCTCTGGCTTCCTGTCTGGAAGCCGAACGTACCGACCTGGATCCTTCCAGCACGGCCGGCTACGCGCTTATCAATCAGATCTTAAATCCGTCCGGTGGTTCCAGCTCTTTGTGCGAGTCGTTGGGTAAGTGCATCTTTGTTGCGCCGGCGCACGACGGAGATTTTGCCACTGTGACCAGCGGAAACGGCAACGGCGTCTTTATCGCCGATCAGTACTGCGCCTCCAATCGTCCCGCGGGACTGAGCGGGAGCTACAAGGCCTTCATGATAGATGGAAACAACCGCACCGCATCTCCGGCAGTGGATTGGGCTTTGCAGGCCAGCACCAGTTATTATAGATATGCAGACAACGCGCGCATTGATACTACGGATGCTTCCGCGCTCTTGACCTTTCCGCTGGATGTCTCGCTGAGCACAAACGTGGGGTACTTCTGGACCGGTCTGGTCGGGGCCACCTGGGGGAATGCGGCGAACCGTTGTTTTTCGACCGTTTCCTGGAACACGACCAGCGGTGGACTTAGCGGGCGTCGGGGCGACCTTTCTGCTCTAGACGAGAACTCAATTGATGTTACCTTCTCGAGCGGTTTGCCCAGCCTGACCTGCGATCAAACCGCCCACGTGCTTTGTGTGCAACAGTAGCACGGAACATCCCCGGGACACCGTCCCGGGGTAAAAGCCGCCTATTGTGGCTGGCACTCCGGAAAGTTGGGATTCTCTTTTAGCTCGTCGCAGGTGGCCGCCATCATGCGGTTCACGCAGGACACAGCCCGCGCAATTTCCTCGGGACTCGGCGGAGTCGCGTTCGGGTCAGAACCGGTGGTGCCTGGAATGATTCCGGTGAAACGTTGGGTGCAGGCGTCACCGGTAAACATGTTGCGCATCATCTCCCGCTGCTGTTCGGGCAGATCGGCGCTCCACTCTTCCATGCATCCGACCATCTTTTCGCAGATCTGGCGCGGCGCGTCTTCAAGTTCGCTCACGTCGCCGGCTTCCGGGGAATCGTCTCCCGAGCAGAACGATAGCGTCAAAGCTGCCGCGGCCGCCAGTGCAACACAGAGAAAACGAAAAATCAAAGTCTGTAGTCTTGTTTTCATGACTGCCAGCCACCCACACGCGAACCGGGCCGTCAAGCAGAGCGCAGTACTAACAGATTCGGGGCAGTTGTTCGCCACTTTGCATATCCAGAATGCGTTCGGTGCCGATGCGACTGCGCAATCGTACCGGTCCTGGCTGTCGGCCGACAAATCCGATACGCCTGGCATAGGCCGCATCGTACTGTGTCAGCACTTCGAGCGCCCGCGCTGCGAACTTCTCCGGAAGCACCACTACAAAACGACCTTCGTTGGCCAGATAGAGCGGGTCCAGGCCCAGGATTTCGCAGGCCGCGGTCACCTCGGGCAAAACAAAAATTTCCGATTCGTCCAGTTGAAAGAAAAGGCCGGATTGTTCGCAAAGTTCGATGGCGGTTTGGGCGAGTCCCCCCCGCGTAAGGTCCCGCAGGCAGTGAATTTCGATGCCGGCCTCAAGCAGTGCGCGCACGGGTTCCCAGAGCGGTGCGTTGTCGCTTTCGATGGTGGATCCAAACTCCAGACCTTCGCGGGCCGCAAGCACGGCGACGCCATGTCGTCCCACATCGCCACTCAGAAGAACTACATCGCCGGCCTGGATTTGGCCGGGCCCAATGTTACTTTCGGAAAAATCGAGCGCGCCAATTCCGGCCGTGTTGATATAAAGACCGTCCGCCTTGCCGCGTTCCACCACTTTGGTGTCTCCCGTGCGAATTGCAACGCCCGCTTTGTCCGCGGCCAGGGCCATGTCACTGAGCACGCGTTCGAGTATTGAAAGTTCCAGTCCTTCTTCTATTATAAGTGCGCAACTCAAGGCCAGCGGTCGGGCGCCGCACATGGCCAGGTCATTTACGGTGCCATACACGGCCAGGCTGCCGATGCTTCCACCCGCAAAGAAAAGCGGCTTCACCACGTAGGAGTCGGTCGTGAAAGCCAGGCGCTGGCCTTCGGACCGGAGGATCGCGCCATCGTGCATGGTCTTTGGATCGCAATTCGGAATTTTTGCAAACACCGTGTCACGCAGCAGATTGTGCATGAGTCTTCCGCCGCCACCATGACCGAGCAGGATGCGCTCTCGTTCGTTGGGTGGCACCGGGCAGGAAAGGCCACCGTTTGCGCCGCCGTTCATGCCGGCACGGCCCCGGTCGGGCCCGGCGCGCGTCGATAGCGATAGTAGGCAGCGCAGGCGCCCTCACTCGAAACCATGGGCGCCCCCAGCGGCGATTCGGGAGTGCAGTCCTTGCCGAAGGCCGCACATTCGGCCGGCCGCCGGACGCCCCGCAGAACCTCTCCGCTGATGCAGCGCGGGTCGTCGGCCGCCCCCCTGGCCGCGAGCCCAAAACGCTTTCGAGCATCGAAGGGCGCATACTTCGCCCGCAACGCCAGGCCGCTTTTCGGAATGTCTCCGAGGCCCCTCCAGGAACAGGAAACCACCTCAAAAACTTCGCGCAAGAGAGCGATGGCGCTCCGGTTGCCTTCGCGACGCACGCTCCGGGAATACTGATTTTCTACGAAGTGCTGGCCCTGTTCCAGCTGGCGCACGCAAAGATAAATGCCCTGTAAAATGTCCAGCGGTTCGAAGCCCGTGACCACAATGGGAACCCCAAAACGCTCCGCCAGAGGTTGGTATTCTGCCAGACCCATGATCGTGCAGACGTGGCCCGCCGCCAGAAAGCCCTGTACCTGATTCGACTCGGCCGAAAGCAAGGCTTCGATTGCCGGCGGAACAAGCACGTGAGAAACCAGCAGAGAAAAGTTCCGAATCGATTCGTTGTGCGCGCGAGAAACAGCCAGAGCGGCCGCCGGCGCGGTGGTTTCGAAACCGACCGCAAGAAACACGACCTGGCGCTCCGGATTTTTCTGCGCCAGTGCCAGCGCGTCCAGGGGAGAGTAAACGATGCGCACGTCCTGTCCACGGGCCCGCGAAGAGGCCAGGCTTTCGCGGGAACCGGGCACGCGCAGCATGTCCCCGAAAGTGCACACGATCGCGTCGGGGTTTTGTTCAAACAGTTCAATTGCCTGATCGATAAAATCCGCCGGGGTTACGCAGACCGGGCAACCCGGCCCGTGCACCAGACGAATGCCCTGGGGCAGCAGCTCATCCAGGCCGAAACGCACGATGGAGTGCGTTTGTCCGCCGCAGATTTCCATGATGGTCCAGTCCCGCCTGGCTATTTTCTGGATCTCCCGGGCAAAGGCCCGCACGGCGCGGGCGTCGCGGTATTCTTCGAGATACTTCACGTGCTTCGATCCTCTTTGGAGGATGGCCGTTGTTGCCCGGGCCCGGGGGAGACGGCATCTTCTTCGAGTTCCTCCAGGTAGGAAAATACCCGGGTCGCCTCTTCGGGATCAATCACGCCGATGGCCACGCCCACATGCACCAGCACATAGTCTCCGCACCCGGCCTCGGGAACAAAACTCAGATTTATGCTCTTGCGAATGCCGCCGAAATTCACCGTGCCGCTTCTCTCGAGTTCCTCGCCTGCGAGGCTTTCAATCTGACCCGGAACCGCAAGGCACATCTCAGGTATTCTCCCCGAGAGCAGTTGTCGCCAGTAGCCTGGCAGCTCCCAGGGCCTGGCCGGCCGCGAGGCCTCCGTCGCCCGGCGGCAGGCGACGGGGCCAGTACACACGAAAGCGGCGCCGTTTTAGCTCCGTGACCAGGCGTTCCAGTAGCACTTGATTCTGAAAGCAACCGCCGGAAAGAACCACGCTTTCGAGCCCCAGGCGCTCGCAGGCAAGCAGAGCCATATTCACCAGCGTTTCATGAAAGCGCCGCGCTATCGTTCCGACAGTTTCGTGGGCCTTCAGGTCTTCGAGCACGCCATGCACCATCGGAGCCCAATCGAAAATCAGCGGAATGTCGGCCCTGGCAGCGGCGCCCGGTGTCGGTTCTCTAATCCCAAAATCGTATGCGTCAACGTTTTCATCTAACGTGCAGGCCTGTTCCAGACGCATGGCGGCCTCGCCTTCAAAATCCGAACGATAACAAAGGCCGGTCAAAGCCGAAAGCGCGTCAAAAAGTCGGCCGACACTGCTGGTCGCCGGGCTGTTCAATTGTCTGGAAAGCATTTGAACCAGCACGGGCAATTCCGGTGGCGCAAAAGCGCGGCGCAGTTGTTCCGGAACATGCGCGTGCCATTCCGTTCCAAGCATTTCAAAAAGAACGCCGACAGCGGCCCGACGACCTTCACGAATCGCCATTTCGCCGCCGGGCAGGCGGAACGGTCTTTGGTGCGCGAAGCGTCGGAACTGCGCACCTTCTACGATCAAAAACTCACCGCCCCAGAGCGTATTGTCGCTTCCCAAACCAACGCCGTCCCAGACAATTCCCAGCACCGGCTCTTCGATCTCGTGCTCCGCCAGCACGGCCAGTACGTGGGCGTGATGGTGCTGGATCCCAACCGGCGGTCCGCTGATCAGCCCTTCTTGCTTCAGCCCGGGGACCAGACGCCCGGAAGCATAGTCCGGGTGTTGGTCGCCGGTCGGAACACATTTCCCGGGACCCAGCATTCGATGTAGATCGCGGGCATTGCGCTCTGCCTGTTCGAACGCCAGAGCGGTGTCCAGATCTCCGGTGTGGGGGCCGACGGTCAGCCTTTCTCGAGCAAGAATGGCACCGGTGTTCTTTAAATGGCCGCCGGTGGCGAGAATGCTCCGACCGCAGTCGCGACTCTGCTTCAGGGAAACAGGTGTATAACCCCGGCCCAGTCGTATCGGCAGTGGTCTTCCGACGGCCAGCCGAAACACCGAGTCGTCGAGCGGGCGCAGAATGCTACGATCGTGCTCAAGAAACGCGTCTGCAATTTGCGCCAGGCGCGACCGCGCTTCGACAGGATCGATGGCGATGGGTTCTCCCGAGAGATTGCCGCTGGTCGCAATCAAGGGGCGCCCAACGGCCGCCGAAACCAAATGATGGAGCGGGCTTGCAGGCAGCATGGCGCCCACAAGAAAATTATCGGGGGCCACAATCGACGGCAGCGGCAGTTCGCCATTCTGCCTGCGTTTCAAAAGCACGATCGGCGCCCCGGGTTCCCGAAGCAGGGCGGCCTCGTTGGCATTGACTTCGCAGACCTGTCGGACCTGATCGGTGTCGGAAAACAACACGGCGAAGGGTTTTCTCAAGCGCCGCTTGCGTTTTCTGAGCAGGTCGATAGCGTTTTCGTTGGTTGCATCCACAAGCAGTTGAAAGCCGCCGACTCCCTGCAGGGCCAGAATGCGACCGGAGTGGAGCAGGCGGGCCGCTTGCTCGATGCAATGCCCGTCGTTCCGGTTCGCAGGGCTTGAAGCGGCCTGTGGGGGAGTTGTGAGACTCAAGCGCGGTCCACACTGCGGGCAGCAGTTGTTCTGGTTGTGAAATCTGCGGTCGGCCGGGTCTTCGTACTCCTGTCGGCATGGGACGCACATGGGAAAGGCGCGCATGCTGGTGTTCTCGCGATCGTACGGTAGTTGGCTGAGAACGCTGAAGCGTGGTCCGCAGTCCGTGCAGCTGATAAAGGCATGGCCGAAGCGTCGGTTTTCAGGATCAAAAAGTTCCGCCAGACATTTTTCACAGGGGGCGCGGTCGAAGGGAATCAGGGCGCGGCCCTTTGCTATGCCCGGCGCCGGCTGGCTTCCCAGGATTCTAAATCCAGAGGCCGAATTGTTTCGCGCAGCAGCCGGTCGCGTTTGCACGAGCACCGTTTCCAGAATCGCAGCCGGTGGTGCGTCGGCTTTCAGACGGCGTCGGAAATTTCGGAGTCTTTCGAAGGGCCCGCTGACCTCAATGCATACGCCGTTACCGGTATTAAAGACCACCCCCGAAAGCCCCAGACTGTCGGCAAGCCGACAGACAAACGGCCGAAAGCCCACACCCTGCACCAGGCCCGTCAGCTCCATCTGCCAGTTTTGTTGCGACTGCGGAACGGTGGACCTCCGTCCGGAGAGCAGCGTTTTCATGTTTCGACTTCCACGCTCTCAAGCAAAATGTCCTGAGCGTTGGGGTCGCCGGTGTCCGCGTTGGTTTCAATCTCAAGCTGGCAGCCTTCGGCCGCAGTGCCCTTTGCCGCCTCTTCGAAGTGTTCCCGGAGATGGTCGGCCGAGATGTGTGCCAGGGCGCCCAATTTCAATTTCACCTTCGTAATGCGACGCGCCTCTTCACTCATCGCAATCGCTTCGATCTTGCGAAAGAGATCCGCAAGCAGGCTCATCTCATGCATGTTGCGAACCCTCCGCCGCCTGGAACTGGAACCCGGGACTGAAATCACGCTCGATGACGCGGGCGCAGATTTCGGCCGCCACGTCACGACAGGAACGTTCCACGGCCGGGCTGAGCTCCGTTCCGGAACCGAAGTCATTGCCTTCGATCGCAATCAGAAGCAGTTGCTGTGGCAGTTGCCCGAGTGTGCGGCCCAGTTCCAGAACCCCGGGCAGGCTGATCCCGTGGGTCGAGTAGCCGGCCAGTACATTCGCCGGCAGCGCTTCCCGGAGCGGCGCCAGCCGATACACGAAACCCGGTGCAGCCCCCGATTGCACCGCATCGACGAGGACCGCGGACTCAAAGCCTTGCCAGGCATCGAGAATCTGGGTCGCGTCGTCGCGGACTTCAAGCAGATCCAGGTCGGTGGGACGCTCTGCCTGGAGGATTTGCGCTACACGCGGCCCGGCCCCGTCGTCGCGACGAAACGCATTTCCGATGGTGATGACCAGAGTTTTCATTTTGTATGATGGCAACCCCGCTGAACTCAGGTCCGCTCGACCTCCAGTTTTAGAAAATGCGTCGCACAGGAAATGCAGGGATCGTAGTTGCGCACGGCCTGTTCGCACTGCCAGGTCAGCTCTTCGTCCGAAAGCCTGGAAAAGTCGGAGACATACTGGCGCAGGTCGAATTCAATCTGTCCCTGGTTCTGGGACGTGGGCGGAACAATTTTTGCCTCCTGAATGTTCGCCTGTTCATCCAGTCGATAGCGATGGTATAGAATGCCACGCGGCGCCTCCGTGATCGCCCGGCCGACTCCCGCGCGAGCGGTTAGCTCGACGCAAGGCTTTGCGGGCGGCTCGTAGTTCTTAATAATG
Source organism: Spirochaetales bacterium (assembly GCA_024233935.1). Classification (GTDB taxonomy): domain Bacteria; phylum Spirochaetota; class Leptospiria; order Leptospirales; family Leptonemataceae; genus JACKOY01. The sequence goes on along the minus strand of JACKOY010000005.1, from coordinate 101,410 downwards.
CGCAAGGCCTCTTCGAAGGCGAAAATGATTTCCACCAATCGGACCTGCAAACTTCGAAACGGATTGCGGCAGGTCGGCTGCAGACCCGCCGAAAGCGCGGCCTCCTGAACGCTCCGCGAAAGGCGGTCGAAATTCAGGCTGTAGCGTGCGAGGGGCCCCACGAAGTAGGGTGTATTCGTATCCGTGCGTACGCAGTGCAGGGCATTCGAGTGTTCTACATGGACTTCATGAAAGTGTGACTCAAAATCGGAAACATCAATGTCCAGACCACGATTCGATACGAGACGGCCCTCGTTAAACGGATACTCGTTTTCGTGACGCAGCGCGACAAATTCGTAGTCCGGTTCGAAATCTGGGTAGCTGAGTCCGGTGGACCATTTTAGAGCTTCGCGACTCAGAGCCAGGCAATGCTCCAGGTCGGGCACCAGTTCCAGGAGTTCTTTCTTTGTGGGCGCACGATAGAAGCCACCCACGCGCACGTTGACCGGATGAATCTCCCTGCCGCCCACGGTCGAGACGATGCGGTTTCCGGTTTTCTTGATCTCAAGCGCGTTCCTGACGATCTCCGGATGATCTTTGGCCATCTGGATTGCGTCCTGGTAACCGAGAAAATCCGGAGCGTGCAGCATGAAGACGTGCAGCCCATGGCTTTCGATCCATTCACCGCAGTAGATGAGTCTTCGTAGCTCTCGCAGAGCCCCGCCTACCTGTACGCCCAGCGCGTTCTCCATGGCGTGGCAGGCACTCATCTGGTACGCAATCGGGCAGATACCGCAAATGCGCGCGGTGATGTCCGGCGCTTCCGTGAACTGGCGGCCGCGCAGAAAAGCCTCAAAGAAACGCGGTGGCTCAAAGATCTTCAGGCGCACTTCATCGACGGCATCGCCCTTAAACTTGATGTAAAGCCCGCCTTCGCCTTCCACGCGGGCCAGGTAATCGACCTTAATCGTCTTTCGGCTCAAGTTGATCTCCTGCCTGGCGAAAGTTGCCGGACCATGCGTTGAAGCCGCGGTAGGCCTGCTGGATCTGAGGCCGCGACACCCCCAGTCGTGCCCACCAATCGCTCAGGGATGCTGTGTTCGGTGTTTCGGCCGGCCCAAAGCAGGCGTAGCAGCCACGATGGTACGACGGACAGATGGCGCCGCAACCGGCCTGGGTGACCGGCCCCAGACAGGGCGTGCCGGCGGCCACCATCACACAGACATTGCCCCGGGTTTTGCATTCAAAACACACGCTATGGTGTGGCGTGTTAGGACGACGGCCATTTAGAAATGCGTTCAGCACTTCGATCAGCTGCATCTTGTTTACGGGGCAACCGCGTAACTCAAAATCTACGGTTACGTGAGCGCCAATGGGCGTGCTCTGATCAAGGGTGCTGATATATTCCGGATGCGCATATACGACGGAAGTGAATTCTTTGACATCGGCAAAATTGCGGAGCGCCTGAATGCCGCCGGCGGTGGCGCAGGCGCCAATCGTAATGAGTACCTTTGAAGAAGCGCGCACCTCCTGAATACGCGCTGCATCGTGTTCGGTTGTGACCGAACCTTCTACCAGGGAGATGTCATACGGGCCGGCTACTACGGCCCGGGACGCTTCCGGAAAGTTGGCGATCTCAATTTCTCCGGCCACCGCGAGCAATTCGTCTTCGCAGTCCAGAAGGCTCAGCTGGCACCCGTCGCAGGACGCGAATTTCCAGACCGCCAGTTTTGGTTTGCGCCGCGCCACCTATATCTCCCTTATGAGCATCGCATCGCCAATTACGCTTCGCGCAAAAACCGGTCCGTCCCGACAGATGAACTGTGGTCCATACTGGCAATGGCCACAAAACCCGATCGCGCATTTCATGTTTCTTTCCATGGAAACGTACACATTTTCCGGGGTCACGCCGCGGTCGGTCAGCGCATCGCCGGTGAGTCGCATCATGATTTCGGGGCCGCAGAGCATGGCCACGGTGTTTTCGGCTTCGAAGGGAATTCGGTCGATCAACCTGGTGACCAGGCCGACATGTCCGCGCCAGGCAGCGTCGGCCGTATCGACTGTGACTTCCACGTTCCAGTCAAACTGGCTTCGTAACTCGCTCAATTCTTCGGCATAGAGCACGTCCATCGGAGCACGCGCTCCGTAGAGCAGACTGATGCGTCGAAATTGATCGCGATTACGGCGTGCATAATAGAGTACCGGACGCAGGGGGGCGAGGCCCACGCCGCCGGCCACAATGACCAGGTCCTTGTCCCGGGCAGCCTGAAGCGGCCAGCCCTTTCCGAACGGGCCGCGCACTCCGATGATTTGCCCGGTCTTAAAGCGCTGCATGGTGCGCGTGACCGAACCCATGGCCCGAATGGTGTGTACCAGGCGATCGCGGACTGCGCTGTCTCCGCTGACGGAAATCGCTACTTCGCCCACGCCAAAGACATAGAGCATGTTAAACTGGCCGGGTTCAAAAGCCGGAATAGGCTCTTTACCCACCGGCGAGAGTTCGAAGGTGAAGATGTTGTGCGTTTCCCCAATCACACGATCAATGCGATACGGCACGGGCTGCCAGGGCGAGGCGACGGACATTGCGCCTTTTTCTGTCTTTACCTGTCTTTGCACCATGGCGTTTCCGATTCGGACTTCAGGCCCCTGCAAAACGTATGCCTTACATGGGCGCGATAAAGGGCGAATCCTCCGAGCGCGGGTTGTAAATGTCCAGCAACTGCATACGTGTGTGGGCCAGCCGATCCACAAACACCGTGGTGACTCTTTTCAGGAGCGCATAGCCCAGCTCCGCATTGGCTTCGCATTCGTTTCGCAGCCACTCGCCGTCAATCGCAAGCACCTGGGTGGGCTCGACGGCCCGGGCATCGAAGCGCCACTGGAACGGCGGAATAAGCCAGGACCAACCTAAGATGTCGTTCGGCCCCAGCGTCTCAATGGTAAGCTGCAGGCCGGGCGCGTGGGTTTCCAGCGCCACATGACCTTTTTCAATCAGGAAGAACTCGTTTGCCGGCTGACCCGTTTTTGTGAGCAGCGCATCCACGTTAAAGTCCAGGGAGCGGGCATGCTGGCTGATTTGACCTGCGAAATGATCGGGCAGGCCGGCAAAGAAGCGATGCGACTCCAGGCGTTTTTGCATTTCACTGTTCATTTCTCGTTACCCCGGGCGCTTCGCCTGCTCGGAGCTTCGCGCTTTCTTCTGTGATGTCGATGCCCACGGGACACCAGGTGATACAGCGGCCACAGCCCACGCAACCGGAACGATCAAACTGGTCGTGCCAGGAGGCCAGCTTGTGGGTAATCCACTGCCGATAGCGTGAGGCGCCCGAAGAACGCGCCTGGCCCCCGTTGGCGTACGTAAAGTCCAGTGAGAAGCAGGAATCCCAGCGCCGATCGCGGGCCGCAAAGGCGCCACCCAGATCGGTCACGTCTTCGACGGTTGTGCAAAAACAGGTCGGGCAGACCATGGTGCAGTTGCCGCAGGCCAGACAGCGCCGGGCGACATCCTGCCAGATGCTGTGTTCCTGGTTTCTATAGAAGAGTTCTTTGATGCCATCGGTTTCGAGCCGGCGACCGATGCTCTCGCGCGCCGCCGCTACTCGCTTCTGACCGGCTTTTGTTTCGCTATCTTCGGCCGCATTCAACTGCAGCGTATCGACGATCGTACGACCGCGGTCGCTTCCGGTCCGAACCAGAAAGTAGTGCTCTTCGTCCGACACGACTTCGGTCAGAGCAATGTCAAAGCCGTCCGTTACTTCCGGGCCGGTGTTCATGGAGGTGCAAAAACAAGCGGCCCCGGAAACCGTACATTCGACCGCGACAAACAAGGCCTCGTTTCGGCGAGCCGCATAGATGGGATCGACGTAGTCCTGATGCAAAAACACCTGGTCCTGGATGGCGACGGCGCTCAGTTCGCAGGCCCGAAGGCCCAGAAAGGCAAAGCGCGGCGTTTCAGAGTCAGTCGCTTCGAACTGGACCCCTCCGTCGGGAGTCTTTGTGGCGCTGAAAAGCCTCTCGTGGGGCGGATGCAAAAAGCGTTTCGCCGAGAACGGCCCGACCACAAAACCAAACAGGGCGTCGTCATTACGTCGTTTCAATCGGTAGTGGCCGGGTTGCTGTTCGTCGGTCCAACCCCGGGGTAGTTCGGAGACCTTTTCTATACGATCGTACAGAATGGCGCCGTCGCGCACGGTCGGCCCGACGATCTCAAAGCCAGCCTCCTGGAGCGCCCCAAAAAGGTCCGAAAGCCGGTCGGCTTCCAGGCGTAACACACCGGCTTTAGAATCCATCGCGTGCAATCTGGCACAGACCTGCCCGTGGCGCAATGATTTGTGTCAGAAAGTCCCACGATTGGACGGTCGCGCTCTGGTTCCGGAATGCCTGGGGAGTTACTGACCGTAGACGCGCCTCTGGTGAATTCGGTCCAGCAGGGGAGTAGCCGCGTTTCCCAAAAGGATCGCATACATGACTCCTTCCGGAAGACCGCCTGCCAGTCGGATCAAAACCACCAGGCCCCCGATCAGAAAGCCAAACAACCAGACTCCGACCGGGGTGAGCGGCGAGCTGACCGGGTCGGTTGCCATGTAGACCGCCCCCAGCATGAGGCCCCCCGAGCCGAGCATAAACAGGGGGCCCGGACAGAGCGTCGGTTCCACGGTCGACAAAAGAGCGCTCAGGATGGCCACGGCGCCCAACACCGCCACCGGAATACGCCAGTCCAGCATGCGACGTAGAGCCAGATAGGCGCCGCCCAGAAGAATCAAGAAGGCCGCCGTTTCTCCGACGGAACCCGCAATCGCACCGCTGTACAACAATTCCGGATTTGTGAGTTCACCGCCGAACTTAAAGAGCCCCAGGGGAGTGGCGCCGGAAACCGCATCGCTCATGGCGGGGTTTTGCAGGGGCCAGGCCAATGTTGAGGAGTGGAAAGCGAAAAAACGATTCGGCGATAGAGGATACACCCAGCTCGTCAGGGGCACCGGAAAGGCCGCCATGAGAAACGCCCGGCCGACCAGGGCCGGGTTGAACAAATTTTTTCCGAGGCCGCCGAACACAAATTTCCCCAGCACGATCGAAAGAACGCTACCCAGGGCGGCCATCCAGAGTGGTAGAGCGGGCGGAAGCGTCAGTCCAAATAGAAGGCCGGTCAATACCGCCGATCCGTCGCGCAGGGTCGTGGGCCGGTGAGTTACCTTTTGCAACATGAGTTCCGTGGCGGGCGCCACGGTCGTTGTGGTTACCAGCAGCGCGAGGGCCGAGATGCCGAAGTAGTACACTGCAGCAAGGCTTACAGGCAGAAGCGAGTACAGAACATGTCGCATGATCATCGGCGTGGAAAGTGCGCCTTTGAGATGAGGCGAACTTTTCACTTCGAGTATGTTTTCCGGAAGGCTCATGGCTATTGTGACTTGTTTGTGCCCGGTTCTGAACGTGATTGCAGATTTCGTTTTCTACGCAGGCTTGCTTTTGCGATCCGGAAGTGGTGCACCAGCGGAATATTGGAAGGGCAGACAAACGAACAGGAACCGCATTCAAAACATGTCGTCAGATTGAATTCGGAGGCCATCGTTTCGTATTCTTGATTTTCGGCCAGCGCACCCAGCCGGGCCGGATTCAGACCCAGAGGACAGACATCGATGCAGTGACCACACCGAATGCAGGCGTAGACCGGCTGCGGTTTCAAAGAGAGCTCTTTTTCGGTAAGCACGACGATTCCCAGAACGCCTTTTGTGATGGGCACGTCCAGGCGGGCGATGGCGGTGCCGAGCATGGGCCCGCCGGACAGCACCGCAGCCGCGTTGTTTCGCAGGCCGGCACATTCGAGCGCATACCGCAAAGAAACCCCGATCGGTATGCGGTAGTTTCCCGGTCGGTCGACACCGGGGCCCGTAATCGTGACGACCCGTTCGATCATTCCGCGTCCGGCAGGCAGCAATTCGCCAATCGCGGCCACGGTCGAAACATTCGAAAGTTCAACGTGTACGTCGGCTGCGTGACCACCGGTCGGAATTTCGCGGCCGTTCAGCGCTTTGATCAGCATGCGAGAAGCGCCCTGGGGATATTTTGTTTGCAGGGCCTGGACCCGAATGGGACGGCCGGGCGGCACGCATTTGCGCAGGGCCGCCATCGCCAGGGGTTTGTTGTCCTCGACGCCGATCACGGCCTCTTTGGCTCCGGTGATCCTGAGCACAATCTCGATGCCGCGCATCACGTTTTCGGGCTCTTCGATCATGATGCGGTAATCGGAAGTGAGATAGGGCTCACATTCGGCCCCGTTCACGATGGCCTGGTCAATGCGCTGGCCGACCCGCAGGGCCAGTTTGCGATGGGTGGGAAAGGCGGCGCCGCCCATGCCCACCAACCCCGCCATCTGGATCGCCAGGATCAGTTGGGGCGCAGAAAGCGTGTCGATATTCGTCGGCCTTTCAAATGCATTTTCCTGGCTCGAATCGATATTCACTTCGAGAAAAATGGCCGGCGCCATGTGGCCGGCGGCATTGGGAGCAAGACCGATCGCCGAGACGCGGCCGGTGGCCGGCGCATGCATCGCCACCGAACGGTCGGAAGTCGGTTCGGCGATCGGCTGACCGCGCTCGACGTGCTCGCCCACGCCCACAATGGGGCGGGCCGCATCGCCCACGTGTTGCAGAAGCGGAATGGAAAGTGTGTCCGGAAAAGGCAGGCGTCGGATCGGCAGGTCGGCGGTTTGAGTTTTGAGACCCGGCACATGCACACCGCCGGAAAACGTAAGCGCCTTTCTTGCAAAGGGCCAGGTCATCGCCAGCTCAGTTGTACTTCTCGCCCCGTTTGATCCACTTTTCGTTTTCGGGGGTTGTGGTGGCGGGCAGGCCGGGGTGGATGACGCTCGCCGTGCATTTTTCTGCCGCGCGCACCAGATCGCTGTACGGTCCGCCGGTCGGATTTTTGACGTAGGCCTTCTTCTCTGCGTTGTAGGCAAATATCTCCCGGTTGATCTTGATGCACTCGTCGCAGCTGGTGCATTCGGCGCTGTCAATCCAGGGCGCCATGCCCCCGGCCGTCGAAGCCGACGCCATTGTCGATTCGGCTGTGGTCGGAGCCGGAGAGTCGCTCGCGATCGTTTGCGCCGCAGTTGTATCCCCGGTCAGTTCCAGGAGGCCCTGTACCAGTTTCGAAACGATCTTCTGGCGGAGTTGTTCCTCGGTGGCGCTTTCACCGGCTGTTTTTGCCGGGCCTCCCGCCATCGCCTGGAGCATGCGCCAGAACTGACGGCGATCTTCGCAGGCTTCCACAATCGTTTCGGAGACCATGAGTCGGCTGAGCTGATTCTTGCGGTCCAACCCCCAGACGTACGGAAAATGATCGGCCCGGTCGTCTTTCGAGAGTTCCAGGAAATCTGCCAGCGGGACCATCGACTCGTTCCAGGTTTCCGGGGGTGCCTTGCGGAAGTGTTTTCGAAAGCGTGTTTCGGTCAGCGCGAAGTCGGCAAAGGTCATGGGCAACTGCATGCTGCTTGCGACGCCGTCTTCGGTGTATTGCAGTTCGTACTCGGCCCAGTCCCGATCGGGTTGCGGATTGCCGCTCAGGTCCAGGCATTGGGCCGCTGTGTCGCCCAGGTCGGGATCGTAGCGAAACGCCGGATAGGCCCGCGACTCCATGGCCAGGCGGGCCTGCTCGGCTCCGCGATCGTCCCCGATGCCATGCTCGGGCTGACAGGCGCAGTAGATATTGAACAGTGCGGGATGGCGACTGTTCAGGCCATGAATGAAGCCCTCGAGCAAATGGCCGGTGGCGTAAATGTTGGACTGATGCACGTAGGTATTGCGATGGGCGATGGCGATCAAAGCCAGTTCCTTGCGAATCTCCTGCTTGCCCTGGATCGCTTTGCCGTACTGGGCCATGTCCGAAATCTGCCCGGGGAAACCGGAAGTGCAGGCCTGGCCGCCGGTATTGGAATACACCTGGGTATCCATGACCAGAATTTTGAGCGGCTTTCCGGAAATCATGGCCCGCGAAAGATTTTGAAAGCCAATGTCGTACATGGCCCCATCGCCGCCGACCACAACCACCGGCGGACAGAGATGAAACTCTTCGTCGCTGAAATTGCGCCAGTTGAAGTACTGCAGGCCCTCGTCGTGTTCGGCCGGCCGATAGCCGCCACCTAATTCCAGACGCGCCCGGCGCACGGCCTTAAAACCGTCCGCCATCTTTGCCATGTGCCCTTCAAAAATGCCCATCGCCATAGAGGGGCTGTCCTGAAAGAGGTGATTTGCCCAGGGAAAGGGATACGGGTTGAAAGGCCAGGAGCTGCCCCAGACCGAAGTGCAACCGGTCGCATTGAGCATGCCCATCTTGGTGCGACCTTTGCCGGTTGTGCCGCCAATGTAGCGCGTGTGCAGATCGCGCAGTTGGGCCAGAATTTTCGTGGTGCGTTGCAGCCAGTCCGTATCGATCGGATGGCTGCCGGTCAGTTCGTCGATCTTCTGCGAAAGATCGGAAAGGGAAACGTCGCCGGCCTTGAGTTCGCCGATCGCCCGCAGCACAACGCCGGTATTTCCAAAACCCTCCTGATCCATGAGCTTGAGCTCAATATGCTTCTCCAATTTCGCGATCAGATCTTCGAGTTCTAAAACGTGCCGGCGAACCCGCGGCTGCATGAGGGCTTCGACCGCTCCCACAAACAGACGCATCACGGTTTTTTCGGTGCAACCCAGACAGGCGCCGTCCCCGCTCACAACCGCCTGAGAGACGTCCTTTTTTAAGAGCATGGTTTCCAGAATACCGACGCCTTCTTCCAGATCATCAATGCGGACGAAACGATCGTCGGTGTCCGGCAGGCGCAGCCAGAAATCGCGCGCCTTTGCCAGCGCCTGCACACTCTGTTTGGTCTGGGGAACCATGCGCAGGGCGTCGTCATTGCAGACCTGGACACATTCGGCGCAGCCCTTGCAGGTGGTCGGGTTGATCGAAAGCGAAAGCAGCCCACCCGAGTTCGGGTTTTGTTTCTCAGGCAGGGTGAAGAAAGGACGGGTCAGGGCCAGCGGATAGTCGTGCAGAGCTCCTTCGAGGACTTCGAGTTCCGCGCGCAGGGCGGCGCCTTGTTCGGCGCTGCGACCGTTGGGGGCGGTGGTCTTTGCGATCGCCTGCTTGATGAGCGCGCGCACACTCTGCGATTCCGGGGACGCGGCGGCCAGTTCCTGAAAGTTCTTTTCAAACAAACTCAGGGCGCGCCGTAGTTCCTGAAACTTCTGACCCTTTTCTTCAAGATCGGCCATGGCGGTCGAACAGACTTCTCCAAAGCTGTTGACCAGGCCGGGGATGGCCGTATCGGGACAGACCGTCCAGCATTTGGCGCAGCCCGTACAATTCTCGGGGCTCCACTCCGGATGTTCGAAGCGAATACCGGTCATATCCCGGAAGATGGCGCTCACGGGTGGCATCTGCGAAAGAGCGATAAAGGGATCGGCCAGGTTGTGTTCCCCCTGTCCGCGAATATAAAAGTTACCGGTCTGGGCCCAGAAACGATGAATGTCCGATAGCGCCGCCTCACTTTTGGGCTGGCGCGATAGAAGCAGCGGAAGGGCCGGCTCTGCTCGCGCCCCGCCATCGTCGCGTGTTTCCTTTTTTGCGTTCCGGCCGGCCTTAATTTCTTCGGAGATTTCCCGGGACTCTTTGTAACCGCGTCGCACCACACGCAGGTTGTCCTGCACAATGCGTTCGCCCTGACTTCCGAACTTATGACGCAGTTGCTCTTCTATGGCCGCAAAGAGTTTCTCTCCCGAGAGCCCTTTATCGGTTGTCATGCGCGCGTGGGCAAAGAAAGCGCCCTGGAAGGCGATGCCCTGCATGCGCCGTTCGAGTTCCGGGTCGGTCGCTTCTTCGCGGGCGACCTTAAAGCCATCGAGGTGCACGACCCGCAGATTGTTTTCGCGAATTATCTTCTGAAAGGATTCCGGAATGTCCTCCCAGACCTTTTGCGAGTCTTCGCGTTCGCTTTGAATAATAAACAGGCCGCCGTTTCGCAGACCGGCCAGAGCGTTCGTATGCGAAAACACGTTCGGATCGGGAGAGAGCACCGCATCGACGTAATAGAAATCGCAGTTCACGCGAATGGGCTCGGGGGCTGCAGAAAGATAGTACGTGGTCGGCTGGCCTTTCTTTTCGGATCCGTAACGCGGGTGGGCTTTGATATGATAGCCCAGAAGGTCAAACAGGGTCATCGCCAGGTTTTTGCCGGTCGTAATGGCGCCCCAACCGCCGACCGAGTGAAAACGAACCGTGATGCTGCCCGGCGGCATGAGGTTCGGATTCTCTGAACCATGCAAGGCCAGACCGGCCACATTCGGATAATCCGCCGCGATCGTGTCCTGATGCGCCTGTTGGACCGGGGTCAGCGGACGCAGACGGATGAAATCGATCGAAAGATAATAGAGTTTGCGCCGGGCGCCGTCGGCCAGCATGTTTTCAACCGCCGCGATCACACCTTCGGGTTGCAGGTCCCGTCCTCCCATACCATAAGAGCCCGAATAGAGCTCGGGTGCGTCCTCGATTTTCGTGCAGGTTGCGTAGCCGGGGTAGGGCAGCGTGGCCTTATGGTGGCGTCCGTTTTCAAAACTCTTGCCGAGGGCCGAACGCAGTTCGCGCAAAAGCGGCAGGTCTTCTGCGAGCGGTTGATCCGTGCGTTCCAGGACCGCTACAGCTTTCTTGCCTTTGATAACATGCGTTAAGATGTCGCCGGGGAAGGGCCGAAACATGATCAGATTGACGACGCCGACTTTAAGCCCCCGCGATTCCCGCAGATAATCCACCACCGCTTCGGCCGTCGGGATCATGCTTCCCTGGCCCAGGATCAGGTAGTCGGCGTCGTCGGCGCGGTACGAAAGAACACGTGCGTACGGTCGTCCGGTCAGCCGCTGAAACTCTTCGAAACTCTGATCGGCAATGGCGGCAATGTGATCAAAGAAGAATGGACGCTGGGCGGCGACGCTCTGCATGTGCGCATCCTGGTTTTGCACAATGCCGGACATGACCGGGTTGTCCACCGACCAGAGTTCTGGAATGCGTCGTCGGGTTTCGCCGAAAAGCATTCGCTGGGCGGGAGTTGGGGTGGCAATCATGTCGTCCGGCCGGCCGAGGTAGGTCTGGATTAGTTCGCGTTCGGGCAGCAGTATCGATTCGATCACGTGAGTCGTTAAAAAACCGTCCTGGGCAACGATGCCCGGTGTGAGGGCCAGTTCGGCAATTCGATGGGCGATGATGTTCAGATCGCAGGATTGCTGCACGTCCTTTGCAAACATCTGAAAGAAACCCGTGTCGTCCACGCAGTGGTAGTCGTCGTGGCTGGCATGTACACTGAGGCTGGCCTTTGCGATGGCCCGGCACCCCATGTTGAGCACGTAGGTGAGTCGTTTGCCAACGGCGGCGTACAGACTTTCGTGCATGTAAGCGATTCCCTGGCTCGAGGAGAAATTCGCGGCGCGTAGTCCGGTCATGGAAAGTCCGGCGGTCACGGCGGCAGCGGCGTGTTCGCCTTCGGGTTCAATGAAAATCAGCGGGCGTTCGGAAATGTTGATGTGCCCGCGGGCAGCCTCTTCGGCCCAGTGCTCGCCCATCTGGGTCGATGGCGTGATGGGGAAGGCGCCGGCCGCGTCGGAAGATTCGCGTTCGCAGAGCACGACGGCCTGGTTTCCGTCAACGGCGCTGCGAATTCCGGGATATTCGGGGCTGCTTTTTTTCATCTCAAGACCTGCAGATTAGCTCGTGTGGCCACGGCGGAGCTGCCACCTTCCCAGCTTCGCACGAACGCCCTTCGACGGTTATGATCCAGAACATAAGCTCAACGGAGCGGCCGGATCGGCAGCGGGGCCCGGCGATGTACGGGTGGGGCCTCCCGGCCGATTACAGCATCGCCATCGTTCACAAACCAGACGATGGCTCCGGTCGGGCAGCGTTCAATGATATCGCGCGTGGCCAGGTCATTGCGGCTGTAGTCCACAACCGGTAGATTGTTTCGCATTTCCAGCAGCCCGGAGGGGGCGTCGTGCACGCATTTCTCGCAGGCGGTGCAGCCCACGGCGCACTCTTCCAGCACCGGGTCGCCGGCCAGCTCACTCATGCAGCGAACCTGCAGGCGGTGAGAAACGGGTTGCAGAGAGAAAAGGTCGCGCGGGCAGGCGACGACACAGTCGCCGCAGGCCGTGCACAGAGCCGGATCGACCCGGGGCAGGGCGTCGGCCTGCATGGTGATGGCCTCAAAGTCGCAGGAAGCCTCGCAATCGCCCAGTCCCAGACAACCCCAGGCACAGCCCTTTCCGCCACCCGCAACCTGTTCGGCGGCCATACAGCTTTTCAGGCCTTGATACCGGGCCCGTAGCAGGGCGGCGTTGCTTCCGCCGGCGCAGGCCAGACGGGCCACGCGCTTTTCCTGTTCGCCCACCGCAACGTTCAGGTAGTCTGCGATGCGTTCTCGTTCGGCGGGGGCACTTACCGTGCAGCCGGCCGGTTGGGCTTTGCCGGCCACCAGAGCTTCCGCGAAAGGGCGACAGCCCGCAAAACCACAGGCGCCGCAGTTGTTGCGCGGGAGCATTTCCGCGACTGCCGCGATGCGCGGGTCTTCGTAGACCGAAAGAAAGACGTTGGCCAGGCGCAGAACAAAGGCCAGGGCAAGACTCAGGCCCACAAAGGCGGCCAGCGGCAATGCATGCTCGCCGAGAATCGCGATCCATGTTTGCTGTAGTTCCGACATGTTTTCGCACTGGCGGCGGACTTTCAGCGAATGCTCAATAGAGCAGTTCTGCGTAGCGTCCGTCGGCCTGCATTGCGGTTTTCTTTTCGGTCCACGGTTTCAGACCGCCGGCCATATGCTGAAAGGCCTTTTCGAGCGTATGTTCGACGTGCTCCGAACCTGCCACATACAGATGGGCGCGCGGGTCCTTTAAGAGTTCCCAGACGCCGTAGACGTGCTCGGCGAGTTTTTGGGCAATCGGCACCGGCTCGTCCAGATGCGGTTCGGGACTGAGCGCCTTGATGGCCTGGAAAGTTTCTTCATCGTAGTACTGTGCAAAGTCGTTTTTGTGATCGTTGTGATACAGGAGTTCCAGGCCCGTGCGCGCTCCGTGAAAGAGCCGCACCGGTCCGCTCCAGGCGCCGCGCTCGCGATAGATCTCGCGCAGGAGGGCGCGAAAAGGAGCAATGCCAACGCCCAATCCAACCATGATCAAAGGCGCCGCGCTGTCTCCGGGAACCGGGAAGGGCATTCCGTACGGTCCGGTCAAAGTCAGCTTCTGACCGGAGGGTACGTCGCACAAGTAATTGGAAGCAAGCCCGGGGTAGGACTCGCCGCTGTACTCGTCGACGTAAAACAGTCTGCGCACACAAATACCCAGGATCGGCTTTCCGTGCGGGCCGTATTCGATATTTGCCAGACTGTAGAGACGCAGATGATTCTTGTGCCCGTAGGCGTGGGGCCCCGGAAGCAAAAGACCAATGCTGTGCCCCGGTTCAAAGGCCGCCTCGTCGTGATCCACTTCGATTTCTATGTGGCGCACCTCCGTGGCTTCGTGGGGAGTGAGGCGTTCGGTCGAAAGTACCCGCCCATAGAAAGGTTTTGATATGTCAAATTCATCGAGATTCAATTTGTTTCTCCAGAATGCAGGCGCCGCAACCCGCGCCACAGTCGCCACCCCGCATTGCGCCGGGTTCTTCGCAGCGGCCTTTACTTTCTTTGCGGGAGCCCAGCCAGGCCATGAACCAGGCGAAACCAAACAGCGCCATGACCGCTATCATCCCGGTGAGCGTTTCTTTCAGCATGGAGGCCTCACAGTTGTCCGGTCCCCAATCCGGCGAAGCCCATGAAAGCCAGCGCCAGAATACCGGCCACGATCAGAACGATGGCGAGTCCGCGCACCGCCGAAGGTTGCTGAGAGCGCGAAAGTTCTTCGCGGATACCCGACATCAAAAGCAAGGCCAGAATAAAACCGGTCCCGGCGCCCAGGGCGTAGGCGATCGAATGAATCAGGTCGTACTGCCGGCTGGTTTGAAAGAGGGCCAGACCCAGAATGGCGCAGTTGGTGGTGATGAGCGGCAAGTAGATGCCCAGCGCCTGAAACAAAGCCGGGCTGAAACGACGTGTAATCAATTCCACCAGTTGTACGGCGCTGGCGATCACCACGATGTACGAAATCAAACGCAGGTAGGGGGCTTCGAGTAGGACCAACAGCGCATTGATACCGTAGGCGGAGAGCGAACTGATCAGCATGACAACCGCAACCGCAATGCCCATACGCAACGCGGTGCTCACGCGACCCGAAACTCCCAAAAAAGGACAGATGCCCAGAAACGAAGACAGCACGAAATTGTTAATCAGACTTGCATGCAGAAACGTGATCGCGGGGGCTTCGGCGTTCATGGCTGTGCCTCCGCGGTTCGCGAGGACTTGTTTCGTGTGCGCAGGAAATTCCAGAGCATCAAGAGTGCCGCCAGAGCGAAGAAGGCGCCGCCCGGAAGAATCATGATGTTCCAGCCGGCGTAGGAAGCCGGGAGCAGGCGATACTGGAACAGGCTGCCGCTCCCCAACAATTCCCGCAGGGATCCAATCGCGACAATGGCGACCGTAAAGCCGCTGCCCATTCCCAGGGCGTCCATGGCCGCCCGCAGAGGCGTATGGCGGGAGGCAAAAGCTTCGGCCCGTCCCAGTATAATGCAATTGACTACGATCAGCGGAATATACGCGCCTAACGCCTGATGCACTGGAAGGCTGATCGCCTGGATACTGTAGTCCGCGACCGTAACGAAGCTTGCGATAATCAGTATATAAGTCGAAATGCGGACTGCGGCCGGGACCGCCTTGCGAATGATTGAAACAAACAGCGAGGAGACCAGAAGCACGGCCATGGTGGCAAGTCCCATGACCAGCGCGTTTATTACACTGTTGGATACCGCCAGCACCGGGCACATGCCCAGCGCCTGCACAAAGACCGGATTTTCGCGGGCCAGCCCTTTCAGGTAGTCGTCGAACACAAACGCGGCCTCTTTGCCGGTCGATCCGCTCATGGCAGGACCCCGCGGGGATTCAGGCCAGGTCGCTGGTTTTCGATCATGGGAACGGTCCGGTCGGCGCTTTCGCCCAGACCGCGCACAACGGCAGCCGAGGTGATGGTCGCGCCGCTGATGGCCGTGATTTCTCCGGGCGACTCCGGGGCCCGATTGCGCACAAGGGTGGGAGCGTTCTGCAAATGCTCTTGATTTGGTGTCAGGCTCATGTCCAGATTTCGAATACCGGCCAGGAAGCCCGGGTCGCTACCCGCCCGATCGCCGAGGCCCGGAGTTTCGCGACTATCCAGAATAACAAAGCCGGTGATGCAGCGACATTCCAGTCCATAGCCGTAGAGAAATAGAATCATGTCCTGAAAACCGCGGGCGCTGCCTTCAATGGCAAATCCGATTGGATCGCCCAGGGAGTTGCTCGCCAGAAAGACCCGCTCGCCCGTGGCCAAATGCAGGGGCGCCTGTTCGCTGCTGCCGGGCACGACCCGCAACACGGCCTCTTCAAGTTGAGCTGCCCGATTGGCCGCAATGCGCTGCCGGGTGGCGGCGTAGGTGGCCACGATGGATAAGCCCGACACCGCCCCCACCATGCCCATGACTGCTATCATGCGGCTTCCAACGTTTGCCATTTCGACTGCCCGGACTCGTTCCGATACGATAGCTAAACACACGCTCGGGCCCCTGCCAAATGACATAAATCATGGCGTGGTCGCGTTTCCGAAGAGTAGGCTCCCGACATGCTGCTCCGGAGGAACACCTGCAATGAAGGCGAGCGTTAGCGAAAAGAACACGGGCCTTTTAGTTCGCTGGTTTGAGGACGTCGGCATGCACGACGTCGGTAGTGTAGGCGGAAAGAACGCGTCCCTGGGCGAAATGATCCAGCACCTTGAGTCTCAGGGCATTCAGGTGCCGGGGGGATTTGCCACCACCGCGGAGGCCTATCGTCGGTTCGTGCGCGAGAACGGCCTGGAAGAACAAATCGGGTCGATCCTGGAAAGCTGGCGACAGGGTGCGACTGCTCTTGATGCGGCCGGCCGCAAGATTCGGCGGCTTTTCGTGCGTTCGGAATTCTCGGAGGAACTGAGCAGCGCCATCGTCGGTTCGTACCACAAGCTGTGTGAGCGCTACGGTCATGAGGAAATTGACGTGGCGGTTCGCAGCAGCGCGACCGCCGAAGATCTACCGGACGCGAGTTTTGCCGGTCAGCAGGAGACCTTTCTAAACATTCGAGGCGAGCACGAATTGCTGGATGCCTGCCGGCTTTGCTACGCGTCTCTTTTTTCCGATCGTGCGATCGTCTACCGGGAGCACAATCATTTCGATCAGCTTGAGGTCGCTCTCTCGATCGGTGTTCAGAAGATGGTGCGCTCGGACCTGGCCGGTTCCGGAGTGATCTTTACGATAGATACCGAAACCGGCTTTCCGGATACCATCGTCGTGACGGCCGCCTGGGGTCTGGGCGAAAACGTCGTCCAGGGAACGGTCGCACCCGATGAATACCATGTGTTCAAACCCGGTCTGAAGGACCCGGCACTCTGTCCCATCATTAAGAAAGAAGTCGGCGCAAAAGAAAAGAAGCTTATCTACGCCGGGGGAAAGCACACGACCCGCAACGTCGACTGCACACCCCGCGAGCGAAAATCGTTTGTTCTGGACGATGGGGCGGTCTTGACCCTCGCGCGCTGGGCTCTGAAGATCGAAGAACACTATGGCTGCCCGATGGACATCGAATGGGCCCTGGACGGAAACGACGGCGCGTTGTTTATTGTTCAGGCCCGGCCCGAAACGGTGCAGAGTCGCAAGAGTTCCGGGTTGTTTGTAAATTATCGCCTGCTGGAACACGGGGAGCCGCTGGTGCAGGGGCTCGCGATCGGAGACAAAGTGGCCTCGGGGAAGGCCCAGATTATTCGCAGCGCGAAGGACATTGCCCGCTTCGAAGAGGGTTCGATCCTGGTTACTGAAACGACCGATCCCGATTGGGTGCCGGCCATGAAGAAGGCCGCCGGGATCATTACCGAGCATGGTGGACGCACCTCCCATGCCGCGATCATCAGCCGGGAGTTGGGTGTGCCCGCCATCGTCGGCGCGGAACATGCCGGGGATCTGATTCCGGACGGTCAGGAGATCACGATCTCCTGCGCCGAAGGTGAGCGGGGCAGCGTCTACGGCGGTCGCGTGAAGTTCGAAATTGTTGAAATGGATGTTGGCAAACTTCCACAAACAAAAACCCAAATCAAACTCAACGTTGCCAGTCCGTCGGCGGCCTTTCGCTGGTGGCGCCTGCCCTGTACGGGCGTGGGCCTTGCGCGCATGGAGTTCATCATCAACAGCGTGATCAAATGCCATCCTATGGCGCTCGTGAAGTACGACGAATTAAACGACCCCGAAGCTCGTCGTGCGATTGATGCGCTTACCGCCGGTTTCGAGAACCGAACGGATTTCTTTGTTCACACGTTGGCCCGTGGCATTGCTCAGATCGCGGCATCCCAGTTTCCGCACCCGGTGATTGTCCGCATGAGTGATTTTAAGACCAACGAGTACGCCAATCTGGTTGGTGGTAAACAATTTGAACCCGCCGAAGAGAATCCCATGATTGGCTTTCGGGGCGCTTCACGCTACTACAGTGAGGCCTACCGGGAAGGCTTCGCGCTTGAGTGCGAGGCGATCCGGCGCGTGCGTGAGTTCATTGGTTTATCCAATGTCTGGATCATGATTCCGTTTTGCCGGACTCTTGAGGAAGCGGACCGTGTGCTTCAGGAGCTGGACCGTCACGGCCTGCGACGCGGGGAAAAGGGTCTGGAGGTTTACGTGATGTGCGAGATTCCTTCGAACATCATTCTTGCCGAAGAATTCGCCGAGCGCTTTGACGGCTTTTCGATCGGTTCAAACGACCTGACACAGTTGACCCTCGGGGTGGACCGTGACTCGGCCGAGCTGGCGTACCTTTTTGACGAACGCAACGACGCCATCAAGCGTTCGATTCGTGTCCTGATAGAACGGGCCCACAAACACGGCCGGCACGTCGGAATCTGTGGCCAGGCGCCCAGCGACTATCCTGAGTTTGCCGAATTTTTGGTGGAGGCCGGCATCGATTCGATTTCGTTGAATCCCGACCGGGTCATCGAAACCATTCCGATTGTCGCCGCCGCCGAAGCCAGAATGAAATAGCCCGTCAGTGTAGGAACTCCATCGGTGTAGGAACTCCATCAGTGTAGGAACTCCATCAGTGTAGGAACTCCATCAGTGTAGGAACTCCATCGGTGTAGGAACTCCATCGGTGTAGGAACTCCATCGGTGTAGGAACTCCGTCCGTGTCGGAACTCCATCGGTGTCGGAACTCCGTCGGTGTCGGAACTCCATCGTTGTAGGAACTCCATCGGTGTAGGAACTCCATCGGTGTAGGAACTCCATCGGTGTAGGAACTCCATCGGTGTAGGAACTCCATCGGCCTCATTGACGCAGTGTCAGGAATGCCCGGCGGCCCGGTCGGTTGCCCAAAAAACCGGTTTTTTTTCTCAACCGACCGGCGGCAGGATGGTCATACCAGCGAGAAACGAGTCCGGACGGGACTGGAGTGGATCCATGAAAAACAAAGTAAACGTGGCCGGTCATCGCAGCGGGCATCCCGGTCAGAGCCTGTTCTTGTCCCGGCTCTTTAACGTGGTCGCGCGCGTTCTGTACGGCTTCAAATACAGCGTACGGTTGCAGAGCGAAAAGGGCATCCCGACCGAGGGGCCGGTGCTGATCCTGGCGAAGCACTGGGCCCTGGCCGACGTGCCTCTGGGCAAAATGGCTGTAACGCGTGATTCGGGCCGCCACCTGTGGTGTGTCATGAAGGAGTCGCTGGCGCGGGGCCCCTTTGGCTGGTTTCTTTTGCGTCAGGGCGGCATCCCGGTGAACCGGGCCCAACCGGACAAGAGCCGCCACGATCTGCTGCTGGCGCGCAAGGTTCTCGAAGACAATCACGTGCTCTGCATCTTTCCCGAACAAACGACAACACCCGGTCGTATGGGGCGTGGTCGTGCGCCGGGCTTTCGCTTTATTGCCGGACAACCCAAAGAACCGATCGCGGTGGTCACGATCGGGTTTCACTACACGAAGCGTCGTTTTCGCCGAACTCTGGTAGACATTAAGATTGGCCCGCGGCATTACTTCACGGCCGAGGACGAACCGGAAGCCTTTCTGCACGAGCGCATGCTGGAGATGGCGCGCCTGTCCGGTCTGGAGTACAAATTCGAACCGGCTGAGGCAAAGTCCTCCCGGGCGAGCAAGCCGGTCATCGAGCAATCGTAATGACCTGGCTGTCGCCAGGACGATAGCGTTGCCTCAGCAGCTACAAATATTCTTTTTGCGGAACGCATCCGCAACCGGGATGCGAAGAGCCGCGAATGCTCGCACTTCCTGCGATTCCGGTATCACATCCAGTGTGGTGAAGCCTCTATGCTAAACAGCCCGCTGGCCGGGCGCCCGTTCTTCTTCCAGCTGCCGAAAACGGGGCGTGAGCCAGTGCTGGAGCAATGGCAATAGGACCAACACGCTCAGGGTGGAGGTGCCGATACCGCCCACGACCACGGCCGCGATTGGTCGTTGCACTTCGGCGCCGAGTCCGGTGGCAAGCATCATGGGAAAAAATCCGAAGATGTCGGTCAGGGCAGTCATGAGAACCGGCCGCAATCGATCGCTCGCTCCCTGAATCGTATTTTCGAGACGATCGCCACCGGCCCGGTCCAATTCAGCGTAGTGACTCATCAGTACGACACCGTTTAGCACGGCAATTCCCGACAACGCGATGAAGCCGATCGCGGCCGAGACGCTGAAGGGCAGGCCGAACAAGCTGAGATTCAGAACGCCGCCCACAAGTGCAAAGGGCACTACCACTAGAACCAGGACGGTTCGCAACCAGCTGCGAAACGCGGTGTAGATCATCAGCGAAACGATCAGGAGCACCAACGGCGCTATGATCAGCAGGCGTTCGCGAGCCTGCTCCAGATTCTCGAAGTTGCCGCCCCACTCGACGTGATAGCCATCGGGAAGATCAAGACGCGCCTCAATGAGGCGGCGGGCGTCTTCTACGACGCTGGCTGTGTCGCGGCCGCGCGGATTCAGGAGCACGGCCGATCTACGTTGAAACGAGTCACGCTTGATCATCTCAAAGGTCTCACCAAATCGAAGGTCGGCCAGTTCTGAAACCGGCGCGGTTACGCTTTCGGCAATGCCGACCGGAAGTTGGCGAATGGCGGCCAGGTTGTTCCGGTGCCGCGGGCCCAAACGCACAAACAACGGGAAACGTCGGTCGCCGTGATACAGATAACCGGCCGGGTGTCCGCCCAGACCAATGTCGATCGCATCGAGCAGTTCGCGTCGCGAAAGCCCCATCTCAACGAGCCTTTCGTCCCGGGGAGTGATGACCAGCATCGGGGTTTTTCCGCGCACCTCGGGCTCGACTTCCCCGGCGCCCGGAACACTTTCCAGTAGCGCCGCGGCCTCCTCACTCAGGTGCTGCAGGGTATCCAGGTCTTCGCCATAAATGCGCATGCTCACGTCGGCCCGTGTACCTTCCAGCAGTTCGTTAAAACGATGCTGGATGGGCTGGCTTGCCAGCAACCGCTGGCCGGGCAGGCGACTCTCAAGCGCACGTTGCATGGCCGAAATCAGCTCTTCCGGAGTTCGACGCCGACCATCCACTTCCGGCCACCGATCGCGGTCGCGCAGCATGACATAAGTATCCCCCAAATTCACGCCCATGGGGTGTGTGGCCACTTCAGCCGTGCCGATACGACCGAACACCTGTTCCACTTCTTCAAACTCCAGCAGAATCTCCTGGGCTTTGCGTTCCAGTTCGATGGACTGGTCCATTGAGATGCTGATCGGTCTTATAAATTGAAAGGCCGCCGCGCCTTCGTAGAGTTGCGGAATGAACTCGGCGCCGAGCCGTCCGTAGCTGATCGTTCCGGCTACGAGCACCACCGCGGCTGTGATCAAAACGCTGCGTCGAAAACGCAGTGCGGCCACAAGTCCCAGACGATACAGCGCGCTGAGGCCTCGCATGAAGGCTACCCCGAAGCCCTGGCCCACATTGTCGGAAAGCAAACTCCCGGCCAGGGCCGGCACAATGGAAAAGGCAATCACGAATGCACCCACCAGCGCGAAGCAGAAGGTCGCCGCCATCGGCCGAAACATACGTCCTTCCACGCCGCTGAGCGCGAAGACCGGCACAAACACCACTATGATAATGAGCTGTCCGAAACCGGCTGCGCGGCGAATTGCGACGGTTGCGTCGGCAACGGTCTGTCGGATCTCCGGTCGGCTCAGACGTCGTCCCAAATCCCGTCGCCGTCTTTCGACTGCCGCGTGACAGCTATCGACTACGATCACCGCGCCATCAATGATCACGCCGAAGTCCAGAGCACCGAGGCTCATCAGATTGGCCGAAACGTCCATGAAGTACATCGCGATCAGTGTGAGCGCAAACGACAGGGGGATCACAAGGGTCGTGATCAAAGCCGCTCGCAAATTTCCCGTGAGTAAGAACAGGACCACGATCACCAGCATCGCGCCCAGGGCGAGATTCTGCCGCACGGTGGCGATTGTCCCTTCGACCAGGTCGGCCCGGTCATAACGCGTCTTCACAACTATGTCTTCCGGCAAGCTCGCGGCGATTTCCTGCAGCCGGGCGGCCACGTTTCGGGCAACCACCCGACTGTTTTCTCCGGAAAGCATAACGGCCGTGCCCAGCACTGTTTCGCGGCCGTCGGCCACTGCGGCCCCCGTTCGCAACTCGCGACCCGGGCCCAGGCGCGCCAGTTCACCAAGCCGCACTACGGAATAATCGGGCAGGACTTTGACCGCGAGCCCCCGCAGCTCGGCCAGGCTTTCCACGAGACCATCGCCATGAATCAGGAACTGATCGGCCGTCTGTTGTACGTATCCGCCGCCAACGCTGCGGTTATTCTCTTCGATCGCGTCTACGATTTCATGAAAGTGCACACCGTAGCGCGCCATCACTTCCGGGATCGGTTCTATGTAATACGCTTCCGGATGCCCGCCGATCGTGTCCACTTCCACCACGCCCGGAACCGTAAGCAGTCTTCGTTTGATGTCCCATTCCTGGATGGTGCGCAGCTGCATCAGCTGGGCGAGTCGCGCGTCGGGTTCGGTTGCGGGTTCGCGAAAGTCGAGCGTGTAGAAGAACACTTCACCGAGCCCGCTTGTGATGGGGCCTAACTCCGGGCGCACCTCTTCCGGCAGAGAAACCGTGCGCAGCGCTTCGGTCAAAAGCTGGCGTGCAAAGTAAATGTCCGTGTCGTCTTCAAACACAACCGTGACCTGAGAAAGGCCGTAGCGTGTTTGGGATCGGATTTCCGTTACATGGGGCACGGCTCCCATTGCGCTTTCGATCGGAAACGTGATAATTGTTTCAATGGTTTCCGGCGCCAGTGCGCGCACCGGTGTGTTGATCTGGACCTGAACGTTCGTAACATCGGGCAGGGTGTCGATCGGCAAGAGATTGGCGGCGTAGTAGGCTGCGAGCATACTGAACAGGCCCGCAATCACGGCCAGCGCCGGGCGGTGCACCGAGAAAGCTATCAGTCGATCGAGCATCAGTGACCGTGCCCTGTGCCCGAAGCCCCGAAGGCTTCAATGTAGGCCAGACGCAGAAGCGCCGCGCCTTCGATGGCGATTTCGTCATCGTTTTTTACCAGAGTACTTTGGGCTCCGCCCCGTACCCGCCTTGCGGCCACCGGAAGAATCCAGTTGCCGCGGCGAATAAAAAGCTCCGTTTCACCCAGGTGCTCCACGATAGCCTGGTCGGGTATTCGGTAGACCGCTTCGCGGGCCCGAAGGCCGGCCGACGGCCGAAATTCGGCGCCGATGGTTTCCAGTGCACGTGGAGAAAGCATAATCCCTCTTTCGCGGCTGGCCATCAATACCGCCATACCGGCACCGGTCCTGCGCACCGGCCCGTGGCTGTGGCCGCCGTGGTCGTGGCCGCCATGATCGTGCCCTTCGTGGGCCGGTTCGTTTTCGCGGTCACAATTCTGTGCGAGCAAGATCAGCGTCAGAATCAAGAACCCCAAAATT
Source organism: Spirochaetales bacterium (assembly GCA_024233935.1). Classification (GTDB taxonomy): domain Bacteria; phylum Spirochaetota; class Leptospiria; order Leptospirales; family Leptonemataceae; genus JACKOY01. The sequence continues at coordinate 78,325 of JACKOY010000005.1, read as the reverse complement.
CGCTTCATGATGCGTCTCCCGGGCTCGCGTCGAGTTCGCGCAGCACTTCCGGATCCAGGATTTGTCCTTTTAGGGCCCGCAGACGCCAGAGCGATTGCAGTGCGGCGATTTCCAGTTCCTGGTAATCGCGCACGTAATCCAGTTGTGTCCGGTAATATTCGACCAGGGTGCCGGGCGGAATGATGCCCCGTGCGAGATAGCCGGCGATCAAGCGACCGTCTTGCACCACGTTCTCCGGTGGCGCCGAACGCGAAAGTTGCACTCGATACGCGCGGTAGCTACGATGGAGCCGCGCCGCCTCGGCCGCAATGCGATCCGTAAGGGTCTGATGATCGATGCTGGAAGCGCGACTCATCTCACGGGCGCTTTCGATGGCGCCCGCGTTTTGATTGTAGAGGGGCAGTTCCAGGCGGAAGGCCACGCCGTAGTCAAACTCCCCCCGTCGACTGCGATTGCCTAAAAGGTCGCTTTCGCTTGCGGTTTCGTACCCCACCCGCGGTCCAATGCGCAGCACAGGCCAGACCTGGCTCTCTTCCAGACGCGCATGGGCTGCCGCTGCCGCGGCCTCCAGACGACTGGCCTCGACTTCCGGGGTCGCCAATTCCCCGGGCACGTCTTCGGGCCACGTCTGATCGCGCCTGACAAGCGCACTCAAAACCGGTTCGCTTTCCAGGCGCGAGCCGAGTATGAGTTCCAGCCGTTGTTCCATATGCAGGCGTTCGGTTTCGAGAAGGGCAAGGCGCTGCTCACTGGTGCGCAAGGCCAGGCGCACGGTCAGCAACTCCGCGCGGCGGGACGGAGTTAAAACTGCCGAACGCGCCAGCCGGTTCAGGGCTACTCCAAAGGAATCACGGGCCTCGGAAAGCATGCGCGTGTTTTCGAAGGACTGTCGCAGGCGAAACAGAAGTTCGATGGTTTCCAGGGCCGCGTCCTGTCGGACAAGTTCCAGTCGCGCGGCGGCCGCTGATTCTCGTTTGCGCGCCTCGTCGCCCCGAAGTTCGCGCCGGTCGCCGAGTTCAATCGGATGCAGGTACGCGAACTCGCCGGAAGGGCCGCTGGAAACTTCCCCTTCGATCTCGGGGTTCGGGTAAACCACTGCAGCTTCTGCATCCGCACGGGCCCGGGCACGCAAAGCCTCTTGCCGCCGCACCAGTGGATGCAGTCGAGCTGCGCACAGGACAATCCCGGACGGACTTGAGTTCGTTTCGCACGCGCTTTCCAAAGCCTGGGCGGCCAGAAAGGAGCCCGGCAAAAAACTTGAGACAAGCACGGCCTGCACCGCCAGCTTCAGATTCATACTACCTCCCGGGCGCAACTGGGCCCGCAACCGTCGGCGCTATTTTTCCGACGGGAAACTATATGGGGAGGTTCGCTGGTGGAGATCGATTGCGCGGCCGTGTGCTGTGCGGTTCCAGTGGATGCGGGCACGTCTCCCTGGTCGCCGTTCCGATTGGAACGAGTTCGGACGTGGCAAGCCTCTCGTGCTCGGTCGGCGCGATGGGCACACCGCTATCGACCACGCTGCTGCGAGAACCGGCCACCGCATGCACGAGCGGCGATGAGGTTTGTTCCTGGCCGTTGTGCGAATGATCGCAGTCGTGCTCAATGCAAAGCAAAGCCGTGCCGTTTTCCTGGTGGGCATGCCATCCCGCCGAAAAGCCGGCTATGAGGGAAACGCAAACAACCGCAAGCACGCGATGGCGGAGGTCAAACATGGACCCCAACTCAACCCAGGGCCTGCTTGCTTTGCAAGAGCTTTTTTAGAATCCGACGTACTGCGGTTCGGGCAGTCCTTCAAACTCCGGCTTAGCGAATAGGTATCCCTGGAAATACTCAATGCCCAGATCACGCAATCGTGTGAGTTCCTCTTTCGTTTCGACCCCTTCTGCAACCAGCAGTATGTCGAGACTTCGGCAGGTCGCCACCACGCCGGCAATGATGGCAGTTCGGGCCTTTTGTTCGTGCACGTTTCGCACCAGGGCCATGTCGAGTTTTAACATGTCGGGCTGAAAATCTGCGAGCAGATTTAACCCCGAAAAACCGGCCCCGAAGTCATCAATTGCTGTCAGGATCCCCCGATTCCGATACTCCTGAAATATGTTCCGCACATGCCCGGGTTCCTGCATCGGCTCCGATTCCGTGACTTCAAAGATCAGCCGTTCGACCGGAAAGGAAAAGCGATCCGAGGCTTCGACTGTGGCCCGGATGCAGGTCTCTGGCCGGTATACGGCGTTTGGGAGGAAGTTGATATTCAGATGTGTCGCGACTCCCAATCGGGCCGCCAGCTCAATGGCGCGTACCCGGCAGGACTGGTCGAATTGGTAGCGGTTGGCGTCATCAACCCGGCCCAAAACCCAACCGGCCCCTTCGCCGGCGGGCCCCCGGACGAGGGCCTCGTACGAATATATGGTTCGGGTTTCCAGGTGCACGATGGGTTGGAATGCCATTGTAAACTGAAAAGCCAGGTCGCTTCCGTTCAGGCAGGCCTCGCAGCTCAAGAATTTCGCCCCTTTCCAACATGAGTGAAATCCCGACTACCCGCGGGCGCACCGCAATGTGTCGCCCGCAGAGGTCATGAATGTCTTGCATTCGTCCCGGCGCAAGTAAGACGATCGACAGTCCGGAGCACTGTCGGAGGAAAAGACGCATGCGTCAAAAACTGTTCTGGCTCCATCTTCTGGCGATGTCGCTGGTTGTCAGCTGCTCGGAGCGGCCCGTTCAAAATGTCACAACCGGCTGGCAGGTCCGCCAGGCGGACCCTGCGGGATGGACCCAATCGCCGTCGGCTGACCAGGCGGGCTGGCGCAACTATCAGGTGCACGACAGTGTTTTTGATCCGTTTGCGGACGAAGGGGAAAATGGGGCGGAAGCTTCTTCAAATCAACCGCGCCGATTCTGGCTGCGTGTCCGTCTGCCTGCATCCCGGGCAGCCGAGCCGGCTTTGTTTCCACATGACGTAGCCGAGTTGGAGGCCATCTATCTGAATAATCAGTTGATTCGGGACTATCGCAACACGGCATTGGGGGCCGATCATTGGCCCGTCGTGCGCCTCCCGGACGATGCCGGCACCCTTTTGCTTTTGTGCCGGGATCCGGGGGATGCCCCGGAGGGAATACTGGGCGGTGTTTATTTTGGAGAGTTTCAGGCCCTGCAATCGCGCTTTATTCTGGGTGACCTGGACTCATTGGTGCTGGGCACGTTCTTCTTAATTGCGGCGATTTTTTTGGCCTGCCTGGTGGTCTTTCGTTCCGGCGCTACGCTCTTATGGTCGGCTTCGTACTTCATGCTTGTCTCTGCCCTGCAATGCCTGGCGGTCAGCGATCTTCTTCAATACGTCTCGGGCCTGGGTGCGGCCTTCCTGGAAATCCGCCAGCACGTGGAGATCTTCTTCGTATCGGGAATTCTGCTCTTGTTGGATCAGCTTCTGGATCAGAAGGATGCGCGGTTTCGTCCCATTCGCTATCTGTGGGTGGCCTCGCTGCTGTTCGGGGCTTTCGGAGTGCTGGGTATATTTACCGGGCTGTCAATGGGCTTTGCCCGCTTTCCGGTGTATATCGGTCTGATGGCCGTTATCGCGGTCTACACGGTACGTCAGACGATCCGCGGTGACCTTGAGGCGCGCATGTTCCTGGTTGGATTTCTGGGCATGGTTCTTATGCTCCTGAACGACATCCTGAAATTTACGCGAATCTTTCCAGACACGATCTATCTGATGATGTGGGGCATTTTCTTCTTCGCGATGACGATGGCGTTTATTCTGGTCCGTCGTTTCTTTCTGGCGCAAACGCGTTTGGCAGAACGAGCAACCGAATTGCAGCGTCTGAACATCGCCTACGAACGCTTCGTCCCGCGGGACTTCATGCGCGAGCTTGGAAAGGAAAGTATTCTTGATGTCGCTCTGGGAGATCAGAGCGAAAAGATGATGACGATCCTTTTTGCCGACATTCGCGATTTTACATCCATCTCCGAGAATATGAACCCCCGGGAGAATTTTGCGTTTATCAACGCGTATCTCGGGGCGGTCAGCCCAATTATTCGAAGGCACGGCGGATTCATTGATAAGTACATCGGAGACGCGATTATGGCACTCTTTCCGGCCCACCCGGACGCCGCCCTGGAATGTGCCCGGGAGATGTTGCAGGTCGTTTCACAACTGAATCGTTCCGGCGTCCTGAAAGAAAGCGTGCGCATCGGCATTGGCATTCATACGGGCACACTCATGCTGGGCACCGTTGGGGAGACCGAACGCATGGAGGGGACCGTGATTTCTGATTCGGTAAATCTCGCCGCCCGGCTGGAGAGCCTCACCCGGTCGCTCCCGGCCGACATTTTGATCAGCGAAGCCACTCTCAGTCTGCTCCGGCAACCCGGGCGATTTGCGACTCAGTCTTTTGGGGAGGCACGGGTCAAAGGCAAAGACGAGGTCGTCCGCATATTCGGCCTGGTCGGTTTGCCCGTTGAAGAGTAATCAAGAAAAGAGGGCGTTGATCGACTGGAGCGTAGGCCCGGAACCCGGCGCTCCCAGACTGGCGGCAACCGTGGCCTGGACGCGCTGGATGCAATCGATAAGTGTTTCGGGCAGGCAGGACCGACGTCTTTCTTCGTAGTGGTACCGAAAAAAGATCGGCGGAATGTTGTTTATGATCTGCTCAAAAAAACCAGGCGCAATCAAGATGAACAAGGCGAGGGTGCGCAGCGCATACAATCGGTAGGCCGAAACGGCCGGCAGGGAGTGCACCACAATTACGTACTCGCTCACCTGTCTTAAGTGTTGTTCCAGACGTTGCTCGTAGTGTCTGTCCCCGACCTCGAATTGCAGTTCCGGAAAAAGCACCTCGCCGTAGTCTACCGTAAATATGGGTCCATCCTGCCCGAAGGGAACCAGATACTCGTCCAGCTTTCGGTCCATGCCCGCAAACAACAACCGATCCAGAACGTCCGACCGAATCAAATCGGCATGGCGTCGAAATCGAGTTTGCAGAACGCACGCTGCATCAGCTGAATCTATCGTACAATCTCTGCCATGCCAGGATGAGTGTTCCAGTCGAAGCGGGTTGGCCTCTCCCTGGCTAACGCCAAACTGGCGGGCCGAGTCCGGATCGTGCAGATCCTCGCGATAAATGCGGGCCAAAACAGAAGTCAGGGGCGGTGGGAGCGTGGCGGTGCTGAGGGCTCGCGAAACCACATAACGAATGCGAAGGTGGCTGGCCAGTTCGCGGCTTTTTTGTTTTCTGCCGGTGATCAAAGTTCTCAGTCCCAGGAAGTTCCGCGGAACCGGCACCTCAAGCAGGTGGCCCAGATTGGACGCCAGAAACTCGGTCACCACATCCCGTCCGTGATGACTGAAGGCATTCTCAAACTCACGATCGCCGATCCGCACGATGCGCTCTTTGCGTGAAAGATAATAGAGAAACAGCTTTCGGAGCTCCGGGTCTTTGATCGAATCGGCCGCGGTTTCATCTGCGATGCCTCTCAGAAGCTCAGGGTCCGGTACGGAAGCCCGCAGGAAACGCACCGGGGCAATCTCCGGTTCTTCTTCGAAAAAGAACTCCCGGAAGGGTGTTGTGCCTTCGCCTTCATCAAAGAGAGTGTCCACAAAGCTTCGAAACGATCGAAAGTCCGGTCCATTGCGCGAATCGACCGGAACGTAGGCGTCCTCACCTTTGCAGAAAAAGCGGCTCGCGCCGCTCTGCGCGACCAGGATCTCGTGTACGTGAGCGTTGGGCAGATGGCCGCGACCAAAGTCCGAAGGAAGCACATCGGTAATGTGAAATGAGCTTCCGTCCAGATCAATCACGCGCGCGCTGGAGCGAAGAATCGCATGCTCCCGTCTCTTGAGTCGCAGCAAATCGGTCGGGGAAAGTCCTGGATCGATCGCGTTCATGGCTCTTTTCCGAAGGCCTGGACCAGGGGCGGATCAATGAGGCGACGATATTCATGCAGGCGTTTTTGAAATTCGGTGCGTACGCCGATCGCCGCTTCGGGAGCGGCACCACCGGGCGGCGCCGCCAGGCAGGAAAAGTTCCAGACCGGATCGGGAATCAACTCTCCTTCGGAGATCTTGCCGTTGCGCACCCGGGCCACCAGGCTTACGCTGCCGGACTCGGCCCGCGCACTTCCGGAAGCGACCAACCAGCACTGCGTCTCGGAAATGCGCAGCCGTTCCCAGAGCAACACGGCGTACACCGCCGGGTGAAAGAGAAGGGGATACTCGTCAAAGAAAGGTCGATAGCGCGGCACACCGGGCCCACCGTTCTCACCGGCCGGAGCATCGTATCCCAAAAGGAGCAGGGCGGCGGTCTGTTCCGGTGTGAGGCGTGCCAGGGCCGGAAAGGCCCCGAAGGTGTCGCGCACCAGAACAAACACATGCCGGGGATGGGCCGCCGCTCCGCCCCGGTCCACATGATCAATGTGCGTGATTGGAAATGATGCCATAACGCCATCGTCCGGTGTGGAAAAGATTGCCCGGCGATGTTCGGTCACACGAACGTTTTCGAGGATCGTGGCGAAGCGGCGAGAGGCGGTATACACAACCGGATTCGTAGTCGGATCCAGATCGTCGGCCGGTTCGTAACAACCCCATTCCAGATTGAAGACCCCGTCGCGTGTCCATACGTGGTGCGCATCGCCAAAAAATGCGCAATCGCGCGCCAGGGTGGCCGCCGTGTGTTCCAGCCCGGGAAGGCCAAAATACAAAAACAACGAACCGTCTTCGGGATTACGATTCGAAGAACAGCTGGTGGGCAGTAGATCTTCCTGGGCGTAATAGTAACCGGTCAAATTGAACGCAGCCCGTCGCAGTTCGCCCGCAAAAGACGTTCCGCCAATGACCGCCAGCTTGCGCGCCAGATGCAGAATCAAGAACGACTCAGAAGTTGTGCCGTCGACATCCGGTATGGCCTTAAAGTGAGGCACATGGATGATCGTAAACTCCGGTAAGAAATCGCCCAGGCCCGTACGGTCGACCTGGACAAAACAATTGCGCGTGAACAACGAATGCCATGCCGTCTGCGTAATCACGCGCAGGGCATACTGCCGGCCATGTTCCGAACCCATGGCGCAATCCTGTATGTAGAGTTCGCGGTCTTGCAGAAAGGCCAGCAGTCGCAGGTAGAGAATTTCGAAACGATCCGCGTCAAAAGCCTGAAAGCTGCCTTCCCAGTAAACCCGCGCGGCCGAGGCCGGTTCCTTGACCACGTATCGATCGGTAGGTGTGCCCGCTCCTCCCGGGGAGGATTCCACAGCCAGAGCACCCAGATGCAGGAGTCGACCTTCCTGGCGCGCCGTGACTTCCTCGACCAGTTCCGGAGTGGAGAGATTGCGTTTCACCTGGCGCAGGTTCGTGATCTTCTGGATCTCGAGGCCGTGGTCGGGCCGCGCAAAAGCCGGTCGCAAAAATTCGTTAAAGCTGAAGGTCGCATCTTCCAGGGTGCCGGGCACGCGAATAAAATCGACGCCGTAATTCTCCGCCGAAAGCGCGTCGATGCGGCTGTCTCCGATAAACACACACTGGTCAATCGGGATCTCTGCGTCCCGGGCGATAATATCGAGCTGCTTGAGGTACGTCTGCGGGTGCAAATGGTCGCGTCCGTAGATGCGATGAATGCGCCTGGCAATGCCAAACTGTTCGAAGACCGCGCGCAGTCGATCGGGGTTTCCGTCGGAACTGATCACAAAGCGCGCGCGGCGCATGTGCGCATAGTATTCAATAAAATTCAAAAGGCCGTCGCGCACAACCCACACGACACGTTCGGTTTCGGTCGGATCTCCGAAGACATCGTCTGGATCGCGACTCAAATCTCGTTTGAGAATCGTGTCGTGGGCATCGACGATGATCAGCCGCTTGTTGTCCGGGATGACGTAGGGACTTTGCATAATCTGAAGAAGGAAAAGCGAGGGACCCTCAAGGTCGATCGCGAAACCGACTCTGCCCGCACTTTCAGTATCCCGCGAAAGCAAGTGTTGACTATGATTCAGATCAGACGTCCCGTCCGCGCCCGGTTCATTCGATGGTTGCTTGCCCGCCCGCCGTCTACCTGGAAAGATGCTCGAATGAACGAGCAGCTTTCCGGACTTCTGGACCGGCTCATTGCCGCGTTCGGGAAGGACCCTTTTGATGGCGAGCTGGCCCGCCAGCGTTGCGGGATCGATGTTCATGCTCTAAATGAGCTTTGTATCGAAGGTGTCGTCGAAGAACTGCGGCCGGGGCTCTATCGAGTGGCGGACGCCGGTCACGGTTGATTGAGCGATTACCGGCCCAACAGAAGTCCGATGCGCTCCCGGCCTTTGGACCAATGCCAGTCGTCGCGTGCGTTGAAGTACAAACGCCAGCGCGATCGGTCGAGTTCGGGCCGTACGTCAAAGGCGTACACGTGGCTTCTCGTCCAGCCCGGGCCTGGTTTGAGCACGGGCTCCTCGTCGGCGTACCGCCAGGTGAGCCCGTCATCGGAATGCAAACGAAGGATGGCGGAGCCGCTGTGTTTGGTTTCGGGGTCGATGTAGATGCCGTTTTGCATGGCCACAAAACCGTCGTCCGTCGCCAGCACTTTGATGGAACCGGAAGCGAGATTTCTCCAGCGGCTGCCTGCATCCGGTGCAAGCAGCGGCTCCGGTAGAGCCTCGTACGGACCTTCAATTTGATCGGCCTGCGCCACGCCGATAAACTGCGGCTCGTTAAAGCCGCAGTCTTCCAGGCGCACCAGGCCGGCGCTGTAGTAGAGCCGAAAACCGGAATCTACCCGGACCACGCAGGGATTCCCGATGCTCACGCCGTAATCGGGATGTGAATGCCAGGCGAGAGTCGGCTTCAGGGCGACGCAGGGCTTTTCCCAGTGCTTGAGGTCCATGGATCTGCGGCACGCAATGAAGGAACGCCAGCGGTACGGCGCCCAGCCCAGGTACATCGCAAACGGACGGATGCTTTCGTAGAACAAATAATAGGCCTCCCCGAATTTCCGGACGAAGGGCCGCATCGCGTTGCCGCATACGCGTCCCTGGTTTTCCCAACCGGCGCCATCCTGCGATGTATAATGATAGATGCCGCGCAGCGCGTGAGCAAACAGGTGATAGCGTCCATCGGGACTTTCATGGGGAAAAAGAAAGGTCGGGTCGGCGACGACCGGCGAAAAACCGGGTGGCTCGATCAACGGATTGCCTTCGTACTCCTGCCAGCGCAGGCCCAAAAAGTCCGCTGTGCTGAATGTGCCCGGCAACCTTCTAACCCCGACTGATTTCTCCGGCGGCTTCCCGTCGCTTGATGGTGGCCTGGATTTCCTCGTAGGCCTGCTTGTCGATGGGATAGAAGGCCAGGATTACGTTGGCGGCCACAAAGAACATGGCCGTAAACGGTCCCACCAGGAGGCGAATTCCCAAAAGCGCAGATTCACTCTGCTCAACTTCCGGAATGTAACCAAAGGCGTCGAGAATCACGCCCACTAACAGGCCCGCAACGGCCTGGCCCAGTTTGATCATGAAGGTCCACAGGCCGTAATAGATGCCCTCGCGTCGCACGCCGCTTTTTGCGTAATCGTACTCCACCGTGTCCGGCACAATCGCCCACGGCATCACGTAGTGGGTCGAAAGACCGATGCCGGCCGTAAACATGATGATGTAGGCGAAGTTGAGACCATATTTGTGCCCGACTGCAAAGAAGACCAGAACCGAAGCCGCCAGCAAGGACATGCCGGAAAGATACACGATCTTTTTGCCGATGCGTTTCGAGAGCAGCACCGAAAGCGGAATAAACACCATCGAAGTTAAAAGCATCACGACGAGCGCGATCGTAAGACTGGCTTCATCCCGGTAGATGTACTTAAAGTAATAGATCAACGTCGCCGTCACGACAGTGAAACCCACGATGTTGAATGCCCAGGGGAACAGTATCAGAAGAAACGGCTTATTGCGAAAGGCGTCCCGGTAAGCATGCACCAGATACATAAACATGCTCTTGTCTTTTGGCGCTTCGGCCCGTACGGGTTCGCGTACAAAAAAGAACGGCACCAGCGAAGAAAGCGCCATCAGCGTGCCGAAGATCGCGCCCATCGCCATGAAACCCTGCGTCCGGTCTTCAAAAGCAGAAATGATGGGCAGGGCCGTTCCGGCTCCTATCAGGGTTCCGATCACCGCAAAGATCATCCGGTATCCATTCAGAGATGTGCGTTCGTCAAAGTCCGCGGTGAGTTCGGGAGTCAAAGCGTTGTACGGAATGTTAACGCAGGTATAGACCGTGCAGAGCAACATGTAGGCTCCCGAAGCCCAGAAAAAAAGCGCCATCGCGCTCTCGAATCCCGGATTCGTAAACATGAACAGCATTGCAAAGCCCAGAGGCACGGCCGCGAATAAAAACCAGGGACGGCGGCGCCCCCAGCGCGTACGCGTGCGATCGGACAAAAGCCCCACGGCCGGGTCGGTCACGGCGTCCCAGAGCTTACCCAGAAGAATTGCGAGTCCCGCCATGGTTCCCGAGAGCTTGACCTCGTCGGTCAGGTAGTTGGTGAGCCAGAAAGCAACGACCGTAAAGAACAGGTTTCCGCCCAGGTCGCCGGCGCCGTAGCCGGCCTTCATCCAGACCGGCAAGATGCCTTCCCGGGTTTGTGTTTGTTTCTTGGTCATGCAGGTTCCGCCTATCACAGGCTTTCGCCGCGCCCGGTTTACACTGCAACGCATTTTACGGAGCGCAGCGAACTTCGCTTGCGAGACAACGCCGCGCTGGAATCCAGAATCTATGCTTCCGCCCCGCCCCGACTTTCAGCGTTTGCCAATCGTGCTGCTGGATGGACTCTGGTCTTTGCGGCTGGATGCGCGGGATCGGGGCCTGCGGGACAGGTGGGGGGCGGCCCCGGTGCTTCCCTACGATGGTCCGATTCGGGTCCCGTTTGCGATCGAAACCGAGGCGTCCGGTGTGGCCCTGGCCAACCCGCCGGAGGTTTTCTGGTACTATCGCGAGGTCGACCGACCGGCGGAACCCGGCGCGCTCCTTCTGCATTTCGGTGCTGTCGACCAGGAAGCGTGCGTTTTCTGGAACGACCTGCTGCTGGGCCGCCATGTGGGCGGCTACAGCTCGTTCGCCCTTGTGATTGATGCCGACCGGGTGCTCGACCGGAACCGGCTTGTGGTGCGTGTGCGGGACTCGAAGCGCAGTCGCTTGCCGCGGGGCAAGCAGACCAACCGCAAGCAGCCCTGGGCGGTGTTTTATCGCCAGTGCTCGGGCATCTGGCAGTCGGTCTGGCTGGAGTCCATCCCGGCGGCCTTCATCAAGAGTGTTCGGATGCAGTCCGTGAACGATGGCTTTCGGGTTCGCATTGAGCCGGGTGGCGACGAGCAATGCCAGGCAGGTGCTCGGTTGCTCTGGAAGCTGTACTCCGGTTTGCGGCAGGACCCGACGCTGGAGAGTTTTCCGATCTACGAGCACGAAGTCGGCCACGGCGAACAACAGCTCGCTGCATCTCAATCGGGCCAGGAGTTTCACATACCGTTGCAAAAAATCCGGAGTTGGTGCCCCGAAGATCCGCACATGTACGGTCTGGAACTTGGCCTTACCCTCGCCGGGGGAGCACACGATAGCGTGTTTTTGAATACCGGCCATCGTTTGCTTTCCATCGACCCGTCCCGGGGACGTGTCTTGCTCAACGGGCGCGATTTGTATCAGCGGCTGGTTCTGTGCCAGGGGTACTACGAGCGCGGAGCTTACAGCGCGCCCGATGAGGAACACATGCGACGCGACCTGGATCTGGCCTCCGGCGCGGGCTTCAATGGACTGCGCATTCACGAGAAGATTGAAGACCCGCGTTTCCTGTATCTGTGTGACCGCCGGGGACTTGTAGTCTGGCAAGAAATGCCCTCGCCACCGATTTTCTCGCGACTTGATCCGGAGCCCTTTTTTGCGGAGTGGAAAAGTGTAATAGAGCGCGATAGAAATCATCCTTCTATCATCTGTCGGGTTGTATTCAATGAAAGCTGGGGACTGCTTTCGGTCGCGTGGTCGCGTCGGGCAAGAGAGCAGCTGCGGAAGGCTTACGAGTTTACGAAGAATCTGGATCCGGACGTGCTGGTGGTGGACAATTCCGGTTTCGATCACGTGCGGACCGACCTGCTCGATGTGCATCACTACCTTCAGAACCAGAACAAAATTCAAAAGCTGTACCGCGACCTAAAAGAACCCGCCGGCCTACGCTCGCGCTGGTGGCATCTGCTGTATATGATCTTCCCGACCAGAATCGTGAAGGCTCCCTGGCTACCGGGAGCCGAGCAAAATCGAGCCCCGGTTTTGATCAGCGAACTGGGCGGCTTCGGGTTCTACGGCGAAAGAGGAGGACAGGACCTCTTTTTGGAAGTGCAGCAGGCCCTGTTAGAGATCGCAAAACACGAGCATATACGCGGCTTTTGCTACACGCAACTGTACGATGTGTATCAGGAAAAAAACGGCCTGTTTGACTTCGCCCGCGAGGCCCGTCTGGATATTGAACGCCTACGCGAGACCGTGCATCTATGCGGGCGCCCCGACGCCCCCGGGCATTGATCCGACCGGTCGAAAGACCAGCCCACCCGTCGGGCCTTCAAGCCGGAGCGCAAAAAAACCACGCTTGCTTTTGAGGCCCGGGGGCCGGGGCGTAGCCACGACAGTCCGGGCTATGGCCCGGCATCGGCGGGTTCTGTGTCCGTGCCGTGCTGCATACCGCCGTGCTGCATACCGCCGTGTTGCATACCGTCGGGACCGTCTCCTCCGTGACGTTGGCGACCGTGCATTTGCATGGGCGGATGCACGGTGTCAAAGCCGTCGTCTAACCAATAGAGGCTGTAATAGGTCAAGGTCAGGCCCAGAGTGAGCGCTCCGAAGCTTACAAGCACGATGCCCGCCGCGCGCAATAACCCGGAAGACTCTTTGCCCGCTTTGTAGAGCAACGCCAGGCCTCCCGCGATTGCAAAGCCTTCCAGCAAGATTGTGATGTTCGCAAGAAACTGTGCCATTGGCATTCCCCGAAGGTCTATGGTACGTTCAGTTCGGCACGCGTCATCATGCGTGTCAACGTTTCAAATTCTTGCTGACCGGATCGCATTTCCGCCATAGCCTGCGCAATGCGCCCCCCCATGCTGATCGTGTTTCTGACCCTGTCCGCGGCCAGCATAACCGCCCGGCTGCTGGGCGGCTTTCCCGGGTACGCATTTTTTAAGGCCACACCCATCTGGCTGCTGGCCTTTTTTGTATTTCGGGTGCGCGGTTCGCGCCTCATACTTCTGGGCTTACTGTTCGGCAGCGCCGGCGATGTGGCTCTTTCTCTGGACTTTGCGCAAAGTTTTGTGGTCGGTCTGGCCTTGTTTTTGGTCGGCCACCTGTTTTACGCGGCCGAATTCTGGCTGCACTTTCGTTTTCGGACGGGGCGACTGGTTCTGGCTTTGCTGCCCGTGCTGGCAGGGTTCGGCCTGGCCATCGTGCTTTCGCCACAGCTGGGTAATTTTGCGCTCCCGGTCTATCTCTATGTGGCCACAATTCTTACGATGGTCGTTGGTTCTGTGTTTCGGGACGGCCCGCTCTGGCCGCTGTATGCCGGCAGCTGTGTGTTTATGCTTTCGGATTCCCTGATTGCCGTGAACAAGTTTCTGTTTGCCATACCGCTTGCGGCCCTGTGGATTTTGGGCAGCTACTATCCCGCCCAGCTTTTGATCGCGCTCGGGGCCATGCGGCGGCTGGAGCGTTGAAAGGCGCCACGCCGCTCTGGCAGGCCCTGCTGATTGCTTTTGGGTCGGCGTTTGGCGCGTTGATGTTTGTGGTCGGGGGGCTTTTGATCGGCACCATGGCTACGGATAGTTGCGGGCGCCTTCCGAACTGGACGGAGTACTACTTCGTCTGGCTCTGGCCGGCGACTGTACTTGTCGCGGTGCTTTCTCCGCTTCTTTTCTTCCGGAGTTGTGAGATCACAGCGTTGCTGTTGCGCGTTTGTCTTTTCTGGATTGCCCCCGTACTGATTTTCTTTGGTTGGTTTTTGATACTGGCGCTTCTGTGCTGAGTACTGTCAGGGAGCGGGAGGCAAGTCTTCCGCGTCGGCCGGGGGTGGGGTTGCGCTTCGCGGGGACAGAACCGGCGCCACCGAAAGAACCACAAGGGTGATATCGTCCTCGAAGCCACGCGTTCCTGTGAAGCGCGTAAGATCATCCACGATCTGAACGGCGGCGTCCTGGGTGGGCTGGAGTGCGGTCACGCCCGTTAGCAGATTCGTGAGTTGTTCTTCATCGAGTTCAACACCTGCGTCGCTGCGGCACTCGTTGATCCCGTCGGTAAAGAAGACGATCCGGTCGCCCGGGCTGAGCTGCAATTCCTGAACGTGGTATGTCGCGTTTTCGAGAACTCCGAGCACCGGACCGTTCCCGTCGAGACGCAGGGCCGGCTTTCCGGGACGCAGAAGATAGGGCGGCGGGTTGCCGGCCATAGAGTAACGCAGGATATTTTTTGCGGGATGGTACACTGCATAGGTGGCTGCAACGAAGTTGTTGTTCGTCTTGTTTAAGAGGCTACGATTCAGTAGACCCATCATACGGGCCGGATGACGCATCTGGGAGCGAAGGCGATCGGCCGCAACTTTGGTCATGGATGCTATCAGGGCCGCCGGAATGCCGTGGCCCGCCGCGTCCGCCACGAGAATGCCGAGATTGCCGTCCCGATCCGTAAAGTAGTCCAGATAATCGCCACCGACGGCCTGTAGCGCAATGTAACGCGATTGCACGGTGACGTCCCCGGCAGAGAGCGCGCGCGTCGGAATCAGCCCCATTTGAATCTTGCGCGCCATGTCCAGATCGGCGTTCATTTGCTTGCTTGCCAGTTCCAGTTTTCGGCGCGCTTCGTAATTGTTGCGAATCAGGTCGCTTATGATGTAGTGTGTCAGGCCGATTACCATCGCGAAAACCAGACACGATGTGAGCACTCCGGCCAGGCCCAGCGTTGCAAACTCTCCGATAATATTGATGGGATTCAGAACACCCATGTAGGTCAGAGTACTTGTGCTCCCGTAGCACGCGATGGCGAGAACGGTGCTGAAAAGACCCTGCCGGGCTTCCAGGTTCAGGCTGCTGATGGCGGCATAGACTACGTAGAGAAAAGCGAAGGGCGAACTGGTCGCACCGGTAGCGTAAACCAGGAGCGTGGTCGTCACCAGATCCAGGGTCGCCGGCACGTAAGCCCAGGCGGGCCGCTTCTTCTGGTCGATCACACTAAAAACGTTTACCAGCAGCCATAAGACCGCCAGGCCCAGTTGCAGAAGCATTGCCAGCTCAAGCAGAAAGAGATCGGCCGAATACGTGATCGTGAGCAGCACAATCGGGATTGCAATGCGAAGCCAGTCCGCGGGGTGGGCTCGTAGAAAAGTGGGGTTGTCCGTTGCCATTCGAAAGAGACCAGCGGAAAAAGGAAGGTTTAGATCGGCGCCGCTTCGACGGCGTCCGCAAGCGGCAAACTCTGACACAATGGGCGCGGGTCTAATTCTTTGCAAGCGGTATCGGCGCGGGCTGATCGTGCATGGATCGCCCGAGATCCTGCGACCTGCTACACCTGCGGGGCAGAAAAGGAGACGGCCCCGTTGGGCTTATTTCGACTCCGTCAGAAGAGCTTTCAGAAAGCGTAAGATCGCCGCCTGGAGGGAGCCAGAGACGCTCAACCGACCGGTGACATTCGGGAGCTCGCCGATCTCACGACCCGGGAATTCCCGCAGAAGTAGGGTACCGAAAAGCGGCTCGCGCGCGTTGTCCGGGTGGCGGATCCGATGGACTACGCCACGGCGGCGGGGCTTTTGCGGGCCGCTCGCTTCGTCGCGAGTTCCAGCCGGGCCCGGTTGGCCGAGAGCAGGGCGATGCTTTCTTCGTGCAGGTGGTCGAGCAGTTGCTCCCGGGCCGGGCGCCGGTCCTCCGGCGTTTTGACGAGCGAGCGTTCCATCAACATGCCCAGCAGAAAACGCGCAGCGCTTTCGACCGCTTCCGAGGCGTAACGGGCTTTGGTCTCGCTGTCTTCGATGGAGCGATACAATTCCGCGTTGGCCTCGAACATTTCGAAAAGCGTACGCAACGTGCTGGAGGGCGTGAAGCCGGCCATTTCTTCTTCGATATAAGAACGCAAGAATCCGTTTTGCGCCATGCCCGCCGTCACACCGCCAATTGCGGCGACGATCTGAAGCTGCGTTGTTCCCTCATAGATGGTTGTGATGCGGCTGTCCCGGTAGATGCGCGAAACATCATAATCTTCGGTGAATCCGGCGCCGCCATGAATTTGCACGGCGTCGTAGGCGATGCTCACACACATTTCGGAGATGTAATATTTGGAAAGGGGCGTGAACAAATCGGCCAGCTTCTCCCATTTGCGGACCTGCTCGTCTTTCTTGGCCTGTTTTTCCGGCAGACCTTCGTGTTTCGTGAGGTGTTCCTTGCGCCACATGTACATGTCAATCGTGCGCGAGGCTTCGAGCAACAGCGCGCGCATTCCGGCCGATTCCGCATCCATACGATCCAGCATCTTTCGGACCGCGGGGATTTCTTCGATTGGTTTGCCGAACTGAATGCGCTCGTGGGCGTACTTTCGGGCCTCAAAGCGAGCAGACTCCGCAATGCCCAGGGATTGTGCGGCGATCACGAGCCGGGCTGAGTTCATCATACCCATGGAGTAGCGCAGCAGCCCCAGACCTTCTTCGCCAATCAGGTGTGCGGGCGCATTGTCGTAGACCACTTCGCAGGTGGGCGAGCAGTGCAGCCCCATCTTACGTTCGATGCCGGCAATCTCCACATGTTTCGATTCCACGAGAAAGAAAGAAAGTCCCCGCGCGCCGCTGGTGGGGCTGCCGGTGCGCGCCAGGGTCAGAATGACGCAGGGCGCCTTGTGATACCCACTCGCGTGGGTAATGAAGCGTTTGGCCCCGGTGATGCGCCAGGTTCCCTT
The DNA here is from genome assembly GCA_024233935.1 of Spirochaetales bacterium. GTDB lineage: Bacteria > Spirochaetota > Leptospiria > Leptospirales > Leptonemataceae > JACKOY01. The sequence continues at coordinate 61,413 of JACKOY010000005.1, read as the reverse complement.
TTCGTCTTTGACCGCCCGGGTTTGTACGTTCGGCAGGTCGGAGCCGTAGTTGGGCTCGGTCAGCGCCATCGCACAGCTGATGTCTCCGGCAGCCCATTTTGGAATCCATTCATCGATCATTTCTTCCGAGCCGTAGCGGGCCACGATCTCGGCCACGTTGGCATTGCCGTAAGCCAGCGAAAAAGAAGCGTCGGCCCGGGCCGCAATCTCAAGGGCCATGCTCTGAGCCGTCACCGGCATGGAGAGCCCGCCATAGCGACGCGAAAATGCGAAGGGCATGAGCCCCGCCTTACGCAGTTCGTCGAAGCAATAGTCCTGGGCTTCGGGATAGGTGACTTTGCCGTTTTCGTACTTGAGTCCAATGCGGTCCATCTCCGCGCTGCGGGGGGCGACCTCTTTGCCCATCATCTCGCCGAGCGCTTCCAGGATGGTGCGGTAGTACTCGACGGCCTCTTCCGTGCTGGAGGGCGCCATGGCCAGGCGCTCGTCGGACGTCTTTTTGTATTCGGCCGCGTCTGCGAAGCCATGTTCGATCTCCTGCACGATCGGTTCCCAGGAAATGAGCGAATCGAACTGCAACTGGAGGTCTTCGTTGTCGGTGAAATAATTGCTTTCAATCATGTAGCAATTGTTGGCGCTGGCCGGGTCCGAGCAATCAAAAAAGGCAGTCACGAGCGCTTGACGATGGCCGGGACGCTGTGAGGCTCCTGAACACGCGCCAGGCGCTGGTCTGGCCGAAATTTCCGGGCCGGTGGGCAGGCTTGTACGCCCGTACAGGTATTCTCTGCGGACCTGCATGAAATGACGGCGAACGAACCTACAGCAGCCCGACCCCGTCCGGCCGTCATGACGCCGGCCCGGGTGCGTACGGCCAAACGCCGCTTGCGCGAGAACCACGCGCCGTTCGAAGCGTTGATCGAGCGGGTCGGGCCATTCCGTTTGAAGCCCGAATGGGAGCAGCAGCCCTTCGACGCTTTGCTCCGGGCGATCGTATTCCAATCGGTTTCCACGCTGGCGGCTCGAAAAATCTACGGGCGTGTGCTGGATGCGATCGGTCGCGAAGCCGACCAGGCGGGCCGTGTCCTCGAACTGCCACCCGATCGCCTGCGGGAGGCCGGCCTGTCCTGGGCCAAGGTGGAAGCCTGTCGGGACCTGGCCCGGCATCGCCTGGAAGGTCGCCTTCCGGCCCGTAGCGAGGCCGAACGCCTTTCGGATGCGGAGTTGATTGAAGCCATGACCCGGATTCGCGGCATTGGGCGCTGGACGGTGGAGATGCTTCTGATATTTTCGTTGGGGCGTCTGGACGTACTTCCCGTCGATGACCTGGGTGTACGGCGGGGTTATCAGCTGGCATTTCGCAAAAGACGAGAGCCGACTGCGAAAGAACTGCGCGCGCTCGGGGAGTCCTGGCAGCCCTATCGTTCCGTCGCCGCCTGGTACCTCTGGCGCGCAAACGATCTGGACTGGTGAGGATCGAGAAACCGTCAGCGGTTTTGGGTTTCGGCGATAGAGACGTTCGATTACTTTGAGTCGAGCCGCGTGATCGCATGCCAACCATCGGGCACTCCGGACGCAAGCAGGTGTTCGATGCGCGTCAGGTAGAGCAGGGCAACGCCATCGTTCGCGTTGACCGCGAGCACTTCTTCCAGAAGTGTGCGGGCCGCTTCGAAATTCTGATTCGCATAAAGTTCCAGAGCCTCGTTGTAAGCCCCGGCGGTTTTCGCTCGAAGTTCCGCCTGGCTTTGTTCGCTGGCGGCAATGACCTCGAATACATCGACGGCGTGTTTACGCCCCTTTACAATAATGCGATCGAGCAAACGAAAGTGTTCTTCGCCCATGCTGGTTTGTTCTTTTGCCGCTCCACTTACGACCATCGGAACCTCATAGAACCGTGTCAGACTTTCCAGACGCGCCGCCAGATTTACGGTGTCCGAAAACGCGTCCCCCTGCATGCGGGCCTCTTCGCCGATGATGCCGACCATCATGGGGCCATAGTGTACGCCCACGCCAATGCGAATCGGTTTCGCGGCCGAACCACGATTTAAGTTGTCCACCTCACGAAGTTTGGCGATTCCGGCGTTGATGGCGTCGTCCGTGGTTTGCGGAAAAAGCGCCATCATGCCGTCACCCAGGTACTTCACAATGATTCCGTTGTGATCGCGGATTTTCGGACTGACCGACTTAAGATAACGGTTCACAAAATCGAAGTTTTCGCCCGGCAGCATGGTTTCGGAAATCTCCGTAAAAGAACGGATATCCGAAAAGAGCACGGTCATTTCCCGGCTTACGTTGTCGCCCAGCTGCACCTCCCAGATTCGCTCGCGGCCCAGGTAACGCAAAAATTCTTCCGGTACAAAGCGTCGATAGCCGGCGTTTGTGTTGGATAGGTTTTCGTAGGCCAGCTTGAGGCGCCCGGCCATGGCGTTAAAAGCGTTGCCCAGTTGTCCGAATTCGTCCCGCCGATCAATTTCGACGCGCGAATCCAGGTTCCCGTCCGAAATCTGCTGGATCCCTTTCGCGAGTTTGCGAATCGGACGCGTCAGATAACGCGACAACGCGACCGATGTGAGGCCGATCAAAGCGATTGCGAAGAGCGCCACAATCACCGTGCGCCAGAGAAAGTCTGCCTGCAGGCGATCGAGATCGTGAGTGCTGATCTCAAGGACCAGCAGGCCGGTTGGTTCACCACTGCTCTGGGAATGAATAGGCGCATAGACCGCAAGAATCTCACCGTAGGCGGTGCTCTGGGTTTCGCGGTCGTACTCCGGTCGGCCACTTCGTATAATGCCCTTGAGTTTCTCTGTGTAGATGTCGGTGTCGACGAACGGCGTCCCGGGTGGAACGGCCACCTGCCCCGCGCGACCGAGCGTAAAGCGAATGGGCAGCTGCGCGCCTTCGATGTCAAACTCCCGCTCGACCGAAACCGCAGCGCTGAGCTGCTGGTGCGCGATGAAAACCTGGAGCGGGTCGAGGCGGGTTATGGTGGCAATGCGAGTCTGTCCGATGCGGACCGCGAAGGCTTCGCCTTCCTCTCGAATGGTGACCGGTAAATTCTGGCCCCCCACGGGTACCAGTAGTTCTTCGACCGGCTGGTTCAGGTGCGACAACACCAGTCCATTGCGCCGGGCGCTGATCTGAACAGCAAAGTCTGCGCTCTCGATCCAGAGCAAATCCCTTTCGAGCTTAAAGGCGTCGATGCCGAAAAGCAGTTCGTCATGCGCCCGGTCGTAGTTCAGGCTGTAGATATACGTAATGAACTCATCCATTTCAAGCAGGTGACGCATGTTTTCCAGCTGGCGAACAAAATCGGGGTTCTCGGTGGCCGCCGGCGAACGAAAGCCCAAATGATGATCCCCATCGACGGTGCGCGCCAGTTGTTCGGCCAGCACCATGCGCTCTCTGGCGAAACGCTCCTGGAAGCGGGAAGAAACCAGAAGAAAGAGGAGGACGGCGAAGAGCCCCACAATCAGGCTCGCAGCCCCCAGAAAGCTCAGCAGAATTTGCCCGCGCAGACTCATGGCTCATATTTGCAGGCGTGCCGTATGCAGAAACAGGTTTTTGTGAATTGATGTTGGTGTGAACGACGCTGTCCCGGGTTAGAATGCAGATATGCGCCGGTGAAAACAGATCGCCACGCTGCCGCAATTATTCACGCGCAGTATCCAGCCATGAAAACACAGCAAACGAGCCCGGAGCGGCGCCGAACAAAGCGGGCGCGCTCGGGCGAATTATGCAACTTCTTCGCGCTTTTGATCTCCAGCGAAGGTCTGGTCCAGGGACAGATTCAGGATGTGTCGGAGGAGGGATTGAGTTTCATCACCACGGGGGCCGACATCGGCCTTGAGGAGCAAAGCGTGGTTTCGCTCCAGATCACGAGCGCGCGTTTGACTCGGGCACTGCGCATAAACGGCGCTCGTCTGATCTGGGCCCGGCCGATCGATGAGAGCCGCCTTGCTCTCGGTCTCGAGTTTTCAAAGCCGGTGCAGCTGCCCGATGCGCTCCTTGCCGCCCGGGCGGCCGATCTGCAGCCCTGAACGGGTCAAAGCACGATAGCGCTTTTGGGTACTGCCGCTATCGGTCGGAGTTCTGGGAACGCGGGGCGCCGGTCATCGGTGATCGGTTACGCCGCGTTCGCTTTTTTCGAAGAAATTGCGGATCTTTTGCACTTCCGGTGACGGGTCATTTTCTTCGGCCAGTTGCTTGAGCGCCTGGCTGATGTTCAGATTGGAGTGGTAAATGACTTTGTAGGCGTCCTTGATCTTTTTGCGGGCCTCCGGCGAAAAGCCGGCCCGCTTCAGACCGATCGCGTTGAGTCCAATCACGGTCGCCGGGTTGCCGTCGGCGGTCGCATAAGGCGGGATGTCTTTTACAATCTTCGAGCAGCCACCGATCATGGAATTTTCTCCAATTGTACAGAACTGGTGGATGGCCGAAAGTCCGGACACGAAGGCGTTGTCCTGTATATCGACATGGCCGGAGGTCGCTGCGGCGTGCACCATGATGACGTTGTTGCCCAGGTGCGAATCGTGCGAGACCGTGACATTTTCCATCAAGAAGCAACCGTTGCCGATCGTGGTGTGGCCGCCTTCTTCCTGCGAGCGATGCATGTTAAAGTACTCTCTCATGACGTTGTTGTCGCCGATAATGCAGCCAGACTTGATATTCAGATCCCATCCGACGTTCTGGGGCGGCCCACCGATCGCCGTGGCATGATGAATGCGGTTGAACTTTCCAATGCGACTGCCGGAATAGATGCGCACATGAGTTTCGATTACCGTGCCTGCGCCTATCTGGACATCCGCGTCGATGACTGAATACGGTCCGACTTCGACCGTTTCATGCAGCTCTGCTTTGGGATCGATAATCGCTGTGGGATGAATCTTCATGGTGCGTGCGCTCCGGGCCTTTTAAACGCGGGCAGTCTCTGTCCGGGCTGGTGGCTTGAAAAGCAATTTCGAGCGGGCCTTCGCTGCGCCCGATCTCAGTACGGAAAGCCGGCTTTCACGAAGGAGGCCTGGATATTGGCCGCACCGGGCACCGTGTAGGGCCCGGACCAGTTATAGCCACCGTCCCCGGACAGATAGTAGGTGGCATTCTGGCCCGCGATGATGCTCACCCGCGGATCCGCGAGCGACGTGGTTTCCATGGTGTTGCTTCCGCCCGGCGAAAGATTGGCGCTCCAGTTTATGGCGTCGCTCGAACGATAGATCACTCCGCCGGTCCCGGAGGCAAGCAGCTGATCGCCATTAGAACCCATGGTCTGAATACCGGTCACGGCCGATACGGTCGCACAGGCGCCACCGCCGACGACTCCGATGTTAATCACACCCGTGTCGCCGCTGTAGAAACTGCCTTTGTGGTACGTGATCTCCGAGGGCAGGGCCGTTGACGAGCACCCGTTGACCCAATCGATGCCGTCGCTCGCAAACATGAACTGACCGCCTGCATCTTCCCCGCCGGCAAAAGTATTGCCGACGAAAGTGATGCTCTCGATCGTCTGAAAAGGAACCACGCTCCCTTCGGGGTCTGTGCTGCCGGTCCAGCTCAAACCGTCCTGAGAATAGTGCAGACTGGGACCTCCGCCTCCACCGGTGACGAAGAGTCCCTTGCCGTAAGCCAGCCCGCCCTGCCGTGCTGCACTGCCCAGTCCGGTGTTAGTGGAAGACCAGCTGATGCCATCGGTCGAGTAGTAGATGCTTACCATAGTCGCGACGGTTGAAGCCCAGAAGCGGCCGTTTGCGTAGATAATACTGGATATGGCGCTGCCGTTGAAATTTACGATCGGTCCCGTCCAGGACCGCCCGTCGTAGCTTAAGAATATGTTCCCGGCGGAATCCCCGAGCATGATGGTGGGAGTCACCGATTGCAGGTACAGCGAGGCCAGCAGCGAGCCTTCGCAGATACCGGCGTTTTGAGCGCACTCTATGTTGTGTACGGTGCAGGCCGGGCCGGCGAGCCAGACCAGCGTCACGCTCGCGACCAGGCCGCGTATGGTTCCTTTCACCTGCGGCGGTCCATCGATACAAGAGTCTGCCGCAGCAAGGCGGCCAGTATTAGCAACAATTGTGATCCCCGGTTTGTCAGTTTTTTTTCCCGATTTTCGGGGCGCATTCTGCAACGAGTCGGGCACCCGCTGCGTGCTCATGATCGACGCTCCCTGAGAAGGCCGGGGCCCGGGTTCGTTTCTGGCGCCGTTTTTCATATTCAGACGGTTTGAGTTTTCCGGTTGCCGTCTCGTAGGCCACCGGCATGCTTGATGGGGGCTCTGTGGAGCACACACATGATGACCACCTTGCTCTGGATTTTGATCGCGATTGCGGTCGTCAGTCTGGTCAGTCTCCTGCTTTCCAGACTGAGCGGGTTGACTAACCTCCTGGCGATTGTTCTGCTCGTCCTCGTCGTAACTTTTTACCTGGTGTTTACCGAATTTCGAACGACCCAGGGTGCGTTCGTATTCCTGAAATTTTTGACGCTTGCGTTTTCGGCTCTGGTCGTGGCTGCATTTCGTTTCTCCCGGGAGCCGCCCGGCTGGACGAGAGTGGCGCTCTATTTGATATTGCTTTTCAATATCCTTGAAGCGGTCGGTTTTGAGGCATTTGACATAAGCATTGGCGGGACACAACGCAGTTCGGGCGGGAGCGTCCCGAACGTGCTGGCGGGTCTGGCGTTGCTCTTCTGTCAGGCAGGCCCGGCAGCGATCCAGCGCAACTCCCGGTCGCACGTGCACTACGACCTGGGTGTACTCTGGATCGTTCTCTATGTGCTCTGGAATTTTACTTTTGTGTACGGTACGAACCCGCCCGATCGGCCGACGGGGGAATATTCGGGTGTGGCAGTAATTCACCTGGTGGTTCCTTTACTGCTCATGGGACGACGGGGATTGCTTTTTGCGGAAATGCGCCTGTATTCGCTCTTTTTGGTTATGGCAATCCTTCTGGTGGTGCCCTTTGCGCCGTTCGTGCGTGCGACGCCGGAGTGGTACGCGCGCACCATCGCCGACGGCCTGGGCTGGCTGAACCTTGTTCTGGCGCTCGTTCTTATCGTCCGGCAGGCTTACACGCACGGCCACGTGGGGCAAAACGCCTCTGCCCTTCAGGTTGTCCTGCGCTCGTTCAGAGGCGCACGCCGAAGACTTCCATGAGGAGCGATGCTCCAGTCAGAGGGCCGGGCGGGCCTCCGCTCGCCTATCGCCTGTCCTATCTGCTTGGGTCCGCCGGCTACACGATACCTTTCTTTCTGATCGCTCTTTATTGGATTAACTTCTACAATCCTCCGGCCCATGATGACCTTCCGATCCTGCTGCCGCGTGGCCCGATCTTTTTGGGAATCAGCATTCTTTCCGTGATCATCGTCCTGGCCCGGTTGGCGGACATTGTAGTCGATCCGCTCATCGCGCGTCTGAGCGACCGTTCGCAAAATAGGCGCGGCCGACGTCTGCCCATGATGGAAAAGAGCTTCCTGCCGGCGGCCGCCTGCATGCTGCTCGTGTTCCTTCCCCCGCAGGCGGGGGTGGGCGTCATAAATGTTGTCTGGGTCACCGTCCTTTTGATTCTGGGAGTAACCTTCTTCAGCGCGTATGTGACTCCGTTTCTCGCGCACATGGACGTGCTCTGCCGCGACGAGGATGATCGCATCAGCCTTTCCATGTATCAGGGTTTGGGAGAATCGCTCGGCGTGATTCTCGCGGGCCAGGCGCCCCTGATCTGGTCTGTTGCGCAATACGGCGGCCTCGATGTCCTCACATCGCGCCAGATGAGTTTTTTCGTGCTGTGTTCTCTGGCGGCCCTGCTCATGCTCTTTCCCATTCTGGCGTTGCGCGGAACTGAGGCAGGGATCCATGTCCCATCGGAAACATCAGTCGGGCAACTGGTGCGCCGTGTCTTATCGAGTCGGGACTTCGCCGTTTTTCTGGTCGTCTACTGCATCTTTATCGCGTGCGTCGAAATGGTGCAGGCCGGCGCCTATTACTACGTCGTCGTGTTGCTGGAGCTGGACTCGAGCATGCTCTCCATCTTCATCGCTATCATGGTTCCTTCTTCAATGCTGACGGCGCCGGTCGCGGCCAACGCAGCGCGTCGATTCGGAAAGCGGCGGGTGATTCTGGGTGTTTTTTTGATCCTGGCTGTGCTCCTGGCATTGATCAGCGAGCTCGGGCACTATCCCATTGGAGCGGCGATCCAGGCCGGCATCATTTTTTTTCTGGGTGGCATTCCCCTTGGCGGAATGACCATCCTTGTGATGGCGGTCGTGACCGAACAGATTCAGCGCGCGCGAAATATTTACGGCGAGGCGCCGGAGGCGATCTTTGTGGCCGGAAAAAACCTGAGTTACAAGATCGGAATCGCGGTCGGCGCTGGTTTGTTTGCTTCGGTCGCACTGCTCGGAAAAGATCGCGGGCACGACGTCGGCATACGATTGAGCGCCATTGTGGCGCTCGGCCTTTGTCTGCTCGCCGCAGTCCTCTTCGCCTGGTTTTACGGCCGGGGCAGGCCCGACCCGGAGGAGCTATGAGCCTCCTGAAAAACGAAGGCTTTGTTTCCTCAGAAGATAACGAATTTCAGGGAGTTTCTCGTTTGCAGCCTCCCGTCCGATTTCAATAAATCGCTCTGATTCGGCGAAGTCGAACATTCCGTACGTGGCGACGGGCGGCTGAATTGTGACGTCCGTGTATTTTGTGTGGCGCGGCGTGGTCTGGTGCATCATCACTTCAGCGCTGCGCATCATATTGGAGGGGACACTGCGTCGGTTGAATTTTGTGTGTTCCGGGGTCGGGCTGATATTCACGCTTACAATCAGGTCAGCTCCGTAGGATCGAACATGCGAGGAGGGCACGTTGTTGGCCAGCGCGCCGTCAGCGAAGAGTGCATCGCCGTGTTCGACCATCGGCAAGAGACCGGGTATCGCCATCGATGCAAAGGCGGCGCGCCAGGTTTCGATGCCTGCTACGACGCGATCCTGCCCGGAATTCATATCGACCGCGACCGGCAGATAGGCGCGCATGCAATCGAAGGTGAAGCCGTCCCCCATAAGCGATCTCAGGAACACCTTGCCCGGATTGCCGCGCGTAAGATGTCCGTGAAAAGGCAGGGTCCAGTCGGGATATTTGACCTTTCGTTTCCCGTAAGCCTCGACATAGGCTTCTATGGCCTGCTCGGTCGGCAAGCCCCAGGCCCAGGGAGCCGCGGCCATATTGCCGGAACTGGACGCGGCGATCACGTCAATCGGGATCCCCGCCTGTTCGAAAGCGTCAAGGATGCCGAAGTGCGTCGCACCCTTTGCGCCCCCTCCGCCGAGCACGAGTCCCACTTCTTTTCCGAGTACCGCCCGCGTCGCAGAACGCACAGAGCGCTCCAGAGAATCCGGTTTGAAAGTGATCGGTGAAAGAGTGGGACCGCAGGACTTCTGCAGGCGCGCGAAAGTGTTGGGTTCGACCTCCCCGCGCTTTGCCACAAGTTGCACGCGGACAGCGCTCTGTTGCACACCGGTGATATATGTCGGATCGATGCCCGGTGTCAAAACAAGCGTCCGTCGGCTATTCTTCAGGAGCAACTCCGCGCTTTCTTCTGCTTCGCGACGGTTTTCGTCATTGGGAGCGGGCATCGAAATCAGAAAAAAGAGCACCGGTATGTGTTCCGATTCTCGGTGCAGCCATTTCAGTGTCCGCTCCAGATCGTTCCGGGGATGCAAACCCGCAACTCTCATGACGAACACGCGGCCTGCAGCTTCCGGGCCGATCAGCGCTTCGACGGATGGCACGTCGGGTTCGACCAGCGCTGGATCGCAATGTACGATCTGAACCGCGTGTGGGATTTCTTCTGCTGCCGACCGGATCAACTCGTCGGCCAGTTGCGTGGCATCCGTGCCCGATTCCAGGATAATCGTGTGGATATTCGTTTCAAAGCCTTTTGTGCGATCCGTGAGGCTCGTGGCTATGCTGCGCAGGTGGCCTCCGAGGTGCTGCGTGAACGACTCGACGGCCGCCGGATATAACTTGATCGTCTCCCGGATGTCTTCCGCCGAAATGCTCCAGAGGTAAGATCGCATAACCGTGGTTGCTGTTTCCAGACGCGGATCGCCTCCGGAGATTGCAGCCAGACCGAAGGCCTGGCCTGAATGACAGGTGCCGAGCTCGACCGTTTCGTTCCCCGGATTATGCGTCAGACGCACCAGGCCGCTCTCAATGAAGTACAATCGGTCGCTGGTCTGACCCTGGGAATACACCGTTTCATTCGCGTCGCGATGTTTCAGAGTTCCGCGGCCTGCAAGGTCGTGTAGAAGCTGGTCGGGCAGCTGCGCCAGCATTTCGACGTGACGCATCATGTGCACGAGCTTCGCCGGGTCATCGGCTTCGCTGCGATATTGAGCCAGATGCTCACTCAGCTGTTGCTCGGACAGGACTCCGCGGCGCCGCAATACTTCACCGAGCGGAATGCGGAACTCCGCCTGTTCCGATCGAAGCTGCTCTAAACGATCCGGGCTGAGTAACTTCAGTTCAAGTAACGCTTCTTCAAAGCCAAGTCCGGTAGTCATCTGATGCGAGGCAACTCGAATCAGGTCTTCCTGTTGCAGGACGGACTCCGCCACGGACATGAGCGACAGGTTGCGAGCAACAACGCGACTGTAGGCCAGCGCGTCCGCCAGCTGGCCGGCCGAGACAACCCCGCGGGTCACGAGAAATTCCCCAAAACGATCCATGTGCCAGGCTATACGGTCTCGTTGCTATCGGGTATCATTTTCAAGGGCTGACGCCGCGATTGATCGGCAACTGTGCTATCGGCGTCCCACCAGTTCGAAAACCCGGATGGGCCGCGAGCGGCCTTTGACACGCAAGAGATCCAGCTCGCGGCTTACGAAGCGGTCCGGAGTCGTCAGCGCCTGAAGCGTAAACTCCGAGATGATAATGGGAACGCTGTACGATCGCGTTGCCGCTTCCAGCCGGGAGGCGATGTTGACATGGTCTCCCATGACCGTGTAGTTCAGTCGCGATAGACTGCCCATAATGCCGGCCACGACCGGTCCGGTATCGATTCCAATTCCAATACGAAGCGCCGGTCGCGCCTGGGCGGTACGCACGATATTAAACTCGGCCAGAGCCAGCATCATGTCGATCGCCGCCTCGCAGGCGAGGTCCGCATCAAGGGGCGTACCGCTTTCGGAGCGATGTTCGGCCGGCGCGCCCCAAACCGCCATGATGGCATCCCCGATAAACTTATCGATCACGCCTGAGTGCCGTTCAATGACACGACTCATGCTCTGCAAATATGTGTTTACGAGATCGACCAGTTCTTTTGGCGAAAGTTGTTCCGCAATCGACGTAAAATCCCGGATGTCCGCGAACAGAACTGTGCAGACTTTTTCTTCGCCGCCCGGCTCTATATCTCCGGTCAGCATGTATTCCGCCACTTCGGGAGAGACAGCCTTCTGCATAATCGAGAGGATCTTTTCGCGGGCACAAAGGTCTTTGACGATCGCGAGCGCCTCGGCTTCGGTCTCCACCTGGGCTACCGGCACTCCGCCCAGGGAAGCGGCAATGCTCAGGCGGGCTTTTTGCAGGCCGCGCGCGAAGCGCACCAGTGCCAGGCCATAACGTTGAAAGGCCGGCTTCAGGTGTTCGGCGTAGTATGCAAGCACCGCATCGTTGATCTCCAGCCCTTCGGCGTTCGTAATAAAATGCACTTTTCGCGCGGAGAAATGCTTTTCCATCAGGCCGAGTAGCTGCGCGAAGAAGTCATCCACCCGTTCGCGAGAATCAACGACCAGGTTTACGTCCATGCGCACCGCGTTCAGTTCGCGGCAGTACAATAGCCTCAAGTCCCTGGAACTGTCCAGGGGAACAAACTCGTAGCGGTCTGACATGGCCTTATCCGAATACAGGACGATTTCGGCCCCGGGTGTGGGCGACGTCAGGTGAAAAACGTTTCTTTCTGGTGTTCGGGGTAGGCCGCGGTGACCGTCCGTACCGCTCTTTTTGCCGGCTGCTTGATCTGGCTCATAGCGGGGCAAGAAGGGCTGCCTTATCTCCATAGTGGAATCGTGATGAGAATAGAGCAACTTGAGATACGTCTGAGGGGTTTTGTGGGGCGATGGTCGGGGCGGCGGTGGCTTGTGATCTCCCTGTTGCTTCTGGCCGGCCTTTTCGTGGCCGGCTTTCTTCTTTTTCGGGGCGCCCGCGGGCAATGGGTGGAGCCGCGGGTGGGACCCATGGTCGAGGCGGTCTATTCTCTGGGCACTGTGAGAAGCGCCCACAGCTGGTCGCTCAAGACGGGCATCCCGGTCGTCGTGACCGCCGTTCACGTGGAGGAGGGAGAGTCGGTCGAAGCCGGACGCCCGCTCTTGACCACCGATTCCGGCACCACGTTTCGCGCTCCCTTTGCAGGCACGGTCACGCGTATTCCGGTCGACATCGGCGAGATCATGATGCCCGGCGTTGTGGGGCTGACCCTGCTGGACATGCGGGAAACCTACTTCCTGCTTTCGCTGGATCAACCTTCGGCCCTGCGGGTTCGACGGGGACAACGCGCCGAAATCAGCGTCGAGGGGATTCGTGACCAGAAGCTGGAGGGCCAGGTTGTTCGCATCTATCCTTCCGAAGGTCAGTTTCTGGTGCGTGTGGAAGTGGCCAACATGCCACCCGAAATTCTACCGGATATGACCGCCGACGTGGCGATCGAAGTGGCGCGCCACGAACACAGCCTCATGGTACCGCTGGCTGCCATTCGTGAGGGTCGCGTCATTGTGCGCCGGGATGGCCGGCGCCGCGCTCCGGTCGAGGTCCGCATCGGTGCGGTCAATGGGCAGTGGGCCGAGATCCTAAACGAAGTAGTTGTACCGGGGGACGAAGTGCTGATTCAGGAGCCCTGAGTATGTTGTACCTCGCCTTTAAGCAACTTGCAGCGCGGCCGCAACAAACGCTGCTGACCTTTCTTGCGATCCTGATTGGAACCGCCGGCTACATTGTACTGAGTTCTTTCATGCTCGGATTTCAGGAATACCTGATTGATCGATTGGTGAACAACGATTCCCACGTGCGCATCTCAGCCCGCGATGAGATCATTAACGAAGCCACGTTTCGCGACGTCTTTTTTGAGCGCACGTTCGTGCACTGGGTACGCCCACCAGGTGGTCGAACCGACGCCAGCCGCTTGACCAACGTCCAGGCCTGGTATGAACGTCTGGAATCGAATCCCCAGGTGGAGGCTTTCGCACCGCAACTGGTGCGTCAGGTGATCTTTACGAATCGGAACAATACCGGCGCTGCAACGCTGGTTGGGTTTGACGTGCCCCAGCAGATCAAAGTGACAAACATTGAGAAGTTCATCACCGTCGGTAACTTATCGGAGTTAACGCGCAGCGACGCCAACGTCATTCTCGGGGACGCTTTGATGCAACGTCTGGGGGCCCAGGTGGGCGATAGTGTTAACGTGATTGGTCCGAATCGGAGTCTGTTGCCGGCGCGCATCGTGGGCGTCTACAGCAGCGGCACACGGCAGATCGATCAAAGTCGCGCCTTCGCTTCTCTGCGTGCCGTTCAGACTTTCTCGGGATCGATCGGTGAGGTCTCGGATATCGTGGTGCGTTTGCACGATGTGGAAAAGGCGGCCGAAATGGCGCTCTACTGGCGGCAGTTCACGACGGACAAAGTGGAAAGCTGGGACCAGGCCAACGAAGGCTTTCTATCAATGTTTCAAATGCAAAACATCATGCGCAATTCCATTACGTTTGTGATTGTGCTGATCGTCGCGTTCGGGATCTACAACATTCTCAACATGGTCGTGAACCACAAGAAGCGAGACATTGCCATTCTGCGCAGCATGGGTTATTCCAGACAGAGCGTCGCGAAGTTGTTCTTGTTGCAGGGTTCTTTGCTTGGCTTGCTCGGAGCGTTGTTGGGCCTTGCAATCGGTTACATAGCCTGCACGCGGCTTCAGTTGATTGAGATTGGAGTCCCGGGCGGCCGCAATCACCTTCTGCTTTCCTTCAGCGGTTGGATATATTTGCGTGGGTTTTTGATCACCCTTTCGGCCTCTTTGTTGGCCAGCTGGTTGCCGGCCCGGGTCGCCTCGCGCCTGGCGCCGATCGAAATCATACGCGGTGAGACATGAAAGCCGGGGGCGTCGCCTGCACAGACCTGGTCAAGTCGTTTGGTGATCCACCGATCGATGTGATTCGGAATATCACGTTGAATGTCAAGCGCGGCGATTTTGTGGCCATTACGGGTCGATCGGGTTCCGGCAAATCGACGCTGCTCTATTTGTTGTCCGGACTCGATGTGCCCGGGTCCGGGCAGGTTACCGTGGACGGAGAACGTCTGGAAGCACTTTCGCCGGAAGACTTTGATTCGTTTCGAAACGAGCGCATGGGTTTTGTTTTTCAGTTTCACTATCTACTTCCGGAGCTTACAGCTCTGGAGAACATTCTCATGCCGGCGCGCCGTTCGGGTCGCCACCTGGAAAAGAAGGCAAAGGCGGAAGCGCTGCTGGATCAGTTCGAGTTGTCGCACTGCCGTGACAAGGTTCCCGGCAAGATGTCCGGTGGTGAACAGCAGCGAGCGGCGATTGCGCGGGCTCTGATTCTGGAACCCCACTTTTTATTCGCCGATGAACCCACCGGCAACCTGGATTCCAGCAACGGCGAGACTGTGATGAATATCTTTGAGCACGTAAACAAGACTCTGGGCACGACGATCTTGATGGTGACTCACGAGCCGGACTACGCAGCCCGGGCCCGGCGCCAGATTCAGCTCGTAGATGGCGTTGTGGCTGAGGACTCGGATGCGTGATCGCGGCTGCTCCGGCGATTCGCGATTCCATCAGAAGTGACTGAAGTAGCCGGAAAGCAGCACAGAGTTGCAAAACGAAGCGTTGGACGCGTGATCCAGCTTTAGAAATGAGTTGGAGCTGCAGGGCAGGCCATAGATGCGATTGTCCATGCCCATCACGCCGCCGAGCCACTTGGCCAGAGTGCCTGCGACTGCCAGGCTGCTTGTGTCGACCGTCCCGTTCAAGACATCAATTTGCAGAATGTAGGCTGCATCGCGGGGTATGCCATAGATGCGACCGTTGGGCGCAAGCACCCCGCCCATAAATCGGTTGGAGCCGGCCGGCACCGTAAAGGTCGTGTAATCGACCGCGTTTTGAATCGGGTCGATGACCAGCACAGCGCCGTAATTGTGCGGCATTCCGTAGATCTTGCCGTCCGGGCCCAACACACCACCGTACCACTTGCCGCCTCCGGCCGGAACCGTCAGGGTCGTTGTATCGTAAGTGTTCGTTTCCGGATCAATGATGAGCACTGAAGTGGCTGTGTGAGGGATGCCGTAGATTCTTCCGTTTGGTGCAAGCACCCCGCCGGACCACTTCGCAGTACCGGCCAGGCCGGTCATACTGGTCGTATCGGCCGTATCTGTTGTGGGGTCGATGATCAGAACGTAAGTGGCGTCGAAGGGAATGCCGTAAATCTTTCCGTTTGGCGCGAGCACGCCGCCATAGTTGCGCTGCGATCCGGGCAGGGCGCTGATGCTCGTTGTATCCACGCTGTTCGCCACCGGATCAAAAATGAGAACGTTGGCTGAGGACCGCGGAATGCCGAAGATGCGACCATCGAAAGCGCGCACTGCCCCCCAGTAGGCGACTGAGCCACCCACACCCGCCAGAGTTGTTGTCTCGAAGGTACCTGTGCTCGGCGTAAGAATAACGCCGTTGCCCTCGTTGCCCGGCACCACCACAATGCGCCCGTCTTCTGCAAGCGCGCCCCCTTGGTAGTCGAAGTTGCCGGCGCCCGTCAGACCGCCGATCGTCGAAGTACTGGCCGTACCACCGCCGGCGGCCGCCTGCTGCCTCAAATAGGAAAGAAACACGCTTGCGTTTGCGGGCTGAATCAGCTGTTGGGGAGTGAGTGAGCAGGCGGCCCCGGAAAAGAGCAGCAGCAAAGTGTAATCGACCGGTTCGTTTTTCCAGTTTGCACAGTGGGAAAGCGCGAGCACAAAGCCCATGGCAAGCGCCCTGCGTGACCAGGACGGACGCGCCGGGACCGGTCTGACCGGAGTGTCGGAATCACGGTTCCCAAACTTGCCCGCCGTCACAGCCCGGCCGCATGTGTGCTTTGCCTGACGCATGAGTCTGCTACGCGGCTTGAGTATGGCAGCCGCATTGGGTAATTGCAAGGGATTTTCGAGCTATTCCGGGAGCCGCAACGGTTCCAGGTACGTGTCGAGTCGTCGGTGCCAGCCTTCACGCCAGCGCGCCTCGTTTCGTTCGGGCGGGGAGTTTGCGATCCGTCGTTCGAGCATGCGGCGCGCTGCGAGGGCGAAGGCCTCAACGGCCGCCTGGCCGGGTTCCGCATCGGGCATGGCATCGAGTACCTGCAGAAGTCCCCAGCCTGCGCCCGCGTAGCGTTCACTTTCGCTGATTCCTTCTCCCTTGAAGTTGACGTAATCGATCAGGGCATACTGCCCGTTGGGTGTTGCGGCCACGCGCATGTAGTTTCTTTCTATGCGCTGGCTATCGTTTCCCGCGCCCAGGCGCACGCGATCGAAGGCCAGCAGGCTGCGATGAATAATAAAGTCGGTTTGCAGAGAAACCGTCCCGGCCAACCAGTCCCGCAGTTGGGAAAGTTCCGCCCCGTGAAAATCACGATAGAAAGAATCCCGATTCCGCCAGGGGCAGCCGGTCGTGGCCGCGAGAACCCAGGCCGGCGGCCTGGCGCCGCGCCGAAGCGCGAACTCGACGAAGGCGGGCCAGCTCTGCACAAAACGTTCCCGATGACCAACCGGATACCAGATGAAGTGTCCAATTCCCAGGGACGGGAAACCTTCGCCGGGATTCCAGACGGTCAGCCCCGCGTGGCTGGCACGGGATTCGTTGAACCAGATTTGACGACCGATCGCATCACGCTCCCAGGCAGTCAGCGAGAGCGGAGAATGTTTGAGCGGCGCTTCGGGAATGGCCTCGGCGGCGGCCCCGATTGCCGTTGCCACGGGGCGCGGCCGTCGTCCTGCATCTGCCAGAACCGGGGCGGACAACGGCAGGAACACACACAAAAGGAACGCACCCGGATATCGGAACATCGGCTTCGTCGGCCGCAGGTTGGCGGCCGTTCTATTATCGGAGAAACTCCGGGCCCTGTCAAGTCGCGACGACTAGCTGTTGTCCCCCAGCAGGTTTATGACATAGCTTGATTCGTCCGCGTCGTTGCACTCCAGGGTGAGCGTACCCACGGTGCAACAACCGGACGTTGGATTGTCCAGCTGAAAGTCGATGCTGGAGAACGGCGCCACAACATAGGTGGCGGGCTGGGTCAGGGTAAAGTCGCTCACATTATCAACGGAGACGCTCGTCAATAGGAGCGCGCCGGCTCCGAGATTGCGAATTGTGAATGTCACCGGATCGGAATGACAATTTCCGCCGAAGCGAAAATCACACAGGCTCCCGCTGGAAAAGTCGATAGTGCCCGACAGTAGCAACTGGATTTCGGGCGAGCCGGAAGGGGCCGCGAGGACCGCAGCCAGGAGTGCGCTGATTGAATCCTGCTCCGGATCGGCCGGCTCGCCGGATGTGGCAGCGAGGCCTACTACCGGATGGGCCCAGCAGGAAAGGCAAAAGAAGGACCCGAATACGCAAAACCGCAATCCACGCGAAAAACGTGCCGGGCTCAACGGGCCAGATCTGATCCCGGGCCGCGCGGCCGTCAATCCCGGTGCATATTTCCCCGCCAGCCGGGCAAAAAATTCTTCGGCCTTTTGCTATTGGGCCAGTTCGACGATCTGCCAGTCCACCGATGCGTTTACAGCGGTATTAATCCGGGTCATCGTTAGCTGGCCGCCCGAAAACACATTCGTGAAGTCACCCTGTTCGCGGTCCGCGGTGGGGGCTATTATTGACGAACTGGTAGCCGGGAAGCTACGCGTGGTGTCGAACGAGGAACCAGGAATGCCGGTCAGGACCGCTGTGGACGTCATGGGTGTCGTTTCTGTACCGTGTTGCACGCTGCTGGATCCGTCCAGGGTGACCACGTAGTAGTGAACGTGCACGGAGTTGGTGGCGTCCCCCCGGTTGAGAGCGATCGAAGTAGTACTCAGTCGTCCGCGCACGACCATCTGGGTGTCGTTTCCGTTACTGGCAGCCGCGCCGCGGTTACTCAAGATCAAAAAAGATTTGGAAACATCAACGGTCGTGATTGCAGGACTGGCCGAAGTGACTCCGGAAATCGTTGTGGAACCACTTTGAACGGTGGCGCCATCCAGTTGTACCACCTGCCAGGCAACGTTTGGGGTCGCTCCGGCCTCGTTGCGGGTCAGAAGTAAATTCGTCGGTCCGTTGATGTCGGCCGTGAACGTCAGTTGCTCATCGATGTTGTTTACGTTGTCTGTGGACTGAGCTTGAATAATGGCGAAGGATTTCGTTGTATCTACGGTAGAGAGGGCGATGTTTTGCGTCAGACCGGCGATTCCGTTCTGCTCGCCTCGTTGTACACTGGCACCTGAAGCAAATTCCACAACATAATAGACAACCTGAACGTTGTTGCAGCACGCCCCCAGATAGCGCACCAGCAGGTTTGTAGGGCTATTCAGAATACAATGCGGCATGAACTGCGGCAGGCTCTGGGCCGCCCGGAAGCTGCAGACAACGAAGGTCTTTGTCATGTCGACGCTGGTCAGGGTGACGTTGCTGAAGTTGGCGCCGCTCGAGAGGTCCACCAGGCCGGTCTGTACGCTGTTCACAGGAGAGGCCGTGGCGGCTGTGGCTGAAGAAGACGAAGTCAAAAGCAAGACCGCCAGATTGTCGGTCGTAGCGCCGGGGAAGCCGCCCCCGCAGTGGAGCAGGCTACCCGAAAGCAGGGCCGCGCACAGGAATTGTATGTGATTCGGCACTTTCATAAGATCGGACCGCGGGGGTTGAGGGTCAAGGCAAAAGGCTCGATCCCGGGCATTTACAAATACCGCTGGTAGTCGCCCTCGATGGCCTGAATGAGAAACTGAAAGTAGTCCTGGTCATCTTGATCTTTAGATTTTCGTTTTTCATCTCTGTAGAAGTCTACCATCTGCGTACGAAAACTTGCGTCCTTGAAGGATTTCTTCTTAAACTCAATGTAAGTCGGTTTTCCGGACACCGTAAACTGTACCGGAATGGAAATACGAATGTGTCCGCGGCTGGGTTTGTCATGATTCCTGCTGCTGGATTCAACGGAGGAGGCCGGACTGAGCAGGGCTTCTGTAGTGGGGCGACGGGCTTGTGCCCGTTTCTTTTTCGCTTCCATGCGTTTCTTGCGGGCCTGCTCCAGCCGCTTCTTTTTTCGCTCCGCCTCTTTTTCCTTCGCGCGCTCTTTGCGGCGTTCCTCGGTCAGGTCGACACCCAGGGCCGCTCCCATACGCACCACACTGTGTTCCCAGCTTTCTTCACGGGGGCGCGCCCGGCGCTCTACCTGCTCGCCACTCGCGGCCGGAGTTTGCGCGCCGGCTTCCAGGTCGTTTTGCGGGGGGAACTCCCCGCCCGCAGTTTCGACGCGGTCCTGACCGATGCCGTCGGGAGCATTCGCTTCGCCGGTTTCCGAAGCCGTCGGAGTTGCGGGCTGATCCTGTGGGGCCGTTCCCGGGTTCGGTTCCCCCGATGATTGCGGAGTTGTCGCGGCTCCCTGTAGTTCGGACTGAGACGGGACATCAGCGGTCGCGCCATCGTTTCGGTCGGAGTCGAAGGATGCTGGAGTTTCGGGAGCCCTGTCGCTGTCGTCTACGCGCACTACCGGCGGGGAGGCGGTGCCCGGTCCCGGGTTCTGGCCGTTGCCGGTCATACCCGCAGGGCTGGAAACAGACGTAGAAGCGGACGCGCCGCCTGGAGAAGCGGACGAGCCGGCCAAAGAGGTGGAAGTCCCGGCCGCAGAAGTGGATTCGCGTCCCTTGCCGCGACGCAGATCCTGCTTGATCTCCTGTTTGCGTTTTTCCGCTGCTCGCTCTTCCTCCTGTTTCTCGAAGGCACGAAAGTTTGCGGCGTCTCGTTCCAGGGCTTTGTGCACAGCGGCGTCCAGATCGGAGCTTTTGGGCTGGCGCGTGGAAAAAAACAAGGACCACAACATTCGTTTCCAGAAGGGCAGGGTGTGTACATAGAGTTCGCGGCGCGCCCGCAAAAAGCGAAGGTGGGCCGGCTCGCCGATCTTTTCTTTCAGGCCGTCTTCGAGACCGTTCTCCTTGATGATCTTCTCCAAACGCAGGTGCGTCCGGAAGTTTGCATTCTCGAGTGCACTTTTTGAAGACGCATCAAAGACTTCCGTTATGCGGTCGGCGTGAAACGCAAAGATAATGCGTTGAGACGCGCGGCCTCGTTCGTCGATGACGTCGGTGGAATAGACGGCCCGCGCGCGACGTACCTCACGGATCACCCGGGCGCGAATTTCCTCGGTTTGAACAACTTCGTTTTCCAGGCGCACCATCGCGTCGAGGTTGGCGAAGGGGGAACTGGTGGCCTTGAGATCGGAAATGTACTTGCGTATCACTTCGTCGAGGCGTTCGCCTTCTTTGTTTTTGGTTTGCTCAATGACGGCCTCTCCATGCAGCAAAACAAATGCGAGGATGTTTCTGGCGAAATGAAGTTCACGCTTGCCTTCGACTCCCCGGGCCATAAGCCTCTTGCTGCCTGCATTAAAGGCATGCAGGGCCATGTTGTGAATCGCTGCCAGTCGTGGGACGGGCCGGGCATCACTGCGGTACTTTTCCAGGGCCGCAGCAAATGAAGGACTGTTCAGTGTGCTGTATTCGAGCGGTATGCTCCATCCATTTGGAGTGGCGCCTTCCAGACCAATCACATCGCAAAGAAACGCCCGGCGGGCGGCCTGATGGGCGCGCAACAGCCCCGGCATGGCGTTCGGGGAATTTGGCCAGCCATACGGAAAAGCACTGCCCATTTTTGTGCCGCGCTTGATCAAAAGGCTCCCATTTTCGATCAGGCTCTCATTGATCGGTCCGGCAAATTCGCGTTGTTTGAGGATCGGCAGAAAGTCGCAGACTCCGGAAGCGTGCGGAGAATGCCAGGCCGACATCATGGTTTCGCGGATAACGAAAGCGGGCAGCTGATCAACGAAGGCTGCATCGCGGCCGCGAATCTTTGATTCAATGCGGTCAACATCCAGACCGCGAGCGGCCATGGATCGGCCGGCGGCGCTGGCGGAGTTCAAAAGCGCCTGTTTCTTGATGGGGGCTGTGTCCAGGTTGTCGACCCGGTGGTCCGCCATGAGAATATAGTCGGCACACATCAAAAGCCCGGATTGGTCCTCAATGACCGGCAGTATTTCAATGATATCGTTCTCGCGAAGAAAGGAAATACATGCAAGAAAGGCCTCACGGGCCTTGTCCGCCGGTCTGTCCAGCCAGCGTTCCAGCAGGCCGGCGCCATCCAGCAGCGCCTGCATGCGCGGATAGTGGCCGTAAGAATTCAGTCCCCGCCCATCGGGACGCCCGATGGACTTTGTGAGGTTGCGGTATACCTGCTCGGCTTCGTCTCGCAGGTCGCCACCGTACAACTGAATGGCCGAAAAGGCCCCCTGCTCTGAGAGCAGCTGTTCATGAAAGTGGTATTCCTCTGACGTTTCCATGATCCATCGCCATCGCTGGCGTTTCTGACTGGGTCGGTTAAAGGCCCGGAGCGCGTTCGTCGGGCCGGACCGGCCCGTTGGCGGACAATACTACAAGAAACGCTGTTTTTGCAAACACAAAGGGCCACAAGCTCCTCAGGACTCTTCTTCTATAGTATAGAATACAATAGGATTGTAACCCGCGCCGTTTCGGTGAGCCGGCAGAGCAGCGCCATGGCATATGACGTATGCGGACGGTGCGTTTCGCTGTCCGGCTATCGGCGCGATCCAGGAGCGTTTCTGACACGGAAATGACAGGGCATCCGTCGTGCCCGGCCGGAAACAGTTGCGAGTTACCGTCAAGAGGCTCGTACTGGTACGGTGGAACCGGGAAGCCGGAGTGAATCGGTGGAGCCGTGGCGGGCTTTGCTGCACCAAAAAGAGCGCCAGGGACTGCGAACCCTGATATCCATTCGCCTGGCGCTGTTCGGCATGTTCTTTGTCATGAACCTGCAGGTGGAGCAGCAGAGTTTCAGCAAAGTCTTTCTGGCCGGCTGTCTTCTTGTGATCGCCAGCATCAATGTTGGACTCCTGTTCCTGTTGCGGGCAAATCGATGGCTCTCGGTCTGCGGCATCGTGGGCGCACTTTCCGACGCCGGCATTCTGGTGCTGACCCAGGTTGTCTGGTACATTACGACCGGCGGGCCGGATCATCTGAGTCCTGCATTTCTCTCGAAAACAGGCATGCCGATTATCGCCACTCTTATGTTTGCGTTGAACAGTATCATGCTCCGCTGGCAATATGTGGTTATCGTTGTGGCCGGATTCAGTGTCTACTGGTGTGCGCAGTTATTTTATCTTCTGAGTTTTCCTGACATTCCGATTAGTTCCAGCTTTGTGGAGGTTCATCTTCATGGCGCCGTTTATCCTTTGAATTACTTACAGAACCTGATTATCGTTTCCCTGTCCGGCCTTGTGATGGCCTTGATCGCACGTAGGGCACGCCGGATCACAATCGAAGCTGCCCGTTTGGAGCGGAGCAACGCAGTCATCTCACGCTACTTCTCTCCCGGTGTCGCCGATCACCTCGCATCCACCGATGACACGGTTCTCAAGCCAGGTGGTCGCAAACAGTCTCTGGCGGTGCTATTCAGCGACATCCGGGGATTCACAGCAATCAGCGAACAATTGCCGGCGGAGGAAGTCGCCGAGTTGTTATCGGACTACCATTCGCGTATGCTACGGGCCATTTTTGCCCACGGTGGCACTCTGGACAAATTCATTGGCGACGGCATCATGGCGGATTTCGGCGCACCGACCCCTGATCCGCAGGCGGCCACGAACGCTGTGCTTGCCGGGGCAACGATGAAAGTGGCGCTCGAAGAGTTAAATCATATCCGCATAGCCAGCGGCAAAGCCGCGATTCAGACCGGCATCGGCGTACATTATGGGGAAAGTTTTGTCGGTAACATCGGGACGCAGGAGCGTCTCGAGTACACCGTTATCGGTGATGTTGTAAACACGGCCAGTCGTCTGGAAGCATGCTGTAAGGTTCTTGGTCATGGCTTCTTGATCAGCCGCAACGTCTTTGAGAATCTGAATCATGCCCGGCTCGAAGAACGTGGCCTGGTGCTTGATGCTCTCGGTTCCGTCAGCCTTCGGGGTAAGCAGGAAGCAATTGAGGTCTGGTCGGTCCGTGTTCCACTGGTAAACGAGTCCAGAGCGCCGTAATCGAATCCCTGACGTAGAGGGCAAAAGACAGGACAGGCAGCCGTACTGTTTCTGAAAACACCGAAACCCGTCGCGTCCCTGCTACCATGTGTTTCCCCTCCGGCTTTTGCTGGTCGGTTCGTCAGCGCGGGCGCAACGTGCGAACGTCCAATGGTTCGAAACTGGCCTGGATCTGGTTCTGTTCGGGGACCGGCGCCAGGGCTCGAGCGCGCAGGGCCGCGATGTCCGGAAAGCGTGTTGTCAGATAGCTCAATAGTTCGCGGCAGGCGTCGTGGTAGCCCGGATAGTCTCTATAGGTGGCGGGTCCGGCCTGCACCACACTTTTCAAGTACCCGAATACGACCTGGTCGGGGCGCACCTGATGTCGTTCGACAAGATTATGTGCGAGCTCGGGTGAGCGCGCCAGTTGGCCGGTGGAAACGACGGTAAGCAGCGGGTTGTACGAAGCGTAGGGGTTGGCCCCCTTTGCGAGCAAGTATGCGGTCAGGTCGTAGTCGCCGTGGGTCACAGCCCAGAGCAGTGCCGTGTAGCCGGTGGCGCATCCGCTTGATTGCACTACATCAAGCTCGGCGCCCCGGTCGACCAGTAATCGGGCCACCGTAGATTTCTGGAAGGCTGCGGCAGTGATCAACGGCGTATAGTTTCCGACCGAGGCCCGATTGATGTCCGCACCGTTATCGATCAGGTAGGTCGCAATTTCCAGGTTTCCTTCCAGCGCAGCGTAATGCAGAGCCGTTCGTTCCGATTGAGCTTCTACTTCATTGATCAGAAGAGCGCGCGCGGCGCCGTTTCTCGAACCGACAATCGCCTGCACTCTAGCAAGATCATTGCTTCGCACAGCGTAGATCAAGCTGTTACGGTAGTCGTCGTTGGATTCGCCGCGCAGATAGTTGGCCATCTCAATGTGCCCCGCACTTTGAGCCCGGTCTGCAGCGTTCTTGCCATTGCGATCTCTCAGAGTGCGGTCGGCGCCGTGTTGCAGCAGAAGATCGACCAGCGCCCGGGAATTGTTGCCTGCGGCAGCCATAAGCGCGGTGCCGTTGTTGATCGGCTGCTTCAGCAAATCTACTTGAGCCCCGGCATTCAGAATGGCGCGCGAGAGTTCGACTGTATCCGTTTCGTCGTGCCCTTTGTTAAGCTGGAAGGCACACCACCAGAGAGCCGTGTCATAAGATGCGCTGCCGTCGGGATTGGCGCCTTGCTCTAACAAATAGTGGCCGATTTCAAAGGCGCCCGTCGCGCAAGCCCACGCCAGGGGCGCCGACTCCATGCCGTCGACCCGTACCACGTCGACGCTGGCGCCGCTCTGAACGAGGCGCTGCACCTCGCCGAGATTCCGGTGAGCAATGGCTTCATAGAGGGGATCGTTTTCGGCAAATAGGCCGATCGGTATCAAAAAGAAGGCGGCCAACACAATCAGCGGATTCAGGGATGTTTTCATGGGCATGCTGAGCTCAATTGCAGATTTATTGGACGAGTGTCACTCAGGTTTGGCGAGTGCTTTTTGTGCTATCGCTCGCGACGCACCGGCGAGTAAGAGGGATGGTGCCCTGTGGACCGCCAGGGCCTTACCCGACGAACGGACCGGGCCGTAGCCACCTCGTAGTTCAGACTTGACGGGACTGAACCAGGGAGCTCTTGTCCCCGCGTGAACCAGGCGGCTCCCAGACTCCCCCGGCAGCTCATGCAGCACGTAGTTTTAGCGCTGGTGCTGTGCCTTGCGCCAAATCTCAGCGGCTGTTCGGTGGTGTCTGAGGATTGCACCGACCCTTCCTGCGACGATCTACTGCTGGCCGCGCTGCTGTCCTATTTCAAGCAATCGGATTTGTTCGTTGCTGTGGGCCAGAACGGAGTTCTGCGCACGTCCGTCGATGGTGTGGTGTGGTCGAGCCAGAATTTGGCTGCGGCCACGCTCGAAGGTGTGGGTTTCGACTCACAGTACTTCTACGCATCCGGGATCTCCGATACGGCCTATCGAAGCGCAGACGGCGCTTCCTGGACCCAACTTGCTTCGCTGAATACCGGGACTTCTGATTCGTACAATTCGATTGTATCCTACAATGGCATTCTTGTTGCGGGGGGTGGCGCGGGCGAGCTACGCCGTTCCGCCGACAACGGTCAGACCTGGACAAACTTGAGCACGGTTCCGACGGGTGCCTCAGTGGACGACCTTGAGGTGGGCGGGGGCCAGCTACGCGGAGTCAACGCGAACAATATGTATATGTTGTTTAACAACGATGCAACGAGCTACACGGAACTCCTGCCCACGGGCGCAACCTTTCTTCGGGCGATGGCCTATTATTCTGGCGTGTGGGTCGTCGCCGGTAGCGCTGGCTATGTCGCTCGCACATCGGATGACGGCGCCAGCTGGACGAATCAAATCCTAAATGCAGCCTTCGGTTTCGAGGGTGCCGCCTATGGCAACGGTCGTTTTGTTGTGGCCGGTCACGACGGAACAAATACCGGGGTCTGGACATCACTGGATGGTGGTTTTACCTGGACCCAGTCGAGTCCTCCCCTTGGTCGCACCCGGGGAGTTGCATTTGCGAACGGTCGCTTCGTTCTGGCCGGCAACGGCGGGCTACTGGCCTACAGTGCCACTCCCGAAATTGGCTCTTCCTGGGTCAATGTTTCCCAGGGAGCAGATCACTCTTTCAACATTTCGGGGCGCTCGCAGGTGGATGTGGAAGGCGCTCTGGGTGACATTTATTGAGCGCCGCGACTCCGGCACCCAATAGAATGCCAGCATTCCCCGCGTTTCGCCTGCTGGTCGACGGGGATACGTACCGCAAACGGTCGCAAGATTCACTACTCTTCCCCCGCAATTTCCTCCAGGCTGCGCTGGCTCGTTTCGGGAAGAAAGAGAAGTGCAATGACCGCCGGCAACAGGCCCGCGACCAGGATGGACAGGCCGAGAGCATGGGAGCCGGTCTTACGAAACAGATAGGATTCAAGCGCGAGCCCCGTCAGGCCGCCGAGACTGTTGGCAACCATGAGGGTACCGCCGGCCGTTGCCCTGGATACGGTCGGAAAAAGCTCGGCCCCGTAGACAAAGAGATTGATGCGCGCCACCGCAGAACAGGCTCCGGCGCCCACCATGGCCACGGCCAGAGCGACAAACCCGCTACCCTGAAAAAGCATCAACGCCGAACCCGCCGTTAAGATAAGAAAGATGATCGTAATGCGCCGCCGGCCGAAACGATCGCCCATCCAACCGCCGGCCACACTCATGAACACGGTGATGATGCCGAACGGCGCCAGAAGCGCAATATAGTGGGGTTTCCAGCCGTGTTCCTCCTGTAGAAACTTCGGAGCAAAGAAATAGGTCGGTTCCTGGGTATACGCAAAAAGAAAGGTGGCCGCGCCAACTGCCAACAGGCGGCCGGGGTAACGCCGCACCAGGTAGAGCAGGGGCTGCAGTCGAAAGGCCAGACTCACGTCGGGTTTGACTTCGTCCCCGCTGACGGCGCGGTGGAATCGCGCAGTTTCGGGTAACGAGCGGCGCAGGAAGATCAGAAGAATCAACGGAGCGATGCCAATGAAATAAAGCATGCGCCATCCTCCGGGAAACTGATCGATGAAACCAAACAAAACGTAGGCAAGGCCGGAACCGAACCCGGCCAGGGTGCCCATGAGCCCAATGGCCCAACCCCGATGGGATTTATCGACCTCCTCGGCGATGACCACATGGGCGAGGGCCAGCTCGGCCGTCGCAAAGGTGCGCGCGAGAAATTGAAAGAGCATGAAACTAATCGCCTCCGGCGCAAGGCCACTGAGACCCGTCAAAATGGTGTAGGCGATCACGGTAACGAGCAGCACCGGTCGTCGGCCAAAGCGGTCGGCCGCCAGGGCCACAAAGACAGCCGGTATCTTCCCGAATTGGATAACGGCGCCAATCAGGCCCAGATTCTCTTCGCGAATCAATAGATCGGTCTGAATTTGTTTCAGCGCCAGAGATATGATCGTAATGTCATAGTAATCGAAGAAGGTCGCCGAAGAAACCAGCAGGAGCACGCGCCACTGGCGAGCGGTAAGTTCCGGTATTGCCAGCAGGCCGCGCATTTGCACAGACGTGGATCCGCCAGTTGCGATACAACCAGAAACGCGGAGGCGCGCACCTTATTATCATCGGAACCGCAATCCTTCCTCGCGACGCCAGGGCTGTTGTTGATGGGTGCTGTGAGGGCGCCCGGGCGCGATTTGTGTGGGCGAGGGCAAAGGGCTCGGACTAAATTTACGGCATGGCTTCGCAAAGTCGCCGTCGGCCCGAAAATGTGAAGGGCGCTTTCTTCGTCGATGATACCTGCATCGACTGCGCCACCTGTCGCTACCTGGCGCCCGACAGTTTTTCAGCGCGGGGCAGTCAGTCCGCCGTGGTTTCCCAGCCGCTCGGCGCATTGCAAGCAGAGCAAGCGTTGATGGCATTGATCTCGTGCCCGACGGGGTCGATCGGAGTGGCCGAACCGAAGCGCTATGCCGCGACTCTGCGCGAACTCAAAGTGTCTTTTCCGGCGCCGATCGATCGCTTTGTGGATGGGAGCCCGGAGCCAGCGCCGTCGACGGTATTTTATTGCGGTTTTCACTCCGAGGCTTCCTACGGGGCGGCTTCGTATTTTATCGTCCGGCCCGAGGGCAATATTCTTGTGGATAGTCCACGCTTCACAAAGGCGTTGGTTTCAAGAATAGAAGAGCTCGGTGGAATGCGTTTTATGTTTCTGACTCATTGCGATGACGTGGCCGATCACCGCAAGTTTCGCGATTACTTCGGCTGCGATCGCATTCTGCATGAAGCCGACCTGAGCCTCGATACCGACGACGTGGAACAAAAACTCACCGGCCAGGAACCGATCAGTCTTGCGCCGGACGTGCAGTTGATTCCCGTGCCCGGACACACCCGTGGTAGCGTTGTTCTGCATTATACTGATAGCGCCGGCCGCCGTTTCTTGTTCACGGGAGATCATCTCGCATTCTCAAGTAGACACAGGCGACTGACCGCATTTCGAAATGCCTGCTGGTATTCATGGCCGCGCCAAACGGAGTCGATGGCCCGCCTGGCGGCCCTTCCGTTCGAATGGATCTTGCCCGGACACGGCAAACGTGGTTGCCTGCCGCCGGATGATTTTGAATCCGAAATGGCACGGCTTCTGGACTGGATGCGGGCGGCCGCGTGAAACGGCTCTGCGGTTGCGACGCGCCCAGGCGACGTCCGGGCGTTGCATCCACAACGATGAGTTGTTTCGAACTTTTGCTTGAATCAAAACGTCTGAATGCTAACGTTGATATAGAGGGTCCGGCTTTGTACTGACTGCGCACCGGATGATCGGCATGGGTGCACCCGGATTTGTTCTGGCTGTGGCCCTGTGGTTTTCGGAAACGTGCTGGCTCTGACCAAAAAGAATTCACGGCCTGGCAAGGCGCCATGAGCCCCCCTCAGCTTGAGGAAAATGCGCGTCGCCTGGTAGACATAGCGCGGCACACTACTGATCGGGTGGCGGGCCGGCGTCTTTTGCGAACCGCGATGGCGGACAATCCCCACGTCGGCCGTCTTGCGGCCGACCTGCTTGATGAGCCGGCTTTCGTACTCGAACAAATAACGGCAAGGGAACTGGATCTCTTGATTCGAAGTCTCTCGAATGCTGAACTTCGCGCGCTTCGTTCCGAACCGGAATTCCAGAAACTCGCCGACGGGAGGCTTTCGCAAAAGAGACTGAACGAAATCGATGCCACCCCGCCGGCCAATAATGCAAAAGATGGGTTCTTCCGGCTACTCGCAGAACAGGTTCTGGAAGGCGCGATCGCTTTTGACATGGGGCTCTTGTTCGGTCGGTACGTCGAATGTGCCGGGATCGGTGCCCAAAGCGATTTGCCGGGCTCTCTTCTGGTGCTGGATCCTACTGTTCAGATTGGCGCCGACGTCGAAGTGATCTTGAGTGCGCCTTCTGGTTCGGCGGTCACCGTTGCTTTGCAACTGGGAGATCGGATTTTGCATGAGGTGAGTCTATATATTCCGCGGGAAGGCGTATTGTGGGCCACACTGCCAACCGATTCAATCCTGAAAAAGTTGCCCGCCGATGTTCGCAGTCGCTCGATTGTAGCCCTGCTCACCTTACGAAATAGAACCGTGCGGGACGTTTACCAGGCCGCACAACCTCTGGTTTTGGTGCCCGATACGGGCGCCGCCGATTTGGCGCCGCCGCTCGCGGTCCGGGCCGCGGGGGCGGTGCATCGTAGTGCGGGGGAAATGAGAATCAACGCCAGCGTACGCGAAGCAAATGGAAACGTCTTCAGCGGGCGGGGCGCTTTTCGGCTACAGTGTTTGCATTGCGGGTCCACCCTCGGTCAGACCGAATTCCGGGCGACGACGAATGGAAACGAGGAACTGCACTTCTCTTTCGACCATCACCCCGGCACGTTGTTGCTTGGTTTCGAAGCCGAGGGCAGTCTGCGTTGTGCTGTACTCTTGATTCCGCCCGCGCCCGCGATCAACGGGATTGA
Source organism: Spirochaetales bacterium (assembly GCA_024233935.1). Classification (GTDB taxonomy): domain Bacteria; phylum Spirochaetota; class Leptospiria; order Leptospirales; family Leptonemataceae; genus JACKOY01. Next base: position 31,629 of record JACKOY010000005.1, on the reverse strand, counting down.
ATCCGGGCCGGAGCTCCATTGCGGGCCGCGGGTGCCGGGATCGAAACCGGTTCGGGTGCAGTTGTCTGCCGAACCGGACACCGTGATCATCGGTCTTTTGGAACCCGCCGGAGAAGGCGCTTTGATTATGGAAGCCCTGGTGGACGCTTTGCGGAGGCCGTTGGTGTATCCAGCAAATGGCGAAGCGCTCCTGCGCGCCCGTGGTCTTTTTATGGATCTCAAGCCGGACCATCGACGTTCTGTCGTGCTCGGGCAATCTCTGCACCAAAAGGGCAAGGTATGCTCCCTGAACTTTGGCCTGATGCCGCCCGGAGAGTATCGGGTACGGGTTCTTTCTATTAAAGGGGAACGCTATCGATTGAGTGAATCACGGCTCACGGTGGACCCCGCGCTCTTAATTCAGGCCCCGCCCCGAATTCACAGTGACGATCACATTCTTGCCACGCTCGAAGTCCCGCCCGGTCTCGCGGAGCGGGCGTTGACGCTTGATGGAAGATCGGTCGAAGTCAAAAGCACGTCGGCCGGTTCGCTTTATCAGATCGAGCTGAATCGGGATGCGCCGGGATTTCTTCTGGAAAACGAATCCGGTCGTCAGGAGCGCGTTTCCTGTCCGGTCATGGATCAACTGGGGCAATCCACAGAATGGATTCTGACCCCCCATCACGACGATGGCGATAGCGGAGGACCCGGCCAGGAAGTGTTGAGCCTGGATGAAACCGTTGTATTGCTTTTGTCGGAACTCTGGCGTTACAGTATGGCCTGCGCGGAGCAGGTGTCGACGCGGCTGTTTGCGGTGGCACTGTTGAAGCAGATGCAGCCCTCCGCGAAGGTAGACCCCGATCAGTTTCGCTATCTTTGCGAAGAACTTGAGGGCTACTACGATTCAGACCTGGGTCTGTTTCGGGTATGGGAAGGAATGTCGGCCAACCTGCGCACGACCATCCGTGTGTTGCGTAGCTTATCGGTGTACAAAAACAGTGATAGCAGGCCCGGACAACTGTTGCGCAGCGCCCTGGGCCGATTGCAGGCCGAAGTCGGTCCGGTACCGCAGCTTGCTTATCTGGTGGGAGACTCTCGCGATCAGGCCGCGACTTTCGCATCGATCTGGGAACAGTGGTGGCGGCGCCCGGCGCCTGCGTCCGGAAATGGCCTCATGCAATTTCTGCCCGCCATCGTCGATCAACAAGAAAAGGCGGCCGCCGAGAATGGATTCTGGTCGGACGCCGATCGCCTGGCGGTTCTTTTTGCACTCGGTAGTTCTGTTGGGGATCCGCATATCCTGTACAAGAAGGAATCGAAAAGCGAGGCCGAAGCGGGGTTTCTTCGCCGGCTTCTGATTTCACTCGGCGTAGCCCGACCAATCGCGCCCCGCACGCTGAGTTCGGTCCGCAAATTCAAGAATCCCTTTCGGGATGCCGGGACCTTTCAGGACGCCTTCTGGAAGCAGGGTGGAGCCACTCTTTTCGGAACAACCACCGGGACCATGCATCTGGTGCAGGCCCTGCTTGCCCTGCGCGCAACTCCGGCCGGAACAAAATTGAAATTCGTAAAGAGCCCCCCGCCACCGGATTTTCAAAGAGAGGTCGTGCAACAAACCGGAGTTACCTGGCGGGCGCCCGCGCCGCGGCTGCGGAGAGGAGAAATCATTTCGGCCGGAGTGCAGGTGGAAGATCCCTCTCTACGGACCGACGGCCTGTTTCGCGTGCATGCGCCATCCAACTGCGAAATCGTTTCCGTGGCGGGTGGGTACCGGTCTTTGGATGGGAGCTATGGCGAGCTGCCCCTGCGCAACCGTCAGACGGTCTCGCTGAAACTGCGGGGCCGACTGTCCGGTCGAGCCCGAATGAGCATGGCCTGTTCTTCCATGTACAATCCGTCCTGCCGGGCGACCTGGTCCGAAATGATTGAAGTTGTGAAGTAGTCCGAAGCCGTTTTGTTGTAGTCAGTGGAATCGGCGGTGTTGCAACTTGGGCGTGACGCAGCAGGTACCATCGGCGGAACAGATGGACAAGGCCGCACTGCTGCGCGCCCTGTACCGCCTGTTCGTAATCTCGTCGCCCCTCCTTCTAAATGATCTGTACTTTCCGTTTCTGGATGATGATCAAAGTCAGCTGAGCCTCGTTCTCGACCTCTTGTTTTACATCGCCTTTCAGACGATCATCGTGGCCCTTGTTTATGAGGCGGGCTGGTTCCGGTTTCGGGACCTGGGAATCACACTCGAGCAGTGGCCGCGACAGTTGCTGGCCGGTTGCGGCATTCTGCTGGCGCTGTTTCTATTCAGTGCCCTTGCTGCGGCGGGTTTTGAAGCGGTGAAGCAGAATACCGGAATCGACCTGGCCGGAGAGGGGCACGCTCCGTTGCCGGATTATGCGCCCGGTTATCTGGCCCTGTATGTCTTTTATCTGGCGGCCAGCGCCGGGATTTACGAAGAAATCATCTACCGCGGTATCGCAATTCATCAATTGCGCCTGCTGACCCGAAACCGCTGGGTCTGGGGTCTGGGATCGGCGCTGCTCTTCGCTTTGATTCATTGGTCGCTGGGCCTTTTTATCATGACGATTGCGTTCGCATTCGGGGTTTTCTGGGCGTTTCTTTTTATCCGCACCGGCCGTCTGCTCCCAATCATGTTTGCACACTTCGTTTTTGACTACGTTAGCTTTATGGAATGGGACGCGCCCCTGAACAACTGGTTGGCGGGTCTGCTGGGAGCCTGACCGAATGGCCGTAAGGAAAGCGTTTTCTGTAATCGTGCGCCGCTGTGCCCGCACTATTGTAACGCTACTGTTGGCGTCATCGGGTGGGGCCTGCTACTGGAACAGTTTTGCGAGTGAAGAGAAATCAGACGAGGACCGAGCCAAGCTTTGTCTGGTCGCGGTGGCCTACGCGACCGACTGCCTGCAAAATCCCGGCTACAGAAGCGTCGAGGCCATCCAGGATTGTGTTTCTCTGGCGGCCACGATCTGCTCCAATTGAATTAGAGATTGCTTCACGCTTTTCGCCGCCGAAATGTGAAGCATCGATCGCACGGTGATGGCGACGGTCTGTTTCAAGTCGACGTTAAAATGGTCTCGCGCAAACAAATCGAAGAACTGTATCTGGAATTTGAACGCCTGCGTCGGGGCGGCGTCGATTCAATCGCAGGCCTGCGCGAACTCTACCCGAACGTACAAGCGGTCGTTTCCACGCTCGGTTTGAAAGAACGGTTTCACAAAATTCACGAAAGCACGTCCGGTGCAAGCTACAACTTGCGCTTCTTTGCCTCAGAAGAGGTGAGCATCGCACTTTCCATTCGTGGGCGAGAGCATAGCTTTTACGACCAGGAGCATGCCGACCATTTCGACCTGGAGTTTATTGTGCTGGCTGCGCTCGCCATGAATTTGCGTCTGCGTGTGGATTATGCGATTGACGATCTTCAAGAAGAGTTGCTGCGGGCCGGGCGAGCGGACGAACAATAGAGAATTGCGCGCAGGAGAGAGAACATGACAAACAAGATTCTGATTACGGGTGCGACTTCCGGTTTCGGCGCCGCCACCGCCCGGCGCTTCGCCGCCGAAGGCTGGAGCGTTGTTTTGACCGGTCGCCGAGTGGGGCGTCTGGAAGAGATGCAGCGCGAGCTGGGCGAAAGCGTCGAAAAGGTTTTGCCGCTCGACATTCGCCGACGCCACGAAGTCGAACGGAAACTCTCGGGTCTGAACGACATTGATGTGCTGCTCAACAATGCCGGACTGGCGCTCGGTCTGGAACCGGCCTGGGAAGTGGACCTCGAAGATTGGGACACCATGATCGATACGAACATCAAAGGACTCACGTACTCCACACGGGCGCTTTTGCCGAAGATGGTCGCCCGGAACAAAGGACATATCATCAACATCGGTTCGACGGCCGGTAGCTGGCCGTATCCGGGGGCCAACGTGTATGGCGGCACGAAGGCTTTTGTAGAGCAGTTCAGTCGAAACCTGCGTGCCGATCTGCTGGGCACGGCGGTGCGGGTTACAAACATCGCACCGGGCATGGCCGAGACGGAATTTTCGAACGTACGCTTTAAGGGCGATCGGAAGAAAGCCGAACAGGTTTACGCCGCGACCACCGCTTTGCGTCCCGAAGACATCGCCGAGATGGTCTGGTGGGTCGCCAACCTGCCGCCCCACGTAAACATCAACACCCTCGAAGCAATGAGTATCGATCAGGCGTGGGGACCCCTGGCCGTGCATCGGGATCATTCCTGAGGACGCACCCCCCTTTCTGTCGGGGCCGAAGTAAAGCCCGCTTGCGAAGTGGCCCGGCGGTGCAGGACCCTCGCTTCAGGCCAGACCGGTGAATCGCTACAGAGGCAACTGCGCCTTTGCTCCGTTTGCGAGCCGAATAAAAACAACGCCGGTCGCGTGCCCACAGAGTTCCTCTCCGGCATAAAGCTCGGCCCGCGCGTAGACCAGATTGCGTCTGGTTTTCGTGACCTGACCCGAGACCACGACCCGCGGGCCCCGGGGTGGCCGTTTCATACGGATGTCCAGGCGCCCCACACCAGAACCCAGGCCGAGGACCGGGAAGCGGGCGATGGCCGCGCAACCGATGGCGGCGTCGAACAGCAGGGCCTGGATGGCGCCGTTGACGGAGTCGCCGGTGGTCCCACCGCGGTGATATTCCTGAAGCTCTTTGATTTCAATTCGTGCGTCGCAATCCCCACAACCCAGCTGCAGCAAAAGGCCGAGCGCCTGAAACATCGGGCTTTCCTGTAGAATGCATTCCACTGCCGCCAGGTCTTGAGGTTCGGCGCGGCCGGCCAGAACGTCAGTCCAGCGTTGCAGCCCGGGATGTTCATTTTGTATCATGCGATCTAAAATACCGGGGGCGTCTTCGTCGGTCGAACACTTTTTGTATCGATTGATATAAAATAATGTGGACCGGCGAAAGACCGATGGCAGAATCCTGCATGGGTCGTAGCGAGGGTCGCCTGACTCCCACGCGCAAGCGCGAGATTCTGGAAGCGGCGCGGGCGGAATTTGCGCGGGCGGGCTATGCCGGGGCCACCGTCCGGTCGATTGGCCGCTCGGCCGGCGTGCACCTCCCGAGCATTTACCACCACTTCGGGGACAAGGAAAACCTCTTTCGCGAAGTTCTATTCGAAGCGCACGGTCGACTGATGCAATCGGTGATCGAAAGGCGGATCATCGACCGGGGCCTGCCCGCGGAAATCGAATCGATCTTCGCCGCGATCAACGAGTTTCATCGCCGCGAGCCGGAAAGCCTTTATTTGAGTTTCGCCCTTACGTATATCGCCCCGCCGGCAGTGCAGGCCGACTTTGCCGCGCGATCCGGTCGGGAATTGTTTGCACTTTTGCGGGACGCTTTTCGCAGAACCGGCCGCGGCGTCGATCGTGTCCGACTGAGCCTCATGAATGATGTGCTGCGTTCTTTTTTGCTGGGATTGACCGCGCCCGCAATGCGAACCGGCAAACCGGTACGCAAACAACAGGCGATCCGCTTTATCCTGCAGGGTCTCTGAGTCCGACCTGCGTGCGATCTCACCGATCGAGTAGCGCACTCAAGAAACCGGTCGCTTCGCTTTTTTTATCGTCGTAGGTGAGAATCAGCGTATCAATGGGCCTCGTTGCTGCGATGCGCACCGTGCGGAGCCAGCGATTGCGAATATCTTCTGGAGTGACTTTTTGCGAAGTCTCAGATTCCGTCGTGGCTTTTTGGAGGCGCTTGCGAACGGCATCGAACTCCAGATCGACCAGTCGCAGAATGGCGACCCAGGATTCCAGGCCGCGAGCCGATTCGTAGTAGAGCAGCCGGTACTCGTTGGGATCGAGCATGCTGGTGGTGCTTCGTATGTTCCCGTCCGTGCCATCCCAGATGGGCCGCTTGAACTGCTGCGCCAATTCGGTCGTTCGGTTCTGCTTGAGCCAGGAGGGTTCAAAAATCAAAACGTCCGCGCGTCGATTTCCGTCTTCGCGTTCAATGCCGAGGTCCCTGTCCAGTTGATCCCAGAAAGATCGCTGTTGTAGATCGCGATCAGGCACCATGCGAACGGTTCCCGGATCGCTTGTGGTTCCCGCCTCGCTCCAGTCGTCGCCCAAAAGGTCCGACAGGCGGCGATTGAACTCGTGCAGAGCGGGCTTCTGGCGTACGTTTACGGTGCAGGCCACCGTTTGACGCTTCGTGCTGAGTCGCTCCCAGTCGGAAGAATATTCGCGCGTATTCTGGTCCGGACCAACCGCAACAATCAGGCGTCGCGCATCCCCGGCGATCCAGCCCATCAGTTCAATCTCACGGGGATGCCAGTCCTGACCTTCGTCGACCATCATATAGTCCACGTCAAACTCGGGCAATTCCGATAGCATGAGATCGCGCATTTCGTCTGCGTCGGCGCCACCAATCAGTCGGCCGACGCTCTCGACAGCCATTTCGAAACCCTGCTGGAAATCTTTATCGTAGGCCTGCTGCAACTTTGCATCGAACAAATCGTCTCCCATGGCCGCTGCAATGCGAAAGAGCACCTGTCCAATTGTGCGCACCGGAAGATCGATCGGCTCTCCGAGATCGGCAAAGACATTGACCAGGCGGCGCAGATCCACCGCCAGCGCATGATTGTAGGTCACCAGCATCGTAGAAATGCCGTGTTTTTTGAAGTGACGGGCCAATCCCAGCAGACGCGCGGTTTTGCCGGTCCCGGCGCGTCCCTTGAAAATCAACAACTGATTGCCAGGTTGTTTGAGGTACTGCGCGTCGGTTGCAATCCGCTTCTGCGTGAGGACTTCAACGCGCCGACGGTCGTGGGCGGCCGGCTTCCGGGCTTCGGCAAAAAAACCCAGCGCATTGCGCAAAGCCTGGTATTGATCGTCCGAATTGTCCGCACCTTTCCAGGAAGATAGATCGGAAATGCCCGGCGAGCGCTGCTGCTCTTCGTCGACCCGCGACGCCAGTTGTTTGGCCGCGATTACAAGCGCCGCTCGAAGGCTGAAGGCGTCCTTAAAGATTGTGCGCTCTTCTACGATCGGATGCGCAAGGGAAGCGTCAAAGGGCACGTTCGCCAGGTACAGACCGCCATAGACCCAGGGCTTCTTGAGGTGATAGCGTTTTTCCTGGGCGTCCAGATACCAGGCCAGACTGCCGACCACCTGCTTCGATTGTTTGGTTGCGTTCTTCCGCCGGTCCTCTCGGCCATAACGAACATAGAGCGCGCCGCGGTGCAGTTCGCAAGTACGATGGCGCTTCAGCTCAAGTAGCATGAGCAGGTTGCTAAAGCCGCACTCGATTGGCTTTTCAAAAGGTTTGATCCGGATTTGGTCTTTAAATCGCAGACAAAGCAAGAGGTCGCAGTCGGACACTTCGTTTCCGGGCACCTGGTAATTCGCGATCGCAAAGCCGTCTTTAATGGCCGGATCCTGCCGCAGAATCTCCACGACCCGTTCGAGGATCGGCTGGTCGGCTTCGGGCGAGTCTTCAATGCCGGAGACTTCAATGGACACCGGCTATGCTCAACCCCCGACGCCGGCCCGGTCAAGCGGGATGCGGGTCGGGATTTTCTCCAGATGTGCGTCGCTTTGTGACACAGTCGCAGGCTATGCTGCAGCTTCTGTGGCCGATTCAAATGAACAAATCAGCGCGCATCTTAAGAGTGCATGGCCCAAGAGCAAAAGAGGGAGCAACGAATGAACTTTCCACTGGATCCGGAACGCTTCCCGATACTGTCGCACTGGCCGTCGGAGCGACTCGAACGGACTCTGCGGGGCATGGCCAATTATTACTTTCCCGGAGAGGCCATCACCGACGCCAATCTGAGCTCCATGGCAACGATGTTTGAACACGAGCTGGAGATGGAGCAGGGCGCAACTGACACGGGCTGAGAACGAAACCCAATTTGGGTGCGTGAACACAGCCTGACCGTACGGACGCAGGCCATCGAGCGGAGGGAGCGGCGACCGGGAGGCTTCAGGGTCCACGCAGCAGAGCGGATCGATCGACGATTTTCTACTCGACGATCGATTGAGACCGGCGAGGCTTCCGTCCATGCGCGCCACCCTGGCGGTATTTGTTCTTCTGCCGCCGCTCCTTATTGGCGCGGGCTGTTCCGGAACAAGAAACGAAACGCCGGCGCCTCGCGCCCGCGCCGGCCTGCTCGACCTGCGCACCTGGGACTTTGATCGAAACGGTCCCACCCCTCTCAACGGAGAGTGGGAATTCTACTGGAAACAGTTGCGTACCTTTGATTCCGATCCCGGAGTAAATGCGCCGCCCGCGCGCGGCCCGGGAGCCGGTCCAGGATCTCTCGCTCCGGTCGGCCCGTCTTTCATTGAGGTTCCGTCGTACTGGGATCGCGCGCCGCTGCCCGGGCAAGAACCCACCCGTCGGGGCTATGCGACCTACCGATTGCGCGTGCAGATGCCGCCCGATGATGGTAACGCCTTCGCGCTCTACATTCCCCAACAGCGCACAAGTTATCGTGTTTTTGTGAACGGCCGCGAAGCCGCAGCGGCCGGCACCGTCGGAACAACAGCGGACGAAACACGCGCCGCCTACGAAACAAGCACGGTCCGCTTAACTCCGCGCGATACAAACGAGATCGTCGTTCAGGTTGCCAACTTCGAATACCGACACGGGGGCCTGGATCACGCACTCATTCTGGGTCTCGATACCCAGATCAATACGATGCGTCAAAAGACACGGGACCTGTATCTCTTTCTGGGAGGGGTCGTGACGATCATGGGTCTGTATCACCTGGTGCTTTTTGCGCTGCGGCGAAAAAACCCGGCGACGTTGTTCTTCGGGTTGTACAGTTTGATGATTGTCTGCTGGATGGCGTTTACCGTCGGCGAGCGCTACCTGCTGGCCGGCACCACACTGCCGTTCTGGCTTACGATCCGCATAGGCTACGGCAGTGTCTTTCTTGCGCTTCTTTTCTTTGCCAGGTTCATGGGCTCTGTTTTTCCAGATGAGTTTCACAGCACTGTTACGCGCTTCTTTGAATTGTTTGTGGGTTTGCTTCTTGTGTGCGGCATCGTACTGCCCACATTTTATTTCACGTTTACGATGCCCGCCTTCTACGCCGTCACAATTCTTGGTTCCTTTTATGCGCTTCTCACGGTGGTTCGGGCCTGGCGCAGAAAGCGCCCGGGCGCCGGTATTTTCTTAATCGGGCTTCTGGCCCTCGTTCTGGGTAATTTTCAGGACGCTCTGTTTCAACAACTGCTCATTCAGTCGCAGTTCGTCACGCCGATCGCGTTGCTTATCTTTCTGTTTGCCCAGGCAGCCATGCTCGCCCGCCGCTTCGCCAATGCCTTCGATCGTGTTGAGTCATTGTCCTCGGAGCTGGAAACCCGTAACAAAGAACTGGATCAGAAAAACAGAGACCTGGCAAGACTCGATGAGCTGAAGGATGACTTTCTGGCGAACACTTCCCATGAATTGCGCACGCCGCTGAACGGGATCATCGGCATCACCGATTCCATTCTCGAGGGCGCCACGGGTGGTGTGAACGAGAAGACCGGCTACAATCTGCGCATGGTTTCGGCCAGTGGACGCAGACTTGCAAACCTGGTAAACGACATCCTGGACTTTTCCCGACTGCGCCACGAGGACATTGCGCTCAGAAAGTCTCCGGTCGATGTCTCGCCGCTCATCGAAATCGTGCTGGCTATCTCAAAACCCCTGGTGGGCGAAAAGGAGATTCAGCTTATACATAGCCGCCATGAACTTCCACTTGTTTTTGCGGATGAGGATCGTCTCGAACAGATCCTGCTTAATCTCGTCGGGAATGCCATCAAATTTACCAAACGCGGTGAAGTGCGCGTCGAAGCCCGGCAAGTGCAAGCGTCCTCCGATGGCAATGAGGCGAACGGGGGCTTTCTCGAAATCTCGGTGAGTGACACGGGAATCGGCATCCCGCCCGAGCAGCACGACCGGATCTTCGAATCTTTCACCCAGGCCGATGGGTCCATCTCGCGTGAATACGGCGGCACGGGTATTGGCCTTTCGGTTACAAAAAGACTGGTCGAATTGCATGGCGGAAAGGTCAGGCTTGAGTCCTCGCCCGGCCAGGGTTCGGTGTTCTTTTTCACGATTCCCCTCGCGCAGGCGGAACCTGCAACGGGCCAGGGCCTGCCTTCGGGATCAGGGCCAGCGGAGTCGCAAACCAGGACGATCATCCAGAACGAGCCAGGGGTGGTCACGGCGGCCGCCGTCGGTTCGAAGATCATCAGCGCGCCCGTAACTGAGCGGGAAGCAAAAACCAGCAGCCGGGCCGAAGCCGAACGCGAGCCCTGCCGAATCCTGATCGTCGACGACGATCCCGTCAACCTGCAGGTACTCGAAAACAATCTATCGCTCGAAGATCATCATGTGATCCGGGCGTCGAGCGGGCAGATGGCTCTGGAACTGTTTGACCGGGGTGAGCGCTTCGACCTGGTCCTGCTTGATGTGATGATGCCCGGTCTTTCCGGTTACGAGGTTTGTCGTCTGCTGCGGGAGACCTACTCCCAGACCGAATTGCCGGTCATTATGCTGACGGCGAAGAATCGCGTCACGGATCTCGTCGCAGGTCTCGAAAGCGGGGCAAACGATTATCTGGCAAAGCCCTTTGATACGCGCGAGTTGCTGGCACGGGTGGAGACAATGCTCCGGCTCAAAGATGCCGCGCGCGCCCAGAGCGCCCTGGCACAGCTGAACAGCGAAATGGAATTGGCCCACACCCTGCAGCGCTCCTTGCTACCCCGATCGATTCCGCAACCTGCGGGCCTGACCCTTACGGCGCGATACCGCTCGATGACCAGGGTGGGTGGGGACTTTTACGACTTTCGTGCAGGCCCGGAGGGAATGGGGGCCTTCATCGCTGATGTTTCCGGTCACGGTGTGGCGGCCGCTCTGATTGTTTCCGTTGTGAAAATGGCCTTCTGGTTTCAGAAAGGGAACCTGCACTCTCCCACGCTTCTGTTTGGCAGCATGAACGAAATTCTTATGGGAAACATTGGCGGCGAGTTCGTTTCCGCTGCGTACTTCTTCGTCGATGTCAAAAAGAAGCAACTCATCGTGGGCAACGCCGGACATCCGCCCGTTCTGGTCTGGAAACGCGGCCGACACGAACTGCAGCCCATTCGACCGCGTGGCCGGCTGCTCGGCGTGCTTGTAAACGCTGCGTTCGATTCCCAGGAAATCCCCCTGGATTCCGGGGACCGCATCATCGCCTACACCGACGGCGTCTACGAAGCGAGAAACGCTTTCGATGAACAGTTCGGGGAGGCGCGTTTCCACGAGTTCATTGAGCAGCACGCAAACCTCGACGGCCCGACCTTTGCCGATCTCTTGTTGCAAACCATCATCGACTGGAGTGGAGGCGAATCTGAGATCGACGACGACATCGCTTTCTTCCTCGTGGATGTGCTTTAGGGCAGAATCCTGATTCTGCACGTTTGGAGAACAGACAGGGCATTTGCGAATTGTTTTTGCAAATGGATCCATAGTCTCGTAAATGCGTTTCGTGCGCGTAAAGAGAATTCTTGAAGATTGATGCCACGGTCTTTCGCCCATGGAGTCAGTCAAGGGTGCGCGAATCAAAGTCGAGAGCTCGAATCGTCGATTCGCCTTGCAAGAGCAGACGTCCGACCTCGTTCACTTCCTGTTTGTGATCATGCATAGATGTTGTTCATTTTAGAGAATGCCCGATCCCGAAATCCATCAAGACAATCTTTGCCGTTCGATGTTTTTTCAAACTTGCGGGCCGCATTCTGACACAGTTTGGCCGTATACTCAGGCGCTGCGGGGATCAGGATGCCAGCCCGATAGAAAGTCAGAGGCGGGGCCAGCCGGTTCAAGCTACGCACTGCTTGTGCGGGAAGCGCAAAAATGTCTCAGGCGTGTGCTTGAATAGTCTCGAGAGCGGGGCGCGGGAGCGCCGGGAAGCCAGCTCAAAGTGAGGCCAGACATGAAAACAAAGAAAGCCCAACCACCCGATCCCTGGAAGGACGTGATTGCGACCGAAGAACGATTGCTGCTACGCAACTGGGATCTCATTCGCTCCCGTGGAGATGAAATCCTCAGCCGTCCCGATTGGTATTTCGTGCGCAGCGCTTCTTTCTACTTTCTAATGGCTTACATCTCCGGCAGCGGGCCGCTGACGCTGGGAGAAATGACCCTGCTCTGGCAGACCGAGGACGGGCGGGGTCGCTGTCCGGACTGCCAGGGCGTGGTCTTTCTGTTCCGGGCCGGCGGGTCGCCCTTAACAGGAAACCACTGGATTCATGGAATCTGTCCGAATTGCCGGAGCCATGTGGAGTGGATGCGCCCTACGCCGTTTGCTTTGAATGTTGCGGCGCCGATCATGCGTGCGAAAAGCCAGTCGGAGAAGTTCGCCGCGCGATTCAGGTGCTCGGGAAGCTCCGATCTGGATCTCTACGACGTGATTCTCGCAATGGGCGGTCGCGTACCGCTGGTCGATCGCATTCGCCGCAGCTGGCCGACCGTACCCCAGGACACACGGGGCGGAATGATCCTCGGCGGCGAACACTTTGAACTGGATATTGAACTGTAGCATAGAGACACTCGCGCAAACGTGCGCCTTGCAAAGGAGCTTTGAAATGCAAAGATCCAGGCTTGATGACCTGTTTTCACCCGAGGAACTGGCCTCGATGGACCCACGCAACTGGACACCCGAGGACGAGCTTCGCTTTCTGGAAGATGTGCCGCTGTCCCTCGAAGTCTTTCTGGAGCGCGCACCCCAAGACCGAAACACGTTCCCGGCAGTCTTGCTGGACCTTTAGAGGGAATCGGGGAGATGCTCTCAGGGATATAGCGCGCCTGGCCTCAGTCGGGCTTCGTCTGAGCGTCGTTGGCCAGCCGAATCATGTCCTGGACCGTGCGCTCCAGTTCTCCCACAAGCATCTCGGGAGCCGCCCGGCGGCGAAATACTTCCGCGAGGGCTCTGTAGTACCAGAGGCTCTCGTCTTTGCTGGCATTGAACCGACTCCAGAGCCGATCACCAATCAGGCGCAGGTCGGAAACAACCGCGCGTGCATTGTGTAGCTTGTCCGCACAGGAGACCAGCAGGGCCGAAGCACTGGCAGTTTCCAGGTGCTCGAGGTAGGCCTCTTTGCGCTCTCGCCAGGGTGGTTTGGGCGTGACCTCGGTATCGGAACAGCTCTGGACGATGTCGGCTACTGTTTTTCCGAACCGCTCCTCAATCGCCTGCAAAATCGGAGCGCCTCCCTGATCCTCGACGGCATCATGAAGTAGCGCGGCGATCGCCTCATCTTCGCTTCCCCCGGCCTCTCCAACCAGCGCCGCAACGGCCATCAGATGCGTTATATAAGGAACCGATGTACCTTTCCGCGTCTGTTTTTCGTGCAGCGACGCCGCATAAGTGAACGCATTCCGGAAACGGGTGCTGTACATGCTGCATCAGATCGGGAACCGTCAACCCGCCTCGGTCCTTTCGACAGCACCCATGGCACGGAAATACTCGTAGCGAATCTCTGTCATTTGCTCTTCGAAGTAACGTTCAAGCAGTAGATGAACGGAACGCTGGCGTTGTCCATGGTAACGCGCCGGGAAAGCTTCTGTCCAGTCGTCGGCCCTCAGGCGGTTGGGATCGCGCGGTTTGTCAGCAGGATTTTGGAGCGGGCGGAGTGTCACAAGCCCAATGCCGTGCTGGAGCAGCTGCTGAATTAACCCGCGCTTGTGTTTGATCTCGGCGTACGTGCAGCCGATCGCAAAATAGGTTACATTCGCAAAGTGCATGTGACTGATCGTCTCGTAGATATTATCGCGCGAGAATTCCTTTGCTGTGGCTTTCACTTCGACGGTAAGCAGTTCGATGTCCGGGATTCCCAGAGCGGGGGCCACTTCAATGCGATAGCCCACGATGTCAGGATTCCGCCACCTTGCTTCGCCGTTTCGGCTGGAGAGGAGCATATTTGGTCGGTCCCTGAGTTGTGAGCGAGGTTTTCCCGGGTCGCCGCCCTGATTCACAAGGGCGGTCCGCCAGCCCCAGGCTTCTTCCCGGTCGTAGTCAACCTTGTTCTTGCTTCGTGAGCGTTCAAAGAACTTCTTGAGCGACCAATAGAGTTGGTATTCGCCAGTTACCTGGCCAGGGTTCTCTTCGGATTCCGCTTGAGTCCCGGCGGAACGAGTCGGCTGCACAAGGCGCAGGGTTACCGGCTCTGCGGATCCCGGGTCAAATGCTCGACCGCGTCGAGTCGCATCGGGGTATTCCAGTGCCACGCCACCCTGGCGACCGCGTCGCGTGCGAACCACTTCCAGCCAGATCAGGGCCGAAACGAAGGCATCGTAGATTTGGGGCAGGCGTTCTTCCTCCCGGTTCAGGCCGAAAGTCAGCAGCAGTCTTTCGATTTGTGTGCGCGAACTGGTCACGTGCGCTTCGTGAAAACCGCGGGACGTGAGCTCCCAGAACAAGACCAGAAATTGCTTCAGGCGCAAGCGCACCGTGCGACGCACAGCTTTGCGCTTCTCAAGATAGTCGGCCCGGCTGTCGTAGCGAAAGGGCAGGCAGTAGGCCCCGCGGACTATTCGTGCTATTCCGAACCCGACCAGGATCGACCGGGCCTGCTCGGCAAGGTAGGCATCGTCCCGGTACTCGTTCGGGAACAAATCGCGCGTCCGTCGCACGCGGTGATTGCGTACAAGGACCTTGTAGGCATGTTCGAGTAACGCAAGCAGGGGATCGACTCGATTGTCCATGTTGTTACGCGTGCCTTAACATGGTGCGCCGGTCGGTCAGGACAAGCCCATTTCCGGTCGTCCCGAATTGCCCGGTGCGGTGTTTCAGGAATTATGTCAGTGTCTGAAGCCATCAGGCCATTCGTGCACATAATACTGTTGCCTCACCCGCTCCCGGGCCGGTTGCCGATCAGTGCGATCACGAGGGGAATCTCGATGCTGACCCAAAATCTTCAACATGCACGCCGCTTTCTGACACAGTCGCAGGCTATGATGCACGAATTCTCTGGAGGATCCGGATGTCGAAATCAGCACGCGTCAAGTACAAGCACGGCAAACCCGGCAAAACACCGAGCTCGAGCACGACCACTCTTTCGGTGGGTGGCAATACCGAAAGCGCGGTGGTGGAAGCCCTGCGCAAGCGACACAAGGGCGAAGAGATCGTAGTCGTGGAGATTCAATGGAAGTAGCAGTGAGTCGATATCCACATCCCGACCGCGTGCAGGCCCTGCAAGAGCGCCTCGAGGATATTCATGGTTGGTTTGGCCCGACCCTGCATCTGAAGCGCCTGCCGCAGGGTGGGCGAAAGCCATTCGGGGTCCTCAGACTCCGGGGCGTCCTGGCCGAACAGTACAGCTTGTTTGAATTACGGGAGAAAAAATGAAAAGAGCAGTTCAGTTATATGGCGGAATCTTTGGATCCGCGATCGTGTTTCCAATGGCCGGGGGAGGCGTGATTGTAAGTGCTTTCGCTTCTCTTCTTCAGGCCGCGATGCGTGATCGTAGTATCGATTCAGAGATCATCGTGATGATAAGCCTGAGTGTTGCCACGATGATCGGATCACTGGCTTCCCTGGGGCTCACGGCCTTTAATGTTGCCAGCCCCGGCAATAGCGTCTTCCGCATCAACGCGGCTATCGTTGCGTTGACCGGCATCTTGAGTAGCGCAAGCGCGGGAATTCTGCTCTCCAACGCGAACAAGGGGAGTTGGGTATTTTACGTTCTACTGGCTGGTGGCCTGGCGATACTGGTCAGTGGCATCGCTCAGTTTATCGAGAACAAGTAGTGCGGGTCGTGAGCACTTCTTCCTACGAAGTGCTCACGGTAGCTCAGCGGCGTACGAACGGCCACCGTGACGACCAGGGGTAGGGCCAGCGTTACAAATAGTCTGAGGTCGCGGCGACGTCTCGATCAAGGAAGCGCAACAGTAAACGCCTGGGGTCCGCCAAATCAATCAAATCCAGGAAACGTTCGGCCTGAAGCGGCCACGCTATCGACCGCATGACACACGGAACTCTGCAAAAACCGGCTTGCTTTCGAAGCCGACGGTCGCGAAGTTCAGGGATGGCGTACGGGCAACTGAAAGACCTGCTGCATACTGTGACGATTCTTGCCGGGCCCAACGGGGCTTTCGTTGACGATATCGTTCGGCTGACCGGGAAGAGCCGGCGGACGGCCTATCGATTGATCACTCTGGCTGAGGAACTGGGCATACCGGTTGTAAGCGAAGCGGACTACACGGACAATCGGCGAACGCGTTACTCGCTGGAACCGGATTTCGGACGGCGCCTGCCGAACCTGACCGTGCCCGACTTTGAGTTAACAACCGGGGAGGCGATTGCGCTGTATGCGCTGCGTTCCGCTTCGGATGGTTTGCACGTGAACAGCATCGGTTCGGGTTTGCAGTCTGCGTTCTCCAAGTTGTCGGCGCTTTTGCCGGGGGACCTGCTGGACCGCCTGGAGCGGGTGCAGACTCTGTTCTTGCCATCGAGCAGCCTTCGTAAAGACTATTCTGAGAAAGACGAACTCATTGATGCTTTGATCGCGGCCACTCTGCAGAGCGAGACCGTATGGATTGAGTACCATGCGTTTTCGGACGAGCAAACCCGGCGTTACGAAATCGATCCGCTGCATTTCTTTTTAGATCAGGGTGGCATCTATCTTTTTGTTCGCACAAGTTACTACGGCGATATCCGCACCCTGGCGCTGGAGCGCATCCAGAGTGTGGAACGCACCCAGAAGAAATTTGAACGGCCGGTCGATTTCGATCCGGAACAGATGCGTTCGGTGCCCTTTGGACTGATTTCGGGCGAACCCCAGGACGTGCGCATCCGATTCACGAAGAATATCGCGCGTTACATAAGAGAAAAGACCTGGGCCGCCAGCCAGAAACTCAGCGACCAGAACGATGGCGGTCTCGTGCTCGAAATGAACGTCTCGGGATTGCTCGAAGTGCAGCGCTGGGTGCAATCTTTCGGACCCGATGCCGAAGCCCTCGAACCGCCGGAGTTGCGTCAGGCTATCGCGCAAGCGCACCGGGAAGCGGCGGAGTTGTACAGGTGATGGGCCGGCCGTTCCCCCGCGGCATGTTCTCATAGAATCGCGGAATATCTGAATCCCATGGAGGAAGCGTCTCGCATATACAGGAAGCTGGTTAATGCGTCCAACTATTTGTCCATCGGCGAGCTGCAGTCGGGTCACACCTACTTGATCAATGCCCGAAATTCAAACGTCGGCATCTGGTTGCCTGAGAAGGAAGGCTTCTTGATTCGCCGTATCAAGATGGAGCGCATCTATCCGTTCGTCGAGTATCACTGGGATCAAGGTGAGCCCTACGGAACCGTAAGACCTTTCAAGCAAGTTGACCGGAGTCCCTTTGCTCTCGCCCTCCTTCTGGAGCTTGCCAATATGCCGTTTCCCGATGAGCACGATGACGCGGCGACAGTGCTTGCATACCTTCACGAAATTGAGGAACGTTTTCCCTTCCCGGATGCGTATCGAGAGTTTGCGGGCGAGTAGCCTCGGAGTCGCAGGGGCGACTCCGTTGCGTCCTCGAAAGACCGCTCGCAAAAATCGACGAGATCGAAGGCAATCTGCCGGAGGCGCCGGACGAAGCCCGGGCGGCCGCCAATCTGGATGCGCCGGACGCCGAGGATGATACCGGCCCGATTGTGAGGGTGTTGGGGTAGGGGGGCGGTTAACGCCAAGCCCCTGAAGATGAGTCTGGCCTTGAGGTCTTAGGACGTGGCCAGACGCTTACGGGAGGAACAGTAGGCCGCGGAGCTTTGTTCTCCTGGAGTGACTGAAATGGTCGTTGGTCGTTCGCCCTGCCGCACGTTCAAGAATGACAAGATAACTGATAAATTTTGCTTGCCCCGCTCGTTTAAACAGGTTTCGCTTCGCAGCCCACTTTGGGAATGCTGAGATCAGACCCGATGAGAGATTCCCAGCTGAGCCTCGACGGCCCGTTTTTTCGGGCGTTTGTAGAAGGCGAACCTCTTTCGTCGGCTGCTCTTGAGTGTGTTAGGAAGACGGTTCTCCGGCTCGAATCGACGAGAACATCGGCCGAAAGGCCGGGCATGTTGCTCGGGAAGATTCAGAGTGGAAAAACGCGGACCTTCATGGGCATATTGGCGCTCGCGTTCGACAATGGCTTCGACTTTGGTATTATTTTGACAAAGGGGACGGTTGCGCTCGCGCGTCAGACCTATGAGAGGCTGCTGCGTAATTTTGTCGTGCTTGAGGAGCAAGATTTGCTTCGTGTGCATGACATCATGCAGTTGCCTAACAATCTCACAACTTATGAGATACAGCAAAAGCACCTGATTGTATGCAAGAAAGAGATACGAAACCTGGACCGACTCAATAAGGCGCTCACGGAGGTATACCCCGAGTTCGCTAAAAAGCGGGCTCTCATTGTAGATGATGAAGCAGACTTTGCGAGTCTGGGGTTCCAGCAAACGCGCGGTGAGGGTCTGCGCATACGGAGAATTGCAGAGGCAATCGATCAATTGCGCGGGCATCTTGACGGTTGTTCGTTCCTGCAGGTGACCGCCACTCCGTACTCTTTATACCTGCAACCGGAAGACCTTCGGACGGAAACTGAAGAGTTTCGACCGATCCGGCCGGCTTTCACGGAACTTGTTCCGATTCACGATCAATATGTCGGGGGGGATGTCTATTTCGTCGAGAGCAGGGACGAAGAATCGCTGGCTTCGCATATTTTTGAGGAGATCGAGCCCCGGGAACTTGCTGCTCTCAGACGCAGCGATGCCAGGCGGCTGCGAATCGACGAGGTGCTGACAAGCAATACCGTTCGCTCCCTGCGCCACGCACTTCTCACGTTTATTGTGGGCGCGATCATTCGACGTATTCAGATGGCGGACAATAGCGAAGTTCCAAGCAAGTACAGCTTTGTTATTCATACTGAGACGAGCCGGCGTGCTCATGATTGGCAAGAACGCGTTGCCACGACAATTATTGAAAGACTCAAGGATGAAGTTGCCGGAGGAAGCGCGCTAGGTCGCTCTCTCGTAGATGATGCGATTGCGCGGTTGGAGCCAGGTATTCGGAAGGCCGGCTTGGGGTTGCCCCCTGCGACTCGGATTCATGAGGCTTTTCAGAGCGCCGTAGACATGGTGATGGTCACCGTGGTAAATTCTGAATCGGAAGTATCGCAGCTCCTGGATCGTGATGGTCAGTTGCGATTGCGTACGCCACTGAACATATTTATCGGCGGTCAAATTCTGGATCGCGGGCTCACAATTACCAACCTGATCGGCTTTTACTACGGTCGGAACCCGCGCCGGTTCCAGCAGGACACTGTGCTACAACATTCACGCATGTACGGCGCGCGGAGCCGCAGCGATTTGGCGGTCACGAGATTCTACACGACTCGGCATGTTTACGAAGTAATGGCTCACATTCACGAGATGGATTCGGCCTTACGCGACGCTTTTGAGAAGGATGGTGACGACGCCGGCGTGATTTTCGTGCAGCGCGATGGCCAGGATCGCATAATCCCCTGTTCGCCGAACAAGGTCTTACTTTCCAGTACAGTAACCTTGCGCCCACATCGGCGCCTGCTGCCTACGGGCTTTCAAACCGGGCCCAAAAGTCGGATTGAGAGGACAGTTCAGAAAATCGATCGACTACTTGCACAGCATGCTGCTCAGGATGATCGGGACCCATTCCTGTGGAGCGTTGAGGAGGCCGAGGAAGTTTTGTCGCTGATCGAAAGCACTTTTGACTCTTTCGAGCCGGGATTTCGTTGGGACAAACGGA
This sequence comes from Spirochaetales bacterium, assembly GCA_024233935.1. Classification (GTDB taxonomy): domain Bacteria; phylum Spirochaetota; class Leptospiria; order Leptospirales; family Leptonemataceae; genus JACKOY01. The sequence goes on along the minus strand of JACKOY010000005.1, from coordinate 11,896 downwards.
CCCTTCCGGCGACGATTCGCTATCTGAGTTATCGCTGTCCAGATGCTGCGCGCAGGGGCAGGTTATTCGGTCTGGTCCGACGCGGGCGGGATGCGCGGCGAATTCTAGCCGACGGGCGGTTTGCGCACAATCCTGATTCGGCCGATAAGGAAGGTGCTGTGGCGCGACGTTTTGCCATCAACTTGCCGATTCTCATGCTGTTTCGGCAAACCGGCGAGGAAGAAAAAGGTTGGAGGGGCACCCCATTCTGGTGGCCGGTTCTTATGGCGCCATCCGACATGCCGCCGCTCATTTTTGCTGAGGAAACGAGTCGCACCTGATATGCCAGGCTACGATGGCAAAGATGCCGCGCTCATGAAGCGCCTTGCCCGGGAAGGGAAAGCGATCTCCAGAATCGTTGCAGAGGACTTCCCGATGCTCGACTACTGGACCGTATATGTGGAGGTGTACGGTTCCGGCGGGCGAAGTTCTCAAGGGATCAAGAAGATGATTTCCATGCGGCTCGCAAAGCTGGTCGATGCGCACAAGGCAGAACGCCGTGAGATCGTTGAAGAACTGCAGGAACTCGTCGCGGACCTGTACAAGAAACATCGTGCGAATCAGCAGAAGCTGGATTCTGTACGGAAGGCCATGGACGCATGAAGATCGTTATCCAGCTCAATGAAGAGCAATTGGAGCATCTAAGCAAGGCGATCACCGGTAGCGGCGGATGGCAGGGGCTACTCCGGCGACTTCAGCAAGGAATTCGCGGAAATGAATTATCAATCGCTGTTGGTGATCTGGAGGCGATGCTGCGTTATGCAAAAAAGTATGGCGACGGTGGCTGGGAGGGGCGGATACGCCGCGTGCTGCCGGAAGTGTTTGACCTGGCAGAAGCGGTACTCCGGGCACTTGCCATCCCGGTCTCGGCACTGCAGCCGCAGGCCAGGCCAAACTCTGCTGGCCGGTTAGCCGTTCCCCGAAAGGGCGTGGGGCAGCGCTCTGCCGGGAATGGATCTGCCTGAGTCTATGAGCTTCTACGATACACCCATCATCAATTCGCCATACGGTTACCCCGCTCGGCACTGGGAGCTGGATGATGCGGGACAACCAACGGACCGCCTGATTGAGAGTCGACGCTTGGCGGCCTACGTTACTCCTGTGCCACGTCCGCGCCGTCAGGGACGCGGGGCCCAACAAGCACTTCCTCTGGCCAGCAAAACAGACGGAGTCTCTTCGGATGAGCAAGAGTACGATCCCATCCCCATCATAAACCAAATCCGCAACCACGTGGATGAATGGCGAAAGCTCCCAAACCCGGCCGATTGGGGCGTCACCCCGGAGACACGCCGGTTGCTGCAGCATTGGCGCAGCTACGAATTTCAAAGCTACCGTCCGTTCTTCTGCCAGGTGGAAGCCGTAGAGACAATCATTTGGCTTTGGGAGGTGGCTCCCAGGTCCAGTAAGAAAGGACGGGTTTTTTGGGAGCACATCCAGGGTGCCAACGAACAGGCAAATCCTGCTCTATTGCGCCTTGCGCTGAAATTGGCTACGGGCGCGGGGAAGACCACCGTTATGGCCATGCTGATTGCGTGGCAGACGCTGAACGCGGTGCGGCGCAAGAACAGCCAAAGGTTCACGCGTGGCTTTCTGATTGTCGTCCCGGGCATTACGATTCGCGACCGGCTGCGCGTGCTTCAACCGAGCGATCCGGAAAACTACTACGAACATCGCGAACTGGTGCCACCGGAGATGATCCAGGACATCCATCGGGCCAAGATTGTGATTACCAACTACCATGCCTTCCGGCAGCGGGAGACGCTGGAGATCAGCAAAGTTGGACGCTCTTTGCTTCAGGGCGACGGTCCTGCGCTGAACACAATTGAAAGCGAAGGTGAAATGCTCAGGCGGGCTTTGCCGGAGCTGATGGGATTGAAGAATATATTGGTACTAAATGATGAGGCCCACCACTGCTACCGGGAGCGGCCCGACGTAAACGAAGTAAACGAGCTTGCCGGAGACGAGAAGGACGAAGCGGAGGAGAACAACAAGGCAGCGCGGCTCTGGATCAACGGGCTTGAGATCGTCAAACGGAAGTTGGGCGTGCAGATGGTCTATGACCTTTCGGCTACACCATTCTTTCTGCGCGGTTCAGGTTATGCTGAAGGGACTCTTTTTCCGTGGGTGGTCAGTGATTTCTCTCTAATTGATGCCATTGAATGCGGGATTGTGAAGCTACCGCGCGTTCCCGTTTCGGACAATATTCCGGGAGAAGATGTTCCGGTTTTTCGGGCTTTGTGGCCGCACATCCGTGATCGGATGCCCAAGAAGAGCCGCAACAGTGCCGAAGTCCTTGATCCCTTGAAGCTCCCCGTCGAGGTGCAGACTGCCCTTGACGCGCTTTACGGTCACTACACTCAGGTCACCGATCGTTGGGAGGCTGACAAAGTTCGCGTCCCGCCCGTCTTCATCATCGTCTGTAGCAACACGGCTGCCTCCAAAGTTGTCTATGAGTACGTATCCGGTTTCATGCGTGAGGCCGAAGGCGGGAAGCAAACGTTCGTTGCCGGGCATTTCCCGCTGTTTCGAAACTACGACGAGCATGGGAACCGCTTGGCGCGACCAAACACACTTCTTATCGACAGTGCCGAGCTGGAATCGGGAGAAGCCCTCAGTGACTCCTTCCGCAGCATGGCCGCAGATGAGATTGAGCGCTTCCGGCGCGAGATGGTCCAGCGAACCGGAGATCAGAATGCGGGAGCCAGGATAGCCGACGACGCTCTGCTCCGTGAGGTCATGAATACGGTGGGCAAGGTGGGCAAGCTCGGCGAAACCGTGCGTTGCGTTGTGTCCGTGTCCATGCTCACCGAAGGGTGGGACGCAAACACGGTAACGCATATTTTGGGTCTGCGCGCCTTTGGTACGCAGCTCCTCTGTGAGCAGGTCGTGGGGCGAGCGCTGCGCCGCCTGTCGTACGACCTCAACGATGAAGGGCTCTTCAACGTTGAGTACGCGGATGTGCTCGGCATTCCCTTTGACTTTGCCGCCAAGCCGGTTGTGGGCCGCGTTGCTCCACCGCGGGAGAGTGTTCACGTCCATGCAGTCCGGCCAGAGCGCGACTCTCTCGAAATCACGTTCCCGAATATCGACGCCTACCGTCTGGAATTGCCGGACACACGCCTTTCAGCAAAGTTCGGTCCGGATTCAAAGCTGGTCATCGATCCTGACGTCGTGGGACCTTCGATTACGCGCAACCAGGGCATCCTGGGCGAAGGCGTTCGTTTGACTCTGGCGCACCTGGAAGGCATGCGCGCTGCCACAATCGTTTATCACTTAACGCGCTACCTGCTCCTGGAAAAGTTTCGAGACCCAGGGGAGGAGCCAAAGCTGCATCTTTTTGGTCAGCTCAAACAGATTGTTCGCCAATGGATTGAGGGCGGCTACCTGGAATGCGTTGGCAGTACCTACCCGGCGCAGGTGATCTATTTGGAGATTGCCGAGATGGCCGCCGAGCGTATTAAGGCCGCCATTGCCGAAGCGCAGGAGGGCGACAAAGTGGTGCGGGCCATTCCGGCTGCCTTCAATCCGGTGGGCAGCACACATCACGTCAATTTCCACAGCTCCAAGCTGCCCCGGGTGGAGACGGACCACCGCAAGTGTCCCGTCAACTGGGTGATCTGTGACAGTACGTGGGAGGCAGAGTTCTGTGAGGTGGTTGAATCCCACCCGCGTGTTGTGTCCTACGTCAAGAATCACGGGCTTGGGTTCTTTGTTCCCTATACGATGGGTTTTACACGACACCGCTACCTTCCGGACTTTATCATTCGCGTTGATGACGGACGGGAAGATCTACTCAACCTCGTTGTTGAAATCAAGGGCTATCGAAAGGGCGATGCGTTGGAGAAGGCCAATACGATGCGCACCTACTGGATCCCCGGTGTAAATCGCCTGGGTCGGTTTGGCAGATGGGAATTTGCAGAGTTTGCCGAAGTCTTTAAGATGGAGCAGGACTTCAGCAAACTGATCGATTCTTTTGTTGTGGCGGCGGCCGTTTGAAGGCGTGGGGCAGGCAAAACCGATGGCCCACTGCCAAAGTGGCAGGTATTTTGTCGAGCCCAGAGGTACTGCTTGCACCCCGTGGCGGCTGTCTGTTGAAAGAGATTGACGCAGACTCAATCCGTGTCGATAGTGATCCCATATCACCCCGTCCGCTTCGGCGGCGGGCGCAAGGCCAGCCCTCGGGCTGGCCTTTGCTTTTTACAGAGGTGCGGCCGTGAAGCCATTGCGCACCTATGTGTACATCGACGGCTTTAACCTGTACTATGGGCAGGTGCGGGGCACTCCCCACAAGTGGCTCGACCTCCAGGCAATGTGCAATGCTTACCTCGATCCGACAAAGAACTCGGTTCTCAAGATCAAATACTTTACGGCACACGTAGTACCACGTCGTGGTGATCCCGGTCAGGGGACTCGCCAGCAGACGTTTCTGCGTGCATTGGCCACATTTTCCAGTATAGAGATCATCCTCGGCCACTTCCTCTCACATGAAGTCAGTATGCCCCTCGCCGACGGTAGCGGGTATGCCAGAGTGATTAGGACTGAGGAGAAGAAATCGGATGTCAACATAGCCGTGCACATGCTGCATGATGCTTTTCAGAACCAGTACGATCTGGCGGTTCTGGTTTCCAACGACTCCGATCTCTCGGAGGCCTTGCGTATTGTCTCGACTGACCTGGGCAAGAAGGTCGCCATTCTCAATCCGCACAAAAACCCCAGTCGCGAGCTTAAGAAGTACGCCCTCTTTTACAAGCAACTCCGCATCAGCGTCCTGGCAAAATGTCAACTCCCTCAAACGATGCGCGATTCCAATGGGGAATTTCACAAACCACCGCGCTGGTGAAGCACGGCAACACAACTATGGCAAAGAAAAAAGCAACCACCAAACGCCTCGTCCACTCACTCCGCCACGAGAAGGCAACGCGCACCAACATCCCCACGGCCGAACTGGAGTCCGTCATGGATGCCGAGGACAAGACACCCATCCAGATTGCCTACGAGCGGCGCAATCGCGACCTGGACCCGCAGCTCGTCTGGCGTGGCAAAGACGAGCAGGACTGGTCGGATCTCGTGGTGCCCGCCCCGCCGCTCTACATTCAGGAGAAGGTCCATCCCAAGGTGCTCATCGACGATTTGATGAAGCATACCGAGGGCCGCAGCGACGCGCCGGATCTCTTTGCGGACTTCAACGGCTTTGAGGACAAGGAGAAGGCCCAGGCCGAGTTCTACCAGCACCAGGGCAACTGGACCAATCGCATGATTCTGGGCGACTCACTCCAGGTGATGGCTTCGCTGGCCGAGCGCGAGGGCTTACGCGGTCAGGTGCAGTGCATCTACATCGACCCGCCCTACGGCATCAAGTTCAACTCCAACTTCCAGTGGAGCACGACGAACCGGCGGGTCAAGGACGGGGCGCTCGAAGAGATCACCCGCGAACCCGAACAGGTACGGGCCTTTCGGGACACCTGGCGGGACGGCGTCCATTCATACCTGACGCATTTGAGGGACAGATTGAACGTTGCCCGCGACCTCTTGGCGGATACCGGTTCTCTTTTTGTGCAAATAGGAGACGAGAACGTGCATCGGGTCCGCTGTCTACTGGATGAACTATTTGGAGATGAAAACTCAGTTTCCACCATCCACTTTCGGTCTATGATGCCTATGGCATCCGGTCAATTGGAGAACGTTTTCGATCACATCCTATGGTATGCGAAGGCAAAGTCTAGCCTGAAGTACCGCGATTTGAAGCGATTGAAGAACCTTGGAGTGGGATCGGAGTTCAATCTCGTGGACCATAGACCTGGAGGGTTTCGTCGTTTGCCTAAGGACGAGTTGCGGCGTGACGATCTCCCGGAGGCTTATCCCAATCTATTCAAACGTAGTGACTTGGCGTCATCAGGATACACCGAAAGTTGTACATTTCCGTTAGGATTCCAAGGGAAATTGTGGTCAACGAGTTCCGGAAAGTCTTGGCGGACTACTCGTGAGGGTGTGGAGCGGCTGAAGAAGGCAGATCGCCTTTTCAGCTTGGGCTCGAAGCCGTACTACAAGCTATTCCTATCGGACTACCCCTTCGCATCATTTGAGAATACATGGTCGGACACAATTGAGTTCGAGTCCAAGAGCTATGTTGTCCAGACCACGCGGACTGTCATTCAACGCTGCCTCCTAATGGCCACCGATCCCGGTGACCTCGTCCTCGACCCCACCTGCGGCTCCGGCACCACCGCCACGGTCGCCGAGCAGTGGGGCCGGCGCTGGATCACCATCGACACCTCTCGGGTGGCCCTGGCCTTGGCCCGTGCCCGCGTCATGGGCGCCCGCTATCCTTACTACCTTCTGGCCGACTCCGCCGGCGGGCAAAAGAAGGAAGCGGAAGTCTCGGGTAAGGTTTCCATGAATGCCACACACGGCGACATCCGTCACGGCTTTGTCTATGAGCGGGCCCCACGCGTAATGCTGAAGTCAATCGCCAACAACGCCGAGATCGACGTTATCTGGGAGAAGTATCAAGAGAGGCTCGAACCGCTGCGCGCCACGCTCAACAAAGAGGCCAAACAGAAGTGGGAAGAGTGGGAGATCCCGCGCGATGCCGACTCCAAGTGGAACGCGGCCGCCAAGAAGGCCCACGCAGCGTGGTGGAAGGAACGCATTGCCCGCCAGAAGGAAATCGACGACTCGATTGCCAAAAATGCCGAGCAGGAGTTTCTGTACGACAAACCCTACGAGGACAAGTCGCGAGTGCGTGTTGCCGGGCCTTTCACCGTGGAGAGCATTTCACCCCACCGCGTCCTGACGGTGGGCGCCGATGAAGAACTGATTGATCCAATTCGCGAGGACCCGGCCACAGAGCGGGACTTTGCTACGATGATCCTCGACCAACTGCGGACCGCCGGTGTGCAACAGGCCCACAAGGAAGGTCGCATTGAGTTTTCTTCTCTGGAGGGGTGGCCCGGCCAGTACATCTGCGCCGAAGGCCGCTACGCCGAAGGAGAGGATGGCCCCGAACGACGGGCGGGCATCTTTGTCGGCCCCGAGTTCGGCACCGTGCCGCGTGCCGACCTATCCGCCGCCGCCCGTGAAGCCGCCGAAGCGGGTTTCGACGTGGTCATTGCCTGCGCCTTCAACTACGACGCCATGGCCAGCGACTTCAACCAGCTCGGCAAGATCCCCGTGCTCAAAGCGCGCATGAACGCCGACCTGCATATGTCGGACGAACTCAAGAACACCGGCAAGGGCAACCTCTTTGTCATCTTCGGCGAACCCGACATCGACATCGAAGACGCTGGCAAAGGCATGAAACGCGTCAAACTCAACGGCGTGGACGTCTTTCATCCGCAGACCGGCGAGATCCACTCCAGCAGTGCTAAGGAAATCGCCTGTTGGTTCATCGATACCGACTACAACGAAGAGAGCTTCTTTGTGCGCCACGCCTACTTTTTGGGCGCACCCGATCCGTACAAAAGCCTGCGCACCACACTCAAAGCGGAAATCGACGAAGAGGCGTGGGCGTCACTCAACAGCGATGTTTCGCGGCCGTTCCCCAAGCCGAAGACGGGGCGCATTGCGGTCAAAGTGATCAATCATTTGGGTGATGAAGTGATGAAGGTGTTTGAGGTTAAGTAAGGGGGCAACCTCCAAGGGTATAGAATGAAAGCGATCCAGGCGAATCCAAAAACTGCTAAGCTCGAGCGCGCGCCGGCTCCGGGTGGCTTCGCCTGCCACCGGATTTAACTGAGTTTGAGATCGCAGAGATTGAGTGAACGGCCGTCGAACTTGCTGCCTGCCCCGCCACCATTCGTGTGACCGAATGTGGCACACTTCTTTGAAAATAATACTCCTCGCCGCGTGGTGGCTGAGTAGTCTTTGACGGGCAGGTGGCGAGTGTGCCACTTCCGACGCCATCGCAAGATGAAGATCAAAAAGAACTCCATTCGCCTGGCGCCAACGGATCTGGGCAAACACTTGAGCTGTCGGCATCTGACCGGGCTCGACTACTTACGCGCGAAGGGCGAACGCAAGCCGCAACTTCCGGTGCTGCCTCTGGCGGAGACTCTGCAGCGTCTGGGCGAAAAGCATGAGGCGGATTATGTAGAGCACCTGAAAAGAAGCGGGCGCCAGATTGTGCAGATTCGAAAGCCAGACGAGAAGGTGCGCGATGCGGAGTTGCTGGCGGCCACGGTCGTGGCCATGAAGCAGGGTGCAGAAATTATCTACCAGGGCGCGCTTGCGGACGATTTGTTTTTCGGGCTTCCGGATTTTTTGCGGCGCATGGATGAGGCCGGCAAGCCGACCGGTCCGGACGGGTTTTATCGGTACGAGGTGCTCGACACAAAGCTTTCGCGCGAGACCCGGGCGGGTTCTGTGCTTCAGCTTGCGGTCTATTCGCATATGCTTGCGCAAACGCAAAAGAGCGATCTGCCCGCACGCATGATCGTCGTGCAGCCCGGTGGGCCCGACAATGCGTTTCAGGAAGATGTCTATCAGACGGCGCATTTTTCGGCTTTTTACCGGCAGGTTCGCGCCCGGCTTGTCGGGAGCGTTGCGGCCCTGGATGGCGGGCCACTTGAGACCGAACCCGATCCGGTCGAGCACTGCAACTTGTGTCTCTGGCGGGCGGACTGCTACCGGTTCTGGAAGGATGCCGATCATCTTTCGTTGGTTGCCGGCATCACCAGGCTGCAACGCCGGGTGCTGGTCGAAAACGGAATCGAAACTCTGGCGGCGCTTGCAAAACTTCCGGTGCCGCTTCCGCAATCGTTTGAACTGAAAAGGGGAACGATGGCGTCGCTGCTGCGATCCCGCGAACAGGCCCGTGTTCAGGACCGGGGGCGCACGGAACTCTATTTTGAAACCCTCGATCCGGAACAAGGCCAGGGGCTTGCTCTTTTGCCCGAACCTTCTGCTGGCGATCTGTTTTTTGACATTGAAGGTGCGCGCTTCTATCGCGACGGCGGACTTGAGTACCAGTTCGGTTGGGCTTTTCTGAACGAAAACGAAATCCAATATGAGTGTCTATGGGCCGCCAATCGAGAGCAGGAAAAACAAATGCTGGAAGCTTTCATCGACATGGTGATGGCCCGACTGCAGAAATTCCCGGACCTGCACATCTATCACTTTGCGCCCTACGAGCCCGCGACATTGAAAAGGCTGATGGGTCGCTACGGTACGCGCGAGTCCGAAATCGACGACCTCTTGCGGCTGGGTGTTTTCGTGGATCTGTATGCCGTGGTCCGGCATGCGATTCTGGCCGGCGTGGAGAGTTATTCCATCAAAAAGCTGGAGCCTTTTTATGGTTTGAAACGCGACGCCGATCTGCCCGAAGCCACCCGCAGTCGGCGGGCGCTCGAGCAATTGATTGAGGACGCGCGACCATTGGAGGACAGTCCCCAGGACAAAGCGCTGGTTGAGGCCTACAACCGGGACGATTGCGTTTCCACCTACGCGTTGCGGCAGTGGCTGGAAACTCTGCGAAGCGAGCTCGTCAAAGACGGACACGACATCGAGCGGCCCACGGCCGGTCCAGCGCAGACTCAAGCGGCCAGTGCAGCCGAAGAGCGCATTCGAGACTTAATGGACGCCCTGGCGCAGGACGTTCCGGTCGAGCAGGCACAGCGCAGCAAAGAAGAACACGCCCGCTGGCTTCTGGCCCAGCTCTTGATGTGGCACAGGCGCGAGGACCGGGCAGTTTGGTGGCGCTTCTTCGAGCTGCGCGACATGTCCGACGAAGATCGGCTGAACGAACGCGATGCGCTGAGCGAACTCTCTTTCGATTCTGTGGTCGATCCGGGCAAAGGCATTTTGCGCTATCGTTATGCCAAACAGGAAGTGTCCATTCGTCGGGGCGACGACCTGTGTCACAGCCGACAGGACGACCCGCGCAAAGTCTGGGGCTCGGTTCAGGGCATTGATCGTTTTGCACGCACGATTGATGTGAAACGAAAAGACAAAGAGTTAACGGTCCACCAGACTTCGGTCTTCGCGCACAAGTATGTGCCGGGGCAGGCCATGCAGACCGCCCTGCAGCGGGTGGCAAACTACGTTATAGAACATGGCATCGAAGGCAGGGGGCGCTATCATTGCGGGCGCCGTCTGCTTCTTGGCGAACCGCCGGCCGCCCTCAAAACCACTTCGTCGTCCGAAAAAACTCTGGAGCGCGCCTGCCGGATTGTAAAGCAGCTGGACGGCGATCTGCTTGCGATTCAGGGACCGCCGGGCTCGGGTAAGACCTACACCGGCGCGCACATGATCTGTGCGCTTGTAGAACAGGGCAAGAAGGTCGGCATCACGGCCGTGGGCCACGCGGCCATTCGCAATCTATTGCTGGAAGTAAAGAAGGCCGCTATCGAGCGGGGCCAGACCATCAACCTGATTCAGGCGGTCGATTCCGAAAAGTATACCGAAGAAAGCAATCTTACGGTGATTCGCAAAAACGCCGCCGCAGCGGAGCATATTTTGAAAAACAACGATTGGCAGGTTGTCGGCGGGTCTGTTCACATGTGGGCCCGCGCCGATGTGGACCAGGGTGCCGGACCGCTTCTGGACGTGCTCTTTGTGGATGAGGCGGGCCAGATGTCGCTTGCAAACGCGATCGCGGCTTCCCAGGCGGCCCGCAGTCTGGTGCTTCTGGGAGATCCGCAACAACTGGCGCAGCCCTCTCAGGGTTCGCATCCGGAGGGGGCCGGCGCTTCGGCGCTCGAACACTGGTTGGGCGACGAGGCCACCATGCCTCCGGGGCAGGGCCTGTTCTTAAACGAGACCTATCGTCTGCATCCCAAGATCTGCGAGTTCACCTCCAGATTGTTCTATGACGGGCAACTTACATCGGTCGCGGGTCTCGCAGAGCAACGTCTCAAAGGGCAACATCGTTTCACGAACTCCGGTTTGTATTTTGTGCCGGTCGAACACAGCGGAAACCAGAGTTCCAGTGAAGAAGAGGTTGCCGTGGTGCGGCAACTGATCGCCGAATTGCTGGACGGCCCTTCTTCGAAGTGGACGGATCGCAGCGGGAACGAACGGACTCTGGAACTGTCCGATATTCTCGTCGTGACTCCCTACAACGTCCAGGCAACCGACATCGAAATCGCAGTTACCGGAGTGCGCGTGGGTACCGCCGATCGATTCCAGGGCCAGGAGGCGCCGGTGGTGATCTATTCCATGACCACCTCCAGCGCCGAAGAAGCTCCGCGGGGCATGGACTTTCTGTACAGCCCGAACCGTTTCAACGTGGCCACTTCCCGCGCGCGCTCGGTTTCTATATTAGTGGCCAGCCCGCGCCTGCTGGAAGCGGAATGCCGAACACCAAAGCAGATGCGTTTGGTGAATGCCCTTTGCGCCTACAGGGAGATGGCGACGGTTTTGGAGTTGAGCTGAGACGCGACAGCAGGCAATATAGAGCGCGCGTTGGAGTTGAGATGGATAACAAAGTGGCCAGTGTGAATTCGCTCTGTCCCTTCTGCACGCTCGCACCAGAACGAATCGTTGCCAGGACAGAGTACTTTCATATTGTCGAGGACGCGTTTCCGGTGACCGAGGGGCATCGGCTGATTGTGCCCGGGCGGCACGTTGCGTCCTTATTTGATCTTTCGGAACAAGAGCAGGAGTCGATCTGGTCCGTCGTCGCGCAGGTTCGAGCGGATGCTCTGAGAATGCCTGCAGTGAGCGGCGTAAATATTGGCATCAACGATGGCGCCGTTGCCGGTCAAACCGTCGGTCATGCGCACATCCATGTGATTCCCAGGCGGGCGGGCGATGTATCCGACCCGCGCGGTGGGGTGCGTTGGGTGATCGCCGGGCGGGCGCGATACTGGTAATGGAGTCTTCTGAATTCCCATCAGCCGCGGCTCAGGTCGAATTTCTG
>JACKOY010000004.1 GCA_024233935.1 Spirochaetales bacterium | reverse complement strand
ACCTCATAAGTTGCATTCGAAATCTTGTGCCAGATGATTGGCGCCAAATTTGTGAAACCGATTTTCCGGCAGCGTTCTTGGATTGAGGCATGCAGCGGTACGACCGTATGCTCCCCTTGATTCTTTCGTCGTGACAGACAAACATCTCCGACCACGCACACCAAGCGGCCACCCGGCACGAGGCCTTCATAAATCCGTGACCAAACACGGTCCAGGCTATCCAGAAAATCTTCGTAGTCTTCGACGTGACCCAACTGGCCGGGACCTTCACGATATCGCTTTAGGGTCCAATAGGGTGGCGAAGTAACGGCGAGGTGTATACTATGCTGCTGCAGATCGTGGCGCGTGGAATCGGCGTTCACAAGCGTGTGCTCGGTCTGCAGGCCCTTCAGAATCTGACGAAGTTCTTCGACAGTGCGCGGGTTTTTTGCGATTTTCGGAATCACATCCTGCCCGGAGCCGAGTTTCGCGATACTGGCGGGTATAATTCTGCTAAAATCAGCCGTGTCGGACATAATCCAACGCTAAAAGGATGTTTAGCTGTTTCAACTCCTTTTTACATATCGCGGGCCAACGCGTAGCGGGCCGTTCAAATTGGTTCCGGAACCGATATCGCCTGAAGATCTTCGAGGTAACGCTCTCTCAAGTGGAGCGGCTCGAGAATTTCGACTTCCGGACCCATGCCGCGCAGGGCTTCGCGAAACCAGAGACTCTCCTGCACCTTGCAGCTTCCGCGCATCCAGTGGGCCCGCTCCGCTTCGGGCAGTCCCGCAGGCTCCACGTCAAAAATCTGGAAGGCCGATTCCAGAAGGGCTCGCAACTCCGGCGCAAAGGCCAGGCTGACGCTGAACCCAATGCCCTGCTGAAAAATCGGAGAATGGGCCAGGGTTTCTTTCAGATCGGCCGGTGGTTCGCTTTCCTGCTCCGCTTCCAGCAGTTCCACATCCTGCATGCGTTCCAGGTGAAACGATCGCGGAGCCTGTCGCGTATGGCAATAGGCCAGAAGATAGCTCACGCCGCGATTCTGGAAAAGAACCCAGGGATCCACCCGACGCTGCTCCGCTTCTTTCGAACTCAAAGTACGATAGCCGAACTGTATCTGCAGATGGTCGTCCAGAGCCTCCTGCACCAGTGCGCGTTTACTCCGCGAGAAATCAGCGGTTTCGGTCTCCACCGGAATGCTCGACAGCTTTTTCAGCACTTCTTCCAGATCGGAAGCCAACGAACCTTCGCCGGTTTGGAAATTCAGTTCGGACTGGATCAGAGCCTGCACGGCGGTCCATTCCGGTCCGGTCAATGCCAGCGGTCGTTCCAGGCCCTGGGGAAAATCCAGAAAGACTCGTTGTTCGTCGTCTATATAGATCGAAATAAAATCGGCGGGGGAAAACGGCGGCACCCCGAACATCATGAGTCGATCCAGAGCCCGCCGCAGTTCGCGCTCGCTTTCATAGCCCGACGCCCGCCGCAGCTCATCGATCGTAATTCCGCTACGGCCGTGAATCAGAGGCACTAATGCGAAGATCTTTCGCAGATTGCGCCCGGTGGGAGTTTTCGGATTCATGCTCATTGGTACAGGGCCCGAGTACGCTCCAGATACTCCTGGAATCGAAGACGAACCGACTCCGGGCCGATCGCGCTGACGACACCCGGGTGGCGTAACATCCATGAGAAGAGTCCGTTCAGATTTGTGGTACGCAGGCGCCGTAGGGTGTCGGCCGGCGGTCTTTGCTTCGCGCGCAACGAATCGGGAAGCCCGGCCACCAGGTCGTCAAAGTTTTCCTCCTCACGAACGCCGAGCCGGAGCTCCACTTCAACCGGCGCGTGGATCCGTACCGCAAGCGGATGCAAAGAATACTCACGAATGTCAAAGCCGGGATCGGGCGAATAACCGTCCTGGGAAACCAGCACATCCTGCATGCGATCCAGATAGAAAGAGCGCAGTGCATTGGCCCGCTGATCCAGGCCCACCAAACACCAACGTCCACGGTGCGAGACAAGTCCGCGCCCTGCAATGCGGCGACGTTCGGTCTTCCCGGCGCGGTCTGTGTACTCGAACTCCAGCCATCTTCGTTTGGAAAGCGCGCGGTGCACCTCGCTTAAACGCTCTTCAAGAAGAGAGTCCCCGGACCCCAGAGGGCGCAACGGCCCTACGCGCCTGGCGCTGTGTGCATTCTGTTCCAGAAAGCCGGGGCTGCGATAGAGCAGTTTCGCCGTGGCCGATTCCAGAATCGCGTACTCCTCCGGCCGACCGGCGTGACTGGATTCCTCCAGTTCGCGCATCAAGAGCGCGGCCAGGCTCCGGTACTCCCGACCGCTCAGGTCCAGTTCGGGCATGCGGGTCAGTTCTTCGGCCGGCAGGTAAACGTGATCGTTCGCGACACGACCGTCCGGCAGACTGTCGCCGGGGGGATAGTGGCGAAGCTCAAGACCCAGGGTCTTGAGTTCCTCTTTGTCGCGTTCAAATTTGCGCCGGGCCGATTCGTGTTCCCCGGGATACGCAAGCGGCAGCATTTCCCGAATGCGGGAAAAACCAATTCCGCCGGTGTTCAGGAAAGTCAGATACAGACAGGCGATTCGTTCGAGTTTGTCCATGGGGCCGAAGTCCACGACGCTGAACCGAAAGAGCGCAGCCAGGGACACGGTTTTACAGCCGGAATTTGGTTGCCAGTCGAAAAGCAGACCAGGACAGAACCCCATGCTCGAAACCCTGCTCGGGACGCGTCTGATTGCTCACCAGCAACTGGGTGCACGGGACAAAGTGAAGCGAGATAGCTTCCGGCTCGAAACCCTCGATCGGCCTTTCGATGTGGACCTCTACCGTCCGAAAGGCGCTGGCAACGGCCGTCTGATCATGTTTGTGCACGGCATGACCGTGCGCGGACATCGGGACGACCGGGTGCTGGATTTCTGCAGCGCGCTGGCGTGCCTGGGTTTTCGGGTGGCGGTTCCGCTGTTCGAGTTGATCCGCGATCTCTACATTGATCCGCGACAGATCGATGAATGCGCCGCCACTCTACTGGCTCTGGCGGACTCCGAGCAACTCTGTCCCCATCGCCGCCTGGGTTTGATGGCGCCTTCGTTTTCCGGCAACATCGCCATGATTGCGGCCACACGACCGGAAGTTGTGAATCGCGTTTCTTCTATATGTACGATCGGTTCGTACGCCAACATTGACACGGCGCTGGAATTTTTGCTGGAGGCAGAGCACGCCGACGAGTACGGCAAATTGATCACGCTCTGGAATTTCATCCAACACGGGATCGGCCGGAAGAAGCGCGTCATTGAAGGCTTTCGCATTGCGGCTCTCGACAACGGACACCGGCGCGAAAATACAGCCGAGGCCGGGCTGCCACCCTACCTCGAAACGCTGCGGGCGCGGGAGCGGGCTCTGTTTCAGGAATTGCGGCACGATCGGGTCGCGCGGCTGGCTGCCTGGGCGAAGGCCTACCGCACCCGCCCGCTTCAGGAAATCGTCTCGGCCTTTGATTTGATGCCCCGGCTCAATCAGGTGAAATGCCCGGTCACCCTGGTTCATGGTCGGGACGACGACGTGATCCCGGCAACGGAGTCCGAGCTGCTTTACGAAAAGCTCGTACGAAACGGCACGCCGGCCAAACTTTGTTTGACGCAACTGATTTCCCACGGCGATGCTGAGGTCGGCCCCAGCATGCTTCCGGACGCCCTTCGTCTGGCCGGCAGCTTTGGCTATTTTCTGAAACACGTATGACGGACGGAACCGTTGGACCGCACCTTTGCGGTGGAGGCACTGAACGATGGCGATAACGAACCGCGGCTCTGGCTGGGAATGGGCGCAATCCTGGTGGCTGCTTCTGCCTCTGGGCTGGTTGACCGCCTGCCTGGGATTCATCTACGCCGGCCTGCGCGCCGGCCGCTTCAAATGGACGCTCACCGGGCTGATTTACGGCGCGGTCACCGTCGGTTGCTTTTACTTTTTTTTGCAACAACCCGAACCGGCCGTCGGCAGCGAAGCGCAGACCGATCCGGTCGCTCTGATTGTAGGCCTGATATTTTTCGGCATGTGGCCGGTGGGAGTGATCCATGCGCTGCTGATTCGCAAAGAGTTTCTCCTTCACATGGATGCCAGAAGCAAAGTGGACGAACGCGAACTGGATCGCCGTCGCACGGAAGTGGCCGCTGAATACAAAGTCAGCGACAACCGCATTGATGAGGCACTGGTCTATTTCAAAGACGATGACTTCACGGTGCGCATGATGAGCACGTTATTTTCAGTGCTACCCTTTGCGCCGGACTTTCGGACATACTACAACGTGGAAGGAGCCGTAAAGCGCCTGCAACCGGACGCGAGCGAAGCCGCCATCGCAAAGGCCCAACAACTGGCTCTGGAAGACGATGTCGTCTCCGCCCTGAAGGTCGGCCGCGCCCTGGATACAGCTGATACCGGACTCGGCATTGTAACCGGCGCAAGAAACATATACAGCCACGTCAAAGACACGCCGGGCCGCCGCACTTTCGAAGCCGACCCCCAACAGGCGGCCGACGCGGCCATCAAAGCGCTTGCGATGGCTTACATGGTTGCGAAGCTTTTTGACGGCGGCATCACTGACAAAGTCCGCCAGTTTTTCGAGCTGAAGGCGGGAAAGGAGATGGCGCTGTACTTTGCGAGCGCGGAAGTCGCGCTGCCCTTTACCGACAACTTACTCGAAGCGGGTGGCAACTGGATGAACTCGCTTCTGGAAAGTGCTGGCAAGGACAGCCAGAAACGCTTCGAGGGGTTTGCAGGCGGGGGCGCTCTGGGTCAGGCCAAACAGATCCTGGAACAGTTGCAAACTCAGATGGATGGTTTTCTGGCCCAGGTCAAGATGTACGCCGACCCTCTGCTCGAAAAAGCAAAGAGTATCGCACCGACGGTCCTCAATGCAGCCGATTCGATTAGCGGGGGAGTGGCCACGGCGGTCGACTTCATGCCGGCCTGGCGTTATCTTTCGGCCCGGCTCGCAGCAGAATCCGTGGCCAGCCGCGCGCTGAAGGGCCCGCAGTCCTAAGAACGATAGCGCGGTTGCTACAGGCATATCCGCGCACCGCTCTTCGCGCGGGCTTCGTGCTGCCCGGCCGCGCAAGTTTGCTGAAGCGGCCCGGGCTGCCTGCCGCTTGCGCGTAAGACCTGAGATCGCCATGCAATGCCGCCCTCGCTCAAGCACCAAACGCGCCTCGCAGAAAAATCCTCACTGTGAGCTCCCGCCGGAGCCGGACGCTCGCAGGAAGCCCGCGTACCCTCCCGGCTTGCCCCTGCCCCGCGCCAGGTTCGCGGCGCCGTTTCTTTTTTTCGCCCTGGGCCTGTCGTTCTGCCAGCGGGCAACGCCCCCGGACCGGGCCAGACTTTCCGATATCTTTCGGTTTTCCAACGCAATTGATCCGGTGGTTTTCGACGTCGAAGCAGAGGCTGCGCGGGTTTATGAGAACGGCGGCGTACGCACACTGTCCGACTCCGGGCAATGCCGGGAGTGTCACGAAGTGGTCTACGACAACTGGCAGGCCAGTCGACACCGGGTCGCCTTTACGAATCCGCTCTACCAGGAGAGTCACGCCCGGGAGCCGTCCCGCTGGTGCGTCAACTGCCATGCGCCCTTCGTCGCCCCGCTGGCCGAAAATCAGGCGACTCCCGGACCCAACGAGCGCGAGCACATCCAGACCGACGACGGCGTTTCCTGTCTGGTGTGCCACGTACGCGAAGGCCAGATTCTGAGCTCACGCGAGCCAGAAGTCCGCGAAGATCACCCGGCGCACGATTACGTTGTTCTCGAAGAAATGCAAAGCGCATCGTTCTGCGCCGAATGCCATCAGTTCAACTTTCTGTCGGCCGAGACCGCCGAACCGCACACCGAACTTGCTCTGGTCTATGCCGACCAGCCCATGCAGAACACGGCCATGGAGTGGTGGCAGTCTTCGTTTCGCGGCGAACTTACCTGTCAGTCGTGTCACCTGCGCCCGGACAGCGCCGAAAGTCACCGCTTCCCCGGCGGTCACGACCACGAGCTTTTGTCCCAGTCCATTCACGTGGGCGTACGCCGATTACAGGAGTCAGGCCGGGCCCTGCTCACGGTGTATACCTTTGGAGTGGGCCATCGCTTTCCCACCGGGGATCTGTTCCGGACCCTGGTGGTGCGCTTGCTTACGCCTGGCGGGCAGACCGTCGCGGAGGTCCGACTGCGCCACGAATTTGAGCCGGTTCCATCCGATCGGCGAAGCCCCGGCGATCCGGCGAAAGTTCGCGTGTCCGATTCAACGGTTCCGGCGCCCCAGGGCGGCGACTACGCCGCGACCCGCAGCTTCGTGATTGATCTTCCCGGGGAGCCACTGCACGAATTGCGTTACGAACTCTATATGGCGTACCTCGAACCCGTGAACTACGTCCTGACCACGCTTCCGCTTTCGGAGACCCGCCCGCTCTTTGAAAGCGGCGTCATTGCGATTGAAGAGTAGTGCTGCTGCCGAGAGCAAAGCCTCAACGCTACAGAAGATCGGACGCGGGCACGCAGAACGACGCCCCACGGCAGGGCTACTGTGGTCGAAAACGCGCCAGGACGCGCTCAAAAAGCGGGCCGGTATGCACGCGCATGCGATCTTTGAATTCCCAGACCGCGAGCGTTTGCATGGGAACAAAGCCGAGCACCAGCACGGTCGAGAACGCAAGACCCCAGGCAAAGGACAACGCCATTGGCACCAGAAAAGGATCGTAACCACCCAGGCCGTAAGCGGTGGGCAGAAGTCCGAACACCGTGGTCAGAGTCGTGAGCATCACGGCGCGCAGGCGAGTGATCGAAGCCTTCACTATCACGTCCATGTTGGACATCTCAGGATGCTCTTCTCGAAAACGATTCGCGAAGTCCACGAGTACAATCGAGTCGTTGATCACAACACCGGTCAGACCGATCACTCCCATGAGCGAAAGAAAACTCAGTGGTTCGTTGTGAGCAAGAAATCCCAGCAACACCCCAATTAGAGAAAACGGCACCGCCGAAAGCACAACAAAGGGCTGGATTAGAGAACGAAAGAGCGAAGCCAGGATCATAAAAATCACAACAATGCCGACCGCGAAAGCCCGCCCCAGACTGCTCAAAGACTCCTCGGTGTCTTTGTTCTCACCGCCGAAGTAGACCTGGTAACCCGGATAACGACCCGGAATATCTGCGTGTTCGGTTGCAAGCACCCGCGCCGCTTCGGCCGACGTAATCTTTTCGGTGTCGATGTTTGCGGTTACGGTCAGCAGACGACGACCGTCGAGATGGTTGATCGCGGTGATACCGTTCGCATTTACAAAACGCGCCATGCGTGCGACCGGTATGAAGTTACCCTGACGATTCAAAACGTAGATCTGATTCAGAGAATTCAGGTTGTTGCGAAAATCGTCGGCAAAGCGCACGCGCACCTGCACTTCCTCTTCCGGCCGTCGAATGGACGTGGCCTCGGTGCCCTCGAAGGCCGCGTTTACCGCCTGGGCAATCTGGATCACGCTGATGCCGGCCTGGGACGCCAGTTCCTCGTCAATGACCAGACGGATTTCGTCTTTGCCGGGCAGGAAATTGTCGTCGATGTCAAAGACGCCGTCTATCTCAGAAAGCGCGGCCTTGTAGTCCTCACCGATCTGTTCAAGAGTGTCAAAACTCTCGCCGGTGATTTCGATCGCCACGGGTTTGCCGACCGGCGGGCCACCCTGCAGCATTTCGATCTCCAGGTTTACCAGTCCCCCGCGCAGGTTCTCAAAACGTGCCGGGACATCGAATTGGCCCTCGGCCAGGACCTGCTCGCGCTCGGATTCGTCCAGCTCTGCGACCGCGCTTTCGAGCCGTTCTTGAATCACGGCCCGGGTAGCCGGGTTGAGCAACCACAGCGAACGGCGACGCAACTTCTCCACAATCTCGGCGGTGCTGATATCGCGGTCGAGCTCCGAAGTGAGATAGATGACGACCTGACCGTAGTTGCTGCCGCGTTTTGTAAACGGATCGTTTCCGCCTGGCTTCTGGGTGATGCCGACCCGCGAGACGTAGATCTTGAGTTCTTCGTCGGTCAGCGTGTTCACGACGCTTTCAAAAGCGCGGATGTAGCGCTCGGTCTCGGCCTTGCCGAGGCCATTCTGTGCCGTGATTTTAACATGCAGGGTTTCAATGGCCGACGGAAAGAGCACAAAGCTCCCAAGCCCGACAAAAAGACCGATGCTGGCGATCAACATGCCGACCAATCCCCCTGTAAAGCGCCAGCGATGGGTCAGCACGTATCGAAGCGATGGCTCGTAGATCCTGTCACGCAGAATGTGAAACCAGCGCCCGCCTTCTGCAGTACTCAGGCTACGCGGAGGAAAAGCTTTGTTTACGTCGTACAGGTGCGAAGGCAGAATGATGAAACTTTCGAAGAGTGATGCCGCGAGGGCGAGAATCACAACCAGCGGGATGGTAAAGACAAACTTACCGAAGATGCCGCTCATAAACATCATCGGTGCAAAAGCGGCGACGCTGGTCGTAACCGTTGCGGTTACCGGCGCAATGACTTCCGCGGTGCCCCGCACGGCGGCTTCGAAGGTGTCGAGTCCCTCTTCGAGATAGCGATAAAAGTTTTCACTTACAATAATGGCGTCGTCCACGATGATGCCGATGACCAGAATCAAACCGAACATCGAGATGAGATTCAGTGTCACGCCCAGCGTGCTCATGGCGATAAAGGACATGCCGATGGCCACCGGAATGCCGATGGCCACCATCAGGGCCGTGCGAAAGCCCATAAACACAAACAGAGTGCCCACCACCAGAATCAGACCGAAGATGCCGTTCGAACGCAGAACACCCAGACGGCGCTTCACAAAGAAGGACACGTCGTTGACATGCTCAATCTCGACGCCCACCGGTGTGCGAAAGTAGGTGTATTCAACCTGGGTTCCGGCCGGCAAGAGGTCCGACTCCTCGTCCACGGCTTCCCGGATCTCCTCGACGAAACCGGCAAAAATGTCCTGCGCGTCGTCCAGGTCCTCATCTTCGATGCGCTCGGGATTGAGGGTGGCCGAAACCACAAAACCCCCGGCCGAAGGGATCACTTCCGTGCGCCGGATCGTGGACTGCTCGTTCAAGAACGCGGCCATGGCGTCGGCACGCACCTGGTCCACTCCCGGCAGGAAGAGCTCGAGAACCGACGGAGCAAAATCAAGTACGATGCGTTTGGTCTGATTGACCACCGTAATGATGTCGGCGGACTCCCGCTTTACGACCGTGAGGCTGATGGCCTCGCTGCCCATGGTGCTTTCGAGGTATTCGGGTTCTTCGAATCCTTCGTACACCCGGGCCACATCACGAATGGCCACGCTCTGACCAATGTCGTTGGACTGCAAAGGCACGCCGGCCACGTCCTGGGCTCCCTCCAGCTCTCCGGCGGTACGCACCACCACTTCGCGTTGGCCGGTTTCAATATCGCCGCCGGGAAAGTTGACGTTACGTTCGCGCAGAGTGGAAGTGATCAGCCCCGTCGTGACCCGATAGCGCTGCAGTAAGGCCGGGTTGACGTCGACCAGGATCTCGGCATCTCTCCAGCCGTCCCGGGAAACCCGGGCCACGCCATCGAGCCGCAAGAATTCATTCTCCAGCTGGCGCGCGAACTCCCGGAGCTCCCCGTAGCTGATGCGACGACCGTCGGTGCCTTCAACCCGGGCCAGGGACCATTGAATGACCGGAGAACGTGCGGTCCCTATTTCGGTTACGATCGGTTCTTCCGCATCGTCCGGCAGATCGGCCGCGCGTTGCACGGCCGAGCGAATATCGTTGATCACGTCGTCGGTGTCCGACACATCGGGGTCGATCTTGATGGTGATGACCGAGCGGTTTTCGATGGACGTGGAGCGAAATTCGTCCAGGCCATCGACTTCCTTGATCGCTTCCTCAAGCGGATTCGTGACCAGCTTCTCGACCTCTTCCGGTGAAGCCCCGGGATAGATCGTGACGACGCTTACGACGTCGAAGTCGATGTTCGGGAAGGCCTCCCGATTCATGGAAAAGCCGATGTAGCCTCCCACGACGACCAAAAGCAAAGAGAGCAGATTAACGAAAATGCTGCGATTCAGGAAGTATTCAACAAATCCGCGCATCGACGTGCTGGTCTCTGCCGGTGGTGCGATCTGTCAATCGCGACTTCCAAAAACCCCACGCCGGCCTTCGCACCAATAAGCCATGAGCGCCCCACAACGCCCACGCAAATAACCCCCGCGGGACCTGCCCGTCCGGAGAAAGACCATGCCCAAATTTGCATGACGTCTCGAAGGCGGCGCATTGTCTGACCCCCGGTGTCGCGTAGGCCTGGCGGTCGAAAGGCAGCGCCCGGCGGTTTTTGGGCTCGACCGGCGCCCGTCAATAGGAGAGCGAGAACTGGAACCAACCGAAAAAGTGCTGATCGTCTTTGCCATGCTGAATCTGCTCGCTGGCTTTGTTCTGGGAGTGCCCTTCGCTGTGGAAAGAAGGCACAAGAAATACGCGCCGCGCTATCTGGTGGCGGCCCACATCGGGGCTTTGATGCAGGGCGCGATCCTTCTGGGGCTGGTCTTCGCGCTGCGCCTTTCCCGGTTTCCGTACTGGCTGGAGCTCTGGGCGGCAAGCATGCTGGCCCTTTCTTCGGTAGCCCTGGTGGCCAAAGACGTCGCAAACTGGATCATGAAGATTGATGACGAGTTCGCCGAACGGCCCCTGCCGGCTCGTGTGCTGGGGGCGACCGGAGTGCTGGCCGGTTTCGTCGGCATTATCATTTTGACTCTGGGTGTCGCCGCCGAGATTTTGTAAATCGGACCTGGACCGTTCGCCGCAGGCCGGTCGCGCCGGCAAAGAACGGCGACGGCTCTGCGAGCAAATCGACGCTTCGAAGGCAGTAGAAGAGAACGGCCATTCGTCGTCCGGACTTTTCAGCGCCGGCCCCGCGGGACGATAGCGTAGCCGACCAGGCCGGCAGAATCATAGATATTATGAAAGAACTGATCCTGTTTCTGGTAATTCTGAATCCGTTTTCGCAGATTCTCTATCTTTCTGACCTCATGAACGAACTCAAGCCGCGCGAGTTCGTCAGCGTACACCTGAAGGCTTCTTTGATTTCCGGGGCCATCTTTGTGGTTTTTGCGCTGGTTGGCGAAACACTGCTCGATGATGTGTTCCAGATCCGGCTGGCTTCGCTGCAGATTTTTGGGGGACTGATCCTACTGGTGCTCGCCTACCGCTACGTGATTGTGGGACCGGGCAGCAACCTATTTGTTCGCGGTGACCTGAGCGAGATGGCGCAGAAGATCTCCCTGCCCTACATGGTCGGGCCGGGTACGCTCTGGGTCTCCATGTCCATCGGCAGCAAGTACGATATGCTGATGACTTCGGCTTTGATAGCGGGCGTGCTTTTGATCAACTTTGTCTTTGTCACGATCTACAATCTGATTCTGCACAAAATGAGCGGGCCCGCCGGTACACATCTGACAAAATACTTCTCGATTCTCATGCGCACCAACGCATTCTTGATTGGCGCCGTCGCGATCGAAATGATTATCAAAGGCGCAGAAACGGTAATCGCTATCGCGTGACGAGATGCGACTGGCGCGGTTGACAAAAGTCGCGCCTGTGCTCCAAATCGCGCATCGTTCTTTGGCAATCGCAGTCAAACGCCGATTCGGATTTTCCCGGGCAGACCAGGGTCAACAACCGGAAACGACCTGACTGCTTGCGGTTTGCGAGTAAAGCAGCCCGCCTAAGCGGCCACCTGCTGATAAAACGGATGCGCCTTAATCGCTTCAAACTTGCGTTCGTCGTACTTTGCAATTAACCCGGCGGCGTTGTAAGAGGCGGCAATGCGCGCACGCCGATCCAGATCTTCCATTGGCAAAAGCAGGCCCATCATTTCGCGGGTCGTGAGCGACGCGAGGGCGGTGATGCGCACCAGCTCCGGCACGTCCTGGATGGCGTCCGGTATGAAGTTGTGGCCGGCAATCACTTCCTGGAGCGGCTGCGGAATGCGCCAGGTTTCGAACACACACTTGCCGATTTCAATATGGTCGGTTCCCAGGCTGCCACGCTCCAGGTCGGTCAAAAGTTCACCGGTCTCTTCGGCTTTGCGAATCAGTTCGGCGTACGCTTTGCCGTAGGTCAGCCCCATGATGGTCATACCAATCTTGTGCAAAAGTGCCCCCAAAAAGGCCTCTTCTTTGCGGGCTTTCAGTCCCAGTTCCAGGCACATCTCCTCGGCCACCAGGGCCGAAGCCACAGTGAACTCGTGCAGATAGCGGCGATAGGTCGGGCCGCGCAGGGCGCTGTTGATGGTCTTTGTGGCCGAAAGAACCACCAGGTTCTTTACGGTCTTGAGGCCCAGCAGGGTGATGGCGTCTTTCAGGGTGCGAATCCGGCCGGACCGTCCATAAAAGCTGGAGTTGGCTATGCGCAACAGATCGGCGCATACGCCCTCGTCCGGCGCCACAATCTGCTCCAGACCCTGGCTGCTGGCATTTTCTCCCAGAGGGTCAAAACGCATGATCTCTGCGCTGACAGCTGGCAATGGAGGTATTACAAGATTGCTGAAGTCCTTCATTGATGCACCCTTCCTGCCTGTTAGCGTAACAAAACCCGCCTGCCAGGCTAACCAATTTCACGGCCGGGCTCTATCTGTTACGGGCCGGCACCCGTAAGCAACTGTGACCATTCTGGAGCGGGGTGGCCCAGGAGCAAAAGAAAAAAACGGCGTTCATTTAAGGTTTCGGCGGAGCCCGGGGGCGGCTGAGAACAAAAAAGGGCGGGCCCGAAGGCCCGCCCCCATGACACCCGAATTGGAATGCGCCTCAGCAATCGTAGTAGAGGACGAACTCGTAGGGGTGCGGGCGCTGATTTACGATCTGCTTCACTTCGTCGCGCTTGTAGGCCACGTAGGCGTCCAGCAGGTCTTTGTCGAACACGCCACCCTTCTGGAGGAATTCGTTGTTCTTCTCCAGGTTGTCCAGGACCTGGGTAAGGTTCGGCGGAACCGCACGCAGGTTTTTCTGCTCTTCCTCGCTCGCTTCGTACAGGTCCACGTCGGCCGGGCTACCCGGGTCGATCTTGTTCTGCACGCCATCCAGGCCGGCCATGATCATGGCGGCGAAGGCCAGATAGCCACAGCAAGAAGCGTCCGGCGTACGGAATTCGATGCGGCGGGCTTTCTCTGAGCTGCCCACGGCGATCGGAATGCGCACAGAAGCCGAACGGTTTCGGGCCGAATACACCAGGTTCACCGGCGCCTCAAAACCCGGAACCAGACGCTTGTAGCTGTTCGTGGTCGGGTTGGTGAAGGCCAGGATAGAAGGAGCGTTCTGCAGAATGCCGCCGATATAGTTCAGCGCAAAATCCGATACGTTGGCGTACTTGTCGCCCGCGAACAGGTTCTTGCCGCCTTTCCAGAGGGACTGGTGCGTATGCATGCCCGTTCCGTTGTCGTTAAAGACCGGCTTCGGCATGAAAGTGACACTGAATCCGTGGCGGCGGGCAACATTCTTGAGCACATACTTGTACTTGATCAGGTTGTCAGCCATGGTCAGCGCGTCTTTTACGACCAGGTTGATTTCACCCTGGCCGGCGCTGGCCACCTCGTGGTGGTGCTTTTCCGGATCCACGCCAACCTGGGCCAGCACGTGCAGCACTTCGCTACGCAGGTCCTGGTAGATGTCGTTCGGAGGAGTCGGGAAGTAGCCGCCCTTATCACGGAGCTTGTGGCCGAGGTTCGGACCTTCGTCCTTACCCATGTTCCAGCGCGCATCCAGCGCATCGACATAGTAGTAGCCGGCCTTTTGCGTCGAATCGTAACGAACGTCGCTGAAAATGAAGAACTCAGCTTCGGGACCCATATAGGCCGTGTCCGCGATTCCGGTGCCCTTCATGTACTCAATGGCCTTCTTCAGGATCACACGCGGGTCACGGTTGTACGCTTCGCCGGTGCGCGGATCGTAGGTATCGGCGAACACATTGAGCGTCTTGTGCTCAAAGAACGGATCGACAAACGCCGTTGAGGCATCCAGGCGGCTCAACATATCCGACTCCTGGATTCCCTTCCAGCATCGGACGGAAGAACCGTCGATTCCGATCCCGTAAGTAAAAGCATCCTCATCGATCTGATCGAGAGGCATGGTGAAGTGATGCGTGATTCCAAAAAGGTCGGTGAAGCGAATGTCGACGAATTCGACCTTCTCGGCCTTGGCCCACTTCAGTAGTTCTTTAGGATCTGCGGGTAAAGACATGAGCTGGTACTCCTGCAATTGATTTGGTAGGTCTATGAAGCAAGTTCCGTACCCGCAGGAAAGGCGCAAGAAGTGCGAAACAGACCATCATATCGCCTATCTTGCGGGCATTTGAATCAAAAATCCTGCGATATGCTGATAATTTAGGCAATTTCTTCAGCACCGCAAGTTCCGACTCCAGGGTCACAGGTCGTCCGCTCCGGACCGCGTCAAGCAAGTGGCGAGGGCGCCGGCAAGCCCCCGAAGAAGCGCTTGCGAAAGGCCCGGAGGGCCGGCCCATTGGTCGGGTATCTCTCCGTTCGTGTCCGTCGATAGTAGCGAAGTGCTCGCCCTTGTGTTTCTGGGCCTGGAATGGATCTACTCCATCTCGATCTTCGTCCTCGTCGTCATCATCATCACCGAGCGGCGCAACCCCCTGCGCGCCATCGCCTGGATTTTGATTCTCATCGCGTTGCCGGGATTTGGCCTCGTTGCATACGTCCTGTTCGGCAGAAGTCTGCGCAGACAGAAACTTTCCAGGGTTAAAGCCGAGGCCGATCGCCGGTTGCTGGAACAGCTGAAGGCGCGTCGCCCATCAGAATTAGAAGAAGCCACCGGCAGTCGCGCCCGCGAGCTGCGCCACGCCCTGCCGTTGATGGAACTTTTGCACAACAACAGTCGGGCTTTCCTTGCCCGTAAGAACCGCATCGTCGTTCTTCGCAACGGTAGCGAAACCTTCCCGGCCATGATCGCGGCCATCCAGAAAGCCCGCAGTCACATCCATTTGGAGTCTTATATCATTGAGGACGATGCCCTCGGCCGACGCGTGCGCGACCTTCTCATCGAGAAAGCACGAGCCGGCGTCGAAGTGCGCCTGATTTACGATGACATTGGCAGTTGGGATCTAAGCAGCGAGTTTGTGGAAGGATTGCGTAGCGCGCGCGTCGAAGTCCAAAGCTTCATGCCGGTTTTTTCCGTGCACTTTCCGAATCGGGCGAATTTCCGGAACCATCGCAAACTCCTGATTGTCGATGGCCGGATCGGTTTCATTGGCGGTCTGAATATTGGCCAGAGTTACCTGAGCGGGGATCCAACCCTCGGACCGTGGCGGG
Organism: Spirochaetales bacterium; assembly: GCA_024233935.1. Lineage (GTDB taxonomy): Bacteria > Spirochaetota > Leptospiria > Leptospirales > Leptonemataceae > JACKOY01. Next base: position 312,929 of record JACKOY010000004.1, on the reverse strand, counting down.
ACACACACCTGATGATCGAAGGCCAGGCGGTGCAGGGATTGCAGGGCGTTTTTCTTTCGGACTGGCAGTTCGTTTCCGACGAAGCCATCGAAGATCACACGCGTTTTTTTCCGACGGTGAACTGGCGCGGCGACCAATGGGTCCAGGTTGTGGCCAGCGGACCGGACTCCGAATGGGCGAGCATCATGCAGGCGCACTTCGCTGCGATCATGCTGGCCCGCAGGTACGCCTACATCTCCACGCCCTACTTCTTACCGAACGAGAGTATTCTGAACGCACTGAAGACCCAGGCCCTGAGCGGCGTCGACGTGCGATTGATCCTTCCGGCCACCGGGGACCACTGGATTGTGCACCACGCCAGCCTTTCGTATGTTGATGAGCTGCTGGATGCGGGCGTGCGCGTGTTCTTCTACAAAGAGGGCTTCCATCACGCCAAGGTGCTGGTGACGGACGATTTCGTAGCGTCTGTGGGCACGGCCAACATGGACATACGTAGCTTCGAACACAACTTTGAGGCCACGGCCTTTATCTACGATCGCCGGTGCGCCCGCACCCTTCGAAAACAGTTTGAAAAAGATCTGGAGGATTCCGAAGAAGCGGTGCTGGAGCGGGTGCGGAACTGGCCCCGGGCGCTGCGACTCTCGTGTAGCGTGGCCCGCCTGTTCAGCCCATTGCTGTAGGCAAGTGTCGTGCGCAGGACCGGTGTCCGGCGGGCCGTTTAGTACTTGCCGCGCGCCCGGAGTCACATGCTCTAACGCAGCCATGGCGTACAATTTTCACAATCTGGTCTTTGAGGGCGGCGGCGTGCTGGGGGTGGCCTACGCGGGCGTCGTGCAAGAACTGGAAAGCCGCGGAATACTTGAGAATATTGAACGGGTCGTGGGCACTTCGGCCGGCGCCATCTGCGCGCTTTCCCTCGCTCTGCGTTATCCCGTGCCGGAAATTCGAAAGACCCTTGAAGAACTGGACTTCAAGCGATTCGTTTCCAAATCAGAGCCGCTGGATCTTCCCAAAAAGTACGGATGGTACAGCCCGAGCCCGCTACGGGACTGGCTCGCCGAGCTGGTCCATCGGGCGAGCGAATATCTTGGGAGCCCGAAAGAACTCGATGGCACACTTACGTTCGAAGAGCTGCGTGATCTAGGCGGCCGCGAACTGTATGTATTTGCAACGGACCTGAACACACGCAGTTCGGCCGAGTTCAGTCACCGGCGCACACCCCGCGCGCGCGTGGTCGAAGCCGTGCTGGCAAGTTCGGCCATACCGGGCTTCTTTCAGAGTGTGAAGTTCAGCGACAACCAACCCGACGCGCACATCTACGTCGATGGTGGCGTACTGAATAACTTTCCGATCATGACCTTCGACACCATGGACACCGTAAACGAGGAAACGATCGGATTCAAGTTTGAGCGCAGCGGCCGCAACCCGAAGAAAGACCTGGATTTCGGCGCGCCGGGTGATTGGGCCGAGCAGCTCTACGAAACCGTAAAGAACGCGCAAAGCGAATACCTGAGACGCTCACCACGCAATCTGGCGCGCACCGCCTTTATTTCGGCCGGGACCATCAAGGTCATCGACTTCGACATCTCCGACGAAGAGAAACAATGGCTGATCGAAAACGGACGCCGTTCCGTGCAGCAATTCCTGCGCGCTTACGACCGCCGCAATTCGCTTATTCGCAAAGCCTTTCGCACCGTTACCGGGATCGGCTGACTATCATGACGGTCGCTCCAGCTCGGTCGCCTTCGGGTGCGCGGGGCCGCGCGTAAAATGGTACAGGGTCAGATAGCCCAGAAAGAAAAACGCGCTCAACAGCAAGGTCATACCGTACGGACGCAGGCGCCCACCGGGCGCCGTAAGTCGATCAAGCACGTCGCCCAGCACCCGGTCCAGATTCAAAATCAGGTCCCAGCTATTCCAGCGCAGGAAGCGACCCAGGTAGACGCCCAGGGCGACCAGGGTCAGCACCAGCACAACGAAGGCCCAGCCCTTGCGTGCACCCAGGCGCTCCGCCACCAGGGCGTGCACGGGTTGCAGAGAACAAAAACCAATCATGAGGCCCGTCCAGGCGAAGCTGAACAACAAGAGCACATCGTACCAGAGAGGCACTCCGTTGCGGGCCTGGAGATGAATCAGGTCGGTCACCAGATAGAACGAATTGGGCAGGAAGGCCAGCCAGACCAGAATCAGTATCAGCCCGCCCGAATCCAGACGCTGGGGCCGCCGATATCGAAACAGGAGCAGGGCCAGGATGTAGGGCACTACGGCCAGAAACAGATTCCAGGCCAAAAACGCGTAGGTGATAAAGCCCGTGGCATATACCCGGGCCGCAAGCAGCGCCAGGCAAAAGGCCGATGCGAGCGCCAGAATGACGCTCTGCCGGAACAGCGGGAAGCGCCGGACCATGACGAAGAGGAAGCCCACGCTTCCCTGAAAATCGAGGAGCTAAAGCGGTCAAATGCGTTTGGCCGGGCCTGCTGCACCCGGGTGTACCGGTCCCTGCACCCGGGTGCATTACTTCAGAACGGGGCTCCAATCCACGAACACGGGTTCCAGTTCCCGGGCAACCAGCATGGCCCGCACCTCATCCACACTGCGGTGGTCGTCAACGGCGAACTGCTCGGTGGCCGCTTTGCCGCTGTAGCCCCCGGGCTCGGTGCGCGAACCGGCGCTCATCTGCGTGATTACCAGACCGGCCAGTTCGTCGCGCAAACGCGGCGGCTCGCGGGTGGACAAAACCAGACCGGCATCGGGCAGAAAGAGACGCAACGCGCACAGATAACGCAGGTAGACCCGGTCCGCCAGGACCTGCCGGGAAGAAACATCCCCCAGGCCGACGGCGGGCCGTAAACGCGGAAGCGAAACCGAAACCTGGGTTTGCCAGTAGCGCCGCATCAGATAGCGCGCATGCAGCCCGACCATGTAGGTGTCTGCTCCCGGATCGGAAAGCCCGAGCAGAGCGCCGATGGCGATCCGTCTCATTCCGGCCTGCCCGGCTCGATCGGGACACTCCAACCGAAACTGCATGTGTTTCTTGATGCCTCCCAGGTGCACCTCCCGGTAGCGATCCGGATCGTAGGTTTCCTGGTAAACTGCCAGACCATCGACACCGTTTGTGCGTAATTCCCGGTACTGGTCCTCGCGCAACGGGAACACCTCGATCGAGACCGAAGCAAAGCGTTCGCGGAGCCGTTCTGCAACCTCGCCGATGTAGGAGACCGGCGTGTCCCGATAGGCCTCCCCTGTCAAAAGCAGAATGTGTCGTATGCCCTGCTGGTAAAGAATCTCCGCCTCGGCCGCGGCTTCTTCGACGGAAAGCGTCAGGCGTCGAATGGCGTTGCCGTAGCTGAAACCACAGTACGTGCAGGTCGAACGACATTCATTTGAAAGATACAACGGGGCGTACAAAAGAATCGTGCGGCCAAAGCGTTGCCGGGTCAGGGCGCGCGCTCTTATGGCGATTCTTTCCAGGAACGCGTCGGCCGCCGGAGACAAAAGCGCCGCAAAATCCGGCTCGGACAATTCGTCACGACTCAGGGCCTCTTCGACGTCCCCGCTATCGTACTGCGACTGCGCCTCCGGCCGCGCACGCCCGGAAGCAAGCGAATTGGCAAAGGCGGCCGGACCCGAAATGGCATAGGCAGTGGCTTCGAAATTCTGGTTCTTGTGGAGCGAAGAGAACATTGCCGGGCGTCGAAAACCCGCTTCAGGCCGGGCTTCTTTTACGAAGTAGCAGGCACAGCCCGGCCCTGCCCACAACTATTGCGGCCACAGACCAGGCTCGGCTACCCTCGAGTCCTGAATTTCGAAGGCCGGTAACCAACAGGCGTAAACCCAGGTCCATCCCGTTGGTCAAACGACCGTATCGAGGGCTTCCAGCAGTTGTTCGCGCCGAAAGGGTTTTCCAATATGTCCGTCGCAGCCCGCCTCCAGCATACGGTCGGTTTCGCTCTTCAGGGCATGCGCCGACAGGGCCACAATCTTGACGCGTCGGTTTCGCCGGCCGCTGTCCAGTTCGTCCCTTTCCCAGGCGCGAATGCGACGCGTGGCCTCAAGCCCGTCCATGACCGGCATCTGCACATCCATAAAAACGATATCGAACAATTGCTTCTGGAAGGCACCCACTGCTTCTTTCCCGTTCTCCGCGAGTTCGACGCGGTGCGGCAGCTTGCGCATCATCGCCTGGAACAAGATCTGATTGTCGGCGTTGTCTTCCACAAGCAGGATTCTCAGGGAACGTTCTGCGTGAAGCTTGCTCACCGGGCGAGCGGGTGAACCGGTCGCGCTACCGGCCCGACTGGCCAGAATCTGCCGATAGAGTTCGCGCCGCTTAACCGGTTTCGGCTGATAGAGCGCGATGCCGGCCCCGGCTCCTTCTTCCGCCAGCCCCGGCCGATGTTCCGAGGTGAGCAGCATCATAAGGCCACCCGGCGCGAGCGCCGAGGCGGGGATGCGGCGTGCCAGCTCAATGCCGTTCATCTCGGGCATACGATAATCCAAAAGAATCAAATCAAACGGCTCACTGGTTTCGTTCGCCTTGCGGAGCGCCACCGAGGGCAATTCGGCCTGCTCAACTCTGATACCTTCCCGCTCCAGATACTCCCGTAGCACGATGCGGTTGGCTTCGTTGTCGTCGACAACCAACGCAGACAAACCCCGCAACGAATCCATATTGTTGAGGCCAGCGGGATCGCCCGGGTCGCTCAGGCGGAGTGGCAAGACGAAAGAAAATTTGCTGCCACGACCGGGTTGGCTTTCGAGCGCAATTCGTCCTCCCATTAACTCAACCAATCGAGCGCTGATCGCGAGCCCCAGTCCGGTGCCGCCATGGGTGCGGGTCGTGCTTGCGTCGGCCTGTGCAAAGGCTTCGAAAATCTTCTGCTGGCGATCGGGGGCAATGCCCTCGCCTGTGTCGCTACAGCTGAACTCAATCGCGAGGAGATCCTCCGGAGATCCGGCCTTTTGCTCCACACGCACATTGATCTCGCCTTCTTCCGTAAACTTAATGGCGTTCCCGATGAGATTGATCATGACCTGGCGAATGCGAGTGGGGTCCGCCAGCAGCTCCGCCGGCAGGTCCGGATCTATGTAGCTTACAAATTCCAGACCGCGCTCGTGGGCGCGCATGGCCATGATTTCGCAGACACCGTTTATCAGGCTTTCCAGGTTTACCGGCACCTGTTCAATGTCCACGCGACCCGCCTCAATCTTGGAAAGATCGAGAACGTCATTGACGATCGCGAGCAGATTCTCGCTTGCCCGGCGAAGGATGGCCAGGTACTGCTGGGCCTCAGCCGTTTGCTTCATGTCCGAAAGCAACTCACCCATGCCCACGATTGCGTTGAGCGGGGTTCTGATTTCGTGGCTCATGTTTGCCAGAAATTCGCTCTTGGCTTCGCTGGAGGCCTGCAGGGTCGCCGCCGCAAGCTCAATGCGTCGGAAGCGATGCGCAAGCGCGAAAGACAGCAAAGCCAGTTCGACTGCTGAGCCAGCGTAAAGACCGTTCCGCGTTGCGACGTTAAAAGGCAGCACACCGAGAGTGCTCAGGCCGAAAGCCAGGCCGCCGACGAGAAAAACTGCCCAGGCCAGCAGGAAGTACCGGGCAGCAACCTGGCCACCGAAGGCCGTTCGCACGGAAAGCACGAGCAAGAACAAGGTTGAGAGAACTACGAAACTGGCACGAATAGAACGCAGAAAGCTCAGCTCCGTGAATGGCAGGAGTGAAAGCAGGGCAAAGACCAGGCAGGCGATCGCACCAACCTGGATCGCGCGATGCCAGCGTGTGAAATAGCGGCGCGTCTTCAGATACAAAGCTGCAAAAACGAGGGCCGTGGTGATCGTCAAAAAACTCAGGCACGTAAATCCGTAGACCACCACCGGCGAGAACCAGACGGCCGTATAAAGATGGGCCAGCCCCGTTTGCACGTAGGCTACGCCCCCCATGCAGGCCACGTAGGCGGCGTAACACACATACAAAGGATCCTTCAAGCCGATGCCGAGAAAGATATTGTAAATCACGATCAATACAACGAAACCCAGATACCCTCCATATAGAAGCACACTCAGTTGCTCGCCATCTTCGAAGGCGGGCACGCTGCAAAGTTCGACCGGGCCAATTAAGGGCGATGTCCGACTCTCGATTCGTACCAAAATATGATCACCCTGCCCAACGCTTCCACGCGGCAGAGGAAAGATCGGTTCACGCGAAGCATTCTGGGTTCCGATCAATTCAAGACCGCCGACGCCAAGCGAAAGGAGGTCTCCCGAGATCGGCGCGGCAAACGCCTGCACGCGTGTCAGGCGCGCGAGTCGCACAACCACAAGCTGATCGGCATCCGGAGTTTCCGGCATGCGGTACAGTCCCCACAGCACGTCGGAAGAAAAACCCAGGCTCGGCGGATTGTGTCCACCCGCTGCGCCCCGGGTCTGAACCTGCTCAAGCGCAGCGCCGGGCGTTAGCGTCCGGTCACTACTCACGATCCAGGTCATTTCAGCAAATACCGGCCGGCATTGATCGGCCGCAGGTCGATTGGGCGCGCTACGACAGGACGCGCAGAAAGCCGCGACGCTCATGAACACAGCCAACCCACATAGTGTCGGGAAAGAACGCGGGGGCCAAAACGAATCGGATTCGGCACGCCGGGTCAATTCGAATGATCGCCAACCGCGCGTGATAGTCACAAGCGAACGCCCATCAAACCCGGAGTACACCTCTAATTCTGAAGCGACTTGAGATAATCAAAATTCTGACGGAGAACCTCAGTGACCTGGTCAACGTATTGGCGTTTTAGCCGGAAGTCATCTTTTAACACCGTGACCAAAAAAAGATGAAGGTTTCGCAGGGCGGCCTCACCATCGGCCACTTCGCCCGTGTCAAAGAAATAGTAGACCAGATTGCCGCGAGCAGGGGCTTCCACAGTAAAACTACCATGACTCGTATAGGGTTTGAGTGAGACGAAAACCGAGTCGCGATTATCGAGTTCGATTTTGGCAAGTTCGTTGAAGCGCATCGGTATCTTGCGCCCGTCCTCGCGAAGGTAGGGTTCCATGTAGCGGGCCGTGAAGCTCTGGGGTTCGTACATGAGGAAGATCTTATGCCCATCGGACTGGAAAGTGACGGAGTCGTCCGACGGTATTATGTTTTTTACATTCTTGAACCAGATAATCTCGAAAATCGCATAGTTCGAGTTAGGATCGAACTTTGCGTCCAGAATCATGCCGGTGCCGTCGAAGGGAATGGAACCCCGCGCCATGCCTGAAAAGAGATCTACCCACTGCTGCCGCATAACGACCCAGGAAAGTGAAACGGGCCGCTCAGCTTACAAGCAGAAAAACGGGCCGGATCGAATTATGGGCGGCCATCGAAACGTAAAGCGCAGGCTGACGTGCGCTGAGGCGGACCTATCGCTTCTGCTTGTGTGCCGGCCGGGAGCATCAAATCAAAAGCGGGTCGGAAATGATCTCGACCATGCTCGGACCTTCGTGGGCAAAGGCCTGCTTCAGGGCACTGCGCTCGAAGTGCACAAAGAGAAATGCAGAGACGAGAAGCGTTATGGCGGCAGAAAGAGCTGGCGTTCTTCGAGAAAACCAATTCGATTAAAAAGCGCGCCGGTCGGAGCTGTGACCACCGTCCAGGTAATCGCATCGGTGCTGCGATAGGTGAAGCCGGCCCCAACCCCGGCGCCAATGGCAACAGTCGCACTGTAGGCCACATCGTTGATGCTTGTTCCGCCGGTGGCGGCCAATCCCCAGTTGGCGCCCCCGTCGGTGCTGGTAAATACGTTGCCGGTGAGCCCCGCGCAGATCAGACGGCCGTTGAGATAGCCGGCTCCGAACACGTTCTGAGCCGGACTGACGGTGGCGTCGACCCAGCTGTCGCCGGCCGTGGTACTGAACGAGGCCTTCACGGCCGCGTTGCCACAAACCAGAAGGCGGCCCTGAGGATCGCTCGCAATGTCGAAAACCGGCGCGCCCGGAGGCGTGGTGGCAAGCTGCCAGCTGAGACCATTCGTCGAGCGAATGATCGTGGGCCCCGTATCGCTTCCGGCGACGAATTGGCCGTTCAGATATTCCACCGAGCGCAAGATATTCGCGGTTGGGGAGGTCGTGGCGCCCCAGGTCATGCCGTCGTTCGACAGGTAGATCTGGCCACCGCTGCCAACACTGACAAACCAACCGGCGCCGTAGGTAACGTCCTGCCGCGTAGAGGGTGACGCAGGTAGAGTTGCGACCGACCAACTCAAACCCCGATCGAGCGAATAAAAGCTCTCGCCGCTGACTCCCCCTCCAACCACCACCCAGGTCCCGTTGCCGTTTGTTGCGGCTCCGGCCAGGTTGTTCGCCGTTGGTAAGGTGCGCTCCACGTAGGAAAGCCCGTTGTCCTCGGAAATCACGATTCGGCCCGCATCGCCGGTAGCAATGAAGTACGGTTTGTTTCGAAACGAAGCCAGAGAAAGAACAATGCCGTAGTCCGAGCACTCAAAGGTGTCACTGCGCACGCAGTCCGTTTCGACGCAAGACGACGCGAGCGAACTGAAAATCAAACAAACCAGAAAGGCGCGCGCAAGGCTCATGTTCGTGTCCCGGGAACGGGTGCGCCTGACCAGGCCGGCTGGCAAGCGCAATCGCACAGGATTGTGTGATTGTTGCCAGCTGCGCCACCCCGGCCAGGCTGCCGTGTGAATGCCGGGCCTCTGGTCAGTGTGGTGCTCCCGGTCCATCGGGCCGCCAGGACAGTCAGTGCGGCCATACGGAGCATTCTTACGCAGAGCTACCGGAACCTCGAGCTACTGGTCATTGCGAACGGTAGCGACGCCGCAACCATGCAGGAAATCGGCGGGCACATGTCCGATCCCCGGCTGCGGCCTTTCGAACTTCCCGAAGCAGACCTGGTGGACGCGCTCAATCTGGGCCTCAAGGAAAGCCGGGGCGCATTTCTTGCCCGTATGGACGCCGACGATCTCAGCGCAACAGAACGGTTGGAGTTACAGGTCGGGGCGCTTCAGAAAGACACCGGGCTGGGCGGCGTATCCTGCCGGGTGGGCTTTTGTTCGACGCTCCCGCAATCCGAAGGCCTCGCGCGCTACGTCGACTGGCAGAACCGTCTGCTCGGCCATCGTGCGATCTTTTTGAATCGCTTTGTGGAGTCGCCCCTGGTGCACCCCAGCATGGTGTTGCGCCGCGAGGTTTTGCTGGCCCAGGGTGGTTATCGAAACGGTGACTTCCCTGAGGACTACGAACTCTGGCTGCGTCTGCTGGAAAGCGGTGCACGCTTCCGGAAGCTACCGCAAACGCTGCTTACCTGGCAGGACAGTGCCGGGCGCCTCACGCGCACCGACACGCGCTACAGCGAAATGGCCTTCCACCGAACAAAGGCGCATTTCTTCGTCGAGCGCTGGAACAGAACGATAGCGGGGTCACGACGTCCCCTCCTGATCTGGGGCGCCGGCCGGGTCAGTCGACGTTTTTCACCGCTGCTTGAGGAACAGGGCCTGACCATCGAAGCCTTTATCGATATCGATCCGCGCAAAATCGGAAACACACGGCGCGGTCGTCCGATTATAGCTCCCGATGAAATTCCGTACGCCCGCCGACCGTTTATCCTCTCTTATGTGCCGGGAGAAATCGCACGAAGACTCATCCGGCAACGCCTCCGGCAAGCAGCCCAGCACGAGGGTAAAGATTTTCTGTTCCTGGCATAGCCGGCTCAGACCAGGTCGCGGGAGCGCCGCCCGGCCCGATTGTTTTGTGCTTGCGTGAGCTTGAAATCGCCGTGTTAACTTGCATTCGCGCGTGGCGGAACGAATGAGATCGAAAGCGTTTCTATTAAATAGTCGAAGGCGCCTCGCATGAAAGCTCTGCTGATCGCGGAATGCGACCTCCCCGTAGCGTAGAAGGACCAGGCGTACCGAAACGAACGAAACGTGCTGGCCTCCCGACTCAGAGCGGTGTCACACCCGCGTACTCGATGCCGGTGAGGTAAGCCATGTCGCGGTCGAGGGTAACCAGATCACGTTTCTCAAATTTGTTTAAATGGTCGTGCCCGCAGGCCCGGGCCAGCACCTGCATGAGTTCCACTGCGCTCTCAAGAAATCTCGCCAATTGCTCCGCCGACTTTTCGATTTCGAGGCGCGCGCGCAAAAGCGGCTTTTGGGTGGCAATGCCGACCGGACAGTTGTTGGTGTGACAGGCCCGCATGCCCAAACAACCGATTGCCTGAAGCGCCGCATTGGAGAGCGCCACGCCATCGGCGCCGAGGGCCAGGGCCTTGGCAAAGTCGGCCGCCGTTCGCAGGCCACCGGTGATGATGAGCGTGATGTCGTTTTTTCCGAGACGGTCCAGATGCGCCCGGGCCCGCGCGAGAGCCGGAATCGTCGGAATCGATATGTTGTCCCGAAAGATCAAAGGCGCTGCTCCGGTTCCTCCTCCGCGACCATCGAGAATGATGTAATCGGCGCCGGCTTCGATCGCGAAGTCGATGTTGTCTTCGATGTGGTTGGCCGAAAGCTTAAAACCAATCGGGATGCCGCCGGTCTCGGAGCGCACCCGATCGCCAAATTTCTTGAAGTCGGTGGCGCTGGAGAGTGTGCGAAAGTGAGACGGAGAGATGGCCGGTTCGCCAGGTTTGAGGTTGCGCACCTCGGCGATTTTTCCCTGTACTTTGTTGCCCGGCAGATGGCCGCCGGTGCCGGTCTTGGCACCCTGCCCGCCCTTGAAATGAAACGCCTGCACGTGTTTTAGCTTTTCCAAAGCGAAACCGAACTCCGCCGAAGCCAGTTCATAGAAGTAGCGTGTGTTTGCCGCTTGCTCCTCGGGCAGCATGCCGCCTTCGCCCGAACAAATACCGGTGCCGGCCAGTTCGGCACCCCGGGCCAGGGAAACCTTGGCTTCTTCTGAAAGCGCGCCGAAGCTCATGTCGGAAACAAATAAAGGCAACGCCAGGCGCAGTGGTCTTTTGGCACGCGGGCCAATCACGAGTTCCGTACCGACCGGTGCGTCGTCAAAAAGCGGGGCGCGATGTAGTTGTGCGGTTTGAATTTGAATGTGTTCCCAGACCGGTAGGTCGGCGCGGGAAACGCCCATGGCGGAAACGGGCCCGTGGTGGCCAACCTTTGAGAGTCCGAAGCGCGCGAGATTCTGGATTTCGCGATTGAAAGGTTCTTCCGGCGCACCATGCACATCGGCATACTGACCGAGATAGGTGTCCCGTTTGTAGGGCTGGGGATTTTCCCGCTCCCAGTCCCGGACTTCGTCCTGGTCCACGAGCACCGTGTCGTTTTCCACCCAGGCAGAAAAGCGCGGCAGGCGTTCTTCGTTTTTGTACTCGCTGATGCCGCTGCGAAAGCGATAGTCCCAGCCGTGCAGGCCGCAGATGAGGTTGTCGCCATCGACATGGCCGTCGGCCAGAAGCGCGCCGCGATGCAGGCAACGGCCGTAAAGCACGGAAGCGCCATCGTCGTGCCGGATAACGACCAGGTCGGTATTGGAAACAAGCGCCGCCGTCGGAGTCAACGGCTGTAAATCCGAATAGCGGGCAACTGCGATCTTTTTCATGGTCCCTCCGGGCTCGGGTCTACGCCATCAACAAACGCCGTACGATGGCGCGTTCTCAAACGGCCAGCAGTTTCGTGCAGGCGGCAACCGCGTCAGTAAGAAAGCCCTGGGCGGCTTCTTTTTGGTTCATTTGTCCCACGATGTCGCCGGCCTCCAAAAGGGCGCCCACCCAGCCATCGGTATTCCAGCGACCGAAGCCGAGTTCCGGCAACTGGTCGCGGTCGGGATACGGCCACGGGGTCACATAATAGTACGGGGCCGCCGAAGACCGATCGCCCGGCGAAAGGCCAACGCCGATAGACACCCCGTCTTCGCCGCCCGGCTTCGAAGGTTCGCGCACCGATATGAGAGTGGCGATGTCAAAGTGGTGCGGCCAGACGCGCACCGGAGAGGCGCCCGCATTGGCGGTCGCAAGATCGTTTAGCAGTGCCAGAGAATTCTCAAAGTAGCGGCTGAGTTCTTTCAGGTCCGTTTCCAGACCGGCCTGGAAACGAGCCTCTCCGGCAAGGGCGTGATCGGGAAAGTCCGGATATTCGGGACGTTTGAGTTTACCCTCCACTCCCTGGTCGCGCAGCTGAGATTGCATCCAGTCCAGACCCTGGTTGTAGGTGGAACCGGCCAGGTCCTTCTCGGCGATCCGCTGACCGGATTTTTCGAGTACGAGTTTCAGCCCGACGACGTCCAGTCCCGCACGCAAATCTCCAGGGAGCGGCTGACCGAAAAACGCTCCGGCGCCGGGGTCGTAAGAAAGCGCGCCGTGACTCCAATCGGGCCGTTCTTCAAGCAGGAAAATGCCAACGGCGGCTGCCGGCTGTACGGCGTAGTGCAGTTGCACGCGTGCCTCCGCCAGAGACTGCGGATTCTTGTTTTCGAGGTTCTGCCAGCTCATTAGTTACCCGCAGGTAAGCCCCGCTTCTATTGATCGTCACGGGCAATGAGCCGCACAATATAGAGCAAGATCACTGCGCCCACGGTCGCAGCCACAACGGACATGAAAAAGCCACCGATGCGAATTTCAAGCGACTCAAAGAGCCAGCCTCCGATCAACGCACCGACCACTCCCACAACGATGTTGCCGATAAATCCGAAACCGCGACCCTTGATCAGCTTGCCGCCGATCCAGCCGGCGATCAAACCAACAATGATAAACCATAGGAATCCTAATTCTGCAAACATGTTTCGCTCCGTGTTACTCCCGGTTCATGATTTCGCGCCTCAATGCAACAAAATCCGTGCGCGTCAGCTGTAGCGCCTCGGCCAGAACGCGCAGGTCGCGCTCTTCCAGCATGTGAAAATCACTGTCCGAGGCTGCCAGACCAAACAATTCGCCCAGAAAGACACGACGTTCGTCTTCCGAAACGCCCCCCGCCAGGGTGCGTCCGAGGTGTACCAGTTCTAAGCGCTCTTCAGGAATTTCGAGCAATTGATCCGCCAGGCGCGTCGCGTCCGGCCCTTCGAGTCTCAGTTCGGCCTGGACGCGCCGAACCAAAAAGTCACGTTCGTCCTGCTCGACTTTCTGGTCGGAATGGATCATGAGCAGCACCAGACCAATCTTCGCTGCTACGATGTCGAGAGAACGGTCATTTTCGGGCACAAGACTTCTCAGTTCGTGTGCGACCGGATTTTGATCGGCAACAGGGCGGGCGGCTAGCATTCTCTGAATGCGACGCAACACTAGTGGTCACCTCCCAGAAAGCCGGTCAGCGGACTGGAGGCCCGCGCCTCGGTCCAGGCGCCGGATGACGCAACGCCACGCACGCCGTACAGAAAGGCTTCGCGCCCGGCCAGAGTCGCCAGGGCAAAGGCCCGGGCGGCGCGCCCGGTATTTTCAGAAACGGCGAGCGCCGTATTCACCAGAACTGCGGCGGCCCCCATTTCCATGGCCCGGGCCGCGTGGGATGGAGCGCCCAGACCCGCGTCCACCACAACCGGAACCCGCGCCTGCTCAATGATAATGCGCAGGCTGGCCTCCGTACGAATGCCCTGGTTCGACCCGATCGGCGAACCCAGCGGCATGACCGTAGCACAGCCAACATCTTGAAGCCTCAAGGCCAGAATGGGGTCCGCATTGATGTAGGGCAAGACCACGAAACCGTCCTTCACGAGCGCCGTGGCCGCTTCCAGGGTGGCGACCGGGTCGGGCAAAAGATAGCGGGGCTCGGGAGTGACTTCCAGCTTGAGCCAGTTGCCTCCGCCCAGTTCCCGTGCCAGATGCGCGAGTTTGATTGCTTCGGCGGCGTCACGAGCCCCGGAAGTATTCGGCAAAAGCATGACACGATTGCGGTCGATCGCAGAAACCGGATCCTGCGCGTCCATGGGCCGATTGAGCTCCACCCGCCGCAGGGCCACGGTCACCATTTCGCTGGCTGACTCATCAATCGCCTGGCGCATGGCAGCGCTCGATGAAAATTTGCCGGTGCCAACGAAGAGCCGTGAGACAAAGCGGCGACCGGCAATCTCGAGGGGCTGTGGGTCGCATTCGGCGGCCTCTGCCAGCATTTCCTGAATAGTTCCCATACAAGTTGAAGGAGGCGAGTTCCGAGCAGAGAGCGGCAATTCTGCTTGCGGCTCTGATTGACGGAAGCAGAGATTCCCCGTGCATGTCATTCCGTTTTCCCCGCCGCTGATGGGGAGCAACCAGCACTTTCAGACAATTTCAGGACACCTGCTGGCGAAAGTCCCGGGTTATATGCCGCGCAAGGTGGGCTTGCTCAACGAACGGGCCGTGATTCCGTGTCAGGATGCGACCGGCGATAGACTGCTGGTGTACGTGCACAGATTCATGGAAGAAACCCATCACGCCAAGCCGGCGGTCGTTCTTCTGCACGGCCTCGAGGGCAGTTCGGAATCGGTCTACATTGTAAAGATGGCGGAACGCCTGCTCCGGGCCGGATTTCACGTGGTGCGCATGAACATGCGTAGCTGCGGCAACTCTTTACCCTACGCACGCCACCCGTACAACGCCGGCCTGACTGTGGATCTCGAAAGCGTGCTCGATTTTACGCGCGAGCACATCTCTCCGGAAATCGCCGTGGTGGGCTTCTCCCTGGGTGCAAACGTGGTCATCAAGATGCTGGGCGAAGATCGAGAAGAACGCACCAGACAGCTTCGCCAGCGCGGTTCGTTATCAAAGGCAAAAAAACGCAGCCGACCGGCGGCGGACGTGTTTGTGGCGGTCAGCCCGCCCCTGGAGCTGATCAAATCCTGCCAGCTACTGGACTCCCCGCCCTGTCGGCTCTACCAGCACATATTCTTGAAAGACATCAAGAATCGAGTTCGCCACGGAAAATTCGGACACCTCAACGATCTGGAAAGGGAACTCAAGCACATCAAAACCTTCTTCGAGTTCGACCATCGCTTCACGGCCCCTTCGGCAGGTTTTCGGGGCGCGCTTGAGTACTACAACCATTGTGCTTCGGGGCTGTTCATTGAGAACGTGCAGGTGCCGGGCCTGATCCTGCATTCACGCGACGATCCTATGATTCATCCGGTCGGCTGGGACGATACGGACTGGCGCCGGTTGCCGCACATCACCGCCGAGCTGACGCGCCACGGCGGACACGTGGGCTGGATTGCAAAAAAGCACGCTTTGTTTCCGGACCGGAGATGGTCTGATTACCGCGTGGTTCAGTTTCTCTGCGAGTGGCGGGATTGCCTGACATAGGCGTGCGGCCGGTGTAACTTAAAGCTCAGAGACTTGACGGCATTTTGAAAGGAATCGCTATCGTGCTCGTAGGGCGCCGTGCTGAATCGAAAGAGCCCGAAATCATAAACGGCACCGAGTCGTTCAAAGGCCAGCGGCACCAGCAGGGAGCGCTCGGCATTGGTTTC
The DNA here is from genome assembly GCA_024233935.1 of Spirochaetales bacterium. Classification (GTDB taxonomy): domain Bacteria; phylum Spirochaetota; class Leptospiria; order Leptospirales; family Leptonemataceae; genus JACKOY01. Next base: position 297,545 of record JACKOY010000004.1, on the reverse strand, counting down.
GAAGTAATACAAAAGGTCAGGCGACGGATCGACGGTTTCCCATCGCATTTCTGTTGAGTCGGGCAGCCTGGCAAGCTCCGCCGCGTTACCGGCCGGACCGGGCAGGTCGAACTGGTCTTGAAAGCTCCAGGCCCGTGCCGGCGAAAGCAAGACCCAGACGCCCCTGCGGAGCAATGAACCGGTCTGGCGAAAGCCGGCCGCCCGGTAGCGGCCGCCCACCACCTCGGCATACAGATGCGTTTTTTCGAATCGCCATTCGTTTGCGGCTGCCTCTTCGATCAGAATGCTCTCCTGGCCGACCGAATATGCATCGGGATCGGCAAGTCGATAGAGCGATGGCGTCGCGCGCACCCAGAGGCCTGTCAGTTCAGAAAGCGGCCGGTCCCCGGGCTGGTCCGGCAGAGTGTGAATCCAATCGGGAGTCGAGGAGCAGGCGGTAACCGAAAGCAATAACAATGAAGCGAGCGCTCGCGCAGAGCTACGGGCTGCCGGAAAAAGTAAAACGGGTCCGTCCGATTCGCAGTTCGTCACCATCGTTCAATGCGCGCGGACGTAAAATTTTGTGTCCGTTCAGATAAACCCCCGACGCGCTCAACAGATCATACACCACGAAGCGGCTGTCGACCTTCTTAATCTTTGCGTGAACAGGACTGGCGGCGCTGTCGTGCACGGGGATGTTTGCCCAGCGCCCGCTCCCCAGAACCGTTGTGTCCAGGAAAAGATCGTATTCGCGTTGCGGGCCGCCTTCCACTGCGCCACTTTTGGTCAGCATGGCGCTACCGTAGCGACGCGCTTCGCGTAACGCCAGCTGGAGAACGCGGTAGTTGTACTCCCGCATGTAGAGCGTGCGTTCGTCTTCCATCAGCATGCCGGCCGGGTCCCGGGGACCGGCGCTGGGGTTGGCGATTTCTCCTGGTACCGTTTCGCCGGCAGCGATGTACGGTGTTGGATCGCTGTCCGGTTCTGCTTCCAGTTCAAGATCCGGGGAGTCGTCCCCGGCAATCCGGCCCCGACGCCGCCACCCAAAGTAAAGTACAAACACAAGAATCAAGAGCAAGAGCACGAACACGAGGACCACAGCGAAAAGGCCGGCGAGCACCAGCGGCCGGGCCGCAAAGAAACTGCCAAACGGCACCCGATAGGAAGCGGCCGCAGCATAACGCACGTCGCCTCCGGCCGGCATGGAAACCCGAACGAAGACCTGCTCACCGGGATAGGTAACCTCCGGCGCGCTCGATTGATAGCGCAGCGTATAGACGCGCTCGGCCAGTCGGCGCAGATCTGCCCGCAGGTTTCCAAGCTCACCCGGAGCGGGTTGCTCCAGCAATCGCCCGCCACTTTTCAAGGCCAGCCTGGTCAGGAGCCGCCGGTCCCCGTCCCCGCCGTAAAGAAGAACAAAAATCGGAATTTCCAGGCGGCGGCCCATTTCGGCGAGTTCAAAGCAATCGTTATCGTTTAGATAGCTGCCTTCGTCGCGACCGTCCGTGATCAAAAGCACGGCCGAACGCACGCGCAGGGCTTCGGCTTCGGAACCATCGACCGCGCTGCGAGCCGCGTAAATGCCACTGTAGAGACTGTCATAGACCCGGGTGCGGCGCCCGTTTCGCTCCAGACCCGAGAGTGCGCCCAGAGCCGCCGCCCGGTCAGACGTAAAGTCCAGCTCCAGGCGCGGTTCACCGCGCATTGAGTAAAGAGCGATACGGTCGCCGGACTCAAGGCCCTCCGCGAGCGCCTTTGCGGCCGAAATGCCGGCCCGGAAATTGCGGGCCGAAACCGAACGGGTGGCATCGGTTACAATCACGAGGTCGAGGCGATCGGCCGTGTCGCTCATGGAGACGATCTCAATGTCTGCCGCAGGGATGACCCGGTCGGCCATCAGCTCTTCAATCGCGAAGTCGGCCGGTTCCAGGGCATTGCCGACAAAGAGCGGATGCGGCGAAGATTGGCCCACGGTGAGTTCCACGCGCGGGAAGGCGCCCGTGTTCACCTGGCGCAGTTCCACCGGGGCCGCACGCAGTCCCACCAGAATCCCGGAGGCCAGATACAGCCCGGCCGCAATCAGCAGTAGGCCGGAGTTCCTGTGTTTTGTCTGCCGGGACATAGTTTCGCCCGGACGGCCACCCGGGACCGCCCGCACCTTAAAGTATCGACCCCGGGCGGGCGGAAACTTACGGAGCGGGCGACGCCTCTCGGGACTGTTCGTTCTGGATCCGCTGAATCTCCGGCCGTAGGCCCAGGTACAGATACGCGTTAAAGGTCCCCAGCAGAAGCAGGCCGAAGCCAAAAACGAAAAGAGCCATGCGCACATTGGCCCGGGACTCGGTGCGCACCCCGGCCAGAAAACGACGCTGCACCAGGCCGATCGCCATGAGGAGCATGTAAAGACCGCTCAGAATAAATAAGATGATCAAGAACATGCTTCAGCCGACCGAGAGGCGCGCGTAATGGGCGGCGCCCAAAGGCCCCGCAGAATCACCCAGAGTCGCCAGACGCAATTCCGGCGGAGTCGTAAGGGCGTGTTTTGCGAGGTGGTCCTCAATGTGCGGAATCAGCTCGGTTCCAAGCGCCTCCATGATGCCCCCCCCGAGCACGACCAGGTGGGGCTCCAGCAGGTTCGCCACCTGACTGATGGCGATGCCCAGGTAACGGGCATAGTATGCCTCCAGCAGGTCCCGCGCAAAGCTGTCCTTCGAAAGATACGCCTTCTTCAGAGTCGATGACTTGATCGGCGTCTTCTTGAGGTTGTACTTGATCAATTTCCGGAAGATTGTCTTTCGATTTCGTTCCAGTTCGCGTTCTATGCGCCGGTTGATAGCCCATTTTCCAATGTATGCCTCAAGCGAACCGTGCACCCCATCGGACTTACGACCGCCGGCACGAACAACCATGTGCCCGACTTCCCCGGCCCCGCCGTGGGCTCCGGTCAAAAGTTGACCGTTGATGGCGACGGCCCCGCCGATTCCAGTTCCACAGAAGTAGGCGACCGTGATCGGCGGCACTGGTTTTAAGGCCGTCAGCTCGCCCATCAGGCCGGCGTTCACATCATTTAGAAGAAAGATCTCATCTTCGCTGATTCCGAGCGCGGTCAGATCCAGATCTCGCAGCGGCGTCACGTTTTTCCAGCCCAGATTGGGCGCGACCCGCACCCGGCCATCGGCCGTGACCACGCCCGGCGCACAGAGGCCCACGGCCACGGGTCGTAGATTTTGTTTGTTCGTGCTGGCTACCAGCTCGGCTATGACGCTTCGAATGCGAACGATAACGTGATCGTAACCTTCTTTTGCTTCGGTATCGATCTTTTCTGTGGCGACGCAGTGATAGCGTTCCCCTTGCCAGGCAAACGCCATGCCGCTGATGTTGCTGCCGCCCAGGTCCACTCCGATGTAGACGGGGGCGCCGGATAGAAAAGCAGGCTCAATCGAACCCATAGAGCTCTTTCTCCACAACCGCACACAGGATTTGACCGAGCATGATATGACACTCCTGGATACGGGCGGTCTCCTGGGAGGGCACCAAGAGCGCAATGTCGACGAGTTCAGGGGCGTCTTTCATAATGCGTCCGCCGCGATCGGCGCTCAGAAGCACGTGGCGCATTCCCTTGCTTCGCCCCATGCGAAACGCTTCGATGATGTTGGGCGAATTTCCGGAGGTTGTGATTCCGATCAGCACATCTCCCGAACGCCCGAGGGCTTCCACCTGACGCGCAAAGACCAGGTCGAAACCGAGATCGTTTCCGCCGGCGGTCAGCGCGCTCGTATCGGTCGCAAGGGAAATCGCCGGCAGCGCCTCGCGTTTGTTTGCGGCCTGGTAGCGAATGACAAACTCTGTAGCAATATGTTGGGCGTCTCCGGCGGATCCTCCGTTGCCACAAAGCAAAACCTTCTGTCCCGCTCGAAAAGCTCCCGCCAGCAGCAGCCCTGCCTCGACCACCTGATCGACCAGGGTGCCTGCGAGCACGGCCCGCTTCACTTCGATGCTTCGCTGAATGTGAGCTTTCACCATTTCGCGCATGGGGGAGTTGATCTATACCCGGAAGGGGCGGCAAGAGAAATCCGGCTACCCTGCATTTCCTTCAAAAGGACTTGTCCGCCGCCCGCCGGTCGATTCTCTTTCCTATTATGGCCCGCCCTCACCTGCATTGGTCCGTCTTTGCTTTCGGCCTGACTGCTCTTATTGCGATCGGACACCTCAGGGCTGAGGAACCCGATGAAGACTGCCCGTCGCCACACTCCATTTTGATTGGTGGAAGGGCCGGCAGCGAAAGCGCGGTGGAATTCTGCCTGCTTGATCCCATCAGCGACGAGGTGGACTGCTACCGGCTGGATCTCGAAAACCGCAATCTTGAAAGGATCACCGATTCCTTCCGATCTCCGGCGACGGAGAATCATCTGCTCGTCCATCCGCGCAGACTGACCAATGCAGCTCGTAGATTGGCTGTAACGATTCGACCGGACCCGGATAATGAAGCACGCATGCGATTTCGGACGGAGCTCAACGGTCGGCTTCTGGCCGAGTTTACGCGGGACTTCCAGGACCGGGACGCGTCGTTCGTCGAGTTGCTCGGTGAAACACTGTTTCTTCGCGACTGCGTCGGAGCCGGCCCCGGTTGCAACGGACTTTTGCTTGATGCGCGCGACGGTCGGCTGATCGCCGATTTTCAGGACCTGTCCCTGAACATGTACGGGGCCGGTGTCGCCCATCAGGCCGGCAATGTCTGGGCCTTCGTTCCGGGAGACGCCGGGGTCATTCTCTGGATAAACGTGCGAACCGGCGCTACCGTCGCCCGGCTGAACATACCCATGATAGAACCCGACTCCGGGCTGGAGGTGATCTCACTGAATGCAAGGACCTTCGCGATCGTACTGGGAGGGGCCCATCGCGGAACAACTCTTTACGTTCAGCACGATCCGGTCGAATTGCTGGCGACCTTTGATTTCGTCTGCGGTGAATAAAAGGCTTTCCCGGGCATGGCAAGCGAGGTCCGTGGTGCAGCATGAGCCGATTTGATTTTTTCCAAGTTGAGCGGGACGAAGAGCGGCGCATCGCCACGCTGTTCTTGAACCGCCCCGAGGCCCGCAACGCCATGAACTGGCCCTTCTGGCGGGACCTGCCGCTGGTGGTCGACGAACTGGAGGCGGACGACGCCATTCGCGCCGTTGTGGTTGCGGCCCACGGCAAGTCGTTCAGCACCGGCCTGGATATCGTTTCGTTTTTTGATGATTTCGGACACCTGGTGCAGGCCGAAAACGGGGATCGCCGGGTGGAACTGCGCGATCTGATTGTGCAGATGCAGTCCGGGCTGAACCGCATCGCCACCGGCCGCAAGGTTTACGTGGCTGCTATCCACAGGCATTGCATTGGGGGGGCGCTTGACCTGATCGCGGCCTGCGATATCCGTCTGGCCTCGAAAGACGCCAGCTTCTCTTTGCGCGAGGCGAAAGTTGCCATTGTGGCAGACATGGGCAGCCTGAATCGATTGCCGGGAATTATCGGAATGGGCAATACCAAGTTGATGGCCCTCACCGGAGACGATTTCAGCGCCGAAGAAGCCCGGCAGATGCAACTCGTGAGCCGCGTCTACGACGATCAACCGGCCGTGCTTGAAGCGGCCCGGGAACTGGCCGCTTCCATCGCCGCCAATCCTCGCCTGGCCGTACAGGGCACCAAAGAAGTGCTTCGTTACGTTCAGGATCATTCCGAGCAGGATGGTCTTCAGCACGTCCTGCTTTTCAACACAGCGTTTATTGACAGCCTGGACCTTCGTGAAATGGGCGCGGCCTTCAAAGAGCGACGGCGGCCCCGCTTCCAGTAGTGCGGTCCGGAGCACGTGCCGTAGATTCAGGTTCAGCTGGTTGATGGAACAATCGGGGCGATTGTTATTTTTTGCGGGTATCGGGCTTGCGGCCCTGGGGCTCGTTCTCTGGCTGGGGTCGCGTTTGAATCTTCGCCTGCCTGGAGACCTGATGTTTCAAAAGGGCAACCTGCGGGTGTATGTGCCGCTGGCCACGAGCCTCTTGCTCTCGCTGGTTTTGACCCTCATTTTCTGGCTGATCAGCTATTTTCGGCGGTAGCCTGAAGCACACGAAATACCTTTTCTGATTGGAGCAGGAGAAATGAACTCAGGAGCGATAGGATGAGCGCAGAATCCATCTACGATATTGAAGTAACCACCGTCGACGGGCGAAACATCAAGATGGAGGAATACCGCGACAAGGTGTTACTGGTGGTCAACACAGCCAGCCAATGCGGATTCACCCCCCAGTACGACGGTCTGGAAAAACTGTACGAAAAGCACTCCGGCAAGGGGCTGGTCGTGCTTGGGTTCCCGTGCAACCAATTCGGGAAACAGGAGCCGGGAGACGAAAGCGAGATTCAGGAATTTTGCAAGGTCAATTACGGAGTGACCTTCCCCATCTTTAAGAAGGTGGACGTAAACGGCAACGAGGCTCACCCACTCTTTCGTCACCTGAAAAAGGAGCAACCCGGGGCCCTGGGCACCGAAGCCATCAAATGGAACTTCACAAAATTTCTGGTCGATCGGGATGGCCGCGTGAAGCAGCGCTTTGCGCCCAATACGGAGCCGGCCGAGCTTGAAAAGGACCTGGAGCAACTGCTGTAGAACGGCCCTCCCAAAAAAAGTACGCAACAAAACGCAAATCGCTGACCCCTCCCGGTCATGAGAACCTGGAGAACTACCGCCCTGGAACCAAAATTCGCCCGAGCGACTTTGCTCATACCGCTCGCCCTTGAGCCACACATGAATGATCTGTATCGCCGCTACGGCGGCCTGCGGGGCTTGCTGGGCGTGCTTTTGCGCAAGTACGGTCGTGTGGCCCAGAACCTGATTCGCCAGCGCCCGCCGCGGATTTCCACGCGCTACCAGAGCGAAAACCTGAGCCTTCAGCGGCGCCATTTTCGAGCGGTGGGGCAGGAGTGGGCATGGGTCAGATGCCTGGCCCGCTCCTGCGGTGTTTCGATCTGTTATTTTGTCATCATCATGATCCGACTTGAGCTGTCGGAAGCTCCAGCGAACGAAAGTGGCGGAGCTCTGCTCGTTCCCAACAGGGTGCGGCACCTGGAATGGGTAAACCTGAAGAGTGGGCGGCTGAATCGGATTGGGTCATTTCGCCATAACGCGGATTTGCACCCCAAACGCGCCTACCGATGGCGAAAGCGCCGCTAGCGATTTCAGGCATCACCAAACAGATCCCGGAGTTTCAGAAGCCATCGGGGCGGAGCTATTTTCCCGGGGAACACTCAGGAAAAATCGTCCTATTCCGATAGAGTGGTGGACGGACCCATCGGCGACAAAAAAAAGCCCGGGACGAATCCCGGGCATCGGTCAAATTTCCTGGCTAGCGCAAGGCTCTGCGTCTAACCAATCTATTTTGCCGGTGGCGTTCGTCGGCTACTTCAGTAGCTGAAGAACCCCTTGTGGACGCACCCCGGCCTGGGCAAGCATCGCAATCGAGCTCTGACTCAAGATCTGTCTCGTTGTGAGCCTGACCATTTCTTCCGCCATGTCGGCATCTCGAATACGCGACTCGGAGGCCATTTGATTCTCGTAGGCTACCATCAAACCCTTCGCAGTATGCTCCAGGCGATTGTAGTACCCCCCGAGATTCGCCCGCTGCTGCAGAATCGTCTGCAACGCGTTATCGACCAATCCGATCGTTCGATTCGCGGCTTCCGGCGTCGACAGAGTCACAGTTGTTTCCGCTCCAGCCCTGAAACCCAGAGCCTGAGCGGTCATTGTTCCAATGTAGACGCGCTCACGCTGGCCAGCATTAGGCCCCATGTGAAACCACATGGATCCCGTTGAAGAGCCCTGCGCAAAGTCGCCCAGCAACAATCTGTGATTGTTGAACTCGGCCTGCGACGCGATCCGATCGACCTCGGCTACAAGCTGTTCGATTTCAACATTGATCATCCCGCGATCCTCGTTGCTGTAGATACCGTTGGACGACTGCACCGCCAGTACGCGAATCCTTTGAGAGATCTCGGTCAGTTGGTTCAGGTAACCTTCGGCCGTTTGGATCATGCTGATCCCGTCCTCGGTATTCCGCTCCGCCTGCCGTAACCCCTGTATCTGGGTTCGCATCCTTTCGGAAACAGCCAGCCCCGACGGATCGTCCCCGGCGCGGTTGATCCGCATCCCGGAAGACAGATTCGCCATGGACTTGTCCACTTCCCACTGATTGAACTTCAGAACACGGTGAGCATTCACCGCGCTCATGTTGTGATTGATAATCATCCTGCACTCCTTTTGCCTTCTCTTGCATCCCCGGGTCATCCCTGGCCCGGTTTGTCCCGCAAAAACGGAACAGGATGGATGAAGAACGCAAACCCGCGTTGACGGGCCTGTGTCCTCCCCCCGCGCGGCACCGGCGCACCAGGCAGAGAGAGAACACAAAGGAAACGCAGCGTTTCAATCAGTGCAGTTTAGTTTCTATAGGCTTCACCTCGCATTTTGTTCTTATCATGGGCGCAACGAGGCGACCATGAATCAGCTTCGGATTTCACGCCGACGGCCTGTGAGCTTCAGATGAGCACTACCCGAACTCACCCGAGCGGCCGGCGCTTACCTTAAAAGCTGCAGTACCGATTGCGGTCGAATGTTCGCCTGAGCCAGCATTGCCGTTCCACTCTGAACCAGGATCTGATTCTTCGTGAAAGCGACAGACTCTTCAGCCATGTCCGTGTCGCGGATACGGCTTTCGGAGGCCTGCATGTTCTCGTAGGCGACCATCAGGCCTTTCGCAGCGTGCTCGAGACGATTGTAATAAGCACCCAGATCGGCGCGCTGCTTGTTGATTTGTTGCAGTGCGCCATCCAGCATGCCAATCGCGTCGTTTGCGAGCGCAGCCGTAGAAAGATTCAACAGGTTGCCGTCGGTCTCTTTGAGCTTCAGCGCGAGGGCCGTCATCGTAGAGATGTACACCCGTTCGCGTTGATGCTGATTCGGACCCATGTGGAACCACATGGACGAAGTTCGAGAGCCACGGGCGAAGTCACCCAGTAGCAACGACTGCTTGTTGAACTCAGCCTGAGATGCAATCCGATCGACTTCATCGATCAGTTGCGAAACTTCTACCTGGATCATTTGCCGATCACCCTCGGTATAGATCCCGTTAGAAGATTGAACCGCAAGAACCCGAATCCGCTGAATGATATCGGCAACTTCTTGCAAATACCCTTCAGTGGTCTGAATCAAGCTCATGCCATCTTCGGTGTTGCGTTCAGCCTGACGCAGCCCGTTGATTTGAGCCCTCATCTTCTCGGATACGGCCAGACCGGAAGCATCATCCCCGGCGCGGTTGATCCGCATGCCCGAAGACAACTTCTCCATATTCCTGGAGACTTCCCAGTTCTGGAATTTGAGAACGCGATGCGAGTTGATCGCGGAAAGGTTGTGGTTGATGATCATTCGCGTTTCCTCCCTGAAACGACTGGCCGCTTTTGACGGCCCGACCCGGTCTTCCTGACCGGGCTTGAAGCTATTTATATGGCGGCCCTGACCCCCGGAGGCGTCAGGACCTACCTTCTCACTTTTGCAGATCGGGCGCTTTACCCGCTAACTTTATGGCCTTGAGAAAAAAAAAGGCGACTCGGGCGGGAAAACTCGGTATTCCCCGGTTGCCGGGGCACGTCGATTGGCGTTGTAGCTTGCGGATTACTCCCGCCGTGGCAGGCCTGAAACCATGCTCTCCCCCGAAAGCACGAGCCGAGCGATCCATCTCATATCCCTGGCAGGCGTGCTCATCCTGCTGCTCTTTGTGCCCTTAAATGTTCTGCGCGGAGTGCCCGAGTTGGCCTGGGGTAACCTGATCCTGATCGGAATTATTGGTCTGAACCTGCTCCACTACCGCAAGTATCGCCGGCCGGACCTGACCAGCCACGTAGGCCTGCTCACGGTCGTTGCCTTTACGGTGGCCTATATTCTGTTTCTGGGACTGCAGATTTATTTCTGGATCTTCGTCGTACCGATGGCGGCCCTGTTGCTTCTGGGCCGGCGCTCGGGAATCGCATTGATTGCTTTTTCAGGGCTGGCTTTTGCCATTGCGTATTTTTTCCGGGCCGATCGCCCTCTGGACGAATGGGTTTGGGCCGACCTGCTATTCAGTTTTCTGCAGGTGAGCATTCTGGCCGCTATCGCCCAGCACATCAACGATTCGCAGCGCCGGGAGCTGGAGCGGCTGTCTCGAACGGACCGCCTCACAGGGGCCTGGAACCGACACAAAATTGAAGAGATCATGGACCGTGAGTGCTCCATGGCGGAGCGCCACAGGCACCCCCTTTCGCTGATTCTGTTCGATATCGACCACTTCAAAGCCATAAACGACGAACATGGTCATCTGGTTGGTGATCGGGTACTTTCAGAGATCGCGACCGTGACACGCGCTACAGTCCGCTCGACGGATTACTTTGTGCGATGGGGGGGCGAGGAATTCCTGGTGCTGCTGCCTTCCACCTCACTGGAACAAGCCTTCCATCTGGCGGAACGACTGCGAGAGGCCATTCTGGAGCATGATTTTTCCGTACGATCGGTCACAATCAGTTCGGGAATCGGTGCTTTTGAGGCGGAACAGGACGGGCTCAGCCGCCAGGAACGCGTGGACGCGCTTCTGCGGTCTGCGGACAATGCTCTTTACCGGGCCAAGGCCGGTGGCCGCAATCGGGTGGAGATTGCCGGTACCACGAACACACCCTGACCCACGGTTTGGTACCGTGGATCAGGCGCGTTCTTCTACCACCAGGCCGGTAAGATCTTCGAGGGCGCTTGAGAACTCAAGTAGCTTGCTCGAGGGAATCTCTTCTACGACCTCGCCGGTCCGGTAGTTCACCAGCGTGACCTGAAGTTTTCCCGACTCGTTGTGCATCTTGAAACGATAGCGCGTGTCCGACTCACCCTGCGACTGGATCAAATCCAGGGCCTGGATCGCGGACTCAATACGTTCGCGATTCCGGGGAGTGTCCTCCACGTTGTGTGCGACACGTTCCGGTCTTTCCAATGTGCCTGTAGATTCCGTCGCCAGACCAGCTTCCGAAGAGCTCCGGGTGAGCTGATTGCGGGCCGCTCCAGGGAGCGCCTCGCGGGGCGGAGTCGACAGACGGGTTCTTTCTGTTGCTATAGGGTCCATTTACAGGTTCCTCCCATCTCAATCAATTCTTCGATCAAGAGGCCCCCGCACTTAATGGGAACGGCCGGTTTTTTTGTGTTTTTTGTGTTGTAAAGACGGCGCGCTCGAACGCTGGGCGCCCGGAACATGCGGAGCCGGCCCGCGAAGGGCCGGCAGCAGGCTTTCAGTACTTAATAACGCGCGGTAGCTTCTTGGCTTCGGCCACCCAGGCCTTCACGCGCCCCAGACCGGGCAGTTGGCGAACGAGCTTCTTTTTGTCGTTCGTGGCCTTCAGGGCTTCATGAAGGTGCTCGGGCTTGCGCTGGGCCAGCTCGGGAACCGTGTCCACACCGGCTTCTTCCAGCAAATCGGCGTATTCTTCCCCTACCCCGGTAATGCGGAAAAGATCGACGTGGTTGATCCACTCCAGCAAAAGTTTGTCACTGACGCCGGCGGCCTTTGAGATCGCCTTACGGCCTTCCGGCGTGGCGCCCTGACGGAGCAGAGCCTGGGTGGAACGCACCCCGGCGCCGTTGAGTTTTTTTGCGTACACTTTTCCAATGCCTTCTACATATTCGAGCTTTGCCATGTTTGTCTCCTTAAGTTGGTTTGCAGGGGCGCTTACGAGCGCAGGAAATTCCCCAGCAGTTTGCTGCCTATGTTGACGATGTCGTCGCTGACGTCCCCATCACCATCCTGGTCGATCAGGCGTCCGAGGATACCCATAGACTCCGGATCCCGCTGCTGCACAGCCTCGCTTTCACGCCCCAGGAGCTGCTGAAGGCCACCTGCGTCCAGGTTGCGGTCCTGCCGAAGCTTGCTCACGGCGCCCAGGACTACCGGCCCGAGCAGGCTGAGCACCTGAGATACCTGGGACGGTTCCAGGCCGGACATGCGGCTCAGCCCTTGTTCGACAGTCGATTGACGATTCCCGAGCACGTGGCGCAAGACTCCCGAGTCTCCGTTCGATGTGTTTCCAAGAAATCCCGCCAGGTTGTCGAGCACGGACCCATCGTGATCGCGATCCAGAGCGCCGGCCAGTTGGCTGGCGCCGCGATCGTCGCTCGCATTGCGGGCCAGAGCATTGACGAGCAAAGGCATCGCGCCCGAGACTACCTGCTCGACCTGTCCCTGGTCGACGCCGAGGCTGCCGCTGAGCTTGCCGAGCGTTCCGGCGTCGAGCTGACTGGCCACCAAATCCATAAGTTGTGACATTGTTTTCTCCTGTGCCGCGCGCCGGAAGGTGCACGACAAATTGCAGACGGTTTTTGGTTTTCTGTTCTTGTGCTGTCAGCAAAAAAGCGCGTCGCCTGGATTAATTATGCGTTTGCGTAACAGTTCGCTCACCGGCCATACAGGACCCGGGAAACGGCGCGGATCGTGAGCAAAAGGATTCAGGTGCCGCACCGAGGCCCGCGCGATCCGGCGGGCAACGCCCGATGCGCTGATTCGGCTGGAGGACCGAAGATGCACTGGGGCTCCTCACGTCCAGCAGCACGGCCCGATAGCGGTGGGTCCGGCAAAACCACGGCACGCCAATATCAATACGGAAAGCCAGCGCGTGTAATCGAAGTAACCAGATTGCCGGCTCCTGGTATGGAGTACGGGCCCGTCCAACTCGCGCCTCCGTCCTTTGAAACGTAGTACGCTCCCAACGCTCCACCGGCCAAACAGAGTCGCACATCGGCGCAGGTAACTGTGGTGAGGTTGACGGAGGTGTCGACGTTCAGATTGGCCGACCAGTTCAAGCCATCAAACGACTGATGTATGACTCCTGCGTCTCCGACCGCAAGCGAACTGAAACGTCCGGTGACCGCCGCTCGAATACTCACCAGGCCGGCCACCGCCGGGGGCGTCGGGCCCGTAAGGACTGTTTTTGCATACAGAGAGGCCGCGCCAACATCGGCCCAGAAGAAATAATCGCCCTGCTTGCCGAAGTGAGCCGCGCTACTGGCGGCGCTCGTTCCGGACGTCCAGTCGATTCCGTCGCTCGAATAGAGTACAATTCCACCGGTATCTTCGCCGCCCACAAAAAGCGACCCCACAAACGACATGCAATCCACGTTTACGAAATCCATTGGCGCGAGATCGGCGTCGTTGTTTGGCGTCCAGTTGATGCCATCGCTCGAGTAGAAGGCCTGGTTCCCACCGCCTGCACGACTCACGATCGCAAAGCGGCCATTACCGTAGGCGATACCGTAGAGCCCATTCGAGGTATTCAGACCAGTCGTGGAACTCTTCCACGAAATGCCATCGGTGGAATAGAAAACGGTTCCGAAGCCGGGATTGTTCGAAGTGACGGCCCAGAAGTTCCCCAGCGCAAACTCAAAGTCGGAAACCGAAAAACCGCTGTCGAGAGTTGTCGTGGTCCATTGGTATCCATCGGTGGTCCTGTGGACCTTTCCTGTGGCATCCCCCACCACGATGATCGGAGTCACAGATTGTAGAAAGATCCAGCTGTTGAGGGCATCACAGGTTTGGTCCTCCGATCCGCACGCGGTTGCCAGGCACGACGGTGCGCTCAACAAGAGGAAAGTGCAAAGCAGAATAATGCCAGCGCAACCGGGCGCCTTGTGAAAATCAGCGTGGAAGGCCATGCGTTCATTATGTCGAATTCAGCGCATCTGGCAAGCCCTTCCCTACAGCGGTGTGACCGGTCAGGGGCCGCGCTCGATTCCAGCACCGAGCATGCACAGTGCCGGCAATAGAGCCAAAGCATGAATTCAGTTTCTCTGAAACGGAAAACCCGCGTTGTTCACTGACGAGAGACTGTTTCCGGCCCCCGGAATTGTGCAGGGTCCGGACCAACTGACCCCGCCATCGTTCGAAAGATAGTACGTGCCGGTCTGACCGGCCGCGATGGCAAGCCGTGGGTCCCGATTGGTGACCGTGCGAAGGCTGGCACTACCGCCGGGACTCACGTTGGCCGACCAGGTTTTGCCATCCTGTGAATGGCTTCTTGAACGTCGATCGACCCACAGAACAACGGAGTCGAAGCCGATTCGTGGAAATTAAGCGATCAGGACGGCTTTACTTCTTGAGCGCATTTTTCATGCGCATCAGCTTGCCCCGAAGTCGCATGATGGCCTTGGTGTGCAATTGAGAGATGCGGCTCTCGGTTACTTCCAGAACTTCGCCGATCTCTTTCAGCGTCAGGTCTTCATAGTAATAGAGCACAATGACTTTCTTTTCTTTATCGGGAAGGTGTTTGATCGCTTCGACTATGACGGTCTTGATCTCTTCTTTCTCGATAAGAGTATCGGGGTTCAGGTTTGCCGGAGACTCAAGGGTCTCCATGAAAGAGACCTCGTCGTTGTCATCCCCGAGGTACCAAATATCGTTCAGGGATATCATACTGGTCCCTGAAATCTTGGTCAGAAGTGATTGCAGGTCTTCTACAGAAAGACCCATTTCGCGGGCTATGTCTTCGTCATCAACAGTATGGCCGAGCTTATTCTCAAGCATGGCGATGGTTTCTTCAACCTGCTTGGCTTTCTGACGAATGGAGCGCGGGATCCAGTCTATGCTGCGAAGTTCATCGAAAATCGCCCCGCGAATCCGGGTCATAGCGTAGGTCTTAAATTTAATCTCTCGCTCCGGATCGAACTTTTCGATTGCGTCGAGCAAACCGAACGAACCGTAGCTGACCAGGTCGTCAAACTCAACGTTCTGGGGCATACCGATGGCAACCTTGCCGGCCACGTATTTCACGAGCGGAGAATACTTCTCAACCAGGAAGTCACGCACTTCGCGTGTGCCCTTCTTGCGGTATTCCTGCCAGAGCTCGCGCTCTTCACGGTCTTTGTATTTTTCCCAGATTCTCGACATCTGATCGCTGCCCCTAAGCCTTGTCGCTGTCCCGCGCAAGCAGGGTCTTGATGGCCTGGGCCATCAAGCGGGGCTCGTTTTTGATCTTGATCTTATCGACTATAATGTGGTCTCCGAACGCCTTCGAATCGTCCGGCGCTTCTGCGGCAGCAACCCCCGCAAATTCGCCTTCCTCTCCGTCTTCCCCGGAAGCGGCTTCGTAACCCTCGTCATCGTCCAGCTCAACGGCTTCGTCCCCTCCGCCACCGAAGAAGTCAAAGACTTCTGGTACGCGCTGCTCCAGGATTTTGTAAGTGCCCACGCCCAGACCGCCGGAAAGCACCGTACATACGACAGCAGTCACAATAAGAGAACCAAGCCGATTTCCACCCAGCACACCAAATGCGACGGAAATAACGAGCCCGAGTACAGCAAAAATTCCGGCAAATTTCAAAAGCAGCGGAGCCATAGCCGCGATTTAAAGGACTCCCATCCCGGGCTCGGAATCCTGGCCGATGCCCAGCAACTTCTGGAAGAAGCCGAAAATGCCTATGCTGTCCTCCGCGGGCGCGGTGTTCATCACGCGGGCGGCGATATGGCTCATGCAGGCCGAGCTTTTGGAACCGGGATAAAGAACAACGTGGGGTCTTTGACTGCGGATGCTCTTCTGAACCAAATTCTCTTCAAAAACGAAACCCACACTTTCCACTTTGGTCTTGAGGAACTGAGAAGAGATGCTGATCAACCGATCGGCTACTCGCTTGGCCTCGATCGCCGACGGCACACGATTCACAATCAGCTTAATGGACTTCTCTTTGCCGTTGGCCACGATGCTTTTAATCATTCCGTAGGCATCGGTGATCGCCGTCGGCTCGGGAGTGGTCACGACAAGTATGTCATCGGCGGGCATGACAAGGCCGATCACGTTGGCGCCAACACCGGCCCCCGTATCGATCATCATAACATCATAACCCGAAAGTTCGCCCAACTGCTCGACGAAAGTCTCGCGTTGTGTGTCGCTCAGGTTTGCCAGCTGAGAAATACCATTTGCGCCGGCAATGATATCGATTCCGTAACTGGTGCTGATGACGATGTCCTGAACCTTCTTCTTACCCTTGATGACTTCGTAGATGTTGTGCTCGGGAATGATGCCCATCAGCACATTGATATTTGCCAGACCCAAATCCCCGTCAAACAGCAGGACCTTCTTGCCCAGCTTTGCGATGCTGATTGCCAGATTCACGGAGAGGGTTGATTTTCCGACGCCGCCCTTGCCCGAAGTCACTGCGATCACCCGGGTTGTGACGGGTTCGTTCGAGGTTTCTTCGGCTACCTCTGCAGGCACTTCCCCCTCGATCCGGGAGCTTTCTTGCTCCGGCTCCAGAAGGGATGCGCTGCTCCGGTCGCGTTCGGTAGCCAGCCGTCTTAAATTTGCCGCCTGATCCATAATACCCACGTTATGTCAGATATGGTCGATGGCTCCCCGAACTGCAGCAGACCCATCCCTCAGAACCATCCTCGCCAGCTCCCCGGCCTTTGCTTCCAGCAAATCCCCGGGAACGTCCTGACCATTTGTCAGGAACGAGAACGGCCTGTTATACTTATCGGCAAGCTCGATAAACGCACCAACAAAATCTGTTTCGTCGAGTTTGGTGAGAATAATCTTATCAAAGCCGACCTGGTCATAGGCAAGCAATATTTTGTCGAGCACCGGCGCGCTGGTATTGGCGGCCAGAACCAGGTGACGATCCAGCTTCACTTCTTGCTCGCAGACCGCGATAAACTCCTGCAACTGCGCCATGCGGGCGCCATCCCGATAACTGATACCCGATGTATCGATCAGCATGAGTTCGGCCCCATCTCGCCGGAGGCACTCGCCCAGCTCCTGGGGAGTCAGCGGCGCGAAAAAAGGAGCATCCATAATGTTGGCGTAGGTCTTCAGTTGCTCGGTGGCCGCCAGGCGCACATGATCCAAACTGTAGATCGATACATCACGGCCCTCCATGAACTGGTAGCGAGCGGCAATCTTGGCCAGGCTGGTCGTTTTGCCGGACCCGGTGGGCCCCATCAGCATAACCGCACGGCATTCGCCGGCCGGCGGCGCGATGTCGGGCACGGTTCGTATCATGGCCGTTAGCTTTTCCAGCGATCGGTTTTCCACGTTGCGGTACTCGGACTTCTCATCCTGGGATAGAGCCCGATCCAGCTTTGTCAGAAAGCGCTGGGCGAATTCGCGACTGATGTGGGCGCCTTCGAGACGCTCCTGGATACGAACCAGATTGCGCGCCAGACGTTCGTCCCCCGGATCGACTTCCGGAAGATCATCCCCGGCGGTGAGGCGCCGCTGCGGGGAAGGCGCCTTCTCTGAAACCTCCTCCTCCGGCTCCTCCCGAAACAGGCGATTCAGAGCTTCTTGCTCGGTCGGATCGACGGCACTCATGGGTAACGCAACCGGCGGTCGGGCGGGTGCTTCCGACGAAGCGCCGGCCAGCCGGGCGACGGCCCGCAACGCCTCTTCCCGGGCAGCGCGACCTTCCCGGGAGGGTGTCTCCACCGCCCGGGCCTTCGGCTCGGCCTGAACCAGCGGGGCGTCCGAGCCCAGCAGGTTCTGCAGATTGCGCCGGCGGGTCTCGATGCTGCCCACGCTGTAGCGCGGCGTGGAGGGTTGCTCATTTTCCTGAATCATGAAATCGACTTCGTAGAGCTTGCGCGAAAGCAGGCCGGACCCCAAAAGGCCGCCCTCCTTCACCTCGCGGGAAGAAAGGATCATCGCAGAAGAGCCAAATTCGCTCCGAATTTTCATCGCGCATTCTGCCACGCTCTTACCGCGCATCTTTTTGTACTTCATTTCGTTCGATCCCCGACCGCCGGACAGAACCGGAAGCCTGCCTGCATTTCAAGAAACCCCGCATACCGAAACATACGATAAGTGCTGCGGCCATTCGCGGTGCGATTTTGGATTATGTCCCATGATGCAAGCTCGATTGCAATCTATATTTGTAGAACACACCGCCTCTGGCACGTAGCATTGTGACCCGACCCTGGGAGTCAGTCGCCTCGAAGTGAATTGCCTGGCGGTACTGTCCAGGCATCGCGGAAAAATGTGCTTGCCAGGTCACCAGGCGACTGGCCAGGCAGATGCATGCGTTCGTACTCTCGTGCATCTGTCGCCGCTCTGGTTCTTGGTTTTGTGATCTTTTGCGGCGAGGAGACGCCACGGGATTATCAGACCCCACCCCCGGCCACAGACTTTCTCTGGGGGCAGCCCGTGGACGAGACCGTTGCACGTCTGGAGGCTCTTGGGTGGGAGCCCCAACACCAGATCGACGGCGAGGTCACTCTCACCATGCCGGTGGAGACCGACCGCGATTTGAATGCGGCCAACCTGGAAGGCCTGCCCGAGCCGGAGTTGTATCGAATCGTTCTGTACGCTCCCAACGGAAGCCTGATTATCGCGCGCCTCTCACGGACAAATTCCCTGGAGGATGTGCGTTCCTTTGCGGGTCGCGTGATTGGCGCCTATGGGTTGGGAGAAGCGGCCGTAACCTCGGAAACCCAACTTGAGACCACCGAGACGGGAAACGAACTCAGCGAGACCACGCGCATCTACGAAACCTCCGATGTGCTGGCCGTTACAAATATCAGCGAAGCGCGCATGACGGAAGGCGAACTTGAAGACAGTTCAAGTGGCGTGTTCGAAATCGCCTTGTATTCGAAGGCGCACAACGAAGGCATCAGCCTCGAGGCGCTGCGCGCGTCTGTCTTGCCCGCCGGGGCTCTCTAAATCAAAAACCAGTTCGCATTATCAGGAGCACATCGCATGGCCAGTATTCAAGAATTGCTTGGTTCCGAGGCCGAAAGCCTCCTCGCGCATAAAGCGAAGGTTTCAAAGGATCTCCTGCACCTGCCGGGGCCGGACTTCGTCGATCGGGTCTGGATCGGCTCGGACCGCAATCCTCAGGTGCTCCGATCTCTGCAGCAGATATTCAATACCGGACGGCTCGGCGGCACCGGTTACCTTTCCATTCTGCCGGTTGATCAGGGCATTGAGCATTCCGCCGGCGCTTCATTTGCGCCGAACCCGCTCTATTTTGATCCCGAGAACATTGTCAAGCTCGCGATCGAAGGGGGTTGCAACGCGGTGGCTTCGACCTTTGGAGTGCTGGGCTCCGTTGCCCGCAAGTATGCCCATCGCATCCCTTTTCTTGTGAAGATCAATCACAATGAGCTGCTCAGCTTTCCAAACAAATTTGATCAGATCCTGTTTGGCACAGTTCAGGAATCCTGGAACATGGGAGCCTGTGCAATCGGCGCCACCATCTACTTTGGTTCCGACGAGTCCCGCCGTCAGATCGTAGAAGTCGCAGAAGCCTTTCAGTACGCGCACGAACTCGGCATGGCAACCGTGCTCTGGTGTTACACGCGCAATCCGGAATTCAAGAAAGACAAAGACTACCATGTATCGGCCGACCTGACCGGGCAGGCCAATCACCTGGGAGTTACCATTCAGGCCGATATCATCAAGCAGAAGCTTCCCGAAAACAACGGCGGTTTTAACGCGATCAAATTCGGCAAAACACATCCAAAGGTATACAGTGATCTTTCTTCGGATCACCCCATCGACCTGTGCCGTTATCAGGTGGTGAATTGTTACATGGGTCGGGCCGGGCTGATCAATTCCGGGGGCGCTGCGGGAGAACACGATTTCGCTGAGGCCGCAAAGACCGCTGTCATCAACAAACGAGCCGGTGGCACGGGCCTCATCTCGGGCCGCAAGGCGTTCCAGCGACCCATGTCCGAAGGAGCGCAGTTGCTGAACACGATTCAGGACGTGTATCTGGACCAGTCGATCACCATCGCTTAGCTTCAGCGGCGATGGCGTCTTCCGCAATTCACGGCCAGCACAGAGCCGCCATCGCTCAGAAGTGTGCGCTGGCCACGCTCGTGTTGCTGGCTGTGGTTCTGTCTGTCCTGCTTTTGGAACGACCGGAGCTTGTTTCTGGTGTGCGAGCCTGGCTGGGCGCTACCGACCCATCCGAAACCCAGAAGGTCCTGGTCGAAGCGGCCCTGATCATTTACTTTCTGCGTTCCATTCCGGCGCTGTTTGTGTTCCTGCCACGCGGGCTGGGTTCTGGCGAAGCGATCGGCGTGGGTGTCTGGGTGATTCTGATTTTCTCAAGTTTTGCGATCCTGACTTCGGGCCAAGCACCCTGGCCGGCCAGTGGATGGATCGGAGGCGTTTTGTACGTGTTCGGTTCGGTGGTTCACTCAACCGCCGAGTTTCAGCGTTACCGCTGGAAGCGACGTCCCGAAAACAAGGGTCGTCTGTTTACCACCGGGCTTTTTCGCTATTCCATGCACGCGAACTATCTGGGCGATTCTCTGTGGTCGATCGGCCTGGCCCTGCTGGTGGGCCACTGGCTCGCCTGGTGGGTTCCAATCACCATGATCACGCTTTTTGTGTTCGTGCACATCCCGACATTGGACCGGCACCTGGCCCAGCGCTACGGCGCGGATTTCGAAGACTATCGGCGTCGCACCGCGCGCCTTGTGCCGTTTCTCTATTGAGCGCTGTAGCCGGGCAAAAAATCCGTTGTGCATCGGGCGTTTTCGATTTGGACTCCGCCCATGAAAAAGCGAAGATGGATCACCCTTCTGGCCGGTCTGGCGTTGCTTGGTGGAGCGCTTGCGGCCCACCCCACTGACAACGATCGACGCACGGCGGCGCAGTGTCAGGAGCTTCAGGAGCAGAATCACCGTCGGGCATGTCTGGCCTGCGTGGCGCGACCCAATCCGCACCACTATCATGCGAACGGACCCGCCGGAGAACGTTGCCGACCGAACAACGGGCAGAGATAGGAACAGATAGGGCTTCCTCATCTTACGACCGCGGCGCAACTGATAGCAACGAGTCAGCCATTACCGACAGTGCTCAACTCAGGGGCGGCAATGTTCACCCGGAGCGTACCAGACCCAGCCTTGCTCGTCTCTCATGGCCGGATCATCCAGTCCCGGGACGTAAGCCTCACGCCTCCTGATCTGCTGGTGCGGCCGGCTCAAGATGTGAAAGACTTCGGGCACGTACGTCGCGCAATCGCCACCCGCGCGACAGCGCAGCGTGACCACGATGCGGTCGCCGTTTTCGTAGCGCCAATCGCCTGCCACCGCAGCGGGAGAATCGCCGTATTGCGCGACCACCGTGCGGTTCGGGCGGAGCGTAATCGTCAGGGGCCGGCACGGATCATGGATCGTTTGGTTGCGAGTCATTTCATACAGATATCTGTCGTAGCACCGCTCCTCATGCCAGTCGCCGCCGCGCTCAACGCAACGCCTGATCCGTTCGACGATTGCGCCCTGATCTGCCCCAAGCAAGTCGGCCGAGAACACCCAGCCCTCCTGCTCCCGATAACGAACCCGGTTCCAGGCGGCCGTTCGCCCGTCGATCGTTTGCACGGGACCGTCGCTTTCGAGAACGATGACCTCGCTACCAACCGTGAGCACGGCAACGCGATCCGCATCGGCCTGCGGCGCTGTGCGCAACGTCAGGCCGAAGGGAGCGCCGACGTATGCGGTTTCTTTACAGCCTGTAAGAAAACAGGCGAACAATAAGGACAAGACGAGGGCACGCGCGGTTCCAGAGCGTGAGGGATGCCGGAGCATTGGCCGAGCTGCTCAGAATCTCTCCGCTGCGTCAACAAAAGATTCGCGATGCACAGTTGCGCTTGCTTGCTGTGCGGGACCATGCGATGTGGCAGCTTAGTTTTCGCGAGCCGACGCAGGTTCGTGCGTAGAATCCAGCAGCCCCGAACATGAGCCACATAGAGAAACACAAGTCTCACCGCATCGGCTGGCTCCGCGCCGCAGTGCTCGGCGCAAACGATGGCATTGTCTCTACGGCCAGCCTGATCATCGGAGTTGCGGCGGCGGCCACAAGCCAGAATGAGATCCTTCTGGCCGGAGTAGCCGGCCTGGTGGCGGGCGCCATGTCGATGGCCGCCGGCGAATATGTTTCGGTGAGTTCCCAGGCCGACACGGAAAAGGCCGACCTGGAATTGGAACGCCGCTCGCTCAAAAACGACCTGGAATTTGAAAAACGCGAACTCGCGACAATCTACGAAGAACGTGGACTTGATTCCACCCTGGCGCGTCAGGTCGCCGAACAGCTGATGGCTCACGATGCCCTCGGCGCGCATGCCCGCGACGAACTCGGAATTTTTGAAAGAGCCCGGGCGCGCCCGATTCAGGCAGCGCTATCGTCCGCCGGCACCTTTACCATTGGGGCTGCCCTTCCGCTCCTGGTCGCCTGGATTCTTCCCGGGCCGCATTTGATCCTTGCGGTCGCCGGAGCGTGCCTGTTGTTTCTGGGAGTACTCGGCGGACTTGCCGCCCGTGCCGGAGGTGCCCCGGTCCTGGTCGGTGCTCTGCGGGTCACGTTCTGGGGCGCCCTGGCCATGCTTGCCACGGCCTCGGTGGGTCATCTCTTTGGCGTGACCGTCTAGAGCGCGAGCGCCGCCATCAAGGCGGAAGCGGACGACGATCGCAAATGCGACTCGCTGAACTCAGGGCCCGGCCCGGAAGACCTTGCCCGGATTCAGGATGCCGGCCGGATCGAATAGAGCCTTCAGACGACGCATGGCTTCGATCTCCTCGGGAGAACGGCTGAAAGACAGAAAATCGCGCTTCAGTGTGCCGATACCGTGCTCGGCGCTGATGGAACCACCGAGATCCCGCAGAAGGCCGTACAATTGACGGTCGAAGGTCCGACAGTAAGCGAAAAAATCTGCATCACTTTCCGCAGAAGCAACCGGCAACATGTCCGGTTCGGGAGCATCGGCCTTGAGTACGTTCAGATGCAGATTGCCATCGCCAATATGACCGAAGAAAACCGGCGCCCGGCCCTGCCCGGAATCCAGGATCGCTTGAACCTTTTCGCGCAACTCCCCCAGAGCGGGAATAGGAGCCGAGATATCGTTCTTGTGTACAGTGTAACTCAACGAAAGACTTTCACTGATTCCTTCCCGATATTTCCAGAAGGCGTCCGCCTGGGCCGAAGTTTCGGCGAAACGCGCATCGACGACGATGCCTTCTTCAACCGCCCGCTCAATCTTCTCCAGCATGGGATCCAGGGCCAGTTCCTCAAGGTCCCATTCGAGAAATACGTAATGATCGAAGAAACGATCGAACGGAGCGGGCAAACTCAGGTGAGCGCAAACAATCTTCAGGGCCGTCCGATCGAAGTATTCGAACGCCAGCGGTCGCACACGCTGATCACGTAGCCAGGCCAGAAAGTTTGTAACGCGGGTGAAGTCCGTGAGTGCAAAGAGGGCCCCGCTGGCCTGACCCGGGGGCTCTGCCAGGCGAAGGGTCGCTTCGGTAACAATGCCCAGCGTGCCCTCGGAACCGATGAAGAGCTGCTTGAGATCGATGCCGGTATTGTTCTTGAGCACATTGCCCGGGAAACGCAGAATCTCTCCGGCACCGGTGACGACAGTCAACCCCAGCACCCATTCACGAATCATCCCGTAGCGTATGACCCGGGTTCCACCGGCGTTGGTGGCGATGTTCCCGCCAATCTGCGACGAGCCACTGGCTGCCAGATCGATCGGCAGGAAATGCCCGTGCTCGCGGGCTTTTTGTTGCACCTCGGCTGTCGTTACACCGGCCTGAACGCTGAGCGCCGGCAACAGCGGGTCGTAACCGAGCACACGGTTGAGCTTCTTCAAAGACAAAACGATTTCGTTTTCGGCCGCCACGGCTCCGCCCGAAAGGCCCGTGCGCCCTCCCGAAGGCACCAGCGGCAGCCGGTTCGAAACGCAGTAACGCACAACCGCGGCAACTTCGTCGGTATCTGCGGGAAAGACCAGCGTGTGGAATTCCGGGCGCACCTCCCGGGTACGATCCGAGCCGTAGGACAGAAACTCGGGCTCCGCCATGGTCCCGTCGCCGCGGGTTACTACGCTGCCCCGCTTCAGAATGTTCGCCAGGGCGTCAATGTGGCGTGTGCTTCTCATCTTTACAAAATCGGTCAAAGAGACGGGCAAAGCCCGGTGCGCGGGAAAAATATTTGCGCACGCCGATCCCGGCGGCTGGAATTAGACGAAGCGTCACGCCAACGGTCTTTTTGAAAACTATTCCGCTGACGATTCCCCGGACGGAATCGGGGCATCCGGATCACCGATCTGAAGGGCTGCCCGTTCCAGAACAAATACGGCCAGACCACCGACCAGAGCAATTCCCGCAAAGATCGACCAGTCCAAAAGCGACATATCGCCGCCGCGATGATTGGGAGCCCAGATGTAACGCAGACTGCCGATCATGAGCCCGGTCAGGGCCGCCATCGTCAGACTGTGATAGCGCGCGAGTAAGACTTTCAGCAATCGTACGAAAGAAAAGATGCCAACGACCACACCGCCCAGAAACGCAAGCAAGACCAACCCGTGTCCGGGCTCCAGTGTTTTTAAGAAATCGCGCGCGGACTCGGCGACGAATCGGTACTGCCCCAGCAGAACGAGAATATAAGCGCCGGAAATGCCGGGCAGGATCATGGCACAGATCGCAAGCGCCCCGCTGAAAAACACGAACAGCAGATTGTGGTCGCCTTCTTCTGAGAGCACGCCATGCACCACCAGCGTTTCAATTCCGTTTTCGTTTACGACTTCACTGCGGCGCACGAAGGGTTGGAGTCCAAAAAGATCCGGGCCGGCAGTGGCCGTCACCCTGATCTGCTCGTCGCTGGAAGTGATCTCGATCTGAAAGTGTCCCAGACTATCTCCCGCGCGATCCGCTACCTGGGATTCAAAAACCGATGCGTCGCCGCCGGGTTCGAGGAGTCCGGCCACCGGCAGTCGCAATTCCCAGGCGCCTTTCTGATCGGCCGGAAGCGTGATCATGCCGGCAGCGCCAGGTGGATCGATCTGGCGAACGAAGAGCTGCGCGTCAGAAACCCGGGAAAGACCCACCGACCAGAAAACGACCAGAGCAAACACCAGAAGCAAAGTAATCTCCGGCAGGCCGCGCTTCATCATGCGATACGGCACGGTAATCGAAAAGATAATGAGACCAAAGAAGAACGAGAAGGCGTAAAAGGCGTAGTGCTCGAGTACAAACGGGATGACCTGCACCATGATGCCGGCGGCCAGGCCAATGCCGAACAAAAGCGGAAGCAGGAAGTGCCACTCAATTGTGCCCAAACTCTTCAGCGCCAGCCGGCGCCGCTCCCCATGCCAGAAAAAAGCAATCAGCTCAAGCACGTTTAAGACGTGGGTGGCCCGCACAGAGCTAATGGCCAGAATCAGGTGGTCGTAAATGCCGCTGATGAGCGCGATCGTCCCGCCGGAAACCCCGGGAATGATGTCGGCGGTGCCCATTGCCAGGCCCTTCGAAGCCAGGATCAGTTTTGCCTTGGGGGAACGATAGCCTTGCATGGGCCGCCAGAGTGACGCTCCAACGACAACGGTAAACCCAAAAATGCCTGGCCGAAGGGACAAGCATGCGACAGAGAGGACCATGCCGATCGGCGCAAGAAAACCGACCCGCGCCCTGTTTGCGCTCCTTTTATTGGTCCCGCTTGCCGGCTATCCGAACGAACTCGACGATCAGCGCCACGCCCATTTTCGCGTGCAGGAGGTCGATCCCACTCCAGAGGTCCGCGGATTGCGCAATGACCACTACCCGGCCAGCAACGAAATGCGCATCGATCTATTCCGGCCCTACGTTGAGAACCTGGGCGGCGCCTATATGGGGGTCGGGACCGATCAAAATCTGACTTTCATCGCCTGGGCCCGCAGCGACTACGCCTGGCTCATCGACTTCGACCCCGTTGCGGTCTACGTAAACCGAATCCATCTCTTCTTTATTTCGGTTTCGCCAACCTACCAGGATTTCCGGGCTTTGTGGGATCGCGGCAATCGAACGCGAAGCTGGCAGTTGCTGGAAGCGACGTTTGGCGCGTCCGAAGACTTCAACCGGTACAGAGAAGCCTGGCAGGTCGCACACCGTGGTTCGAGCGATGTTCCGGAACGCTTAAACGACCTGGATCGAATGGCGCGCAATTTCGGTCTCCGTACCTTCTCCAACGACCCGGCCGACTACGAGTATCTGCGCTGGATGATTCTAAACGACCGCATCCAGGCAATTCCCGGTGATCTCAAAGGCCAGACTTCGATCCTGAACATCTCGCGGGCGGCCCGGGCCATGTTTCTGCCGATTCGATTGGTGTACTTCTCGAATGCGGAAGAGTACATGCGCTACCCCGATGCGCTCAAACAGAACATCCGACTGCTACCGGTTGATGAACGCAGTCTGGCCATCCGGACCTGCAGCGTGGGGGCGCGTGGTTTTCTGGGCTTTCCGGAGGGCGAAAAATTTCCCTCGGATCCGCTGCACTACAACCTCCAGCCTCTGGCGGCGTTGCAGGAATGGATGCGTGTGCCGGGCCCTTTTCAGGTCGTTGAAATGCTGGTCGGCCATCGACGCTTACAACCGGGCCTTTCGATTCAGGAAAACCTCCCGCCGGTGGAACTGCCCCCGCTCGAAATCGTCGGCGGTCGTTCCCACCTGCGTACGAACTGAGGAAAACTTTCGCCCGACTCTGGCCCGGGGCGAATCAATATCGATCCCGCTCCAGACCGCACTGGGCCCCCAGCTTCCGAATGATAGCGCTGCCGCCAAGGGCCGCCCCGAACGTGCGCGGCACCCGGATTGGGCTTTGAAGAGTTGCGACCGATAATCGCAGCATGGCCGCAGAGTTTTTCGATCAGCTTTCACGCAGGCTTGCCGCGCCGGCCCGCAAACTTCCACCGGAGTCGCGGAAGCTGATCGAACTTTTCTATGACCACATGGCCTACGAGCGGGGACTCGCGTCGCACAGCCTGCGGGCCTACACACGGGACCTCTCTGAATTCCTGATCTATGCCGACCGCCAAAATCTGGCGGTGCTGAAAGCGCAGCCGGGCGACCTGCGGGCCTACTTCGGTTTTCGCACCGGCGCGCGCTTTGATATGGGCCGCCTGGACCCCGAAAGCAGCACCGGTCACTCACGCACCCGTACTCTCAGCGCCCGCTCCCAGGCACGCATACTGGCCGCCCTGCGTTCCTTTTATGGCTTTCTCGAGCGCCGGGGTCTCATGGAGGCAAGTCCCGCGCGCGAACTGGCTTCGCCGCGTTTCTATCGACCCCTGCCGGGATTGCTCTACCCGGAAGATCAAACGCGGCTTTTTGAGCCGGGCGCCGAAGCAAACGAAATTGGAACAAAGGATGCACAATCAAAAGCAAACGCCGCAAGGAGGGCGCGTGATCAGGCGATCTGCGAAATGCTGTATTCATCCGGTATGCGAATCAGCGAACTTCTGAGCCTGAACGTCCAACTGGTCGAGCCGCGTATGCCCGACCAGCTCAAGGTCACCGGTAAACGAGGTAAAGATCGCATCGTTTTTTTGGGAAAGGACGCGCGGGCAACCCTCGGGCACTATCTCAAACTGCGGCCGGCACTTAAACCCCGGAGCCCACGCCTGTTCTTGAACCGACAGGGGCATGCGCTTTCCGATCGAGGCGCCCGCCACATACTGGCGGAACTGCGACGGGTGCGCGGGCTGCGGCGCCGTCTCAGCCCCCATCGCCTGCGGCACAGCTTCGCCACTGACCTTTTGAACGCCGGCGCCGACATTCGCGCGGTCCAGGAAATGCTCGGCCACAGCAGCCTTTCGACCACCCAGATCTATACCGCCGTCACCAAAGATCGCCTGCGGGAGGTGCACCGAAAGTGCCATCCCCATGCGCGTTCCTGAATCGTCAGGCGCCGGCCGACAGTACCGAGAGGCTTCGCGCACAGGAGCGGTTCTCAAGGAGCCGATTGGGCTGGGTCGCCCGTAAAGATCTTCTGAACGACCTCAACCAGGGCCCGGGGCGAGAAAGGTTTGGTCAGGTACGCACGCGCCCCGAGTTGACTGCCGCGTTCGCGATCGACCCGGTCCGTGCTCGATGTCAAAAATACGATCGGCACATCCCGCAATTTTTCCTGCTGTCGGATCTCTGCCGCGGCGTCGAAACCGTTCAGCACCGGCATGGAAACATCCATCAAGATTAGATCGGGGGGCATGTTACGGGCCCGGGTAACGCCCACCGCCCCGTTCATGGCCACATTCGTAATATAGCCGGCCCGGTTCAGCACATCGTTCAGGATGCGCGCGATGTGTGGGTGATCTTCCACAATCAACACGCGTTTTGGGGTCCCGGATTGCACGGTACAATGGACGATCAGAAGCCGCTTTTCGTTGCCCGGAAAAACACTGTATCTTGAGCCCGCCGCGCCGTTTCATGGCCCGGAAGCAGGATTCTGCATGCATTCAGGTTTTCACGCAACCACTATCCTCGCCGTGCGCCGCGGTGAAAAAACCGCCATTGCCGGAGACGGCCAGGTGAGCATGGGAAACACGGTGATGAAAGCCAGCGCCCGAAAGGTCCGCCGCATCGCCAACCGCCCCATTATAGCGGGCTTCGCGGGGTCTGCGGCGGACGCATTTACACTCTACGAGCTTTTTGAGAAGAAAGTGGAACAATACCAGGCAAACCTGGGCCGGGCCGCGGTTGAACTGGCGCGGGAGTGGCGCACGGACCGAATGCTCCGTCGACTCGAAGCGTTATTGATCGTTGCCGATCCGAAAGAGATGTATCTGGTTTCGGGTACGGGCGACGTCATTGCGCCCGACGATGGGATTCTGGCGGTGGGTTCCGGCGGGAGCTATGCCCTGGCGGCGGCCCGGGCCCTGGCCGCGCACACCGAACTGGACGCCGTCGGTGTTGCAAAGGCCGGCCTTGAGATTGCCGCCCAAATTTGCGTTTTTACGAACAGCAATATCGTGCTCGAAGAAGTATCCTGAGTCATCATCATGAACACACCCCTGCAAAGCCCGGAAAGCGCCGAAATTGAACCGCGCATAGATATGGATGAGCTTACCCCCCGCCAGATCGTGGCCGAACTGGACAAGTACATCGTCGGGCAAAAGGACGCCAAAAAGGCCGTTGCGATTGCGATTCGGAATCGAGTGCGACGTCGCCTGGTCAGCGCGGAAATGCGCGAAGAGATCTACCCGAAAAACATTATTATGATCGGGCCCACCGGTTGCGGCAAAACCGAAATCGCGCGTCGGCTCTCCAGGCTCACCGGGGCGCCTTTCGTAAAAGTGGAAGCCACAAAATACACCGAAGTTGGCTACGTCGGTCGTGACGTGGAGTCGATGGTGCGTGACCTGGTGAGCACAGCCGTCAACATGGTGCGGAACGAATACCGGGGGCGCGTTACCGAACAAGCCGAAAAGAACGCGCGGGCACGCCTGCTGGACCTGCTTTTGCCTTCCAGCACACGTCCCAAAGAAACCCCCGCAAGCTCCGTGCCCGGCCTTTCGCCCACCGGACTTGCGGTGCAACGGGGCCTGCAGAACGATCCGGCCGAAACCGAACGTAAGGATCGCGCCCGAGAACTCATGACTCAGAAGCTTGATAACGGAGAACTCGAAGAACGCGAAGTCGATATTGAAACGCAGAACAACGCGCCGATGGTGCAGGTCATGACCAGCGGTCCCAATCTGGAAGACCTGGACATGCAGGTTCAGAACATGCTCGGTGATCTTCTGCCGCGCAAACAAAAACGACGACGGGTCACGGTGGCCGAAGCCCGCAAGATTCTCATCAATGAGGAACTGGATCGTCTGGTGGACCAGGACAAGGTGCAAACCGAAGCGGTGCGCCGCGCCGAACAAATGGGCATTATCTTTATCGACGAATTGGACAAAGTAACCGGACGCGGCGGAGGGTCCGGTTCCGGCGCTGGCGGACCGGATGTTTCGCGGGAAGGCGTGCAACGCGACATGCTGCCAATAGTCGAAGGCGCGACCGTGAATACGCGCAGCGGACCGGTTAAGACCGACCACATACTATTTATTGCCGCCGGAGCTTTTCATACCAGCAAGCCCTCGGACCTGATCCCCGAACTGCAGGGCCGCTTCCCCATCCGGGTCGAGCTCGAAAAGCTGACCGAGGCGGATTTTCGTACCATACTGACCGGACCAAAGAACTCTCTCTGCCGCCAGGCAATGGCCTTGATGGAGACTGAAGGGCTGCAGTTGGACTTCGACGAGACCGCCATTGACGAACTGGCGCACTTCGCCTTTCGCGTGAACGAGGAAACCGAAAATATCGGCGCCCGTCGTCTCAATACGATCATGGAACGCCTCCTGGAAGACCTTTCCTTTGAAGCGCCGGACCTTCCAGAGGAAGAGCGCACCGTGCAAATCGATCGCGCATTCGTGAAAGAACGCCTGAAAAGCATTGTCGAAAACAGCGATCTGAGCCGCTATATCCTCTAAAGTGTGGTTGTTGAGGTAGTCCCAGCTTGAGCGAAACAGAAGAGGGCAAGTACACCGGCAGCCCGGCACCGATCGAACCGCCTCCGGCCTATCCACCTGGCGGTCGACGAGAGATCAACGCCGATCGGCTGCTGGACTTTCTGGACAAGTGGGCCCACAAGCTGGCTCCCGAACCGGAACCGGCCGAACCCACGCCGCCCAGCGAACAGGGCGGTCGCTCCATCCTTTTGATCTTGCTGAAGATCCTGCCCGTGTTGTGCGGCATCGGGTTTTTTGTGTCCATGTTCTGGGATTTGAGTGGTTCCATTCATGTGCCCTGGGATTCCGCTCCCATCCCCCTGGACGGTCTCATCCGGATGATGACGGTGACCGCGCTGATTGGCTTCGGCACAAACTGGCTCGCGATCAAGATGCTCTTTTACCCGCGGCAGAAACGGCCGCTCCTGGGCCAGGGACTCATCCCTTCGCGTAAGGACAAAATCGTGACGCGCCTCGGAGAGCAGATCTCACGCGAGATCATCAACTCTGAACTGATTCTCGAACAGATTCGCAAAAGCGGCCTGATTGCAAAACATCGCGAGAAACTGATCGGATCATTGCGAAACGTCGTTCGCAATCAGGAGTTTCAGGAAGATCTCTCGGAGCTGGGACGACACTACATCAACACCTTCCTGCGCTCTCCAGAATTCCAATCCCGCATCAAAGATTTCGTACGCGGAATCGACTTTGAGAATGTTGGTGTGCTCGAAGGCGGCATTCTCCGGGTTTACAAAATGCTGACCGGAGACAAAGAAATTTCGGAACGCTTGCAGGAAATTCTCCAAAATCTATCCTTTCGCGTAGACCGCTACGAGGATCAGTTACGAGACTATCTGCATGGTCTTCCCGAACAACTCGAAGAACAGAGTGATTCAATTGAAGAGTTTGCCCTGAATGCGGTTGTGTTTCTCGTGGAGCAGGTTAACGTTCAAAACGTAATCGTGGATAATCTGCAGCGCTTCGACGAAGTTCGCCTGGAACGATTGCTCTGGCGCTCCACCTCCGATCAGTTGCAGTACATACAGTACCTGGGTTGCCTTCTGGGTCTGGTTGGTGGATTCTTCATCTGGCGGCCCGCCGAATCCCTTGTGATCAGCTGCTTGATCGGCGGAACGATCTGGGGGCTTGATGTATTCATCATGCGAATGCAGGCCCGTGCCCGG
The DNA here is from genome assembly GCA_024233935.1 of Spirochaetales bacterium. Classification (GTDB taxonomy): domain Bacteria; phylum Spirochaetota; class Leptospiria; order Leptospirales; family Leptonemataceae; genus JACKOY01. Next base: position 266,054 of record JACKOY010000004.1, on the reverse strand, counting down.
GAGCGAAGGCCAGGGTGAAAACTTCCGGAGCGGCACAACTCAAGCGTCGGCTGCTTCGGTTTCTTGAAGTTCACAACAACACGCGTATCGTGGATGATAGCGATGGCGCGCTGAAAATGTACATTGCCCTGGCCCGGAACAACCGGAACTCGAAAATCAAGGACAAGATCATCAACCACCATTTGAAGAATCTGGAGTTGCGTCTGCTGAGCGGTCGAGAGCTGAGCGCGAAAGACGAGATCGTCTGCGAGTTCCTGCTGGATTCGATTTCGGAGTACTACTCGGACCTGAGACCATCCTGATTGTCGGAGTTTTGAATGCGCACCCGGGCTTTTCTGCGTCTGGTATTCCTGCTGGCCGCAGTCTATAATGTGGCCTGGGGATTGTACGCAATTTACGACCCGCAGTTTTTGTTTCGAAGTCTGGCTCTGCAGCCGGCCCGCTACGAGTTTCTCATGGCCGGCATTGGTCTGTTCGTAGCCCTCTACGGTTATGGGTATTTTGTCGTATCGTTGGATTTGCAGGCCTATCCGCAGCTTGTGGTCATCGGGCTGGCAGGTAAGGTTTTAGGACCGATTGGCTGGGCCTGGAACGTGCATACAGGTGCTCTGCCGCTCGCCTCGATGTACGTGAATCTCACGAACGACATCGTTTGGGTTCCCTTTTTCGTTTATTACCTGTTCTGGTACCACGCGCAGCAAGCACGTCACGCGGGAGATAATCCGTCTGCATATCTGGCCCTGCCGGAGACCGTGAAGGAATCCTGGCCGGCGGCACTCCTGAATTTTCATCGGGCCCGCGTGGCCTCTGCCAGCGGAGAGATGCGGGTCCGCCGGGGCCGGACGCACATTCAGAGATTCGTGGCGGTCCTTTCGGGCCTTCCGGAGGACGCGCGAAGAACTCCTGTTCGGATACGTGTCTTTGCAGATCGATTCGGCGAAATCTGGCTGAGGGAGTTCGGGACGCGCACATTGCGCAGTCGACAATGGCGTGAAGGCGATTATCTGGCCGAGCGCTTCGGACCCATCGAGTGTGTTTTTCGTCTGGAGGCTACGCAACACGGCTATCAGTTCGTGCAAACCCATGCCAGATTTCTCGGCTTGCGGTTGCCGGCCTTCCTGTCACCTACGGTGCGCGCACGGGTGCGCGGAACCCCGAATGGTTGGTGGGTTCGGGTCCGCGTACGAAACCCGGTTCTGGGTTTGCTGGTCTCGTATGGAGGCCGCCTGGTGGTCGAGAAATGACAACGGCGATTTATATTCTACTCGCCCAGGGCGCCCTGGGCGCCTTCGACACTTTCTATTATCACGAGTACCGCGCCCGACTTCCCTCGACGCCAAAACACTGGCGCGAATTGATCCTCCACGGACTGCGCAACGTTGCTTACGGCGTCATCTTTCTGTGCCTGGCCTGGACCGAACTCTTCGGCGCCTGGGCCGCCGCTTTCGGAGCGCTCCTGCTTTTTGAGATCGTTGTAACGCTGCTCGATTTTCTGGAGGAAGACAGGCGCAGGCCACTCTTTGCGGGCGAACGCATCACCCATACCCTGATGGCAATCCTGTACGGAGCTTTCCTGGCGCACTTACTCCCGATACTTTTCACGCGTTTGCTGGCGCCGACCAGGGTCCGCGCGGCACACAATGAGACCTGGCTTGCGTATCTGCTTACAGCTCTGGCCCTGGGCGTACTTTGCTTTGCAGTAAGGGACCTGACGAAGGCCTCAGAAATGCAGCGCCGGGACGACGCCGCATTACGCGTCCGTTAAGCAACCGCTCTTAGTTGCCCAGATCGCGGGACTCGATCCGCACGCGAATCTCAACCCGTTCCATGGGATTGTCATTGCGATCACGCGGTTCCGCGACTATGCGATCGACCACATCCATGCCTTCGACCACTTCGCCAAAGATCGAGTACTGCTTGTCGAGCCAGGGCGCGTCCGCCACGCAAATAAAGAACTGCGAGCCCGCGCTGTCCGGATTGGAACTACGGGCGGCCGAAACGATGCCCCGTTTATGGGAAACGTCCGTGAACTCGGCCGGGATCGTGTAACCGGGACCGCCGGTTCCATGCGCGGATCGATTGTCCGCATCGCGCGAATTCGGATCTCCGCCCTGAATCATGAAATTCTCGATGACGCGATGAAAGGTGGTCCCGTCGTAGAAGCCATCACGCGCAAGTTTCTTGAAACTCTCCACGTGTTTTGGCGCCAGCTCGGGATGAAAACGCATGACGATCTCGCCATGCCGCGTGGTGATGATGGCAACTTCCTGCACTCCGTGCCCCCTGTCGATTGTAGCCGGATCGACGACACGATAGCGAATCGAAGGGTTTCCCGGCAACGTTCTGTACTCCGGGGCCTCCTCCGCACACACCGCCACCGTAACAATCAGCAGAAGAATTGCAGAGCGCCCCAGTCGAACCATACACCATTTGCCCATTGGGCCCCTGGGCTGCAAGCTCGATTGGGAGTTCAGGCCGCCGTTTCGCGAGAACCGGCCCCGACCCCCCGTCGTGGGGCAAAGTATTTCACGAGTGTCACCTGGTTGCCGCGCTCGTTGTAGCGCACGACGTCAAACATGTGACGGGTCACAAGAATGCCCCGACCATGAAAGCGTTCAGACTCGACTTCCCCGCGCTTCAGGGCGGCCTGATGGTCGAAACCGGCTCCCTGGTCGCGGATGACAAACATGACCCGTTCGGGGCGCAACGAGTAATAGATCATCACAGTGCGCTTGCGGTACTCCGGATGTTTTTGCCGTTTCTTGATCAGGTCGTAGTAGGTCTCTTCCGTTGTGGCTTTGTGCTTTTCATCGAAGGTAATCGCCAGATTGCCGTGCTCAATCGCGTTCGTGAGCATTTCCTTGACGCCCATCTTCATTTCGGTGGCGAGATCTTCCGGGCAATAGCGGGTTAGGTTTACGGTGATGGCGTTCAAGATCAGGTCCGCGACGGAAATGTAATTACCAATCACAAATTTGCGGGTCTCGCGCTCCGTGTGTTTGCCCAGCAGGTTTTCCGCCGGCAACATCGCCTTGCCAAGGATCATTACGTCACCGCGATCGGTATCAACCCGTTCCAGCTGGATAAGCATCTCCCTCGGCTCATTCTGAGTGGTTCCAAGCTCAAGACTCAAACTGGTGGATTTTTCGCCTGACTCCAAACGCCGGATCGCCTTCATGGCCTGCTCCACCCGGACCAGATCGCGAATATTTCCTGCACGATAGAGCAAATCGACGAAGAGTTCGCCCACCACGGATTTCACGGGCCGACCCAGCAGGCGCCGCACGGCTTGATTCATGGTCACAATCTGGCCATGAGAATCCAGAGAAAAGATCAGATCGCCGGAGTCCTCAACCAGGAAGCGATACTTCTGTTCCGAGTCCCGCAGCTCGGCCTCGCGCTTCTGAATCTGCTCTGCCATGCCATTGATGCCGTCCACGATTTCGTTCACGTCTTCCTGGCCGGCCGGCGCAATGCGATACGCATAGTTTCCCGCCGAAAGCTGCGCCAGGCCCCTTTGAACCCTCACAATTGGCCGCTGCAGAAAACGCCGAAACAAAAAATGAGTCACAAACAGAATTGTGGTAACTGACACAAACGCGGCCAGAAGTGAAGATAAGAAAATGCCAAGGCGTAGAGTGTGGATCGAACTCCGCGTCACATAAATCGCAAGGGTGCCCACCGATTCGTCATGGTACACGACTTCGCGTTCCATGACATAATCGTAGGCATGTACGTCGGCATCTTCGGCCGCAAAGACGAATTGTTCTCCGCCCGGTTCATGCAACTGAATAAACGCGATGTCCGACGAATCAGCGTAAGCGTTCCCGATGCGCTCGACGGAATCGTAATCCAGGTTCCAGAGTCGCGGGGCGAGCACATCAACCAATCGGTCTGCTTTCTCAACAACACGATCTTTGAGCCGCGCGTCGGCCTCGTTTACGAGAAGAGTATACACGACCACCGACACCAGGAACAGAACAACCGAAACTGCTATCGTAAGGCCGATGGCCAGGTCACGGGCGAGGGTCCGCCTCTTTAAAGCCGGAATCAAACGCACGTTCTATTTCCAGTCATCCAACCCGTAGTATGCCAGGATTTCTGCGAGGCGGCCACTTGCGCGCAACGCGCGAATGCCGGTGTCCAGCAAACCTGCAAGCTCCCGGGATTCGGCCCGTGCCGGAGAAAAAGCGATAAACGTCCTCTGGGCCTGGCCCGGAGAACCGGCCGGGCGCACACGGGCAGCGATCCGGGGATTCTGGTCGAGATAATAAAGCGCTCGATTCTCGTTTTCCACGACAGCCGTTATCCGACCGAGCAAGAGTTTGCGAAAGTTTTGCGCGAGGCCATCCTCGCTGAATACGACCTGTATTCGGGTTTCGTCATCTTTGTGAGCTTCAACATAAGCATCCACTTCTGCGCCGTAACCGTACTCATGGATGACTCCGAGCGTCACGCCGGAGAGCGAGCCAATCCCCGAGTAGGTCCACCGGCTATCGTCCCGGACCAGAAAGATGTCTCGCGAAATTCCAATTTCTTCGGCCGGAAAAATGAAATCCGGAGCGTCACTTCTGTAAGCGCCTACAATCGCATGAAAGCGGCCGGCGCGGGTCTCTTCGATTGCGCGAGCCCAGCTCATCAATTGATAATCAACCGGACGGCCTTCCAGCGCAAAGGCGGCTCGCGCAACATCAATCATGAAACCCTGATGCTCCCCTTCGGGCTCACAGTTGAAGGGGCACCACAGATCAGCCCGGATCGAAATCGCATCGGGATCGACCGGGGCGGCTTGTTCCTCAGGGTCCGTTGCCGGCTGCTCGGAGCCTCCGCATGCAGAAAGAGACAGGATCGCAATCGTCAGAAACGTAGCTGTCGTCGCATTCACGATTGTCCTCATAAAAAAACGCACTCCTCCCGTTGCCTGCTTCTATTGCGCATGCTCCGTTTCGCGCGCCCTCCCGCACCCATTTTTTTCCTGCTCCCGCGCGCACCTCCCCCGCGATCCATCGGGGCAACGCTCAAATTTCGGCTGGAAAAACGGAATCGGGGCATCTAAGGGGGCTTCGCCTGGGTCACCAGGATCACGTGCCGCTCTGTGACCAGGTCCTCTTCGCGCCGGGCCTCCCAAAAACCGATATTTTTCCAAAAGGAGGTCGGAGCTTCTCCCTTTGGTTTAAATTTACCCGATCTCTCGATGTCCACCAGGATGGAAAACATGTGGGTCATGGTGACCCCGCAGCTGCCGGCCAGGCACCGAAGCTCGGTCCAATGGTGTGCGGGGACCCGCACGTGCCAGGGATCCAGAGCCTGGCCGGAACGCTGATAGTAGCGGGTCGTTCGCTGAACATTCGGCAGAAGCCCGGCCCGACGATAGGACGGGGCCAGCCGGAGCAGGTGAGCAAGATACCGGACGACACCTTTGTGCTTCTTTTTGCGCCGACGCAGATACGTAACCAGCCGGGCCGGTACCAGAAATGTGCAGGCCGGCAGTCCGGGCTCGGTCGCCCGCGCAGTCCACTCGATTGTATTTCCCATACTTTCCCGAGGTCGCCGGAGTGCGATCTGTTGCGCCGTTTTTTTGAAATCCATGCGATCGGCACAGAGTTCAGTTGAGGACTTTTAATTAGTTGCAGCGAACGTGGCCGCGCCGTTCCTTTCTTCCTGGAGCGGACGATGAGCGACGAATTGAGCGCAGCGAAACTGGCGGAAGAGCAGGAATACACCGAGAAGCTGGAGCAGCTCTTGATTCTGGGTTTGCGGGCACGACCTGCTACCGATCGCAAGAAGCGCGCCCTGCATCCAAAAGCCCTGGCGGGTTTTCATGGCGCCTTCACCGTACTGCCCGATCTACCGGACAACCTCAAGGTCGGTTTGTTCGCGCGTCCTGCCACGTACGAAGCCCGCCTGCGTTTTTCCAACGCATCGGCCATCGTGGAGTCCGACCAGAAGAAAGGCATTCGCGGGCTCGCCATTAAGCTGCTCGATGTTCCCGGCACGAAGCTCAACACGCTACCGGACGGCGGCGATCCCGGACACGACTTCATCTTGAACAGTCATCCCATCATGCCGATTCCGGACGTGAAGGGCTTCTACGAAATGACCCTGAACCTCGCGAAGGGAACGGCGCTGCGATACTTCTTGAACCCATTCGATCCGCATCCGGGCGTTCTACTGCGCCTTCTGGCTTCTGCAAAAAGCCCTGATTGCCCGGTCGAATTGCGCTACTGGAGCATGACCCCCTATCGCTTCGGAAATGATCGATTTGTGAAGTACTCTCTGGTCCCGACTTCGGCCCACGCAGGACCGCGGATCGAAAAGTCAACCGCCGACTATCTTGGGACTGCCGCTCGGTCCCACATCAAACACGCTACGGCTACCTACGACTTTATGGTCCAGATCCGTAGCGACCCGCGCCGCATGCCCCTGGAGAACGCAACGGTGGATTGGGACGAACACCGGGCGCCTTTCGTGCCGGTGGCCCGCCTGGAGATCCCGAAACAGGAGCCGACCCCCGAGCAGGAGGCGGCAGTGGAAGCCCTCCGGTTTTCACCCTGGCATGCTCTGCCGGAGCATGAGCCGGTCGGAGGCATCAACCGGGCCCGACGACGCATCTACGAAAAGCTTTCCCAGGTGCGCCTGGGCAAGAAGGGCTGAAGGTCCGGTGCCCGGCTCCGGTTTTCGGCTGGACAGACCCCGGCCCACGTCGCCTCTGGCCTTATGCGTGAATTGATGAAGCTCGAGTCCACCGCCGGAACGGGTTATTTCTATACCTTCACGAAGAACAAGAAGAAGCAGCAGGGCAAGCTGGAGGTCATGAAGTTTGACCCGCGCGCCCGCAAGCACGTGAAGTTCGTCGAGAAGAAGCTCAGCAAGTAGGCCGTCGGGCCTTGCTCGCCCCCGCTAAGATAAACCTGGGCCTCCAGGTGCACCACCGCCGCAAGCCCGACGGGTACCACTACCTTTCGAGCATATTCGTTCCGATCGACTTCGGTGACGGGATCGAAATCGAGCCGGCTGAACAGGATCAGCTGGAGACCGAAAACCATTTGAGCGGCCCGGCGGCCGCGAGTTTCGAACAGGTCAGCGAGCGTGGAGATCTCCAGTCGAATCTGGTCTGGCGGGTTCTCGACTGGACCCGGCCCGCGCGACGGACCGCTGTGCGGGTCCGTCTGATCAAACGGGTTCCGACCGGCGCCGGTCTTGGCGGCGGCAGTTCCGATGCGGGCACCCTGCTCCGCCTGCTGGCCGAAAGCGGTCTATGGAACGATAGCGCGGCCGAACTGGCCAACCTTGCACTTCGGGCCGGCGCCGATGTGCCCTTCTTTCTCCATCCAGAGCCCGCCCTGGTCACCGGCATCGGCGAACGCAGGCGACCCGTGCAACTGGGAACTGCCTTCGGTCTGCTTGCGCTTTCTGATCTGCAAATTGCGACCGCAATGGCCTACTCCGCCTTGAAAAGAGATTTACAGGGTGACCCGCCGCCGGAAACTTTGTCAGGGTTTTCGAAATCGGTCGAGCAGGCGCTGGGCCGGTCGGATTGGAAGGCAGCCCGGATACTGGTAAACGATTTTGAGGAACCAGTTTTCAAGATGCATCCCATCCTCGCTCGTGTCAAAGAGCACTTTTACCGTAACGGTGCGGACTACGCGGCCCTCTCCGGGTCCGGTGCGGTGGTGTATGCTCTTTTCGCGAATTCGGAAGCCCGGGATGTTGCGCAAGATTTCCTGCGCGCACCACTCGCAAGAGAGGGCGTTCAGCTGGAGCCCTTTGCGTTCTGGATACCGCGCGGGCCCGGGCCTTCTGAACGGCAGTTGTTCGAAACCCCTGGTAGTTGAAGGAAATTGGGCCGTCGCCAAGCGGTAAGGCAGCGGGTTTTGGTCCCGCCATCCGGAGGTTCGAATCCTCCCGGCCCAGCATCGTAAGTATTCAGCATGCACCCACAATCCGACCAAGCCGACCCCCGGTCCTGTGCTGTAGTCATCCTGGCCGCCGGCAAGGGCACCCGAATGAAATCGGAGAAGCCCAAAGTCGCGGTCGAGCTGGCGGGAAAGCCTTTGCTCGCCCACGTGCTCGACCACCTTTACGCTGCCGGTTTTCGAAAGTTCTCTATTATAGTGGGCTACAAGCGCGAACAGGTCCAGGCGATCGCGGAGCCATTTCGGAGCCGACCGGACGTAGATTTGAGCTTCGCCATTCAGGAAGAGCAGAAAGGCACCGCCCACGCCTTCCTGTCCGCCGAAGGAACATTGCGCGATCACGTGGGACCGGTCATGGTCGCTTCCGGAGACATGCCCGCCATTCGGCCGGAGACCTACCAGGCGCTGGCCAGCTTTCACGCGACCGGGGCAAACCGGGCCACGGTACTCAGCGCCATGCTCGAAGACCCCACCGGTTACGGTCGCATCGTACGCGACGCGGCCCACAAGCTGAGCGCCATCGTTGAAGAAAAGGATGCGTCGGAACAGACCCGCGCCATCCACGAAGTCAATACCGGCACCTACATCTTTGAGTGCCCGGAAGTGTTTTCCGTGTTGCGGGAAGTGGGTTCGAACAACGCCCAGGGGGAGTACTATCTACCTGACGTTGTCGCGCTCTACCGGGCCCGCGGCCAGGGCGTAAACGCCCTGTCCCTTGATGATTCAGGGGAAGCCCAGGGCGTCAACTCGCCCGTGGAACTGAACCGACTCGAAGAACGCCTGAAGGCGATGCGCTGATGTCCTACGAAATGCTCATATTCTCCGGCAACTCGAACCGGCCTCTGGCCGAAGAGATCTGCGCGCATCTCGGGACAACCCTGGGACAGGCCCGCCTGAAGCAGTTCTCGGACGGTGAAATATCCGTGAAGCTCGAAGACAACGTGCGCGGGCGCGACGTCTTTTTGATCCAGCCCATCTCGGCGCCGGCCAACGACCATCTGGTAGAGTGCCTGCTTATGATCGACGCGATTCGTCGCGCTTCGGCCTCGCGCATCACCGTCGTAATCCCCTACTATGGTTACGGCCGTCAGGATCGTAAGAGCGAACCGCGCGTCCCGATTTCAGCGCGCGTCGTGGCCGACCTGCTGGAAGCAATGCTGCCCGATCGTGTGCTCTGCATGGACCTCCACGCGGATCAGATCCAGGGGTTCTTTCGCATTCCGGTGGACCATCTCTACGCGGCCCCGGTCTTTGTGGACTATCTTCTGAAGAAGGGCATGAAAGATCCGGTTGTTGTGTCTCCCGATTCAGGGGGAGTGGAACGGGCCCGCTTTCTGGCACGCCAGATAAACGCCGGCCTGGCGATCATCGACAAGCGGCGTCCTCAGGCGAATGTTTCCGAAGTCATGCACGTAATCGGCGAAGTAGCCGGGAAGACCTGTATTCTGTACGATGACATGATCGACACTGCCGGCACGATCACCAAAGCGGCCGAGGCACTGAAAAATAGCGGCGCCACCAGCGTATTGGCCTGTGCGACCCATGCCGTCCTCTCGGGTCCGGCGGTGGAGCGTTTGCAGAACTCCATACTCGACGAAGTCATTCTCTCGAATTCAATTCAACTGCCCGATTCCAAAAAAATCGACAAGCTTACCGTTCGCAGCGTCGCCCAGCTTTGCAGCGAAGCGATCCGACGGATTCACAACGAAGAATCTGTGAGTTCCCTGTTTCTATAGGAGGATTATACCATGAGTGCACTAAAACTGGAATCAAAGACCCGCACCGAACGCGGCAAAAACGCGGCCGGACGCAAACGCCGGGAAGGAATCATACCCGGCAATCTGATGGCAGAAGCCAAAAGCACGCCGATCGAGATCGATAGCCGTGTATTTGGACGAATGCTGGCCGCGGGCCTCCGTCCCAGCTCTCTGATTGACCTCAGCGTCGACGGCCAGGAAGCCCGCCGCGTCATTGTGCGCGAACTGCAAAGAAACCCCGTCTCCGGAACGCCGGTGCACGTGGATTTCTTACAGGTAGTTCCGGGTCGCAAAGTAACCGTTAAAATCTCGGTGGAAACCACCGGTATATCGAAAGGTGTCAAGGGTGGCGGTGCGCTGGAGCATTTCATTCGCGTGCTCAAGGTGCGCGCGACTCCCGAAAGTCTCCAGGACGTGGTCAAAGTCGACATTACCAATATGGATGTCGGCGATTCGGTGCACGTAAGTGACCTGGGCCTGCCTCCGGAATGGGAGGTAGACGTGCGCGGGAATCCGATCGTGCTGACGATTTCCCGCTCACGAATGACTCAGGCGACAACCGGCGAACCGGGCGCGGCAGAGCCCGCCACCGAAGGTTAAAACTCCGGCATCTCCTTTGCCGCCGAACCGATCCGGGCGGCGGCAAAGTAAGGCCTGCAGGAGCGTGACTCAATGAAACTGATTATTGGACTCGGCAACCCGGGGGAACGGTTCATCAACCACCGTTCCAATATCGGGTTTAAGATCCTTGAGGTCATTGCCAACAACAACGACATTGATATCAAAACCAAGAAGAAGAAGTCCCTGATTGGGCGCGGGGATTTTGAGGGCGAAGAAATCGTTCTTTTGAAGCCGCAGACCTTCTCGGAACTGTCCGGGGAAGCAGCCCTGTACATTGCTTCCTTCCTGCGCATCAAACCCGAGGACATCATTGTCATACTGGACGATTTTACGCTGGAACTGGGCCGTCTGATCGTCGAGAAGGGCGGCGAGCACTATGAGCATCCCGCTATCGAAAACCTCACGGTTGCCCTGAAATCCCCGGAGTTTGTCCGGGTTCGGGTCGGAATCCGCGGACACCAGGTCGGAAAGCAGAAGCGCCTGAAATACATCGGCCAGGAGTTTGAGCCGATGGAAAACCTGCAGCTGATCAACATCATCAACGATGCCGAAGCCGCGATCCGATCGGTTACCCACGGGGACATCGACGAAGTCATCGAAAAATTCAAAGGCTGAAAGTCGGCCGGAATGATTGACGCCCGCTTTGCGGGTGCTTATGCTGCCTGTATCCTGCTGGCAGGCCGAACTCCACGGCCAGGGCGCGATCCATGAACAAGAACCTGAAATATTTCATCTTTATCATCATGAGTGTCTTCCTCGTGCTTTTGGTCACGAGCAAGTTCACGGGTCCGGAAGCCGCCGAGACCGAAGTCCTGACCTTTTCTCAGTTCAAACAGATGCTGACGCCCGAGGGCCAGGCGCGCATTGGCACGATCGTCTCCCGTCCCGAAAACCGCGAAGCCACCGGCAACCCCTTCGACTTCCAGGAAGAGTCCCTGGCTCTGCAGATTACCGGGAAACGGATCAGCGGCCGTTATCTCAAGCCCAACCTGGTCATTGAAGCCGACGACACCGACGAGAAGATCCTCGCCAAGACCATACCCTTTGTGGTCGAAATCCTGCCCGGGACCGTCACCCCGGAATTGCTGACAGAACTCGACCAGAACAACATGCACTACGTGCTGCACAACGAAAGTGAAGGCGGCCTCTTTTCGACTCTGATCACGTTTCTACCGGTGATCATCATCGTTGTGATTTTGTGGATGGTGATGATGCGGCAGATTCAGAGCACCGGAAACCGCGCCCTGGCCTTCGGCAAGAGTCGCGCCAAGCTCAACCAGGACGACAAAAACAAAGTCACGTTTCTGGATGTGGCCGGGTGCGACGAAGCGAAAGTGGAGCTTCAGGAAGTGGTCGATTTTCTGAAAGATCCGCGCAAGTTTCAGGCGATCGGAGCAAAGATCCCCAAGGGAGTGCTTCTGGTCGGATCCCCCGGCACGGGCAAGACTCTTTTGGCCCGGGCCGTGGCCGGTGAAGCGGGAGTGCCTTTCTATTCCATTTCCGGTTCCGATTTCGTCGAGATGTTTGTCGGCGTGGGCGCTTCCCGGGTCCGTGATCTATTCGAGCAGGCCAAGAAGAACTCGCCCTGCATCATTTTTATTGATGAGATTGATGCTGTCGGTCGCCTGCGTGGTGCCGGCCTCGGTGGCGGGCATGACGAACGCGAACAAACCCTGAACCAGATGCTCGTGGAGATGGACGGCTTCGAAGAGAACGAAGGCGTGATCATCATTGCCGCAACGAACCGGCCCGATGTGCTCGACCCGGCGTTGTTGCGTCCAGGCCGTTTTGACCGCCAGGTCGTTGTGGATACGCCCGACGTGAAGGGCCGCGAAGCGATTCTCAAGATTCACGCGCGCAAGATTCCGCTCACCTCCGATGTTTCTTTTCAGCAGATTGCGCGGGGCACCCCCGGTTTTACCGGAGCCGACCTGGCGAACTTGATCAACGAATCGGCGCTTCTGGCGGCCCGCCGCAACAAGAAGCGCGTGACCATGGATGAGCTGGAAGAAGCCAAAGACAAGGTCATGATGGGTCCCGAACGGCGTTCGTTCCTGATCACCCCGAAGGAAAAAGAAGTCATCGCCTTTCACGAGGGCGGGCATGCCCTGCTTGGAAACCTCCTGCCGTACGCGGAGCCGGTGCACAAAGTCACGATTATTCCGCGCGGCCGCGCGCTGGGCCTCACCCAGAGCCTTCCGGAAGAGGACCGGCACATTCAACCCAGTCGTTATTGGGAAGATCGTATCTGTGTTTTGATGGGTGGCTACCTGGCGGAACGCCTGATTTTCGGCGACACGTCAACCGGCGCTTCCAATGACATTCAGGTCGCAACTACGATCGCGCGGCGTATGGTGTGCGAATGGGGCATGTCCAGCCGCCTGGGTACAATATCGTATTCCAACCAGAACGATAACGTCTTTCTGGGACGTGAGATTCAGAGCCCGCGCAACTACAGCGACGAAACCGCCTCGGCGATTGACGATGAAGTCAAACGCATCGTAGAGGTGCAACGCGAGCGTGGACGGGAACTGCTCGAAAAGAACCGCGACAAACTCGAAAAAATCGCACGGGCCTTACTGGAGTACGAAAGCATCAGTGGCGCCGAGCTAAACGCGATCGTCAATCCGGCCGCAAGCACAGGTCCCGGTGCGGAAAGTCCGCGCGAAGAACCGCGCCAGGAACTACCCGGCAATATGAGCCCGGACCCGGCGCCGGCGACCTGATAACCGGATGGCCGACGGGGCAAACCGGCTGAGAAACCGGAGCGCATGAATGGCTCGAGCCGAAGCGGAGACCAGCAAACTGGACGAGGCCCGGGACCGGCGCGCAAGCCTGCTCGATAGCGCCGATCCGCTTGCGAATCTCGACGTTTCCACCGAGATCACATCGCGCGAGATCAAGGACCATCACGACTTTGAGAATCCGATTGAACTTGTTTTGCGGCCGCATTTCAGCACGGCCGAGCTGGTGCTCAAACGCTTCTTTGACAGGAGTTTGCCCCCACAAATTCGCTCGGTCGTGGAACAACACGGCGAACGCCTCGAAAGCGAAGTTAATGAACTACTAAAGGCCTTCCGAATTTACGTAGCAACGGCTTCCCGGGAGTCGCTGGATAAGGAAGCCGGAAGACTGGAGCGCCGCTATTTCCCCGATGGCGCGTCCGAAGAGCAGCACAACTTTCTGGTCCTGCGCCGCTATTACGAAAAGATCCGCACCTTCAACGAAACCGCCAAGAGCCGCTGGCGCGAGATCATGAAGGTCGTTGATACCTTTCTGGTGATTGCCGAAACGCGCCCGCTTGCACACAAACTTCAGGTTGAGTACTCGCGAAACCTGGCGCTGCTTGTGCGACGAACGGACTCCTTTCTGGACGATCTTCGTTCGTACTTACAGGTCACCACCGAGAACGTAGACAAGATCACCGGAAGCTACAAGGTCGAAGCCGCCTATCGAGAAGGGCCGTACTACACCATCCGTGATGTGCTCGGGCTGGAGGAAGAACGCGCACCGGCAGAAGAGGCCGAAGACGCAACCAGTAAGTACAGCAAGCAGATCGCGGAAGATACGACCCTCGATCTGGACGGCTCGGTTGCCTACAGCATAGTCCTGGAAACCCGCGAACACCGCCTCAACCGCTCCAGCCTCATCGCCGTTCCGCTTTTGGGCAGTCGGGATTGGAACCGGACGCCGGATTACCGACTCGAAGTGGCCCTGCCGGCCTTCGAAGATGCGGTCGAAAAATTTAAGAAGGCCTACCATGTGAACATTGACGCCCGCGATATTCGTGGGCCGATCAACAACCAGGCGGCGCAGCTTCTGGAAGGCCAGGGAGAAACCAGCTTCGTCTTGTATCATCGGCTCATCCACAGCGAACTGGAATCGTACTCGGTGGCAATACTCTTCGAAGACTTCCCGGGACTTGCCCGACCGGATGTATTTCTCTATCATTGCGGGCCCAATGTGCTTCACCGCATCCTGATGCGGAATCTACGCAGACAGGGCCTGGGCGATATTCTGTACCTGAACCAGCAGCAAAACACCAGCCGGGAATTCCCCGAGGCTTTGATTACGAAACTCCTGATTGATTGGTGGAATCAGCATTTTGCGGACCTCTCCGGTGAAGATGTGGATTCGTACCTGACTTACTCCCGACAAATTGAAATGGTGCGACGGGAATATCGAATACTGTACGAAGACGGCGTCCAGGCCCGTAAGCGGGCCGCCCCGGGTTCGACCTATCTCATGATTGAGAGCTGGCTACACGAGCACCGGGCCGACGTTTTCGGAAGCCGCAAAGTCGAGATCTTCCGGCGTTTTATTCAGAACGAACTGCTCGAATAGTGTTCTGCTCGCCCTCCCCGCCCCCCATCGGTTTTCTGGTTGTAGAGCAATGGGCGCCCGCAAGGCCGGCGCCGGCAGGAGTGTTGTAGTGAAACTTCTAGAGCGAGCAGTCCCCTGGACGGACGAACACAAAATGTACCGCGAGATGGCGGCCGAATTCTTCGATAACGAAGTGGCCCCGCATCACGAACAATGGGAAAAGGACCGGGTTGTCCCGCGCTCGGTTTGGGAAAAGGCCGGTGCGCTGGGTCTCATCTGCCCGGATTTTCCGGAGGAGTACGGCGGCGCCGGCACTGATTTTCTTTATAACGCGATCGTGATCGAAGAAGGGGCACGGGTGGGCAACTCCGGCTTTATGCATAGCCTGCACGGAGACGTGATCGCCCCGTACTTGAACCACCACGCTTCCGATGAACAGAAGAAACGCTGGCTGCCGGACATCATTGCCGGCAAGAAGATCCTCGCTATCGGCATGACCGAACCGGACGCCGGTTCGGACCTGGCAGGCATCAAGACCACCGCGGTCGACAAAGGGGATCACTATCTTGTGAACGGCGCCAAGACCTTTATCTCCAACGGCTATCTTTCGGACCTGGTGATCACCGTTGCCAAGACGAATCCGGAACGCGGCATTCATGGAATTTCACTGCTCATGGTCGAGCGCGACATGCCCGGCTTTGAGCGCGGACGCAAACTGGAAAAGATCGGCCTGCACGCTCAGGACACGGCCGAGCTGATCTTCAATGATGTAAAGGTTCCGAAAGAAAACCTGATCGGACGCAGCGGCTACGGTTTTCGCTATCTGATGTCGGAACTGCAACAGGAGCGTCTGGTGTTGGGTCTGGCAAACATGCGCAGCGCCGAAGCCGTGCTCGACATGACCCTGCGCTACGTAAAGGAGCGCCAGGCCTTCGGCAAAAGCATCGGCAAATTTCAGCACATTCGTTTTCGGCTGGCCGACATGGCCACCGAACAGGCCGGCGGACGCGCCTTCGCCGATCAGGTGTTGATCGCACATGCGCGCGGACACAAGGCCATGGTCCAGGCTTCGCAGCTCAAGTTGATGGCATCGGAAATGCTGAAGCGCCACGTGGATGAATGCCTGCAGTTTTTTGGCGGCTATGGTTACATGACCGAATACCCGATCGCCCGGGCCTACCTGGACGCGCGGGTGCAAACAATCTACGCCGGAACTTCAGAGATCATGCGTGAGATCATTGCGTCGAGCGGACTGGGACTCTAAACGCAGACCTCGTTTCGTCATCCCGGGCGCAATTAGAACGATAGCATGGCCGCCCGGGCCCGGACGAACCTGAGATACAAAGACCGTGCAGGTCCCGCAACAGCCGAAGAGTTTTCCACCCGATTCGATCGCCCGGATCGTTCTGGAATCGTGTCAGGAAGCGGCGGCGGCAGGGGAAGTTCCGGCGGCGGCCGTCATCTGCGATCCAGAAAATTGGTCTGTGCTTGCAGCCGAGCGCAATCGCATTCTCGAACTACGTGATCCAACGGCCCATGCCGAGTTGCTCTGCATCCGCGCCGCCTGTGCGGCCGCAGAGTCCGAACGCCTCCCGCCCGATCTCGTGCTCGTAAGCGCGCTCGAACCCTGCCTCATGTGTTCGGGCGCCGTGGTGCACGCCCGGCTTTCCCGGGTGATCTTTTTTACGCCAACGCTCAAAGGGCCTGGCCTCGAAAGGATTCTGGAGCAAAGCCGGGACGGCGCGCTCCTGAACCACTACCCCGAAACCAGGCAGTGGGAAGCGTTTCAGTCGGAATACCGAAGTCTGTTGCGCGAGTTTTTTAGAGAACGACGTTCTTCTTGAAAAGTGGCCAATGGCGGTCGCTCCGGAGTGCGGCAGGGCGGCCCCTGACTACGGCGATTTTCAAAGCATGTCCTCGGGTATCGCGCCCACGGATGACAGGCTCGGGTCCAAAATACCCTTGAAGATTTTGTATAGTTTCGTCATCCTCGGGCCATGCGCAGGCTGGCTCTTTTTTCACTGGTCTTTCTTGCGACCTTGCCGGGTTCAAATCGTTGCGGAAGTACGGCTCAAGGGGTACGCACCGAACCCTCAGAAGCTCAATCGCGGGGAAGCAATTCCGATGGGCGCTATCGTGTCGCGATCGTTCCATTCTCGTCCGCGGAACCGCGACTGACCGATGGAGCGGTTGATCTGGAGCAACAGTTGAGGGCCCGTATCGACGACTCCAGATACTTCGTGTCGATCCCGGATGAAGATTTCCGGCGCGCGCTACCCGACTTCAGGGAATCAGCCTCCTACGAGTCTCGCGACTACCTCCGGATTCAGGAAGCTCTGAATGCCGACCTCATCCTTCTCGGAATGGCAAGCGAATCGGCCAGTGGAACGTTTACGATCGGGAATGGAGTCCAGAATATGGACGAATTCCTGCAAGATCACTTTGGTGAGATCGTACAGGCTCAGCAGACGGGAGATCGCCGCATGCTCCGCGTTCTTCTGATCAGCGCCTATAGCGGGCAAATCCTCCGGGACTACCGGGGATCCACGGCCGGCGTTGGCATGAGCATGTTGCAAACGGACGTGTTCTCCCCGGGAATCTGGTACACTGCGCAACGCCAGTGTACGATCTGCGAGAACTGCGACGACTACATTGATGAGTGGGATGACGTGGTCGAAGACCGCGATAGCGGCCCGGGTTTCCAATATGCAGGCACTGACGAGGAGGGCACATTTATGGCGATCGATGAACACGACGGCTCGCTCCGCGGCTACTATCTGCACCGGCCTCCGAATTTCGAGACCACCGGCTGGTCCTATCCACTCCTGATATACCTGCACGGTACGACGGCATCCAATGACACGCTCTCGCCGCTCATGCTCAGCGAAAGCCCCCTTAATGTGCTCTATACGCGACAGGCGAACGGCGAGCATTCCTACGACACCGGTCGATTGCGCTTGCTCAACCAATATGTAAAGAGTTCGTTTGTTTTTCTTCCGCAGACAACGCGTTCCGGCGATTCACACCGGGTCCCCGTGCTCCGAACTCTCATGAAGATTATGGCCGAATACCCAATTGATCCGGCGCGCATCTACGTAACCGGAATCAGCAAGGGAGGACTTGAGACCTGGGAATACGCTTCGATTCTACGCAGCAGGTTCGCGGCCATAGCCCCGGTATGCCATTGGTACCAGGACTCCTGCATCGGCGATACGCCGGTCTGGACCTTCTGGGGAATGCAGGACCGGGTCATCGTCATGGACCCCCTTGTTGACAACATCAATCATCTGGTCCGGGGTCCGCTGGGCTACGGCGACTACAATCTCTTCGAACGTTATCCAAGCGCACATCGGGAGACCTATTATCCGCTGCGCGATGAGTTTCAGCACCTCGACGGGGCGGCGCCCTACGATTGCACGCTGGACATCCAGGGCCCGGAATCCAGGGACTGGCAGCGCGGGGTCATCCCTCCAACCGGGCGCGTGGGCCTGACGCTTTACGCCCGCGAAGGACACTGTCCGTGGCCTTATCGTCTCCCGGTTTTCTGGGAATGGATGTACGGCAAAGAACGCGCCATGTGACCGGTCGGATGAAAGAGACCGGGTAAGTAAAGGCTTTACTGCCCGAGCCGGTCGGACGCATCTTTGTTTTCGATGCCATTTCGAACAACATCCGCAGTTCTTGTGAGTATTGTTTTATTCGGGTGCGCAAGCGCCGGTCGCCTGGAGCGTCCGCTCGACGAATTGCCACCCTCTGAATTAGAGGCGCGGCTGCAGGGCGATTTGCGGGCGGTTCTGATTTATCGAGCCGGCCTCGATCGGACCGTCGCGTTTGTGCGCAGCCGGCCCGATTTGTTTCCGCAGACAACCCAGGGAACCAGCCGGGCCTACAGCGCCGACGAACGCGAACAGATCCGGCAGACCTGGCGCGTGTTTTTGGACTATCAGATGGCGCTCGATAGCGTCGGCCGCTATCATCGGGATTTTAACGATCTATCGGGTACGGCACGCAACGATTCGTTCGTGATTACCTATGCTGCGTTTTTGGCCCAGTATCGTTTCGGCCTTGAGTTTCTCGAAGCGACCCGTTTCCAGCCGGCGGTCGCCGTGATCCTGAACGAACCCGTGCCGGAACTGGGACTGGAAGGCGACAGCTACGCGCAGTTTCGGTATCGCTATCTACACCTGGGTCGTGCGACCGAGTTTGCCGCGCTGAGTGGTATATACGAAGTACTGCCCGGTCGGCGCCTTTCCGGCGAGTACATGCAGGCCATCCCGACCGATCAGGAGTATCTGTGGAGCGCCGGTATCTGGACCGGACCGACCATGACGCTCGCAAACGGGATGCGGATTCTGGGCAACCTGGGTCGCAGCGTCTGGATGCCGGTCCAGGCCGGTGTTGCCGAGTGGATGGGCGATACCCGGGTGGTCAGCGCGGAACGCGCCCTGATTTCTCCCGCCCAGATTGAGCAGTTGCGAACCCAACTCGAACCGGGCGACATCTTGCTTGAGCGTCGCGAGTGGTATCTGTCGAACATTGGCCTGCCTGGATTCTGGTCCCACGCGGCGCTTTACATCGGCTCTCCCGAGAAACGTTCGGAATTCTTTCGGAATCCGGATATGCAGGCCTGGCTTGCGGCCCGCGGTGCAAACGAATTCGAACAATTGATAAGGCACAGCCACAGCCAGGCCTACGAAAACAGCCAGGAACTCGATCACGGACACCGGCCGGAAGTGATCGAGGCCATGAGTGAAGGAGTTTCGTTCACCTCGCTCGAACACAGCGCCGCCGCCGATTCCATTGCGGTGCTCCGACCGCGCCTGCCCCGGACCGCAAAGGCCGAAGCCATCCTGCGTGCGTTTGCTTTTGCCGGAAGGCCGTACGACTTCGACTTCGATTTTCGAACCGATCGCGAACTGGTCTGCACCGAACTCGTGTTTCGGGCTTACGAACCGGGCCGTGGAACAAACGGATTGCGTCTGCCGCTGGTCACAATGCTTGGCCGACCCACCCTGCCGGCAAACGAATTCGCCCGCCTGTTCGACGGTGAATACGGAGCGGCCGCCCAGCAGTTCGAGCTGATTGTATTTCTGGACGGCATCGAAGGCCAGGGCCGTGCGATCGAAGCCGACGTGGGAACCTTTCGCACCAGCTGGCGACGGCCCAAGTGGCACGTGATCGTTCAGGGTGAGCCCGAAGAAGGCCCACCGCCCACGGCCGGTTCCGGCTAAAGGACTTGACCGCGGAAGCCCGCACGCGCGTTCTACTTTTTCTGTAAGTCAGGAGAGGTGTCCGAGTGGTCGATGGTGCATGCTTGGAAAGCATGTGTGCAGCAATGCACCGGGGGTTCGAATCCCCCTCTCTCCGAAGGACTTCTTTCGTAGCGCTACCCCACTACCCAACGGAAACAACAACCGTCTGCTCAACCTCCCGAGAGGGGGGATGAGAAGCCCCGGTTATTCCGGGGGCGACCAACAGACACTGCGCGCGACCGCAGTGATTTTTTCGAGCGCGCGCAGTGCACCCCGCATTCCGACCCATAGGGAGGAATGCTATCCTCGTTGGAAGTGTCGCCGGAGCACACGAGGTGCGAGAGGCGACAGTCGAATCCCCCTCTCTCCGAAGGACTTCTTTCGTAGCGCTACCCCACTACCCAACGGAAACAACAACCGTCTGCTCAGCCTCCCGAGAGGGGGGATGAGAAGCCCCGGTTATTCCGGGGGCGACCAACAGGATGTTGGAAGTGTCGCCGGAGCACAAGCCGCTCTCGACCATCCATGGTCTTTGCGGCATTCGGCCCTCCTGGCCAGCAGAGTGCGAGAGGCGACAGTCGCAACGCGCCGTATGCGGCAAGGCACACGCCTCATGATCGCGGACCGAGTGCAACAGCACGAGGTTCGCGCACTTCTCGCGTCACGAGGCCAACGGCCGAGTTATCCCCCTCTCTCCGCAGGAATGTTACTTTCTTTCGCGTGAAAGACACATCGCTCGTTCGTAGAGCGATGTGAACCCCGAAGCGGCGCGCATAACAAGCGCCGCTATCGGTCGTAACCAAAGAAACCGCCCTCGCAACGCGACCCGGATTTTAGCGGCGCTTCTCGGGGCGCGCCGCGGAGGGCACAATTCGCCTCATGCGAACCTGCGGTTCGGGCGAATTGTGTCAGGGTCGCGGGCTCGGGGACTGTTGCGCGACGTCCTGTCGCGCTAATGCCCGCGCATTAGAGTCCTTCCGCTTATGCGGAAAGCAGAATAGTGGGTACGCCTGGCATCTGCAAGGGGCCTTAAGCCGCGCCGGGCGCTCGCTGCAAGCCGGTAGTTCCGGGGGCGACCAACAGACACTGCGCGCGACCGCAGTGATTTTTTCGAGCGCGCGCAGTGCACCCCGCATTCCGACCCATAGGGAGGAATGCTATCCTTGTTGGAAGTGTCGCCGGAGCACAAGCCGCTCTCGACCATCCATGGTCTTCGCGGCATTCGGCCCTCCTGGCCAGCAGACGTGCGAGAGGCGACAGTCGCAACGCGCCGTGTGCGGCAAGGCACACGCCTCATGATCGCGAACGGAGTGCAACAGCACGAGGTTTCGCGCACTTCTCGCGTCACGAGGCCAGCGGCCGAGTTATCCCCCTCTCTCCGAAGTAGGGGACAGGTGCAGGCGGGCTTGTGTGCCTCCCCTGGGGCGGTTTCCTGCATCCCAAGAAGTGCTCAGGGCCCTCTCGGAGGTATCTGGTTGAGGATCGCGCGAGGGCAATGCCCCCAGAGCCCGCCTTCCAGAAACTGTGTGATGAAGCGCATGGGTAACCTCCCGAGTTTTGGAAACTCAGGCGAGCGAGCCCAATGCCTGTGACAGGCTGCCCTGCGACGCGAAGCATTTCAGCTGTCAAATAAGCGTGTCACACGGCCGTGTTAGTATATTTCCTATGATGATCCAGAATTGATTTCGATTGATTGCTTGCTCCGGCCCGCGTAGACTGGCCGGCGCTATATATTCGAAGGCGGAAGCTGAGGACAGCATGGGAAGAAGGAAGAAATCGACAAGGGCAGGCCCGAGCTCCGCACACATCGTGGATGCATACGACCATCGGTCTACAAAGACACCCAGCCGGCCGGAAATCGGTGCCCAGGGCAGCTTTAAAAAGAAAAAGCCCCCGAAGAAGTACGCTTACGATCCCTCGCTTGATCCACAGCTTCAGTGGGCCGGCAAAGCGGAGCACACGTCGTTCGATGTGCCGACACTTCCGCTATTCATTCACGAGCGCCTATCCACGGAAGCCATCATTGAAACCCTGACGGGCCACCGCAAAGCCGGCCTCGAAGACAACTACGACCTTTTCGCGGATCCGGAACGCAATATTGCGGAGCAGGCACTCAAAGCCTACGAGCACCGCGATGACTGGGTCAATCGCATGATTCTCGGCGACTCACTGGTTGTGATGAACTCGCTCCTCGAATACGAAAACATGGCCGGGAAAGTCCAGATGATCTACATGGACCCGCCCTACGGTGTGAACTACAGTTCAAATTTCCAGCCCTTCGTCCGCAATCGTACCGTACGCTCGGAGGATGACGACCTCTCGCGGGAACCAGAGATGGTGAAAGCGTACCGCGACACTTGGGAGCTGGGTGTTCACAGCTATCTCACGTACATGCGGGATCGGTTACTGCTGGCCCGTGAGCTGCTCACAGAGAGCGGGAGTGTTTTCGTGCAGATCAGCGACGATAACTTGCACCACGTACGGCAACTGTTGGATGAAGTTTTCGGCGCGGAGAACTTCAGTGCTGTCGTGCCCTTTAAGACATCCGTTCCGTTGAGTTCCGCTGGAATGGCATCCGTTTGCGACTACCTGCTGTGGTACAACAAGGATCGTTCGTGCGCAAAGTATCGCGATCTATTTGTTCCGCGCGAAACTGGAGAGAAGTCAAGGTACGCCGGTGTGGAGCTTCCCGATGGGAAGCGTCGCCCACTCTCCGCCGAAGAACGGGCCAATCCTGATCTGCTCCCAGCGGGCTCTCGAGTGTGGGCTGACATGGATCTCGCGTCCAGCGGATACACGCCATCTTGCATCTTCGACTTTGAATTCAATGGAAGGACCTACCGAACTAGCTCCGGGAAGAGCTGGAAAACGACCCGCGAGGGGATGGCAAGGCTGGCTGAAGCAGGGCGGATAAGCGACAGTGGGAAAACGGTACGGTACGTGATCTACATGGATGACTATCCTGTAACCAAGCTTGCCAACATGTGGGTGGACACGACCGGGGACACTGACAAGTACTATGTAGTCCAGACGCACACGAAGGTAGTGCAGCGTTGCATGCTCATGAGCACTGATCCTGGTGATCTCGTGCTCGACCCCACCTGCGGGTCCGGCACCACCGCCTACGTGGCTGAGCAATGGGGGCGCCGCTGGCTGACTATCGACGTCTCGCGAGTGCCGCTGGCTCTGGCCCGTCAACGACTGATTACGTCCACATTCCCGTACTACCAACTCAAAGATCCCACTTCCGGCCCAGCCGGTGGCTTCGTGTACAAACGCAAACAGAACAACAAAGGTGAGGAAGTTGGTGGTATCGTTCCTCACTTAACACTCAAGAGCATCGCGAACGACGAGCCACCGGCCGAAGAGATCCTCGTCGACCGTCCCGAAGAAGAGAAGAAGATCACGCGCGTTTCCGGCCCGTTTGTCGTCGAAGCTACAATACCCACGCCGTACTCGGACGAGAGCGAGGACGCGGTTGCCCAGGTACGCTTGCAGGGGGATCATATCGAACGCATGCTTGAGGTTCTGCGTTTGAGCCCGGAGATCCGATTACCGGGAGGGAAGATTAGCATAAAGAGCCCGCGAGCCGTGGGCCGCTCGCTCTATTTACACGGCGAGGGTCTGGTCGAAGATGACCCGGTTGCGCTCGTCTTTGGACCCGAGAACGGCGCCGTTACGGAACGCATGGCTGGAGACGCCTGGACCGAAGCGGGACGCGGGCAATACAAGCGCCTGTTTCTCTTCGGTTTCGCCATTGAGCCGCGCGCCCGTAAACTCATCGAAAGCACAGCCAAGAGTGGCCTGCCGGCCTTCTACATCAATACCACTCCGGATCTTCTCATGGGCGATCTTTTGAAAAATATGCGGAGCTCACAACTCTTCAGCGTGCATGGTCTTCCGGAAATCAAGCTCAACCGCGCAAACAAAAGCAAGAAAGACGAGAAATGGGAGGTCACACTGCTCGGACTGGATGTCTTTGACCCGGCAACCATGGAAACGCATCACCTTGCCGGCGACGATGTTCCCGCTTGGTTTCTCGACATCGACTACAACGGCTCCGTCTTCCATGTGTCCCAGGCATTTTTTCCGCGAACGGGAGCCTGGGGGAAGATCGGGAAGGCTCTCAAGACCCACTACGATGAATCCGTCTGGGACCACCTCTCAGGGAACACCTCGGCGCCTTTCACTCCCGGCGACCATCGCACGATCGCCGTCAAGGTGATCGACGATCGCGGCAATGAACTCATGATTGAAGCCGGGGAGAAGGAGCTGGCTTAGCGATGTCCAACCAGGAAGTCCAGCAGCCTATCCTTTGCAGCCCGTACGCCGAGCCCCACGAGCACTGGCACATCAGCCTCGATCGGCCGCCGGAGAAACGCCAGGGTCGACGCCCATCGATTGTGTTTCCTCCGGAAGACCAGGCCGAGAACTGGGACACTGAGCCGGGCGTGCTCGAACGTTCGGAAGAGTATTCACGCGCGTTCAGCTTGAGTCTGGTTAATCGGATTCGGCGGAGCGTTAAGGAATGGCGCGCTACAGGTTACCCTGGGGCTACGCGGATGAGCAAAACCCTGCTCGAGTACTGGCGCCATCCGGACCGTGAGAACCGGCTCTTCTTTGCGCAGCTGGAAGCAGCCGAGGTGATCGTCTTCCTTCGCGAAGCGCGCAAGGACTTCGTCCAGGGTCTCGAAGTGCCGCAAGATATGGCGGCCCCGGACGGCAGTTTCCAGCGGTATGCATGCAAGATGGCGACCGGTTCGGGCAAATCCATGCTAATGGCTATGCTTGCGGCCTGGAGTATTCTGAACAAGGTGACCGACCGTGGAAGCAAAGCCCATTCTGATGTTGTCCTGATCGTCTGCCCCAACATCACAATCCGAGACCGACTGCGGGAACTTCAGCCGGAGTACGGTTCGGGGAGCGTTTACCGCAAACACGATCTGGTTCCGCCTGACCTTATGCCGAAGCTCCAGCAGGGCAAAGTCATCATCCGAAACTGGCACGTTCTCGACGCCCAATCAGCCCGTGATTCCGGCGCGCGCGTCGTAAAGCGGGGCATCGAAGTCCGCAGGGTGGAGAAAATCAAAATCGGTGAAAAGAACCAGACGCGCCGCGGAACCCGTTATCTCACCTTAGAAACGTACGCCGCCCAGAAAGCCCGCGGCGATATTAGCGTGCTCTCCGAGAAGCTCAAGAAGAACGGCAAATTGGACTACGCGAGCGTCGAAACCGTCGACTATGTCGAAAGCGCGGAGGCTGTCGTTCGCCGGGTTCTCAGAGATGCACCGGGAAAGAAGAACGTGCTCGTTTTCAACGACGAGGCGCACCACGCCTATCGCATTGCAAGCAACGAAACCTCAGGGGACGAGAACGACGATGAAGACGAGAGCGAGGCTGCGGACGATGCCGGTACTCCCGAGTCCGCTCTGGCATCGGTGCGCGAGGCAACGGTCTGGGTTCAAGGCCTCGACCGAATTCACAACCAGCGCGGCATCAACTTCTGCCTGGATCTTTCCGCAACCCCCTACTTCCTGAGCCGCGCCGGTCGCGACACCGGCAAACCCTTCCCCTGGACGGTAAGCGACTTCAGCCTGATGGATGCGATCGAATCCGGCCTGGTAAAGATCCCGCAGCTTGCCCTGCGCGATGCGAGTGGCAATGACCGGCCCCACTACTTTCGCCTCTGGGACTACGTGCTCAGTCAGATGACGACGGCCGAACGCGGCGGCAAACGTGGAAATCCCAAACCTGAAGCCGTCCTCAAGTACGCGGACCCTGCCATTCGTATGCTGGCCGGGGAATGGGAAACAGTGCGCAAAGACTGGCAAACGCGCGCAGACGATCGTCCCCCTGTCTTCATCGTCGTTTGCAAGAATACGAAGATCGCGAAAGTAATCTACGAGTGGATCGCCGAGGACACATGCCCGACGGGCATCCCAAGCCTCGCGCTCGAATCATTGCGCAACCCCGACGGCCAGACCCGAACCATTCGCGTAGATTCGAAAGTCATCGAACAGACGGATGGCCTCGAAGGCACACAGAACGACGAAAATCGGTGGATGCGCTTCACCCTGGACACGGTGGGGAGTGAAGTATGGCCGCGCGATCCGGAAGGGCGCGAGGTGTATCCAGACGGTTTCGAAGAGGTTGCAGAAAAGTTGGGTCGCCCAAAACATCCTCCGGGCCGTGATATTCGCTGTATCGTAAGCGTCGGCATGCTGACCGAAGGCTGGAGCTGCAATACGGTTACCCACATCGTGGGTCTGCGGCCCTTTATGTCCCAGCTTCTATGCGAACAGGTGGTCGGGCGTGGTTTGCGCCGCGCCAGCTATGATCTCAATGAAGATGATCGTTTCGACGAAGAAACAGCGCAGATCATTGGCGTGCCGTTTGAAGTCGTTCCGCTCAAAGCGCGCGCCGGCAAGCCCTCGGTCCAAAAAAAGATCAATCGCCTCTTCCCCATTCCGGAGCGCAAGCACCTGGAGATTCGCTTTCCCCGGGTGGAGCGCATTGTCCAACACGTCCAAGCCCGGCTCGCCGTGGATTGGAACACGGTTCCGTCGCTCAAACTCGATCCATCGAAGGTCCCCACCTCCGTCGATTTGAAAGGCCTCGCAATCAACGAAGAAGGGCGCCCCAGCTTCCTGGGACCGGGCGAAGTACGGGAAGTGAGCCTCGCGCACTACCGGTCACATGGCCGGCTGCAACAGCAGGAGTTCGCCCTGGCAAGGCAGCTCGCGATTCAATGGACTGAAGGACCAGACCACGACCAGATCCCGCGCGGCGTCTTGTTTCCGCAGCTTTTGAACATTGTAAAGACATACGTAAAAGAGAAGATTCAGGTCCCGACCAGCGGAGATGTCCTGGATGCCTTCATCTCACCCTACTATTCTCAGCTCCTCGAAAACCTGACGTCGGCCCTTCGACCGGACGTCGACGCGGGGGAACAGCCGGAGATTGCAAGCTACGAGACGAATCGACCGGCCGGCTCCACACGCGACGTATACAAACAGACACGCAGGCCGGTCTTTGATTTGATCACAAAGTCCCATTTGAACGGTATCATCGCACACACTGGCAGCTTTGAACAGCAAGCGGCGGTGGCTCTGGACAAACAGCCGAAAGTCATCGCGTTTGCCAAGAACGAAGGCCTTGGGTTCGAAATACCCTACCAGAAAGATTCGGAGGTAAAGGCGTACATCCCGGATTTCCTGGTGCGCGTGGTCACGCCCTCTGGAGGCGAAATCAATTTGATTCTCGAAACCAAAGGCCCCAACTGGAACGACGACGTGGAAGCAAAGACCCAGGCGGCCGTCCGCTGGTGTCAGGCCGTCACGAACGAAGGCAGCTACGGGAAATGGGTGTATATTCTAGCCCGCAGCATCGATGAGGTTACGGCGGCTGTCGATAAGGCCGCCACAGAAGACCATTAGTCAAACAGCGCGTCGCGGGGCGGCCTGTCAAGGCATTGGGCAATCGTAGCGATTTTCCAAAACTCGGGAGGTTACCCATTCGCTTCATCACACAGTTGCTGGAAGAAACCGGCGGGCTCCGGGGGCAGACCCTGGAGCTGCGCCTGGATGGCCGGCGCACACTGCACGTACAACACCTCGGCGAAAGTCCACCGGGATTGCCGGCCGTGCAAGTACGTTCCTCCAGTCGGGAGACAAGGATCCCCAAGAAATCCAGATGCGGCTGGAACTCTGCGACTCGGCTGGGTGCCGTACTATTACATGGATGACTACGGCGGCCTGGAGTTCTACGTGTACCGGCAGGCTCCGGGCGGCGCACTCACGGCGGTAAATCTACCGCTGCGTCAGCGGCTCCTTGAACTGGCCCAGACCTGGGACCGCGATTTGCTCATGCTGGATGTGCAGAGCATCGGCGTCATAGACGAAGGCGGAAGCTCGGCAAGACAGTTAGAGCTTTTCTGAAAAGCCGCCGCGCCGCATATCCTTTTGGTATCTTAACCATTCTTCCATCGGAGCCCTGCCGGGCCGTTCCGCCCGGAGGGATCGCAACCATGTGCCCGTCGGACCCTTGCCGAGCGGTATATCCCGGTGGCACTGTAATCTCCTTTCCATCTGAACCTCTGCGTTTCGCCAAAACACGACCTCCTGCCACCTGCAAGATACACCGGCTGGCTCAATCGGCGATTCTTTCACGCCCTTTTGACGTGCCCCCCGCGCGGGCAAGTATGGGGATGCTGGGCTATGAAACCGGGAGTATCGTCCTGAGGTATTCATCTAATGCCCATTCCGTGCCTGTCCGCCAATCGCAAATGAAGCCAGCAGGTGCTGGAATAGGTACGGCAGCGTTGCTCAAATGGATCGCGAAAGTGAAGGAGCGGTACAGGCTTAACAGAGCACGCAGCCCTACGCCTTCAATGGAAGCAAAGAGGACGATGTGCCCGTGCTCTGGGAGAATGGGTGCGAGAGCGGCCAAGAGGTCTTGGTCGTCTTGGTCAATAAGGGTTACGAAGGAGTTTTCACCCCCCGCATGGATCCATTTGCGGATTTCCGCAAGGTCTGGCGAACGAGTTACGGCTATTCCAAACAAATGGCAGAAAGCGTTCACGGCGATCTTGCCGCAGACTCGGTGCATGCCGCATAGATCGATTTCAACCCTCTGCCGACTCTCGACTTGTCCTTTGGAGTACCTGGCCTTGTTTCGTTGCTCAAACTTCCCTCGATTCAAAAGATCGACAAGCTGTCCGACAAGTGTGACATCTCCGGGATCGGAAACCGCAGCGTAGTATTTGGAGTCGTGAAAGCCAAAAAGCAGTCGTCCTGCGCCTATTTCCGGGTCAACCAGCAGGGTGTGTTTGGCGGAATACGCCCGAATCTTGCCTACGAGTTGTTTGAGCTGGCTTTGAGTTTCTCCCGAGCGGGGATCGATGATCACATCGATATCGTCTGATGACCGCCAGCGAAACTGTGGAATCTGAAATGGTTCGCCAAGGCGCAGGAAACCGAGAGTTAGGTCGCCAGCGGCATTGGTGGCTTTCATGATATGCACCCTGGAAGGAGTCGCATGGACTGGATTGAGAGAGCCCCGCTTCCCTGGTCCATAGAATTGACGGGGAAGGCTAACAAAGGAGTTGCGTAGGAAAGCAAGCTCCAAGCGGGAGAAAAGCTCGGTGTTGCAGGAGTCGCAGACGGTTCCGCGCGCAAGGCAAACCTTGCCCCCGATGCCTGCCGGAAAAACATGTTCGGCGCTCGCAAAGGTGACGGCAGGCTCAGATCGGCCACAATAGATGCAGGAACTTGTGAGAGTGTCTTGCGGCATTTTCAAGCAAAGCAAATGCGCTGCACGGTGCCCTCGTCCAGACGGCAGTGAATAGTCGAACCACGTCAAACGAATTCGGGCCGACCTGATGCTGCGGAACCGTAAGGTGGTGGTTCTGGACAAAGGGCTTGCCCCTTGAACTGAAGGGTCAGCATGACGCCATGCTAAACAAAAGACGGGCACTTGTGTCAAGCGGATTATGTCGGTTGAGAAGGTGGGTACGGCGATCGTCATATGAATAGCAGTATTATGTCGCATTGAGTGCGCGTGCCCTTTTCGGCCAGACCGGCTTTTCCGCGCGCCGTACCTTCGTGCGTACGCTACGATGAATCGTCTTATTATGTCGGATGGGGCGCGGCAGCCCTTCTGGCTCTCAAAGGGCGCAGCAGTCCGAAAGGAGCTCTCCAAATGAGGTTCGTACAACATGATTTGGGCCAACGCTCGAAGGGGGAGGTTGTCGAGGTCCAGCTGAAGGGCAACGCTGCGAACGTGCGGCTTCTTGATAATGCAAACCTCAGCTACTATCGCCGCGGACAGCGCCATCGATATTTAGGCGGATTGGCGCGGCAATCGCCTGTCCGCCTTGCGATCCCCAGTTCCGGTCATTGGTATGTAGTCGTTGACATGCAGGGTTTGGCGGGACGTGTCGAATCCAGCGCCCGCCTGCTTCCCCGCGCCTTGCCTCCACTGCGGGAAGCTCCGCTTTCCACTGTTCCGAGCCTGCTGAATCCGCAGCCGCCGCCGAGTAACGAGCCGGATGAGAACTTGGTCTACGATGTCTTCATCTCGCACGCCAGCGAGGACAAGCACGCCATCGTGCGACCTCTGGCACACGCCCTGAAGGAGCACGGGTTACGCGTTTGGTACGATGAGTTCGAATTGCGGATTGGGGACAGCTTGCGACGGAAGATCGACGCCGGTTTAGCGCGTAGCAGGTTC
This sequence comes from Spirochaetales bacterium, assembly GCA_024233935.1. Taxonomy (GTDB): domain Bacteria; phylum Spirochaetota; class Leptospiria; order Leptospirales; family Leptonemataceae; genus JACKOY01. The sequence goes on along the minus strand of JACKOY010000004.1, from coordinate 235,955 downwards.
GGGTTGGTCGTCCTTTCGCGTTCCTTCTTTGCGAAAGGTTGGCCTAACTATGAACTTGATGGCCTGGTTACCCGGTCCGTCTCAGGAGAACAGGTTCTCCTTCCGATCTGGCACGAAATCACGAAGCAGGAGCTCTTGGAATACAGCCCTTCTCTGGCGGACAAGCTGGCCCGGAGCACAGCGACGCATACAGTTGCCGAGATTGCAGAAGAGATCGCGGCTTTGATACTGGAGGCCCCTTGATTTTTTGTCGAGCAGTTTTGCTTTTGGGCCGGGAGGCGGGTGCGCTTCTTCGCCCGCGCGCCCGCGCCGGGCACCTTGTCAATGCGGCAAGTGTTGTGCGGTAGCTATGAGATGATGTTATGGGCAAAGTAAGCCAATTCCTCATCAGGGGGACAGACGGGTTTGAAATCGCGGCCGGGGGGATGCGGGACTGGGACTCCCTGACTTTGCAGCGACTGAATCAATTCGACAGGGAGCTTCTGGAGCCAATGCAGATATGCAGGGTCGCGACAGTCGAAGGCGAAAAATGCTCCGACTTCGTTGAAGGTGTTTGGTATCAGGTCACAGCATGGCGGCAACTCGACAACGGAAACTACGAGTTGACCGAATGGAAGCGCATGGAAACCGAAAGCCAAGGTTCCAGCCAGGTAACTCAGACCTTTCATGGCCCGGTCCAGAATGCGGCGGGGCACGACGTCATCTCAACACAGAACGTTACGAGCACGATCATGCTCCAATCCCTTATCACCGCGATCGAACAAGATCCAAGGATTCCGGCAGATGAAAAGGAAAGCCTGCTGGAACAGCTTCGTGCCTTCGCGCGCAATCCTTACGTGAGTGGCCTCGCTACGGCCGGTCTGCTTGAAGCCTTGAAGCACGTTCTTGGCTGACGCGGTGGTGATTCAAGATTCGGGCGCGCCGGTTGTTTCGGATTCCGGCAGTGTCATGGGGCTTGAGGGGGCGGTTCAGGCACCTGCTCTTCAAAAATGCCCATCCAGTAGCGGTTGCGCAGCTCATCCGCACCGCCTTGAAGGCGCAATTCCAACTGACTATTCGCGGCATCACTCAACAAGCGCGAAATGATTTGCTCCACGGTGTCTCCCAGAGTTCGGAGATTTATTCTCGTGACGTTCTGCGCGTTTCGCGATTCATACTGTCCATCCCACTGCTGGACGGGCAACGTGACCAAAGGATGAATTGCGTTCGCGGATACTATGAAATGATGCTGTAAGAGTGGCTGGGCAGCATCGATATTTATCAGGCTGTAGTCATGGGCGAAAGCACATCTCAACGCATAGATCGCTCTTCGTTGCGGTTCCTGAAGACCAGCAAAGTCCTCCAGGGCTCGATCTACCGCTGACGGCGCTGTCGATGCACCAGCCTGAGGCCGAAAGCAGTCTCCTATTTGATCGAGCAAGGCCAAATAAGTCAACGCCCCGGACCAGTTCCCCGGATTGCCTGCTGCCCCCTGACTCACTGCTCCCGTTATCATGTCGCGCCCAGTTGCAGCCCGCGCGTCACGGACGGCAGCAAAAAATGCAGAAAACTGCGGAGGGATGTTCGCGTACTGAAGCCCATCGAGGTGGGCCGAAATTGCCGCTTGCTCGTCCGGTGTAGGCATTCTCGACATGAACAGATGCGAAGATACTTCTGCGAGCCCTTTTTCGCGAAGCCACCCCGCACCCCCCTCTCCGCAGGACGGGCTGCCGATAACCGCCGTTATGTACGTTGCCTTTTCTCCCTGTCACATTCTTGCGCGGGGCCTTCCAGCGCTGCCGACCGTCGAGCCACACGCCGACGGATGGCGAATGGGACGGAAGGTGTGCCCTCATAGGTGGCCCTCTGCTATTAGCGCTTGGACTATGTCCTTGACGTCGGACGAATCAAGCACTTCCACGATTGCATGTCGCCTTCCGAGTCCGTTGAGCGACGTTCCGACTACAAGGCCCTTCGACCGGTCCTTGGAAATCCAGAACCGATCGTGCCACGCTTTCGTAGTGCTGATCTTGAGGTTGATATTCGGTGCGGACTGCACCAGGTCAGCCTGGACTTGGGCGGCAAGGGTTTTGTTGTGACCCGGATGCGTAATAACATGAAGGTTCTTAAGGCGCCGTAGTGGGGACGAAGTATGTCGTACAATATTTGCGGATAGGCCGAATCGTGTGTGGAGGGAAAAAAATAGGGATCGACCACCAGCAACTCATCGGTCACAGGGAGAGACTCCAGATACAGCTGAAAAATATTGACAACCGCATTTGTCGGGGTGCCAGTAGGAACATGTGCTTCGAGCAATGGCCCCCGAGTCAGAAACGAGTACAGTCCGTACCGAGTCAGATAATCCAAGAAATCAGCTCGAAAGGCATCGATCGGCGAATCTTGGATATGGAAGACCGTGTAATCAGAAAGATCCACGCAGGATGGATCGCTGCTTAGCTGCGATATGAACTTTACGAAGTCAATCTTGCGGCCTTCTTTCGGTTCAAGTTCAATCAGAATTCTATTCTGTTTCATGGCCTCAAAGCGAATCAGTCAATCAGTCGTACTTCGTCCCTTCCCCAACGGATGGTGAATGGATGAACCGCGTCAAGCAAATTCGGCCAACCCATCCCCCTCTCTCCGAAGGAATGTTACTTTCTTTCGCGTGAAAGACACATCGCTCGTTCGTAGAGCGATGTGAACCCCGAAGCGGCGCGCATAACAAGCGCCGCTATCGGTCGTAACCAAAGAAACCGCCCTTGCAACGCGACCCGGATTTTAGCGGCGCTTCTCGGGGCGCGCCGCGGAGGGCACAATTCGCCGCATGCGAACCTGCGGTTCGGGCGAATTGTGTCAAGCTCGCGGACCTCGGGAACTATTGCGCGACGTCCTGTCGCGCTAACCGCAAATTTTCGGCATTGTCTAGCGTTCGAGTCGAGCATTAACAAATTTACAACCCGAATAAGGATAAGGAGCCCCGGTTATTTCGGGGGCGACCGAAACACACCGCGCGCGACCGCAGTGATTTTTTCGAGCGCGCGCAGTGCACCCCACATTCGGACCCATAGGGAGGAATGCTACCCTTGTCGGAAGTGTCGCCGGAGCAAATGCCGCTATGTCCCGAGGCTGGATTGGCAATTAGAACGGGAAGCCGCAAGGCACAATTTGACGCAGGCGAAGCGCGGACGGACCGCTACGCGCTCCGGCGCAGAACATTCCAGCGCTTCACATGGGGGGGCTCATCATCGAGCCAGTGCGCGTCGTCTTCGGTGATTACCAGGATTTCCTCAAACTTGACGCCGACCCCATCGACTGCAAAGTGCGGTTCGACTGCCCAGAGTCCCGGGAAAGGAGCATGGGCCGAAGTACGCTTGTGATTCCAGTTGGGGGAGTCGTTCTCCCAGCCCTTGATGGCCGCCACACTCTTCCAGAGAAGCCATCCCACGTGGGCCAGACTGAGTCCACCCAATGCAATTCGATTCCAGGGATAGTCGGGCGTCCGATAAACACGATGCCCGATCACAGCCCCGATATGTTTGCGATGGCAGTTTTCGGCACCCAGTGCGCGTATCATCGAATGCGCTTCGCGTTCGATGGCGCGAAAGGATTGGCGCTCGCGCACTCGCCCGAGGATGCGCTCACGAAACGCGGCCAACTCTGGAAAGAGCCGCGCGTGGGTGGCGTTCCGCCCCAGCGTGGTGGACAATGAGGTGTCGACGACGTGCCCGTGAAAAATGGGTGCCGCGTCCAAAATGACCGGCATGCCCTGTTCCAGAACCTGTTCGGTCGGCAGCGCCTCGAACTGTCCGAAGTTTCCGGGGTAAGCCGTCCTCGTTCCAAACAGGGCTACCGGGACGTGGAAGTACGCGTGAACGCCCCTGTGCGCAAAAGCGCGTCGGAGCATGTCTGCAACCTGCTTTTCGGTCATGCCTGCCCGCAACTGCCCTTCCACCTCTTCGAGCGTGGCGAACGATTCTCGCTGGAAGCTGCGAAAGGCATCCAGGTCCTTTGGGTCGAAGTTGGAACTCTGCACGTTCATGGGTTCGGGTGTTCCCTCTGGACGAGGTCGACAATCCGTCGGAGAAGCCTCTCGGGAGATTTGTACGAGCGATTGGTCCGATAGATCAGCGCGAGGCGGTGAACCCGGTCGATCTCCTTTTGGTAAAACTGGGGGATGCTGGGCAGGGCGTCGTTCTGACCCAAACACTCCGCGTAGGCCGCGTACGGCAAACGCCCCGGCCGATTGGCCTGCTGCGCGTAGCCGATGCGGTTGCTGCAGCGACACGAGTTCCGCGCGTCCATGAGTCCACAATGGCGACCCATAAAGTCGGACATCCGTTTGCGCGCCCGGGCGAGACGCTGGCGAAAGGCGGCCGGAGTGGTTCCCAGGACTTCCGCCGCTTCATTGCTCTTCAGTTGCAGCACCTCACCAAATATGAAGGCCAGTCGGGCTGGTCGATCCAGGCACAGCAGCATGGCATGAGTGCAGGCGGTTTTCACACTCTCGGCCTGTTCCTCCAGCCGCGAACTGTCCGTCTCGGCCGGCTCCGGTGAAGGCGCACGCAACTCATGCTCGATCAGCTCGAACGAGATGTTGCGTTGTTCGGCGTGGCTGCGACGCGCATCAATCAGGTAGTTGCTTGCGATCCGATAGGCCCAGGTGCGCAGGTTGCTGCGAAACTCGAATCGATTCAGGTTGACCACGATCTTCAGCAGAATTTCTTGCGTCGCGTCTTCAGCGTCCTTCGGACTCCAGAGGAATTGTAGAGCAAGGTTGAAAATGTCCGTCTGCAAGACACCCACCAGTTCTTCCAGTGCGGCAATTTCTCCGGCAAGGGCGCGTTTGGTGAGTTCCTCGATCTGTTCGCGCGTTTTTGCTCCTTTGTCCTTCACGCTGCCTCCCGGCAAACCGTTCACGCATGGCTGCGCCGGACTGTGCGTCCGGCGCAGCAGCACTTGCAAAACATTCACTCTCCGCGCCTCGAAAGCCAGGTCACCAGGGGGGCGAGGAACGCCAGCACGCTCTGAACGAAAATGATGTTGATCTGGCCGGCTGTGAGCACACCGAATTTTTGATGCTGTCTTCACATTTGGATTTGTCCTCGCAGATTGTGCTTACGAGTGTTTTGACCGGCGGTCGGAGCAGACTGTGACAGCATTTCGCAAAAAAAATCGCCGTGGCGGGGGTGGCACGTCACATTCAATTGACCGTGCGGGCCGGGGAGTCGGCTGTGACTTCCTGGAAAATGGAGTTCAAACCGGAAAACCTCCACCTGCTTTTCATGCTGCATCCGAAGTGGTCGCGGAAGCTGCTGAACACCCTGGCCGAGCGCATCGACCAAAGGCTGGCTGCTTTCGCCAGTACGCCCCTGAGTGCGCTGCGCGAGAACGAGTGAAGGGTGACCGCCCGCGCCGCCTGCAGGCACCTGCACCCGGCGGTCCCGGCCTCGCACTCCGGTTCACGATCGTCTGCCTGCTTCTGGCGCTTTCCGGAAGTTGTGCGCGGTTTTCCCAGTCTTCCGGAACCGAAACTCCGGAAGTCATCATGGGCCGGTTGGACCTGACGCACTGGAACTTCGAAGACTCGGGAATCGTAAGCCTGGACGGAGATTGGCGCTTCTTCTGGCAACGCCTGCTCGTTTCCTCCGCAGACGGAAGCGGCGAGCAGGCGCAATCGGAACCGGCGGAGTTTTTGGCCGTCCCGGGACTCTGGAACCGGTCCGCAGGGGCGGGCCAGAGCGGATACGCCACCTACAGACTTGTGATCTCGAGGGAAAGCCGACCGCAGGTACTGGGGATCAAGTTCCAACACATCCCGTGCGCTTTTCGGCTCTATGCAAACGGCAGACTCATCGTCTCGCGGGGCGTCGTCGGCCGCTCCGCCGCCGCCGAAACACCCCAATGGCTCCCGGGCACGGCGTACTTTGCCGCCGAGGGACCCAGGTTGGTCTTGGATGTTCTGGTTTCCAATCACCACTACCGTGGCGGAGGCCTGCGCTACCCGATTCTGGTCGGCACCGCCGAGCAGATCGAAGGCCTGCAAACGGAACGGGTGATGCTGGAAAGTGTGGTGCTCGGCTGCCTGCTGATCCTGGGCCTGTACCACCTGAGTCTGTACGCGCTGCGCCGCGAGGATCGGGCTGCGTTGTTCTTCGGGCTGTTCTCGCTGGCGACGGTTGGTAACCAGTTGACCAATGGCGAGATCCTGCTCGTTCATATGTTCCCGGCCATTGGCTGGGACTGGCTGCTGCGTCTCACCTACCTGGACATCTACGCCTCGGTCGCTCTGCTCGTCCGCTACTTCGCGGCCATCTTTCCAGAAGACGTCCCACGCCGGAGCACCGGTGCTTTTGTGACAACCTGTTTGGCCTTCTCCATGTTCACCCTTGTGACCGGCCCGGGGGTGTTTACGAGGGCGCTGCCCGCGATGCTGCTCCTCGTCGTTGTATGTATGCTGTGGATGGTTCTGTTGAGCATCCGTGCGTTCTGGAGAAAGAGGCAAGGTGCGCGACTCTTCCTGGTAGCGACGAGCATTCTGGCAGCTTCCGGGATCAACGATGTCCTGCTTGCGAGTTTGCTGCCGGGGACGTACCACCTGTTGGGTGTCGGACTGGTCATTTTCTTTTTTGCGCAGTCTTTCCTCCTTTCCCGAATCTTTGCCTCCGCGTTTGAAACGGCAGAAACTCTCACCAAAGAGCTGGAGGCCCGCGTTCGGGAACGAACACAGGAATTGCACGAATCCAACACGCAATTGCAGAAGGCCAAGGATGAATTGTGGGGCGAGATGCAGCTGGCCCGGCGCATCCAGACGGTTCTCCTCCCTGCGGCGCCTGCCATCGCCGGCTTTGAAATCGTGGCCTACTCGGAGCCGGCGGACCAGGTCGGCGGCGACTACTATGATGTGATTCACGCTGGCGGGGTCGACTGGATCGTCATAGGTGACGTTTCCGGACATGGCGTACCCGCCGGATTGGTCATGATGATGACCCAGACGGCCATTCACACCGCTCTGCGCCAGGAGCCGGGCGTGGACCCGGCCCGGCTGCTCGGTGTGGTGAATCGCGTAATCTACGAGAATACGCGTCTTCTGGGTGACACGCGCAAGTACATTACGATTACCGTGCTCAGCGCACATGTGAACGGCGTGTTCTACTTTTCGGGCCTGCACCAGGACATACTCATCCACCGCGGTCTCACGGATGAAATCGAAGTCCTGGAGACGCAGGGAATGTGGCTTGGCGTTCTGGAAGATATCCGCGACGATCTGCCGGTCGACTCCCTGAAGCTGTCGGTAGGGGACACGATGCTGCTGTTCACTGATGGGGTTACCGAGGCCATTCGGCCGGACGGCTCGTTTTTCACCGACGAACGCCTGGCGGCGTTGCTTGCCCGCGGCGGCTCTCTGCCGCACCTGCGTGATTCGATTCTGGAGGCATTGGCCGACTATCGGAAACGGGACGATGTCACCTTTGTGCTCGTGCGCCGGACAACTGAAAACTGAGCTCGACGGGACCTCGGGGCAGCACGGGTTCGGTTTGGCGCCTGTCAGCCGACGGCGCCGGCCTCAGACTCGGGCGTGCTCTGCACTTTGGCCCGGCTACTGTGTCTTCTTGCCGGAATGGACTTTACCCCGTGCAGTCTGTTCTTGCCGCCCCGCGCGAGTTGAACCCGAACCATATGAACGTGATCGCCCGCGGCTGCATCCCCCTCTCTCCGATTGTTCCTTTCTTTGTGTGACAAAGACACATTCAAGCGTTCGTAGAGCGATGTGAACCCCGTAGCGGCGCGCATAAGAAGCGCCGCATCGGTCGGAACCGCAGTCAGAGGAAGTCCAGGTCCGCACCCAGGTGGGCCTGTTCGACGTGCAGCGCATAGAGGCGACGCCAACCGCGCTCCGGAGACGCGGGCGGCCGCCAGGCCTGGCGGCGCCGTCCCAGTTCGTCGTCGGAAACATGCAGTTCAATCCGTCCCGCGTGCGCATCGAGCTCAATCTCGTCGCCGTCGCGCACGAGCGCCAGGGGTCCACCCACTGCGGCCTCGGGAGATACGTGCAGCACGACCGTCCCGTAGGCCGTGCCGCTCATACGCGCGTCACTCACGCGCACCATGTCCCGCACTCCTTTCGCCGCCAGGTAGGCCGGAATCGGCAAAGACCCCGCCTCCGGCATGGCCGCACCGACCGGCCCCGAGTTGCGCAGCACCAGCACATGCGCGGGCGTGAGGGCCAAAGCGGGATCGTCAATGCGAGCGACCGCGTCCTCAGGCGATTCAAATACCACCGCCGGGCCGCGGTGTCGCAAAAGAGAGGGAGAAGCGGCCGCCGCTTTGATCACAGCACCGTCCGGCGGCAAAGAAGAGGCCAAAGGCAACGCCCGCCGACACGGTAAAAAATCCGAAGAAAGAAAAACCCGAGATCAGCGCCTGGCCGTCATCCGGTCGGTAGAGCTGGGGCAGCCACTGTGAAATGACCAGGTTGGTCAGGTTCATGGCCATCCCGCCCGCGGCGTAGGCCACCATCTGTCCTGTGGTCAGGTTGCTCTTTGCTTCCTGGCTGTCGTTCATTGCCTCTCCATGCGGCGCGCGGTCGGTCGGCCGCTCACAGATGCGACTCGCTCTGTGGCTGTCCAGTCGTACCCCGGTTGTTCAGAGGTGGAAAACGGCACGCAGCTTGAGCCCTTCCTCTGCCCTGCCCTCCAGTTTCAGCTTGCCCTGCAGCACCGCCGTCTCGATGCGCTTGTTGCCGGAAAGAATCGCGGCCCAGACTCCGGCAGGCACGGTCGCGGTCATGAGCGCCTCCCCGGCCGGGGCGCCGGCTTCTGCCAGAATCAGCTGCGGCCGACCGTCTTTGACCCGCAGTAGGAAGCGCTGCTCGGGCACACCCCCCTCGGCCGTCAACCGCAGCGCAATGACCGTCTCCCAGTCGCCCGCCTCCGCGGCGTCAAAGCGCTCCAACAACTGTTCGGTGAGTTCCCTGGCCCGGGGGGCGTACTTCCCGTAGCCTCCGACCAGGCCCAGTCGCGTAAGCCATCCTTCGCGGGGCAACGCGTCCGCTTTGCGTTCCCGACGAATGCGGCGCCGCGCGTACCAGTTCGGGAACTTCCGATCCAACTCCTCCGGGAATACTTCCCGATGCACCCGCGACGCTTTGGCCACGGCCATCGTGAAGGCCAGCACTTCACGGCCTTCGGCTCCGGAAAGCATTGGCGCGGCGCGACCCTCAATGGCCTCGATGAAGTTCTGCGTGGCACCACGAAAACCCGCCGCCCAGTCCGAGTCAACGTCGGTGATGGCATGCATCTGTTTGCCGTCGTAGAGACTCATCGCCGGGCCGGTGTGAATCTCGCCCGTGCAGCGATGGATAAAGAGAATGCCGCGCGAACCGGTGATCTCAATCCACTCGTCGTTGGCGTAGTAGCGGCCGGGAATATGCAACCCCTCGGCGTGCGCAAACTCGCAGAGGCCGTAGCGCCTGGCGTCCTTGCACTTCCACACCAGCACCGCCGGGCTGTCCGTCACGCCATCCAGAGAATCGATCCAGCCGGCGACTCGCTCCACCGAACCGAATAACAGCCAACCCGTCGTCCAGAGGTGATGCCCATGATCGAAGGTTTGCAGTCCCCGTCCCTCGGCGGCTTCCTGCATACGCCACTGCCAGGCCGAGGCGGGAACTTCCCAGCCCCCGGAACCACCACCGATGAACTTTATCCGCAGGGTCAACGGTTCGCCGATGTCTCCGCGCCGGATCATCTCCCGCGCGCGCACGATCGGAGGGTAGAAGGCATAGTTGTCCGTGACCCGGAAGACCAGCTCCGGATGCCGTGCCGAGGCCGCCAGCATGCGGTCCGCACTCGCCAGGTCGATCGTCATGGGCTTTTGCACCGCCACGTGCTTTCCCGCTTCGAGTGCGGCCACGGTCATTTCTTCGTGCAGGCGATGCGGGGTGAGAATCTCGACCGCGTCAATGCCGGCGTCGCTCAGAAGCTCTCGGTAGTCGGTGTAGGCTTTCTCGGCGCCCCACTCCGCCCGGCGCCGCTCGGCCGTTTCGCGGTCGGCATCGCAGACGGCCGCGATTCGGGCGCGTCCGGCCAGGTCCGCGTAGCCCGGGGCGTGCAGATCCGCAATGCGACCGCAACCGATCAAACCAACGCGGACTGCTTCACTCAGAGTGGCATTCATGGTACGATAGTACGCCCGGCACTTTGGCCAGCATAACCAAGTATCTCTCAGTACCGCGGATCGAATCCATGATCAAAATCAGCCCGCCCCGGGACTTCCGGAGGGGCTCTGCGGTTGCCGGGGCCGGACTCGGAGCGTTGGCCTTTGCCGGTTGCGGACGGGATGCCATTGGTGGCCCTCCTGGCCAGCAGACCTGCGAGAGGCGCCCTCGGTGCGCTCGCCGGATTCTAGCGGCGCTTCCCGGGGCTTCGCCGCGGAGGGCACAATTCGCCGCATGCGAACCTGCGGTTCGGGCGACATCGCCATTCTAGCTTGAATGCCCCGATTTGGGGCGCACGCCCCGCTGGTCTTCCTGCAGCGGAGGTCCCGCTTCTCGCGGCCGGAAATGTGAAGGCGGTTCACTTTCCTCGAAGATAGGGCAAGTGCTTCCGGTTGCGTAGCGTGGGGAACGGCTTGCCGGAGTATTCGTGACATCGGCATGTGCCACTCTGCGCCGCAAGGTCGAGACGGCGCATTCTTTCTCAAAAGAGAAAAAAAAGGCCCTGCTTGATTTGAAGCAATGCCCAAAATCTGAAATGAATCTATTGTTACTCAATTGGAGGTCCCGCTGTCCTTACGGGCGTTGCCTTGTGGGCGAACGCTGAGATAGTCCGGCAATCGCCGGTCGTCTTGCAGGTCTCACAGGAAAGCAAAATTATGGAAGCACACAACGACGAAAGGATCTACTACCCTCCAGGAGGAATCCTGATCTGGATGATCCTCTCCATCGAGCTACTGACATTCATTCCGGCCTTGATCATATTCTTCGCCTATATGAATGCCGATCTAGGGACATTCATGGACTCGGTTCAAACCCTGGATCTGACTCTGGGCACAGTGAATACGGTTCTCCTCATCGTGGGAGGCTGGTTTGTGGCCGAAGGCATTCGAAATCTGCGGCTGGACCGGCGGGAGCGTTCCTCGCTTCTGCTCTGGCTTGGAGTGCTTACCGGCCTGGGCTTTCTTGCCCTCAAAGGATTTGAGTACCGGCAGAAGCTGGCCTCCGGTCATGGCATGGATTACGATCTATTCTTTACCATGTACTGGCTCATAACAGGCTTCCATTTTCTACACGTAATTGTTGGTACCTTTCTTTTGATTCTGGCCGCCTGGGGAATTCGCAAAGGACGCTATTCAGCCACCGAGCACGCAGATGTGGAAACCATCGGTGTCTTCTGGCATATGTGCGATCTGATCTGGATTCTGGTTTTTCCTTCGATCTATATTCTCGCTCGGGGGGCCATGCAATGAAGGGACTATGCAATGCCATCGTTCTGGTTACTCTTTTGCTTCTGATTGCAGCGATGTACCTTTTCGCCGAGTACCGAACCGGGTCCTTTATCCTGCTCCTCGCTTTGAGCGGGGCGAAGTTCGCGCTGGTCGCTCTGCAGTTCATGGAAGTGCGGGCGGCGCATCCCATTTATGGAATCTGGCTCTTGATTCTCTTCGTCTTCTTTGCCGGAGGCGCCATATGGTTTTCCTGATGGATTGAGACCCGTGCGCCGCATCAATATCTCAAAGGTGACCCGTGAACTCGTGAAGGATTTCTTCGAATGCGAATACCGCGGCGTCGTTGCGGCCGGGCACAAGGGCAAAATCGAGATGTGTTTGTGAACGCCCTGTAGCCCGAACTCCGCCACCAGGGGAACGAACGCGCGCCGAACACCGAGTTCGAAGGCGCCGCCACGCTGTGCATTCCGGGGCACGAAGCCTCATTCGACGTCAATTGTAATAACGGCAACGTCATCGTCCAGTCGATCGCTGCCGCCAGCCCAGCGGACAATTGTATCGATCAGTTTCGCGACAAATTCAGTTTCGGAAAGCGAACTCTGGTCACGCACGAAGCGAACCAGCCGCTCGTTGCCGAACTGCTCTCCGTCAGGAGAGCACGTCTCAAAGAGCCCGTCTGTATAGAGCAAAATGCGATCGCCCGAATCGAGTTGAAGTTCTTCGCAACGATAGCCGCCGTCCTTCATGAGCGTAAAAAATCGCCCCATCGGACGCAACTGCACGATTTCTCCGGTCCCGTGCTTGCGGACCAGGATCGGCGGATGGCCGGCGTTGCTGGTCAACAGCCGGCGGCCGGCCGGATCGACGAAGGCGTAGCAGGAGGTAACGTATTCATTGCCGGTGTTGCCGTACAGAATATCGTTCATATTTGCGAATAAGACATCCGGCTCCGGCAGCTTTCGCTTCTGAAAACCGAAGGCCAGGTGCACCATCGAAACGACCAGGGCGGCCGGAATACCGTGTCCCGACACGTCCGCCATGATCGCACCCACCGATCCGTCCCTGACGCAAAAATCGTAGAAATCGCCACCCACGCTTTCCATTGCCCGATAGTGCGCCGCGATCCTGAGGCCCGGGACGACCGGCGGGCTTGCCGGGATGAGAGACTGCTGAATCTGGCGCGCGAGTTCCAGTTCGCCGTGAATGACGGCCAGCTGCGCCTGGCTGGAAGCCGCCCGTTTCAATGCCAGCGCGTTTTGAACGCGCGCCTCCAGTTCCTGGTATTCGATCGGTTTGACCAGATAGTCGTTGGCCCCCAGTTCCAGAGCCGTCGCCAGGTCCGATGGCCGGCTTTTCGCGGTGAGCATGATCACCGGCAATTCGGTGGGCGAGTGCTTTTCGCGCACCAGGCGGCACACGTTGTAGCCGGAGATACCGGGCATCATGATATCCAGCAGGATCAAATCGAATAGCGGCCGCCCGGCGAGCAGATCCAGAGCTTCTTTTCCGTTTGTCGCTTCCTCCACTTCGTATTCGCCCAACTCCAGATGGTTGCGAAGAGCGCGCAGGTTGATCGGATCGTCATCGACGATCAACACCCGGATGGGTTTCTCAGTTCCCGTCGCCCCGTTCGCCTCTGCGCGAACCGCCTGCGCCGATTGGATTGCCGAGCCGTCCGGGCGGACTGCAGGGGGGATGCTGGTGCGACGCGGCGCCGCTTGCCCTCCCTCATTGAGCGCGACCGACGGCGCGGGGGCGACGGGCAAAGTGAAGTAGAAGCGAGAGCCTTCGCCGGGCCTGGATGCCAGCCGAATCGCGCCGCCGTGCATCTCGACCAGGCGCCGCGTGATGCTCAGCCCCAGGCCGGTCCCGCCGAACTCCCGCGCGACAGAACCGTCCGCCTGCGTGAAAGCCTCAAAGACGAGCTCCTGCTTCTCGCTCGGAATGCCGACGCCCGTGTCGGCCACCTCGACCTCCAGCATGCCCGGAGCGTCGTTCTCGCCTGACAGTTCCCTGGCAGTAACAGTGATCTTCCCTTCGCGCGTGAACTTAATCGCGTTGCTCAGCAGGTTTAATAGAATTTGCTCAAGGCGGTCTTCGTCCGCCAGAGCCGGCGGCAGCCGCGTGCGGTTAAAAATCAAATCGAGGGGACGCTCCCGAACTAACGGGCGGACGACTGTCAGGGCGACTTCGATGGCGCTGTTCAGATCCACGGCCTTTGGGCGCAGTCGCAGATCGTCGTTGCGGATCTTCGAAAAATCCAGGATATCGTTCACCATGCTGCTGAGCCGGCGGCCGCTCGCGACGACGAGACCCAGGTTCTCTTTGGTACCGTCCGACAGCGGACCGGTCGCTCCCCGCAGCAGGGATTCCACGATGCCGATGATTCCGTTGAGAGGCGTGCGCAGTTCGTGCGAGGTGTTGGCCAGGAAGTCATCCTTGAGCTGGTCCAGACGCAGCAGCCGGCGGTTCTTCCTTTCCATCTCCGCGGCCAATCGTTCCTCGTTGCTCAACGCTCTGGAAAACCTGCGCGAAAGCATGAAAGACTGCGAGACAATGAAGATAAAAAGCCCGTAGGGTGAAACAAACTCGGCGCGCAGCACCGAGTTCACAATGAGCACATCGATTGTGATCGTGGCGAACAGAACGACCTGGCCGCTCAAGAACAGTCGGGCGCCGACGTACTTTTTGATGGCCGCACGGCTCGTGACGTAGGTTCCGTAAAGCACCGCCGCCAGAATTAAGACCGAGCCCAGTTTGGTCGCAATTTCGAAGTAGAAAGACAGTTTGGTGACAATGACCAGCAGTATGATCAGCGCGGCGCCGATCCCAAAGGCGCGGACGAGCCAGGGACGGCACAGATCGCGGTAGAGCGACTGCAGGAGGTAAATGAAGGAAGGCGCGGCCATGAAAGGCGCCACATACAGAATTCTGGTGGCGATTTCACGATCAAATTCCGGAACCAGACGGATCAGAAAAGCCTCGCCTGTTAATGCCAGCCTGGCGGCCAGTCCGATGCAGAACAAACCGAAAAAAAGTGGGGAGGCGTCCTGCCTGCGAACGAAGTAGAGTCCGAAGTGATACAGCGCCATTATGACGAAGGTGCTGAATAGAAAAAGGTCCAGGGAGAGGCGGAAGAATTGTTCGTTTTCGATATGGTCCGCAAGCCCTACCTGGACCGTTCTGCGCATCCCGCCGCCTCGCGGAAAATTGCTCGCGACATGCAGGACGATTTCGATCTGATTCGCGGCGCTCCCCACGCGCTCTTGATCGCGTTCGTTGAAGAGGGGCGCCATGGCGGTAATAAAACCGGATTGAACTCGATCGGGATCAACGTTCAGGCGTCCGATGGTCCGGACCGGTCGGCCGTTCACGAACACGCGATAGGCATCGTATACGCGCGGCATTGCCAGAGCCAGCCGGGCATTTTCGGGCGCGCGGACCAGCAAGCGCAACGTGGCGACTCCCACGGGTCGCGCCGGCTCGCCGCCAATTTTCTGTTGGGCCCAGAAACCCGGCAGGTGCATGTAACCCGAGGGCCGCCCATGCGACCCGGAAGCAGGCATCAGGAAGACGCCATCGTAGAACTCCCATTCGCCCTTGATTTCCATCGATCCACGGGTCTGGAAGTTCCAGCCGCGCAGGTCCAGCACGCCCGCGGTTGCAGCCGGCGGCGGATCACCTCCGCATCCCGGCAGAAGAATGGAACAGGCCGCGAATAAAAGAGCGCAAGCAATGAAGCGGCGCGCCATCTGGTCGAAGACCATATACGATTTTTGGCCGGCAACCCGGACCGCGCAAACTGATTTGTAAAAATTCTTGTCGGTCGCGGACGATAAATCAGGGTCTCTTGCTACGACTCGAATCCGAAATTTGCCTCAGGCAAACCTGCACTTCGAGCGAATTGTGTCAGGCTCGCGGCGCCGCAGGGGTGCCGGGGAATTCTTATGGACATGGCGCCCTATCCGATACATCTTTTTTTGATTGAGTGTAGCGCCTCCATTCCTGTTTTCTATGAAGCGTAGGCAGGGTTACCTGCACGGTTCTTTCGCGGGGGCCAGAGCATGGCGGACGGGCGGCACACCCGGCATTCCTGGAAAGCAAAGCGAATGACTCGATCGAAGGGTTTTTCCATTCTGTTGCTTGCCGGTCTGGTTTTCGGCTGCTCCGCTTGCGGATTCCGTGTTCCGAACACCAATGAATTTTTCGGCACGATGACCATTCTCTGCCTGCTGCGAAGCCCTCTTTGTTTTGATTGCCCCTACGCTGGTTCCTGGGAAACGGTAGATACCTACCGCGCTTCCGCCGGGGAGGCATCGAATCCCACGACGATGGTTGGGAGCGGGAACCGCATGTTCGTGGCGGGCCGCGGCACCGTGGGTGGAACGGCCAATTGGGTCGTCCGGACGAGCGAAGACGGCTTCTCCTGGCAGAACGATCTGTTCTATCAAGAGAATCCCCCAAATCAATCTTTCCCGGATGCCATCATAGAGGACGCGCAGGGCAGTGTCTCCGCGTCGGGCCGGACCAGTGACGGCGCGTCGCTTTCCTGGACCGTTCTACAGCGCTCCGGGGCGGGTAGCTGGACTGTCCGGGACAGCTATCAGTATACGCCGGGGCAGGATGCTGCGCCGCTTTCGCTCATGAACTTTGGCTCGTCTACGCTGGCCATCGGAGTCGCTCTGACCGGTTCAGCCCCCACACATTCTGTCGTTCGCCGGACCGATGACGGAATGAACTGGTCGACGGTGGACGATTTTTCTTCGGCCGGGACCGCGCAGAATTCCGGGCAGAAACTCTTTCTGGATCCTTTTGGAAGAGGAATCTTCCTCTCGCTGTACGGTGAGAGCGGTGGTGTCTTTCAATGGTTGATTCGGCGCAGCGTGGACGGAGCGAATTCCTGGTCCACGGTGGATACCTTCAGCTATCAGGGCGGTGCCGGGTCGGGCGCGGTACCCCGGGATATGGCCGCAGACGCAGGAGGGAACCTTTATGTTGCGGGATGGTTCTACGACTCCGGTAACGTACGCCGCTGGATTGTGAGACGCAGCGCGGACGGTGTCAGCTGGTCCACCTCCGACGATTTCGCCTACACGGCCGGCCAGGCGGCTCAGGCGCGCCGTATCTTCCACCTGCACTCCGGAAGTCTGGTTGTCGCCGGTGAGGGCCTGGACGGCAGCGGAACCAATCACACGCTTCTCCGGCGCACCGACGATTTCGGAAACACCTGGTATACCTGGTACGATTACGCGCCGCCCGCCACGTATTTCTCGCAGGCAAATTACTTAAGCCGCGACGCAACGGGTGCACTATTCATGGCGGCGAACAGCGGTCCGACGTCTGCAAACACGGATTGGATCGTTCGGCGGCTGGCCTGCCGTTAGTCCACCGGGGCATTTGTGCGACAAAGGCACATCGCTGGTTCGTAGAGCACTGTGAACCCCGAAGCGGCGTGCACATCCGTTGAAATCTCCTTTACCGATTCGCGTACGAGAATTCAATCCGGTGAGTGAAGGTCTGGCTGAGTCTGGTGGGCGTGGTTGTCCTGTGCCTCCAGGCGCCCCCGCTCCTGGCCGAAGCTCCCGCTCCGGCCGGGATCACCCTTGCGCTTGACCAGGGCCGCTACGTTCTGGGACGGTCGGTCGAAGTTCTGGAGGATGTCCGGGGCGACCTCAGCTTTGAGCAGGTCCGTCGCCAGACAGACGGTTGGCAGCCAGGCCAGACGGAAGTACTCAACTTCTCCTTTTCCGACTCGGTCTATTGGGTGCGCACCGTCGTTTACAATCCCACTGCCCGGGATGCCGAACTGCTGCTGGAGCTGGCGTTCCCTCTACAGGACTACGTCGATGTGTTCGTCGAGACAAATGCGGGTGGCTTCGATATCACCCGCACCGGAGACCGGCGTGATTTCGCCACCCGGGCGGTTGCGCACCACAACTTCCTCTTTCCGGTAGACGTGCCGGCGGGTTCGGAACGCCGGCTCTACGTCCGCTTCGGGTCCGAGGATGGCCTCCACGAGGCGGCCCCGCTGACACTGTGGCGCAAGGTGGCCTTCGCAGAGGCAAGGTCCCTTTCGACATACGTGGATGGACTGCTCTTCGGGTTCATGCTGGTGATGCTGCTCTACAACTTCTTCCTGTTTGTCGCGTTGCGGGATCCCGGCTACTTCTTCTACGTACTCTTTCTGCTGGCCGGTTCCTTCTGGTTCTTTGCCTACCAGGGTTTAGCCTTCCGCCTGCTCTGGCCGCGCTCTCCCACATTCGCGAACGTGGCCATATCGGTGTCCGTCTGCCTGCTTTACGCGACGCATCTTTTATTCGCGCGCTTCATCCTGGAAACCCGCCGGGCGACACCGCGCAGCGATCTCATCATTCGGATCCTGGCCGCTCTGTGGTTTGTTTTGCTGCTCTATTCCACCTTCGGAAGCTATCGCACTACGTGGCTGATGATCGCCCCGGCCATTCTCGCAACCTCGCTTTTTGTGCTCAGTGTGGGCGTCGGGCGCATGCTGCGTGGTCATCGACCGGCACGCTACTACGTTCTTGCCTTTCTGCCGCCGATCGTGGGCGTACCGGTGGTGGTGTTCAAGCTGCTCGGACAGCTTCCCTCAAATCCCGTTACGGAAAACGCAATCCAGTTCGCTTTCGCTGGCTCGGTGATCGTTTTTGCGTTGGGTCTGGCCGACCGGATCAACGTCATTCGCGAAGAGCAACGCGCAGCGCAGGCCGCTGCCCTGGAAAAGGAGGCCGAAGCACGGCGCGTTCAGGAGCGGGCTGCCGAAGACCTGCGCCGAATGGACCGCTTGAAAGACGCCTTCCTGGCAAACACCTCGCACGAATTGCGCACCCCCCTCAACGGCATCATCGGTCTGGCGCAGTCGCTTATGGCGGGGCTGGACCACTACGACAACGATCGGATCACACAGCAGTTGGCGCTGATTTCCCACAGCGGTCAGCGACTGGCGCACCTGGTGAATGACATTCTTGATCTCGAAAAACTGCGCGGCGGCGACATCACACTGCATCTGCAAAATGTCGACCTGCGTACCACCGCGGACGTCGTGCTGGCTCTGGTCACGCCCGAAGCCGAAGGGAAGGGCCTTGAGCTCTTTAATAAAATCCCGGCCGATACGCCGCCGGTCTACGCGGACGAAGCCCGGCTGGAGCAGATTCTCCACAACCTGGTGGGCAACGCCGTACGTTACACGGATCGCGGCCGAGTGAGCGTAGGCGCTCTGGTCGCAGACGATGGAATTGAAGTGTTTGTGCAGGACACCGGGCCCGGCATTCCACCGGAGAGTCAGGCTGATATCTTCGAAGAGTTCCGCCAACTGGAGAACGCGGGCCGCAGGCCGGGAGGCACGGGACTGGGCCTGTCCATCTCGCGGCGACTGGCGCGCCTCTTCGGTAGTGACATTGCGCTCGATTCCGTGCCCGGCCAGGGCGCGCGTTTTTCCTTCCGGCTGCCACCAGCAGAGCAAGGAGCCGGGCCAGGAGCGCCGGGACCGGCCGGGATTTGCGACCGGCCCATCGCCCGGTCCACCTCACAACTCACCAACTCGTTTGTTTCGAAAACCGCCGCCACCCGACCGGCCGGGAAAGGTCAGGGCGTGATTCTGCTCGTGGATGATGAAGAAGTGAACCTTGAGGTGATGCGCTCGTCCCTGGAACTGGAAGGCTACGTGGCGGTTGCAGCGCGAAGCGCAGACGAGGCGCGGGCATACATAGCGGCGAATCCCCGACCGGACCTGGTGGTACTCGACATCATGATGCCGCAGGTCTCCGGTCTGCAACTGGCCGCACAGCTGCGCGAAACGCACTCCCTCACGGACCTGCCGATTTGTATGGTCACCGCGCGCATCCAAACCGAAGACCTGATGGCCGCCCTGGAAGCGGGGGCCAACGACTACCTCACAAAGCCCTTCGAGCGCGAGGAGTTCCTGCTGCGGGTACGCAACCTGATCTCGCTTTCCAGAACCCGGCGCGACGCAGCACGTCGCGAGCGCGAGCGCATCATCGCCGACCTGCACGACCACCTCGGCGCCACGTTGACCGACCTGCACTTCCTGGGCGAGTCCGCTCAGGATGATGCGCAGGTTGCGCCCGAGTTCGCCGCGCGAATGCAGAGCATGGTTGGTCGTGCGGTGGGGGAACTCCGGGCGGACCTCCTCGGCCTCGAAGACCTCGACCTCCTGGAGCAGGATCTGATCGGGGGATTCAACATGGTGGTGCTGCGCCGCTACGTTGAGGCGGGACGCGAGGTGGACTTTGTTGCGCCGGAACAGGGTCGCAGCAGCCTTCAGGGTCGTGTTGGTCCCCACAAAGCCGCCCTGCTCTATTCGGTGGTGCGCGAGATCGTGACCAACGACCTGAAATACGGCAGCGGCCAGCCAGGTTGGAGCTTTGCCTGGACTTCGGCGGAACTTGCCATCGGCTTTCGCAGTCTGTCGCACTATCGCCTGGAGCGACACGGCGCCGGTCGTGGCACCGCGGGAATTGTCAGACGCCTGGCACAGATCGGGGGCACCATTCGCATGACGATGGAGGAGCCGCACGCCGGAACCGAAGAGCGACCGATCCGGATCGAGATCCGCGTGCCGCTCCTCGCCGACACAAAAATCCCCTGATTTTGGGATTGCGGCCTGGCCAGCAACGGCGTAGATTCTGATGGTGGAAGCAGAAGCCGAAGAAGGGCCGGCTCTCCGGGCGGAAGATCAAAGTACGTCGGGCGCCTTCGTGGGAGTGGTGGAAGACGACCCCGTTTACCGTGCGCGCATCGCACGGGAACTGGAAAGGGTGCCGGAAGTGGAGCGCGTCCTGGCGTGGGAATCTGCGGAGGCGTTCTGGCGGGACCGCCGCGGACGCCAGGTGCAGGTGCTGTTTCTCGACGTCCAACTGGGCGGCATGGACGGTGTGGAGTTGGTTGGCAAGATCGCGCAGCGCCGGCCACAGACCGCGGTGGTCATGCTCAGCAACCTGAATTCGGACCGTGTTGTGTTTCAGGCGCTCCGCAACGGGGCGACGGGCTACCTCCTTAAAACCGAACTCAAAGATATTGGCGAAACGCTGCGGACGATTCTCGGTGGCGGTGCAACCATCACGCCCACCATTGCACTGCGCGTACTCATGACCTTTCGTGAGTCCAACCCGGTCCTTGAGGCGGGTCTCACCGATCGCGAAAAGCAGATCCTGCAACTCCTGGCCAGGGGCAAGACCATTGCACGCGTCAGCGACATACTCGGTTGCAGCTATCATACGGTGCACCATCACGCGCGCAGCATCTACCGCAAGCTGGACGTGCACAATCGATCGGAACTGGCGGGCAAGGCTGCAGCGGCGGGTCTGTTGGACGACTGAGGTGGTGGTTTATTCGGGCCCCGGTCGCTCCCCAAAAATCCCATGAATATGGGATTGGAGGGGCGGCCGTAACCATGTATGGTGTGTTGTGGCTCGCCAGGCACAAAGCGCACCCCGCCGATCCGGGAGCTGCCCGCTGATCCTCATCTGCGCGCTCACGCTCCTGCCGGGGTGCTGGGCGGGCCACCCTCTTTTGGGACTTCCACTTCCCGAAGCCTCCAGCAAGCGAACTCCCTGGGAACTCCTGCTCTTGTTGGCGGGAGGGCCGGCCGTGCCGCAGCCGCCGCGCACTTACGACATCAACGGCGACGGTTACCACGATCTGTTGCTCAGCGAGCCAGACGGCGGAGCGAGCAACGGTGGTCGCGCCATGGTATATTATGGCAGCGCGAGCGGAATCGCCAGTGTCACCGTGGGCGCCGGCGCCACAGGCGCCGCTTCCGTTTTTCAGGGACCAACAAACGCCCTCATGGGCAACGCCCTTGCCGTGGGCGACATCAACGGCGATGGCTACGCCGACGCAGTTGTGGCCGCGTACCGTTACCCCAACGTCACCGACCAGGGCGCCGTCTACATCTTCTATTCGCAGGGAGCATCCGGTATTGCCGGTCAGGACCTACAGGCAGGCGGCAGCGCCGGGGCCACGCTGCTTGGAGAGAGCGCAGGCGATTCGTTTGGACGGTCCATCTATGTGGGCGACTACAATGGGGATGGCTTTGCCGATGTTGCAGTACTCGCAACGGGCTACGGTTCTTTTGGGCGCATCTACGTCTTTCTTTCGGACGGCTCTTCTGGAATCCAAAGCCAGAGCGCGGCCGGAGCAGACGTGATTGTCTCCGGTGGAACGAATACGCGTCTTCAAATTACGATCAACGCTCTGGTTCTTGCCGATGTGAATGGCGACGGGCGTGAGGACCTGGCTGCCTGTGCAATCGACGTTCCGAACTCGCTGTTTACGTTGGCGGTAATTCACAGCGATAGTCGCACCACAATCGATCTGGGCGCAGGCGATAGCCCCAATACCAGCATCAGTGCTGCCTTTCTCGCTGGCGCCTTTTGCATCCGGGGCCTTGCCGCCGGGGATGCCAACGGCGACGGCTACGCGGACATCCTCGGCTCCGCTTACGATTACGATGCCGGCTCTGGCGGCAACCAGGGGCAGGTGTATTTGTTTCTGTCCGGCGGCCCCGCCGGAATTACGGCCACGAGTCCCTCGCAGGCCAACACGATCCTGAGCGGCTCGGGTACGATCCGTTTCGGGATCCTCTCAGGCATGGCCGACATCAACGGAGATGGCTTTGACGATTTGCTCATCGGCGAACGCACCGCTCCCACTCCACAGCACTTGTACATCTTTCACGGCAGCAGCAGCGGCGTTGCGGGCAAAAACCTGTTCACAGGCGACTTTGCCGACACGCAGCTGGACGATGGTCCGGATGGACTGACCGATTGGTTGGGAGCCGGCGACTACAACGGCGACGGCTATTTTGATCTGGTCACCTCGAACACCCAGAACTCGGAAGATCTGTGGATCTTCCAGGGCAGCAGTTCCGGAATTGCGAACGGCACCCCCTCGGCGGCCGATACCGTATTGAGCGATGTCAACGTCGGCGGGGGCGGGGCAATATACTTTCCGCCGTGATAGTGCGGAGCGGCTCGACAGCGGCGGTGGAGTCTTTGTTCCGCCGTGATGGGGCACGACTCTCAATAGTCCGTGGCGTGGCTCTTCTTCAGATCTTTCATCCCCTGCCGTACATCAAAAAGCACTTCATCAATTGCTCTGCACGCATCGGAAACCAATGGTCGCGGCCGAGCTTGCGGGACCGTTGTTCAAGTCCAGTCTGAACGCGCCCGCGCTCGCGCCATTGGTCCAGCTTCCGCCACGCAGGGAAGCCCCGGGGTCCGTGTTCCCGGCGTAATACTGACCGATACCGTTCGCGCTGCTCAACGCGCTATTGGTTGGCTGCCAGGTTGAAGGGATCATAAGGGCATTGGGGAAAGTATCGATAGCGGTCCACTCTCTCAAGGCAGCCAACGGCACACCATCTGCTGATGAATAGGCCTTGTTGGCCTGCGTCACCTGCCAGTCATTCCACTCCCAAACATTGCCGGCGAAATCCCATATTGTTTCGCCGTTGGAGAGCGTGCTGGTGCGGCGCTGAGCGTCCCACGTCACATTCGAGCAAACCTGACCGGTGCCGGTGCAGCCTTGCGTATCGTCTGTACTGGCGGCCAGGGCATTTGCAGGTGTATTGTCGTTGTGCCCGCTACTAATGGCGCCGTTGTTTACGGTACCTGTGCTCCAGTTGGCTGCCGTGGTCTCAATGTTTCTGGCAATGGTCATCCATTCGGCGTTGGTGATGAGATGGAAATTTGCGCCCAAATTGGAGCATTCGGTTATGGCGTTGGTCTGAGTAATCGAAACCCAGGGCAATCCGGCAGCTTCAGATTTCGCGCCGGAGTTATTCTTCATTTCATATTTTGCCACGCAGAAATCCGTGATTGTGCCGACGGCCGGATTACACGGCACCCTGATGTAGCCACTCGCACAGGCACCAATTGCACTGCAGGTTGCTCTTTGAAAAAGAATGTTGCGGAGCGGACGGCAGGTCAGATCATAATCCAGGCAATCTACGCTTACAAGCTGGCAATTTGAAATCCAGACGAGCGCAAATACATGCACATACCTCTTCATCGAGGTACGGCTCACCATCTCCCAGCGGTCCATCCAACGTAGAAACCGTTAATTCTCAGGCCCATTCTTCTTGCACTTCGAAGGTTCAATTCCCTATCGGTATCATAGTATCCACGCTTCCTGCGATCCGGGCAAGAGAAAAACTGGCTGGAACAATTCTGGAACACACTATCGTGTCACCAGGATCGCAGCCAGGAAAGCGCATTCATGGGCGCTCCGATCTTCACGTCGGCTTCCATCGTGCTTTTTGCGCGACAAGGAACCCGCCCTGAAGCAGATCGAATCCTGGCTTCTGCTTGACCTGGATGGCAAGGGTCCTTTGTGAGCGTATGCGTAAGTGGCTGCTGGCCTTGTTCGCTCTCGCTTTGCTGGTCCCCGGTGCGGTTCTCTCCTACGTTCTGACTCTTCCGCGCGTGCCCGTGCCCGCTACGTGGCAGCCATTCTCCCCCTTGTCCTGGGGCGTGCGGCACGCACGCGGGCCGCTCAAGATAAGCCCCTGATGTTACACCGAAAAAGGAATAAAGAATTAGGACTGGCCGAGTTGGTTGCGATCGCGCTGGGCGGCATGGTAGGCGGCGGCATTTTTACCGTGCTGGGCATTTCGGTCTCAATGATCGGCCATCTGACTCCGGCTGCAATAATTCTTGGAGGGATTACGGCGGGCCTGGCAGCCTACTCTTACATCAAGCTGGGCGTATATTACCAGGATGAAGGAGCGACCTATTCCTTTTTCAAGCGCACTTACGTAGACTCACACTTTGCGGCTGCAGCTATTGGCTGGTTCGTACTCTTTGGGTACATCAGCACTCTCGCGCTTTATGCCTATACTTTTTCATCCTATGCCATCAGCAGTTCTTCGTTCGCCAGTGATGAGTGGGTTCGCAAAGGCGTAGCGCTGGGCATACTTGCACTTTTCACACTAATCAATGTGTGGAGTGTCAATGGAATGGGAAAACTCGAGGACTTGATGGTATACACCAAGCTAGTCTTGCTGACCATCATTTCATTCATCCTGATGCGACACGGTACTACCGGCTTCGGTCCGTTTATTGAAAGCATGGCCGCAGACGCCCGACACTCCAGTGTGTTGAATATTCTGATCGTATCGTCCATTACATTCGTGGCATACGAAGGATTTCAATTGGTAATCAACGCCGTAGGAGAGATGGCAAACCCCGAAAGAAGCATCCCGCGCGCAATCTATGCCGCAATTTCGCTGGCCATATTGATCTACGTGGTAATCTCGCTCGGCGCTTTGTTCGCAATTCCGGTGGAGAATATCATACAAAATAGAGAGTTTGCGCTGGCGGCAGGGGCCGGTGACATTCTGGGCAAGATGGGCTCAACTCTGGTTATTCTGGGTGCCATCCTCGCAACGAGTAGCGCCATCAGCGGAACACTTTTTGGTTCCTCGCGCCAAATGGCAGTGGTCGCCTCAGATGGATACTTGCCTCAGTTTCTATCCCGGCGAAAAGGAAATATCCCCATCAATGCGATTCTCAGCATGTCAACGATGGCGAGCGTACTAATACTGGTCGGTGGGCTTGAGTTGATTCTGGAGTTTGGAAGCATTACCTTTCTGATGGTCTCGCTGTTGATGGCGATCGCCAATCACAAAATCAGGACACAAACGAACTCATCGGGAATAGCCACGCGCATTGCCATCGCAGCGCTTTCCCTGGGAGGGGCGCTGATTCTTTACTACGAATTGAGAAACAACTCCGGGCAGTTGTTCGCGATCGTTTTCCTGTATGTAGTGCTCGCAGGAGGTGCTTATCTGGCGGCGCGAAACAGAGAAAGATCAAAGGAGCCATCGGAACTCTAGCTTTTGATATTCCGGCAGACGCCGGTTTCTGCGCCATTTCGCGCCCGGCATACGCACCATTCCAGGGGCCGAGCGCCCGATCGCACGGCTTTATGACCAGCCGGTGACCGGAGGCGTTCGAGGAAAGGCTTGCCCTTGAGCGGGCGCCTGACGACATCTGGTCCACGTTGAATTCAAGGTGTAGACTGCGGCGTCCTGCGCATGGAACTGATGCACAAGCGGGGCCCGGATTTTGACGGTAACTTGAAATAAGCTGAAACCGTCCGGTCGCAGGGTCCCGACGCATGTCCGGGCCTTTCGCTGCCGGTTTGGAGCAGGGAATGGTCCAGAGCTTTACCAGGGTCTATGCCGACTCGCCGGAACTCGTGCGCAAAAGGGCGCGCGCATTCTTTTTCTTCTGTATTGCCTTCGGTGTGCTCCTGATAGCGCTGCTGCTGGCGTACGGCCTCCTGATTCGAGAACGATTTCATGTCGCCGGGCCACCGAGCGGGATCGGCCTTGTGGCTATTGGGGTTGCCCTACTGCTCCTGAGGGCGGGACGCCTGGACCTCGCGACGGGTTTCTTCAACGCCGCCCTGGCCGTCGTTCTGATTGGCGCACAATTCGCAAAGCTGGGCGACAATCTGTTTACGGCCTACAGCAGTTTCGTGTTCCTGTTTTCCCTTCCGGCGCTCACAGCCGGTCTGTTCAGCCCCAGGAACATGATTCCTATTCTGGCGGCGGTTATGATCGTTGCCAATGTTGCTTTCTTCATACTGCTTTCGCCCAAGCTCTCCGGTCCCGCGGAAGCGAGTGCACGGGTGGGCTTTATCTCAAGCCTCTTGTTCCAGGCCCTCTCGGGAACATTGATCTTTTTTACCAGGCAGATACTGGAGCAGGTACTCAGCGACCTGCGCCTGCTCAACACGTCTCTGAATCGATTTGTTCCGTACGAGTTTCTGCAGAGACTGGGCAAGCACAGCGTTACGGAACTGAATTTGGGCGACCATCGACAGACGCAGATGTCAGTCCTTTTTTGTGACATTCGCAACTTCACGACGCTGACTGAACGCATCGGCGGACCGGCCACGTTTGACCTCCTGGGCAGCTACTTCGAGCGAATGGGGCCGATCATTCGCAAGCACAATGGCTACATCGACAAGTACATCGGGGATGCTATCATGGCTCTGTTCGATGCGCCGGGCGACGCAGTCGCGAGCGCTCAAGAAATGCTGGCCGAGCTGCGCGATCTGAACCAGACCTCCAGGGAGCCATTGAACATTGGCATAGGTATCGGCACCGGCTCAATTGTTCTGGGAGCTATCGGCGAAACAAAGCGCATCGACAACACCGTAATCGGCGACAGCGTCAACGCCAGTGCGCGCCTGGAGTCGTTGACCGCAAAACTCGATCACTCGCTGATCATCAGCGAATCCACTTACAACGGAATCGAAAACCAAAAAGACTTTGTGCGTCTGGGCCGAACGAAAGTCAAAGGCAAAAGCGAACCAATTACGCTCTACGTTCCCCGAGAAGTTCAGGCCCCCGATCGCTCCTCCTGAGTGTTCAGGGTTTTTCACGTTCCAGCGCTCCGGCTTTCATGCTGGCGACCTGTCTCCGAAACGGCGATGCGCCGGGATTCAAGCGCGCCGCGATCAGGGCTCGCGCCGGATCAGAACAAACGTAACGTCGTCCGGAGTCTTGCAATCGGACAGCAACTCCAGCAGTCCCTCTTTGACCGAAGCGGGCGTTCCACCCCGGGCCAGCAGTTCCAGAACGGGTGCATCACCCAGGAGATTTCCGTCCGGCCGCACGGCCTCGGTCAACCCATCCGAGTAGAGCAACAGCAGATCACCCCGCTCAAGCCGAAAGCTCTGATCGACCATGTCGTCCTGAATCTCCTCCAGAATGCCCAACCACATCCCGCGCGATTCAATCGTTTCCAGCGCGCCCGTGTCGCATCGGTAGACCAGCATGTCCTGATGCAGGCCGGAGACCACCACCTGACCGTCTTCGCGGAACTGCACGGCCTGGATGGTCATGTACTTGTGTTCGCCCATCGTAGCCAGGTTATGATGCAGCATGCGGTTGACCGCGCTCAGGAGTTCCGCAGGTGACAGGTCCAATCCGGACACAAGCAGCGTGCGGACCGCTGTCTGGACCATCATCATCACCAGTCCCGCCGACACACCGTGACCGGAAGCATCCCCGATCAGGACCCAATCATCACGGCAATTGACCACATCGTAGTAGTCTCCACCGACCTGGGCCGCGGGAACATTGTAAACGGCGATGGAATAGCCCGGCACGACCGGCTCCCGGGGAAGCAGAACGGTCTGGATCTTTGTGGCGAGCTTCATTTCGCCCCAGAGGGCATCGCGTGCCTCCTGCAGGGCCGCCCGGGCGGAGACCGAACGCACGTAAGTTCGAAAGACGACGTAGTGAATGAACGTCAACACAATGAACAGGTACAGAACCGAGAGGACCGCCCAGGCGAGTGAAAAGTCCCCCACCTGATGCGGAACCGCAAGCAGGCCGCCAGCGACAGCAGCTATCAGCGCGGCGTACATTCCCACGTTGGCCGCCACTGCGAACAGGCCCCGTTTGCGGTTCACGTCGAGCGAGCTGAACGTGACCAGTAGCGGATAGAAGATTGCGTAGAACGAATTGTAAAGTCCCGTAGCATACAGGAACGTTGTCACCAACAGACCATCCAGCAGAGTTCGGACGTGGCCCGGCCACTCCCGGTGAAGAATGCGCAGGTCGAGTTCGATTGCCAGAGCCCAAAGAACGGAAACAGTCAGGTGCCCGATGGAGACGGCCAGGACTGCACCGACGGCATCGAAATAGAAGAAGAAGATGTTCGCTAAAGCCGAGGAAACGAGCCGGGTCAGGGACGTCCCGCGTGTTTTCCTTTTACGCTCCTCTGGATTGACGGCGCCCGTGGTCTTCACAACCGGTCGCTCCATGGAACGCGTCTCACGGGCGGCAGACCCATCGTAATGATAGCTTTCGAACGCAAACGCGATCTCCTGCCATGTGTACGATCGCCCCGGGTTGTAGTCTGCGCAGATGGCATGCGGCGAGTGTTTCCCGTGAGTTTCAATACCCGCTGGAAGGGTGCCGGCTCCCGAAGAGCAACCGCGTTCAAAAGAACCCGGCTTGTGTTCGGGCGCGTCAGGGGTCGTAGTCCTGTATGAGCCTTACGATACTGCTTGTTTCACTCGCGGTCAATCGTCGCGCGGCGCGCTCTGGAATCAGAATGTAACCCGGTTCCTCGCGCTCCTGAATGACGACGTTTGCTGTCACCTGACCGGCCGCGTTGTAAAATGCCATCCAACCCCAGGGTCGCGAGCGGGGCGGGGCATCGCCGTATCGTTCCGGAGCAGCGCCCAGAACGCCGCAAAACTCTTGCACAGTCGCGGCATCGGCAATGTGCACACGCGGACGGTATTCAGTCAGGCTTCCGGGAACCGTACGCTCAAACTCCAAATCGCGGGTTTGTTCGCAGAGCCAGTGTTGGTCGATGTGTTCCGTTTGCGGCCGCCGGTCTTCTTCGGTGGAGCAAGCGGGTACGATAACGCCGAGCCAGATCAACGCGAACGCGCTTGAAATGGTTCGGTACATTCGTATAGTTTTGTTCCCATGCTCTGGACCAGCAAGCCTTTTGCAGTCCGCCCGGGTGCTGGATCTTTTCAAAAAGTTTTTGTGCGCCCGGCCACCTGAACGCCCGCCAGAACGGGACCGAGTCAGACTTACCGGGAATGGTTTGCGACTCCAAACAACATGCCCGGCCGCAAACAAAACCGCTCTGGATTTGCGAATTGATTTGCCGGCGCAAACCGGCCGGTCGCACCTGCCGCCACTGGACCGCCCTGGAGGCTGCTATGTCCGAATCATCAGGCCGTCTACCCAATGCCGCCCGCTACCGCGACCTGCGCGCAAGAGAACGGGTCATCACAATCACGCGAACCATGCCCCACGCGCCGGAGACCATCATGCGCTATTTGGGCCAGGTGGACATGCTCAACGCGCTTGCGGGCAACCCGCGTCCGGTCTACTCCTACCTGCCTGCAGCCGGCGGTGGAACGGTTACGCGTGCTGAAGCAAAGAAAGGCGGTCTGACCATCCGTTACGACGAACTGCCCTACGAATGGAGCAAACCCTTCTGGGCGCGCGCCGAAACCTTCCAGGAAAGCGGCCCCCTGGCTTATGTTGGCCTGGAGTACGCGCTGGAGCGCGTCCCCGAGGGAACCCGGGTTGTGCTGCACGGACGGCGCGCCACCCGCGGCACCGGCTTTTTGGGCTGGCTGGTGGTCCGTCAGTATATGGCCAGCGCAGCGCGCGCACTGGACAAAATAAAAAAGACCGCTCTGGCGCCTGCTCAGGATCCGCTGGCGATTGCCCCCTACGTGGAGGAACAAAACGATAGCGGGGTCGATCGGGCCACGCTTTCGCAGAGGCTTGCTCCGCTGCATGCAAATTCCCGCGTGACCGCAAGCGTGGCGGCCTTTGTTGCCAGCGCACCCGATAAAATGGTGCTGCGACTGCGTCCCTTGCAGGTGGCCTTTCACTACGGGCTTCCGGAACAGGACACAATCGAGTTTTTTCTAAGGGCCACGCGGGCCGGATTTTTCAACCTGAGCTGGGATCTGCTCTGCCCCACCTGCCGGGGTGACAAGGCGCGCTTTACCAGCCTGAGCGGACTCGAAACACAGGCGCACTGCGACTACTGCAACATTGAATACGGGGCCGACTTCACAAACAACGTGGAGCTTACTTTCCGACCAGTCCCTGCCCTGCGCGCCCTGAACGGAGGCAGCTTCTGTATCAACTCACCCGGAAATACCGCCTTTATACACGCGCAGCTCAATGTCTGGCCGGACGCATCAACAAAGACTGAGCTTGCTTTTGACGAGGTCCGCTATCGCCTGCGCAGTCCCCAATTTCCCGGAGTGCGCGAGGTTCTGATAAGCGAAAGCGCCCCGAGAACCCGGACTGTAAATGTGGCGAGCGAGCTCGACGGCCGGCCCCGGTCCGAACCCCTGCTGCTTGCGCCCCGCACCGAATTGGAGTTCGTGAACGATGGGGACTCGCTGGTTACGGTGAAGCTCTTTCGCGACGCCTACCGGGATTTTGCGCTGACCGCTGCCCGGGTCACCGCACTCCAGGAGTTTCGCGACCAGTTCAGCGCCGAAGCCCTGGCCCCCGATCTGCAGATCGGGGTCGAGAACCTGTGCTTCCTGTTTACAGACCTCAAAGATTCCACACCCATGTACGAACGGCTGGGCGACGCTCCGGCCTTTGCCCTGGTGCGCGACCACTTCACAATTCTGATTGATGAGGTGCGCAAACACGAAGGCGCCGTGGTCAAGACCATCGGTGATGCGGTAATGGCCGTTTTCATCGACAGCACCAACGCCCTGCGAGCAGCCATCGGGATTCAGCGACGCATCCATAACGAGCATCGTTCGGTGAGTGTGAAGATTGGTCTGCAGGCTGGCCCGTCTCTGGCGGTCAACTCGAATGACAGGCTGGACTACTTCGGCACGACGGTGAATCGCGCGGCGCGCATTCAGAGCATGGCCGACGGCAACGACATTGTGATGCCCCTTGATCTGGAAGCCACCGCAGGCGAGTTATTGCCCACCGGATTCGTGCGCAGCGAGTTTCAGGCGACGCTTAAAGGCCTTGCAAACGATGCGCAGCTGGTACGCTGGCAAATGGCGGACGCATCCGCCACTGCACCCAGGAGCGGCTGAGCCGGGTGGATAGCGTTTTCAGTCACGTTAGTTGAGTATATAGACTTCGGCCCCGTTTACAATGCCGCGCCCGGCTCCGGGTGCCGCCGCGCACTGCGCATTAGTGTGAAAGAGGCGTCTCACCACGATCGCCACCGGCTGTCCGGCGCCGTTGTTTACAAGCAATCGCATGCCGGGTCTCAGCGCACCGGGGTTTCCAACACGAACGGTGATCCAGTCTCCCTGCACAGTAAATACGCTGCCCAAAACCACCCGGGTTACCTGGGGACGTGCGGGCTGTTCCGGCCGCGGCCAGAACTGCTCCGGCAATTGCCAGATGCGCGTTTGGTTGTCGCTGTAACCGCTCGTAATCAACGCCGTCCCATCGGGTGCGAAGTTAACCGAGTATACCGCACCGTCATGCGGAAACTGTCGGAGGTCGTTCCCGGCCAGATCCCAGATGTGACCCACTTCGCCAGCACTAACAAAAAAACGGCCGTCCCGCGAGAACTGCACGGACGATACGGCGGCCTGGTGCGTATAGATTCTCTGTATCTGTCCGCTCACGCTCCAGAGCCGGACCATAGCGTCAGCCGTGCCCGTCAGTATACGATTTCCGTCCGGGGAAAATGCCACCGCGAAAACCCGTCCACCACCCGTGTCGTACTCACGTATCAGGTTTCCGTTGAGGTCCCAGAGCTTTGCTTTCCCGCCTTCACCTCCGGAAAGAATCGTCCGACCATTTGGCGCAAACACCGCCATGCGGGCGCCGTTCGGATCGTGAAGCATTATATTCTTTAAAGTTCCATTGCGGTCCCAGATGCGCACGTACCCATCGCCGGCGGCCGTAACAAGTGATTGGCCATCTGGCGAGTAACGGGCTGTGTAGATCGTAAAGCCGTGCGGCATCTCGGCCAGCAGCTGTCCATCCAGGGACCAGCGTCGGAGCTCATTGGCGCCGGTAACCACTTCACTGCCGTCGGGCGAAAAGTCGCAGGACCAGGTCGGAGCCGGATGATCAAACTCCCGCAACAAGGTTCCGTTCAAATCATAAAGCCTTCCTTCGCTTCCGGCCGCGATAGTCATGGTGCCGTCCGGTGAAAATGCGAGGTCACTTACGAAGGCCCCGCTCGGCATCTGCAGCACGAACTCCTCGCCGTCGGGCCGGCTGATTCTCGTTATAGATCCGCTGGAACCAACGGACACGCAGGACAGAGCCAGCGCACCCGCGCAAGCAAGGATTCCGATCCATTGGCCGCGTTCCGGATTTTTCGTTTTTTGCTGTTGGCGCTTCATCATCTTCCGCTTCTCCCTATTCTGCGAGCTCCGGGAAATCCCCATCTTCGCCCACCAGCCGGAATTCATGTTCAAATTGGACTTCGCCGTACTGGATTGTTACCTCACCTGCGGTTCGTGCTTCGCCGAAACGTGGGTCCGTTTGCTCCGGGGCAATCGTAAACACCAGGTGGTTCGCTCCTGGAGCCAGTTGCATGCCCGGGAACTGAAAACTTGTCTGGAAACGCGCCTGCGCGAGCAGGTCGGGGCCAATCGGAAAGCGTTGAACGAAAAAGCCATTGGTATAGATCTTGAGCAGATATGCGGACGCGCTGCCGAGCGCCTCGCGCGGCGTCTCAACGTCGAGCCGCACCGTAATCGCGTCGGGCCGTTCGGTAACCGGATTCGACTCAGATTCCAAAAAAACGGTTACGCCCTGCTCCCGATCGCGCACGGCTGCCGGCGGGCGAAGCGCCCGAAAAATACCGGGGGTCAAAATTTCTTCACACTCGAGGCGTCGTCCGTTCTTGAGGAGTATTGCAGTACCCCGCAGGCGCAGCGTGTCCCAACGATATTCGAGCCGCGCGACTTCGGCCGTTGCGACGTCGGTATAGAAGTCATCGCCAACCAGTCGCGCGCCGAAGTTGCGTGCAATTGTCAGCTTCCGAATTTGCTCTTCGGAGTCGGCTTCGAAGCTAACTCTTGAAATCCAGCCGGCAGCCTCGGTGCCCACTCGTTCGAAGGAGACGACGCGCATCTCCTCTCCGAGCAACGCGTTAAGATCCGAGGGCCGCAAGAGGACGATGTCGTCGCTGGCAGGTGCATGCCCCTGCACACGCTCGCACTGAACGCGAGTATGCCAGGCGACGCGCACCCGAATCTGTCCGACCGGTTGTCGACCGCGAAATACGTACGCGGTTTGCCCGGGGCGTAAAATGCCGGGGCTGGGTGTAACGACGGTAACCTCATTGCTGAGACTGTTGAAGTCGCGTACGATGCCAAAGGACACCGCGCCGAGGGCATGCGGCGCAAGCAGACTGAGACCGAGAATGATACCCAACGGGATTCTGACGGTCATAGGGAGCTCAGAGATTACAGAGGTTTTGCTGCAAGCACAGTCGGGCTGCTTCCGCGGCCGTGCTACCGGGATACTCGCTCATCAGCATGCGCAGAATCTCGTTTGCTTCGCCGGTCTGTCCGCTTGCGCGTTTTCCCATTGCGATGCCATAATAGGCCTCCGTACGAACGTCCGCGTCGGGCCGTCCTTCGATGACCCTCTCCAGAATCTGTCGGCCTTCGGCGACCTCTCCAAGATACAGCTGCCGAATGAAACCTTCGCGGTACATGGCATACGCCGCGTAGCGGTGCCGCGGATGGGCCTCATAAAAAGACTGATAACGCTGAATTGCTTCCTGATACTTCCCGGAAAACTCCAGATTCTGGCCCTCTTCGAAGTCAGTGAGGTCGATCGGCGGAAGCTCCACACGTTCCAGCACGGTTAGCTCGGCCGGATTGATTGTGACCTGCATGACCAGACTGTCGAAGTCGTCGTGCTGGAAGAGCAGAGTATAGGAATTTGCCGGCATGTCTTCGACGCGCAGCGGGCAGAGTCCGAGCTCGATCGGTTGGTTGCTCTCGTCCAAGTTTTCGTAGAGCACATGCACGTCGCGAGCGTTGCATTGCCGAATTTCAAGTTGCCCGTTTACGTCGAAGGCCTCCCGCTCGGCGCGCGCTGCCACTTCGTCCATTGCGTCTTCAAGATCCGTACTGTCGGTCCATTCGAGCACATCCGTCACGAGCGGAAGGCCGGTGCGCACATTTACAATCTGATAGGAAAGAACGTGCACCTCATCGTAAACCCGAAGGGTACCCGTGACGTAGTGAGTGATTCCGCGCGCCTCAAAGGCCGCGTTGTTTGCGACCACGAGGCCGTTCATGCCCAACTCGCGCTCATTTACAAGGTCCGAAACGAAGGCCCGCTCCACAACTTCGAATCGACCTCCGCTCCGGAATGCTGACATCAGGATCGAGTTAAGCACGGGTGCGACATCGACACCCTGGGCGGCAGTGTTTCCGACCTGAATTCCGTGGATCGCGATGCGGTACGGAGCACTTTGCGTGGGGGATTCGGTCTGTGGACCGCTTGCGGCAAGGACACGAAAGCTATCGTTCATGTCATCGGCGAGGTCTTCCAGGACCTCTTCGTAATCGTCGCTCGTCTGGGAGCCAGAGTAGATGACGGTCCACGTACGCTCGCTGACCGCACGCACACTCACGACATATTCGTCTTCCCCTCTCCGCTGAATTTCGCCAAATACCATCACGTCGACTCGCTGCAATCCGGCCGTCGCTTCGCTGCACTGCATGAGACCCGACTGGCAGCGTTCCAGGCTGGCGATGAGTTCGGGTACGGCGTTGCGGTCGCGCACCGTGACTGTTCCGGCGTCCTGCAATTCCGCCTGCAGTAGCGCTGTGCCAATGTCGAGGTGAGAACCCTCAAAGCCGCGAAAGGGAACAACCGTGACCGTAAGGGCATGCAGGGGCGTAATTAGCCCAATCGCTGCGACGGCGCAGAGAATCAATACAGGCGAATTGTTTTTCATAGGGCACCGATCCATTGCTGCACAAGCTCACGATCTCCACCGGCCGGATTCAACTGTAGATAGCGCTCAAAATAGGCCCGCGCCTGATCCCGGCGACCGCTGGCCTGCGCGGCGAGCCCCGCGTTTCGTTGCAGGCTTGCAAGTTCCGGATTTATGGCAATCGCCGCTTCGAGCAGCGAAAGGGCCCGCGGGGCCTGATTCAGGCGAACCAGGACGGCCGCCAGATTGTTCATTACGTCGACGTTCTCCGAATCGAACTCCAGGGCCGTTTCGTAACTGGCGCGGGCATCGGTCCAGTTGCGTGCGGCGGAGTGTGCATTGCCCAGCAGGTAATGCGCTCGCACAAATTCGGGATCAGCAATCAGGGCTTCCTGCAGAATCAGCTCCGCTTCACGGAGGCGACCGGTGGCGATGTAGCATTCTCCGAGCGTTGCAAGTGCGTCCTTTTGCGATGGGTTCTCCCGTCGTGCGGCGCGGGCAAGGCGGGCGGCTTTTGTGTAGTCTCCCTTTTGGGCCAGCAAGGCCGAGGCCAGGCCGAGCAAGCGGGCCTTCTGATTGATGTCGTCGCTGGTCTCAGCCTGTTCGAGGTATTGTTCGATCTGCCGATTGATCGACGCGGCATCAATTGCGGATTGGTCTACCTGAAAACCCCCAAAGAGGTCCCGGAGAAAGCAGCTGCACAGGAAGACGACCAGAGTCAAAGCCAGGCACCGAATCACAAGTCGTCGCATGTGGGTTTCCAAATATAGGGGCGCGCCGGCATCCCAATCTGTTAATAGTATGGTTACTCCTGGAAAATATAGTAGTGGTCAAGGATAAAAACTTTCCAGAGGATCGCATTACTTTTGCAGAGACCGGCAGATATGCGCCGGACGGGACAGGGGAGTCGAATGCGTACCATTATCAGCCTGCTGGTGTGCGGGGCGCTGTGTGCGTCCTGCGTGAGCGGCGGCAGCGGTTCCGAGCAGGATGCTTTCATTACGGTGATTGCGGTGGGCATCACCGAGCAGGAGGCCCGGAACGCTGCCATGCAGGCAATCGTAGAACAGGGGCTCGGTAGCATCGTTCAGGCCAGCAGTATGTCGGTCGATGCTCAGGCACGGCAACACATCGTCTCCACCGCGCAGGAAGGTTACGTTTCCGATTTCGAGGTGCTGGACGTGCTGAAGCGACGGCCTCCCGACGCTTACTGGCAAATCCGGGCCCGCGGGCGTGTCAGCGAAGTGGCTGTCCGGGGGGCCCTGGAGACGTACCTGAATCGCTATCGTCCGCGTCTCATGCTGGTGTTTGCGGAAAGCATCGAGCAGACCGCGGCGGAACCCGGCCGTGCGGTTTCGGATGTGGCCTTCGTTCAGACTTTTTCAGAGTTTCCCTATGTGGATCAGGATCAGCTGCGCACGATACTCGGACGAGAGCGAAACCTGCTTTCCGCTCACGACAACGATCAGGCGCTACGACGCGCGTTGCAGGTGGCCGCTGAGCTCAGCGCCGAGGTCCTTGTAGTTGGCCGG
Source organism: Spirochaetales bacterium (assembly GCA_024233935.1). Lineage (GTDB taxonomy): Bacteria > Spirochaetota > Leptospiria > Leptospirales > Leptonemataceae > JACKOY01. Next base: position 199,546 of record JACKOY010000004.1, on the reverse strand, counting down.
ACGGAAGTACGTCGCGGGACACGCATTGCGAATAGCAATCTTACGCCGATGCACGCCACGGTCCGGGTCAAACTTGTAAACGTCGGCAGTGGAGCGATCATAAGCGCCAGCAGCACCGAAGCCACGCAACCGCATCTGGACGCTGCCCAGGGTAGCCAGCAGGCCATCCGCCTGGCTATGGATCGAATGCGATCAGAGCTGATTGCGCAGGTCGAGCGGAGCTTCAGCCGGGGCAACACGATCCGGGTGACGTTCGAAAACATCAGTTACGACGCCTTCATCGACAACGAGATTGAATCGGCACTTTCCAATCTCGGAGGTGTGAACACGGTGCGGGTCCGCGGCACTTCTCCCGGCAGTACGAATATTGAGGTCGAAGTGGAAGCCCGGTTAACCGGTTCTGAATTGTACACGCGCATGCGTGCCGCGCGGGACACCATGAACATCGATTTTCAAGCGGTCAACGTGCGCGACAATACCGTCCAGGTGCGTGTTACGCGCATCGGTCCCTGAGCAGAACCACAAAAGTGATTGCAGGGCATCCTTGCATTCATCACCGGCACAGACTTGCCAGTACGCTCGGAAGGACTCGCAACGCGAACCGATGAGTCGGCCGGCGACAGAATTTTGTTGTGCCCACTACTGCTTCAGGTGTATTACTGACTCGGGCACACACAATGCATTACCTGAACGAATCGCACATACTGCTATTCCTGATTCAGCTCCTGCTGCTGCTCTCCTTAGCGCGCACCCTCGGTGTGCTGTGCAGGAGGATTGGCATTCCGGCCCTGGCGGGTGAAATCGTCACTGGCGTTATTCTGGGACCGACAATTATGGGGCGCTTCGCGCCGGCATTACACGCAGCACTATTCCCCGGTGACGCGATTCAGTTTACGATGCTTGATACCGTTTCCTGGTTGGGAGTTTTCTTTCTGCTGCTTTCAGTCGGGTTCGAGGTCGACCTGACCCGGGCGCTCTTTCGACAGGGCCGAGGCGCTTTATCGGTCGGAATCATAGGAGTTCTGATCCCGATTGCCATTGGTTTCCCGGTCTTCTATTTTGTAGGCGAATCGTATTGGGGGCCGGAGGCGTCGCGGTCTGGTTTCGCGCTATTTCTCGCCGTCGCGGGTTCCATCACGGCCATTTCGGTAGTGGCCCGGGTGCTGCGAGATCTAAATATTGTGAAGACCGATAGCGGCAGCATGATCCTGTCCTCATGCGCCGTAAACGATGTGTTCGGCTGGGTTCTATTTACTTCCGTCGTAACCCTGACGACAAGCGGCCGGTTGGCGCTCTCCCGGGGCCTGATTGCGCTTCTTGGTGTTATCGTTTTTGTGGGGATCTCTCTTTCGATTGGTGCCTATGTGTTGCGCCACGCCGCAAGGCGAGTCAAAGCCAGCGCGCTTCCCGACACGGCCGCGCTGCTTACCCTGGTCACGAGCGTCGGATTGGTTTGTGGTATCGTAACCCACGCACTCGGCATACACGCCATCCTGGGCTTCTACCTGGCCGGGGTCATGGTAGGCAGCGTCGAAGAGGAGATCAGCTTCGAGCAACGGGAGAGCCTATCGGACACAGTGCATGCGGTTTTTGTTCCGGTATTTTTTGCCACGATCGGTATCAAGGTAGACTTCATCGCCCATCTGGACGTAACGATCACGGCCCTGTTTACTGCCGTCGCGATCGGCGGGAAATTTATCGGCGCCTGGGTCGGCGCCCGTATCGCTCGTATCCGCAACAGGGAAGCGGCTCTCATCGGCTTCGCCTTCACCCCCGGCGGCGCGATGGAGATCGTCGTGGGAATCCTGGCTCTGGAACTGGGTCTGGTTTCCCGAAGCGCTTTTGTCGGAATCGTCTTTGCGGCGCTGTTGTCTTCGGTCGCTGCCGGTCCGCTCGTGGCCTGGTGGCTCCGGCGTTCCGGTCTTGACCGCGAAGCAGAGGCCACTGCTATCGCCTGACGTGCAGGCGTTTTTCTCTCTTTGTCGTAGCCGTCGGTGGGCTTTTCGTTATCGTAGAGCAGGGGTTTGCGATTTGGCAGGATCGCGCTTGCCGGTCATCCGGGAAAACAGAACCGTGCGGAGTGCACGGTACTACAAGGGACGAAACGACCGTCAGAGATGCTACCGGGGTTTTACGGTTTCAAAAGCGTCGCTAAACGATGCGCAGCTGGTACGCTGGCAAATGAAGGACGCAATGCTCTACGCACCCCGGAACGGTTGAGCCGGGCTGCTCACGATTGAAGTGCACGAAGTTTTCTCGAAGCGGTTCGCGGTCGAAAGCATCCTGCAGGGAAACCGCGCCCCGGGTGCAGGATGTACACGAAGCGCTACAAACAGCTGACTTCCAGAGGTGCGCCCGCGCCGGCTGGCGTCGATCTACCAGAGCAGGAGTACGTGCAGCGCCGGGGGCCGTTCTTTTCTCCTTGCCGTGAGAGACTTTGCATGCCAAAAGCGGAGGTGTGCGTGCAAGGATCGTACTTGTTCTCTTCCTGCCCTGTGCCTGCATTTCGACCTTTCCCGATGCGAATGTAGATTCGGTCCTTGCTCTCATCCTCCTCGGGAGCGGTCCTTCCTTCTGTGATACTGACCCCCTGCTGTTGATTCAGCCTTCGCGCTGGCCTGAGGTTCAGGCTGTCTGGCAGACTTCCATTGATTCCGGTACCACCGCGTCGGCCTCGGCGACGCGCGCCACGCTGGGCGCTACGATGGGAACCGGAAGCCAGCACTGGGCGGGCGGCGTGCTGGCGCCGGACAATCGCATCTACGCCATTCCCGACAGTGTGGCCAATGTGCTTGTAATCGACCCGTTCGCGGGCACGGCGAGCAATAACACATTTGGCATCAGCCTGGCCGGCGCGGATCTTTTTGTCGGCGGCGTCCTGGCCAACAATGGAAAGATCTACGCGGGCGAAGACCAGGCATCCGACGTGCTCATCATCGACACGAACAATGGAAGCGCGACGCGGTCCACTCTGGGGGCGGCGTACGGCGCCGGGGTGTGGGCCGGAGGAGTGTACGCGCCGGACGGAAAGATCTACCAGGCGCCTTTGACGGGTCCGAATATCGTCATTATTGATCCCACAACCGATACCGCGACCTTGAGTACGATGGGAGCAACCATTACGCAATCTTACCGGGGCGGTGTGCTGGGGCCGGACGGAAAGATCTACGCAATACCCTATGATGCCACAGACATTTTGATCATCGACCCGGTGTCGGGGACAGCTACACAGAGCACGCTGGGCGCCGCGCTGGGCGGAGCCGGGAAGTGGGTTGGCGGAGTGCTCGGAGCGGACGGCAAGATCTATGGAATTCCGGCAAATGCAACGGACATTTTGATCATCGACCCCCTGGCCGGTACGGCGACGCGAAGTGCGATGGGCGCAGCCATCCCGGGGTCCACGAACAAGTGGAATAGTGGTGTTCTCGGCCCGGATGGGAAGATCTATGCCATGCCTGATACTCTGAACACGATCCTCATCATCGATCCGCAAACAGGTACGGCGACGACGGGCAGTCTTGGCGCCAGCCTGGCGGGGTCGTCGCTCTGGAACGGGGGCGTACTCGGACCCGACGGGAGAATCTACGGGATACCAAGGCAGGCCGGTGATATGCTGATTATCGATACGCATTCCAATCAACCTGTTTGCGCTGGTGTCGCGCGCCTTTCCTACTGGAACAAGTATTGACCGATCTTGTGAGTGGAGCCCGCCTGGTGCCGACCAACTTCAGGATTTGTTGAAGGAAACACCCGGTACCTGCCTTTGACGGCATGCGCTATCTGGTCCGACTTCGCGATTGGCTGATGCTCAAGCATGTGCTGGAGGGACTCCCGGAATCGGAGGCCCGCGCGGCCCGGATCACGGGGATCATGCAGTTGACGTTCACCAGCTTATTGTTCCTGCTTTTGCCTTCCGTGCACATGTTCGAACCGCCGGAGACTCTGCTCTTCTCGGATTCGATGTTCGCCCAGATCTTGTTGTTTTTGGCGGCAGGTCGCGTTCTGCTTTTGATGAAACGCCCGCTTCTGGCGGCGGTCGTCACGATTCTGGGACTTTACATCCATGTCTTTGCGCTGTGCATCGCCTTTCCGGACGATCCGGCGCATCTGGGTTTCTTTCTGCTGGCCCTGTTTCCTTTCATCGCGATCCCGCACAAGCAAGGTTTGGTGCGTTGGTCGCTCGCCTTTCTTGCCACGGCATTTTTCCTTGCGGACCAGTACTACTATCGCGTGGCGGCGGGCGCGGGAATCTTCGGAGCGCCCCGCTGGGTTGTGGCGGCCGACTATTTCATGCCGCCTCTGATTATGGTCCTGGCATTTTACTTTCCTTCGATCAATGCGTTCGTCAATGCGGTGACCCGGGCGGAAGATAAACTCGCCGCAGAGCATGCGAAATCGGAAAAGCTGCTGATCAATATCCTGCCCCGGGAAGTAGCGGAGGAACTTAAACTCAAAGGAAGCAGCGAGCCACGACACTTTCAGTCAACAACGGTTTGCTTCACAGACTTTCAGGGCTTTAAACAGATCGCCGAGTCGCTTGCGCCTAAGGCACTGGTCGAGGAATTGGATCGCTGTTTTTCCTATTTCGACAGTCTCATGGATCGTCACACACTCGAAAAGCTCAAAACCATCGGCGACAGCTACATGTTCGTCGGTGGCATCCCCGTGGCGAACAGTACCCATGCGATCGATTGCGTCATGGCTGCCCTGGAGATCCAGGCCTTCATGGAGCAAATGAAAGAGATCAAGGCCGACCAGGGCCTGGACTACTGGCAACTGCGATTGGGGATTCATTCCGGAGACCTGGTGGCCGGCGTCATTGGTGAAAAGAAGTTTGCCTACGATGTCTGGAGCGACACCGTAAATACGGCCAGTCGCTGCGAATCCTCCGGTGTTCCGGGAAAAATCAACATCTCCGGCGCAACGTACGCGCTTGTAAAAGATTTCTTTCAATGCGAGTTCCGTGGCGCCATCCAGGCCAAGCACAAGGGACGTATTGAGATGTACTTCGTGCACGGCCTCCTTCCCGAGCTTCAGCGCGAAAATCTCCCGCGCGTTCCCAACGAACTTTTTGAAGCCCGCTATTCTGAGCTTTCGTCGATCGAGACGGCCTGATCATTTGAACTCTACTCCACATCAATCACGATAAGCGCAATGTCGTCGGAAATTTTCTCTTCACCGCCGCTCCAATCAATCACCTGCGCGATCAGCTCATCTGCGAAGTCCGAGCCGCTCCTGTGGGCTTCGTTTGCGGCGAAACGATAGAGCCTGTCCCGGCCGAATTGTTCTTCGTTTTCGTTAATCGCTTCGTAAATTCCGTCCGTGTACATGATGATTTTGTCTCCAGCATCCAGAGAAACCTCTTCGCTTTTAAACTTCGCATCGGGCAACAGACCGAGAAGCCTTCCGAAGGGCCGACTGTGCAGCAATTCGTTGCGCTCTTTCTTCCAGATGAGCACAGGCGGGTGGCCGGCGTTGCCCACGAGGAGCCTCTTTTTGGCCGTATCCACAAACGCGTAGGCCCCGGTTACAAACTCGTCGCCTATGTTTCCCAGGAGAATCTGGTTCATGCTTCCGAGCAGCAAGTCGGGCGCCTGAAGCTGTTCTTTCTGAAACCAGAACGCCATTTTTACGATCGAAACGATCAGCGCGGCCGGCACTCCATGCCCGGACACGTCGGCCAGAATAGCGCCCAGACCCCCATTCTGTACGCCAAAGTAGTAGAAGTCGCCACCAACGGAGGTCATCGACCGATAACGGGCAACGACCTTAAGACCGGCGACTTCCGGAACGCTCGACGGGAGCAACGAACGTTGCATTTCGCGCGCCATCTGCATTTCGTTCTTAAGCGTGGCGAGGGTCGATTGCGACTGAGCGGCCTGCTTGAGTTTGACCATGGTGCCCACCCGGGCGAGCAGTTCCCGCGCATCAAAAGGTTTGGTGAGGTAATCGTTGGCGCCGCTCTCGAGCCCGGCGATAATATCCGGCACCCGATTCTTTGCAGTGAGCATGATGATGGGCAATTCACTTGGAGAATAGCTCTCCCGCAAAATCCGGCAGACTTCGTAGCCGGAAAGGCCCGGCATCATCACGTCGAGCAGCACCAGATCGAAGGTCTGGCCCTGATCGAAGTACTGCAAAGCCTCGCGCCCGTTCAAAGCAGCTGCGATGGAGTGGTTGCGGAGACCCAACTGGTTGCGGAGCACCTGCAGGTTCACGGGATCGTCGTCCACGATCAGGATCTGGATGGGGGCCGGACCGCCCGGCGTGTGTGGCGGCAGGTCCATCCGTGGTTCGGGGGCCGGCTGATCGGCATTGGGAGCAGCCGCGACCTGCTCGGGTTGGCCGACTGTGTGCGAGCCCTCGGTCGGCGAAATGTCCGGGGCGGCCATCGGAAGGTCGAAAACAAATTGCGAACCCCTCCCGGGCGCCCCCTCAACGCGGATCGCTCCCCCGTGCAGTTCTACGAGTTTTTTAGTTACCGAAAGACCGATGCCCGTTCCGCCGTACTCGCGTGAAATGGACGCATCCACCTGGGTAAAGGGCTCAAAGATCATGGCCCGCTTGTCCTCCGGAATACCGATGCCCGTGTCGGACACGATTAGTTCCAGACGGTCATCCTGAGTTACTCGACCGCGCACTGTGACCTGCCCGCTCTTCGTAAATTTGATGGCGTTGCCGATCAAATTGTGCAGGATCTGTTCCACGCGCTCCTCGTCACCGAACACCAGCGGCAAATTGTCTGTTTCCTGAATCAGTTCCACGGGCCGATTCCCTATCAGCGGCCTGGATAACGCCAGAACGTTGCCGATCACCGGCGAAATATCAAAGGCCCGTCGCTTCAACCGCAGGTCGTCGTGCTGCAATTCCGAAAAGTCCAGAATGTCGTTTACGAGATTTGAGAGGCGCCGACCGGTCGTGGCCACCAGTTCCAGATTTTTGTAGGTCGGTTCGTTTACGCCTCCCGTCGCCCCCTGCAGGATGGATTCGGTGATGCCGATGATCCCGTGCAATGGCGTACGCAACTCGTGCGACGTGTTGGAAAGAAAGTCGTCCTTCAGCTGATCCGCCTTGTGCAGATTCTCGATGGCTTCCTGCTGTGCCAAAAGCCGCGCCTTCTTCTCCTGTGTGTAGCGATCCGCGAGACCGAGCGATAGCAGAACCACTTCCAGAGTCGAGCCGATCTGTAAACCGTGCTCGGTCCAGAAATTGGACGGCAGAATGCCGAGCGAGCGCCACACGAACAGAAGCGAACCCAGCAGGAATAAGGAACAGGAGGCGAGATAATAACGTGCAGACGCGTTTCCCCTTCTGTAAGAAAGAACCGCGACAGTCAAGAGAAGCGGAAGAACCAGGGCCAGCATCGGAACGATAATTTGGGCCGCCTCTTTGTGACCCACGAACAAAGACAGGCCCATGGGAATCAAACACGCAGCCGTCAGGATGCGAAGGGCCCAATCGAGACGCGGAGTGAAATGCCGCGTATCCAGGAAAGAACGCGAGAAAAGCAATAGAAAGAAAGCCGTCGTCACCACGAAAAAGACGGAGCTGCGGTCGTTCCACCAGGGGTATTCCGGCCAGAGGTACTTGAACGAGATACCATGGGTTCCCAACTGAAAGCACGCGAAACTCGTGAGGTAGAGTACGTAGTAGAGGTATACAACTTCCCGAATGGTCGTAAACAGGAACAGGTTGTACAGCGCCATCACCAGCACGATGCCGTAGAAGATTCCAAGCAGGAGCCGCGTATCTTCCGATTGCAAGGCGAGCGCACTCTCCTGCCACAGGGTAAGCGGCAGCACCATGCTGCTCTGGGTCTTGATACGGATGTACACCATCTGCCCCAGGGGAAATGGCCGGGGCATGCGAAACTGGAAATCCGTGCTGGGCACTTCCCGATGGGCAAACGGGTACGTGTCCCCCGTCTCTACATGCTTCCAATTTCCATCGGGGAGCGGCGCGTAGAAATCGATACGGTCCAGGATGTCATAGGTCAGAGTCACCAACCACTGCCCCTCGGGTGGCGATGGGGAGCGTGCCTCGAAGCGCAACCAATAGGCCGATGCGGTGTACCCGAAACTCAGTGTTGGCTTCTCTCCAGCGACCCAATCATCCTGAAAACGGGCCGAAGACACATCCTCAATGGACAAATTACCGTCCGGGTCCTCGAGGTAATCAAGATGGGTGCCCAGCGCATAACTTCCCACGCCGCTGCTCAAAATGACCGGCGGCGCTGCGAAAACGGGACCCGCACCGAAAAGCAAGCAGAGAGCCGATGGCAAAACCAGTCGAAACACTTTGGGAGGCTTCATGGTATTCCCCTGAGTCCGGTCAGAGGATCGTTTGGGCCCGGAAATCGTGCGCGAGCTAATTTCGGACCATCCACAGAATATTTCTGGCTTTTCAGTCGGGCACGGCCCGCGGACCGCGCGCACGTTCCGCCAGTTTGCGTGCTCGCGCATGCTCCGGATCGTGCTTCAGGGCCTGGTCCAGCATCTTGGCGGCCCGCTCCCGATTGCCCAGGGCCAGATAGACCTCGCCCAGGGTGACGAGGTTCCGCACGTAGTTCGGCTCGCGTAGCCGCACACGCTCTCCATAGTCTACTGCATCCGAAAACCGACGCAACTTCTTGTAAAGATAGGCCGCCAGATACATCATCTCCGTGTCGGCGGGGCGCAGATGGATGTAGTCTTCGACGGCTTCCAGGGCGGACGCGTAGTCTTTCTTTTCCAGGTGCGCCCGGGCGGCAAGGCGCATCGCCGCTGGATTGTGGGGGTCCAGAGCGAGAGCCTCCTGGAGCAGCCGTTCTGCTTCCACACTCTCCCCCGCACGCAGATGCCGGGCGGCCTGAACACGCTTCTCTTCCGATTGCGCGATCCTGGAGGGCTCCTGGCGCAGTTCGCCTGGCGCGTGGTAGGTTACCTTCATGAGCGAAAGGTCATCGGTCAATTCGCCAATTTCGCCCAGATGGCTGCAGATAGAACTGAGGTCGCCCCCTGCGTCCTGCACGACTCCCAGAAACAGAGTCTCGTCCTCGTTGATGATGCGTTCGCCCGATTTTCCGGTGCCAATCAGAAGATCGTCACGGCCATCCGAACCAACAATGATAACGTCGTTTGGCTCAAGCTGGAGAGTAAGCACGCTGATCTGTCCCACGAGCCCGGATATTCCCAACTTGCGAAACATCGGCTTCTCCTCGAAGAAGCGCGCCTTCCCGTCCCGATAAAGAACACCCCAGGGGTGTTCGGCGTTGATGTAGTACAACAGGCCGCTTCGATCGTCAATTACGCCCAATGCGATCGACACCAGCATACTGCCGTCGAAGCTCTCAAAGACACGCTGCAGTTCCTGAAAGGCGTTCTTGATCCAGCGCTCCGGGGATTGTTGCTTGAGAGTACTCATGGTCTTCGTGCGCTCCATCAGGGATTCGAAAACAGCACCGAGAACCAGGGCGCCGCCCGCCCCCTGGATAGACTTTCCCATGGCGTCCGCGTTTACGAATACTGTATGTGGTCGATCGCGCAACAGAATGCTGTGAGCGGCGCAAAAGTCCCCGCCGATTTCTTCTTTCCACTTTCGAAAAGAAAAGCGCTTCTTCTGCCGCAAGAGGTAATCAACATCGACTGTTTCACTGCGGCTCCAGTTTCCGGTGAGAGGCTTGATCAAAAGCGACGTCAGAAAGTAGTCCCCATCTTGCTGGACCTTCAGCTGCTGCACTTTGCTGAGCGTGTCCTGAAGCTCGGCCGTGCGTTCTTTGACTTTGTCCTCCAGTTCGTCGGCGTATTGCTCCAGTTTCTTCTGAGCCGAGCGTATCGATATAACCATGCCGTTGAAGCTGCGTGTCAAAAAGCCAATCTCATCGGCGGTTGCTACGGGGATCTCGACGCTGAGCTCGCCCTCATTAACGCGCCTGACGCCATCCAACAGGCGGTCCAGCGGACGAACCAGAGTGCCCAGAAAAAAGAACCGAAAGCCCACCACAACCACCAGAACAATCGAAAGAAAAATCAGCGTGAGCTTTAATCCGACCGGATGGATATATTGCCTGTAGGCCGCGTAAGAAAACCCCGCTTCGTACACCCGGGTGTCCGTTCGGCTTCTGAACATGAAAGCCGTAAAAAAGCGTTCTTGCTCTCCCCTGCGGTACAGACGCGTGCCCGGGCTGTGAAACGGAATAAAGTAACGGAGAATCGTCGACTTCAGGGCTTCGCCTTCCAGGTCGGGCCGGCGCGCCAGTTCCGCACGAATCGCAGTTCGGAAGGGAACCATGTCCTCTGAAAATTTCTCGAGATACGCATCAAGTGCCGGGCGAAAACCCGCATTGGGGATGGCGCTGATCTTGTTGGCGCGGTAGGCGATGCGCTGCTTGCTTGCAGCGGAAAGGGTCAGCAATTCCGCTGGCGTCGAAACCTGTGGAGCCAGCTCGAGCAACATTGCCCGGTAGCCGGCAAAGTGATCCGGAGTCGCTTCCAGGATACGGTTCAAATCCTCTCGCCAGTCGTCGCCTCCGAGGTTTTGAATACTCTGGTAGGTTGCCGTGTAAATAAACTCGTCTTTGATGTCTGAAAAATCAACCGTGGCTGCGGCCTCGCTGCCCCGCAGGTACTGGAAGCGATCTTCTTCGAGGTTGTAGGCGACCAGATATTCCAGGTCGGGCGTGTCGTAGTCGCCATCGATAACCAGTCGCGCCGTCCGCTCCGCATGCAGGGCGTCATAACTGCTTTCTTGCTCCTCGAAGGAAAAAAAGCAGATGAAGACCATCAGCGCCATAAAGGTCACGAGACTCACCCCCATGATCTTCACCAGAAAGGTCGTCTCGTCTTTTGTGTTGTTCAGGTAAATGATCAAGACGGAAAAGAGTCCCAGGATCGACATGAGCACCAGAAAAGTCTGGTGCAGGTCGCGCGACATGAGGCCATCCCGGCTGAGCACGTTCGTTGCGGCCGGAACAGAAAACGCAAGGGCGAACACCAACGTAAAGCTTCCCGTTACGAATCGACTTCCAGGACTGCGTATGGTCTGGGCCACTCCAGCGACAATGACGGACAGCAGGTTAAGAACGATCGTCAAACCTACTACCTGACTCAAAGTGTCGGCCTCAAAGTCGTAGAAATGTCCGTTAAAGCTGTAGACTCGCGCAGCGGAAACGGTGCCCGCGTAGAAGATGGCCGTCAGCGCCAGAGCACAGATCAGCTGGAAGATCAGCAGCGCTCGAGCCGCGCGCGGAAAGTTTGTTTTGGGGAAGTGCAGGATGGTCTGCGCGAAGAAGGGATGGATAAGGAGCGCAGCCGGAACCGTTCCCCATCGATGAAAAGCCATTAAGGGATGGCCTACGGAATAGGCGAAAAGGTAAGGCAGGGCAAGCAAACCGGAAAACAAGAAAGCAAGTCCCAGCATAACGGTCGACCTGGACTTGTTGGCAATACCAATGAAAATGAACAGGCTCACCAGCAAATAGAACACCGTGGCGATAAAGATCGACACGCCAAAAAAGTTCAGGAAAACCATCTGCTGCATAGCCCCTCCGGTTCACTTCTTTAGGAGGCCTTTCAGAGCCGCGCAAGCATTTCCCGCCGTAGAAGCAGAATGGAACTTTCAGGCACACGGTATGAGGACGGAATCATGGTTCCCAACGCCGAATCCGAAATTGTGGCCTCCGTGTTTTCGACGGCAGCGTCCTGAAATATGGTGCCCGGCAGCATAACGACCGTAGGGAGCCGTTCAGTCCCGGCAGGCACCGGCTGCGGCGATTTCGCGCCTGTCGATGAGATGCAGACATGTTGCGGCTACTGCTGCTGAAGATTCTGAAAGTTTTCGCCCCTTCGAACGAACGGCGTTAGCCATGGCTGGAATAACCGGACTTTGCCCGGCTCGCAAACCGCCTTGAGCCAGGCTGGAACTGATGGGCCCGCTGCGCGTGCGCTTCTGCAGCGTTCGCGACCGTCTCAAGCGGGCACGCGCGTGCAGGATCTTCAGGACTCATTTCTGGACGGACAAACGGAAACCGGTCAGTGTTTGAAGTGCACGAATAGGCGGCCGAAGTTTTTGGAGTCCTTCTCCACGCGATGGTAAAGGGCTTTGATGTCCTTGCGGTCGAGAAAGCGCAGCACCTTCTTTTTTAGCTGCCCGCTACCCTTGCCCGGTATGATCTCGACCTCCTTGATCTTTTTTTGCACGGCCTCCTGGATAATCTCCTCAAGGGCGCGATCGATCTCGTTACCCCGGTTGTAGAGATCGTGCAGGTCGAGCTTCAGGCGAGCCATGACGCCGATGTTTTGTGGCCGCGCGGGTCTGCCGATCAAAATCCAACGGTGGGTGTCCGGCGATGGAGAATCGGCGTGACACGATACCGTTCCCGGTCGATCTCAGCGTTATGTTGCGAAGGGTCCGCAGAACACCGTTGCTGCTCGGCTTTTTTTTCTGGTGCGGTCTTTTGGTTGCGGCTCCACCGGGGAGTTCGCCAGGACCGGCGGGAATCGTGGAACCGACCGCAGGCGGCCAGGTCGTGGGGCCCCAGCTCGAATTCTTCGAGGACAGTACGGGAGAGCTGACTCTGGAGCAGGTTTCCGCTCCGGAGTTTGGCGGCCCCTGGCAACGTTCCCGACAGGACACCGTCAACTTCGGCCTATCCCCATCCGTCTACTGGCTGCGCTTCAAAGTGGAGAACCGCCAATCTTCGGAAGAGGACCTGATCCTGGAACTGTCCATGCCGTTGGTGGACTACCTGGATGTGTACCTGCGATCGCAGGACGGCCACCAAATCGATTACCGGACGGGGGACCGACGCGACTTTGATACCCGCCCGGTGGTGCACCGGAATTTTCTCTTCCCTTTCCGCACACAGCCAGGCTCGCAAACCGAGGTCTATTTGCGTCTCGCCTCCGAGGATGGCTTTCACGAGGCGCTCCCGTTGACGCTCTGGCGACAAGCCGAGTTCACAGCCAAAGACGCCCTGGCCGAGCGCGTGGTGGGAGCTTACATCGGCGTTCTTGGCATCATGCTGCTTTACAACCTGGTGATTCTTTTCTATATAAAGGATCGCAGCTATCTTTTCTATGTGCTCTATCTGGCAGGCTACCTGCTCTGGTACGCCGCCTACGCGGGCCTCTTGAAACAATACCTGTGGCCGACAGCCAACTGGTGGGCAAATCATGGAGTGATATTCTTCGGGAGCCTGTTCCCGGCGGCCTTCGCCTGGTTTGCCGATTCGTTCATGAACCTTGCCGGGCGAAAGCCCTGGCTGGGGCGCCTCATACGCCTGATGGGCGCGGTGTGGTTGCTGCTCGGCCTGGCCGCGCTCCTCATTGACTACAGCACCTGGCTTTCCGTAACGCCGCCGTTTGCGGTCTTTGCATTGCTTTCTGCCCTGGTTGTGGGTTTCTACTACTCCGCAAAGGGCGTGCGTGCGGCCCGAATCTATTCGGTCAGTTTTCTGGTGTTGCTGGCAGGCTTCATTCCGTTCTGGCTCAAGATTGCCGGCGTCCTGCCCTCGAATTCATTTACAGAGAATGCGCCGCTGGTGGGCTCGGCGCTTGAGGTGTTGCTCCTGTCCGTAGGTCTGGCCGATCGCATCAACGTTCTGAATAAGGAGATGGCGCGGCTGAACATGGTCAAGGATGAGTTTCTGGCCAATCTTTCTCACGAAATGCGAACACCGCTGACCACCATCCAGAGCTACGCGGAAATGATGTCGGAGGGAATGGCCGGCGAAGAAACCGTCAAAGCGTACGCCCGCCAGATCGAGGAGGACGGCGCGCGGCTGAATCTCTTGATCGAAGACCTGCTGCTCGCCACGAGGCTCGACAGCAGCATCTTGCACGACCTGCCGCGGCTGTCGATAGCGCCCTTGATCGACCAATCGGTGAAACGCTCAGCCCCGCTCGCCCGGGAGCGAGAGGTGCGTGTGCATATAGATGTGACATCAGGGCTCCAGGCGCCCTGCGATGCAGGGCTCCTGTCCCGGACTCTCGACCATCTGATCCAGAATGCGATCCGTTACAACAACGCGGGCGGTGAGGTTCATATCTCGGCCCGAGCGGACTCAAACAAGATCACAATCCTCGTACGCGACAACGGCATCGGCATCGATGAGTCGCATCTTTCGCATGTATGCGAACGCTTTTACCGCGTGGATACCAGCATTGGCTATAAGGAGAGCGGCACCGGCCTGGGTCTGTACCTGGCCAGCCTGACCGCCACCAAACACGGCGGACAGTTGCTCATTCGCAGTCAACTTCAGGTGGGCACAACTGTCGAATTGCAACTACCCGCCTGAAAGGCGAAATTGAAACCGAAGAGTCGCAACAGCTTTGGGGCAGTGGGTTTGAATCGCGCTGCCAGGCTCACTCCGTGACATCGGCCACGATGAGGGCAACGTCGTCCCTGAGGCGCTCCGCTCCCCCCACCCATTCAATGACGAACTCCATTAAATGGTCGGCCAGACCTTCCCCGGTGAGCGAGCGGTTTCCTTCCAGCAATGCGTAGAGACGCTCGATCCCCAGGAGCTCTCCGCGTACTGTCCGCTGTTCGAAAAGACCATCGGAGAACATGAGGATGCGATCACCCGGCTGGAGTACCTGGCTCTCCGTACTGTAGGTTCCCTCGGTACGCACCCCCAGTACACGACCAAAAGGCCGGAGTTCAATCAGATCGGCCCGGGCATGCCTTTGAAGCAGAACGGGCGGATGGCCGGCGTTTCCCATGAGCAGCTGTCGACTATCGGCATCGTAGTAGAAGTAAGCCGCTGTCACAAATCCGCCCCCGATGTTGCCGCGCAGAATGTCGTTCATGCTGCTGAGCAATCGGTCGGGCGCGGAAATGGAACCGCGCTGAAACCAGAAGCCCAATTTCACACTGCTGACAACGAGGGCTGCGGGAACGCCATGACCGGAAACGTCCGCCAGAAGCACGCCGATGCCATGCTCGGTAACGCGAAAATCGTAGTAGTCTCCGCCTACGGTTTCCATTGCGCGCAAACGCGGATGCAGTTTGAGACCGGGCACATGCGGGACAGCCCGCGGCAGCAGGGAGACCTGGATATCGCGTGCCAGCTCCAGGTCGCGGTGCAGACGAGCGAGTTCGACACGTTGTCTTTCCAGATCCCGAAAACGATCGCCAAGGGCCAGCGCGAGCAGCATGGTTTCGAGGCCTGTAGCAATGAGCACGCCGTACTCGATTACGAATGGGCTGGTGGGTATGAAGCCGTACTGGACAACAGTCCGCTGGCCGTAGGCAAGGAGCAGTATCACCCACGCCAGGCTGTAGTAGCGTGCAGGTCGGAATCCTTTCCGCCAGGCGATGAGTGCAATCGGAAGCAGGACGAACGGCACAACCAGACCGGGCGCCATCGCAATGATGGCGGCAATGCGGTACGGCACGAACAGACTCACGACAGCAGCAAAGAAACTGTAGCCCGCCAACGCAAACAGGAGCTTCCGGGCCTGCGGGATGTTGCGTTTCGCCTCCAGGAAACGCTCGGCGAACAGAAAGATGCAGGTGCAGAAGAGCCCGACATAAGCCGGGAGCGCGTCACTGCGCAGGAATGTACCCGGGGGGATAGAGTAACGATAGGCCAGCCCGCTCAGACAGAAGAAGAAGAGCGTCGTGAAGAACACGTATCCGACGTAGTACAGGTAAGCGAGCGAACGGCTTGAGAACGCCACGAAAAGGTTGTAGGTGATCATGGCGATCATGAGTCCGAAGTAGAGTCCGTGGATCAGAGTATCGTAGACTACCTTCTGTGCGTGGAACTCACGCGTGTAGATGCCGAGCGGAAACTGACTGGCGCTTTCCGTTCTCACCGAAATGACAATGAGTCGGGATTCACCTGGTGCAAGTTCGAACGGCAACGCCGGTAGCCGCGCGGCAATGGCCCGGTGGGAAATCGGGTGCCGGTCGCCGATGCAACGCAATTCCGGATCTTCCCGGGCGAACCTGGCCAGCTGTGGTCGCGCTGCTGAGAAATCCTCCGGACTGTCGAAGAAGAAGACATGCACGTGATCGAGCAGGGCGTACCCGAATTCGAGCACGAAGTTGTGCTCCTGGGTCTGATTGACGACTTGCAGGCGAACCCAAATTGTACCGTCGATGAATCCGAAATTGGGCACACCGCCCGGGACCGGCTTCCAGGCATCGGCGGGCAAGCGTGCGACTTGCTCCAGGGTCAGCCGGTTGGAGTCGTCTCGATAGTACGAGACCGCATCGGGATCGGCCGGAGAGGTTTCGGAGCTAAGAATCGGAAGCGGGGCCGAAAGCAGCCCCCAACCGGTAGGAAAGAGAAGCAAGCCCACGCAGAGCAGGAATCGCTGCCATGTTCCACCGGCTCGAGGCCCTGGGGTCGACCGAGGGGCGAGCACCGCGTCCGAAACCTTGAGGCCCCCGGGGATCATCAGAACCTTCAGGATGGGAGTGGCCCGGCGGCGGTCAAGCAGTCTGCCTGGTGACGCGCGCCGGGAAACACGCTCTGGCTTTCCGGCGAAATCAGCCCGTTCGCATTCATTGCGCCGCTTGTACGCAATTCCCGCGCCCGTTCGGGGGCGATTGGATTGCGCTTGATGGGCGCCGGACCGAGAACGCATTTAGGGCGCCGTGCCTGCCAAACACAAGGGGGGACATCGAAATGTATTTTGTAAATGGGCTCCGCCCTGCAACGCGATGGCCTGCGCGCGTGCCGAATGCAGAGTTTCAGCGTCGCTATCGTGAGCTCCAAAGCTGAAAGCGTGACCATGGGGCCATCCCGCGCCTTTCATCGCAGGTAGCGCGGGAAAAGCTGGCTCAAAATTTATTCAAGTAGGCCGACTGCAAAAGCGCGCCACAAAAGCTGCCATTCGCCCTGGGATCAATTTCGAGGTATGTCAGTGAATTGTAGGGGATGCCGTAGATTTTTCCATTGGGCGCCAGTATTCCACTCTGCCAGCGGTCGGCGGGTCCCGGCGCAGCGCCAAATGTAGTGGCCACGCGAGTATCCGGGTCAATGTAATTGTATGTCGTGGCGTTTCCCGGAATACCGTAGATCTTGCCGTCCGGCGCCAGCACGCCGCTGGTCCAGTCCGAGCCACCGGGAGCCGCACCAAAAGTGCTCACGCTGTTCAAAGCCGGGTCAATTTCCGCGTAGGTCGCAGAGGTGAAAGGGAGCGCATAGATGCTTCCGTTTGGTGCGAGGGCGGCGCCAAGAAATGCATTTCCGCCCGCTGTGCCAAAAGTCGAAGTAGTTGAGCTAAAGGGATCGAAGGCGGCATAAGCGGGTGCAGTGGCGGCGATGCCGTAGATTCTTCCCTGTGGCGCAAGGACCGCGCTGCCGTATCCCGTCAGGCTGCCAGTTGTCGACACACTTCGCGTTTCAGGATTGATGACAAGGATCGTGGACTCATTGGTAGGAAATGCATAAATCAGGCCGTCGCTCGCAAGCACTCCGCCGCTCCATTTGTTGCCCGCGGCCGAAAGCGCGCCAAACGTAACTGTTGTATTTGTGACCGGGTCAATTTCCACGACCGTTGTCGAGCTGAATGGAATGCCATAGATGCGGCCGTTTGGAGCAAGCACGCCTCCCGCCCATGCGGTACTCCCTGGCGCTGTCCCAAAAGTGCTCACCGTATTCGTATTCGGATCAATGACAGCAAAGACCGTTGCATTGTGCGGAATGGCGTAGATTTTACCGTTGGGAGCTAACACACCGCCGACATATGCGGCAGTGCCGGGAGCTGTGCCAAAAGTAGCAGCGGACGGCGCGCCGTAGTTCCCTTTGATGGCCTGCCGTTGCATCTCGGCCTGAACCTGACTCCATCTGGACGGATGACTTACTTCGGAATAGTAAACGGCGCAGATAGGGTTGAAATAGAGGACGTTGCCCAGTGGGTCACAGCTGGCGTCAAAGGCGGCGCAATCGCTCTGCACGGCACTGCAACGCACCAGAACGCAGGCCAGCAGGCTGGCAAGAAGCGGGCGCGAGAACAAAGAGGCCTCCGGGCTCAGGTATGGGCCGAACCCATCAGGTTCTTGAAGAAAGCCGTGGGCAATCCTTTTTCGCGCCTGCCGGGAAATCCCCGCACGCCTATCGCCTGGTTTGGACAACGTAAACTGCTTGCTCGGGATTCGCTTGATGGGCGCGGCCCGGACGCGCATCAGGCGGCTGGCCGGACCGGGAATGCGCAGAGACGATCTTCAGGGCTACTCTGGAAAAATGTTCGCGCAGTGGCGGTATCCTCCTCTTTTGGGCGGATGACGGGGCAGTACGATTCCCAATAAAAATCTATTCACACCGCGACGGTCGCCGTTGCCGGGCATGCGCCAGCAAGACAACGATTCGATCGTGAACAAAGGACTCTATGATCAAAAGACTGTTTTACAGGCTGCTTGGAGAAAAGGCGCGGCCGAATCCCGCGAACTACGTTTTTGGCAACGCGGAACTCTTACGGGTATCGATCGGCACGTACGACCAGGGCGATCGCGCGCGTGTCCAGTGCGATCTGAAAATCGGCGGGACCGACCCTATCATCAAAGGCGTGATCTGGCTGGTACCCGTCGCTCGAATCTCCGAAATGCGCAAAGGACAGTTCGTTTCCGTACGGTATGCACCCGGATCACGCTTCGTGGACTTTGTCTGACAACGGAAGACGCCGGTCGGATCAGGAGCGCCGTGATTGCAACCACGGTCCCTGCAACACAAGAATGCACAACCGCTCCGGCCGCGCGTCGAACCGACGCCAAATTAGGATTGCGTGTGGCCGTCGTTGCAACTGAATCGTTTACGGGGCAAGTGCGTGTCGAGCGACTCGCCCGCCGACGGGAAGAGCCGGCACAGCCCTCGACGCAACGAGACCGAACATGATCTGCAAAGCTGCCGCCTGAGTTGCCGCGACTCCGAAAACGCGGTAAAGCTATCGGGAAAGTGCGGCCCGATAGACCTTCATTTCGTTTTGCACTCCCTTGAGGTGGGCCATCTGCGTGGTAACTGTAAACCCTCTCAGAAGATCCGGGACACTGGAGACGGCGAACACGTCTTCGGTCATGCAGATTTCGGTCGCGTTCGCCATCGCTTCCACCCGCGCGGCAATGTTCACGGTCTGACCGAAATAATCCAACCGATCATTCTGGGTGACCGCGATTGAAGGACCGGAATGCACGCCCACCTTGAGCTGCAGCCCCGGCGCCCCTCCCGCCGTGCGCCCGTGAAGCTGTTCTTGAAGCTGAATGGCGGCGCGAACGGCATCGACCGGGCTCAGGAACGTCGCCATGACTGCGTCGCCGATCGTTTTGATAACAACGCCGCCGTGGTTCTGAATAACGCTCTCGAGCTGCCCGAAGTGCTGCTGTACGAGATTGAATGCGTTCAGGTCGCCGATCTGGTCGTAGAGTTCTGTCGACCCCTTGATATCGGTAAAGAGAATCGTAAGATCCTTCACGCCCAGACCTTCGGTGCCAACCGTGATATCGCTTCGAAAGAGATTTCGGTAGGTCGGTGTATTCAAAAGTCTCTTACCCGACAAGAAGGGCGCCAGCTCCATCCCGGCTCCGACGTACGATTCCGGCTCGCAAAAGACGAGCACAGCTGCACGCTCTTCGTTTTGATTTCTGAACTCCAGTCGAAGCATGCCGGCCGGGATTTCGTTAATCGGACAGGTCATCTTTCCGCCGGAAAGCTCTACGACCGGCTCCGACGTCGGGGCATCCGGCTTCACGGCCAGAAAGTGCAGGCCGGCGTTGTCAAAATCGTGCATCACGAGATAACCGCTTTGCGGCACCTCGACGGAAATGCTTTTCGTGGCGCCCGGCTCCAGATAGAACATATCGAGCGCGAGCTTTCCAAATAGATTCCTGACCTGGGGTTCCACTCCAAACGTCCTGAGAAAGTGCTCGTGGGCCGGATGTTCTTTCGGAACGCAGGCTTCGCGCATGAAACGGTAGTTCAGAATATAGTCCGCGACCGGTAGCGTATGCGGATCGTGGTACCGAATCGGTCGTACGGCGGAGCTCACATTGAAACTAACCAGAATGTAGTCGTCAAGATTGGCAATGCCATCGACC
Organism: Spirochaetales bacterium; assembly: GCA_024233935.1. Classification (GTDB taxonomy): domain Bacteria; phylum Spirochaetota; class Leptospiria; order Leptospirales; family Leptonemataceae; genus JACKOY01. The sequence goes on along the minus strand of JACKOY010000004.1, from coordinate 179,524 downwards.
CGGCACAGACCACAATAGAAGTGGCTGTTCAATTTCTGGAGGGATGTGAAACTGTCGATGGGGCCCCCACAACCCGGGCAAACCAGCTGCCAGTACATGTCCAGAATTTGCAGCTTCGTTGCGTGTAAGAACAGGTCGATGCATTCGTCTTCAGCGATACGGTTCTCGCCGGCATACTGAATTGGATTCATCCGAAACACCTCGAGATCATCCGCCGCAAAAAGATGATGCTCAAGTTTGGCAATGACCCGCGGAGACCACTCCCGCGCCGTTTCCAATTCGGCCAGCAGGGTCTCCAGGTACTCTTCGTTGACCGGATGATCTCTCGCCATTCCAGCAGCCTGACTATTGCCCTCAGCTGTGGATCGGCATTCGTCGGCAGGCAAGCAAATAAAGCAGAATGGGTCGATGCCCGCCAGAATGTTATCGAAAGGCGGCCGCCCGCCGGGGAGAATCAGGGGGCCCGCTGCGGCCCGAAACGTATCCAGGGACGGGTCGTCGCCTTTCAACCGGGGTGCACCGAATCCATTATTTTCTGCGGTCGACCAGCATATTCACTCCGGTACTTTGTTCCCCCTTTGCGCATGCGCATATCAAGCGCTTGCAGTTGCTGCTCGAAATCAAAGCTTCAGCAACTCGACCGACAAGGGGACGAATTCTTTGGCAACACTTCGCAGGATCGAAAAGTACTTCGCAAACACCTGCGCCTATACGAACCTGCCGCATCCGGGAAACTGGCCCGCTGAAACACCATCTCTTTGAAAGATAGCAGACCCTATGAGCGCGACTTTAGAAACCAATAAACAGATTGTTCGGGATTTCTTTGAAGCCGTAAACCGGAATGATGCAGACGGCATCAGCGCGAAGCTTCACGAAGACCTGGACTGGTGGATCGTCGGAGCCATCAAGATATCCGGTCACAAGAACAAGCGCGCAATGGCCCTCGGTTTCAAGCTCATCCACCGCGTGTTCGAGGGCTTTCACTTTGTGCTGGAGGAATTCACGGCCGAGTCCGATCGTGTGGCCGTCACCGCACAGAGCCACGCCGTGCATCCCAGCGGAAGAAAATACAACAACCACTACCATTTCCTTTTTAAGATTCATGACGGTCTCATTGCGAACGTGAAAGAGTACTTCGACACCCATCACGCGGAGTGGATTGAGCACGGTTAGCGCAGCGGCATGTCGGGCCGAGGAATGACAGTACAATAATGAGCTACGTCAGAATGCTTCTCGGAGCGATCGCATTTTTCGCTTCCAGTTTTGTCATACAGGGATTGCTGGGATTCGCGCTGGGCGGCGAGTACTTCGCATCGATCCCCGCCATGCGCGAGGAACCCCTGGTGCATCTGGCCATGTTCGCAACGCTTATTATGGGCATTGGGTTTTCAATGCTCTATCCGCTAACTGCGTTTCGTGGCGGCCCCGTGGTCCGCGGCGTGAAGTACGGACTTCTGGTCGGCCTTATTGTGGTTCCGTTTCTCGCCCTCGACATCGCCGGTCGTTTCGATATTCCCTCGGTCGGCACCTGGATCGTGATTCAGGGCGCCCTGGGCATGCTGCACTTCGTGACGGCGGGCATGCTCGTGGGTCTTATTTTTCGGGAAAAGACCGGGCTGCCCCCAAGCAAAGGCACCTGACGATTTCCCATGCCAGCAACCGGCCTCTGGATTCTCTTGACGCGCCAGGGGTAGCGCGGGTGAACCTGTAAACATGAACTACAAGCGCGAAGTTGCCGGGTTGCGAGGCGGAAAGGCCGTATTCATTACGCTGCAAACCAACGAACAAAACTCGTTTACCCGCGATAATCTATTGGAGCTGGAGTCGATCCTGGAAGAGATTCGAAAGGATCCGGAACTGCGGGCGGTGGTTCTGACCTCGGAAAACGAAAAGTTTTTCAGCAACGGGGTCGATGCTCAAAACATTATTCAAACCGAACAATCACGCCTGGCCGAAGAGATGGGGCAGATCGTGCTTTTCTTTAACTATCTCATGAAGTTCGACAAACCACTTGTCGCCGAGGTCACCGGCTACGCGATGGGCGGCGGCGCTGTAATAACCATCGCCAGTGATTTTAAGTTTATGCTGGCGGGCAAGGGCCGTATCTCTTTCACAGAAGTTTTTTTCGGTCTGCCGCTGCCCGGGACCGTCGTCGAAAAAGTCAAAACCTGTATTGCTCCGCATCGAATTAACGAGGTCATTTACGGAGGGATTTTCAAAGCCGACGAAGCAAGACAAATCGGTCTTGTGGACGATGTCGCGGACTCCAGAGAGAATCTACGCAAGCTTACACAGAAGAAACTCGACCAGATTCTGAAAGTTCCCACCTCGGCCTTCGGGCATACAAAGCTATCGTTACATCGAGAAATACTACAGTCCGAAGAAGCCCATATGAAAAACCTGGACGAGAGCTTCCGGAATCCGGTCATTATGAAGAATCTGCTGGAAGCGATGAGCGCATTGAAAGAAGGCCGGCGACCGCAGTTCCAGTAGGTCCACCCGGAAACTCTAAAAACAAACAGAGCCAGTCGCTACACCCCGCGCAACCACGGCCTGGTGATCCCGGCTTTACAGGCCAGATTACCCCTCGCCGGCGCTTGCCTGCAATACCTCATCGAGTTGCCGCAGGTTCCGGCAGACGGTTACCCCCGGAATGTCCGCAACGGCCATTCCCGTGCGCAGGGCGTAACCTCCAAGGATCAAGCCCGGAATCGGTCCGTTCAGGTGGGCCAAACGATGCTCCACCTGCCTCGCGTAACCTGTCGTGTCTGGAAGCGTAATTGAGATTCCGAGAAACGCCGGTTTGCAGCTCTCCACAAAAGGTAGCAACTCTTCCACAGGAATTCCAGGGCTCACAACACGACAGGCGGTCCCGCGCGCGAGCAAAAAGGCCTCAACCACCCGGAGACCAAGTGAGTGACCGGGCTGTCCGCCGGGCACCGGGTCTACCAAAAGAAACCGCGGGTGCTGCGATTCGCGCAATTCCTTACCCGAATCGTAGTAAACGGCGACGGTTTCCACAAGTTCCTGCATTGTGGCGGTGAACATGTGTTCCTGTTGTACGCTAATTTCGTTTCGTTCCCAGGCGCGACCCATCTCGTACTGCAGAGGTTGCACAATTCCGACCAAAAGATCGAGTGGATCAAGGCCCATGCCCCGGCCTTCGGCCAGGATGGCCGGCGCGTCGGCTGGTCGGCCGTACCGGCCGACCTGGTACAGGCGTTGGTAGAATTCCCGAATGGGTCGAATGCGGCCCGGTACGGCAGGGTCCGTGAATGCCCCGCGGGCAATGCAGTCCACGCAGATGCCATGGCTCATACCATAAACCTCCAGTGGCTCTTTCTCGCCGATGTACTTCTGGCAGTAGGAACACCAGGAAATCATACGTATCTCTGTCAGGACTCGCGCCCGCCCGGACTACCGGCAACTGTTATCTTCCATATGATGCTTGACTTCACTTGTACCCGGGGCACATTCATGCATTCATGAGCCTGGCGCATGCACTGCGGGAGGCATGCGCCCCGGCGCACGCAGAGCTCGAACTATTACCCTTCTTCACTGCACTGCACCGGGGCGAGCTGCCATTGCGGGCCTATCGTGAATACCTTGTAGCGGTCCAGACGATCGTGGGCGCGCTTGAGCACGAACTGACCTGCGTCGCACATACCCGACTGACCGGCTTATGGTCGTCGGACGAGCGCAAAGAGGGGTTGCTGAAGCAGGATCTACGCGCACTGGAAGAGCAAGAGTCAACGGGCACGACTCCGGTGCACGCCCGCCTGCCCGCGCTTGAGCTTGTTTCCGAAATACGGCGGGACGCCTTTCGCAGTCCCGTTTCGCTGGCAGGTTATCTGTACGTCTTCCGCGGTTCCAGCATGGGAGCGGCCCAGCTCCTGCGAAGCGTTGCCGGGCAATTCGGTTTCGCTGAGCAAGGGGTTGCATACCTGAATGCGCTTGCTGATGAGGCTTCGTCCTGGAAGCAATGGAAGCAGGCACTCGATAGAATCCCACCGGGGAGCGCGGAGTTTCAGATTGTTTTGGAGGCCGGTGTAACTTGTTTCGCAGGCCTGGTCGCGGTTGTCGCAGCGCTACCGACCAATGATCGCCCCTGGGCGCCCCCCCGCGCGATCGATCTGAACCCGAATGCAGGCTTCCACAGCGTTGCCACAGAACCGCTCGAACTTGAAGCGGCGCTCCGGGCGGGCGAACGCTCATTGACCGAGTTTCCATACCTTGAACTGCGCTACGGAGGGCGGGGCCGGCGGTTCACCGCCAGCGATAGTGCCTGGCTGGTTTCGATCTGCGACCTTGAGCCGGACGTCGTAGAAAAGCAAATCCTGTGGCTTGCAGGTGTGCTCGCCGCGCGCGGCATGCCGCGCCTGTTGCTCGAAGAGCACCTCCACTGGCTCTACGAAGAGTCCTGCGCGGTGCGGCCCGAGCGCAGCAGTCAGTACGCCCTGCTGTTGCAGGCGGCCGGGCGACTCAAGGAAGCGCGCCTGCGAGCGATCGCGGAGAATCGTTTCGCAGAACTGGTCCGGGAATACGAGTCCCGGGTCCCCGCTGAATGGCTTGAGCGGCTGCGTGGGATGGGGCGCCTGCTGGTCGGCGCAATGGCGGACGAACGGGCCGGCATCAGGGGCAGTGCCGATCGTCTCGCAGACTGGGTCTGCGACCGGGACCTCTTTCCGGAAATGCTCGTGCAGGCTGCCACGCGCACCCTGGCCGACGCCGCGAAAGGCTGATCCACTTTCGGGCTGTCGCCAAAAACCATTCAGATTTGCTGTCCGCCCAATCGAATCGCCAGGCAAAACAAAACGGTCAAGGTCACGCGGCCAGTGGCGCCAGCCGCTGAATGCCCAGGGCCGCTGCATAAAGGCCCATTCCGTAGACGGTATGGATGGCCAGATTGCGCATTCGCACCGCGTTCGGGTTCGGGGCGCGACCGGCGGCGAAACCGATTCCCATCGCCGGCTGCATTACGAGCCAGGGCGCAAGCACGGTTGCAATTCCAACAGACAGTGCCGGTAGAATCGACGGCGCCGTTAGCCATTCGATGCCCCAGAGCAAAGGCAAAAGTGCCGCGAAACTAAGTCCGATCAGATAGTGCGCAGACCAACCGAGGCACAACTCCCCCGCCACCGGTGCGCTATTCGCGATACCGGCGTGAAAGAGCCGTCCGCCGGAGAGGTGACCGACCCAGCGGCCGAGCAATCGGAGATCCAGCGAATTGATGCCGAAAAGTTTTTGCAGTCCGAAACGCCAGACATCCATGGCCAGCGTCGCCCCGAACCCGATCGCCGCAGTTCTCAGAACAAGTTCCATTGTGGCATTCATAAATGGCCCTCCTGGGCCGCACCATTCAAATATTCAATTGACTAATTGAATGACGAGCAAAATCTGCAAGGGCTGGATTTTTTGTCAGGACCCCAGCCCGGAGAGCGGGCGCCTGCGGGAGAGGCGCTCGATAAATCTCAGATCCGCCAACGAGGCCTTGCATGCCACGAACTACCGAACTGGAAAAGATTCCCCCTATGAGCGAGGTTGCCGACACGCTCGGCAACGATTCCAGGTTGCTCCTCCTCCGGTCGATACTGGATGGCGAGCAGTCCGTCGAGAGTCTTTCCCGGATTACCGGAATATCGGTCGCAAGCACTTCACAACACCTGCAGGTGCTGAAGAAAGCCAACATGGTCGTATCCCGACGTGAAGGCCGAAACATTCTATACCGCCTCCAGAGCGGCCCCCTTCGAGAATTGCTGGATGCTCTGGAGCGTTTCGTTGTCTTTCACGCGGCACAGAGTGGCCCGGACACCGACCAGAGTGGCGCAGCCGCGGTAATCACCTCCGGGCAACTGAAGAAGAAACTCAAAGCAAAAGCAGTGACCCTGATTGACGTGCGGTCACGCGGAGAGTACCGAAAGAGTCACATCGCTGGCGCGATCGGCATTCCGCTGGACGAACTGACAAAGGACCTGGGAAAGTTACCGCGCAATGGCGAGCTCGTGGTTTATTGCCGCGGGCCAAATTGCATTCTGTCAGTCAAGGCGGTCGCCTTGCTGCGGGCGCATGGCTTTGCGGTATCGCGATTGGTGTCTGGTTTCTCTCGCTGGCACGGAGATCGCGTTTGGTCTTAGCGGCCGCCGCACGAGACGGCGTACCCGAACCAGGAGTTGCGCCAGGACGGCCGTTTGCCGCAGATGGCGCATACTCGGCGAAGGCTGAGAAAAACGAACGGTGAATCGGTCAACGCATCTGGTCAACGGCCTTGTAGCGCTCCCGGAACAAATCGTTCGGATGGCGTGCCTCTTGATCCCGGGCCAGGTGCGGCAAGAGTCCTTCCAGGAAGTACATATCGATCTGGCCTTTGCCCTTCGCCTCGATTGGCCCTCTGAACTCGCAGCGAAAGAAGTCCCGCACCAGTTGATACGTTGCGGCTGAGATATTGATTCGATCGGGCGAACCTGTCGACTCCAATCGGCTGGCGGTGTTTACAGTATCGCCCCAAATATCGTACGCAAACTTGTTCTTACCGACCACACCGGCCGTAACAGGACCGGTATGCAGGCCGATGCGCAAGGACCAAAAGGGCAATCCCAGCCCGCCTTTGATCGACTTCATCTGGTTCATAAAGGCCTGGAATTCAAGCGCAGCCAGGCAGGCGTCGATGGCGTTGGTCCGGTTGGCCAGGGGCAGACCGCCAGCGCACATATAGGCGTCACCAATTGTCTTCAGCTTCTCCAGGCCGAAGCGGGCCGCGATCTCATCGAACTGCGTGAAACATCCGTCCAGCTCCCGGATCAGGTCCTCCGGCGCCATCGTTTCCGCGATCTTCGTGAAACCAACGAAGTCGGTAAAAAGGACAGTGACTCTCTCATACCCGAGCGGTTGAACCGCGCCGGTCTCCTTCAGCTCAAGCGCCACCTCCGCGGGCAAGATGTTCAGCAGGAGTTCATCCGATTTTTCCCGCTCCAGCTGAACCTGGCGCAACAGGCTCGACGAATAGACGGCGCCCGCGACCTGCTCTCCGAAGCGCGTGATCGATGCTATCGATTGGCGACTTAAACCCATCTTTCGAAAGAAGTTTGTGAAGAACAGGAGGCCGATCGCCTCGCCCTGAACAACCAGCGGGATAGCCATTGCCGATTCGACGCCGGCTACGGCCCGTAGCTTGACGATTGGATCATGCGGGTCGATAACGCCCCTGAAGCGCGGCATATACAGTGGCCGGCCCTTTCGAATCAGGGCGGCCACCATGCCGCCCCGCTGATCCAGGGGAAAGACCAACCGTTGAATGAACTCCCGCTGCTCGACCGGACGGTCTTCCTGGCCGACGACCTGGAAAAAACGCATTTCGCGGGACGGCCGATGCAGTATGTACAGCATTACGCCATCGATATCGAAGTACTCCCGCACGTGCGCAGCAATGTAGTTGATGATTCCGTTCAGGTCGGTCGTCTCATTGATCTTAACTGTGAAATCGTTTAGTTTCTGGACTTCCGATCCCGCCTCTTTGGCTTCCAGAACAGCCTGATGCAACTCCTGAGTTCTTTCCAGCACCTGCGCGTCCAAATCCCGATTGAGCCTGTCCGTCTCGGCCAGCGTCCGACTCAGTTTCATGCCAAGCGCGACGGCCATCACCGCAGTAAAGAATGTGAATCCTTCCTCGTACAGGCGAGTGGTTCCCTCGAAGACAAGCTGGTGATGAAGTAAATCGTTCGCAATAGCACCCACAAAGGCCAACAGTCCCACCATCAGTGTGCGGGCGCCGAATGCTTTGCGGATCACTGCACGAAAGTTTGCCGCCACCAGGTAGAAAAACACGGCTGTGCCGGTCACAAAAATCAACGGAAACAGGTACAGCAAATGGAAGTCATACACGGCCCTCGATACGTACGAACCATAAAACATTACGCCGAGGCCAGCGCAAGCCCAGGCCAACAACTCCAGAGGAATTCGTCGGCGCAGCCCGAAGAAGTGCTGGTAGAAACGCATCATGAACAACGGAGTGAACGCCAGAGGCGTCTGGATTGTCGTTTCATGAATCAAGAAGGAGGCATTGCCGAAATCGTGGGCGTAAGTATCGATCGATTTGCTGCCAAGGGCATAAAAGAATGACATGAGCGCCGTCAGTCCAAAATACATAAAGGAACGATCCTGGCGCTGAGCGACGTAAAGCGTAAGAAAATACAAAGATACGATTAAACAAGCGCCTGCCAGCAACGAGTTCCAGACGAGGTAGCGTTGCAGGCGGTCCTGGACGGCAGCCGATCCGCCGATATAAAAATCAGGCAGAGCGATGCCACCGACCTGACCATAGCTGCGCACGCGGATGGCCAGAATGTTGCGACCGTCTCGAATCACGGCCGCCGGGATGCGAACAACAACCGGTGTTGTGTTGTACCGCGAACGTTCGAAATCGGGATCGACCCGGCCGCGCCCACCCAGCTTGATTCCATTAACGTACACTTCGTGGGCCGCCAGAACGTAGGGAACCATGATGGATAGATCGACACCTGCTCCCGCCAGGTTATCGTCGACGATAAACGCAATGCGATACCAACCAATGCCGGCATGTCGGATACCGGCGTTCTGCCACAAAGCCGGGACCATAATGCGATCCCATTCGGAATCGTCGTAAGAAAGCGAAGCGTAAAGTGGATCGTCACCGGTCGCAAAGGGAAACCTGCCGGCAATGAGCAGGGCCGTGTCGACCCCCGATATTCGAATCGAAGGCTCAATCGCAGATGGCTGCGCCCGGAGGAATTCCGGCGAAACGAGTGACAGAACCGCCGCCAGGGCCAGCAGCAGGGGCGCGCTCCGGGCTCGATCACCGGGCCTTGTCCAGGAAGAGCGTATCTCGCCTGAAGCCTTCATGCCTCGAAGTTCAAATGGCCAGAGGAATAGTCGAGAGCATTTCCAGGTGCATACCAACCTGCTGACCAGGCCAGTGTGCAGAACTTCTGGCGTGGATGCACTTCACCCCACGATGGAGCATTTTGCCCCATTGTCGTGGTATTATGGCAGGCTTCCGGTAGAATAGACGCGGAACATGAGGTCTGGCAAGACAGCAGTCGACGGTCATTCTGGATACAGGGTTGGTTACTTCTTGCCGCCGGATCGCGCCAGGGTCAAAAGCGCTAAACCAACTCAAGCTCTTGCTACCACCCGGAGAAAACAAAATGAAGCCACAACTCTGGTTCACCAGATATTTAAGAGGCGTCGCCCTGCTCGCCTGCATTTCGCTCACCACCTGCGATAGCTTTGATGCGTTTAATCCCTGGGCCGAAGATCCGACCGATGAGGAAGTCAAAGCGTGTGTCGAAGGGGCCACGTTTCAATTTTTCTATCTCTACAATTCATGCGTGAACAACACCGCCCTTCCGGCCGGAACGGATTGCTTCGCGCAGGCTTTTTTCGCGCTGGGGACGGGCCTCATTCTGCTGAATTGCGACAGTCCGGGTCAGGGCAACGCCTTCTGAACGGAGCCCCCTGAAATGGATTGCGGAGTCCTTGATATTCGGCGCTGACCTCAGGTTTTCTCCAGGGCTGTAGCTGAGTACCGATCCCTTGCCTTTTTTCAGCGCCATTCGATCTGTTTGTTGACAGGGACCGGCTTTCAACTCCACACCATCCGAACAAAGAATTGTCCGGTCATGGTGAATGCGAGGAGCGTTCGGACCTGACATTCGAAACAAACTCTGAACTCAGGATCGCAACCATGCCCCAAACCGGCGCCACACCCGCAACAAACTGGAAAGAAAACATCAAACCCGACGAGGAGGAACGCTTTCAACGCTACGCAGACGTTATCGTTTCCATCCAGAAGGATCGGTCTCAAAAATATGGTAACGGGCGCGGCCTGCATCGCAAGCAGTTACTGGGGCTCGAAGCAAGCCTCGAAGTGAAGGCAGATCTGCCGGAGCCGGCCCGTCAGGGAATCTTTGCCAGTCCAAAAACGTACGATTGCCTGGTGCGCCTTTCCAACGGCAGCCTGGATATCAATTCGGACGGCGACCCCGACATTCGCGGGTTTGCCTTCAAGGTGCTCGGAGTCAGCGGCAAATCGGCCCTGGGCAACGGAAACGCTTCGAGTCAGGATTTCCTCCTGATCAACCACGAATCGTTCTCTTCGCCGGGGGTGGATCCTTTTATCGCCCTGGTGCAGGCCGCCGCAAAAAGCAAGATCTCCGCATTGGGATATCTGATCCGGACCAAAGGCTTTTTTGGCGCCCTTGGTCAGCTCAAGACGCTTTCCAAAAAATTTACGGGATTTGCGACCGAACCTTTTAACACCGTGGTCCCCCATGCCTGCGGACCGTATGCCGTGCGTGTCCGCCTCCAACCGATGGCAAACGCCATCAATCCGGGTGCGAAAAAGGACTGGGGAAAGGACATACAGGACCGCCTGGAAAAGGGACCGCTGGTTTATGAAGTGCAGCTTCAGTTCTTCATCAGCGAAGACATCACCCCCATAGAAGATGCATCGGTGGTCTGGCCCGCGGATAAATCTCCGTTCGTAACCGTGGCGACGCTGACTATTCCGCAGCAATCGTTCGGAGACGAGAAGCAGCAGGCCCGGGAGAAACGCATTGAAGGCACAATCTTCGATCCCTGGAACGGACTTTTGGAACACCGCCCTCTTGGCGAGATCATGCGGGCGCGTAAATTCGCCTACTATGCAAGCCAGCAGACGCGAAGCGCAAAGCCGGAGTAGCAAAATGGACGGCCGGGATGGAGTGGCCACGCTGTCGTGTGGAAACTTCTTGCAATGTGGCGCGAAAGAATTCTTTCTGGAACGATGTCCGACGCATTGAAGCTTCCCGCATATACGTACTACTGGCTCATACAAAAAAGCGCCGAGCAGTATCCCGATTCCATCGCGCAGATGTACAGGCCCGCCAAGGGGCAACCTTATGAGAAAGCGACCTTTCGTGAGGTCGCCGAGCAGATGCAGAACATTTCGCTTGGCCTGCTCGAATTGGGCATGCAGAAGGGAGACAAGGTCGGCCTGATCGCCGATGTCGGCCACCGCTGGCTGCGTAGCTGCTGGGGTATCTGCGCAGTCGGCGGCGTCGATGTGCCCCGCGGCACGGATGCGACCGTAGGCGACCTGACCTACATCTTTGAGCATGCGGCCTGCAAGATCATTTTTCTGGAGCACCGATCGGTCTATGAAAAGATCCAGGATCGCCTCGCGAGCTTCCCGGGACTCCGAACCATCGTCTTTTTTGAAGATCCCGGCCAGTTATCGGTCGAGGGAATCGAAATACTCACGCTCGACGAGTTGATGGAGCGCGGGCGCTCTGTGCAAAACGGCGCCGCAAAGTTTCACGAAGTGGGTCGGTCGATAGGCGAAGAGGAACTGGCGACAATCATCTACACGTCCGGCACGACCGGCAATCCGAAGGGCGTGATGCACACCCAGAAAAGCCACGTTTGGGCCATTGATCACAGTATTCGTGGCGTTCGGGTCGACCCGAATGGGGTGACAATGGGTTTTCTTCCGCCGTGGCACATCGCCGAGCGACTGATAGAGGGCGTGGCCTGGCGCACCATTACAGCCACTGCATTCACTTCGGTTCCAACTCTGGCGAAGGACCTGCAGGAGGCGCGCCCGACATTTCTGCTATCGGTCCCGCGGGTTTGGGAAAGCTTCTATTCGCGCATTGTGGACGGCGTAAAAAAGGCGCCGCCGGTAGCACGCGCGTTGTTTAACTTTTCGCGTTGGTCTGCAAATCACTTCTCCTTACAAAAGGATGTCCTGCTCGGTCGCCGCTATCGTTTGGTGCCTGAGAATATCCTGGTCAGTGTGCTCAAAAAGTTCTGGGCTTTGAATGCTCTGTGGCTCCTGCTCCTTCCGAATCTGTTTGCACAGCTCATCCTCGGTAAAGTGCGCAAAGGGCTGGGTGGACGCGTACGGTTTGCCATCTCTGGCGCCGGTGCGCTCCCGGAACACATTGACCGCTTCTTTTACTCGATCGGCATCTCGATTCTCGAAACCTACGGTATGACCGAGACTTCCGGCGTCACCTGTCGCCGCGAGTGGCCGCACACCGTGGTCGGCACCGTCGGTAAACCCTACCCCGGCACCGCCATCAAGCTGCTCGACGAAGCCGGCAATGAAATCACAAAACCAAACACAAAAGGCGTGGCCTGGCACCGGGGGCCGCACATCATGCAGGGCTACTACAAGCAGCCCGAGAAGACGGCCGAGGTGTTAAAGGATGGCTGGCTCAACTCCGGAGACATCCTGGTCTACACGGTCAGCGGCGAACTGAAGTTCGCGGGTCGCGCTAAAGACACGATTGTGCTTCTGGGGGGCGAGAACGTGGAGCCGCAACCCATCGAAGACGTGCTTTCGCAAAGCGTGCTGATCGCCCAGGTGGTTGTGGTTGGCCAGGATAAGAAGACTCTGGGCGCTTTGATCACGCCGGCCCGAGAAGCAGTTCTGAATCGCGCCCGCGAAGCGGGTGAGAATCTTGACGACGATATCGCCGCGTGGTCCTCCAACGTCTGGGTGGCCAAACTCTACAAAGAAGAAATCCGGAAGCACGTCTCCGACAAGAACGGCTTTAAGTCCTTTGAAAAAGTCACGACCTTTGCTCTGTTGCCCCAGGAGTTCCAGGTGGGCGAGGAACTGACACAAACCCTCAAGGTGCGACGAAACGTGGTGTTCGAGAAATACACCAAAGAAATCGAAAGCATGTATTCTTGAGGCAAGCTCGATAGCGCAACCGCATGGGCCGGCCGCGTGCAGGCTTTCGTGCCGGTTGTCATCGGAAATGACGCCGGACGCTGCGTTCCGGACCCTTGCGTAAGCTCAGGCCGGTGAGTCTCAACGAAAAGCGCGCGTTCGAAATCTACTTGCCCTTCTAAAGAGCGACGGGGAGCTTGAAGGCAGCACAGCTGGCGGTCAGAGCATTGAAGAGCGGTCGCCCTCAGGAAGGAGCAAACCGTGAATTCAAACCAGACCGTCGAGACATCGCCCCGCCGGGCTGCAATATTTGCCGGCTTCGGCTATGTGATTCTGTTTGCCCTCGCTATTTTCGCCAACTTCTTCGTTCGCGAAGGGCTGATAGTGCCCGGGGACGCTGTGGCAACCGCCACGAACATCTCCGGGCAGGAACTGCTGTTTCGGTTGGGGCTTGTGAGCTTTCTGGTTGTGTTTCTTCTGGACGTTCCGATCGCCTGGGCGCTGTATATTGTTTTCAGAAAGAGCAATCGCGACCTATCTTTGCTCACGGCCTGGCTCAGGCTGGTCTATACCGTGTTTCTCGGCGTCGCCATCGTGTTCTTTTTTCAGGCTCTGCAGCTTTTGAGCGGGGCCGGTTTTTTGGACGCCTTTAATACCGAGCAACTGAATGTGCAGGCGCTGGTCGCGCTGGAATCATTCAACGCAACCTGGCTGATTGGCCTGGCGGCCTTTGGCCTGCACGTCATACTCCTGGGCTATCTTTCGATCGCTTCTGGTTACGCCCCGCGTGTGCTCGGCTACATTCTCATCCTGGCAGGGGCGGCATACATAATCGATACGACCGCCCACTCTCTTCTGGACAACTATGCCGATTACGCCGACGTGTTTACGGCGATTGTTGCCCTGCCCGCGGTCATCGCAGAGGGCTGGTTTGGCTTGTGGTTGCTGCTGCGCGCCCACAAAGCATAGGCCAAACAATTGCCGTAATCGATGGCTTTTCGCTTTACCTGCCCGGCACCCGTCGGTCCCTTTCGGCCGTGCAAGAAATCAACGGCGTTCTGATGCAGGCTTTCCACTGGTACACTCCGGCGGACGGTTCGCTCTGGCGGGAGTTGTCCGAAAACGCAGAGGAGCTCCGGAGCGCGGGCATAACCGCGCTCTGGATGCCGCCGGCCAGCAAAGGCGTCGGCGGCGGCAACGATGTGGGGTACGGCGTCTACGATCTCTACGACCTGGGTGAGTTCGATCAAAAAGGCTCCGTACGGACGAAATACGGAACGCGGGAGGAGTACCTGCAGTGCCTGAGCGCCCTGCGGTCAGCCGGCGTGGAACGCTACGCGGACTGTGTGCTGAATCATCGCATGGGTGGGGACTCAATTGAGCGATGGCGCGCGGTTCCCTACTCCCAGGACAATCGTCTGGCGCCGGCGGGCGGCATGCGCGAGATCGAATGCTACACCGGCTTCAACTTTCCGGGTCGCGCGGGCAAGTATTCGGCTTTTGAGTGGCACGCCCAGCATTTCGATGCCGTGGACTACGACGCTGCCAACCCGGGCGAGCACGGCATGGTCTATCTGCTGGAGGGCAAGAAGTTCGACGACTACACTGCCCTCGAAAAAGGAAACTTCGCCTATCTGATGGGTTGCGATCTCGACTTTCAGCATCCCGATGTGCGCCGTGAGTTAATCAACTGGGGCTGCTGGTACCTCGATCAAACCCGGGTCGATGGCTTTCGCCTGGACGCGATCAAACATATCGCCGCCTGGTTTTTTCCGGAGTGGATCGATGCGCTGGAGCGCCACGCCGGCCGCGACCTGTTCGTGGTGGGGGAATACTGGTGGCCGAACGCCAGCGTGCTCGAATGGTATCTGGGCGCCGTGGGTGGGCGCATGAGTGTGTTCGATGTGGCCCTCCACTACAACTTTCACGTGGCTTCGAATTCAGGCAGTTCTTTTGATATGCGTCGTGTATTCGAGGGATCGCTGGTCGCCCGCCGGCCTACGGAATCGGTCACCTTCGTCGAGAACCATGATTCGCAACCGCTACAGGCGCTGGAGTCGGTTGTCGAGCCGTGGTTCAAGCCGCTGGCATACGCGCTGATACTCTTGCGTCGCGACGGTTATCCCTGTATTTTTTATCCGGACTACTACGGCGCGGAATACGAGGACTTCGGCCGCGACGGCAACCGACACAGAGTCGTGCTGCCTTCCCATCGGTTCCTCATGGATGTCTTTCTGCGAGCGCGGCGCGATTTCTGCCACGGTGACCAATACGACTACTTCGATCATCCCAACGTCATTGGCTGGACCCGACCGGCACAAAATGAAGAAGGGGGCCTCGCGGTTTTACTTTCGAACGGGGCCGCTGGCAACAAATGGATGGAGGTCAGACGCGCCGGGACTCGTTTCGTGGACGCAACCGGACACGTGAGAGATCCGATCACGTCCAACGAACAGGGCTGGGCGGAGTTCCGCTGCAATGGCGGCTCGGTATCGGTCTGGGTGCCGGAATCCTGACCGAAGCCCGAAACTTGCTGGCGTTTTAGCGTCCTACACTCCCAATATCGCAGGCGCATTCATCTGGAGAGCCGATATGAAACAATTAAGACTGTTCCACACCCTGGTAGTCGGTGGCGCGCTGATCGTAGCCGGTTGCACGGGGAGCGCCGACCGCCAGGCGGAGCAACCCGTTGGCAACGCCGAGGACAACTCCGCCACGCCCGCACCTGCCGACCAGTCCGGGGCGGCCCTGCAGCAAACATTCTGTGAGCCGGAAAACAGCAGCGTGTGCCGTGACGGCTCGCCGGTAGAGGGCCTTGAGTGTTGCTGGATGACGAGCTGCTAATCGTATGCGAAACCTGGCGTTATCGCGAACAGATTGAGCAAGAAGCAGCCTATCACTTCGGACGCCTGAATCAGCAGCTACGTGCAATCGAAGCTCCGAACGGTCTGATTGCCATGGCCGAACAGGCCCGCGACGATGAGATCGAACACGCACGTCTGTGCCGCCAGATTGTGCGGCGTCTGCAGGGCGGGGCCGTGTTTCAGCCATTGCAACCGCGCACGAACACTGACATGGGGCCACCAGCCGGGGCATCGCTTTCTGTGGCGCAGACCGCTCTATATTGCAGTCTTGCTCTCGCGTGCGTAACGGAAACCCTGTCCGCCGCCCTGCTCATTGAAATGCGGCGTTTGAGCGACGACAAACAGATACATGCAACCATTCAGCGCATCTTGAAGGATGAAATCCAACATGCCCGCATAGGCTGGGCCCATCTGGCCTGGGAGGCGGACCGTTCTGACGTAAGGTGGGTTGGTGAATGCGTGCCGGGGATGATCTGTGCCAGCCTCCGATCGGAAAGAGAAGGCATTAAACATTTTCCCCCGGCGGCCGAAAAGTTCGGAGTCCTTTCCCCGCAAAGTTCCCGGGAAATCATGACCGCCAGCTTCACCGAAGTGGTTTTTCCGGGCCTCGAACTGCACGGCATCGATACGTTCCCGGCCCGCAACACTCTGGCGAGACTTCGGCCTCCGGATAGCGCCATTTGAAAAGATGGCGATCCGTACCTGGGTGATTCTGTCTGGCCGACGAGCCTATGCGCTTGAGCAATCGCAGGCCGGCCAACACAAGCCGCCCCTGCCGCGTAGCGGCCATCTTTGCATTCGGTTGCCCGCGCGATGAACGGCCGAAAGCGGGCGCGTGAATCGCTGGCCCAGGGATTCATGGACCCATGTCCACCGTGGCCGTGATGATACTCCGCGGTTAATACAGGAGCAATGCCACAACCCCCCCTGCGATTAACGATTCACAGTCGGGGCGGAGCCCTGCAAACTGGCGCAAGTTGATAGGAGTGGCCGCATGCTGTGCCCTAAATGTTCCGCCGACATGGAAACAAAACACATCGACGACGTGGAGATCGATATCTGCACGGGGTGCGCCGGGATCTTCCTGGACGACGGAGAATTTGAGAGCTTCACCGGTGTTGATCCGACGACCGGGCTTCTGCGCGTTTCTAAATTTGTGAAGGTGCTTTCGAAGCTCAATGAACGCGCCACGATTGACGAGCTGACAGGCGTTTTCAATCGGAAGTATTTCAGCGAGTTCACCAGGAGCGTATTCGAGAACGCCAGACGAGGCGCGGTTACAATGATCGGAATCGACATCGACCATTTCAAGCAGTTCAATACGAAACACGGCCACGACGGAGGCGACACTGTGCTCAAGTCTCTGGCCCGCCTGCTCACAAGCAGCCTGCGAACTTCTCGAGACGATTACCTCTTTCGTCTGGGCGGTGAAGAGTTCGTGATGGTCCTTTTCAATCTCAGCCCTGAGGACAGTTACAACACTGCCGAGAATATCCGCCGTCTGGTGGCCGCCGCACCGATTGATATGGGCGCCGGGGAAATCGAGCACATAACCCTTTCGCTGGGCGTGGCCCTGGCCCGCCCCGGAGACGACGCGGACAGTCTCTACAAGCGGGCCGATGAGCTGCTGTATGAAGCGAAGAACAGCGGCCGCAACAAAGTGGTCATGGAACGCGAACAGCGCCGGTAAACTGGTTCTCAGAACCGGGTTGCAAATTCAAAAAACGAGGACAACCACTGCTCATCCAGTTGTCCGAAGTCGGTCCCGTTGCGCACAATAACCAAACCCTTTTCCGGCGAAACATAGATGTACTGCCCGCGATCTCCGGCCGCGGAAAAGTCCGTTGCGCCATCGGGCCTGGCCATACCCCACCACATGTAGCCGTAGTAGGCATGTCCGGGAAGGGAATGCATGAAAGCCGGATAGTAGGCGTCGTAGTTATCGGGCAGAAAGGGAGCAGTTGAATCGATGACCCAATTTTCAGAAATTAACTGCCGACCCTGCCAGCGACCGCGGTGCAGAAACAGTGCGCCGAACTTTGCGAAGTCGATTGCCCGGGCATTGACACCGGTTTCCATTTTCTCGAAGTCACTGAGCTCGCTATCGGTAGACCAGGAGCCATCGTATTCCATGCCAAGCGGTTCCCAGACACGGGTCTGGAGGTAATCGGCTACGCTCATTCCTGTGGTCCGTTCCAGAATTAGACCCAGAAGCTGGGGATGGTATTTGTTGTACCGGAAAACGGCACCTGGCGGTCCGGAGATTCGCGTGTTTTCCAGAGCAATTCGACGTTGGTCTGGATAGTACGTAGTGAGCACGTCATCGCTGTTGAAAAGCAATGGGCGAAACTCTTCGTATTCGAGACCTGAGGCCATACGCAACAGGTGACGAATCGTGATCGCCGTAAATCGCGGGTCACGCTGCGCCAGTTCCGGCAAGTATTTGGTAATGGGATCGTCAATGCTTTCGATGAAGCCATCGTCCAGAGCGATGCCAATCAAAGCCGAAGTGAAAGACTTCGCCACCGAAAAAGACGTAACGATCGTATCGCGATTCGTATCGTTGAAATAAGCCTCATACACAAGGCGATCGTTCTGCACGACAATAAAAGCCTGGGTTTGATTCTCTTGCAGAAATTGCTCCCAATCCTCCACGCCGACTATGGAGGCGAATAGTTGCGGAACGCGCGCATCGGGGGCTTCCGCAAAATGGTATGGCCGTCTGCTGGCAACAAGCGCGTGGGATGGAAATTTCTGCCAGTCAAAGGCGTCCGACTCCTGCCATACAAGAGTGCGGTAAACATATTCGGATGGATAAAAGACCAGGGCCAGCCCCAGCCCAAGGACAACGAAGGCAAATGCTACGAGTGTAGCGACCAGCAGGCTACGCTTTACAATTCGCATGGCTGGGCCCCCCGGACGCTCGCTTCGAGAAAAGACCGGGTCCGCAATGCCGGAAGCCTGATACGACCGACCGGGGCCTGTCTATGATCTGGCTCAGGCCGGACGTCACGGACGGTCCGGGCATGCCGGGCGGGATTGCCCCAAAAAAGCGCGGGAGCGGATGCAAAAAACTCTGGTCAATTATAATGCATATTCTAGAATATGTTATATGGGACGAGCGGCCAGATTTGACGAGGCTCAGTTTGTGCGGGTAGCTCAAAGGGTCATAGCGACCGAGGGCCCGGCAGAACTGACCGTGCAAAAGATTGCCGCCGGCGCAGGAGCTACGATCGGGTCGGTCTACCACCGATTCCCGTCCCTGGATGCCATTCAGGCCCTGGCCTGGATAGAGGCTGCGGAGGCCTTCCAGGGCGGCTTTTTAGATGCGATCGCAAAAACCAACCTGTTCGAAAGCGTACGCGCGGGCGCGCTCTACACTCCGGATTTTGCGCGCCGGGATTTGCTGGGAGCCCGGACCCTGCTCCGGTTCGAGGCGGCCGGCCTGAAGGCCTTAGAGCCGGGCCCGGCTTTGGTCCAGCGCATACACAGGCTGGAGCGTCAGTTGCGACGCGCCCTGGGGTCGCTGCTGAAACGGTCGGGGACGCGTTCAAAAGCGCAAGGAATCGCGCTGCTACAGTTCTTACTCGTGGAAATGCCCCTGGCCGCAATCAAACCACACCTCAGACGCGGCCAGGCCCCACCGGCCCAGGTGGATTCCCTGATTGGAAAGACCGTAGACGCATTCGCAGGAGACCTGAAATGAAAGTGAAGAACGTACACGAACGCACCGTGCAAACAAGCGCCGCTCAGGCGTCGGAACTGTTCGAAAGTCTGGGAACCAGGAAGGATCGTCTCTGGCCTAAAGACCGCTGGCCGGCCATGCGTCTCGATGCCCCCAAAGAAGAACGGGGACGCGGCGGGCACGGACCGGTACGCTATCAGGTGCTGGAACACCGTCCCGGGGAACGAACCACTTTCGTTTTCGAGAACGCACGCCTTTCCCGGGGAATTGAGGGCGTACACTATTTTGAGCTGGAACAAAAAGATGCCAGCACGTTCACGGCCCGCCATGTAATCGACGCGGAGTTGCACTGGCCCGCAGTGCTGCTCTGGCCCCTTTTCATCCGGCCGCTCCACGACGCTCTCGTTGAAGACGCCCTCGACAATTTTGAACGAGCGGCAACGAGGGATTTACGGCAGCCGAATAAGTACGATGGCTATGTCCGACTGCTACGGCGCGTGCTCGGGCTGCCGCAGGCTCGAACGATCGCGTCTTCGCAAGTCCCCTGATGGACTTATTCATTGTCCGATGCTTCACGATACCTGATCAAAATCATGGCACATCCAGTAGAACCGCAACAGTCTGTGCTGGAGTAAGGAGACCCAATGATCGATCTGGTGAATTTTCTAAAGTGGTGCACAATTCTGAATGGTTCGCTTCTGGTTTTCTGGACGCTTTGTATCCTGGCTGTCCCCGACCTGGTGTACCGAACCCAGAGCCGGTTCCTTCCGTTGAGCCGGGAAACCTACAATGTTGCGATGTACGCTTTTCTGGGGGCCTTCAAGATTCTGTTTCTGTTTTTGAACGCGGTCCCCTTCATTGTGCTGCTGATTCTCGCGGACTGAGACAATCCGATGCGGCTGCGACGCAACCCGGAACGTGCGTCGGGGTCCTTTAGCTCAGAAGGACTTGTGTTTGCTTCTGGCCCGGACAGGACGACGGCCACCGGACCTCAGATTCTGAACTGCTATCGGTAGCGCGCCGGTTGCACCCTCGAAAAGATCGAAGTAGTTCGGATCTTTTGTGAGGCGCCACATCTGTATGGAGCCTTCGTACTGGACCAGAATCAGACGACTCAATGTACGAATCTGCTGACGCGAGAACTCTGAAAAACAATCGCTGAGAAACACTTCCAGCTTCGCGGACCATCCCGAAACGATGGACCCCAGTAGCTCCGAAAACTCGTCGGAGGTTTGGGCGGCGGTGCTGGCAAACGGACAGCCGTAACGCTGATTGAGGCGCGCTCCGGCTTTAAGCGAACGCGCCCAGGCACGGACAAAAGCGGCATAATCACCCGCATATTTGCCGGCCATCTGGTCCAGCTGCTCAAGCAAGTGAGCTTCTTGTTCGCGCAAATACGCCTCACCCAGATCTCGCTTGCTCGGGTAGTAGCTGTAGAAGCTCTTTTTGGACGTGTTCGAACGGGCGATAATTTCGTTTATGCCGGCCCCGGCATAGCCATGCTCATCGAAAAGGTCCCGGGCGGCCGCCAGCAATCGCGCCCCCGGATTGGCCGCTGAACGGGCATCACCCAGATCGTCGAACTGCGAATCACCCGCGTCTGCCACCAGGTCAGCCTGCGGGATCGGCCGTAGATTTCCAGAAAAAATGATAGACAACTCTGTCTCCTGGAAGACCGATGGGGAGACAATACTGTCTCCTGCGTTCGATGGAGGCCAGAGCGAGGCGCATCATGACAGGCAGTCTGGACATGGTTTACAGGATTGTACCGCGGGAATATTTCTCAATCAAAGCAGAGGGCTCGTTTGAAGAGCAGGCCCAACACCTGATTGAGCAATGCCATCCCGGAGCGACCGGTATGCGTTTGCGGAAACTCAGCGCAGACACCACCGAAGCCGAAATTCCCTGCCAGCAGAGCAACCGCGCCCTGCATGGCTTCATGCATGGCGGCTGTTTCTTTACTGTGGGCGACACGATGACCGCGCTCATGTGCCTGTTCTTCGTTGAGAACGAAAGCGAACGCATGCTGACGGTAAATGCCTCGATTCGATACCTCCGACCAATCGGCAAGGACACAGTTCAGGCGAAAGCCCGTCTGGTGCGTCACCAGGGCAAGATTCTCGATTTCGTTTGCGACTTTTTTAACGAAGCCGGGAAAAGAGCCGCCCAGGCAAAGTATCGCTACGCTCTGGTGGAACCCCGCTGATGCTCGCGGCAACACTCAGTCAGCTGGCTTTCAGGTTTGATGGGCCCAGTTGCATTTGGGTGGGTCGGAAGAGACTTCGAAAACGACACTGCGTCGCGTAATGCCTTCGTCCATACAGACGCTCTGCAAAAAAACAATACGATACCCAAAAACGCACGACGAAGCTCCGACGTTCTTTGGGACCCTTACCTGGTCCTGCTGGTCCAGGCGAATCAATATTACAAACATGTTACACATGGTAACGCCGCAGGAGCCGGCCAGGCAGCGTAGCTCCGTCCAGAGTTCCCCTGGTACCCGCACATGCCAGCGCTGAATAGTGGGATCGTCGGCCTGATAGCGCCGCGTAACCCGGGGCACTTCCGGCAGCCGTCCTTCGGCCCGATACCGCAGGGCCTGACCGATCAAGAACTCCAGATATGAGATGACCCAGCGGTGATCATCGCGACGCTTTCGGAGAAAGACTTCCAGATCGGCCGGGATCAAAAATGTACAGGCCGGTCGACCGGGTTCGATGGCCTGGGTTTTCCAGTGGTCAAGTTTGCGTTTCATAACCGGGGAAGGTCGCCGGTCTGCATTCTGTTCCGCGTTTTTTCTGCCACCGACCAAAAAATTCGCACGCGTGAGCGATCCGCAGGGTGCGCAGCAGTCTCGCCTGCGAGACCGAAGCGATAGCGGAGCCCGCAGGAGCGCGACCCGAGCAGATCTTTCGAGCGCCGACCACACTCCCCATAAACTCGCGAGGGGCACGCCCAAACGATCCCCGATCTAATTTCGCGCGCCGCGGGAACAAAAAAACGGTATCGTAAGCAGATCTCTTTCGATTGGAGTTTGTATGAGTGGTGCCATAAGAACGTTTTTCACGCCGACCTACCAGGGCACTCCGGCCTCGGTTGGCCTTCTGCTTCTTCGTCTTGTCGCAGGTCTGGCCTTCCTGTTCCACGGGTGGGGCAAGATTCAGAATCCCCTGAGCTGGATGGGCCCTGATTCGGGAGTCCCGGCTGTGCTTCAACTGCTGGCTGCTGTTTCCGAATTCGGCGGCGGTCTGGCCTGGATTCTGGGCCTGCTCACAAGTCTGGCCTCTCTGGGCATCGCCTTTACAATGCTGGTGGCGACTTACTTTCATATGATTGTCCGCGGAGATCCTTTTGTGAACATGAGCGGTGGCGCATCTTACGAACTGGCGGCCCTGTTTCTTGTGATCGCGATTCTCTTCATGACCGTGGGGGCCGGCCGCTTCTCCATCGACCGCTTCCTGTTCGGCGAAAAGTAGCCTTACCGCCAGGCAAATCACGCACGATGGCGCTTCCTTCCTGGCCGCCAGTGAACCCGCACAGGAAGGAAGCACTTGCCCAATTGCGGCGCACTGCTCTTCTGGGACTCCCCGGAGGCAGTGATCATGAGCGCGGACAAAGGCAAGGTCAGTCGAAGAGCAATACTCAAAGCCGGCGGCGTGCTCTCGGTGCTCGTGGCGGGCGGAGGCGTCTACCGGGCGGTCGATAGCGGTGTCTTTTCCTCCGGCACCGGCCCGGCCTTCGAACCCTGGGAAGACTGGCGCGCCAGTCGAACCAGCGGAGCCTTGAAACTCGTGCATGCCGCCATCCTCTCGGCCAACGCCCACAATACCCAACCCTGGCTTTTTCGTCTCACCGAACAGCGCATCGAGTTGTTTGCCGACCCCGCGCGCCATCTCGGCAGCTTCGATCCCTTCCGCCGCGAAATGTACCTGAGTCTGGGCTGCGCCCTGGCCAATCTGCAGCTGGCAGCGGCGGCCGAAGGTTACCACACCACCATCAGCCACAAGCAGGGCCGCCTTTCTTCCCGCCCCGACTGGCAGGGGCCCGAACCGGTTGCCGCGATAGCGCTCTTGCAAAATGCCCCCGCGCCCACTCTGCTGGAAAGGACACTCTACGAAGCCATCCCCAACCGCCACACCGATCGCGCCGTCTACGATTCCGCGAAAATGACCGACGAGCTACTGCGGAAATTCGAACCTGTCGCCAACACCTTTGAGCATGTGCGCCTGTTCTGGACCACCGAACCTGAAAAACGCCGGCGCTACGCGACCGAATGTGTGGCCGCCACCGAACGCATCATTGCCGACCATGTCATGGTCAACGATAGCCAGCGCTGGTTCTGCGAAACCTGGGACGATCTCCAAACCCGTCGTTCCGGACCGCACATTGATGTCTCCGGCGCGCCTCCCATCATGCGGGTCCTGGGTAAGATGCTCCCGCCTCTGGACGCAGAGACGGCCCATGGCTACTGGCTCGACGCAACCAGACGTACGGCCGAAGCCACCGGCGCATTCGGGACCATTGCTGTGCGCGACAAATATGACCGCGCTCAAAGCCTCGAAGCGGGCATGGTCTGGCAACGCCTTCATCTTCTGGCAACCAGTCTGGGAATCTCGATGCAGCCCTTCAACATGATGGTCGAGTGCGACGACCGCGAGCGCGAGTTGGGCCGCAGTCTGGCCACTGAGAAAAAACTCGCGGATCTGATCAACACGTCGGACTGGCAGCCAACCTTTCAGTTTCGAGCGGGTCACCCAACTGCAGAAGCGTTGCCGTCGGCGAGGCGCGCCCTCGAGGACGTGCTCTTATCTTGATCGATGGAGTCTTGAACCCATCTCTGCCTGCTTCTTTCGATACTGTTTTGGAGTCAGACCGGTCGTTTGTTTGAAAGCGGCATGGAAGGTGGACTTGGAACCAAAACCGACGTCCATCGCGATGGACAGCACCGAGCGAACCGGTTCTTCAAGCAGAAGGCGGCAGGCCTCCCGAATACGATACGCATTGACATACTGATTGAAATTCTTTCCGGTGCTGGTGTTGATCCACTCGGACAGTTGCTCCGGACTGACCGCCTCCTCGTCGGTGGAGACCGCCCCCGCCAGAGCGGCCAGGCTCAACTCTTCAACCCGAAAGATCTGCTCCTGCTCCATCAGAGCTTTCAGACGCACCCCGATCGACTCGCTGTCCAGTCCCGCAAGCCGACTGCGCTGCCGCAGGCTCGCCGGCCCCGAGCCTCGCGGTCCGAAGTAAGAGCCAGATCTTTCATTCAGCAAAAACAACGCAATCACGGCCAGAGAAATCATCAGGGCGCCATATCCGTGAAGCTCCGAGTCGAGTCCGACTGTGGCCTGGGCAAGCATACTGAGGGCCGTTCCCAAAAAAGGCAGCACCAGCAGCGCCAGGATTTGTGCGCGCAGCCTGCGCCGCGGTCCGTCCTTCGGCTTTGCCCGCAGGAGCTCGCTGGCCGCCAGCGCGCCGGCCAGGATTGCAAGCGGCCGGGGAATCCAGGAAAACAGAATCAGACGATGGTCGGCCGGGGACGCGCCGTCAGACCAGGTCGCCAGGGACACCGCCTGCCAGCTGCTATCTCCCGCCGGCGCAAGAACCAGGCAGTAGAAAAGCAACCCCAGGGCGACCAGACCGGAGCCCGGCGAAAGCACGGCAAAAAGGCCCAGGCGCCTTTCCGGGAAAAGCAACGACACGCAGTAGCCATAAAAGAGCGGTGGAAAGGCAAACATGGCCACAAAATGCAGCGGCCCGTACCAGGCGATCCAACCGGCCGGGGCCCGCAAAAGCAACAGGGCCGTATGACCCTGCCAGATCGCCAGGCAAAACATCATCCCAAACAGCAACCGCTCGAGACCGGCACGGCGCCAACGTACGAGGACACCGGCCGCGATCACGAATGCCTGCACAGCTCCGTAGAGCACCGCAAAGGCCAGTATCGTCCGCATAAGCCGAACCGGTCCGTGTTCTTTTCCATGGAATCGGTCAACCCATTTCGAAGTCCGAAATCAGGACTTCGGACGACAAAGGCAGCCGGGCATGCTATAAAAGCATACAAACCAGCTCCCGGCCCGGTCCGGATAAGGAAGGAACAATCATGAACATATTTCTGACGGGCGCCACCGGTTTCGTGGGCGGCGCCATCGCCCGGGAACTGAAAGGCAAACATCGCATCACCGCTCTGGCGCGCAGCGCGACCAGCGCGCAGAAACTGCGCGACCAGGGATTGGCAACCGCAAAAGCGGATCTGCTCTCCGTTAAGGCCGAACACCTGAGCGGAGTCGATGTGGTTGTCCATTGTGCGGCCTTCGTTGGCCCCTGGGGCACACGCCAGGAATTCTGGCAGGGCAACGTGGAAGGAACTCGCCGTTTGCTCGAAGCAGCCCGCGTCGCCGGGGTGAAACGTTTTATTCACATGGGCACCGAAGCCGCCTTGTTTCGTGGGCAGGCCATGGTCGAAATCGACGAACGGTACCCGTACCCGAAGCGCACACCGTATCTTTATAGCGAGACCAAGCGCGAAGCCGAGAAACTGGTACTGGAGGCAAACAGCGCCTCATTCGAAACAATCGTGTTGCGTCCGCGTCTGGTCTGGGGACCGGGCGACACCTCGGTTCTTCCGGTGCTTGTCCAGATGGTTCGCGAAGGGAAATTTCTCTGGCTCAACGGTGGCCGCGCACTGACCTCGACGGCCTACATCGGCAATCTCGTGCACGCCGTCGAGCTGGCCCTGACCGGGGGCGTGCCCGGCCAGGTCTACTTTATCACCGACGATGAGAAGCTGACCTATCGAAAATTTCTGACGGCGATGCTCGAAACCCAGAACGTAACCATGCCGACCAAATCGATCCCGGGCTGGATCGCGAGTTTTCTGGCCGCCATGGTGGAGGGCTTCTATCGATTGTTTGGTCTGAAGTCCCAACCCCCGCTCATGCGCTTTGCGACCGACGCCATGGCTCAGGAGTGTACGATTCGCATTGATCGCGCGAAAGCAGAACTCGGCTATCGTCCCCTTACCGATGTAGCCGGAGGTCTGGAAGCGATGCGGCGGCAATTCGCCAGGTCTGTGAGCAACGCGGGCGCTTAGGTGTCCATCGCATGCAGGCGCTCCACCTGGGCCTGGAAACGGGCCAACAACTGAACCCGTGCTGCGTGGGGCACGGCAAAATCGTCATGCAACACTCGGTCCAGAAAGGTCTTCGCGTGCTCGACCAGGTTGCCACGATCAAAGATGTACATCGCAAAGTCGCCCCGGTCCGGTTTTTGCAGCGTCACCGAGCCCGAGCTCCGGTAGGAGTCCCGATTTATCAGCAAACGGTCGTTGTTCGGAAGCATAATCGCCTCCAGTTCGCTGAACCGCAACGGGATATCCTCACCGGGTTCACGCAGATAGGGCTCGTCGTACTTGCGCACGTAGTCAGCGGGTTCGTATATTACGAAGATTTTTTCGCCTTCGGCGCGAAACGAAACTCCCTGCTCCTCTTCGAGCGGCCGCATGTTTCGAACGGTACGATAGGGAGTAAATTCGAGCACGGCGTACTTGGTCTCGCCCAGAAATCGCAGAGTGGCAATCAGACCCGTATCTCCATCCGGAATCGTGCCTGCATTCAGCGCTTCAAAAAGGCCGGCCCAGTTCTTCTCCATCAGTTCTTGTGGCCGCCAGAACAGGGCAATGCAAACACTTTCCGGCGAGCAGCAAAAAATCCCATCTCCAACCGGTGAACAGAACCAACCGTGGATCGTTCCTGGATTTGCCCGCTCAGGTCGATAGCGCCGATTTGCCTGCCAGCCGCTGGCCCAGGCGCCAGAGCACGTAGGCCAGCGGCAGGATCAATACGCTTGCCCCGAGAGTCAGTAGGTGTTCGACCTCAAGCGCCTGAACCTCAAAGTAGATCGATAGATCGGTGTACATGATCATCACCTGGAGCAGCAAAGACAGAACGACGGCAAACCACATCCAGCGATTGGCGAGCAATCCCACCCGGTATTCCGCTCGAATAATGTAGACCAGGCAAATTTCGTAGAGCACCACAAAGTTGAAAACCATCGTCTGGGCTGTTTCCAGGCGAACGCCTTCCTCCGAGGCGCCCCCGAAGAAGTAAAAAAGACCGAGCGCAATCACGCTGCCCGTAAAACCCAAATAACCCAGCAGCCAGAGCAGATTCTTTGGTAACACCGGCGTTTCGCGCGGTGTCGGCTTTCGCCGCATAATCTGTTTGCCGTACGGGTCCACACTGAAGGCCAACGCGGGCGCTCCATCGGTCACCAGATTGATCCAGAGCAACATCACCGCGGTTAAAGGCAGATTCAGGCCGGCAATCACCGCCAGAAATATGATCAGCACTTCGCCGAAGTTGCCGGACAATAGCAGCATGATGGACTTCTGGATGTTCTCGTAGATACCGCGGCCTTCCTCAATCGCGTCTGTGATGTTCGCGAAGCTATCGCCCAGAAGCACAAAGTCGCTGGCCTCGCGGGCGACTTCCGTTCCGCTCCCAACGGCGACGCCAATGTCTGCCACTTTCAAGGCCGGCGCATCGTTGATACCGTCACCGGTCATGGCGACCGTATGACCCAGACGCTGCAACGCCTGCACTATCCGGTACTTGTGCTCAGATGCCACGCGGGCAAAGATCGATGCGCCTCCTTTGAGCGCCCCTTCGAGTTCGGCGTCGCTCATGGTGGCCACCTCCTGGCCGGTTAGAGCCGTCCCGGCAATGCCAACCATTTCACCCACAGCCCTGGCCGTGTCGGCGTGGTCTCCGGTGATCATAATGACCCGAATGCCGGCCCTGCGGGCCGATTCGATGGCGCCCGGCACGGCGGCGCGGGGCGGGTCCAGCATGGATTGCAGTCCCAGAAACACCAGCCCACCCTCAGTAAGTTTCTCGTCTGGCGCCTCTCTCATGGCAAAGCCCAGTACACGCAAAGCCTCACCGGCATGCGAGTGCATCTGCTCTTCTATGTGATTCCGGTCCTGCTCGGTGAGTGGCCGGGCTTCTCCGTTCTCGAAAATACGATCGCAATGCTGCAAGAGAACATCCACGGCGCCTTTCGCAAAGATACGTGCGCCGTCTCGATCTCGAACCAGCACACTCATACGTTTTCGTGCCGTATCGAACGGGAGTTCGTCCAGGCGCTCTACTTCGTACTCAATGCCGGCCTTGCGGGCGCTGACCAACAGGGCGCCCTCGGTCGGCTCCCCCCGCACGACCCAGCGGTCCGCATCGTCCTGGTGCAGGCGGGCGTTGTTGCAAACCTGACCCGCCCGAAACAACCAGACGCCCGGGTCCCCTTCCACGGGGCCGGTCGGGTCGTAGCCTTCGCCGCCCAACTTCGCCTCGCCGTCCGGGCTCCAGGCCCGCACAACGGTCATCTGGTTAGCCGTGATCGTTCCGGTCTTGTCCGTGCAAATCACATCACAGCTGCCCAGGGTTTCCACGCTCGAAAGACGACGCACCAGGGCTTTTTTGTGCAGCAGGCGCTTGACGCCTATGCTCAGTGCTACGGTAACCACGGTCGGCAGGGCGGTGGGTACTGCAGCCACCGCCAAAGAGACCGCAACCAATGCGAACTCAAGCATGAGATCCACACTGAAACCCAGTCGCAGGTAGTCCCGAAAGAGCAGCGCCGCAAAAACAAAAACGCAGATGCCAATGATCACCTGACCGAGCTGGCGACCGAATCGATCAAGCTTCACCTGCAGGGGAGTCATTTCGTCTTCGGCGCCGGCGACCAGCGTGGCAATCTTCCCGATCTCGGTTTGTGTTCCGGTGGCCGTTACCAGAGCCAGGCCACGGCCCCGGGTCACGGTGGAAGACGAAAAAACCATACAGAGCTGGTCACCCAATGGAACGGAATCTTCGCCCTTGAGCGGCGCGCTCTGTTTGTCCACGGGCACACTCTCTCCGGTGAGTGCGCTCTCTTCAATCGCGAGCCGCGTAACATCGAGCAGTCGCCCATCGGCCGGCACGCGATCGCCTGGCGAAAGAGCGATGACGTCGCCCACAACCAATTCACGTGCCGGGATTTCCACGATTTCGCCATCGCGCCAGACCCGGGTTCGCAGGGCGTTCATCTGTCTCAGAGACTCAAGCGACTTCTCCGCGCTGTATTCCTGGAAAAAACCGATGATCGCATTCGCCAGCAGGATAATCAAAATGATGACTGTGTCCGCGTACTCCCCGATTAGGGCCGAAAAGAATACGGCGAAGAGCAGTATGTAGACAATGAAGTTGCGAAACTGGTTGATGAAGATTGAGACGATTCCCGGTCCTTGCGCCGCCGGTATCTCGTTGGGGCCTTCGGCTCTCAGCCGCCGTTGCGCCTCGTCCGATTTAAGGCCGCGCGGAGAGCTCCGCAGTTCCGCAATTGCGTCTCTGGCTTCACTTTTGTGGTAAGTAAGCATGCTATCTTCCGGTGTTGGACTTAAAGTACGGTTGCGAACATCGCGGGAGTTCCGTTTCAGCTAAACAATTTATTTGTCAGGCCATCAGGAATGCAGGCTTGTGCGATGCGGCCCGCAGTTTGTGGCACTGGATCGCCATTCGCTATGACTCGAATCATATTTCTAATCGGGGGCGCCATCGGTCTTCTGGCCGGCCTCTGGGGCGGCCTGGCCCGACTGGGATTGGTGACTGCAACGCCGGATGCGAGCGTAGTGCTGCTCCAGCATGGTGGACTGATGGTTTCCGGCTTCCTGGGAACTCTAATCAGCCTGGAGCGGGCGGTAGCGCTCGGAAAATGGCCGGCCTTTCTTGCCCCGGCCTCGTGCGGAACGGGAACGCTGCTGCTCGTGACCGGCTTTTCAACCTCAATCGGCCTGGCACTCATCGCCCTCGCCAGCCTGGTCTTCGTAGGAGCCTCCACCTGGATTGCAATCAAACAACCGGCCGCCTTCACCTTGCTATTGCTTCTGGGGGCTTTGGCCTGGCTCGTCGCCAACCTGCTCTGGCTATGGGGCCTTCCCATTGCCGAATTTGTTCCGCTCTGGATGCTTTTCCTCTTGCTGACCATCCTGGGCGAGCGGCTTGAGCTGAGCCGGTTGCTACGAAACCGGCCGGCCTCTATGCTCGCGTTCTGGTGCTTTACGCTGTTTGCAATTTCGGGAACCATCATACGCATAACGCGGCCCGACCTTCTGACCCCGGTCGGGGTTTTTACCCTCGGAGCGGGATTTCTGGGATTGGCAGCCTGGCTGGTTTTTTTCGACGTCGCCCGACGCACAGTGAGACAGAGCGGGCGTGTAGGTTTTATCGCGGCCGCTTTGCTGGGCGGCTATGCCTGGCTGGGCGCCGCAGGGCTTTTGATTGTAGTGTTCGCCCTGCCCGGGGCCGGCCCCGCGTACGATGCCATTCTGCACAGCTTCTTTGTGGGTTTCGTTTTCGCCATGATCTTCGGCCACGCCCCGATCGTTTTTCCGGCGGTCCTCGGAAACGAGATTCGATTCACGCGACTGCTCTACATGCCGCTGGCCCTGCTTCATGGAACCCTGATTGTGCGCCTGGCCGGTGACCTCTTCGACGCGCCTGCCCTGCGGCAGTGGGGTGCAGCCGGAAATGCACTATGCATTGCATTGTTCCTGGCACTCTTTGCCGGCTCCGCGATTCTTACCAAACGACGAAGCTCCGGAGGGGGAGGCGAAGAGCATGCCTAAGCAATCGGTCGAGTTGCTTGCGCCGGCCGGAAACGAAAGCCGCCTTTCGATAACCCTGAACTACGGCGCGGACGCGGTCTACTTCGGGGCCAATGATTTTGGTCTGCGTTCGGTTGCGCGGGGCTTTGACGAAGAATCTCTGGCGCGAGCCATCGAACGTGTTCAACGCGCAGGCCGGCGCTGCTACGTAGTGCTCAACATCTTCGCACATAATCGTGATCTAGTGCCTCTGCGTGAGCACCTGCAGTCTCTGGCCCGGAATGCACCAGACGGCGTGATCGTAAGTGACCCCGGCGTCTTCGATCTTGTTAGTCAGGTAGCGCCCTCAACGCCGATTCATATCAGTACTCAGGCCAACGTAACCAATGCCGGGGCCGCACGGTTCTGGCAGCGACTCGGCGCAACGCGCATCGTTCTTGCAAGAGAGCTCTCCTTGAGGGAGATCCATGAAATTCGTGACTCCTGCGATCTGGAACTGGAAGCGTTCGTTCATGGGGCCATGTGTATGGCGTATTCAGGCCGCTGTTTTCTGAGCGCTGCAATGACCGGTCGTTCGGCGAACGCCGGGGAGTGCACGAACTCGTGCCGCTGGAATTACCGGCTGATCGAAGAAAACCGACTGGAGAGCCCCTTTCCAATCGAACAGGACGGTCGGGGCAGCTACATCCTGAGCGCGCGCGATTTGTGCATGCTCGGGCATCTGAAGGAACTCCGGGCGGCTGGCGTGAGCTGCTTTAAGATCGAAGGGCGAAATCGTGGTTTGGAGTATCTGGCCGTGGTTCTTTCTGCGTATCGTCAGACGCTGGATTCGAACCACGCAGAACCGACAATCGCAGGCTGGGTCGCCGAGCTGGAAAGGCTGTCGTCACACGGGCTTTCTACTGGTTTTTACTTTGATGGCACGCCGCAGTATCCTCCGCACGCCAGGACGGGCCAACCGGCCCTTCGCGGCGCGACCAGGTTTGCAGGCGTCACCGAAGACCGAGATGGGGCTATTGGCATCGTGACGCTCCAGAGGCTCTCGGTGACCGACCAAATCGAAGTGCTTTCCTCTCGCCGTTACAGCTTCTTCGCGTGCTCCGTGCGGAGTTTAACCGACCGCTGCGAAATTGGCGCCGGGGACTGGCTTGACCTGTCACCGGTTCCTGGAATTCGTGCGGGCGAATTGGTACGCCTTCAGCTGGCAACTCCGGAGGAACGCGGGCAAGCTACGCTGGCCAGGCCTGTGGGTACTCCATGATACAGATCATGACCGACTGGTTGGTAAGCAGGCCCTCTTTTCCAGGGTCGCCGTCTGAACTCCCTTGCGCTCAGACGTTTTTGTAGCAAAGTGGATCGAAAGGATCGTCAGTGGCTGTTATGCTCGAAAAAAGGAAACTGAAACCGCACGCCCCGAAAACCGTAGTGTATTCCTGTTCGGGCTGCTCCAGTGCTGCGCAGATGGCAAATGATGTGGCCCTCCGTCTTGATCGGAGTGGCATTGCGGAAATGTCCTGTATCTCGGGAGTTGGCGGGGACGTGCCGGCGCTTGTTCGAATCGCTCGTTCGGCCGATCGCATTGTGGCGCTGGATGGCTGTCCTCTGCAATGTGCGCGCGCCTGCCTGGCACGGCATGGCCTTGCGCCCACCAAACACTTCGACCTGAGTCGCATGGGCATCCGTAAGCGCCTGCATGTCGACTTCGACCGGAGCGAGGCCGATCGGGTCTATGGTGTGGTGGCCGAATCGATTGCTGCTGCGTTGGCCTGAAAGTCGAGCTCGTTCAGCCCGGTTTGCCGTCAAGACGCGGGCGCAGAAGAAACGGCGCATAGGTCACGACGTAGGCGAAAAAAGCCAGGCTCCAGAAAGCAGCGCTTACAAGCATGATCTCGAATACAAAAGGTGACAAAGCGGGTATGGCGACACCAAAGACCCGCAACAAAGCGGCGAAGTTGATGGCAAAGTACGAAAACACGATGACCCGACTGGCCTCTATGGGCCGCCCGGTATGACCGAGCGCCACGCGCGTAATCATGCCAAAGATCAGCACACCAATCCCGCCCGCGGCAAACGCGTGCGTCGCTACCAGGGGACTTAACCCGAGGATCGGGACCAGCATCTTCAAGAAGAAACCCAGAATCATCCAGGCGTAACCAGCGTGCAAAATCCAGACGATGGGTCTACGGCCGGTCTTCCAGAACTGCCAGCCCCAAAAGCGCGCCGCATGAAGCAAAAAGCAAGGTAGCGCCGCAGCCGAAAGCAGGCGCGGAGAATCGGTGAAGAAATCGAGCGTTAAATAAAGGACCAGCGACACGAATACGCCTTTCTCCAGAACAGAACTCCTGAAAGGCACAAGCCCCTCAATAGCGTTCTTTGAGAAAAGTGGAATGATGCGCCCACCGATCAGGGCCATAATCAGGAGGGCTGTATTGATCGCCAGATCTAAAGCCGCGGTCGAGTATCTGGTGGCTACGCCGGAACCCTCCAAGTGAAACAGGAGGTTTGCCA
The DNA here is from genome assembly GCA_024233935.1 of Spirochaetales bacterium. Classification (GTDB taxonomy): domain Bacteria; phylum Spirochaetota; class Leptospiria; order Leptospirales; family Leptonemataceae; genus JACKOY01. Next base: position 146,132 of record JACKOY010000004.1, on the reverse strand, counting down.
GCAATAGCAGCGCAAAGAAAACGAAAAACCACTGATTGCGGCGCTGCGTGGAGAGACCCAGATACGGAAATAGAGACAGAGCCAGCGCGGGAATAAACAGAAGATCCAGCAGGGCCCAGAGCAAGTATGGAACCGCCGGAAACAAAAAACCGAAACGTGGCAATAGCCATAGCAAAAAAAGTCCCTGCAGTCGCCGGCCAAAAACCCCTGGCTTGCCGGTCCAGTTCTGGCTCGCGGTCAAAAGAAAACCGGCGACGATCGCACAGAAAAAACCAAAGAGCATCTCGTGAGCGTGCCAGCGTCGCGCCTGCAGGATGCCAGAAGGCCTCAGGTGGCCCGCATAGATGGCTGCCCAGGCCGGCACAGCCAGCGCCGCATACAGGGCGCCTGCAAGGAAGAAAGGCCGAAAACCCAGCGCAAACAGAGGAGTTGTTTCTTGAGTCGCACTCATCACTCCAGAAACCGCGACCTGCGCTGCCCGTCTACAAAAGGCGGAGCCACGTTCCGAACGAATCCCCTGCGGACGCAATCCCGGTGGCGCACGCAAACTACCTCGCTATCGTGCTCGAAAAGTCCCGGCGCCCTTCACGCGGGACTCATGGTTACCCGACCATCGTCGGAAATCACCCAGGCCGGATTCACAGCGACCTCCCAGGCGTGGCCATCCGGATCGGCAAAGTAGCCCGAATAACCACCCCACTCGCGTCGCACGGGCTCGCGAAGCAGGCTCGCACCCGCACGCCGGGCTTGCTCCATGATTTTGTCGACCTCGGCCTCGCTGGAGACATTGTGAGCGAGACTGAAGTTCTGCACATCGGGATCACAGCGGGCGCCCAATTCGTCTTCAAAGTTGCTGCGGGCGTAAAGACCAAAAACGAAGCCGTTCATTTGAAAGAAGGCAACCTCTGCGTTGTGAAATCCCGGTTCCCAACCCAGCGCGGTATAAAATCGTAAGGATCGTTCCAGGTCCGATACGGAAAGTGTTACCAGAGCAATTGATTGTTTCATGGTGTTCTCTCCCTCATGCCCCCCGGGCAGGTCGTAGGCTCCAGATAAACCGGCGCACTGTTCTCATGATGCGCCGGCAGCCGACCGTGTCCTACCGTTTTTTTGCCTCCACCGGTCAGCTCGGAGGGCCCTCGAAAGCTTGTGTTACTGGACAATGTCTGGCCTGCATCCTGCGCGATGCATGTGACGCGAAACGCAGACGGTCCATTACTCCGGGAGCGGAATGAAGTCCGCATCGTCCCCGGGAACGCGCGGAAAACGTTGCTCTTTCCAGTCACGCTTTGCCCGTTCAATCCGGTCTTTAGAACTGGATACAAAATTCCAGAAGATGTGGCGCTCACCGTCCAATGGATCTCCTCCCAAAAGCATGATCCGCGAAGATTCTTCGGCGGTGATTTGTACCGGGCGGTCTCGCTCAAGGACCCACATGGTTCCGGGGCCCGCCCGCCCGCTCTCGCATCCGACGAGGCCCTGGGCCACGTAGATCGCTCGTTCTGCCCATTTCGCTTCGAACGATAGCCGGGCGCCCGCTTCCAGGCGGGCCTCGGCATAAATCGTCGGAGAGAACAAAGCCACCGGCGAACGCTGACCCCAGCCCTCACCCAGGAGCAAACGCAGCTCGGCTTTCTCGCTACGGATGACCGGCAGGCTGACGGCCGGATGGTGATGAAACGCGGGTTCGGTCTCTTCGTGAGCCTTCGGAAGACCGATCCAGGCCTGAATGCCATGCAGGCTCGAAGGACGGGCGCGTTCCCCGGGTGCGGTTCGCTCGGAATGGACAATGCCCCGGCCGGCGGTCATCCAGTTGATAGCCCCCGGTTGGATCGCCTGGGCCGAGCCACCACTATCGCGATGCATGATCTCGCCTTCAAAAAGATAGGTCACAGTGGCCAGATTGATGTGGGGATGTGGCCGCACATCAATGCCGTCACCGGGCTGGAAAGAGGCGGGCCCCATGTGATCAAAAAAAACAAACGGTCCGATGGCGCGACGGCGCGGAGCCGGCAGGACGCGTTGCACACTGAATCCGCCCAGATCCCGTGGCCGACCTTCAATCACCATTTCAATGGCACTCTGAGATGCCGACGCATCACACTTCGGGTCTGTTGCTTCAATCCAGCTCATGCATGCTCCAGATCTCGTGATCCATTTATAGAAGAAACCACCCCGGTCACCGGAAGGCCAGCCCCTTCGCGCAGAAAGCGGTCAGAGGTCCGAAGAAGTGGGTCGCGCGTTATCAAAAGCAAACAATGCCGAAAAGTCAAGATCCCCCAGACCGTTTTCAAGGGCCCTGCCAAACCGATCGCGCGCTCCGGAAGCCAGCGGCAACTCATCGGCGATGGTGGTGACCGAAGCAAGGGCCAGACGCAGATCCTTTTGCATGTGTTTGAGCGGGAAATTCACAGAATAATCGTTCTTCGCCAAACGCTCCTTCAGAAGCCCCACAAAGGGCGCGACCACCGGCGTGGCCGGGAGAGTGTTCAGGAGCAGTTCCTCGGACAATCCCAGTTCCTGTCCCAAACGGAAGGCTTCGGAAAAGGAAGCCATCGACAGGCCCAGCATCAAGTTGATCACCATCTTGAGGCTGCTGCCGGCTCCGTTCGGCCCGGCCGGGATTGTTTTTTTGCCCATGATGGAGAACAGGGGTTCCACGCGTTCTATGAGGTCCGCATCTCCCCCCACCAGAAACAGTAGCTGCCCTTCTTCGGCCGGCTTCTTGCTTCCGGCTACGGGAGCGTCCAGAAATCGCAGGCCGCGCTCAGAGGCGGCCCCGGCCATCCGGCGCGAAAAGGCCGGATCGACGGTGCTCGAATCGACCCAGAGCAAATTCTCGTGAGCGCCCGAAAGCAAACCCTGCGGCCCCAGGGCAACGGATTCGACGGCGGCGGGGTCAGCGAGCATCGTAAATACAAGGTCATTCGCTTCAGCAATGGCCCGGGCATTGCTAATAAACCTTGCGCCGCGCTCTTCCAGAGATCGGGCACCCGCGCGCGTCCGATTGTAAACCTGGAGCTCGTGCCCGGCCTCAATCAATCGGGCGGCCATTCGGCTCCCCATGATTCCCGTTCCAATCCAGCCTATTTGCATGCAACACTCCTGCGGGGCGACCCCGATCACTTCCGTATTGTGTCTCTCATCGAAACAGACTGCTATGCAAAACCGGGCAAGAATATTCCATTTGAGTCAAAACGGAAAACAAAAGCGACCACGACCCTGCCGGAGACGATGCTGCACGGACCCCGGCGCCGGGGCGATGAATGTTGACGCGAAACAAAGAGACCTCAGTATCGGAGCATATGACGGAGAATACCTGGTGTGGGCACTCGCTTCGCAGAATCGCTGCCGTGGGAGCAGTTGGTCTGTTCTTTATGGGGGCGGCATGCTCGTCCTTCCCATCCGAAAACGATGCGCTCGGAGAATTCTCCGGCGCCTTCGAAGCAGACCCGAATAGCGGGCTTGCTTTTTCGGTGATTCTCACCGGACGGGCCGAAGCGCCGGAGGCGTTTCTCTATGCGGGTGGCTCGTATCTGCGCCAAAGACCACTTGCGCATGTGGCCGTCCTGGTACGACATCGGACGGAGACGTTTCTTTTTGACACGGGCCTCGGAAGAAACATTGATCGGCAGTTTGACGCCATGCCTTTCTGGGTAGGACCTTTCTTTGCCTACGAAACGACCAATGCCGCTGCCGACGCAATCGGCGGGGCCCGGGAACCGCTGGACCGCATCTTTGTTTCTCATCTGCATTGGGACCATGCCAGCGGTTTGCCGGACTTTCCGGACACACCGGTATGGCTCCGCCGCGAAGAGTACGAAAACGCAATCGACCCCGCATCCGGACCACCGGCATTCCTGAGAGAGCAGTACGAAGCGATTCCCAACGAATGGAACTTCGTTGAATTCGATGACGGACCGTACGAACTTTTCGATCAGTGCTCTGACCTTTTTGGAGACGGAAGCGTTGTGTTTGTGCCGCTAAACGGACATACACCGGGCTCTATGGGTATGTTTCTGAACCTGCCATCCGGCCGGCGTTTCTTCTTTACGGGCGATCTTTCCTGGGCCCTGGAGGGATTGCTTTTGCCAGCCCAGAAATACTTCGTGTCGCGGAGCATAGTCGACGGAGACGCCGGCCAAACGCGAACCAGCCTGGCGCGGGTACATCGTTTACTCCAGGAACGTCCCTCGCTGCATGCCATCCCAGCCCATGACGCCCTGGCGCAGGCCTACCTGGCACATTATCCGGATTTTGAACACTGACTATGAAAGCGATCGTCGTTGAAAAAGCCGGAGGGCCCGACGTGCTCACCATTCGCGAAGTTCCGGACCCGAAGCCCGGACCCGGTCAGGTGTTGATTCGCGTTCGTGCTTTCGGTCTCAATCGGGCGGAGATCTTTACGCGTCAGGGCCATTCTCCCGGCGTGCAATTTCCGCGCATCATCGGAATCGAGTGTGTGGGGCAGGTTGTCGAGGATAGCTCCGGCAGACTCGCGCCAGGACAGACGGTTGCCACCATGATGGGCGGAATGGGCCGGGACTTCGATGGTAGCTACGCCGAATACACTGTCGTCGCAAGTGAACGGGCGCTCCCGCTGGAAACAAGTCTCTCCTGGAAAGAGCTCGCTGCAATTCCGGAAATGTACCAGACGGCCAATGGTTCGCTCAAGTATTCCCTGCGAGTCCAGCCCAAACGAACGATCTTGATTCGGGGCGGGACCTCCTCGGTGGGCATGACCGCTATCGCCCTGGCAAAACAATGGGGGCTACAGGTGTATTCCACCACCCGTAAGGAGGACAGGGCCGAAGTTCTGCATCGTCAGGGCAGCGACGGGGTTTTCATCGACAGCGGGGCCATCGCGACCGACCTTCGCAAACAACTTCCCGGTGGAGTGGATTACGTACTGGAGCTGATTGGAACCAGCACACTGAATGACTCTCTTTCCTGCCTGGGCGAGGCAGGCGTAGTATGTATGACCGGAATATTGGCCGGGGAATGGCATCTGAACAACTGGAATCCCATGGAGCATATACCGAACGGACGCTATCTGACGTCTTACTCCGGCGCCGGCATGTCCGCGAACGATTTGCAAGAGATCGTCCGAAGTGTTGAGGCAAATCAACTGCCGCTTAACCTGGACCGGACCTTCGCATTCCAACAGATCGTCGCAGCGCACGAATACATGGAAGCCAACCGGGCAACCGGCAAGGTCGTGGTCGTGCTTGACTCACATTGAAATTCTCCGCAGGCCGTGCACCGCGCACGCTGCACCATTTTCTCGCGCGATGATCCGCTCCTGACGCGCTATACTGTTCGGGAGCACACCATGGACTTCATGCAACCCGAACAGACCGGCCTGCAGTACCGGGCCACCATCGAGCCCGAGGGCGGACGCTGGACTGTGGAATGCGTCAAGCCGGACGGCGAAATCGCGCGCGTGGCCAGCGGTCGCATGGATGCGGCCGGGGAAATCCATCTGGATGGCGACTCGGAACTGGGCGAACCCGTCATCCGTCGCATGTTGGACATCTACTGGAAGCTGGTGCGACAGGCCGGCGAGCGGCGGGCCGACCCGGAAGGCTAAGAACCCAAAGCAGGGCCCGCCGGCATACCGGTCTCCGAAGCAAACGTGGGCAGGACCTGGTCAGCCGGCCTGGTCGGGCCGGAAAATGGCTGCGTACCACGACCGGATGATACTTTTCCCCGGTTTTTCCACAATTTCTCGCAATTCCATCTGATACGGCAGCGAAGCTTCGCCATCCAACCCTGTGCGACGGCTCCGCTCTGTGTCCTGCAGCATCAGGTGCACGAAAAGGAAGCACATGGATACGTTGCAGCCCCGCGCAATCAGCTTAAACTCCCCCCACTGCCGACCCGCCACAGAAAAGTTCACATCCTGGAGGTCCTGGCCCGGCGCTTGATAGAACGTTGTGTAGCGTGGCACGGATGGCAGTGCAAGCGCGCGCCGGCGGGCCAGGCGCAGCAAAATCGGCAGATAGTCAGAAATCCGGAGTCCGCGGGTCCGCAGCCGCGATTCAAGACGATCTACCAGATGAAGTGGCACGAGGATTTTGCATCGCGCAAGCTCCGGACGGTCGGGTTTTTGAATACTTCGGGCATGGTTCATACCAACGGGGGGTCGCTGGTTCACCATCTGTTGCGTACTTTTTCGATGTTACGTCGGCTTTGGCCGGAGAAACTCTTCGGCCCGAAACCAGGACAGGCCGATGCGATTTCCCTCGGGATCTACGAAGTACATGGTATAGTCGGTTTGATGAACGATGGTGACACGATTCTTCTGTAAATGCGTCTCCCAGGCCGGGCGATCCCCGGCGGAAATCTGAAGTGCGATCATGTACAAACCTGACGGCTTCTCGAAGAAGTCCTGAGGAGCGCTTTGGAGTCTGGTGGCACGTTCGATCATGAGAATCGGACCCGATTCGTTTCCCAACCATACCGATTCGGTCGCCGCATCTTCCTGATTCTGGCGCATATACAGCCTTTCCAGCCCCAACACCGATTCGTAGAAAGAAGCCAGAGCAAGCGGCCTGGGACTGGCGATCACCAGGTGATTAATCGGGAGACCGAACAGTTTCATCCGCGGCCGGTCGGCCCGGACGGAGCGTCCGGGCTGTAGAATTGATTGAGGCGCCATTGCGGGTTTCCGGAACGGGAAATCACTCGCTCCAGATCAAAGGACCGGTAGTAGCCACACCAGAAATCCTGGTCTTCGCCCGATAGCGTTGCCGGACTCTGCCCATCGCGCAGTAGCTTCCAGGATCGATCGAAGAACGGCAAGACCGCGTCTATGAGTTCCGGAGTCGGAGCAACAAGGTTCAATGTAAGCGTCAGGTAATCCTGCACCAGAAACGGACGCAACAAAGCGCCGCACTGCCATGCATCGCAGAAATCGAAAAGCTTACTGAACTTTTCATTCAACGGTCCGTAATCGGGCTCATCAAAGAACGCGCTTCCGCGATACCAACCGCGGGAGGCCTCCTTCGGAGTAAATAGAGCCTGCACTTCCGGTAGCCGCTCGACGACAAAATCAAGAACCTGCCCTGCCGTACCCGCCGTGATGGCCGAAACCGGAATCAGTCGAGCATTGTAATAAAGGCGATCACTCTTAAGAAAACGATGCTCGCCCTTCGTCATGACTTCGTCCGTTGCCGCGCCACCACGGTACTCTGCTATAAGACGAAACAAGAAAACATAGCGGCCATGCTTGGCCTCGCAGGCCCGGGCCCAGTGGATTTCGCCGGTCCTGGTGGCAGGTCGATTTTCTGGAAGCACTGCAGATCCAATCAGATATTCACCCAGCTCGTCTGCAGCGACCTCCATAAAATGAATCTTCTCATCGCCGCTGAGATCGGACCGCGCTACGTAGGGCAGGTCCCTGACCCGCGAAAGGACCGCGCAGAGCGTGTGAAATTGATCAATACGCGTCTCCAGAATCGACATGATGGGCGAGCGGGCAGCCACGGCATTTTACCGTTGCGGGCCGGACTCCAGTCTTCGAAGCTGGCCTCACTTTGTGTCAAGTCTTTGAACTCCAGAGCGGCAACGTAAGCACGCGGAGTACAGCTCGGGTCGAAGGTACATAGCAGGAGAATCCATGAAACATCGGGAACTGGACGTCGTTCTGTTCGGGGCGACCGGGTTTACGGGGCGCCAGACGGCACAGTATTTTCGGGATCATGCTCCCGCGGCGTTACGTTGGGCCATCGGAGCGCGGAATCAGGATCGACTCAATGAAGTCCACGCTTCCCTTGGCCTGCCGGAAAGCGTCGAACGGATCGTAGCTGACAGCATGGACCGGACCGCCATGCAGAGATTGGCCGAAAGGGCGCGGGTTGTGCTGACCACGGTCGGACCATACGCACAGTACGGGGAAGCGCTGATCGCGTCCTGCGCTGCGGCTGGCACACACTACGTGGACATTACTGGCGAGACCGTGTTTGTGCGCCGCATGATCGATGCTTACGATGAGGTGGCCCGGGAACACGGAGCCAAAATCATTCCCTTCTGCGGCTTTGATTCGATTCCGGCAGATCTATCGGTCCAGCTCGCCCAGCGCGAGATACGCGAACGTTTTCGAGAAGAGACAGCAAGCGCCACCGCCTATTACTCCATTCGCGGCAGTTTTAATGGGGGAACCTTCCACTCGGGTCTGAATATGTACGCCTCCGGCGATTATCGTCTCATGCAGGACCCGGCCCTCTTGTTGCCGCCCAATCCAGTCGGAGTCGAACCACCGCGGGATCCGGCGGGCTCATTCTACGATAGTGAGATCAAAAGCTGGGTGGCCCCGTTCCTCATGGGCTTTATCAATGCGCGAGTCGTGCACCGCAGCGCCGCCCTGGCCGCCAGCTTCGGAGATCGCTACGGGCCTGCGTTTGCCTATCATGAACTGCACCGCCAGGGCGGACTGAATCCGCTGCCGTCTCTGGCCACTGCCGGGGGCCTGGCAACCGTCCGCGCTCTGGGACCATTTTCCGTTTTCCGTTCTATCGCGGGCCTCTTTGGTCCGGACCCGGGAGACGGGCCTTCCGAGAAATCCATGGATCGCGGTAGCTATCGTCTGGATCTGATTGCGCGCTCAACGGCCGACCGGCGCGTGCATGTTGTTATGAGCGACCAGGGAGACCCGGGCAATCGTGCAACCGTCAAGTTTGTCTGCGAATCCGCCCTGGCTCTGGCCCTCGACGAAGAACGTCTCCCGGGAGGAAGCTCGCGGGTCGGTTTCTTAACGCCGGCCACGGGGCTCGGATCCGTGCTGATGGAAAGGCTTCGCAGTGCCGGCGTGCAACTGCAAGTCGAGGACGAACAGAAACTGACTACACGCTGAGCCTCGACCGGTGACGCGGTGTCAGAAAGCATGCTGCACTTCAGCGTAGCTTTGCAGAATTTCCATACGTAGTACTACGCAACAGCCCTTGCCGGGACGGTGCGCAAAGTCGTTTGACCAGAGCAGCGTTCTTCCAGCACGCTCTCCAAAATGAAACGTTCTGCGTCACCGGCGAACAATTCCTGGCAAAAAGAATCGCGAGATGCGAAACGATTTGAACCCTCAGGCAACCGAGCGCGTCCACTGCCCTGTATGCAAGGCGAACTGGGACTTCTGGAGCCCGATGTCATCGAAGGCGCCCGGAACATGGTCAAACGCCTGGTTCGCATGTGCGTGGAAGAGCTTGATCGCGGCTGGAACTCGGGCAACTATCTGGACGCCAGGGAACACCTGTATTGGATTTTCGATCGACTCGGCCGTCCCGGTGCTCAGGAAAATGTAATCTATTTCATTGAGGCCCTTCAAAGCCGGCACACGGAAACAGCCCTGCGGGCCTTGCAGGGTCTGATCATGATTGGCGAGGCGGCACTGCCCGGCTTGATGGGTCTGCGCTCCCGCCATCATCCATTGTCCAGGGAGCTCGGCATCGCGATTCGGCGCATTCGCAAAGACCGAAGGACGGCCCGGCTTGCATATCTGAAGAATCGAATGTATAACCGCCATCGTCAAACAAGCGCCGCCCCGGTCTGAGTTCTTCCGATCGATGCCAACATCTGCTTGCTGTCACGTGGCCTTTCTCTAGAGCAGGGTCGTGAGCCATTTGCCACTTGCTCCGCGCCTCCCGGGACAGTTGATCTGGGGGAGTATGCTGGAAATGGAACGCGATCCCCTCGCGTTTCTGGACAAGATCGCGCAAGATTACAGCCGCCTGGTGCGCGTGCGCTTTGCCGTTATCACCGCAACAGCAGCGATTCACCCGCACGCGGTCGAGCACGTGCTCCAGAAGAACCATACCAACTACAGTAAGGAACTGTTCGACTACAAGATTCTGCGCCGGGCCCTCGGACGCGGTCTGCTCACGAACGATGGCCCGGACTGGTTGCGGCAGCGAAGGATGATTCAACCGGCCTTTCAAAAGAGCCGCCTTGAACAGTACCGGACATTGATGTCGCGCGCCGTCCAGGAGATGCTCGATCGATGGAGCGCCCTCCCGGATGCCATCGTGGACGTGGGCGTAGAAATGCATCGGCTCACTTTGCGAATTGTCGGTGAAGCTCTTTTCTCTCTGGATCTAACCGGGGACGCAGTTGTCTTCGGGGAAGCCCTGAACCGAACCAATGAGCTGCTTGCTAAGCGGTTTTTTTCGAAGGCCCCACCGTTTGTCCCGATACCCAATGACCTGCGCCTGGCCTTTGCTGTCCGACGCCTCCGGGGCGTCGTTGATCAGATGATTGCCGGACGGCGCTCCAACCCGGAAGACCAGGACGATCTCCTCTCCCGGCTGATGCGGGCGCGAGACGAACGCGGTGCAATGAGCGCCAGGCAACTCCGGGACGAAATCCTGACTTTGGTTGCAGCCGGGCACGAAACAACCGCCACTGCCCTTGCCTGGACACTGGTGGAACTGGCTGCCCACCCGCTGGAGCGCGAACGCCTTGAGCAGGAATGCCAAAAACCAACCGAAACGCTTCCGGACGGCGTATCGCGGACCCGCGCCGTGATTCAGGAGAGTATGCGACTGCATCCTCCCGCCTGGATCTTCAGTCGTAAGGCAATCCAGGAAGACGAGATCATGGGCCATCGCATCCCCGGTGGCTCGATGGTTCTTATCAGCCCGTGGCTTACCCAACGTCACCCGGCCTTCTGGGAAAACGCCCGCGCCTTTCAGCCCGATCGGTTTATCGGGAAGCAGCGGGGAACCGACTACCGCTACTTTCCCTTCGGGGGCGGACCGCGCCTCTGCGTGGGAGCAGATTTTGCGATGGCGGAAGCAGAGATCGTGCTCGGCGCCATTGTCAGTCGCTTTCGGCTGGAGCCGCTCTTTTCGTTCCCGGTCAGATCCCGCCCCATGATCACGCTTCAGCCTGCCGGCCCGCTGCACTTTCGCCTGCACGCACTCTGAGCCGCGCTTCCCGGCTGACGAATGCCGGCGCGGTGCCGGCCACCGGCCTTAACGCACAGAAACCGATTGCAACCGATGCGGAGTCTCCGACTGGTGACCCCATGCAGTTGCAGACCTGGATTACGCTCATCGGGGGGCTTGCCGTATTTCTTTTTGGCATGAAGGTGCTGAGCGAGTCTTTGCAGGAGCTCGCCGGATCGAGCTTGCGCGGCCTCCTCCAGGCCATGACCCGCAATCGCTTTCTTGCGATGTTCTCGGGGCTTTTGATTACAATCGGGATCCAGTCGTCTTCTGCCACGACGGTCATGGTGGTGGGCTTCGTCAACGCCGGCCTGTTGAAGTTGGGCGAGGCCGTGGGTGTCATCATGGGCGCGAACATCGGCACGACCGTAACGGCCTGGCTCATTTCCTGGCTGGGGTTTAAGGTGGATGTGACCGCCTTCGCCCTGCCGGCGATCGCAGTCGGTGTTGGCCTTCAGTTTCTGGGCAAAGGTCGTGTACGGGATTCGGGTGGCGCACTGATCGGTTTTGGTTTTCTTTTTCTAGGACTCCTGTTCTTGAAATCCTCGGTCCCGGACGCAGCGAAAGATCCGGAGAGTTTTGCCTTCCTGCGCCAGTACACCGACATGGGCTTTGGCACAACTTTGCTGTTCGTTTTGATCGGCACGCTTTTGACCATTGTAATTCAATCTTCTTCGGCTACTGCAGCCATCACGATTACTCTGGCTTACAACGGCCAGATTCCGTTGGAAGCGGCTCTGGGCATGATCCTCGGTGAGAATGTCGGCACGACCATTACAGCCAACCTGGCAGCGATCGCCGGAAATCGAAATTCAAAGAAGGCCGCACTCGCGCACACATTCTTTAACGTGTTCGGAGTGTTTTGGGCGCTGGCACTGTTTGTCCCTCTTCTCAACTTCGTCACCTGGCTATTTCCGGCCGATAGCGGCGCCGACATTGAAGTCACGCGTTATCAAATATCCGCCTTTCACACAACCTTTAACCTGATCAACACGGCGCTCCTGATCGGCTTTACCACACCGTTTGCCGCTTTCGTGAGCGGCCTGGTGGACCGCCTCGCCGGTGGCGACGAAAAAGAGACGCGTGGAAAACTGACCCATCTATCGGCAGGGCCGGTCGCCACTGCCAGCTTCGGTCTTTTCGAAATCGAGGCTTCGACGCGAAAGAGCGTGATGGCCGCAACGCGCGCCTGGGAACGTTCGGCCACGCTGATCAAGAAAGGCTACAGTGGACGACGGGCTCGCCGCATCCTGGATACGGAATCCGCGCTCGATGACTACTACGCCCGTTCGGTGCACTTCCTCAATGATCTGCAGGAGTCCGGCTTGCATGGCCAGCAGGGCAAGCGCGTGCTCAGTGCTCTGGAGTTGATTACGGCGCTTGAAGATATGAGCGACGGTTGCGCGGACTTGAGTCGGCGACTGCGCCGGGCACACAAGAGATCCGTGGAATTAGGCCGGGAAGACCTGGAGCGCCTCAAACGCCTCACAAAATTGATCCAGAAGCAGGTCGATCTGCTGAAAAAAGGAGCGGGCCCGGACCAGCATGCGGATCGGCGCAAAGAGTCCTTCGGGTGTTTTCGTCGGGAGATCAAGAGCGTGGAGGAGAAGCTAAGTCGCGTTGCAGGACGCAGGGCCGCAGCCCAGCAACTGGTGCGCGATCTGCTCAGAACTCTGGACCGTATCTCGGAGCAGGTAGAACATGCGGGGCGCGCCCGGATCGCCTGAAATGAAGTCCGCCTTTGGATTGATTGGTTTTTCGATCCCACGGCCCGAATAGAATTCTTGATTGCCGTAACCCCGGCCGCCGGAGATGTTAGAATCCTGAAATGAGCCTGCGCCGATTCGTAATCCTTCTGACCGTGGCCTGTTCGGCCTGCGGCCCCGACGCCTGTGGCCCGGATCTTCCTCCGGGTTCGGAGGGCCATCCCCTGCAGGTTCGCCTGATCGCCTCGGGTCCCCCGGAGGCAGCCGAGGCCATGGCCCGGGAGCTTGAACCTTATCTGGAGCGCGAGCTCAGCATTGAGGTCCGGGTTGCGGTCAATGACAGCGCGGCCGAGTTGGTCGACGGATTTGCGTACTCCGAAGTGCATGTCGCCTTCCTGAATACATTCGCCTACCTGGTGGCGCACAAATGGGGCGGCGCAGATGCCGGGCTGTGCCTGCGATTCCGGTCGGGCAGATGCGTTTACCAGGGAGGAATCGTCGTGCGCGCCGACTCCGGGATCACCGCGCCTGAAGATCTGAATGGCAAGAAGTTTGCATTCAAGGATCCGTACGCGACCTCGGGCTACCTTCTGGCCCTGCAATACCTGGACTCCCACTCGATTACTCCCGCAAGCACAGCTTTCGCGGGTTCTTACCACGCGGTTGTGGAGGGTGTCTATGACGGCACTTACGATGCCGGCGCCGTGTACGCAGACCGCGACACAGACGGCACCCTGACCGATGCCCGTAGCGAACTGACGGCGACCCATGCCGATGCGGCCCAAAGGCTCAGCCTGTTGGCGGAAACCGGCGAGATCCCGAGCGGTCCTGTGGCCTTCGACAGCCGGTTGCCGTCCGAATTGCGCGATCGTGTGGTTGCCGCACTCCTGAAGTGGGGCGAAAGTGACCGGGGCCGCGAGACGCTGTCCCTTGTTTACGGAGCCCGGGGGCTTGCACCGTCGCAAGATGAGGATTACATGCAGGTGCGCCGCACTGTAGCGCGTCTCGGACAATCGGTTGAACGCCTGGTGCCCGACGGTGGTGGTCTCGTGATCCGGGAGCGCCTCTACGACATGAACGACGATCTGCCCTAGGTCGACCTGGAAGAATGGATTGCCGCAGATCGATCGCGTTGCGTTCCTGTTCTGTAGCGATCCAGACGAAGCACCCAGAAAGTATGCCAATCCCCATCCGGATTTTACCGCAGCCGGACGATGTTACCTGCGGTCCCACCAGCCTGCACGCCGTTTACCGCTACTACGGCATTGAGATGGGCCTCGAACAGGTAATCGACAACGTGTCGAGTCTGGAAGATGGCGGCACTCTGGCGGTGATGTTGGGAATTGATGCGATGGAACGCGGTTTGCGGGCCCGGATTTATACGTACAACCTGAGAGTGTTTGACCCGACCTGGGCGAACCTGACACCCGCGGAATTACAGCAAAAGTTACGCGATCAACTCGAATACCGGCGCTCTAACAAGATGCAGGAGGCCAGCGCGGCCTACGACCACTTCCTGGATCTGGGCGGCGAGATCCGTTTCGATGCCCTGAGTCGGTCCCTGCTGGAGGGTTACCTCTCCCGGGGCATCCCCATTCTGGCCGGCCTGAACGCAACGTACCTGTACAACTGCAGCCGCGAGTACACAAACTCGAAAAGCGAAACGATCTACCACGACCTCAAAGGGGAATCCGTAGGGCACTTTGTCGTCCTGTGTGGCATGGATGAAGAAGACCAGATGCTCGTCGCGGACCCTTACACCGAGAACCCCATCTCCGGCGATAATTACTACCGGGCGCCGGTGGAAAGATTGATTCATTCTATTTTACTGGGGGTGCTCACCTACGATGCCAATCTACTCGTGCTGGAAAAAGCCTGAGCCATGCGAAAATTCATCGTCCTGAACGACCCCGCGCGCTGGAATTTTGAAGTGCCCGACGTGGAAGTTCTATCTGCACGTGAATACCTTCTGAGCGATCAACTGGCCGAGGTCAAGAAGGCCCGCATTTTCAACCTCTGTCATCCCTATAAGTACGATTCAATGGCTTACTACGTTTCTTTGCTCGGAGAAGCACGGGGTCACAAGGTGATCCCGAACGTTATGACGATCCAGGATCTAAAAGCCAGCGGCATTGTGCGCGTGGTTTCGGACGAGCTGGACGAACTTATCGACGCGACCCTCAAGACCAACGAATCCACACAAATTGAGTTCAACATCTATTTCGGTCGCGCACTGCTCACCGATAACGCCCGCCTCGCCCGTGAACTGTACGCTCTGTTTCAGGTCCCGCTTATGCAGGCCCGGTTTGCCCGAAGTAAACGTACAAACCGGTGGGAGCTGAGGGGTCTGAAACCGCTTTCCCTGGCGGACATCCCCTCTGAAGATCGGGACCGGGTCCAGAATCTGGCCCGGGAATACTTCGGCAAGAAGCGGCACGGAGGTCTCAAGAAGGACCGTTTTATCTATGACCTGGCGATCCTTTCCAACCCGGAAGAAAAAGCGCCGCCGTCGGATGCTCTGGCCCTCAACAAGTTTGTGGAAGCGGCGGAGTCCCAGGGCTTCAGCGTTGAATTTATTTCCAGGCTGGACTACGGGCGGGTTGCGGAGTTTGACGCACTCTTCATTCGCGAAACGACCGCCGTCAATCACCACACGTACCGCTTTGCACGAAGGGCCCAGGCCGACGGCATCGTTGTAATCGATGATCCGGATTCGATTTTGAAGTGCACGAACAAGGTTTATCTGGCCGAACTGTTACAGAGAGCGCGGGTCGGAACACCGAAGACCCTGATACTGCATGCGCAGAACCTTGCGGAAGTAAACGGAGAACTGGGTTTTCCGTGTGTGCTGAAATTGCCCGATTCGTCGTTTTCTCAGGGTGTTGTAAAAGTTGAGAATGAAGAGGAACTCAAGTCGGTGGTCCCGGGCATGCTGGCCAAATCGGATCTGATTGTGGCCCAGGCCTTCACACCCACCGACTTCGACTGGCGAATCGGAGTTCTGGACAATCAACCTTTGTACGCCTGCCGATACTTCATGGCGCCCAATCACTGGCAAATCTACAACTGGCAGGATCCGGCCGATTGGTGGGGAGATACACAGACCCTGCCTGTGGGCGACGTGCCCACTTCGGTTCTGGAAACGGCGCTCAAGGCCTGTCGCATCATCGGAGACGGATTGTACGGAGTGGATCTGAAGGAGGTGAACGGCCAACCCCTCGTTATCGAAGTTAACGACAACCCCAGCGTGGACAGCGGATGCGAGGACAAGGTCATGCACGATGAACTGTACCGCGCGATCATGCGTTCCTTCCGACGCCGAATTGAATCCAAACGGTCTGAGAGTCGTGAAAGGTAAGCCTGCCTTACATCTTTACCAGGGGTACGGCATTGAGATCGAATACATGGTCGTCGATCGCGAAACTCTTGCGGTCCGGCCGTTGGTCGACGAGCTGCTCCGTGAATTCGATGGCGGCCGCTACGTAAATGACTACGTCGAGAACGATCACGTGGCCTGGTCCAACGAACTGGTTGCGCACGTAATCGAACTCAAGTGCAACGGGCCCGCGCCAGATCTCGATCAAGTCGGAGCAAACTTTCACAAAAGCATTCGCCGCATCAACGACGCATTGCACGTGCACGGCGCCATGTTGCTTTCCACGGGTGCGCATCCGTTCATGGATCCAACCAGGGAGACCCGGCTATGGCCGCACGATTACCACGAAATATACCAGAAATACGACGAGGTATTCGACTGCCGCCGACACGGGTGGGCCAATCTGCAGAGTATGCACATCAATCTGCCCTTCCATGGAGACGAGGAGTTTGGGCGGCTACATGCGGCCATCCGTCTGCTCCTGCCCCTGCTACCGGCAATCGGCGCCAGCACACCCATGTTGGACGGAAGGCTTACGGGCGTCGTTGACACCCGGCTGGTTCAATACGCCGAAAATCAAAAGCGCGTTCCCATTCTGGCCGGTGATATCATACCGGAGGCAGTCTTCACCCGGCAGGATTATTTCCTGAAGATTCATGAACCGATTATGGCGGCGATGAAACCCTTCGATCCCGAAGTGATACTGGAACATGAATTCCTGAATTCGCGTGGAGCGATCGCGCGGTTTGATCGTTCGGCCATTGAGATTCGACTTCTGGACGCACAGGAGTGCATCTCAGCAGATCTGGCCCTGGCGGCCACCGTGGTCGCAGTTCTGCGGCGCCTCACCGATGCCCGCTGGGCCCCCATTGATGCCCAGAAGGCTTTCGAAAGCCAGAAACTGGTCCCCATACTCAAGGCAATCATCGCCGCAGGCGAAAACGCGCTCGTAGAAGACGCCGATTATCTGGCTCTGTTTGGTATAGGCAAACAGTCGCTCCGGGCCGGTGAGCTGTGGGGTCATCTGCTGGAACAAGTGGGGTCTGATTTGAACCATGACCAACGCCAAATTCTCAATCATGTCCTGAAACACGGCACGCTTTCGACTCGCCTGCAAAGGGCACTCGGCCCCGACTCAAGTCTGGAACATATTCAGGATGTCTACCGGCAGATCGCGGACTGCCTTCAAGAGAATACTCCATTTGCGCCGGCCTGAAGATGAGTCGCTCGCCCTACCTGCTGCTCACCTGCGAGCATGCCAGTAACGCCCTGCCGCCGGTCTTTTCGGACATTGTACCGCCATCGATTCTCAAGACGCACCGCGCTTTCGATCGCGGAGCGCAGACACTATTTTCTATTCTGCGGCCACTCAGCGCGGCCGCCTTTCAGGCCCGCTACACGCGCCTGCTGATCGATCTGAACCGCTCGCCGGACAACGAGGAACTTTTCTCGCGCTACACGCGCCACCTGAGTAGTCATCAGAAAGAAGCGCTGATCGCCGGATACTACCGCCCTTTTCGAGAACAGGTGCGGGAGGCTGCCGAAAAAATCGAGCAGGAACATGGCCGCGTTCTCCATGTATCCGTGCACAGCTTCACGCCCATTCTGCGCGGCAAGAAACGTGATGTCGACGTTGGCTTTCTATACGACCCGGCGCGGCCCAACGAAACAGAACTGGCAAAACATTGGATCAAAGACCTGACCCGAATGGAACCGGGTCTGGTCCTGCGCCGCAACCATCCGTATCGGGGCGTGGATGACGGCCACACCACCGAACTACGCAAACAGGTCGGCGCCCGCTATGCCGGAGTCGAATTGGAGTTGAACCAGCGCTTTGTGCGAAACCCGAAGCGCCTGCACGCGATCGGTCTTGCACTCCGCCAGTCCCTGTCGGCGCAGGTGGGACGATGAAAGGAGGGTCTTGCCGGCGCCCATGGCCGGTGCAAGCGCGCTGGAATTCTGTCGCGTCCTTGTAGCCGTTCTGAAAAAATGGGTCGCAGGCGAGCCGGAACTGGAAGGTATGCAGCCGGTTCTGCAACCGCGGAGTCTGCGGAACGGCGGGTCAGCGTCATCGTGTGGGCGGTTCGAATGCGCGGCGGGGCAGGCACAAGGCCGCGCACGCAGAGTAGGTAATGTTGGTCGAAGCCACAGGCAGTCTGGAGTTGCTGGCCGCGATCACCGTGAGCTTCGCAATCATTGCAGCGGTCTATTCGATCGCCGGTTTCGGCGGCGGTTCCAGTTATCTGGCGATGCTCGTGCTGGCAGGTTTGCCGTATGCGCTTGTGCCCCGGATCGCCCTGGCCTGCAATATAACCGTGGTCAGCGTCTCGTGTTACGTAGCCTGGCGCCAGGATCTACTGTGGTGGAGGGCCATCTGGCCGTACGTTGCCTGTTCGGTGCCCATGGCGTTTCTGGGCGGCTCCATTCCAATCACGCGTGACCTGTTTTTGATTCTGCTCGGTTTATCCCTGTGTGCCGCGGGCAGCCGTCTTTTGTGGTCGCGGTCCGCCGAATCGCAGGCCGGCCTGGAAGACCAGGGACCGGGTGTGCCAATCGCGGGCGCACGGCTGTTTGGCATTGTCACCGGGGCGGCGATCGGCTTTACTTCCGGGCTGGTCGGAATTGGGGGCGGCATTTTTCTCTCGCCGGTTTTGCATTTGACCGGCCGCCTGCCCGCAAGGCAGATCAACGCGATCGCTTCGCTTTTTATACTGGTCAACTCGGTCGCGGGGCTTTTCGGTCAGCTGAGCAAGCAGACTGGCGACTTCGCAATGGTCTCGCCGCTCTGGACATTGACTCTGTGCGCGGCGGTCTTCGTCGGCGGGCAGGTCGGTTCGCGTCTGGGATTGCGAGTATTCCCGGCACCGGTCCTTCGACGGGTGACTGCTGCACTGGTGCTGTTTGTCGGGTTGCGGGTTACGCTTGGAGGATTCGGTTTTCTTTAGGACCTAAGAAAGAGATGCATAATGTGACACACAGGAGTGTGCGCCTGAGGAGCGCTCGGGCCCAGGGGTCACTACGCTGCTCGCTCGAAACTCTGACGCGCATCCAGGACCACACACTGCCAAAGGGCAACCTGCTCGATGTTGCCCGGGCCGCCGCTTTGCTTGCGGCCAAAAACACGTCCCGCCTGATTCCGCAAAGCCATACGATCAATATTGGTTATGCGGACGTGCAGTTTGAACTTGTGCCTGAAAACGAAAGTGCATCCGGGCCGGGTGTGTCTTGCCGCGTCCTGGTTGAATCGATCGATCGAACCGGACCCGAAATGGCGGCGCTGACAGCCGTGAATGTAGCGTTGCTGACGATTTACGATCTCTTAAAGCCAATCGACAAAAAGCTTTCGATTACCGGCATCCGACTGATCGAAAGGACCGGCGGCGATCCGGCTCCGAGGCCAGGCGAACGCTGCGTAGTTCTGGTTGTCTCCGACGCGGTGGAAAGCGGCGAGAAGTCCGACCGGGCCGGGCCCCTGGTCGCCGCGATGGTTCAGGAGGCGGGGGTCGCCGTCATGCAGCATCGTGTGCTGCCGGCTCAGAAGGCGCGGCTGGGCGAAGAACTGGAGGCGGCACTGACCCGGGGAGTGCACTTTGCCTTTGTTGTGGGTGGAAGCGGCCTGGCTTCGCACGAGATCACCCCGGATATGGTGCGGGACCTTTGTGATAGGGATGTTCCCGGCGTACGGGATGCGATGTTGGCCCATGGTCGGGAACGCACTTCTCTGGCGATGCTCTCGCGGCTGTACGCGGGCGTGTACGGGGGGTCCCTGCTGGTAGTCACGCTACCGGGGAGTTCGCGCGGGGCGCGCGAAAGCCTGGAAGCGGTTCTGCCAGGGCTTTTTCAGGCCCGGCGCATGATGACAAAAAAAGGCGCCCGCGCGGGAGGCTCACGAGCAGAGAGCCCTTAAAAGAAAGGAGGCTCCGATCGACGCGCCCTACGGCAAAGCTACGGGTCCGTCGACGTCAGGGCCGGAACCGGAAACGGACCGGCCTGCCATACTGGCAAGTCCAGGCGAAGGAGTAATCATGATCGAGTACGAAGAAGCGCTGGAAGCGGTCCTGTCGAAAAGCCCTGCGCTGCAGACGGAGGCTGTTGAACTGCTGGCTGCCGGCAATCGTGTGCTGGCAAACTCGATAGTGGCGGATCGCGACTATCCGCCGTTCGAACGTGCGACCATGGACGGGTTTGCGCTGCGCGCAGAAACCTTTCGACCCGGAATCGAGTACCGGGTGCGGGGAACCGTGCTTGCCGGCCGGGTCTGGAAGGGTAAGATCGATAGCGATTGTGTGGAGATTACGACCGGCGCGGCAGTGCCGGAAGGCGCCAATGCCGTGATCCGGGTCGAAGACAGCCGCTCAGACGGAAACGGGCGGGTACATTTTGAATGCCACGACGTAAAAGCCTGGCAAAATGTGGCCCGTCGTGGTGAAGACGCACGGGGTGGCGAACTGCTGCTTGAAAAGGGACAGCTTGTAGATCACGCGGTGATATCGGTTCTGGCCAGCGTCGGCGTCGCGCAACCAGAGGTCTACGTCCGGCCGCGGGTCAGCATCATCTCCACGGGAGACGAAGTTATCCCTGTCGATGAAACGCCCGGACCGGTCGAAATCCGTAACTCAAACGCACCGGCTCTGCTTTATATGCTCTCGGCATTGGGAATCCAGGGCAGCTCCGTTCACGTTCGGGACACGCCAGAGCAACTCGAAGCAGCAATTGCGACGATGCTGCGGACCAGTGACGTGTTGATCCTGACAGGCGGAGTGTCAAAGGGCAGCCGGGATCTGGTCGGCGCTGCTCTCGAACAGGCCGGCGTACGCAAGGTCTTTCACGGGGTCCGAATGAAGCCCGGAAAACCGGTCTGGTTCGGCCGGCACGATAGCGAGGGCGTATTTGTTTTCGGGCTGCCGGGCAATCCGTACTCAGTTCAGGCCACGTTTCGTCTGCTGGTGGAGCCACTGGTCCGAAGTTTTGAATCCCTGAAGCCGCGCCCGTCGCTCTTTCTACCGCTGCGCGGAGACCGAAATCGCAGCTCCAGTGGTCGCGCGGATTTCTTTCCGGCCCGTGTATGGACCGGACCCGAAGGGACAATGATCGAAGGCATGCAGCACAACGGTAGCGGTGACATCAGGGCCTGTCTGGCCTCAACCGGACTCGGACGTCATCCCGCCAACCGGGAAAGCCTGAGTGACGGCGAGCTTGTGGAGTACTTCGCGTGGTAGGGGCCCGTGATCCAGAGCTTGTGCGGCCCCCTTTCGATCGACAGGGTCGGAGTTTCCGGACTTTGCGCTTGAGCCTGACCCCGGTGTGCAATTTTGCGTGCCGCTACTGCGACCCGGAAAGTTCCCCCGGCAAAGAACCGGTTCCGATTACCCGCCGACCGGCCGATTTCTATCTGCGTCTGGTGGAGCGCCTGCTTGAGGTCACTCCGCTTCACACGGTACGGCTGACCGGCGGCGAGCCCACGCTCTATGCCCAGCTGGCAAGCCTGGTCGCGGGGTTGGCCGCCCTGGGTTTGAGCCGCATATGCCTCACGACCAACGGATTTCTGCTGGAGAGTCAGCTGGAGGCCTTGAAGGCGGCCGGCCTGACCGACCTGAACGTATCGGTTGATGCGATTGAGCCGGCAGTTTTTGAGCGCGTGACGGGACGCGGTGGCCTGGATCGTGTGCTCGGCGCTATCGATCGGGCGCGGGGCCTTGCCTTGCCGCTCAAGATCAATGCCACCATCATGCGGGGGCTCAACGATTGTCAGGTCCTGCCTGTGTTTGAGCAGTTCGCCGCGGCGGGCATCGAAGTGCGCTTTCTGGAGCTGATGAAGATGGGCCCCTTACAAACCAATCACGAACAGTTCTTTTTCAGCGAGGCTGAAATCCTGGCAAGGATTTGCGAACGCTTCACGGTGCGACGATTGGAACGACAACCTTCGGCCACGGCCACGCTTTTCGAAACCGGGGATGGACGCCGTTTCGGTATTATCGCAAATCACTCAGCGCCGTTTTGCTCGGATTGCGACCGATTGCGTTTGGATCATGAAGGGCGTCTGTTCGGATGCTTGAGTTCCGCTATCGGCTACACCGTGCCGGACGATAAGCACGCGCTGATCGCTACGCTCAAAGGGGCACTCGAAGAAAAGCAACCGCAGCGCTTTACGGGCAGCGCTCTTTCCATGCGCTCGATTGGAGGATGATATGCGGCTCACGTTGCAGATGTTTGGCAACCTCAAGGACTACTACGAGTCCGAATTGGAAATCGAGACGGCCTGCGAACGGGCCGCCGATCTACGAGAGGAACTGGTTCGCCGCAACAAGAATGCCCGGGAGCTGTTAGAATGCTGCCGATTTGCGATTGGAGATGAATTGATCAGCGATGACTGCAGGCTTTACCCCCAGGCACGCATACTGGTCTTCCCGCCGTCCAGCGGGGGTTAGAATGCCGGGGCTCGTAGGCGTGGTCTTGTGTGGCGGACACAGCCGTCGAATGGGCCGGGACAAAGGACTATTTCCGGGACCCGAAGGAGTTACCACCTGGGCCGGTCGAGCGTTGAGTCTGCTTCGGGATTGCGGGCTGGACGCCATCGTGTCGGTGCGCGAAGCGCAACTCGCCCGCTACGGAGCTCTACTCGGGCCCGAGAATTTCGTCGTAGACCGGGAAGTCGAAGGGGGCGGACCCCTGAGTGGTTTTGCAGCCGCCCATGCCAGGCGGCCGGATTGCGACCTCCTGATGCTCGCCTGCGACATGCCAGACCTGGACCGGGACCTTTTGAGCCCGCTTCTGGCCGCATACGCGCAACTCAGCCCGCGCCAAAGAGGCATACACGCAATCGCTTTCAATACGGAACCCCCGGAACCGCTCTGCGCTATCTACGGCAGACTTGTTCTGGATCGCCTGATGAAATACAGGGCTCCGAAAGCAATTCTGCTCGGAGAAAACGTACTCCGCATTCCCATACCTCCGGACCAGAGGCACAAACTGCACAGCAAGAACGACCCTGCGGCCCTGCAGGACGGGCTTTCCTCCGGAACAGAAGGCTTGCAGACATACCAGCACCGGCGAGAATGAGTCTGCAAGGAGGACACAATGAAGCTTCTTTTGATACCGGGCTTGCCCGGCATGAGTGTTTGGGAGATCGGGCTGGTGGTCTTGCTCGCCTTGTTGCTCTTCGGTTCGCGCAAGCTGCCTCAACTTGCGCGTGATCTCGGTTCCGGCATTACGGAATTCCGCAAGAGCCTCACGGGCAAAAGCGAAGACGATCAATCCCAGGAGGAACAAGAACCGGCACGGAAGTCAGGTCGGGGTAGTCGTACTAAAGCCAAAAAGAACTCCTGAAACCCCTGGCCATGGCTCCGCCGGGGGTTTGGGGGCAGATCGGGGTTGTTTTGTGGTCAGAGGGTCAGCGGCCCTTTGCTCCACTCGAAAAGAAGTCGTCTCCGGAAGTCCAGGCCGTAAAAAGACGACTTTTCCTTGAGTTCTAACCGGGATGGATGCGAAACTTCGTGGCTCGAGGTGTCGGAGGGAGGCCGGTTTGCGTCCAGAAGCATCAGGTGAACGAACAAGTAGCAATTCGATACACTGCAACCCCTCGCAATCAGCTTGAACTCTGCCCACTGCGGCCCCGTCGGACAAAAATTCACCTCCTGCAAATCCTGATTATCCGCCTGATAGAAAGTCGTGTACTGATCCCGGTATGGCAGAAGATGCGGATGGCGCTTTGCCAGACGAATCAGGCGCGGCAAAAAGCGCGCCACCGACTGCAAATCATAGGTTTCCAGCGCCCGATGGAGCACTTCCATGTGCCGGAAGGGAACCAGCACCTTGCAACGGGGTAGAGGCGGCCGCCTGGGTCGCCCTGCCTGAGAAAATCTTTGAGAGCCCATACCCGGGATGGGTCGCCGAAATTGAGTTTGTTGCGTACTTTTTTGAAACGCGGACGAACGATAGCGAAACCGTGTCTGCCGCGAGCTCCCTTTGTTCCGGGGAACTCAATCAGGGAGCGCTCCAACCATCCGGGTCCCGAAAGCGCACTCCGGTCGTGCTCTGATTTCCGCTGAGCGCCGTAATGGTCGCCGTCTGCGTATCGTCCCCATCAAAATCGCCGGCGCCACCCAGTTCGCTAAAGAGCGTGTCGATCGAGGACTGGGTCGGATAATCCGAAGGAATGCTCGTCGTCGAGTCAGTTACAAAGCCGTTTACACCGAACAAACCGTAGTTGATACTATTAGCGGTACCGCAGAGCAGGCCGTTATTGCTGACGGAACCCACGTTCAACCCGAACTTCGCTGTGGTCTGGAACGGCGAGGCGATTTTCTGCCCGTAGCCCAGCATGTAGAAATAGGTGCCGCCACCGCAGGGGCTGCCGAGAGAAGTGACCGCCGAACTGGTCAATTGAACAACCGATTTGAAGCACAGCACGCTGCCCATCTCCTCAAGGGAGACCCGACCTGAGTCGCTGACACCCGAAGAACTCAGGGGGCCGTCCCAGGAGTAACTCTGAGATCTTCGAGCCGAGGGATTCAGGTAAGCGTAACTCTCCACGATGCCGGTGGCCTGGTCAAAGCTGACTGGATTGAAGTAGTAGAGACGATAGACCATCAGCGCGCCGGTCGTATCGAGCGTACCCGACGACGTCCAGAAGAGTTCCAGAGCCTTTGCATCGTCCGATGCCCGCCAGACAATCAGCTTATTTGCGAACGCTTTCGTACCTCCGTAGGCGGTCGACGCAACACTGAAGGTGCTTCCACGTTGCAGCGAAATCTTAAAAACCCGCCCGCCGATGTTGACCGAAGTGAAATCATGACGCGTGCCCGTGGAGAGCGAAAGAAAACCGGCGGAGTTCAGACTCGTGATGATGGAGTCCATGGCGTTCGAATTCGCGTTGGCCCAGGTGGCGGACTGACGAACAAAACCCCAGCTGTTCTCAGCAGCGTTCAGTTCAGCCGGTCCGGTGACGTTAAAACGGAGGCCGCCCGGATCAAAAGCCCGCTCGGAACCCTGCTCACGCACAATTAGAGAAGCGCCCAGGAAAATCGCAACAGCAACCGGGGCGAAGATCAGGAGTGTCTTTTGGGTTTTCTTCATTGCGTTCGCCTCACTGGCACTGTGCCAGGCCCGGCGCCACACAGACGACCATGCCCGAGCTGTTGCTGCACGTACAGGAGGCCGTGTTCGAAAGCCCCAACAAGAGCAAAAGCAGCCCCGTATTGTCGTCCTCCTCCTTCTCGAGACCCAATAAGGCGCAACCGGCCATCAGTCCGGCCAGAATCAGAGTGAGAATCGTAATCCAGGTTTTTCGCCTGTAATGCATTTTCCGAACTCCCGCCGGCATCTAACCGGCCCTATGACTATAGTAGACGGATCGCCCCTCTTTTTCAAATAATTCTGACGGTCACGAAATTGATTTGATCGCCGTGCAGCGCACAAAGGTTCGCCGGGTTGAAGGGCGAAAAGCCTTTACGGCCCCTCTCCCATCAGCCAGGCAGGATCATGTCGTACCGGGCGGCGCTCCGATTAAAATATCTCAGGCCGGTCGCAATTCTGATTCTGGCCTTTGCCGTCGTCGGTATGCCGCTACGTCGCCTTTGGGCCCAGGGGCCAGGAGTGTACGTGTCGGTCGGACTTCTGGCCGGTAGCTACGAGACCCACCTGGAAGACCGCTTTCAGGACGATCGCCAGGGGGCGGCCATTCTGCTTCTGAACGGATATGGTGAAAACAGCCCCTGGCAAGGCAAGGACCACGTAACCCTGCCGTTGCTGTTCGGCTTTCACTACGATGAGTTCTTCGGCGAATTGCAGTTTTATCAGACCTCCGTCTCGCCTTCCTACACCGGATTCCTCGCAACAAGCAACGCGAACCTGAACAACACCAGCGTTGCACTTTCTTCCGTTGAGACCGGAAAGATCGACATCGAGAGAATGAGCACCACCCTGCGGGGCGGGGCCGCAATCGGGTTAAACGAAACCGTGCACTGGATATTCGGCATCGGCCTGCGCCGTCTCCTTCTGGACACGGACTACGAGATCGCCCGCGCCACCAACATCGTACTGAACACTTCCAGCCTCAGCGCGTCGTTCGTCGATTTCAGCGTTGCCACAAACAGTCTGGCCCTGGCACGTGGGCCGACCCTGTTTACGGGCTTTCGCATCCGCAGCGGCGCATGGGAGTTTCAGTTTGAGCTGGGTTTCTTTTCCCTTGCGGGTCGCCGGGAATACAATGTGGTGGAACTGAGCGCCAGCAGCACACCGGCCGTGGTCTTAAACGCGCAAAGAGAGGAAGGAGACCTTCAAGTGCGCGGCTTTGAGTATCTTTTTCGGGCGGGGTACCGGGTGCGTGAGGAACTCACCGTTTTTGTGGCCCTCCGTGGCGAAGCGGCCGCAGTCCGGGATCGACGCGTTGTTTCTGCCGCCGGTACCACAGCATCCTCGACCCTGGAAACCGTGAACGGCTTACGCATAGACCCACTCCGCTTCCTTACAACATACCCGGGATCTGCCCAACCGGACTATTTTGGCGGGATTGAGTTTGGAGTGGAGCGGCGCTTCGATTTCTCGAACGAATCCCGATAGTGCTACGACGCCCGGCCCGGAGGACATGCTTGACTCAACATAGCAGGAACGCCCGGGGGCGATTTGGCGACGAGGAAAGCGAGGAGCTCTACGCAACCGCTAACGTACGGGCGCTCTTCGATGAGATGAGCGCGACTTATCGGCTGGTAAACCTGGTCACATCTTTTGGATTCAGCCAGCTCTGGCGCTCTCAGGCCGTGCGTCTGCTTCGGCCACGCCGTGGTTCGCACGTGGCCGACCTGATGACGGGCATGGGGGAATCTTTCGCCGCCCTCGCAAGGCATCTGGGACCCGAAGGCCATGTAACCGCGATTGATTTTTCGGCAGCGATGCTCAGGCACGCCGAAAGCGTTCGCAAAAAAGCCCGAGGCCCGGCCATAGATCTCGTCGAAGCGGACGTGTTTGACTACGAGCCCGATCAGCGGTTCGACTTCATTCTCTGCAATTTCGGAATCAAGACCCTTGCTCAGTACCGGGCCAAACAGCTGGCGGAGTTGGTTGAAAACTGGCTCAGCCCCGCCGGATCGTTCGTCTTCCTGGAAATATCGGTGCCCGCTAATCGCATACTACGGGAGCCTTACATGTTTTATCTCAAACGAATCATCCCGTGGCTCGGACGGTTATTCTTGGGGAACCCCGACAACTACCGCATGTTGGGCCTCTACACCGAGCGTTTCAAAGACTGTGGGGGACTGGCCGCAACATTTCGCAAACAAGGATTTCAAATCGAAGAACGGCGCCTGTTCTTCGGGTGCGCCACCGCCATCAGGGGTTGTCGGAGCCAATCCATTCGCTCCAGTACGGGACAGGGCGGATCGGAACCGGTTCCGGCAAACGGAGGTCCAGATCAAACTCCCGGGCCAGATACGCCAGCAGGTCCGGAGCGTAGTAGATGATATCCGTTTGATACACCGAAAGAACGGGATTGCCGTACTCGTGCGGCTCCGAAGGAATGTAGCGGTGCTTGTAAACCGGCACCAGGCGTGGCGCCCGGGCCAGTTGTGCGCGAGCGTGCTCGCAGGCCCGCGCCGAAGTGGAGGGCCTGACACCCCATTCCGTCCGCCAGAAATTGTTTTGATCAATGTCGAAGCAGATGCCGTCGGCGGGCCAATCCATACTTCGCCAGACGCTTTCGGCGTCGGGCCGGCGCCAGTTCGGGAAACCCAGCGAAACCGGCAGGGCAAAACTCAGAAAGAAGGCAAGATCCGGCGGAAATTGAAATCCGAAGCGAAGTTCAATTGCCGCCAGTTCCGTTGCAGAAAGCCCGCCCTGAAATGTTATGCCATGGTGCTCCATCTGCCTTACTGTCTGCGAGAAAAGGCGGCGGAGATGGCTTTGCGACATCGCCATGGGGCAGACTTTTAGTTGGGGACGTTCTGCAAAGCACTTTGACCCGCGGTTTTCTCAGCGTCCGCGTTCATCCAAAAACCACGTCGAGAACCATCATGAGTGCAAATCCCAGCATGCCGCCGGCCGTGGCGGCTTCGCTATTCCCATTGGACTGAGCTTCGGGGATGACTTCCTGGATCACAACGTAAATCATCGCGCCGGCCGCAAAGCTGAGGGCGTACGGCAAAATCGGTTCCACAAGGAGCACCAGGGCCGCGCCGGCGACCGCAGCGATCGGCTCGACGATTCCTGATAACTGACCAATGTGAAAGCTGCGCCATCGGCTCATGCCTTCCCGCCTCAGCGGGAGCGCGACGGCCATGCCTTCGGGAAAATTCTGTAACCCGATGCCGACCGCAAGAGCGAAGGCCCCGGCAACAGAAGCCGAGGGTACACCGGCGCCCAGAGCGCCAAAGGCCACACCAACAGCGAGGCCTTCCGGAATATTGTGAATCGTCAGCGCAATCACAAGCAGGGTCGATCGGCGATAGCTGGAAGAAGGTCCTTCCGCCTTTGGCGCGGGATAGTTAATGTGCACGTGCGGCAGGGCACGGTTCACCAAAAAGAGAGCCAGTCCGCCCAATAGAAAACCGGAGAGGGCGACCAGCCACGGCGACCTGCCGTCGGCGGCGGCCATCTCCATGGCCGGCGAGAGCAAGGACCAGAAGCTTGCCGCAAGCATGACACCACCGGCGAATCCCAGCATGGAATCCAGAAGCACACGGCGCACGCTTCGAATCATAAATACCGAAGCGGCCCCGAGAGCGTTCGTGCCGTAGGTAAACAGCGCGGCGATGAAAGCCTGCCAGACGGGATGAAACCCCTCAACAAATGTCATGGAATCACATCCCGGAGTGCGCTGAAGTCTCAGCGTTCCAGTAGGGCTCCCAGCATCCAGGCCGTTTGCTCGTGCACCTCAAGCCGACGGGTCATGAGATCCACCGTGACAGCGTCCGCGGCCTTTTCACCGGCTTCGAGCGCTGCCTGCACCGAACGAGCTGTGACGCGATGCGCTTCGATCAAATTCTTGATCATCTGCTCGGCCGGGGGCGCGCCGGTCTCCTCGGTAACGGAACTCTCTTTGGCCAGTTCGGACGAGGCCGAAGGAGCCAGCTCACCCACCGCGCGGATTCGCTCCGCCAGAGCGTCAATTGAGGTCCAGAGTTCTGTGTACTGCTGCATGAACAGTTCGTGCAACGAAGTGAACTGGGGACCGCGCACATTCCAGTGATAACTGTGAGTCTTGAAATAGAGCATGTAGGTATCCGCAAGGACCTTGCGGACGGCCGCGGCGACGGCGGAATTCCCTGTAGACGATGATGTACCCATGTTTCTCTCCTTGGAATCATTCTAAAATAAGAACTGATCTGCCGCTGTCCAGTCTTTTTGCAGATGCAGGGTGCTTCATTCGCCCGGTGCAATCACTTTCGACACCTCACGGGGGCTTCCGGAGTCCGCCCGGATGAACGCGGCCGGCTCCAGAACTGACTGGTCAGTTCTTTGATCAACATTTCGCTCGGGAAGGGTGCGAACGACCCGGATTATCAGAGATTCGGCCGTTTCACGCGAGGGGCCCCCCAAAAAAGTGCCCTGCCGCACGTCAATCTGTGCCAGCAACAAAGGAGCGGCCCAATCCACTGCAAAAGCACCAAACCGGTCGTCTCGATTAGAGCTTTACCCGACGTAACCGAAGCGCGTTGGCAATCACGGATACAGAACTGAAACTCATCGCCGCGGCAGCGAGCATGGGGCTGAGCAGGGTCTGCGTGAACGGGTACAGCACGCCCGCGGCGATCGGGATGGCCAGAGCGTTGTATCCGAAGGCCAGCCAGAGGTTCTGTTTGATATTCCCAAGCACAGCTCTGCTCAATCGCCGGGCCCGCACCAGAGCTCCGATGTCTCCCCGCAGCAGGGTCATGCCGGCGCTTTCCATGGCGACGTCGGCGCCGCTCCCCATCGCGATTCCCGCGTCGGCCCTGGCCAGAGCCGGCGCGTCATTCATTCCATCGCCGGCCATGGCAACCCGGGCCCCTTCGGACTGTAGCTCGCGAACAACCTCGCCCTTGCGCTCCGGCGACACGCCGGCGATCACTTCGTCGACACCAACGTCCCCGGCCATCGCCCGTGCGGTGCGTTCGTTGTCACCGGTCAGCATGATCACGCGCATTCCGGTTTCTCGCAGCTGGCGCACCGCGTCCTTTGCACCCGCACGTGGTGGGTCCGCAATCGTAATCCAACCGGCCAGGGCGTCGTCGAGTTCAATCCGAACCACAGTTTCGCCGCGACCGCGCGCTTCGGCTACAAAGGTCACCGATGTGTCCGCCGCTTCGCTACGCACAGAGACCTGCCGTCCTCCTACCTGTCCCGCCACACCTTTCCCGACTTCGGCCTTGAAGTTCCTGGCCTGCTCTATTTTCAGCCCACGGGCTTCTGCGCCGGCCACAATCGCGCGCCCCAGGGGATGCTCGCTTCCCTGCTCCAGACTTGCGGCGAGACGCAGCAGATCGTTTTCTTCAAGACCGCCTTCGGCGGCGACCTGAAGTTGCTTCAGCTCGGGCCGGCCGAGCGTCAGTGTCCCGGTCTTGTCCACGAGCAGCGTATCGGAGCGCGCGAGAGCCTCCAGGGTGGCCGCCTCGCGCACAAGCACACCGGCGCGCGCTCCCCGCCCGGCTCCGACCATGATCGACATGGGCGTGGCCAGACCCAACGCGCAGGGACAGGCGATGATCAACACAGCCACCGCGCTGACGATCGCGTAGGCCAGGCGCGGTTCCGGTCCGAAAAAAAACCAGACCAGTCCGGTGACGAGTGCGATCGCCAGAACTGCGGGGACGAAAAACTGAGCGATACGATCCGCAAGGCCCTGAATGGGCGCGCGGCTGCGCTGTGCTTCCCCGACCATCTGCACGATCCGGGAGAGCATCGTATCACGACCCACGCGATCGGCCCGCATAACAAAAGAACCGGTGGCGTTCAGGGTTCCACCGGTTACGGTGTCGCCGGTATGTTTGTCAACGGGCACCGGTTCTCCGGTCACCATCGATTCATCTAATGACGAACTGCCTTCTTCGATGGTGCCGTCAACGGGCACTTTTTCACCGGAGCGAACCCGAAGCAGATCTCCAACATTCACCTTCGCGAGCGGCACATCGCTTTCGTTTCCGTCCTGGTCCAGGCGGTGCGCCGACGGCGGCGCCAGATCAAGCAGGTCACGCAATGCGGAACGTGCGCGCCCACGAGCGCCCAGTTCCAGAATTTGGCCCAGCAGCACCAGAACGATAATCACGGCGGCCGATTCAAAGTAGACCGCAACCAGCCCGTGGTGTGCGCGCAGTTCCTCGGGAAACGCAGTGGGAAACAAAGTCGCCACCACGCTGTAGGCATACGCAACGCCGGTTCCGACTCCGATCAGCGTGAACATGTTCAAAGAACGATTCACGATCGAACGAAAGGCGCGTTCGAAGAAGGGCGCCGCACACCAGGTCACGACCGGCGTGCAAAGAGCCAGTTGAATCCACTGGTTCAAGGACGGGCTCAGAAACCGACCGATGGGATTGCCCGGCAACATCTCGCCCATGGACAGCACCAGCAGCGGCAAAGCAAGGGGCAGGCCGACGTAGAAGCGGCGCCGCATGCTCTCCAGCTCCGGGTCGGCCCCGGAAGTCTCGCTTACAGTGCGTGGTTCCAGGGCCATGCCGCAGATCGGACAGTCTCCCGGTTCCTCCCGAACAATCTCGGGGTGCATCGGGCAGGTATACTCCACCGTTTGGTCCGGATCGATTCGGGGCGGGTCCAGGGCCATACCGCACCGCGGGCAGCTGCCGGGTGCGTCGGCCTCGACACCAGGACACATGGGACAGGTGTAACGGTCTCCGGTCTTTGTCGGGTCCGCCTCGTGATCGGGCGTCTTATGACAGCAGTGCCCGACCGGCGCATGCGCATGCGCATGATGACGGTCCCGGTGTGTCTCTTCGGTCGAGTGGCCCTCTCCCATTTTGGTTGCTCCTATCGGCCGGTTGCGGCCGCGCTATCGTTCGAGACACCCGCCCCGGAAAGGGCATCCAGAATCGGACACTCTTCCGTGGAGACCCGCTCCTCACAGCAGTGCACAAGCTCGCGCAGGCGTCCTTCCAGGAGCTGCAGGTCCCGGACACGAGCGGCAATCTCGTCGGCCTTGCTCTGCGCCAGAAAGCGCACGCGATCGGCCTGATCGGGCTGCTTGTCCACACGCAGGGCCAGCAGCTGCTCCACCTCACGCAATTGAAAACCCAGTTCTTTTGCCCGACGAATGAAGCGCAGCCGGCGCAGATCTTCTCCCAGATAAATCCGGTACCCGGAACTGTCGCGTTCGGGCTCGCGAAGCAGTCCGCGCCCCTCGTAAAACCGTACGGTTTCGGCCAGCACCCCGGCCGCTCGGGCCAGCTGCCCGCGTGTATAGTTCTTTGCCATACAGCCAAACTAAACCCTGTACCATACTGCAAGGTCAAGCCCCCGGAGGCTTTTTTTTGCGATTCTCTTGAATCAGAAAGCCCTACAAGGGCAGCTTGATCATGTCGCCACCCCCGATACCGGAAGTGCTGGTCCTGTGCGGCCACGGGAATTATGGACCGGATGCGGACGACCATGTGCGCCGGGTGGCGGCGGCCGCCCGAGAAGCCGGCCAGTATCCCGAATATCTCATCTACGGCAACGACACCAACGCCCGGGGCCGCCGAAAGCACAACTTCCTGATTGGTCGGGCGCCGGCCGTGGCCTACACCTTTGTAAACCTGCTCTATTCCGATGCGGAGCGCGCCTGCTTCGTGGGAAACCAGGATACCCG
The DNA here is from genome assembly GCA_024233935.1 of Spirochaetales bacterium. GTDB lineage: Bacteria > Spirochaetota > Leptospiria > Leptospirales > Leptonemataceae > JACKOY01. The sequence goes on along the minus strand of JACKOY010000004.1, from coordinate 113,342 downwards.
GCAGATCTTCGAAGCCTGCATGCAATACTTTCAGCCCACTAATGACTTCTTCTTTATAGAAGAAGGTCGTAGCGGCCTCGCAGAAAACGTGATGGCGGGACGGCGGGCACTCTACGGGGACCGCGAAACGGACCGACACACGCTGCTTCTAAACGGCGACCTGCCCCTGCTCTTTCACCTGAACGCTCCGCTGAAAGACCCGGACATGCAATCGTACGATATGATCTTTGATGCGAACTCGCGCGAACTTCAGGGTGGGCTTTTGCCCAGAGAGTACCATCTGCGTCTGGAAGCGCCTGACCCGACGACCGGTGCGAGTCGCATGTTCTGGGTAAAGGAGTCGAACTACTTTTTGCTGAAACTCAAGTTTCTTACGGCGGAGATGATGGATTCGGTCTACCGTTCCCGGCGCATTCACGATGCCGAATCGGGTTCCTGGCGGGATCTTTTCAGCCAGATATACTTTCGGGGGCTGCGAATATTTCGAACCCTGGCAATACTATTGCGACGGCATGCCTGGCACAACATTTTGAGCCGCCTTTCTCACGCGCGCGACAACTGGATCTTTGATTGTCGCCAGGCAGAACAGCTGATCGAATATGGCCTGCGCGTGCTTGGTTACCAGGCGCGTTGCCGGGTCAAAGTCACAAATCGGGATCCCGGGGCCAAGAAGGACCTGGACTCTTTCGGGGATTGGAGCTACCTGAATGCGATGTACGCGCTCTCAGGCCGTGACTTTCATCTGGTCTATCCACACGCGGAAGCCATCCATGGCTTCGCCCGGGATATGATGCCGCGCCTGAAGCGCCGGGTCGAGATTTTTCGAAACTACCCGGCGTACATGAATCGCGAGTTTCGCAACTTCGGCCTCCTGGAACCCTACGATCGCCGGGGAAATTTTCAGCCGCGTCTGGTAGCGGAACAAACCGTCTTTGAAGACATTCTGTTCCATCGTGAGTTCGTTCAATCGCTGAAGTTGCCGGGAAAACGAGCGGGCGGCCCTCGCCGCCCGCGAGCATAAGTCGGCCGCACGATCGTGACCGTTCCGGTCCTTATTCCACAGTGATTGTAATGCTTGCAGCGAGCCGCTCACCATAGGATTGGTGGGCGCCGTTTGCAAACTGTAGCGTCAGTGTATGCTGGCCCGGTTCCAGCTCAAGTTCGGTTTCGGTCTGTCCACCGCCGAAGTGCCGGTTCTGTTCATCGTTGGGAATCGCTTCGCCTTCGGCATAGCCACCGCGATCAATCAGTAAATGGTGATGCCCGGTACCTTCGACGATTTCGCCGGCTGGTTTCACCTGCATGCCTTCCACGCCCATAACGACGTGCACGGGGCTTTGCACCGTGGTCCCGTCGGCGGGCTCCACAAAGAACACTCGGGCCTGCGACTGTGCCGGCCCACAGGAAACGGCCAACAGGACTAAAACAGAAACAAGAAATGGTAATCGAATCTTCATTTGAAATCTCCAGGGGTAAATCAGGGGATGGAGGTCGGACTCCATACTGACATGAAAGGGCTTTTGCCCCCCGGTTGTCAAGCGCCGGAAACGCCCGAACTCAACTGGCGCAGAAATTCCAGGTACAGATCGCCTCGTCTCTCGGCAAATAGGTCCAGGACCAGCATGATCGCCGACTGGGCGATGAGACCAATGGAGATCGCATACCAGGTCATATTGTGGCGGAACAAAAACGATAGAATGATGCCGGAAAGCAAAAGCACGATCTCGATGCTCTTGTAAATCTGGAAGTTCTTCATGACCGGTTCCATGCGCGCAATCTCTGCTTCAGTGTAAGCGGCCACCGAAGCCTCATACTCCTGCGCAAGTGCATCGACCTGGTCGTCGGTCCTGAAAAACACGCTGCCTCCAACAACCAACTGAATAACGGCGATGGCGACCAGGGGAAACGCAATCGTTCGATAGGCATTCTCGGAGAGGTAGAGATAAATGGATAGGCCGATCGCCGCCACTCCAATGGCCATAAACAGGGCGGCCTCGTTTTTCTCGGCTGCAAAATAGTCTAGAACGGACGCTGGCATGGGCTCTCCTTTTGAACCACCGCGAAGCCGCCGCAAGACCAGCGCCCCAAAGGCCGGAGAAGCAAAACGGCGAATCGGGGCATTGAAAGCGGCTTGAGCTTTGTTAAAAGCACCTGGCGCCCTTCGCTTGCAAGTCTTTTCAGGCCGGCGCCTGCTCTTCCAGGACCTTGATCACGCGACGCGCGACGGCTTTTGAACTGAACGGGTTTTGTCCGGTTACGAGTCTGCCGTCGGCGACAGCGTACGGAACAAAAGGCAAAGAGCGTTTGTAGGTACCGCCGCGCTTTTTCAGTTCCTCTTCAAGCAGGTAGGGCACGTGGGGGGTCAGGCGCAAGAGGCCCTCCTCGACGTTCGCAAAGCCCGTCACCTTGCGACCATCCACCAGGTACTTTCCGTTTGATAGCTTCACGTTGAGAATGCCGCAGGGCCCGTGGCAAACGGCCGACACAACGCCGCCATTCTCAAAGATTTTCGAAGCCAGGTTTGCCATGGCGGTGTTTTCGGGCACGTCCCACATGACGCCGTGACCGCCGGCATAGTAGATGGCGCGATAGTCTTTCGGGTCCACCTGATCGGGCCGGAGTGTGTTTCCCATTTTTTGGATATATTCTGGATCTTTCAGGACTGCCCGATTTTTCCAGCGGTCCATTACACCGGCGCTCTTTTCGTCCACCGGTGGCCGGCCGCCATTCGGGCTTACGATATCAAGCTCATATCCCGCTCGATGCAAAAGTTCATAGAAATGCGTAACTTCGCTGAGCCAGTACCCGGTGCGGCGCTCCAGATCGCCGAATTGTTCATGTCCCGTCACCACAATCAGGACGCGGCCCTTCGAACCCGGTTTGCCCATTTTGCCTACCCTCCTGGTGCGGGACCGTGCGCGGCACCGAACCACGCCCATTCTAAACCGCGTACCACGCTCTAATGTCAAGCCCCTGCACGCGAAAAAACCCCAAACCAAAAAGGGGAATGCCTTGCAAAGGCGGGCTCTTTGGAGCACAGATCGGCCATGACCTCGCAAGCGATCAGCCTGGCGGCCGGTTCCATCGCCCTGTTCGTTCTGGCCCGGCATGCCTATCGCTCTCGAAGTGAACCCCGCTCAGCCCTTCATCGATGGTTAGCCGTAGTTGCGGGCTCCGTGGCCGCGCAGTGCGGGCTCACCCTCCTGTCTTTCGGATTCGGAACGGACGCGCCAGCCGCAGTGGGGCTGGCCTCTGCGATCGGGCCGGCACTGATCGCCCTGACCTGGCCCTGGTTTACGCGGGCAGTGACCGGCATCGGAGCCCGGGAGGCGGCGCTTTGCAGCACGGGGGCGCTACTTCTGATTCTGCTTGCGGCGGGGGCCGGACTGTCCGTGCCCGAATTCCCGGCGGACCGGGTTGCTCTGGCCGCGCTTCTTCTGGCAAGCGTTCACGCTGTTATTCGAATGCAACGCCCCGTTGCGCTTGCTCTACCCGGACTTCTACCGGCCCAACTTCTGCTGCTGGTGCTCGCCAGCTTCGATTTTGTGGCGTCTTTGCTGCATGGGGGAATACCGCTTTTTTTTGCCCCAGGCTTCGCCGTATTTGCCCTGCTCCTTTCGCAAGCGACAGAAGAGAAAGACCGCGCCCGTCATCGCGAACTTCTGGAATCCGAGGAGAAGTACGGGCGGCTCGTTGACGAGAGTTCGGAAATCATCTTCAGTCTGGGCAAGGATGGTCGCGTAAGAAGCGCCACGGGGGCCCTGCGTGCTCATCTCGGGCTTCGTTCCTCCGACCTGGTCGGGCGGCCCTTCGCGGACCTGATTTTCGAACCCGACGAATCCCGAATTAGTTTTTCCGGTGCTCTTGTAGCCCAGGCGTTCTCGCGGCTGGAACATTCCAATCGGCCGGTCAATCTACAGGTCGAACTGCGTTCCAGTCAGGGCGAGCCGAGGCCCGTGCAGATGCGCCTGGAAAAGGTGCTCGTTGACACTGATTTTTTCTATTATATCGTCGCGGCGCCGCTGACCGTCGACGACCTCGCTCCCTTTCGCCTGGAAAGCAGCGCGCATTATCGCATCGGCAATGATCTGACTCTCGCAGACAGCCTCATCCGACGCCTGATCGCGGACCTCTCCGGGCGGCTTCCGGCCATCACCCTGGCGGGGGTGCGCCTGGGCCTGCAGGAGATCTTGATCAATGCCATCGAACATGGAAATCTCAATATCACTTTCGAAGAAAAATCTGCCGTTACGCTGGAAGGCAAGCTGGGTGACCTGATCCGTGAACGCCAGGCCGATCCACGCTATCGGAACAAGAAACTGGACGTTCGCACTTATTTTGACACCGAGCTACTTGAGGTCGTCGTGAAAGACGAAGGCCCCGGCTTTGACCATCGGGCCATGCTGGCGCGCAAGATTCGCGAGGAGGATTCGTACAATCTACTGCATGGACGCGGCATCGCGCTGACACGCGAACAATTTGATTCGATCGAGTACAACGAAGCCGGGAACGAAGTTCGCCTAAAAAAACGGCTGCGCCTGCGTCCCCGGGTACTGGTCGTCGACGATGACGAAGACATCCAGAACCTGGCGTCCCTCTTCCTACGCCGGAACGGATTTGAGTACATCGGCGCGGGGAATATCCCGACCGCGCTTTCCGTCGCCGAGGAGGCGCACCCGGAAGTCGTTCTACTGGATCTGCAACTGGCGGGCGGCAGTGGATTCGAAGCCCTGGAGGAGATCCGTAAACTCGACCGCACCAACCACCGTCGAACCCACGTAATCATTCTCTCGGGAGACAAGGACGAGGAACGCGTGCAAAGGGCGATTCGGTCGGGTGCCTCGGATTATCTGGCAAAGCCCTTTTCGGAAAAAGCCCTGATGCATGGTCTGAATCGCCAGCGGCGCGCCGAGGATGATATCCTCTAAATGCTCAGGCGCGTTGTTAATAGCGTCGCAATGCGCACGTTCTGTCCGTCTCATTACTGATGAACGAAGATCATGCCCTGCTCTCCAGCGCCACGGTGATAGACCTGAAAAAGCAGGACGTGGTGTTTCAGGAAGGGGACCCGGCCGATGACAGCTTCTATTTCGTAATTCTGGGCTGCCTGGGCGTCTACCGCGGCAAGCGCGGCATCAGCACCATGTACCAGGGGCACTTTTTCGGTGAGATCGCGCTTATTTTAAATGAGCCGAGAACGGCAACCGTACTGGTTCAGTCAGAAACGGCCCGGCTGGCACGTTTCAGTCGCGAGAGTTTTCTGGAGGAAAGCCGTCACAACATCCATCTGACCCTGCGCATGCTGCTGACGACCCTCGGCCGGCAATTGCGAATCTTAAATGAGGTGCGGAACGCTCAACAGGATGGATTCCGTGGTCTGGACACAGCGGGCCCGATACTGGCGGAACTTCGGCAGGTGAACGCCAGTATCGCCGACTCTTTGACGCGTATGCATGTCACATACCGTCCCCGCGACCGCGCAGTCTTTCGCGAGGGTGACCGTTGCGACGGCAACGCCTTCTTCATTCTCGACGGAGAAATCACCATTTACAAAAGGGTCAATGGCGTGGACATAGAAGCGGCGCGCCTTTCGGCCGGTGATATTTTTGGCATGGAGGCCTTCACGAAAAAACAGGAGCACCGACAATACAGTGCGGTGGTCACGTCGGCAGACTCCCGAACTGTCTTTGTGGATCGAGACCTCTTCGTCAAGACTGCGCAGCTCAATCCAGAATTCTTTTTCAACGTTTTTCGCTACCAGACCTGCGTGCTGTACAGCCTGGAACGGGCTTACTATTCCGAACGGCCCGCGGGTTATGCCACTGCGGAGGCAATCGAAGAAGAACCCGAGGTTGCGCCATGACGTTGCGCCCGTCGGTCAGGCGGCAACGTCAAAAACCAGCAGATTGTCCGATTCTGCGTCGCGAAAGCCCATGCGCCTCAAGTAGGCCTCCTGCTTCGGTCCCGGCATTTCGCTGTAAACCTGTTTGAAACCATGTTCGCGTACAAGATCGAGAACTCGGGACCCCGGCGTATAGACAAATCGCCCGATGCGTAAATCCTGATACCCCGGGGTGCTGAAATCCAGAATCAAAAATAGTCTGCCGTCGTCGCGCACCTCGACGATAAAAAGTCCGGCGGCCGTCACGTTTCTCAGGGCAAAGAAGGGAAAAACACGATCGCTCTTCTGAAAAACGAATCCGGGATAATACCTGCGTAGTTCCCGGTCGTAAACGTTCAGGAAAGTCGCCAGAAATTCAGACTCGGGCTTCACCTCGACCAGGTGAAAGTACTCTTTTGCGGTTAGAATGCGAATCAGAACCACTACGTTGATGCAGGCCAGCACAACGTTCGTCACGACCACACTGGGCGCCGCGATCAGCAATCCATACACGGTCCAGATGATCGTCGCGACCAGATTCAAGATGCGTAACCGGAGCACTTCGGTCATCGTAAGCGAAACGATGGTCACGACCGCCGCCACGTAGCCGATTATTTCATAGATCGATAACGCTTCCTGCATGTACTCCCGCGCCCGGCTCCTGGCAGGCTGGCAAGCCATTTACAGACTACGACAGGGATTCCAGTCGGTAGCCGGACGTGTCCTCTGAAACCAGGCCATCTTCACGCAGGGATCGGAAACAACGGCTGAGCGCCTCCGGAGAAAGATCCAGCAGCAACGCGAGCTGGTTTTTTGGCAGGGGCAGCGCGACCGAACGCCCGCGCGCGCCCTGGTCTTCCAGGTAGCGAATGAGACGCTGCCGGGCCGAAGATAGACGCAGTTCTACGATGCGCTCCTTGAGCGCCAACGCGTGCGAAACTGCTGCGGCCGCCAGGCCAAAACAAATTTCCGGATCCTGCCGCGCGAGGGGCAAAATATTCGCGGCGGGTAGATGCAAAATGCGGCCTGCTTTCAGGCATGCGCAGGACGCGTGATATTCTGGTTCTTCGAGAAACAGTGAGACACCGGCGATGAGGCCCCCGGCCTTCACCATATGAATCACACTTTCGCGGCCCTCTTCCGATGTGTTGTAAACCTTGAAGAGCCCGGATTCGACGATATACGGCCCGACAAATGGCGTGCCTTCATGAAAAAGGACCTGCCCGGCAATGCAATCAAAGCCCCGACCCGCCTGACGCAAGCGTGCCAGCACAGCATGACCCCACACCTGCGTACTCTCTTCCATAAAAGAGCAGCCCCATGCGGGGAAAGCAAAAGCACAAGTCTTTTGACGGGGCCGCACTGCCCCTTTGCGGCAAACCGCGGACCCGGCCCGCGCGGGCGGAGAGCCCCGGGGCGCCCTGAACAAGAGCCTGGCCCCGCCCGGGGGACGGTTCTTGCCTCTGGCCTCACCGGAGAGAGCCCGGAAAAAATACGGAACTGAATTGACCTGGGTCAAGGACAGTCGGCGCCGGGGACGCTATCATACGCGGCTTTGGAGGCCAGAACATGCTGACTAAATCTCAGGCCCGGGCCTTCTTTCTCGGCGGGACTATACTCTTCAGTGGAATTTTCATCTTCCTCACTGTCGATTCCATGAGCCAGATGAGCGCGCGCACGAACGCGGACAATCTGACGGAAGAGGTCGCCCGCGGGAAAGAGATCTGGGACCGAAACAATTGTATGGGTTGTCACACTCTGCTGGGCGAAGGCGGCTACTACGCTCCTGAGCTCACCCGCGTGTACACCCGGCGCGGTCCGGAATGGATCAGGGTTTTCATGCGCGATCCAGAAGCCATGTTTCCGGGTGAGCGTCGTATGGTGAAATACGATTTCACCGAAGATCAGATCAGCGATATGATCGCTTTTCTGAAATGGATCGGCGAAGTGGACACCAACGGCTGGCCACCGGAACCGGACATTCAACTCCCGGGTGGGAGCAATCCTCCGACGCAAAGCGCCACAGCTGGCCCGGCGCCAGAGAAGTTTCAACAACTGTGCGTCGCCTGCCATTCCGTAGGCGGAAGCGGCGGCAACGTTGGTCCGGCCCTGGATGGCGTTGGCTCGCGACTGGATGCGGCCTATCTGGATCGCTGGGTAGCAAATCCGCAGGCCGTGAAACCGGGCACTGCTATGCCGCAGATGCCACTCACCAACGGAGAGCGAGCCGAGATCGTGCAGTACCTGAGCCAGCTCAGATAGGAGATCAGATATGAAATACAAATCGCAAAAGATCGCATACCTCTTCTTCGCGACCTGCCTCTTGCTTCTGAGCCTGCAGATCGTGTATGGCTTTATCATGGGTTTTGCGCGCATTGGGATGGACGGTCTGCACGACTGGCTGCCTTACAATGTGGCGCGCACCACGCACACAAACCTGTTGGTCGTCTGGCTTTTGACGGGATTCATGGGCGCGGCTTATTTCATGATACCCGATGAGGCCGGGAGAGAACTTTACTCACCTAAACTCGCTATCATTCAGTACGCCAGTTGGGTTCTCGTTGGTGTTGTGGCCGTGATCGGCTTTCACTTTCAGTGGTGGGAAGGTCGCAAGTTTTTGGAAATTCCGCGCCCGCTGGACTTTCTGGTCGTTGTAAATGTGCTGCTGTTTCTTTTCAACATTGGCATGACCATCTGGCAGGGAAAACGCTTCTCAACAACAGGCCTGGTAATGTTCTTCGGGTTGTTCTCGGCGGCCCTGCTTTATCTGCCCGGCATGATCTACTTTGACAACCAGACGGCGGACTCGTTCTTTCGATGGTGGGTTGTGCATCTCTGGGTGGAAGGCGTCTGGGAATTGATTATGGGCGCGATTCTCGCCTACCTTTTGATCAAGCTGACCGGCATCGATCGTGAAGTTGTGGAGAAGTGGCTGTACGTCGTTGTCGGCCTTACTTTTCTTTCCGGAATACTGGGCACGGGGCACCATTACTACTGGATCGGGACCCCGGGCTACTGGCTCATGGTGGGTGGCGTCTTCTCTGCTCTCGAACCGCTCGCCTTTCTGGCCATGGCAATCTGGGCCATCCAGATGTATCGCAAGTCCGGCCGGCAACATCCGAATCAGATCGGTCTGTATTGGACCATGGGTTGCGCGATCATGTCTTTTGTTGGCGCTGGTTTTCTGGGCTTTGCCCACACCTGGCCCCAGGTCAATCAATGGACCCACGGCACCCTGGTGACCGCCATGCATGGACATATGGCCTTCTGGGGTGCTTACGCGATGTTGGTTCTCGCAATCATCGCCTACGCGATGCCCATGATGACCGGCCGCAAACTCTGGAACAATCTGACCGGGTACCTGGCGTTCTGGACCGCCAACATCGGCATGGTCGGCATGACCGGGGCGCTCGCGGTGGCCGGCATCAGCCAGGTCTATCTGGAACGGAAACTCGGCCTGGATTTTCTGGTCGTGCAAAAGGAAATTCAGGTGCACTTTGTGGGCATGTTGCTTGCGGCAAGTCTCTTCGCTACCGGGATCATCCTATACATCATCAACTTCATTCGCTTCGGCTTGCCGAAAGATGAAGCCATGATTCCGGAAGACAGCGGAGACGATGTCGCCGCCCTGAATACACGCCTGCAAACGGCCTGACCATGGCAGACGGCGCTCAAACGGCCATCTATTACGAAGCGATCGCCGATGAGGTCGTCGTCTTTGAGCACGCCTACCGCAATCGGTTGCCCCTCCTATTGAAGGGACCAACCGGTTGTGGTAAGTCGCGGCTCGTGGAGCACATGGCCCGGCGCCTGGAGCTCCCGCTCTTTACCGTTGGCTGCCACGAAGAAACCTCGGCCGTCGATCTTGTGGGGCGCTTTTTGATTCGCGGGGCCGAAACCGTCTGGCAGGACGGCCCCGTAACCCGGGCGGTGCGCGAGGGCGCGATCGTTTACATAGACGAGATCGCCGAGGCCCGACCCGATACAATCGTCGCCCTGCATTCCCTGACCGACCATCGCCGGGCACTCTACATTGATCGAACCGGCGAAAGTCTTCAGGCACCGGACCAATTCATGCTGGTGGCTTCTTACAATCCGGGCTATCAGGGTTTTGGTCGCGAACTCAAGGCATCGACACGCCAGCGCTTCGTCTCGATCGCTTTCGACTATCCCGGGCCCGACCTGGAAGCGCGCATCGTACGCCACGAATCCGGCTGCGACGAGAAGACGGCGGAGCGCCTCGTTCGGCTGGCTTCAAAGATTCGCAATCTGGTCGAGCTGGGTTTGACGGAGACCGCTTCCACGCGTCTTCTGGTGCATGCAGCGCGATTGATCCAACAGGGGCTGCCTCCGCGAGCTGCCTGCGATAGCGCCGTGCTGCAGCCTTTGAGTGACGAAAGGGATACCCTGCGTGCGCTGCGGGATCTGACGGCTTTGATTTTCTGAGTTCAGCAGGCGCCTGCGGTGGCGCGCAAATTGAAACCGGGCGGATGCCGTGAGCTGGGAAGAGAAGGTATTTCGAGTCATACTCGGCCTCGGTGATCGAGTTCGAAACCGCTGGAACCGCGAACAAGTTTCGCGCCGCGTGCTTCTGGAAGACGAACAAAACAGCCTGTGCATTCTGGCCGGCGCCCTGTCTGGCGACGACATTCTAATCAAAGTGGCGGAGCAGGAAGGCGGCTATGCCGGAAGAACCTTTTTCTTGCCGGAGCAGATGGACTTCTTCGAAACGCCCCAGAAGAATCGCGCCTTTTTGCTTTATCGGGTTGTGTATCTCAGTTTGCAAAGGTCTCTGAAATTAAACGCCGGGGCGCCGGGCATGAGCCGGGCCGAATCCCGAGAATGCGCGCGGTCCGCCGGGCCGCTGGTGCTGAAGCAAATGCGACTGGAGTTCCCGGCCTTCTTTGAAGAAACCGTTGAAGCCCTGCTGGCGGCTGCTGACAGAGCAAACGAGAATGCTTTGCCCGAGCACCTCCTGTACGGCCGCTTTCTGTACTCCGGCCAGAACGAGGTTCCGGCGGGCGGGGCCAGCAACCCCCAGGACCGGACCAAAGAATACAAAAAGGAAATCCGGGCGCGGGCCGGAGAAGAACTCGAAGTCGTCACAAAACCCGAAGAAGAACTGCGCGATTACACTCTGACCCACAACTTCGAGAAAATCGAAACGATCGATCAGTTCGATGGCCAATGGCGCGACCTGGACCAGAGCGACGAACTGGAGGAAGAACAGGCGGCAATGGATGAAGTGCGGCTCTCAAAGCTCATTCGCACCGACGACCCGGCGCATTCGGTCTACTACAGCGAGGGGTTCCGCGGGGCAACCGCAGGCGATAGCCAGGAAGCACGGGAAACCGGACCGTGCTTGCGCTACGACGAGTGGCACTTTCGAAAACGCAGCTACCGAAAAGACTACTGCCGGCTGTATCCGGAACACCTGAACGTGCGCAGCACGTCCTACCTCCAGGCAACCCTTGCAAAGCATCGGCCCACGATTGTACGATTGCGCCGTCAGCTGCACCACCTTTTGAACCGGCCCGCAATCGTGTACGCGCAGACAAACGGGGAGGACCCGGATCTGGACGCGGCGATTGTGCGCTACGCAGATCTGCACGCCCGATCTGCGCCATCGGAGCGCGTCTATATGAGTCGGCGTCGACTGCGCCATGATATCTCACTGCTGATCTTGCTGGATCGCAGCCTTTCGACGGACGGTTACCACAACGGACAGCGTATTCTGGATGTTGAGAAGGAGTCTGCTCTGATTTTCGGCGAATTGCTCCACGAAGCCGGTGTGGACTTCGCGATCGACGCGTTTTGCTCCCGTAGCCGCAATCAGTGCCGCTACACGCATCTGAAAACATTCGAAGAAAACTGGGCAGAGGCGAAGTTGGTCGTCGGCGGCCTTTCGCCTCTGGGGTACACGCGCATTGGGCCGGCGCTCCGACACGCGACTCGATTGCTGCAGCGCCGTGACCGACGCCATCGGCATCTGCTCCTCATTTCGGATGGGAAACCCAACGACTTCGACCGCTACGAAGGCCGCTATGGTCTGGAAGATGTGCGCCAGGCGGTGAGGGAAGCACGCCGTTCGGGGGTTTCGACTTACACTCTGGCCGTGGACAGCCAGGCCCGGCGCTACCTTCCTGCAATATTTGACCACAATGAGTTTCGCATCCTGCCCGACGCGCGATTGCTGCCAGCGGCCATGTTCGACTTCTTTCTGCACCTGCAGCGGGCCACACGCCAGGCATCTTGAAAACGGTTCGCGCCCCCGGGGGCCGGGTTCAGGATGGGCCTCGATGCGACTTCTGCCTCGAATCCGGGCCCTGTTCAACCGACCTTTCGTGGGCCGCTTGCTGGGCTGGGGCCTGGCCGCCCTGGGTATATTGCTCATCCATCGATTGGGCTTTCTGATCGCAAACTATGAAGGGGCCCACGTGGAACATTGGGTCCAGGTGCTGGTCCAGAGTTTGCGGGGCCTGCAGTTTGACATGGCCACCATCCCCCTTTTGCTTTTGCCGTTTGTGCTGCTGTTGCCGATTTACCTTCTGCAACCGGGTCGCCGCCTACGGCTGGCTCTGGCGGTGGGCGAAGGGTTGCAGGTCATGTATGTGGGAATCCTGAACATGGTGCTGCTCGCAAGCACCTTCAACTTTGCCTACAACAACAAACACCTGGGCTGGGAATTCTGGGCTTACCTGAATGACTTCTGGAAATTGATGGCAGGGGTTTGGGAGCAATCAATGCTTCTGGCCGTCGCTTACTTCGCCATCCTTCCACTTTTCGCCTGCCTGGCTTTCTGGATTGCACGGCGTTCTTATTACAGGCACACAACCGAGCACCGGGCAAAGGCCTCGCGGCGCTGGAGTGCTTTTGCGGGCGCCCTGTTGCTTCTGATCGCACTTTTGGTTTTTATGCTGCGGGGAGGACTTCGAGAAAGTCCGCTGCGTCCTCCCGATGCGATGATCTATCAGTCGGCCTATCTCAACAACATTCCCCTGAACGGTCTGTATACGATTGCCTACGACCTGAGCGACAGCGACGAGTTCGTCGAGTTTTATCCCCCCGTCGCCAATCTCGCGTTTGTCCAGAACCTGCTGGATCGGCCGACGGCCTTTTCCGTGCCGGGTTATCCGCTCATGCGCTATATGCCCGCCCGACAGCCCTTTGGTCTGGAGCGGCCCAATATAGTCCTGATCGTACTGGAATCATTCACCGGGAAATTCCTCGAGGCTCACGGCGGCGATCCGAACGTCGCCCCCAATCTGAATCGGTTTATCGGACAGGGGCTCTTCTTTGAACGCTTCGTTGCGTCCGGAGGACGCAGCGCCAACGGTTTGTTTTGCATGCTGGCCGGCCTGCCCGATCGGGCCGGACGCACCATTCTACGCTCCAACCAAATTCAGAACCGCTGGGGCGGGCTTGCCGGCCTGCTCAAAGCGAAAGGTTATCATACTATTTTTGCCCATGGCGGCGACCTGGCATTTGACAATCTTGATCGGGTTTTGCCGCACCTGGGTTTCGAAACCAGCGCCGGCAGCGAATATATGGATCGCACCGGGCGCTACCACAATCGTCTGGCCTGGGGTTACGACGATGCGGATTTGTTCGACATGGCCGAGCACCTGGCCAGCGCGAGTGAACGCCCCTTCTTTCAGGTGATTTTTACGAGCAATACCCATCATCCCTACACAATCCCGAACGATAGCTTTGCCTTCTTTGACGAAAGTATTCCGGAAGCCCGATTTCTGAACAGCTACCGCTACACCGATCATGTGCTCGGCAACTTTGTGGACCGCATGCGCACGCGACCCGAATTCCAGAACACGGTTTATGTGTTTGTCGCCGACCATGCACACCACACAAACCTGAACTATCTGGAAGACCGGATCATTCCGTTTCTTTTGTACGCTCCCGGAAAAATCACCGCGCAGAATGTGTCCGAACTCGCGTCTCAGCTGGATGTGTTGCCGACGGTCCTGGCTCTCGCAGGCGGCAACAGCTACTATGCGGCCATGGGAGAAGATCTGACCGATCCGGCCAGCCGTCCCGATCACGCCTTCTACGCCGGGGGTTCCAATACGGACTTAATCGGCTGGATTGAAGGCGACTACCTGCTCGTGGAATCGCTTTCCATTCGACGCTCTTTCTTGCTCACGGCTGACCAGGCCGCCCAACGGGATCTTTCAGCCGAGCGTCCGGAAATTCATGCCGGGCTGCTGGCCAAAGCGCAAAACTTCTATCAGTTTGCCCGCTTTCTGGAGCGTGAGAATCGCATCTGGCCTACTCCGGCGGAATACGCGGTGCTTGTAGGGCGCGCCGAATAGCCGGAGCTGCTCCGGTTCAGTTGGGAACGGCCGTGACCTGATCGGCGGTCCCGGGAGGTGTTTCGGCCGGGGCAGTTGCCTCAGGTTCGGTGACGCCCGGTTGCTCCGGACTGGCCGGCTCCGTTGTCACCGCCGGCGCCTGGTCCGGATCGTCCGGCACACCCTCTTCCAGTTCTCCGGGCCGGGTATCCACACGGGGACCCGTCGGACCCGGACGCGACTGATCCGGGTCGGCGCCGCCGTCAAACGGATTCAGAAAGTCGAACCAGTCGTCGTCGTGTTGTGTATCGGGATCCACGATTTCGATTTCGGGAAAGGCGCCCCGAATCCGACCGGGCAGGGATGCCTGGGCGTAGGCCGCCCAGACGGTAGCGGCCTGATAACCGCCGCCCCCGATCGGCGCCCCTTCGTCCTGACCCAGCCAGACTACATCGGCCTCCCCCGGCACAAGACCCGCAAACCAGGCGTCGTGGGCGCAGGAGCCACAGGATAATTGCGGCCAGCGCCTTCGGATTTCGCGCGCCAGCTGAATGGTGCCGGTCTTGCCAGCAATGGAAAACGGAAGATAGCCGGCCTGCTGCGTACGGCGCTGGCCAATCCAGCGGGCCGTGCCCTGCACCTCGGGGTCGAAAATATAGGTCAGCAGCTTGACCGCCTCCTGGCAGGCCTTTTCGGAGAGGATGAAGTCGCCTTCGGTTTGCACGGTCTCGCCATCGTACAACATTTCGCCGTCAGCACCTTCGACCCGGGTCACAAGTCTCGGATAGACCACATGGCCTCCGTTCGAAAGCACCGCATACAGGCGCGCCATCTCCATGGGCGACATCTCCCCGGAACCCAGAGCGAGGGTCAGGTTGGCGGGGAAACGCTCGCGGGCCTCAAAAAAATCCAGATCCAGGGCCTGGATCATACGGCTGCGAAACGTCGACACACCCACATCGTTTAGAGTCTGCACGGCTATCGTGTTGATGGACATGGCCACCGCCTGCCGTAGCGGGATGCGGCCCAGATGACCCTGGTACCAATTCGACGGACGATAGCTTCCGAATACGACCGCTTCATCAACCACCATGCTGTTGATTTTGAGCACACCTTCGTCCAGCGCCACGGCATACAAAAAGCCTTTGATACTCGAACCGGGTTGCCGCCGCATACTCCAGACACGCTGGGTCATGTTGCCTTCGGCCACGGCGTAACCGCCGACCACCGCCATGACGTCGCCGGTTTCGGCATCCAGACTCACCAACACTCCGTTGATGCGTCGGGCGAGCCGTTCTACTTCCGACCGCTCCAGGTCTCCGGTGGTGGCGAGCATCTTCTCGCGCAATCGGGCGACGCCGTCGCGCACCGCGCTCAGAGCCGCGCGTTGCCGAATGGGATCAATCGTGGTGTAAACACTCAAACCTCCGGCGCGAATCACATCTTCCGGAAGACGAATCTCCTGATACAGGAAGTCCTTTACGTACTCGTTTGCGGTCGGCGCTCCGTTGTACCGGAAATCCCGACTGGCGCCGTACAGGCCGATCAGTCCGGGGTCTGAGCGTTCCGCCTCGATCTTGACTTCGTAGCGACGCAAGAACGCTTCACGAGCCAGGTTTCTCTGACGCACGTCCAGGCGTTCGTCACGAACCAGAGCATCGAGCACGAACTCCTGTTTGCGCAGGGACCCTTCGATGTTGTTGAGCGGGCTGTAGGCAACCGGACTGGGAAAAAGACCTACAATCATGGACGCTTCCGCCGCATCAAGCTCGGTCGGAGGCTTTCGAAAATAGAACCAGGATGCCTCTTCGGCCCCAATGCGACCTTCACCCATGTAGATCTTATTTAGATACAAACAGAGGATCTCATCCTTACTGAGTTGCGACTCGATCTGATAGGCTACGAAAGTTTCGTAGAGCTTACGAAAAAAGGATCGCTCCCGGGTCGTATAGAGATTGCGCGCTACCTGTTGGGTAATGGTGCCGCCGCCTTCCCGCAGGCTGAAACTGAGCACGTTGTTGACGACCGCCCGCAAAATACCCCGATACGAAACGCCGCCATGCTCAAAAAAATCTCGGTCCTCGGCGGAGACCGAGGCTTCACGCAACCAGCGCGCCGCGCTGCAATCGTTCATTGTCAATCGCGAGCCACGCTCTGGAAGATACTCGCCGATGAGCGAGTTGTCTCTCGCATAGATACGAATGGGGGGACGCCGCTCGACCGGACCACCGCCGTACAACCAGTCCTTTTCATCGGCAAGTGACTGCGCAATCTCCGCCCGATCCAGCAGATAGTTTACCAGCACGAAACTGAAAAAGAGAGCCGACCATCCGCCAACCACAAGCGTGCCAATGAAAGCGTATCGCCTCCAACGGGGCCCCAAAAACACGACCAATTCGTCGGTCTTTTCGCGCAGCCATGGGAAAAAGCGCAGCCGAACGGCAGTGGCGAAGGCATCAAAGAGTTCCCCTAAAAGCCGGAGAAAATCGCGCACGTTGTCTCCGAGACGCCACATCACCAGCTGAGGGGTCCGCTTTCGTCAAACGAGAGACGCAGCGGGGAATCATCCGAAAGGGCGGGAATCGTAAGTCCGCTCTGACCGGTAACGCGAAAGTTTGCGCTGCGATTTTTGATCGCGTTTGCAAGCGCTGCCGTAATGGAAGCGAGCGGAAACGAGCTTCGAACGGTCACAACCGACTCCGAACCCAGTTGCTGTATGTCCGTACCGGTCCCTTCGAAAAGTCTGTGGCCCGAAAGAAAAAAGGAATAATCCACCGATTCGAAAAGTACGCGTGCGGCGGCCTCGTTTTTTAGAACCAGATCGAATGAGGTATCTAAATTCAGGTTCAGCGCTCCGAGACCAAGGGTGGCGGCGCTGCCCGGCGAGAAACCGCCGGGTTCGAGCAGGCTGTTCAGGTAACGGTCGGCCACACCCGCCAGAAGCGGAGCGACCTGCAAAGCGCTACCCAGAGACGGACGTTCGAGACGAAAGTTGCGCACTTCTATGGCCGGACTGATCGCCGGAAACTGTTCGCTCACGGCCACATCAACGCTGAATTTTTCGGGCAGGCCAGGAACTGAGCTCGCCTGGGTCTCCGGGAAATACAAATCCACCACACCTTTCAATTCCAGGTCCAGCAACTCATCCCCGGGCAGACCTTCATAAACCGCGACCAGCGCGTCAAAAGGCAAACGCGAATCCACCGTGAACTCAGTCTCGCCATTTGCAGGCACACCTTCACCAAGTTCGCTCTGGAGCTGCATCAGGTGCGTGCCTTCCAGCCCCAGTCCGGCGTCAAAGGCCGCCCGGGGTACGGCTACCGGATACGGATTTCGAACCGCCGCATGCCAGCGCAACGTCACTCCGGAGAGGTCGAGCCCCAAAAATTCCACACGACGAATTTCAAACCCCGGGCGTGGGATGGGCGAACCCATTTCCTGCAGGGCTGTGCACCGAGCCAGCAGAACCGGCACGAGCAGTATCAGGCAATGGCGGAACTTCCTCATGCAAGCAACTCACATCGCGGTGACGCCGCCGTCGACCACAATCACCTGGCCGGTCATATAGGCGGAAGCATCGCTTGCCAGAAACAGGGCCGCTCCGACCATGTCTTCCGGGCGTCCCATGCGGCGCATGGGGATAGCCTCCAGCATTTTCTCGAGGACCGCCGGGCGTTTCTTGATCATCTCGGTCATGTCCGTGTCCGTGAAGCCGGGAGCCAGGGCATTGATACGGAAATTGTTCGAGGACCACTCGGTGGTTAGGGCGCGCGTCAGTTGAATCACGGCGCCCTTCGTGCCGCAGTAGACGCTGGCAAGCGGACCACCCACCAGGCCCAAAATAGAAGCCACATTGATGATTGTGCCCCCCTGGCGCCGCTGGGCCCGGTAGTAGGCCTGACAGGTTCGAAAAGCGCCTTTAAAATTCGTGTCAATGATGGCCTCCATTTCGTCTTCCTTAAAGCCCATGGCCGGCGTGTTGCTGGCGATGCCCGCGTTGTTGATGAGACAATCCAGACGACCGCGTTTTTCTATGATGCGGGCGATGACTGCCGCGGCCGCTCCGGGCTCGGTGACATTGAGGACTTCGCCGGTCAGACTGCCGCCCGGAACATCCCGCGACTCCGCCTCCTGGGCCATCCAGGCAATCGACTCCGCGCGAGTGCCGCAGCCGTATACGTGGGCCCCCTGGTCGCGGAACGCCTGCGCCAGGGCCTGGCCAATGCCGCGACTGGCGCCCGTAATGAGTACGCTTTTGCCTTCAACAGAGAACGGATTCATATCGCAGCACAGGCGCGCCGGTATGACGGGTCAATGAATACAGCGCTTAAAAGACCGTTTTTGCACCGGCCGCCCTTGTATCGCACTCCAGCTATGGAGCATACGAAGCTGTGAACGTCGCGCTTCTTTTCGTGTACTTCCTGGGACTGGGGAGTTACGTGGCGAGTCTGAGCGCTTTTGGCCTGGCCGCTTTCGGCCCCGACGCACGCTGGGTCTTCCTGGCCGGCCAGGTGGCCTACCCCCTGGGCTATGTGCTCGGCGGTTATCTGTCCGACCGCACACGCCGAATCCGACCACTTCTGGTGATCGGTTTGCTCGTTCTGATCCCGGCCCAGTACACTCTGTTTGATTCCGGACAAGACCTGGGGGCCGCGATTGTTGCCAGTGCGGTTTCGCGGCTATGCCTGGCGGGCAATCTGCAGCTGATCGGGACCGCGCTGCTTGAGTCGGCCGGTTCGGATCCTTTTGCGAGGATGCGTTCCGCCGGAACGATCGGCTTTGGAGTGGTGCAGGCGCTGTTGTTGTTTCTCGCAGACTTCAGCCCCGTATCGGTCGGAACCTGGGACTTCGGGAACGCAGGAAAAGCAGGCGCGCTCGCCTACGCAGTTTGCCTTTTGCTTCTGGCACACATACCGATTCAACGGCACTCGCGGGAACACTTTGAGTTCGCCGCCGCGCTCCGGCTCTGGATATCGGACTCCCGCTGGCGACTGCTGGCCCTGGCATTCGTTTTCTATTTTGGATTTCAGCTGGTCGAAAACTATCTCGGCGCTTACCTGAATCAGCGTGGCGGTCGCTCCCAGGTTTACGGAGCCTGGCTTCTGGCAGTCGCGCTTGAAGTTCCGTTCCTGTTCTGGACGGCACGACTCGCAAGAAAGTTCGGCGTGCATATTCTATTTAGAATCGCCGCGGCCATGGGAGTGATTCGCTTTACGACTGTTGCTCTGGATACACTCTATCCGGGAACCATGCCGGTGCTCACAAGTCAGGTGCTGCACGGCATGCACTTCATGGGATTCTACATCGGGGCGATCTACTGGATCCGTTCGAGTTTCCCCGACCATCTGTACGGTTCGGCTTTCGGCACATTCCAGATTGCCGGCAACGCTCTGGGCGGAATCAGCGGGAATCTCATCTACGGCTGGCTGCTTTCCCGGGCGCCCGTGCTGCTCGACATTCACGGCGACGCCGGCCCCGAGCCGCTCGCTTTCTTTCCGGTGTTCGCCTCGGCCGCCCTGCTCCAGGCCTTGATCTTGCCGCTGTTTATGCTCGTTCGGCAGCCGCGCTTTCGCGAGTAGATGCGAACCGGGCCACGGCCCGCCGCTCTCTCATCAACAATCACTGGACTGCACGTGGAAAGTGACGCTGAATTTTTCCCAGCAAAGCCGCGCGATTGAAGGGTTTTACCAGATAGTCCGTAGCCCCGTAGGCCAGGGCAGTCGTGACGTCTTCCCGCGCGCTCCGTCCTGTCAGCATGATGATGCAAACATCCCGCTTTTCGCTTTCGGCGAGACTGCGAATCTTGCGGAGGCCGACGAAGCCGCTGGGACCGGGCAGACCTATATCGAGCAGCACCAGTTCGGGTTTCAGCTCTTCGAAGGTGCTGACCGCTTCGATTACCTGCTCGGCAACGACAATTTCGAAAGTCGGCCCCTTCAGGAAGGCGTGCACCTGATTTATGATGTCGCGATCGTCGTCCACAACCAGCACTCTCAGCACGCGGTCTGCCATCTGCTCGTCCTCACGAACACTATCCGACGAAAGTGGCTGCGTCCTGAAAGTGCGTGTTCCCCCCGAAACGTGACATAGTGTCTCAAAAAATAGTCTTCTGGCTAATTCCTAACACAGTTCTGTTCGCTCCCTCACGCGTGGACAGTCTCGACCTAAGGATTCCCGTAGAAATGCCGTCTATTGAATCACAGAACCCGGCCAAAGCCGGGCCTTGAGAGAGGGATGATGAAACGTTCTTTAATTCATTTAAGCCTGGCCGGCCTCATCGGCTTTGGGCTTAGCTTTTGCGGCGGGAGTGATGACGGCCTGTTGCTGCTGTTGCCGCCCGGAGGGGCTGCGGCAGCCGATGGCGGCCCCGGCGAAAGTCCGGCGAATGCTGAAGAAGAGGCCGCCGAAGAAACAGACACCGAAGTCGTAGCGGCGAACGGAGATGAGGTCGAGGCGGTGCCCGAGACTTCGCCGGTTTCAGCGGATAACAACAGCACAAGTAGCGGTTCTGGCACAGACGAAAGCGACAGTTCCGGTTCCGGGACTTCCGTTGGTAGCGGTGGCTCAAACGGCGGCAATACCGGCGGGGGCACAACGGTCGCGACAAGCGGTAACTCCAGCAACTCTGGTAACTCCAGCAACTCTGGTAACTCTGGTAACTCTGGTAACTCCGGTAACTCCGGTAACTCCGGTAACTCCGGCAACTCCGGTAACTCCGGTAACTCCGGTAACTCCGGTAACTCCGGTAACTCCGGTAACTCCGGTAACTCCGGTAACTCCGGTAACTCCGGCAACTCCGGCAACTCCGGCAACTCCGGCAACTCCGGCAACTCCGGCAACTCCGGTCAATCGGCAGCGGCCTGCAATGGCAGGAGCGTGGAACTCGATACTTCTGGCGGCCGCTGGTTCGTTACCCAACAACCGGATATCGCCGGCGCCCGCGGAAACGTGCCCGATCATGCCGCCGTCAAAGGCATTCATACATTCTGGCGCGGTCAACCACTCGTAATCAAAGTCAACAACGGCTGTGCCGCAGGCTGGGTGCGTCTCACAATCCAGGCCAGGAACGTATTCGGGCCCCTGCCGGACTTCTACGATGCCTTTAATGTGACCATCGCGGACAACCGCACCGGGCGCGCTCTTGGCGGAATGAACATCGAAGCTTCCGATCGCCAGTACAAGGACGGCTCGATCTACGTGTACCTGGAGCAGGGTCAGAACGAACTTCTGGCTGTGTGGACCAACGACGCCTACCAGGAAGACGTCTACGACGCAAACATCCATATTGGAAAGATTTCTCTGGAATCGGTCAACTACACCCCGCCGCAAGACCTGAAAAAAACCGCGGCGGAGTACTGTAACGTTCAGGGACGTTTCTTCTGGGATGATGCGACCGGCGCCGCACGAACGTACTGGCGGGATCAAACGATCGCCTGGTGTTTCAACGATCTGGAACCGGGCATCTACGAAGTCACCCTCAGCGCCCGCAACTACGGAAGCCTCGGCCTGCCGCCCGGTTACAACAACTTTGAAGTGACCATCGCAGCCGACGGGGTTTCCGAAAAAGTGCTGATTACGGCCGATGAAACCAACTACAACCTGGGTATCGTAGCGCTTGACCTGCGCGGTGGTGACATCGTGGTGAACGCAACGTGGCTGAACGACAAATACCGGGAAAGTGTATACGATGCCAACATCGAAATACGCGACATCAACCTGCGCAAGGTCGGCCCTTCGCAACGCACCGGCCTGGCGGCGTACCTGGGTGCAGACAACTGGTCTCGCACCATACTCTTGCTGAGCCTTTTGATTGCCGGTGGAGGACTTCTGGTCGTCTTCCTGTATCGAAGATCTACTCAGACCGCCTGAAACAACACCTACTTCTGCAGGGCCCACCGACACTGTCGGTGGGCCTTTTTCGTGCGATCGCAGAGCGCGTAGCCGGGGGGTCCGCATGGAAGCAGCCATAGCCGTCGCGGCCTCGCTTTTGATTGTTGCACTATTTTTCTCTTATTACTTCCGGAACTTCGTGTTCAAACGATCTCGTTTTCTGCAGCTGCGCGCTTTCTTTTTGGGAGTGCTCTCCTCAGGCCTGACCCTGGTGGTTCAATCGGCTTTACCGGAAACAGATTCGCCGCTGCTTCGGGCTTTGTTTCATGCCGCCTTCATTGAAGAGGGCATCCGTCTTTTATTTTTGTACATCCTGTTCCGCTTCAGCAGTCGTGACTTCACAGTAACCGAGGGAATTTTTGAGGGGGTCATGCTGGGGCTCGGCTTTGCGATCACCGAAAACGTGCAGTACGGTCTGGCGTATAGCGGCTACGTAATCCTGCTGCGCGCCGTGAGCAGCGTGCCACTTCACGTGTTCGCCTCAGCCATCATGGGTTATTACCTGGCCCACGCCGACCTCTGCCGCATTGCGGACACGGAACGGGGACTGGTTGCCGGCGGCCAAAGCAACCGGGCGCGCCGCTTCAGGCTGCGCGGGCTGGGTATTTTTCTGCCCTGGGGCCTGCATGGCGTTTACGATTTTTGTCTGCTTTCGGGCGGCCGACTGGTGTATCTGGTACCTTTGCTCTTGATCGGCGCCTATCTTCTGGTGGAATACCTGATAGAGCGGGGGCGGTTGATTTTCGGACGCAATGTTCTTACGATGTTGGGCATAAACGCCGACGACGTTGACACGCTTCTGCGCCAGAAGGAGTACGAAAAGTGGCTGCTGGACACACAAACGGTGGACGAGCCCGAACCGCGCCTCCTGCACCTGCGCGTGTGGCCGCTTCACCGTACGATTGCGGGCCTGGCTCTCTGCGTGCTGGCCCTTGCTCTTTTTCTACTCTACGAAACGAAAGGAGCGGAGGCTTTCGCGGTGCTGCGTATCCACCACCAGGCATCGTTGATTTCGCTTCTGGTGCTTTACCCCGCCAGCGTGGGTTTGATGCTGCTTCTCTCTGGCAAGATCAACTATTTGTACGTGCGAAACAAGATGCTGCGCGTCCCGGTGCCGATTCGCGTTCGGATATTCTCCGACCGCGGGGGCGGCGCCGAGGAGGCCATCGCCCTCGACCTGCGACCATCGGGTGTTTTTTTGAATGTGATGGAGGACTACGAACGGAGCGATCTGCTCGTGCTGGAATTTGAGCCGGACAAGCAGCTTCCGGTTCGCATTCTGGCTCAGGTGCACTGGAGCAATCTGCACAACGATATGCTGCCCATCGGTCACATTCTGCACTTTCAAAGGCAGACGTTGCGCTTCGTCATCTTACGATGGAAACATCTGTTGCGCCGCCTCTACCGACGTCTCCGGCCGCTCGCCGGCTGAGGAGTCCGATCAGGATCGCCCGCGCTTTTGGTATTCCTTGAACTCTGAATTCATGGTGGCCGCCATCATCTTGAAAGCATCCTCGGTGGTGAAATTGAAATAGGCCAGGACATCCGGTTCAACCGCAAAGAAGTCCAGCCGGCGGGCCAGAGAATCCGCCATGGCGTTGGCCATGTAGACAATGTAGACGACCTCCCGGTGCTCCGGAGGCGCCAGGCGAGGCGTGTGGTGATAGCGAATGGCGGCCGAGAGCAACTCCGGGAACTTCCATTTGTGCGCGAGCAGGGCCCCCACCAGCGCGTGGCTCGCGCCACAGGCCATTTCCTCGAGATGTACCTGGCTACGCCGATCGCGGTCTTTGGAAAGTATCTGATAGTCGCTGCTGGCCTTCATGGCCGAGAGCAAAACTACTTTACCGATGTCGTGCAAAAGTCCGGCGACGTAAGCCTCGTCCGCAAGGACAGCTCGCTTATGCAAACGGGCGAGCGACCTGGAAAAGAACCCGACCTGCACCGGATGCTCCACCAGATCCTCGGACCGGCCATAGCGCTCCGAAAGAATGTTGAAAGCCCCCACCTGTAGAAGCAGATTTGCAATGCTGCGCAGACCGATGACTTTTACGGCCTCGTTGATGTCCGCCACCTGTCCCCCGGCGTAACCGCCGCTGTTAGCCAGCTTGATGATTTGCCCGGCCATCGCCTGGTCCCGCAAGATCGCATCCGCCACTTGTTTCATGCTGGAGTCTTCTGAATGACACAGGTCACGGATTTGATGCAGCACTTCGGGGAAAGAAGGCAGGCCTTTCACCTCGTCGATAATCTCACGCTCAATCTTTGCCAGCTGGTCGGGCGTCGGCAGACGCGTGGGAATTTCAACGCGGAAGTTGGTCCTGTTGTCGGCCGCTGCCCAACTCATCAACTCCGTGGAGATCCCGGCCTGCTTCAGGGCCAGCGTTACCAGGAGCAGACCCTGTCCCAAACCCTGGGGCGTGGGAGGGACCTGACCGAGGCCTGTAAATTTGGCGCGGCCCTGAGCCATCTCCAGCCGCTCCCGGATGTGCTGGGATTCCAGCGGGTCGGGAATTCCCCGATTCATGACGCTGAGGGCAATGTGATCTTTTTCCAGACTTAGATTCACCCGCATACGCGGCGGCGGACTGCTACGCAGTTCGGCCCGCGACGCCTTGAGCGCCGAATCGAGACTGGCCCGAAACAACTGACAGTCCTTCGCCGTGGGCTCTGAGATGTTGCCCTTCTTGAAGTACGCGCGTTTCAGAACGGCCTGCTCGGCGTTCTTCAGCAACTCATCGAGCACAAGATGCAGTGTCGATTCCAGGTGGTCTTTGCCGGCCGAAGCGAGCGCCCTGGAAACCAGGCCGTGCGCAACCGCCTCTTCAATGCCTCCCCGGCAGGGAATCGGAATTTCGACCGCGCCCTTTTCAAGAAGCGCCTCGGTCATCCGGGCAAAATCGCGCTCGAAATTCACGACGCACCTCCGGCACGGAAAAGCAACGCTCGATTGCAAGCCGAGCGGAGGGCATGGGAGGGGCGGTTCACTCCCCTAAATAATCGGAGCAAAAAGTGGGTGATTTCATGTGCCAGGCGGGTTTTTTGTGCCCGGGGCCGTTTACGGTCTGGCGCCTCAGCACTCTTCATGAAAGTCGAACCCGGAGCGAAACAAAAGGACCGTAGCCGACCAGCAAGGCTCATCTTCTGGATCTCCATCCCGCTCTTTTTTTTGAGCACGGCCTACTACTACGCTTTTTCCACAAGAAACGTGGAGAAGTTTGTTCACAATCTGGTAGAAGACAACACCGGCGCGACCCTGCGCTGGAACGTACGGCGATCCAGCCTGCTCTACGGACTGCAGGCGACCGATATCGTGTTGTCCGTGCGCGAAACGGGCACACCTCTGTTGCGCATAGATCGGCTGAACCTGTCCTTCTTTTTGCCCTCGGCCCTGGCCGGACACGTTGGCGTGCGCGAGCTGAGTCTCACGAACGTGCGTCTGTATCTGATTGAGCGCGACGGTGAATGGAACTGGTCACGGGCATTCCCGTCGTCCGAAGAAAGCGACGACAAACCTGAGACCGAACTGCCCGAATCTATTCGACTACCGGTCAGTGTACTTGTATATCTCAACCTGGTGCTCGATAACTTCTCTCTTTTTCTCGACCGCGGCGACGAGCAGAGCCTGGCAGTGGAAAATGTAAATCTGCGGCTCGGTGTTATCACACGTCCGTTTTCGGAGATTCCACTCAACCTGAGCATGATCGAGCTTTTCGAAAGTCTGATCCTTGCTCTGAACCCGACCAGTCCTATGCGCATCAGCCTGAAGGCGGGGCGTACGATTCAGGGACCCGTAACCCTTGGGCTGTTTCTGTTCCGGCAGGAAGCCGAAAATTCGGTCGAATTTTCGTCCCGATTGAACCTGGACACCTCCGGCATGGAATTTCGAACGGAGCGCGGGGCCATCGGCCGGGCGCCCTTGAACCTGTACTACGACCTCGCTTTCGATTCTCCTCGCGATCGTCTGATAGTGCAGGAGCTACGCCTCTCTCATCAGGGCGAACGCTGGCTTTTTTTACAGGCCCGGGTCGATCGCATCTCTTCGCCCGAACGGAGTCTTGCATTGCGCGTGGAACCGTCCCGGATCGAACTCGGGAGGCTGGGGCAGGCGCTCGCGGCGGCTCTGGGGACCGGCAGCAGCCTGCCGATCGATGGGCGCATTGAAATTCGTGAACTCGACGTGCAGGGTGGACTTACGAACCTGTTGGTTCGGGGACGCATCGAAGGGAGCAACTTGAGCTTCGCATCGGGCGATCGCAAGTACGAAGCGCGCGAAGTGGGACTGGATGTAACCGCCCGTCTGGACGCCTATCCGGTTCTGCCCTTTGTGCGGCCGCCACCGGACTATGTTCCCGATCCCGGTTTGGCCTTCGGCCTCTTCCACGAACTGGCCGTGCCCGATCTGCGCCTGGCGTACGGACGCGCGTTCTTGAGCGGCAATGTGGACATCCGTCCTGAAACCGGCGTACAGACGCATGTAAATTTGTTGAATCTGCCATTGCAGGAGTTTTTGTCCGGACACGCCGAAGGTTTCCTCAGCGGTAACCTGGACTTGTTTTCGCCTGAGAGCTTTGAGAAGATTGGTTTTCAGACCGACCTGCACCTGCGAGAGGCGCGCTATTTCGTGGATCGTTCCCGGTCGGGTTACCAGACGCTGAACTTAAGTGGCCGTGGTCTAATGGATCTTGGCGGGGACGCGTTCAAGCTACGTGTCGATGGGTTGAATTTGCGTGGTCGAAACGTCTCCGGTGAAAGCATGCTGGAACTCGCCGCCGGGGGCTCGCTCGAAATCGGTGAAAGCCAGACCTATTCCCTGCGGGTCGACCGGTTGGCGGTGAATTATCCGGCTTTGCGGCCGGCCCTGCCTGGTTCGATACGATATCAGATCGCTCCTTTTCAAATATATCTTTCCGAGCCGGTCAGCCTGAGTTCGAGTCTAAGACTCACCGTAAACTCCGAACGGGTTTCCCTCTACGGCGATTCGCGCTTTGAGGTCCCATTTCTGCACCTTGACGACCTGGAGATTTCCAACAGCCTTCACTTTGAATCGGATCGTATCCGCGTGGAGCGCGTGCAACTGCGGGGCCTGCGGGGAGCCCTCGCGGGCAATCTGACCGGCGAGTTTCGGACCGCCGGCGAAAATTACATCCCGCGTATGGATCTGGATCTTCGGATCGCCCGCGACAGCCTTCTACCCGTGCACGAAAATATCGCGCTACAGGGTTCGATTGTGCTCAGGGCCAACGTAAACAACGAACGGGCCACCGGTCATCTGGGCGCCAACGGAGTCAATGTCGTATATTCCAGCAATGGCTGCAGTCAGGCCACCGGCCCCGATTGCAAACAGCTCTTCATTTCCGGTATGGAACTCAATTTGCCGTTCCAGCACGATCTGACCGGCCGCACGGCCGTGCATGTCGGAAACAACCCGGGCGCTGCTTATACGCGCAACTTCGGTCAGGTAGCGGACGCGAACCTGATTGTTCGCTCGGTGCGAAGCAGCCACAACCCGCGCGGAGAGTATGTGCCGGCGAATCCCTTCTATTTTTTGGGTGCGCCCGAGGGCCAGGGTGAACCCGGAATAGCAGCCCGCCTGGATTACCGCCGCAATGTGCTTGTTGCCGACGATCTGCGGGTTCGTATGTACCGACCAGGGGAGACCACGCGCTGGGTGAACGACGGTTCGATCGACAGCCGGGAACTGTACTTCAACCTGGCAAATCTATCGCCGGAGAACATGGAATTGAGCGCCAACCTCCAGATCAAAAACTTAAACCTGGAACCATTTCTGCCACCCTCCAAGGCGTCCTACGACGGCATTGTGAGTGCGGATGCCCGCATAGAAAGCCACAATCTGGCCGCCCCACTTTTTAACAGCGAGGCGTACCTCTCGGTGCACCGCATCAGTCCCGAGTTCAGCGGCTTTGTAACCCGCATCATCATGCCTGCCCGGGTGGTGGCGTTTGTGATTCGCAATTCTCTGGAAATTCCTGCGATCCGCGTTGAGCTCAAGGGCGGCCTGGTCTATTCGTACATTCAAATTCGGCGTGCCCGGCTATTCCCGGGTATTTTTATAAGCCCGGGCGGCGACGAGATTCGTCAGGAGCGCATGCCGCTCGCTCAGTTCCTGGATCGGGCCAGAAGTGAAGTAGAGGACTTTGGGGAGAGAGGCGTTGCGCAACCAGTTGAGCAGTGATCCCGTTTTCGTCGTGAATGCACGCGGGGCTAAACGGATCTCGAGAGCCGGGCTTTTGGTTTTGACGGTCACAGCGCTGGCCGCAGGAAACGCCTGCTCGCTCGTGCAGACCGTGAAGGACCCGTTGGAGCGCATTGTGCGTGAAGGTTCCTGCATCTCGGTAGACATCCCGCCCATCACTCTAACACCGAGGCGCACTGCTGCCGAACGGCAACTGATTGGCGAAGAAAGTGACATTGAAAAAGACGGCTGGCTGATCGCGTCTTCCAGAAGTTCGGGCCTCTACACCGGGAGCGATGGGAGTGACAGCCCCCCCCTGACCGTCGCGAGCGAAACCGAGCGCCGCTACTACGTTGAGCAAGGTGTGCTCGAGTTCTACGCCGATCCGATCCAGGCGTATCGCGCGCGGGGCATCCTGGGCGAAAGCTATGCTGGCATACTCAAGCTGATACCGGCCGGTGTGGCCGGCCGCGAAGACAGCGCACGTATGCGAGACGAAATCACAAGGGCGCGCGAAATGGCGGCCGAAGTAAATCGATCGCGCATCTGGCTGTACGACTTTCAGATCTCTCGCGCGCGTCAGCAGGGAACGACGACCCCCGGAATCGAAGATCAAATTCGGCGGCATTACTACGACCGTGCACGCTCCGGGGAATGGATTGAAGATGAACGTGGCCGCTGGGTGCGCGTAAACTAAATGCTTTGCTTTAGGGATCAAAAATTGCGGGCGCTGCTTGCCGGTCTCTTGTTTGGAGTCGGGTGCGGTTCTGCTCCACCGCTTCGCCCGCCCTCCTTTCAATACGAATCGTTGGTCGATCGCTATTTCACCGATCATCTGTCGGGACATTTTCCGCTGACCATCCAGCGCGGAGCGAACCTGCATCCGGTTGCAAGTGACACGGGCCATTTATTTTATACCAGCAATCGCGACGGATCCGGCGACATCTGGATGCGCGACCTCGAAAATACGGTCAACCTACCTCTGGTCCGACATCCCGCCGAGCAGTACGAGCCGGCTGTGACCAGAGACGGCCGGCGGCTGGTGTTTGTTTCCGAAGATCAGGATTCCGGTGGGGACCTCCGGATCGTGACTCTGGATCCGGTGCGCATTGTAGAGCGTTCCCTGGAAGGGACCCCGCCACCGGCTCTCTGGGAAAACTCAGAGAATCTTTCGGATTTGATTGTCGAGCTTGCCGCTGCGCTCCCGCCCGAATGCCAGGGAGAAGCGGCCGAAATCAACCCCATCTGGAACAATGCCGGGGATGCCCTGATCTTTGCGAGCGACCGCTGCTCGGGGCGCTTCAATCTATGGATGTTGCCCATGGAGGACGACGTGCCTTCCGGGCCGCCGCGCCAGTTGACCGGTGAGGGCGCAGTGCAACCGGCCATTCGGGCCGACGATGCGGCCCTGACGTATATTTCTTTTCGGCGCACTTCCGGTGGCGAGGTGTTCTTGCTTGATCTTCGAACCGGAGTGGAGAACCCCCTTACGAGTACGGTCGATGTCGGGGGCGCCATCGTGCGCACACCGCGCTTCAATGTCGATGGATCGCGGGTATACTACACGGCAATCCGCGAAGATTCCAACGACAACGGTCGCCTGGACGGCGCCGACGCCGGGGCGCTGTACAGTCGGGCGGTCGCGGACGCGGCAAGCGAGGAGCAGCTGCTTGAAGCCGACCATCCGGTTCTCGGCGTGTACTTTGCCGATCACTTTCTGGGCGGCGCGCTCCTCTACGCAGCGCAAATCTACAATAGCGTAAATGTCTACGTTCTTCGCCCGGAAGGCGTCATCGCAAAACAGCCAACCGTTTCGGCACAGTACTCCCTGACGCGCACCTATCGCGAACGCGCCCCGGATCGGTACCTGCTCGCGCTGGAAGCCGTGGAGCGGTATTATTCGGACCTGCCGGAGTTCCAGCTGTACGAAGGGCGCGTGCTCGTCGATCGCATGGAGTACCTGCGCCGAACCGATCAGTCGGAGGCGGCGAATCGTGCTCAGGCCCTGCTTGAGGACCGGGCCCGCGTGCGGCCCTTTGTGCGTCTGGAGTATGCTCTGTACCGGGAAGCCCAACGCGGACCTCCTGCTCCGGCCACGATCCAGGCTTTCATAGCTCAAATACAGCGTGATGCACCGGAGAACGCAGACATGTTGGAGGCGGGAGCCCTGTTGCGGCTGGCCATGCTGCAGGATGAGCTGGATCAGAAACGAGAAGCGCTCGCAACGGTCGAGCGGCTGGACCAGGAGTTCCCCGGGTTTGTGGACCGCGACGCGAGCCGGCGTTTACATGCGCGCCTTGCGACGGAGGTGAACGGGGAGCTCTCGGCGCTATACAACGAGATCATCGCCACCGACGCAAGCGGCGCGAGTCTGGAACGTGTACATGCGACGGTCTATGCCTGGGCCTACGTGGGCCGCTCTTCCACCCAGGTACGCAAACTGGTCGAGCGAGAACTCCTGCGTGACGACCTGGCCCCCTTCTTGCGCGTGACTCTGATGGTGGCGCGGGTGCGCGCGGAGCTGGACGAGAAAGACTACACGGCCGCCCGCGCGAGCACCCAGGAAATCCTGGGGCAGGTTCCGGTGGTCCAGGACCCGACCGGCCGCGTGGGGCCGGCTCCGGGTTGGAGCGCGGCGTATGTTCGCACATGGCAGGTTCTGGCAGCCCTTTACGATCAGGAAGGGGATCATGCATCGGCCACGTCCGCCCGGCTGACCTATGGCGGGGCGTACTCCACCGACGTGGCCGTGAGTGTCGATACCGATGACTTTCTGGAGATCATCGAAGAGTCGGAAAGTTCGGTGAACCTGTATTTGAGCACTGCTCGATCGATTCTGCAGCCGGTCGAGGACACCGAGTCGACCAGGTCCGTTCCGGCTGCGATTACGGAAGCGGTGAACGTGGTCAGCCAACCGCTGGTCGACATTGGGGGCACCGAACTGGACGTTCTGGTCGATTTCTGCGCGCCCAACTCGCGCAATCGAACGCTCTTCTGGAGTCTGGGTCCTGACCTTGCCGGCCGGTACAATCGATTCTGTACGGTGAACCAATTACTGCTTGCCGAACGGGCCTACGATCGGTTCCCCCTTTCGGAAGCCCGGGATGCCGTGGATCTGCTGTACACCACCAGCTACGCAAACGCACATATACTGAACATTCTGTTTTTGAATATGAAGAAGCTGGGCGTGCTTCCGGAGTTGTACGAGGAACGTGCCGTATACTACCATCGGTTGAAGATCGACCTGGCCTCGGAGAAGAATCGATTCTTGCTGGCGTCACGCGAACGGGAATTCCAGAACCTGGATCAGAGCGACATCGTCGAGCTGTTTGTCGATACCGATCCCTATCGTTCCCAAACGTACGACGAGATTGTGCACGGTTATCGCCTTTTTTTGCCGGAAGCGAGCGCCCTGGGCGATCTATCGATGCACTATGGCTACGCCTACGCTTTGATTCAGAGGAGTGTGGAAAAAGAGGCCTTCTACGATCGTGTGATTGCACAGGGAGTGCGAATGCCCCCGGACCTCCTGCGCCGTACGAAAGAAGAAATTTTGCAGGAGCTTAAGAACGCCGAATACCTGCTGGAATACATCCTGAACGTGGACCCACTGAACGTGGACGCCTACCTGCTATTGGGGTGGCTGTACGAATATATTGATCAGCGCCAGTCTCACGAAGTAAAGGCGACCCCCGGCTATATTCAGCGGATTGTGGACTACTTTCTGGGCACAACCTCCAGGCCGAGTGATCGCGTCTTTTACGCTAACCTGTACGATGTCTACTTTCCAGACAACCTCTACGAAGCAAACGTTGAGCTTTACCGCCAGGCAATCGAAAAGGTAAGTGCGATAAACGGACGCGAGCTGGAACTCGCAAACCTGAACCTGAACCTGGCCAATAATTACTTCAAGCTGCTGAATTTCAGCAACGCAATCACCCACTACGAAAAGGCCCGGGAATACTTCGCCGCAGCCGGCCGGGATAGCTTTGCAAACTACAAGCAACGAGCGCTTTTTCATTACAATCTTGGCCGCGCGTTGTTTTACGAGGACCGTGCTCTGGACGCTGCAGGGGAACTGCTGCAGACATTTCAGATCTACGACGAGCAAGAGCGAAAACCACTGCACGAACAGTTTTCCACGCTGAGCTTCATGCTCGCCAGCCGCCAGGGACGCACCGAAACGGATCGTGAAACGCGCATGGCGCTTCAGCGGCGTTTGCAGAGCCTCGCTGCCGAGTCCGACGTTGTCCGGCGCAAAATGTCGATGGTGGCGGCGCTGATCGGTCTGGCCTACTGGCAGGGCGGAGAGCAGGAGGAAGCGATCCTGTTTTACCGGGACGCCGAACTCCGGCTTTACGAAAACGGAGATCCGCCCGAGGGCGCCGTCGATCGGGCGAGCCTGGCCAACTTCACCGCGCTGGCCCTGCAAAGCCAGGGCAACTTTGCGGCGGCCGACCGGGAAGCGCGGTTGGCGGGCCGCTATGCCCGCGACCGCGGCCTCGTCAGACCCGACCGGCGCTATCAGCCGCAGTCGGTCGGAGGGAAGCTGCTGGGATGCCTGCTGGATTACGGTGAAGATTTTTCGGTCATTGGCGATGGCCGCAATCCATATGGTTTTGCGCCACTGCGCCAGTACGAGCTTTCGCTCGGTGTGCAACTGGAAAACAGGATCCTGGAAGGTGATCTGGACGGCGCCGCTTACCTTTTGCGGCAACGTCGCCAGGTTTTCGGAGCCCGGGATGCAGACGTTTCGATGGGCCGCATCGCTCTGGTGGCGACCCTGAATCAGGAAGCCGTAAACCTCTACGATGCCGGCAACTACCTGGAGAGCGCCGATCGCTTTGCTGATGCCGCCCGGCTTGCGCTTTCGTACAATCTTCTGACCGGCTTCAGGAGGAATTTCTCCAACCGGTTCAAGGCTCTATTCGCGCTCTTCGAGCAGGGGGAACTGAATCCGTCCGAAGCAGAAGATCGCATAGAAGACGCCTTCGATGATCTCGGTGAGTTCTACGAGACGTACCGGGAACAGGCGCGGGAAGAGTTCGTTGCCCAGAAGCAGTCCGAAGTGCCGGACTACGAGTTTGATGAGGCGACCGACAGTGCGGCCCTTGAGGCACACGTAGCCCGCCAGCTCGTGGACCTTATAACGACCGAGGCGGCACTCTATTATTATCGTGCGAAGATTCGACGCGAGGTCGCACCCGACAGCACTTCGTACCGTGAAGATCTGGAACTTTCGGCAGAACGTTATACCGACGCCATCCGCGCGCTGGAGCGACTCGGACCGACGGCCGGGCGACGACTCGTGCGCAGCCAGATCAACCGCGCGCAGGTGCTTCTGGAACTCGGCCAATTGCCCGGCGCGATCCAGGAACTGCGTTTGCAGGTGGAGAGCGCCTATGAGTTCAGCCTGCTGGAAGAGGAATGGAAAGCCCACGTCCTGCTGGCCCGGGCGCTCGACGAACGGTTAGGGCTCTACGGCGAGGAGCAGGATCGCCGGAATAGCGAGCACCACCTGAACGAGGCCCTGAACCTGCTCAGAGATGCGCCCGAGATGGCCACGAACCTCTCGCGCGAAATGGATGTCTTTTTTCAATTCGCCTCTGAATTCTATATCGAACGGGGCGACTCGGACTATGCGCTGCGCCTGCTTGAGTGGCGCCGTGAGCTCGAGCTCCAGCAACTCTACTTTCGGTTCCCGTTGCGCTTCGCTGACGCCGGCGAGCAAGCGCACTTTGATGCAATCCGATCCGGTCTCATGACCCTGCGAAACCTCCGTGGCGACGAGGCAAACCTGCGGCTTCAACGCGGAGACTTTAGAAAGATCGAAGCGCGACGCCACGCGCTTGCGGAACATATCAGCGCCAGCGGGCGCGACCTGATCGCTGTGCGGCCGGAATTGGCCTCTTTCGTCAACCCGGCAATACCTGCGCGCGGGCTGCGGCCGCGGCTGGGACCGGGACAGCTGGTGCTGAGGACCTTCCGGGGCAGCCGCGGGCTTTCGGCCTGGTGCTTTTCGAACGGGGGTCAAAGCTTTGTGCGCAGCGGCCAGGCGCAGCCAGCGCAAGCCTTTCGGGAGGTGGCCAGCGCCTGCGTTGGGCAACGGCCGGTTGACGATTTGTTTCTCATTCTCGATGAAAACACGGCCGCTTTGCCCGCGCGTCAGATACTGGCGGAACTGCGGCCCGAACTGAACGCGCCGCTATTTGCCACGCGTCTTCGCGAGCGTTTTGCCGGATTTATAACGGGCACCGACCCGCTGCCCGAAACAGAAGGGCTGCACACGCTGAACGCGCGCGACGTGAGCCAGAGCTACTCTTACGACGACACGAACTTTGACAGCGACGTGGCGATCGTTTACCCGGAAGAAAGTTTGCCAATCTTCTCTGCCTCCGATCGTCAGGGATTCAACGCCCGATCCTGGGTCGGAACCGATCGCCGCGCTTCGGTTGTGGTGCTTATGCCGTCGCGCCGCGGCCAGCCGATCAGCTTCCAGAGAGCCGGCCTGATCTTCGATGTACTGCGAACAACCGGAGTCGGAAGCGTGATTGTGCCCCGGGACCAGGAACAGCTCGATGCCGTGCTGGAGGCCCGCAGCCAGCATCCCTATAGCGCGACCGGGGCCGTCGTGTTCGGCTCCGCAGGCTTTGACCGCCAGACCAATGAGGCGCGGCTGGTCACACTCCACCGGCAATTGCAGGTGCAGGGCGACCGGCTTGTGCAACAGAACGATCTCGAAAGCGCACGACAGAGCTACCAGCTGGCAGCCTCGTATCTCTGGAATCATCCGGCCGAAACCCGCATCGGCTTCGAAAACGATCTGGAGCTGGCCCTTCTGAGCCTGCGTCTGCGGAACGGCGTCGATTCCGTGGAACCTCTGAATGATCTAATACGGGCCAACTCCCAACCTGCAGAACCGGCGCGTCTCTCCACAATCTACCGCCGCGGCATTGAAACGCTGCTTCAATCGGGCCGCCGCGGATTGGCGAACTACTATCTTGATTCTTACGTCCTGCAGTTTCCCGACCAGCGGGAGCTGATCGTTCGGCGCACGGCCATGCTGGAATTTCGAGCGCGTCTGGACCGGCCGCGTTTTGGTGTGAGCGAAGAGGGGCAGCCAGGCTTTCGCGAGTCCTTCCTGCGCAGCTTTGACGAAATCGCGCGGTCCAGCTCCGCAACCAGTATCACACGCGACCTTCTGCAGCATGATTTGTTCGCGGAAGCCAGGGCCATCAGCCAGAGCTCCACACGCCTGGGAACGTCCGAGCCGGGCCTGCCGGAAGAAGTGGAAGCCTCGGCTTTCTTGATGGGTGCCGGCGGCTCTTTGCCGGCGCGCCCGGTTCCAGCCAACCCGGCGCTCCAGTTGTTGTACCATGCGAACCGGCAGGAATGGCCGGCCTACGCCATCGTTCGGGCAAGATTGATTGAGGGCGACACTCTTGCCGTACAGAAGTTTCGCCAGCGGTTATTTCAGCAATGGGAGAGGCACAAAAAAGGTCAGGCGATCAACGTTCTCGACATCGCCGATGTCACGATCTCTGAAGGGATCACGGCCTACGGCAGCATCGGTCAATTGGAACGGGCCCTCGTGTACGCGCTTTTGATCGCTTCTGTGCGCAGTGATCCGGAGCTTCAAACGGCCCAGCTGCTGGAGCAACTCACACGACGGGAGGAGCGCGACTTCAGCGTTGAGCGGGCGTTCGACATTGCGCTCGGTGCAACAGCCGCCTACCTGGAAAACGAAGATTACTACAACGCGACCCAATTTTTGCGGGCGGCATTGGAACTGGAGCCCGAGCTGATCGCGTCCCAGGATCGTTCTTTGCGCACGGCGCGACTCGGCGCCATTCTGATTGCCACGGGAGTCGACCCTTCTCTGGGGGAACGCGGTGAGGGCTGGCGACGACAACTCGCGACCGCCGGCATGAGCAGCTTGCTTCGCATGCTTGACTTTATGGGCCAGTCCAATGCGCCCAAGAAGATCATGCAGGAGTTGCGGCGTGCTCCTACTGCGTTGGGCGAAGCGATCATACTGATTCGAATACTCAAAGAGCTCAGCCTGCAGCGATCTCTCATGGAGCAGGCGCTCAATCTTGCGTTTCTGGAACAGGCTTTGCTGAACTACTCCGTCAATCGAGGGCCGCTTCCTGACTTTGAAGAATTGGCCGGACGGCTGCGTCGTGCAATTCCGGCGAATCAGGACTTCTTCGCGCTTGTGGATACCGCCGAGCGAGCGTACCGCTTCAGTTTTCGCGGTGAGGCAACGGTGGCAGAACCGCTCCGTTTTACGGGACGCTACCTGCGCGGCAGCATGCAGGAGCTTCTGAGCCGTGACCGAGCGGGAGAACCCACAACGGCGCTTTTTCGGGAGCTGTCGCGCGCCTATCGCTCGATTTTCGGGATCAGCCCGGCCAACATCACCTATTTCTGGTTCGGTGGCATACACAGCATGGCGCCCATTATGCCGGAACGTGGCGACCGCCTTTTCCAGATCATGAATCCGCTTGTCTTCGCGGACGCGAGCCCCGCTATCACGGGCGAAGAATATCCACCTGAGTTCACGGTCGGCCTGTCCGAAGGCGGTGCGGACTCTCGCCCGGCGGATGAAACCGAACGACTGCGATTAGAGCGCCTCAAGGCGATGGAACGCCTCTCTCTGGGACCGCTGGGCTCCGGGGGTCAGGCACCGGTTCATTTCTTCATCGGCGTCAGCCCCGACAGCGCGTCCATGGCCGCCCTCGCCCGCGCCGCCGACAGTGCGCGTAGCGCACCGGCCTGGTTTCTTTCCGCCAGTCAGCTGGCGGAGTCCCTGGAAAACGAGCCCACACGGTACAACGCGATGCTCGATCTTCTGGCGAACCGGTTGCAATCGCCCGGTGTGATCACCATGCGCATCCCCCAGGGCCTGAGCCACGCCTATTTCGTGCGCTCGTACTATTCACGCCAGCTCCCCGCCACCGGCATCGCACGCCGTTTCGTGGCGGCGCACTTCAGCCTGAGACGGGAACTAAAAGAAGAAGCCCATTTTTACGGTTATCGATTGGTCACGCCGCGGCCGCTCCGAATTCAATAGTCTATCTCCAGCTCACGGATTTTTTTATCGAGGGTGTTCCGATTGATGCCCAAAAAGCGCGCGGCCCGTGTCTTTGTGTAACGATAGCGCTTCAGGGCCATCAGGATCAGGCGCCTTTCGACCTCCGAAATAACTGTCTGGTAGACGCGCCCATCAAGTTCATCGAGTTGTTCTTCCGCCGGCAGCTGACGGTCGCCCCATTCGGTCTCGCCGGCCGTCATAATCTCGCGCGCGGGAATGTTCTCGGGCGCTTCCGGGATACGCTGAAAAGGCAGCGTGGCGTCATGAAAGTCTTCGGCAGTAAGTATATCCTGCTGAGTGAGCACCACCGCTCGCTCAATAACGTTTTCGAGCTGCCGCACATTTCCCGGCCATTCGTAGTTCTCCAGCATCTGGATGGCTTCGGGTGCGATTCCCCGGATGGCTTTGCTGTTCTCACGGCTGTAGCGTTCGATGAAATGCTGTATCAGAAGCAGGATGTCCTCGCGCCGCTCGCGCAGCGGAGGAATACGAAGATGAATCACGTTCAGCCGATAGTACAGATCAGGTCGAAAGCGTCGGTCCCGAATGGCCTGTTCCAGATCTGCATTTGTGGCCGCTATCACACGGATATCCACCGATCGTGGACGACCCCCAATGGGTTCAATCTCCCGTTCCTGGAGCACACGCAGAAGTTTGCTCTGCAGATTCAGGTCCAATTCACCGATTTCGTCCAGGAAGATGCTTCCGCCATCGGCAGCCTGAAATTTGCCCTTCTTGTCGGCAACGGCACCGGTAAAGGAGCCTCGCTTGTGGCCGAACAATTCACTCTCCAGTAGATTCTCGGGAATCGCAGCGCAGTTGATCTTCACAAACGGACCGTCGCGGCGCGGACTATTATAATGAATGGCCGAGGCGATCAGTTCTTTGCCCGTACCTGATTCCCCGGTAAGCAAAATGGAAGCACGCGAGTCAGCAATGATGCGCACCTTGTCCAGAAGACGGATCATTCCCGGCGCCCGGCCGATGAGACTTCCAAACTGATAACGACCGCTCAACTCCTGCTTGAGCTGGATATTCTCGAACATGACCACGCGCGTCTCGTCACGCACGAGTTTCTGAATCGTGATCGCCTGAGAAATAAAGGACCCAATAATCTCCAGAAACTCCAGCAGGGCTTCGGATTCAACGCCGGTTTGATGTTGCGTAAAAGTCGAAAAGACACCGACCACGTCGTTGCCCGAAAAGATAGGGCAACAGAAGAAGCCCATGTCATCGGACTCCACGACGGTATTGAGGCGATTCAGGAAGTCCGGCTCGTCGCGAACACTCTTGATAAAAACCGGCTTCTTGTTCAGAAAGACCTGTCCGGTAACGCCTTCTCCCGGCGCGTAGCGAACCTTGGTGGACTCGCGCGGATCAAGAGCAACGCCGACTTCAATCTTCAAGAGGTCTTCCGTTCGATCGTAAAGCAATAACATGCTGCGATGCAGGCGAAAGGCCTTTTCCGTGATGGCCATAATCTCACGAAAGACGTCTTCGAGGCGTAGAGACGCACTGACCACCCGACTGATTTCAATCATGACGCGGTGGAATCGATCGCGGACCTTTAAGAGACGATTGTCACTCAGGTTGACAAAAATCCGGGCGGCCAGGTTGGCCATGATGCCCAGGAACTCCTGGTGCTGGGTCGAGAAGGCGCCGGCTCTACTGGAATCGACCGAGATAACCCCGATCACCGACTCCTTGACCAGCATAGGAACGGCCAGCTCAGACAGCAGGCCTTCCTTGACCCGAATATAGTCTGCTTCCGAACGCGCATCGTTTACGAGCCGCGCCCTTCCCTGCTTCGCGACCCAACCGGTGACACCCTCCCCGGGACGCAGACGAATGGAGGCCGCGTCTGCACTCAGCCCCTGGCTGGCCCGCACCTGAAGGTACTCTCCGGCCGGTTCCAAAAGCATGATGCTACCCGATTCGGCCCCGGCCAGCTCAATGCACGCAGCCAGAATCTGATCAAGCACGCCTTCGGGCTCATCGTGCTGATTCATCGCATGCGTGATTTCGCTGATGAAGCCCAGGGCCTGGTCTTTGGTAATCGCGTCGCTCATCGTACGGCTCGGTTTGCCATCAGAGTGTCCATCTTCTGCACAAAGTATATGGCGCGCCGCCAGCCCGGAAGCCTTTTTTTACTCAGGATGCACGCATTTAGAGCACCACCAATTGACCTTCCGGGATCTGCTTAATTTATAGGCATGCCGTGCACAGCCACGCGTAGAGATACAGCAAAAGCTGGTTGTTTTTGCTGCCGGACTGGAGTCTGGCGGACATGGTTACCGGTTCCCTCCGATTTCGCGGGCGACGGCTTCGCACGTACCATTGGAAGGCTCGAGGATCGGGGCTCGGGCGGAGCTTTGCCCTTTTCCATGCGACCGGCTTCAACGCACTCACCTACCGCCCTTTGATTGAGGACCTGGTTCGCCGGGGTTTCCACGTGCACGCTCTGGATTTTTCAGGTCACGGCGGATCGGAGCAACCGCAGGAGATTCCGGACTGGTTCCTGTTTCGGGATCAGGCGCGTCTGTTTTTGGATTCTCTGTCGGAACCGACCGTGCCCATCGGACATTCTCTGGGCGGCGCTTCGGTTCTTCTGTCGGCCGCCATTCGAGAACGCGATCGCATTCCGTTGGTCCTGATGGATCCAACAGTGCTTACGCCCGCCCTGGCGCGTGTGTCCGCCCTGCTGCCAAACCGTATGGCACGCATTGCGCGGGCGCGGCGCGGGCGCTTTTCCAGTCGTGCCCTGGTCGAGCGCAGCTATCGGCTGATTCCGGGGTTTCGCCGCTGGCACGCCGAAAGCCTGACGGGTTATTTGGAAGCCGGCCTGCGTCAGACCGGGAACAATGAACTGGAACTCAGCCTGCCGCCCGAACTCGAGGCGCGGATCTTCGAGGCCCTGCGCCACGGACACTGGTCCTTTTACAGACGACTGCAAAATCCCATGTTGATTCTGCGACCGGCAAAGTCTTTTGTATGTCCGGCAGCTTCGGCCCGACGCCTGGTTCGCGGCCATCCTGATTCGCAAGACTTCACGCTGGACGAAGGCACCCACTTCTTTCCAATGGAGCAGCCTTTGGAAACGGCGGCCCGAATCGCCGCCTGGGTTGCGGAACAAGAATGAACTGGTTCTTTGGGCTTTCCAAGCTAATACCGGCGCTGGTCTTTCCACTGCCGGCTTTTCTAATTCTGGCTCTTCTGACGTTTGTGTTTCGTCCGCGCAAGAAATGGCGCGCCCTGCTTCTGAGCTGCTGGCTGGGTTTCTACTTGTGCTGCACCGACCTTGTTTCCGGGGCCCTGATAGGAATGCTGGAGGACCGATACGCGCGCCTGAGAGTGAGTGAGGCTCCGCAGGTAGATGCGGTTGTCATTCTGGGAGGCGCGGTAAACCCCCTGATAGGCGGGGAGACGCCCGAATTCAATGCGGCGGTTGATCGGTTATTGACGGGCATGGATTTTCTGCGGGCAGGAAAATCCCGGAGAATTGTGCTATCGGGCGGGTCCGGCTTACTCTTGCAACGGGGTGAACCGGAGGCGATCGTACTTAAGCAGTGGTTGGAGTCGCGTCTCCCACGCGACATCGAGATCATCAGCGAGGATAGGTCGCGCAATACCGCCGAAAACAGCCAGTTTACTGCCCGGATTGCAAGAGAACGGAACTGGGCCCGCG
This sequence comes from Spirochaetales bacterium, assembly GCA_024233935.1. GTDB lineage: Bacteria > Spirochaetota > Leptospiria > Leptospirales > Leptonemataceae > JACKOY01. The sequence continues at coordinate 72,287 of JACKOY010000004.1, read as the reverse complement.
TGCTTTTGGTCACTTCGGCTTTCCACATGCCCCGCAGCGTGGCCTGCTTCGAGCAGGCAGGGCTCAGTGTTATCCCGGCGCCCACAGACTATTACCGCGCCGATGTTTTTGCAGGACCGGAGGCCCTTTTTCCATCCGCAAGCGCACTGAACGTAACCACAATGGCCCTCAAAGAGTACGCAGGGCTATTGGCCTACTGGTTGGCCGGCTATATCTAATACGCGCGGAAACTGCGGGAAACTGCGAGCAAAGACGGCAACGCTATCGGTCGATTTGTCTCAATGCAAAAAAGCCGACGCCCGAACGGACATACCCGAAGCGGTTGCAGGAGTAACATTGGAGACGGCGGGAGTCGAACCCGCGTCCTACGGTGCGAAGATAGAACCTCTACATGCTTAGTCGGCAGTTTATTAGACAACGCCCTGCCCGCCGACCGGCCAGACGTTGCCTTGCGAATCTAAGTCTTAGTCGGTCTGCGATCCGCGACAGCCCGAAGCGTCCCTCGATTTATGACACTCATTCACCAGCCCAAGGGCAGGCCGATGGTGAGCGCTGGTTGCTTAATTAAGCTGCCAGAGCCATTTCGTTGTTGGCACTTATAAGGTGAGGTTTTGGAGAGTTCCTCAACTCCGCATGCAATTCTGCCTTCGATGCCACAGCAGTCGAAGCCATTTCGTCCCCTTTTCTTACGCGTATGCTATCGGTTTTTTAGACGCCCGGCAAGCGTTTTTGGGCGAATTTTTTAGCCCGAAGGCCGGGTCTTCAGCTCAGGATTTGCCGCAGGCGCTCGGGGGGATCCGCGCAAACCGCAAAACGCACGCTGCGACGGGTCTCGCCGGTCGCCACGTAGATCGCCTCGCAAAAAACGGCCCGAAGGCCATACCCAAACGACGATGCTCCGACGCTCGGTACCGGTTTTTCCTGGTCTTCTTTGTCCAGGCGAATCAGGATCACGAACATGTGCGACATGGTGACCCCGCAGGCTCCCGCCAGGCAGCGCAACTGGGTCCAGAGTTCCGCTGGAACACGCACGTGCCAGCGCTGCAGAGAGGGATCGTCGGCCTGATATTTTCGGGTCACATTCTGAACGATCGGCAGGCGACCCTGAGAGTGATAGGCGCCCGACCGACCGAGCAGATATGTGAGGTAGACGATGACCCAGCGGTGATCGTCCCGGCGACGCCTCAGGAAAGGTTCCAGCTCCCGGGGAACCAAAAAGGTGCAGGCGGGTTTTGCGGGTCTTGAAGCCGAAGCATTCCAGCGATAATGGTCCATACAAACCGAAGGTCGCGGTTTCTTTCCCTGTTGCGCAATTTTTTGCTGCCCTGCTCGAACGATAGCGGGGCGCGGCTTTGCCGGCCGTCTCAGCCCGGCCATCGTGGTTGACACCAGGGCCCCACGTCAATTTGCTGATCGCTCTGCGCCCATAGCTCAGTTGGATAGAGCGCTTGACTACGAATCAAGAGGTCGGAGGTTCGAATCCTTCTGGGCGCACAGGACTTGCCGCGAAACCCACTTTTGCGCCATTTCGCGCGAGCCACCCGAACAGGGGCGCTTCGAAAGTGTAGCCGAATTGTTCCCACGAAAGTTGAGAACCGGGAGTCACGATGGACTCCCGGCTTTCGCGCCTGAACAACCTGCCCGCCCGAGCCCTTTCATCCCCATCCATACCAAAAACAGCCCCAGTCCGAGTGTCAGTATGATCGTGCTGGAAGTCGAAATGTATAGCGTTCCCGACGCGGTCGGAACACTGACCAGAGAAGCAAGAAAGCCGCATCCCGTGGCAAGCGCCGCAAAGATACCGGCGAAGATCAGCGCCGCACGGAGAGAACGCAGCGCGCGCAGCCCGATGTAGCCCGGAATCACCACCTGAGCTGCCGTCTGAAAACCACCCAGAACACGACCGGCCATCGCGATCGCGAGACTCAAGGCCAGAAAGAAGCCAAACTCCAGCCAGGCGACGCGCACGCCGGCGAGGAGTGCTTCGTCGGAGTCTATAAGCCATAGAATGATCGCTTTGCGGAACAGGAGGGCCAGAAGCAGGAGAGCGGCCAGAGTAATCACGACCAACAAGAACAGATCGGGGGTTGTGAGCAGCACGTCTCCAAAGTAAGATCGTACGACGTGATCCGGCAGCCCGAACATCCCCACGAGAAGCTCGGCCAGCGCTGCGTAAATAACGAAGGCGATCACAAGCACCGCTCCTGTGTTCTGGCGTCGGGATAGGAAGTGCACCGGCAACGCCATCGCAACTGCAAGAACGATAGCCGAAAGATCATGCTGCCAGGCAAAGGCCAGTGCGATAGCCGAACCGGCGGTACACGCCTGAGTGATGGTCAGGGAAACGACCGCCAGTTGTCGCACCTGCGCAAGCACGCCGAGAACCGCGCAGCCGACCGCCAGCAGCATCGCGAGTACAATCTGCGGCGCGTAAAGAAAAGCCAGATCAGCAAACGGGATTTCAGCTGGCATCGGAAGCCGGACCTTGACCCAGTGGGATGCGAATCGTAAACAGATCACGTGGACCGGCCTCATCGTGCACGGCCGCGACCAGAGTGACACCGCAACTGCGGTGCTGCTCTGATAGAGTGGCCCAGAGCAACGAAAGCCCTGCTCGATCCAGGCCGGTGCCCGGCTCGTCGAGCAATAGCACAGTCGGTCGCCCCAGAAAGGCCCGCGCCAACAGGACCCGACGGAGTTCCCCGCCCGAACACTCACGCAAAAGAAGATCCGAACGTTCCTTTAGCTCCCAGGTCTCCAGAATTTCGTCCAACCGGCGGCCCCGTTCACTATGCGAAAGCAACAGGCCTGCGCTGGCCTGCAAAAAGGAACGCACGGTAACGGGCAGCACCTGATCCACCGGATGATCCTGAGGAACGTAAGCAAGCCGCGCGGGTGCGCGCGAAAGACTTCCTCCAACAGGTGGGAGCAAGCCCGCGAGGGTTCGCAGCAACGTGGACTTCCCACCGCCGTTGGGACCCTTCAGAGCGCAACTCCCCCCGACCGGAATTTCCAGATTCAACGGGCCTAAGACAGGCCGGCCCCCATAGCCACAGAAGAGGTCCCGGGCAACAAACATCGGGGGCAAGCCATTGGTCAAGGTCGGGCCGCCCCGCGCAACCGCTCCAGCATGGTGCGGATCGTGTCTTCGTAGGTATCTATTCCTGGCTCGCTCCCAATGGACGTCGGCATGACTACGACCCGCCCGCCAATCTCACGGGCCACGCTCTCGGCCTGGCGTTGCGGTTGCACCGGGGTCACACAGACGATTCGCACCTGGCTGGCGCGAAGCTGCTCGCTTACGGTCTCCAGGTATCGCGCCGACGGGGCAACACCCGGTCGCTCTTCGATCGGCGCCACGACCTGAAACTGAAAGCGGCGCGCGAGATATTCCAGGTCGTTGTGGTATTCGGCAATTCTCAGCCCGCGATAGGGGGCGAAGGCCTCGCTCTGCTCGATCGTCAGGTTGCGAACGCGCTCAAAGAACCTCCGATACCGGTCATCAAAACGGTCCGCGGCTTCGGGCCGCAAACGGGATAGCCGATCGCGCAAATTGCGGGCAATTATGACCGCATTCAACGGATCGGTCCAGTAATGCGGATTACCCTTTGCATGGACGTCGCCCATCGAACGATCGACGGGATGCGTGGCCCGTCCCAGTATCTCGACACCGGTGCTTGCGTCCAGATAGCCAGGACGCCCGGGAAGGATGTTCGGATTGCGCGCATTCAGAAGCAGCGGAGGAACCCAGCCTATTTCCAGTTCCAGGCCCACGACTACGAATAGGTCGGCCTGATTCATGCGCACTATATAATCCGGCCGGGCCCGCGCGTAGTGCGGATCGGTCGTTCCTGAAAGCAGGGCGGCCACCTGCACGTCCTCTCCGCCCACCTCGCGCGCAAAGTACGCCAGGTCCGTCGTCGTCGCGACAACCTGCAGGGGAGATGTTTGGGAACGCAATGGCGTTGAAAATATTGTGATGAGGCCGATCAGAAAAGCGTATGTGATTCCTTGCTTCCCGGCCCCTTTCTTCTTGGTACGCGTCATGATTTCTCCTGGTTTCAGTACTCGTGCGCAGGATGGAACCCGAGTATGAAGTCCGCCTGAGCATAGTACTGATACGTGTTTTTCCCGGTCTCGCGCTCGGTGGTTCGTTCTGCGGTGGCGCGGAATGTTGAAAACTCCGAAGGGTGATACGAAACAATGATCGCGTTTTGCTCGATACCATTTCGAATCTGCTTTTGGCCGCGATCGTTTCGAAAGTTTGGATTCGTAAAGAAGCCCCAGCGGTAGCCGACGGTCCATTCCCGCAAGAAGCGCGCCCCCACGTAGGAGTAAGCACCCACTCTGGTTTCGATTGGCACAGCCGGCGGATCGAACCGTCGCTCGTTCTTTTCGCGCGTTTCCCGATACCAGACCTCGGTCCACCACTCGCCGCCGTATTCGGTAGACGGGTCCCATCGTATGGTATGGTCGAATCCGTACTGATGGCTGACCTGATTCGAACTGGTGGTGGGATGAAAGCGCAAATAGGAAAATCCGAACTGATCACCGAGGTTTTCCGTGAATGGTATAAACTGCTTCAGATGAGCGGTGAAGAGCGGATTCTGCTTTGTATCGCCTTCCACGTGGCTATGTCCGAAAGTCTTGCCGTTGTAGACGCCGACAGTAAGTTCCTGCCAGAAACTCCAGGGGAATAGAAAACTCAGCTCCAGCCCGGTATCGTCCGCGGCTTCCGAAGCCAGCAGGTTTTCATGCACGGCGGGCGCATTTGTAAATGGCCAATCGTGTCGGTGAATTGAGTTCAGGCGCCCCACATCCAAAAACATTTTTCCGAGACGGGCAGACGTGTTCGGCAGAAAAAAGTTGGGAAATTCGAAGTAGATTTCGTGAGCCTCAAGCAGTGTTTCGCCCTCCTCCCGATGGGCGGCCAGAGAAACAACTCCCTTTGCCAGATGATCTATATAGGCGGTGAACAAGAGCTCCACTTCGCGCATTTCAAATTCGTTTTTGGTGGAAGCCGGTGTATCGTTATCCCAGGCGCCGACAAAGTCGGCAGCTGCAGCGATATCCAGAGCCATGTTGTAGCCGCCCTGTTGATAGGAGATGGTGTGGCCCTCCCCGATGCGCAGACCTTCGGACGTCTCCTCGGGTTCCGTTTGTGGTTCGTTCCCTTCGAGCTGCTGATCGAAAAGCTCCTGCAAGCCGGGAGCAGCATCGGGCGTCTGCTGGTCGGACGGAAGTGGCTGCTCCGGCGCCGCAGGCCCCGGCTCTGTCTCCGCCAGAGCGAGGCCTACGAACGTAAAAACCAAAAACAGCATGCAGAAGAGCGCTCGCCCCGGGCGTGCGTCTCTGCGCCTATTCCGTGAAGAATCGGCTTGCATTTCGCGTTATCCCGGAGATCTGCGCGTTCGTTAAGATGAATCCCCACCTGCCGCCGGCCGCGCTGGGCCCGCTGGCATCGTATTCATAGCTGGCCGCGGTGGCGAGTTTCGAAGCGCAGGTCGCCTTGTCGAGAATCTGGTGGATCGGCGATTCTTCCACATGGTGTTCCATGCAATAGGTCACTGCAGCCGTTCCCGGGCCGGCCACTCCGGCCCCTCCATCCGATGTGGACTTGAGGTTTCCCGTCGCCGGGATGGTGATGTTTGCACCGGCACTGGAATCAAATGTCGAGTTCGGGTTGGCGCCGCCGATGAACTCTAACTGGCCGCCACTGCTCAGCTGGAAAGTGACCTGAACCGACAGATCGTCACTGACGAGACTGCTTGCGATCAAGGAGCCGGTGCCGCTGGCGACGCCACTCTGACAGGGGACACTTCCGGAAGTTGAGAAGCAAACATTCCCAATCTGACAGTTACACGAGCCGGCCAGAACCAGGGCCAGCGCGCTCAGATCTGAGCCGCTCTCTTTCTGAAAGAGGTCACAACGAAACAGCAAAAAAGATAGGGCGGTGCCGGCCAGGATTGCGGGCCGGTTCTGCCTGGAGATGCACGATAACATAACTATTCCTCACTGGTAAAGAATTGTAAACGGGCCACAAAGGCCCCGGGCCGATTCGACCCACTGGTTTTCAGGAGGAGAAGAGGGGGGGACCGCGAGCGACGGCAACGATCTGCACGCCCTGCGCATGAGGTGTCGGTCTGAAGCGCGGCGCCTCAATCGTGACCCGGGCGGAGCGCACGTTCGGCAAAGCCGTCAGGACTCCGGCCGGACTTCGCATATCCAGTTCGTGGATTGGGCAGCCGTCGTCGGGAGCCTGAAGCGCCGGGCTCTCATGCGCCGTCGCGTGGGCGCAATGGCCGCGCCGGTCGTGCTCGTGCTCGTGCTCGTGCTCGTGCACGAGTTCGCGGCCTTCGTTGGCGTGGCCGCCATGGAAGATCAGAAGATGCAGGACTTCGGCCGCCTGGGAAAAGACCAGACACAGGCTCAGCAAGCACGTTACGAAGCAGCGCAACACAGGACCACCAAAGCTCTATGCATAAAATTGTCAAATACGAATATTCTTATTAGAGACGCGCCCCTGCCAGGTGGAAGCGACGAACGTATGGGGGCGCTCTCATTGAGCGGGTCGGTGCAAGTTACGCCTATCGGGTGGCCCCACCGGGTTGTTGACGCCGATTTCTTCGACTTCCGTGAGCAACCCCTTACACCTTTTTCGGTGAATTCCATCGGCATTGGAACCGATCCCCGCGGTCGTTTTCTGTACGTCGGCAACTCGGGTAGCGCAACCTTTCGGTCTTTTCCATTGATCAGTCTACTGGCGATCTCACCGCGCTCCAAACGCTCCCGGCTGGTTCAGGAGCCCAGGCCATAGCAGTCATGGCTGCGTTCGAATCGATGCTCTTCCCATAACAAGGCGCTCCGCGGCCCTCCCGAAAAATAGTGACCGCTCAAAAATGCCCCATGCAGATGGCATACCGGGTGGAGCAATTGGCCGCCTCGCCTTTGTTGCCGGCAGTGGAGAACACCAAATAACAGAAGGCATAATCGCTCGTACAAAAGCCAATGTCTCCGCGGTAGCTGTTGTCTTCGTTCCAGTGCAGACACGAGAGCCATAGAGCCGTAAGCAGTGCAAGCAACGTTAGCTTCGGCATGACTGAACGTGGCAGGCAACGCGGACCCTGTCTAACTTTTTTGCTGGCGGCTCAAACAACGCCTGCGTTCGCCCATACACATCGATCGATCAAACCTGGCCGACTACTGATACAAAGAAAGTATCGCCAGGCCGTTCGGAGCTGCGCCGGCCGGCACGGTTCCGAGGAAAGCAAGCGCACCGGTGGTTGTATCCACCGCATACATGGAAACCGTACCCGCGTTGTTTGTAACGTACATGAATTTTCCGGTGGGGTCGATCTGGGCCTCGGCCGGTGTACCGCCGGTCATTGCCGTGTCTCCAGTCGCAGTCAGCAACCCGGAGCCTGTGCTCCGGCTGTAGATCGTAATTGTGGCGCCACCCTGATTGAGGGCGTAGACGAACAAGCCCGATGGCGCTACCACGACATAGTAAGGTTGCGCGCCGGCCCCGATAGTTCCGAGGCTGCCGAGTGTCCCGTTCCCCTCGTTGATCGACATCATCGAAACATCCCCGCCCACGAAGTTCGCGGTGTACAGGTTCTTGCCGCCCGGATCGAGAGCCAGGCCATCCACGTTTGCGCCGGTCGCGACGCTGCCATTAGCGGAAAGTACACCGTTGCTCTGATTGATCGTGAAAGCAGACACACTGGGTACGCCGGTCTCCGTTACGTAGGCGTAGAGTCCGTTCTGGTGGACTTCAATATAGCGCGCCAGGTTCCCAACCGAAGTCTGCCCGTTGTAGCTCAACTGACCGGTGCTTTGATTGCGCTGATAGGCAAAGACCCAGAACGGCGAGGTGTTGTTAACCGCGTAAACGAAATTCCCGCTCGGGTGCACGGCCGAACCGGTCGGGTTGGTGCCTGTTCCGACACTCCCGACCAGCGCGAGCGCCCCGGTGGCCTGGTCGATGGATAGCACGTCGAGCAGGTTGGCCCCGAAGGCCGGCGCATACAGGAAACGCCCATCCGGCGCAATCGAGACATGGTAGGGGTTGCTGTCGATCGTCAGCGATGCCGCTTGGGTCAAAATGCCGGTAAACCGGTCGATCGAATACGTCAGAATCGACCCGCCACTGTCGGTGTTGGCCACGTAAACAAAACGCGGAACCAGGGTCCTGTACGGCTCTAAGAGCAGAATCGCCAGAGGGTCACAGGAGGCGTCCGCGACATGACAGTCCGTCCGCAAACAATCCGCAAGAAGCCCCGGCATCAAAAACAAAACCCAACAGAACCACAGCTTGTTCATATGGGTCCGCTGAGCGGCGGGAGCATCGGGCAAAGCCGTGCCGGCCGTCAATGCAAACATCCCGGCGTTCAGGGATATTGTTGCGCCGGGCAAAAAGACTCCGCCCGCTGGACGAAGCAGGGGTCCAGGCGAAAAACCGCTGGACTGCGGCCCGCCTCGATGCAGAGATTCTGAGTGCGCAGGGCGTTTCGGTCAGTCGGTATCGCCCTCGCCCCGTTGCTTTCTGGCGCTTGTATCTTTCATCCGATCGTCGGGATGCAGCCGATCGGCGGGGAAAGAAACGAAAGCGAAGACGCGTCTGGCTGGCTCCTTCTTCTTACCGGAAGTAGCGCGATCACACCGGTATCCCCGGATCTAATCCCGGGGCTGGCCCTCTGGCTCAAGGCCGACACGATAGGCCAGTCGGATAGCACGCCGGTGAGCGCCTGGCCCGACTCGACTACCAACGGACTCGACGCCGCTCAAGGAACTGCGGGGCGCCAGCCGGTGTACCGCACGGGAGTAGTGAACGGAAATCCGGTCGTGCGCTTCTCCCCGGCCGTCACACCCGACTTCATGGACATTCCTGAATTCATGGATTCGGCCAGCCCGGCCATATTTGTAGTCGCGCAAACGACAAGCACGGCGACCAACCAGCGCATCTTCAACGATATGGGTTCGGTCTTTGCAGAGTGGCTCTGGATTGGGGTGAATGGCAGCAACGACGTCTTCCAGGGGTCCCGGGACATCGATGGCGACCTCCTCTCCACAGTCGGCGTCTCAATGGACCAGTTTCGAATCCTGTTTATGCAGGTGGACGGCCAAACGGTTACCTGGTCCCAGGATGGGACCGTCACGAGCACATCGAATAGTCTCTACGACTCCTATAACTGGAATGGGGGAATCGCCGGGCCGCGCATCGGAACAACCGCGAACTCCGCCACAGGGAATCCGGTCGACGGGGATATCGCGGAGATCGTCGTGTACAAGAGGGTCCTGACCGACCTGGAACGCCAGTCGGTCGAATGCCATCTGAGCTTAAAGTACGCGATCGCGGTCTCGCAAATCTGTTCGGGAGGATAGATCGGACAGCCGAGACGCAGCGCAGGTCTGATCCCGGCTCACTGCCCCTCGCACCTTTCCCGCAACCAGTCGTAGGTATAGATTCCCAGATCGTGATTGTCCGACCAGGTAAACTGTAATGCATAGCGACCGACCTTCTTCCAGGAAACCATGCGGATTGTGGTGATGGCGTCCGTGGTTCGTTTCACGGTCACGCCGTGACCGCCCCGGCAACTGGCGCAGGGACACTCTTTGCGGAGTGGCAGCAATTCATACGAACAGTCGCGGCCATCCTTCCAGCGAATGTGCAGGTGGGTCTCGTCGTAGCGGATATCGTCGGGAATTCGGTCGAGCATGGTCCGGCAGGCTCCCGGGAGCGCGCTTTGCCTGCGACGAAATTTCTGGAAAAGGAATTGACTGACACGTCAATCATTGACATGGATGTCAATATTGGGAAGTGGCCTCCGGTGCCATTTGGGGGCCCCCGAACTCCGGTGACTTGCCGATACCAGCATGCCCGTCCGCAGCCGACAGAAACGAGAACGCCAGTCCGATATCCTCGCCGCGGCCATCGAGGTTGTGGCCGAAAAGGGCTATCACCAGACCCGTATCTCCGACATTGCCGATCGGGCTGGCGTGGCCTACGGTTTGGTCTACCACTACTTCGGGGCCAAAGAACGGGTGCTTTCGGCCATCTTCGAATCGCTCTGGGAACGCTTCGAAGAACGCATCCGACGCATTCTGGCCCTGGAGGTCAGTTGCGTCGAAAAGCTGGCCGAGATCTCCGACTACATGTTGGACACGCTGATTGCACGCCCGGACGTCATCAAACTCCTCGTTCAAGAGATTGTTCGGGCTCACCACATCAAAGACCTGCCCGACCTGGAAATCGTCCGGCGCATCATCGGCCTCATCGAAGATATTTTCCGGGAGGGCATCGAACACGGTGAGCTACCGGCCGAATCCGACCCGCGCCTGTTGAGCTTCGTCTATTTTGGCGCAGTAGAAATGACCCTGACCGCGCTATCGACCGGCCTGTATGCGCCGGGACGTAAGGTCAGTTCCCGGCAGATCAAAGACGTGCGCCGCAGACTGCGCGTGTTTATCGCCTCGGGCAGTTTTGGGCGCGCGCCGTCAGCAGACCGCTTGCGAGAACTACTATGAACTTCGCCCTTCCTGAAGGCATCATCGAATTTCGCGACTCCGTAAGAGAGTTTGCGCGCGAGCACGTGGCGCCGAGCGCCGAGCAACGCGATCGTGATCATCATTGGGATCCGGACATCTGGCGTCGCATGGGCGAGGTAGGACTTCTGGGCCTGCCGTTTCCCGAAGAATACGGCGGCCAGGGCGCCGACTGTCTGACTACGACCGTCGCCACCGAAGCCTTTGCAGAAGGCGGGGGCGATGGCGGTCTCACACTTGCCTGGGGCGCCCACACAATCATCGGTAGCATGCCGATCGTTCTGTGTGGAACCGAAGAGCAGAAACGCCGGTACGTGCCGCGCCTGGCGACCGGTGAATGCATTGCCGGCCTGGGCCTAACCGAGCCCGCTTCGGGAAGCGACGCCGCCGGAAGTATGGAAACCCGCGCCGTAAAAAAGGGCGACCGCTACATCATCAATGGCTCCAAGATGTTCATCACCAACGGACCGATCGGAGACGTCTTTGTGGTCATGGCCGTCACAAACAAGGCCCGCGGGGCGATGGGTGTCTCGGCCTTTATAGTCGAAAAGAACTTCAAGGGCTTCAGCGCCGGCAAGAACCTGGATAAACTCGGAATGCGGACGAGCACCACGTCCGAACTCGTCTTTGAAGACATGGAAGTGCCCGAGGAGAACTTGCTCAGCAAGGAAGATTCCGGCTTTGCCCGCATTGGCCGCGCCACTCTGGAATGGGAACGTACGGTTCTGGTCGGTAGCGCTCTGGGATCCATGCAGTCACTGCTTGATCAGACCGTGCGCTACGCAAAAAACCGTGTGCAGTTTGGACAACCGATCATGCGTTTTCAGGCCACTCAGGACAAGATTGCGCGCGCGCGCATGTATCTGGATGCCGCTCGCTTGCTCTTGTATCGTAGCGCCCTCAAAAAAGACAAGGGGCAGCCCGCGCCGACCGAATCATCAATTGGCAAGCTCTTTACCTCCGAGGCTTTGATTCAGGTGGCCTACGACCTGGGCCAGGTGCATGGCGGTTATTGTTTTATCCACGAGTACCCGATTGAACGGGCCTACCGGGATGCACGCCTCGGAACCATCGGCGGTGGAACTTCGGAAATGATGCGTTCGATTATTGCCGCCAATTTGTAAACGGAAGAAGCACGATGCAAACCCTGGAAAGTCTGGCAATGGACCTGGAACTGAGCGCAGAGGATGCCGCCTTCGCCGACAGCTTTCGCTCCTTTTGCCACAAGGAGATCGCTCCAATCGCTGACGAAATCGACGAGCGTCAGGAAATTCCGCGCGAACTCTACAACAAACTCGCCCGGGTCGGATATCTGGGCCTTCTGTTTGAACCACGCTACGGCGGGCAAGGTGCGACCTACGTTCAGGCCACCCTGGCCCAGATCATTCTGGCCGAGAGTTGCGGCTCGACTTTTTTTTCGGCCGGCGCTTCGGCGGGACTCTTCGGTGGCCCGATCGGCGTGCACGGAACCGACGCGCAACGCCAGCAGTTTTTGCCGCCCCTCTTGCGCGGCGAGATCATCGGCGCTCTGGCCGTGACCGAGCCAGGGGCCGGCTCGGACGTTTCGGCGCTCCGAACTACGGCCGCGCAAACCCGCGACGGCTTTGTTCTGAATGGTCAGAAAACCTACATCACCAACGCGCCCATCTGCGACTATGCCCTGGTGCTGGCGCGCGTGCGCACAGGTGATGGCAAGGACCGTGGCCTCACCCATTTCATTGTCGATATGCAGACCCCCGGAATCAGTCGGGGTAAGGCCATGCGCAAGATGGGCCTGCGGGCATCCCCGACCGGCGAAATCTTTTTTGAAGACGTGCAGCTGCCGGCCGACTCGCTTCTCGGAGGAATCGGCCGCGGCTTTCGCATCACCATGGAAGCGTTCAACAAAGAACGCCTGGCCCTTGCTGCCTACAGTGTGGGTGTCATGGCTGCCTGCCTGACCGATGCGCGCCGTTATTCACGGGAACGAAAATCTTTCGGGCGACCCATCTCAAAACACCAGAGCGTGGCGTACATGCTGGCCGATATGGTGACTCGCTACGAAGCCTCGTACATGCTTCTGATGGAAACGGCCTGGTTGTTCGATCGTCATCTGGAAAGCGGTGGACGCAGAAAGCTGCACAACGGCCATCCGATTGATCTGACGGCCCGGGCGGCGGAGGTCAAACTGATGGCGTCGACTTTCGCCCGCGAAGTGACCAACATGGCTGTGCAGATTCACGGTGGGGCGGGCTACATGGAAGAGTACCGTGTGGCCCGGCTTTACCGCGACATCAAAATCGCCGAGATCGGGGGCGGTACATCTGAAATACAAAAACAGATCATTGCCCGGGCCGAAGCCCGGCGCGTAACCTGAGGCAACGAATCAGTCTTTATAAAGCGAATCAATTTCGCTCTTGTAAATATCAAACACGACGTTTCGTTTCACCTTCATGGTCTCGGTCATCTCTTTCCCCTTCTCGAGTTCTTTGCCGAGCAGGTAGAAACCGGTCACACGTTCGAAGGCCTTAAAGCCATTTGCGCCGGACACCTTGTCTTTAACAACATCGTGGAAGAAGTGGCGGGCCTGCTGATGGTCATTCCAGGCGCCTGCTTCTTCCGGCAGTTTGAGATCGGGAAACTCTTCGCGCACCCGATCCCAGTTGGGAACAAGCAACGCGGTAAGCGTTTTGCGGTCCTGCCCCACAACCACCGCCTGGTTGATGTATTCACTTTCTTGAAGTTTGATTTCGATTGGGCCCGGCTCGACGTTCTCTCCACCGGCAAGCACGATCGTGTCTTTGGCGCGGCCGGCAAATTTCAATTCACCGTCCATGGTCCACATGAAGATGTCGCCCGAGTTCAGCCAGCCGTCCTGAAGCACAGCATCGGTTTTTTCTTTCTCTTTGTAGTAGCCGCGCATCACATGGGGGCCCTTGTGCCAGAGCACACCCTTCACACCCGGCCGACTGACAACGCGACCGTTGTCTTCGCGCAACTGAATTTGAACGCCGGGCAACGGTTTGCCGACTGCACCGCGGGTCGGCCAGGGCAGTTCCCCCACGACACTCAAAGCCGTGGTCTCGGTCATGCCGTAACCGTCCAGAATGGGGATGCCGACCGCACGAAAGAACGTGGCCACATGTTCGGGAATGGCCCCGGCGCCGGAAATCGCGTAGCGCACGCGTCCCCCGAGAATCCCCCTCACCTTCTTGAGGATGATCTGGGCAACCACGTTCAGCACAGCAAAGACCGGAAACAAGAGCAGTGCGATGCCGCGTCGTGCGATGCGATCCTTCGTCGATTCCTCTTCCGTGTGTGCAAAACGGTCCAGCAGATTGTCCAGGATGTCGGTGTAGGTCAGCGCCGTGTCGCGCGCAAAGTTGAAGATCTTCTGGGTCTTCTCGGGCTGCTTGCGCACGTTGTCCATGACCCGATTGTACAGGCCTTCCCAGACCCGGGGCACCGAAACCATCAAGGTCGGTTTGATGGCGCCCAGATCTCCAGCCAGATGCAGCACGCTGGAAGGCGCCATGCTGCAACCGCAGGCCATGAGTGTGACTTCGAGCACGCGTTCGGCAATGTGCCAGGGCGGCAAGAACACGACGATTCGATCGCGCTCATTTAGAGGCAGGGTCTGCTGTACCTGGGAAATCTCCCAGCAGAAGTTGCGGTGATCCAGCATCACACCCTTGGGAGCGCCGGTCGTGCCGCTGGTATAAATGATGGTCGCCAGATCGTGGGGTCGAATGGCCTCGCCCCGTTTCTTGAGCGCACCCTCTCCATGCTGATCCAACAATTCTTCACCGATCGTGAGTACATCGAGGAAGAAGTGCAGTTTTACCTTTCCGAGTTTATTCTTGAGATCATCGAGCTTTTTGTACTTCGAGGGCTCGACAATAGAGATCACATGTTTGATGTGCGGAAGCTCGCCGATGAGCGCCACCAGGTTGCGCAACATCTTCTCGTGCTCGACCACGACAACGCCGCACTCCGTATGGTTTAAGATGTATTTAATGTCTTCGGGAGTGGCGTCACAACCACGCGGCACATCAATGGCGCCGATCGTGTCTATGCCCATACAGATCAAATTCCACTCGTAACGATTGTCGCACAGCAGGCCCACCCGATCGCCGTGCTTGACATCGAGCTTGTGCAAAAGAAAGGCCGAGAAACGCTTCATGTCGGCCCGCCAGTTGAAGTAACTGACCGCCGCGAAGTTCTGACCATCGGGCTTGACCCAGTAGATCGGTCGCTCTGCAAAGGTGGCGACCGTGTCGCGCACCAGGTAGTATAAGGATTCCTTTTCCATTGCCGGTTTAATGGATTCCCGGACCGCAGCAGGGGGTCAACCGTTTACCGCATCAGCCCCAGGCGGCGATAGATGGCGTCCACGTTGCGCAGGTAGTGCTGCATTTCAAAAACTTCGTCGAGATCCCGATCCGAAAGCAGGGCACGTATGCGCTCATCGGCCCGCGTCCGGGCTTCGAGGGTCAGCCCCGGTTGGGCCCAGACCTCCATACTGGCCGTCTGGACCAGGCTATAGGCCTCCTCGCGCTGCATACCGGCCTCGACCAGCCGGAGCATGAGTCGCTGGGAAAAAAGCAGCCCGCGGGTATGCCCGAGCACCCGTTCCATGTTCTCGGGATAGACGTGCAGGTTGGAGACGACAAAAGTCATTTTGTCGAGAATATAGTCGAGCCCGATCACGCTGTCCGGAAGCACCACCCGCTCGGCCGAAGAATGCGAAATGTCGCGCTCGTGCCACAGTGCCATGTCGCGATACGCCACCTGCACATTGCTCTGGATGACCCGCGCCAGTCCGCAGATACGTTCACAAATAACCGGATTACGTTTGTGGGGCATGGCGCTCGAACCCTTCTGGCCTTTGACAAACGGCTCTTCTACTTCACGGCCTTCGCTTTTCTGCAACAGCCGCACCTCCTGAGCAAATCGATCCAGGCCCCCGGCAATAATACCCAGCACGGCGAGAAAGTTTGCGTGCCGGTCCCGGTTGATCACCTGGGTTGTAACGGGATCGGAGGCCAGGCCGAGGCGGGCGCAGACTTCTTCTTCCAGATCTGGATCCACGTTCGAAAACGTTCCGACCGCTCCGCTGAGTTTGCCGACTGAGATCTCTTCGCGGGCCCGTTTCAGACGCTCCTGGTCCCGCAGCAGCTCCGCATAAAATACGGCGAACTTCAGGCCCAGAGTTGTGGGCTCGCCGTGAATCCCGTGTGTGCGTCCGATCATAACCTGATCTTTGTATTCGATGGCCTTTGCGCGCACCGCATCGATCAGAGTTTGCAATCGCGCCTCCAGCAATTCCGCCGAACGTTTGAGTTGCAGGCATAAGGCCGTGTCGCCCACATCGGAACTGGTAAGACCGTAATGCACGAAGCGTCCGGCGTCCCCGATGTTCTCCTTTACGTTCGTCAAAAAGGCGATCACATCGTGGTGCACTTCGGCTTCTATTTCCAGAATGCGTTCGAGTTGAAAGTTGGCCTTCTGTTTGATCTGAGCAAGCGCGTCGTCCGGGATCACGCCGCGTTTGTTCCAGGCTTCGCAAACCGCTATCTCCACCTCCAGCCAGATGCGAAACTTGGATTCAAGCTCCCAGATAGCCGAAATCTCGGGGTTCGAATAACGCGCGATCATGCTTCAAGGATTCTTTGCCCGGCGCTCCGGGCCAGCAAAATAAGCAACCGTTGTGTCCTCCCGGCGCTGTCTTCTGGCTCAGTCCTCGGGGCGCGCCTGAGCCGGAGTCACAGAACGGCCGGCGCGTTCGATCATGCGTGTCAGCCGTACTTCGAGGGCGAGCGCATCGCTTACCCGAAAACCATACAGGGACACAACGAGTGAACGGCGGGAACCGCGAAGCAGACCCCGCAGGCGTTGCCCGAAGGAAAGACTGCGGTCCAGGGTGGCGGACCGGGCTTCTCGCTCAGGGAAGACCAGGCGGGGCACGCCCCGACGCGCTTCAAAGGTAAATCGGACCGGCTCAAAAGACGTCACCGCGCGCTCGGCAAGATGTCGTTTCTTTTGCCGGCGCTGCTCGGCCAGAGTCAAGCTGCCAGGACGGGTGCTCAGAATCCGGACCACGCTGAATAAGCGCTGCAGCACCGCGATCAGGACCGCACAAACCAAAACGACGCCGGCCAAAATCAGCGTGGCCTGCCAGCTGAGAGCAGCCGCGCCAAAGGCAAGCGCGGTTCCCGAAAGCAAAAGGCCAATGGCAAGTAGCGGAGCGCCCATGGACGATTCCACCCAACTGATGCTTTCGTGCTCACCCTCACGATGATACGTACAAAAAACCGGCAGGTCCGGATACAGTTCGTTCTTGCGGGCGGCCCCGGCGATGAAATTCTCGATCTCGCCGGAAAGTTTCGCGGCCCCGGCCCGGCTTGAACTCTCCGCAATATCAAACGCGGCGCCGTTGCGACGCAGAAGCATGACCGTGTGCCGCCGTCGGCCCTGCAGCCGCATTCCCACGGAAGCGATATCGCCAAAACCCAGCCGCGCCATGGAGCCGTCGCGTTCCACAATTTCCAGGCAACCCGCCTTGCGCAGCAGTTGCAGCGAAACGGGCAAGACCGATAGCTGAAGCCGGGCGAGCCAGCCGGCGCCGGAAAAGATAAACGCCAGGCCCGCGGCCGAAAGCGTCCAGCTCACGCGCCCGTTCTGAACCAAAAAGCCAATCGCCGGTAGCGTCGCCAGAGCCCCTGCGAACAAAACAACCGGCAGCGCCCGCGTCGGCAGACTCAACCGAAAATCCATCACGGCCGTACTGGAAGATTTCGCGCGCCGACGGTAACTCATGAGTTTTCGCGGGCCGGTATGGGCCAGCCGAGATATTCAAGCACCTGCTTGATGTCGGACCAGACGTCGCGGCGGTGCGGACTCTTTTCGCCGCCGCTCCGCAATAGATAACTCGGGTGATAGGTTGGCATGACCGGGATATCTTCGTAGCGTCCCCAGGTGCCACGCATCGATGTGATTCCGCGACTGGTTGCGAGTATGAATCGTGTAGCGGGATTGCCCAGAGTGATGATCACCCGCGGGCGAATCAATCGAATCTGCTCGCGCAGGTACGGAGCGCAGGCCGTGACTTCGTCGGCTTCCGGAGCACGGTCGCGCTCGAAACGCAACTCCACCGTAGGACGACACTTCACAATGTTTGCGATGTACACCCTTTCGCGCGGCACACCCAGCCCCCGCTCGATGATCCGCGTAAGCAAGTCGCCGGCGGGGCCGACAAAGGGCCGACCGGTTTGATCTTCCACCCGGCCCGGGCCCTCGCCGATAAACATGACCTCGGCTTCGGGGCTACCTTCCCCAAAAACGGTCTGGGTTCGCGTTTGGTGCAGTTTGCAAAGCGTGCAGCCCGAGACCCGATCGGAAAGCGCGGTCAATACCGTCGCCCGGCTTTCGGCCGATTCGGCCTCCGTCCGTGACGAGGGCTTGTTATTCTGAAAGAAGTCGAGCTGAGACACAGGTATTGATCTGTTGTTATTGTGCCGCCCCGGTCGACCGCAGAAAGGCTTCGAGTTCCGGGTAGATGCCGCCGAAAGCCCCATTGGACATGGCAAGCACGACATCGCCGGCGCTCGACCGTTCGAAGGCGGCCCGAAAGCGTCCGAGCAATTCGGCCGGGTCGCCGGCATATGTCACGGACTTTCGGCCCGCGCCCGATTCCTGCGACTCGATGGCCCGGCAGAGAGCCGGAACGTCCAACCGTTCTCCGGCCGCGACCTTCCCTGGATTGTGAATGTCGGTCAGATAGACCGCGTCGGCCCGGTCAAACGCGTCCGCGTAACGCTCCTGAAATACATTCCGGTGGCTGCTGGCGCTTCGGGGTTCGAACAGCGCGTGCAACCGGCGTCCTGGGTAGGCCTCCCGAACAGCCTCGATCGTGGCGCTGACCGCGGTGGGATGGTGCGCGAAGTCTTCTATTAGAGTCAGAGCCCCGTAGCCGTCAGCGGCCGCCAGGTCCACGCGGATCTGCTGTCGGCGCAACACCCCCGGAAAGCTCTCGAGCGCCTCGGCCACCCGGCGGGGCGGCGTACCGGCGGCCCGCGCAACCAGGGCCGCACCGAGGGCATTGGCGGTGTTGTGGGCCCCCAGAAGCGCGAATGGTTCCACAGTGCCGGGGAAGCTGAAATCGACCCGACGCCCGTTGCGCTCGAAGGTTGCGATCGAAGACGATGGCGTCCCGGAGCGTTCCAGGCCGCCCCGGAATTCTTCAGCCCGGCTCGCGTCGCAATACCATTCCACCGGAGCCAGCGAGTAGCCGCTCAAAACCGAACGCACGCCTTCATCGCCGAGGTCCGCGGCGATCATTCCGTTCCCGGGGATGGTGCGCACCAGATGACGAAAACTTCGCTTGTAGTGTTCCAGGTCGGAGTAGATGTCCGCGTGATCAAATTCGACCGAGGTCAGAACCAGATAGCGCGGTCGGTAGTGCAGGAACTTCGGGCCTTTGTCAAAGATCGCGCTATCGTACTCGTCACCTTCCACAACAAAAAACGGAGAATCGGAAACGCGAAAACCGGCGTGGCCATCGGCCCGCACACCGCCCACGAAAAGTCCAGGCGCGTGGCCGGCAGTCGCGAGAATGTGATCGATCAAAAAGGTCGTGGTTGTCTTCCCGTGGGTGCCGGCCACAACAATCACGTTCTTGCGCTTCAAGAAAAACTCGTAGAGTGCCGCCGGCATGCTCAAGCAGGGCAGGCTATTTGCCAGCATGTGTTCGAGTTCTACGTTGCCCCGGGAGATGGCGTTTCCCAGCACAATCAGATCGGCGCGGTCGAGATTGCGGGCATCAAAAGGCAAAGCCTCGATGCCCCACTCGCGCAATCGATCGGACATGGGCGGGTACAATTCGTGGTCGGAGCCGGTTACTGTGTGACCCGACTGTCGGAGCATGGCTGCCAGGTTACCCATCGCAACACCACCAACGCCAATCAGGTGAATGCGCATGGATTCAGCTCAGATCGCGAAGAATTGCAATCGAACGGGCCACATTCAAAAGAAAAAGCAAAGCCGCGACCGGAATCATCAGGGCAATGATCGCTGAAACAAACTGCGCCAGAATGCGCGCCCGACTACGCTCGAAGTGCGCCGCGGCGTACTCCAGCGACTGGTAAAGACAGAATGCGGCCGAGAGCGCAAGCATCAGATAACCGAGCAGCGGGTGCAAAAAGAAAAAAGGAGCCAGGGCCGAAACCGGCAATGACAGATACAATGCCAGGTGGCGGTCCGGCGGCCCCGCCGGCGGCTGTATGCTGGGCGTGCGCGAGTACTCCAGCACGCGATCAAAAACAATCGCCACAAAAAGAATGCCAAGCACGGCAAACACCGGCGCGATCGCTCTCAAAAAGATCCCGAGGTTCGGGCCGATCAACCAACCCGCCGGACTCAGCAATGCCGCCACGGGCAGTAGAATCAAAAGCGGGAGGTGATAACGCCGCACCAGATCTATCACCGGGCCGCGAAAGCGCTCCGAAAAACCCGCCGCCGCGGCGGACGGGTCCTGAAAAATCAGCTGCAGCTCCTGGGCGACCGGGCGCAGGTCCATGTTCTCAGCCGGCCGCTTTTTTGGCTTCGGAAAGCACTTTGTCGTAGTCGGGTTCGCCACCGATGTCGGGAACCAGTTCGGTGTAGGTCACTTTATCGTTCTTGTCCACGACGAATACCGCGCGGGCCGAAAGTCCTTTCAGTCCGCCCTCAGTAATGTGGGTGCCGTAGGCCTTCGAAAAGCCCATGTCACGGAATTGAGAACCGGGCACAACGTTTGCAAGGCCTTCGGTGGAACAAAATCGTTTCATGGCGAAGGGCAGATCGCCGGAAATCACAAGAACCACCGTGTCGTTAATAGACGCGGCCTTTTCGTTGAAGGTGCGCGTCTCCTTTTGACAGACCGCTGTGTCCAGGCTGGGAACAGCCACGAGCACTTTGACCTTGCCTGCGAAATCTTTGAGACCAACTTCGGACAGGTCGTCTTTGACGACTTTGAAATCGGGCGCCTTTGCACCGACCGCCGGCATCTCGCCTTCCAGTTGGAGTGTGTTGCCTTTTAGTGTTACTGTTGCCATGTATTTCTCTCCTTTTCGGAAAAGTAAAGTCGCCCGCACGACGGACGGCAAAGCCTTCTGTTGAAAATCTGTGCTCAGACCTCAACGCACGACGCAATTCACCGGCCGTATTTTTGAACGGGGCCGCAGTTCGGTCAGGGCGCCCTGCCGGAGCAACCGCGTAGACTCAAGGGGTCGAGTACGCACCTTCCGGCCCCCTGTCGCCAAAATTTTGCGCCGCCTGAGCAAAAAGCCACTGCCCGGGACCTGCAGGACTGGAAGCGGGCAAAGACCCGGCGGAGGCCGCCCTTTGATGGCGCCTGGCCAGCGCTGGCGTTGTAGCCAGGACGGATGGAGTCGCACGGCTATTCAGAGATGATTCAGCCGGGACAGGTAGAGAAACGAATGGCCCTGAAAACAGCTGACTTTCTCGGTCCTAACGCCGCTTCATACGGGACTTTGTTGCGCTCGCCAACGAAGATTTCTCTTTGGATCCGGGACTTGTTCTGAATTCTGATTGCATGATAGACGGTGGCCGGGTTTAGTCTCACGCTGAGATGCGAATTGCAGCCTGGCAGGCAACCGCGCACGTGCTTCAGGTCCTTGCGATCTTTGCGCTTTGCCTGGCGCTGATCCCAATCCTGTACCCGATTGTCCTGGCGCTGGCACTTCTGGTTCTCTTTTCGGGCGCGGCCGTGATGTACTTTTATCCGACGGCACGGACTGGTGAAGAGACCCTCGGAACGTGGATTGGTCGGCATGGACCACTGCGGCGTTCCTATCGGAGCATGCGTGTCGCCTTCGCCGCTGCTGTGCTGGTTCTTGTGCTTTTTGGCCTATTGCGCTGGCATTCCTATTCGTGTTACGTCAATGAGCTCGATCGCGAGCTGGAGCCTTTCCGCGAGGCCTTTCGACGGGAAGGGCCACGCACGGAAACAAACGTCGAGTCACTCCCGCAATCCGGCATAGAGGTCGATCCATGAACATCGTTGTTTTCACCGATACGTTTTTACCGAAAATAGACGGGGTCGGCATCTCCGTAGAAAATTTCTCACGCATACTGGCCGAAAGAGGCCATCGTTTCGTAATCTGCGCGCCGGAATATGGCCAGGGCGACGACATCCACCTGCACGAGAATATCCAGATAGTACGTTTCAAGAACGCGCCGCTGCCTTCGTACCCCGAAATCAAAGTCGTGTTGCCTTCCCAGAAACGCATTCGAAAGGCCATGACCTTAAACGAACCGCCACATCTCGTGCACATTCAGACGCCTGGATTGTTGGGACAGTACGGTGTGCTGGCTGCGCGTATGAATCGCGTACCCTTGATTGGCACGTATCACACTCTGGTTTCCGAGCAGGACACCTACGTCTCTTTGTATCGTCTACTGAAGGTGGACGCGCTGCTCGGCTTCTTTCAATCGAACAAGAAGATCAAGAAGCGTCTGGATAAGATCGAACGCAAAGACACCCAGACCCTCAAGAAGCGCATTATCTTGAAGCTCTGTAACAGTCTTTACGAGACCTGCCGCGTGATTATCAGCCCCAGCCACTTGATAGAAAAGACCTTGCGTGATTCCGGAGTAGAAAAGCCGATCGAAGTGATCTCCAACGGCATGGACCTCAGCGTATTCACGGGTAAGGTCAAAGAACGCCCCCACGACCCCCCGCGCTTCCTGCATATTGGCCGCATCTCCTACGAGAAAAACTGCGACATCGTGTTGCGCGCTTTTGCGCTGATCCTGGAACAAATTCCCGGGGCCACTCTGGATATCTATGGTGATGGCCCCGCCGTCACTTCTCTTCGCATAGAGGCCACGCAGCTCGGCATTCAAAACAGCGTCAAGTTTCACGGCTTCGTGCCGCGTTCCAGCCTGCCGGCCATCTATCCCGAGTACGACATTTTTTTGACGGCATCTACGATGGAAACCCAGGGACTGGTGGTGCTGGAATCCAATGCCTGCGGCCTGCCCTGTGTCGGTGTAGACGCCTTTGCGCTGCCCGAGCTGATACAGCACGATCGCAACGGCTTTATTGTCGAACCGTTTGACCACATCGGCATGGCCAATCGAGCCATGGAACTAGTCCGTAACAACGAACTCTTTCGCCGTTTTTCCGAACAGAGCCTGCGCATCGCCGAAGACCACGAAATTTACGCCTGCGCCGATCGTCTGGAAACGGTTTATCGAATGGTTTCAGAAGGGCAACTCTGACGCCGACTCCACCGGCGCGACGGGGCTAGCCTTCCAGTTGTTGACCCGGGACCGGCGGAAACAACTCCGGCTGGCTTTCCTCGAGCACCGCCACGTGATCGAGATTGCGATAGCGACCACGAAAGTCCATGCCGTAGCCAACGACAAAATCGTCTTCAATGTCGAAGCCGCGGTAATCAATCGGATAGCGTAACTGTTGCTTCTGGGACTTCACCAGTAAAGCCGCAATGCGCACGGAAGCCGGCTTGCGGGCCTGCAGAATTTCAATCAGCGTATTGAGCGTCAGGCCCGTGTCGATAATGTCTTCTACAAGCAAGACGTGCTGTCCTGCGATGGAATGCTTGAAGTCTTTTGCGATTTTGACGACCCCCGAAGAAATCGTATCATCCCCGTACGACGAAACCTCAATGAAGTCTACATGGAGCGGCGCTTCGATCTGGCGGACCAGGTCGGCCATAAAAACGAAGCAACCCTTCAGCATGCCGATGGCTGTAAGCGGCAGACCCGCGTAGTCGGCGCCGATCTGCTGACCGAGTTGGGCCACCCGGGCCTGAATGCGGTCGGCCGGCAGAAGCACGCGCATGCCCAGGCGATTTTTCTGCATTTCCAGCACGAGACGATTGTTTCAGACCACCCCCGGACAGGGAATGCTTTTTGTGTCGGTTTTTTGCTGGCCGTTAGCGGTGAGCTGATGACTCTGTAAGTGCAGTCCCAAAGGGCAAATCATGAGCGCCACCACCACAAAAGAACAAGAGTTATTGCCCGACCGCCAGCTTCTGGCCTGGCTTCGGGGAGCCCACGCCCTGGAAGATGCTGAGATCACGGGTGAGAGTCTGCCGTTTGTTGCGGCCGCGCACCAAACGCTGGTGTTGCGCCTGAAGCCCGAGCCCTTTGCCGGGTTGCGGGCCGAAGCGCGCGAAGGCGACCTGCGGTTGCCCGGCCTTCTGGCAAGCCACGAGAGTGAAGCGGAAGTGCGCCTGGAAATCGACACAGAAGACGAAAGCAAACACACACTGCTCGTCAGGCCGTACATGCCGGAGCCAGCCCCCGCCCATACGATCGATGAGCTCGTATTTGACCGGGTGCACAACGCCTGGGAGGGCAGCGAAGCAGGCAGAGAAGACCTGGCGGCACGGGTACTGCGGGCAAGCGTGGAAGACGCTTCGGGCCCCAGCTTCACCCTGCGCACGGTCGCCCGGGCCGCCCTGCTGGACTTCGAAATCGAACCGGCGCTTCTTGCGCGGCTGAAGAGCGCTTATCGTCCGGAAGACATGGAGAGTTTGCCGCGCCGTTTTTTAAGGAGACAGTTTCGCTACATTTTAACGGGACGCAAGCCAAGCCGGGCCTTCCTGTATCTGGACGAGCTGGGCATGCTGGACTGGTTTTTGCCGGAACTCGCGGCCGCCCGCGGGCTGACCCAGAATCGCTATCACAAACACGACATCTTTCTGCACAGCATCTATACCTGTGATGCGGTGCCAGGACCCGATCTGGTGTTGCGGCTGGCCGGTCTGATGCACGATTTCGGCAAAGTCGATACACGCCGGGAGAAACCCAACGGTGAGGCGACCTTTCACAATCACGAAGTGATCAGTGCACGGCATGTGGACCGCGTTCTGCGGCGCTTTGGTTTCGATTCAGCCCTGATCAAACGGGTGCGGTTTTTGGTTCGAAACCACATGTTTCATTACACCGCCGAATGGACCGACCGGGCCATCCGTCGGTTCATGCGCAAAGTCCCGATCGACCGTTTGAACGACCTGATCAGTCTGCGATTGGCGGATCGCAAAGGGAGCGGAAAACGCCAGGCCCTGCCCCGGGCAATTAAAGATTTGATTCGTCATATGGACGAAGTGCGGGCCCGGGAGGCGGAGTTAAAAGTCTCGGACCTCGCCATCGACGGCCATGCGCTCATGGAACTCGGCATGCCTGCGGGCCCCCGAATGGGCGAATTGTTGCGCGCGCTCCTGGAAGAGGTTCGCACAAACGCGGTCCAAAATGAGCGCGAAGCACTGATCGAACGGGCACGATGGCTGATGGCTTCCCGCAATCTTGAAAGCATGCATGGAAAGTGAAGCGTTCTATCGGGCTTTGTTGGACCGGCTCCTGAGCGTCGATCGATTATTGCTTTCGACCCATCGCAATCCAGACCCCGATGGCATCGGCGCGGAAATAGGCCTCGCGTACCTGCTCCGACAGAAGGGCAAAGACTGCCTTGTCCTGAATCACGATCCGCTGAGCGCCAAACTGCGCTTCCTGGATCCCGAAGGAACTATTCTGTCTTTTCCGGAGCGGCCCCCGGAACCCCAATTACGCGATCGAACCATCGTGTTGCTCGACAACTCGGACATAGGCCGGTCGGGCGAGATTGAACAGTGGATCGCCGAAGATCGAAGTAACCTCATCGTGATCGACCACCACGATGGCATCGTGTCCGATATGAAGACCTATTTCTTGCGTCCGGACATTGGTTCCACGAGCGAAATTATTCAGGAGCTGATTGAGTTTGACGGGTTGCCCCTGACAGCCGCCGTAGCCCGGGCGCTGTATGCCGGGCTGGTCACGGACACAGGACACTTTCGCTACCGCAAGACCCGACCGGAAAGCCATCGCCTCGCCGCGCGATTGCTTGAATTGGGAGTGGACCCACCGGCAGTCGCCCAACGGCTGGCATCGGGCTTTCCGGTTGGTCGCCTACTGGCCCGGCGCACCGTCTACGATACGTTGCAGGTCAACGCGGATGAAACGATGGCCTGGATCGTCATTCAGCGCAAGGATCTGCAGGAATACAACGTCACCTTCGAGGACCTGGACGGACTGGTAAACGAACTGCTGGAACCGGACCAGATACAGATTGCGATGGTATTTGTGGTTCGAGAAGCCGGAAAAACCAAAGTCTCGTTGCGGTCGAAAGGGGATGTGAATCTGCTGCCGGCGGTGCATGCCTATGGCGGTGGCGGGCACAAGAACGCCTGCGGGGCAACTATCCCTCTGGAGTTGCACAACGCCCTGCGCGAGTTCTTGCCTGTCGTAGAGCGCTGCCTGCCCTGACGACCGGCTCCAAAAAAAGCTGGCCTGGATGCAGTCCTGCCGCAACCTTCGCGAAGATAACGCCTGCGGGCGCCCACCGGCATGCTCTTCAATTCCGTAACCTTTCTCGTTTTCCTCGCGATTGTTTACCTGGTGTACTGGAATCTCCGCGGCGTTGCCCGGCAGTACTTTCTGGTGCTGGCTTCGGTACTGTTCTACGCTTACTGGGGTCTCGAGTCGGAAGGCTGGTGGGGCCTGCGCTGGACCGTGCACTTTCTCAGCATGGTCGGGATCAACTACCTATTCGTGCGGGCCATGATGCGCCGGACAGCGCCCGACCGAAGACGATTGCTTGCGGTCAACGTTCTGATCAACCTTTCGAATCTGGGAGTTTTCAAGTACTTTGCCTTTGTGCGTATGATCCTGGTGGATCTGGGCGTGCCGGTTCCGGAGGCGGCCCGCGAGGTGGATCTCTTTTTGCCGCTGGCGATCAGCTTTTATACGTTTCAGCTGATTGCGTACTCGGTCGACGTGGCCCGGGATATCATCACCGAAAATCCAGGTTTCCGGCGCTACTTTCTGTTCATCCTGTTTTTCCCGCAGCTGATTGCGGGGCCCATCATGCGTTCGACCGATTTCATGGGACAGATCGACGATCCCAAGATCAACAAAAGACGCCTGTACGATGGCGGCTGGTTGATCATCGGTGGTCTCTTGAAGAAGGTCCTGCTGGCCGATCCAATGGGATTTATTATCGCGCCCGTGTTTCGGGAGCCGCAGACCTACAACGCCTGGTCTTTGCTTCTGGCCGGCATGGGTTTTTCTTTGCAGGTGTACTGCGATTTTTCCGGGTACACGGACATTGCGCGGGGCGCCGCGCGGCTTCTGGGCTACGAAATACCCGAAAACTTTCTGGCCCCGTATTTTTCACGAAACGCCAGAGAACTCTGGGGCAAACGCTGGCATATAACACTCAATACCTGGCTACGGGATTACATCTATATACCGCTCGGCGGAAGTCGCGTCAGCCGCTTTCGCACCCACATGAATCTCGCTGTGACCTTTATGATTGGCGGGCTCTGGCACGGGGCCGACTACAGCTACATCATCTGGGGCGTCAGCTGGGGACTGCTTCTGGCGCTGGAACGAATCCTCGAAGACGATCTGGGCATTCAGACCACACCCAAGAACAATCGCTTCCTGCTCGTGCTGAAGATACTGTTCATGTTCTTTTTGTTCTCTCTGGGGGCGATCATGTTTCGTTCGCAACGGGTGGTCTACCCGGCGCCGGACACGCGCTCGTACTCCTCCGGCTACATCATGGGCGAAATGTTTGCGGGCCTGGCTCTGAACACACCGGACGCAGCCCGGGACGATTACGCGGCCGCCGGCGCTGATCCGGCTCTTACAGAGGCCGTATTCGGACCGGAGATCTTCACCCTGAACGACATTGGCCACAGTGAAACGTTCTTGTACATGTTTGCCGCCCTCATTTTCTTTCATGTAATTCAATACAGGCCCGGACTTTTCGAACGATGGCGTCGCTATGATTTCTGGCTGATACTGCTGGCCGGAGCGATTACCGGCGGCATTCTTTTGCCGACCATGGCCGAAGCCGCGCACCAGTTTATCTATTTCGTGTTCTAGCTTATGGCAAACCAGGAAGCCACACTCAACAACGAAGGCATCGAGACCCCGCAGGATCCGATGGCACGGAGTTTCCGTTTCTGGATGTTGATTCCGGTGTTGATACTGCTGGCCGCCTTCGTGCTCGATAAGCAACTTTTCATCTGGAGATTTCCGGACTACTTTCTCCGAACGGCCTCGTATCTGAGTTACGAGCACAAGATCGAACTGATGGAGCAACTGGAGGCCGAACTGAGCCTTCCTATCGAGCAACGGGGGCGCATCGCTGTCATGTTCGGAAACTCCCGAACCACTTCTTTCAGCAACGACTACATCGAATCGCGTTTCCCGGGTTGGAAGCTCTATAACTTTTCGGTGCCCGGAGGAACATCGGACTACTTCCACTATCTCATGCAGCAGTTCGAGGAGCGCAACATTCGACCGGACTTTGTATTTTTTGCGATCACGCCCCAGGGCCTGAATGCGACACCATCCATCGCGATGGATGAAGTCATGCTGAACGGTCTGCCCGCCGATTTCATGTTCGAAAATGCCATGCAGTACTCTCCGGGCGATATCTCGAACTACGTTGCCAAACGGCTTTTCTGGAACTATCAATACCGGCCGAAGCTCCCGGTCATTCTGGAACGTCTGGAACACAATTCACGCGGCGCGCGCCAGTTCCGGATCTTCGTATCCGAAAACCTGAACGCCATGCATGTGAACCGGGGCTCGGTTCCATACAGTGACTTTTCTGACATTCCACAGGATGAAGACTTTCTGCGGCGAACTGCCGAAGGCACCTGGCGGGACTTCCTGAACCCGTTCCACCTGAACGAAGGTCAGGTCTACTTCATGCGCGAGATGGTCGCGGCGGCGGAACGCCTGCAGATTCCAAACGCCATGGTGTGGGTCAAGGTCGGTTCGCACCTGCGTGAGTTTAAGGCGACACGCGTTGTGCAGACGACGCCCACCGGGCAGGAATTGACGATTCGCGACATATTTACGCCCATCGTGCTTGAGATTGTGCGCGAAAATTCCCACACCGCCTTTCTGGATATGAACTATACGGACGCCATATCCTGCGATCGCTTCTACGACTCCAGCCATCTGGCCGGCGTCTGCTTTCCGGAGTTCACGGATTATCTTTTCTCTCATATTGAATCGCGACTCTGAACCGTGCGCCGACTGATTCTTTTTTCGTTGCTCGTTCCTTCCTCAGTACTGCTGCTCTGGTGGATCGCCTACCGCTCGTACGCGCCCGAGCGCTGGGCCCTGCCCGATTCGTCCTTCTCTGAAGAAGAATTCAGCGTGCGTGCCGCCGACGCAATCGAGCTGCCGGGAACATTGACCGTGCCTGGTTCCGCCACAGTACCGAATGCCGTCATTGTTCTGGTCCCGGACGAAGGCCTGGACCGCGACTGGAACTCTCCCGGCGTGGCCTTCCGGACCGGAGAACGGCTCGCCACCGTGCTTGCCGGCCATCACGGAGACGTGGTTCTGCGCTACGATCAACGCGGTACCGGGGCGACCCGCGCTTCGGATCGGTCGGTCATGGACCTGGAACTGCGCATCTCGGACCTGGCCCTGGTGCTTCAACATGCACGGGCACGCTTTCCCGAACAGGACCCGGTCGTGCTTGCCCAGGGAAGCGGCTGCATTCTTGCGCTGGCGGCCCGTGCCATGCATCGCATTCGTTTGGGCGGACTGGTCCTGACGGGCTGCAACGAACGGGGCAGCCATCTGGATCAGTGGGGCGAATCGCTATTCACCCGCATGGAAGAGCGCGGAGTTCCGACCGAAACGATTGTGCAGGCGCGCCAGGAGTGGCGGACCTATCGCGAGAACGGGCAGATTGCGACCGATGAAGCCCTGACCGCTCCGGACATTGTGGCGTTTCGTAACACGGTGCGACATCTGCAAAGCGCGGACATGCGGGCCTTCCGTGAGACCGCTGACCGCCTGAATTTTTCCGACTTGTTAAACCAGGCTCTTGCAGCCGGCACACCCGTACTGCATCTGGTGGGGGCACTGGACCGCGAGGCCAGTCCGAACGATGGCGAAACCGATAAGGGCGATTCGTATCGTTATGCCACTGTACCGGAGATGGGCCACTTCCTGAAAAGAAGGCAAACACCGGGGGAAAACCTGCCGCAACTCGTTTGGGAGCGCCTCAATCCCTTCACGGAGCTCTCGCCGGATTTCCTGGAAATGCTCTACGATTGGTTGGACCGGCAGGAGCCTCAGGCCCGGTTTTTAATCCTGCGCGACGTGCCGGCGTAGGAAGGCGACCGCTGCTTCGTCAACCTGACGGGCCCACTGACTTCTGGACTGGTTGAAATTGTGGCGCCCGTTCTCCACCGGGACAAACTCCGCCATGCCATCTCGCAACTTGTTGGCCGCCAGAGTAAAGCTGGCACTCTGTTCGGGCGGAACCAGTTCATCGGAGAGCCCGTGAACCAAAAGAATCGGCGGAGCGCCCGCGTGCAATCGGCGAATGGGGGAGAGCTCCTCCATTGCAGCGGCCAGACTATCGGGACTTGCGGAATACTCTTCGGGAAGAAACCCTTTGAGATAAGCAAGCATGGCCGGGTTGCGCTGGAGCAACAGCAACTCAAAATTCAGAGGCGCATAGTAACTCACCACCGCACGCAGAGGACCGCGCTCAAGCCGCGAAAGCTCCAGGGCAGCCATCACAGCCAGATGACCGCCCGAAGAAAATCCAACCAGGCCAATGCGATCGGATGGAAAGTGCAGTCGCTCGGCGTTGGCTTCTACGTAGCGCACACCGTCCATGCAATCGGAGACCAGGTCCATACCCCGAAACGCCGGCGCGACGCGGTGCTCCAGACCGACACCACGCAACCGTGCGCGCTCGAGAAGGGGCGCCCAGTCCTGGAACAAGGGCACCTCCGAACCGCCCATAGTCCATCCCCCGCCATGCAGAAAAATGACGGCGCCATCGTAATGATCGCGATTACCGGGATAGATGGTAATCGTCAGTGGCGGATCCGAACGAAAGGTCTCGACGCGCATACCTTGAGGTCGATACAATAGCACCAGGGGCGTCGTCGTCAGGCAGCCGACCAGGCTCAAAAAGAACAAAAAAGCGGGGGCCCGGGCCGCAGTCACACGATACCCAGATACATGCGGGCGTCCTCCGACGCCATTTCGTGCGGATCCCAGGGAGGATTGAACACGACTTCCACATTCGCATCGCTTACACCCTCTACCCTGGTTGCAGCGGCGTGTACCTGGGCCTTCAACTGGGGTCCGACCGGACAGGCCATGGAGGTAAAGGTCATGACGACATCGACCTTTCCATCGGCCGTGACCTGCACGTCATAGATCAGGCCCAGTTCGGTGATGCTGATGCCCAGCTCCGGATCTTCGATCTTTGCAATCTCAGCGAAAATCTGATCGTAGAGTGGTTTCTGGGGTGCTCCGGACGATTCCATACGAGCAAAATAGAAAGGCAAAGCAACGCCTGCAAGCCCAAACAAACAAAAAGGCCGCCCGCAGGCGGCCTTTCCCAGAAACAAAACCAGATTCGCCTCAAAACATGGCGCGAATCACTTCCATGAGAGGTGTGGCCTCTTTCAGCATGGGGGCCATAACCAGAGCCACGACCGACATCAATTTGATGAGAATGTTGATCGAAGGCCCGGATGTGTCTTTCAACGGGTCGCCCACTGTATCGCCCACGACCGCGGCCTTGTGCGGCTCGCTGCCTTTTTTGTAGGTCTGCCCATCAATCGTGACGCCGCCTTCGATCATCTTCTTGGCATTGTCCCAGGCGCCGCCTGCGTTGGCCTGGAAAATGGCCATCAAGACGCCGCTCACAGTAACGCCCGCCAGAAGGCCGCCCAGCGGTTCCGCGCCAAATACGAAACCGGAGGCAACCGGAGTGACCACGGCCAGAAGGCCGGGAAGCACCATCTCACGAATGGCAGATGTTGTGGAGATCTCCACGCAACGCGCGTATTCTGCTTTTCCGTCCGCGCGATCCAGCACCTCACGGTCCTTCTTGTTGATCTTGGAGAGATCGTGCTCGTGCTTTTTCATGATCGCCAGGGCCGCTTTCAGTTCAGGGATGTTGGCGAACTGGCGGCGCACTTCATGAATCATACTCATCGCCGCCCGACCGACGGCGCCCATGGCCATCGCTGAAAACACGAACGGCAGCATCGCGCCTACAAAAAGTCCGGCCATTACGTTGGGTGTGGCCACGTCGATAGAACTCAGGCCAGCCTGTTTCATGAAGGCCGCAAAGAGAGCGAGGGCAGTGAGAGCCGCCGATGCGATTGCAAAACCTTTTCCGATCGCCGCAGTTGTGTTGCCGACCGCATCCAGTTTATCGGTGCGCTGGCGTACTTCGGGCGGCAATTCAGCCATCTCGGCAATGCCGCCGGCGTTGTCCGAGATGGGACCGTAGGCATCGACCGCCAGCTGAATGCCGGTGTTGGCGAGCATTCCGAGGGCCGCAAGAGCGATGCCGTAAAGCCCCGCCGCTTCAAAGGCCACAAGGATTGCGATTGCAATCAGAATGATCGGGATGGCGGTCGACATCATGCCAACTCCCAGGCCGGCGATAATGTTGGTTGCGGAGCCTGTTACCGACTGGCGAACAATAGCCACAACCGGCTTCTTATCGGTGCCGGTGTAGTGCTCCGTCACCTCTCCGATGAGCATGCCCACGATCAAGCCGGCAAAGATGGCAACGAATACGCCAAACGATGTGAATACCTTCGGGGCCGCATCAATGCCAATGGCGGCGCTCAAGATCGGGATCGAACTCCAGGAAGTCGGAAGCACCGCGTCGATTGCAAAGTACACCAGAACAACCATCAGGCCGGTTGAGATCCAATGGCCTGTCACCAGGGCGCGTTGCGGATTGCCGCCTTCGCCGATACGCACAAAGAATGTTCCGAAAATGGAGCAGGCAATTCCAAGCCCCGCAATCATCAGCGGCAGCAGCACGGCGCTCATGCCACCGAAGGCGTCGCCGCCCATGTCAGCAATAAACGCGGCGCCCAGGACCATCGAACCAAGAATAGAACCGACGTAGGACTCAAAAAGGTCCGCACCCATGCCGGCCACGTCGCCTACGTTATCGCCCACGTTGTCGGCGATAGTGGCGGGATTCAGCGGATGGTCCTCGGGGATGCCCGCTTCGACCTTACCCACGAGGTCCGCCCCGACGTCAGCTGCCTTGGTGTAAATGCCGCCGCCGACCCGCGCAAAAAGCGCAATTGAGGAGGCACCGAGCGAAAAACCGGAAAGCACGTTCAGAACGAGGCCCATGCTGGCTTCGCCAAAAATGAAGGTGTAGAAAACGAAAAGACCGCCCAGACCCAGTACGCCCAGGCCAACCACGCCCAGACCCATGACCGATCCGCCGGTGAAAGCTACGGCGAGCGCCGGCGCGATGCCCTGACGGGCCGCGTTCGCGGTGCGGTAGTTCGCCTGGGTCGCCACGCGCATTCCCAGAAAGCCGGCCAGCGCGGAGCAAAGCGCACCGACAACAAACGACAGTGCAACCATGGGAGACGCTTCCTGCTCGGGCCCGAAAGTAGCGGCGATGGCCAGGATAGCAGCTACCGCGACGACGAACCAGATCAGAACCCGATACTCAGCACGCAGAAACGCCATCGCACCATCGGCGATGTGCTTTCCGATGCGCTGCATGCGCTCGGTGCCCGGATCTTGTTTGCGGATCCAGGATGCCCGGTAGAGGGCGAATAAGAGGGAAAGCACGCCCACCCCCAGAGTCAGATATATATAGCTCATCAAATATCTCCTTAACTTAGTCCGTGAAATTGAAACCCCGGCGCCTGAAACGTATGAGGGGAAACGTTGAGATTCATGTAGGTTTCGCGGGGCAGGCCGGCCGCGCGGCCCATTGACGCGGGTAGTAGAAGCCGCGTCTGGAGGTCCCATGTCAAGCCAAAACGATCAGGGAGGCACTCTTGTGCTCAAGTTCGCGCGGGAACGGCCGGTAACTAATAGTGGTGAGTTCCTTTCTCAAAACGGCGGGCCTGGTGCTCGCGCTATCGTGTCCCCCGGTGGCGATGGCTGAGAGCACCGGGGCGGCGACGGCCTTCCTGAGTCGGGCAGTCGAGGCGTACCGGGCTGGCGACCCAGGCCAGGCCGCTTCCTACCTGAACCTGGCCGGCGAGCTCCGGCCGCCGGGCTCGGTTTTGCCCGGTTTCCATCGTCTGAAGGCACTGTTGGCCCTTGCCCGGGGCGATCGGGATACCGCCCGCTTGAGCCTGGAACAAGCCCTTGAGGAGCAACCGGACGCCTTCCTTTATTATCTGCGCGGTTACCTGGACCTGATGGATCGCTCCTACACCGGAGCCGCCCGCTGGTATGCCCGGGCGGCCCTCGCCTACGATGGGCAGGCCATTGAATCAGAGGCGCTACCGGCGCTGGAACCCCTGTCCTGCGGGGCAACGCCGGAAGGTTCGGCCGCGTCGGCCCATGCATTCTCTGCGGGCTCGAATCCAGGCGGCCTCTGGCAACGGGGCCTGCTTGAACGGGAGGCTGCTCTCGCCGCCCGGGTGGCCCTGTTCTTTGAAGGCGGCATAGCAGAAGAACACAGAGAGCGCCTGACGCAATTCGCCGACCGAACCGCCGATGACTTCCCACCAGACCTTCAGGCGCTCATGCGCAGAGGGACGCTGGATCGAACGGCGCTTCGTAAATGCCAGATCGTGTTGCGCAATCACCCGGAAGGACAACAAACCGAAGTGCAGGAAATGCAGATTCGTCTGTTGCAGATGGTGGAGATTCGAACGTTTCAGGATCCGGTCGCTTATGTCCGCTCGGGCGCCTGGCTGCTGGAACAATCCCGGGCTCATGAGGCGCTCTACAATTACCGACGGGCGTTCCAGCTCTCCGCCCCGACCCTCCAGGGCCTGGCCGAAGCGAATCGCCAGAACGCACACCTGCAGGTGGAGATTCTGCGCGGTCTCGCCGGGGCCTACGCCCTTCTGGGTCAGAGGTCCGATGTTACGGCACTCACAACCGTCGCGGCTGCTCTGGAAGATGCCCGCCTCAGTTCCTCCGGACCGTCCGTCGACCCCGCCTCTACTCGACAGAGCCTGTTCGAACTCTGCGGACAAAATCTGCGGAATCGGGAATGCCTGGTGCTTCTGCAGAGCTACCTGACGGAGCGCAATCCCGAAAGGGCCCGGGACCTTGAACGTCAACTTGCGCGGCGCGATGAAGCCATGCGCGACATTGAGCTTCAACTTCTGTTCGACTACTGAAAAGCCGGGGTGCTGACTCGAAAGCCCGGGCGAAGCGTCAACAACCGAGTTCCTGGCTGGTTCGAATGTCAGGGCCTATGACATGAGTCATGGCCCTCGCCAGAAGGGCGCGTAGGCTTTCAGGATGTCCCACGCACACCTCAGAGAACTGGAGAGCCCGGCAGGCCCCGATCACCCGGTGCACGTATATTTTCGGCCCCAGTTCGCAATCAGCCTGGTGCGCAACGTGCTTTCTTTTCTGGATCGTCATTACTTCCGCTCACGTTGGGTGGGCTTTGAGGGGTGGCCGGCGCGCAACAACCCCAATGTGCCGCTGATCTTCATTGGCAATCACTCAGGCATGGCTTTCCCCTGGGACGCGATGATCTTTCTGGGTCGCCTGCTGCGGGCCTCGGGCTACGACTTTACAAGCAGTTGCCGCCCTCTGGTCGCTCCCGCGCTTTCGCGTTCACCAATCATGAGCCCGTTTTTCTTGCCGGATTTCTGGAGAAGAGCGGGTGGCGTGGACGCGAGTCTGGAAAATTTTGAAGCGCTGATCGGCGATCCCGGAGCAAGCGTCATGATTTACCCCGAAGGCATCGCCGGAATTGGAAAGGGCTTTAACCATCGCTATCAGCTGCAGCGATTCTCCAACAGCTTTCTGCGCATGGCCCTCAAGCACCGCACCGACATCGTACCGGTACTGACCGTGAACGGTGAATTCATCAACCCCCTCGGCTATCGCGTGCAATGGCTGAATCGACTCGCGCAAAAAATTGGAGTGCCGTTCGTGCCCGTGGGGCCGCTTACGGGCCTGGTGGGCATTCAGCCGTGGTCTTTTTACTTTGGTATGCCGGCCCGGTTGACCTACGTCCGGGGCCGTCGAATTCGTGTGGACGAACTCACCGACACACCCTACGAAAAGCTTACCCAGAGAGAACTGAACCGGATCCGCAGTGGGGTTCAGAATCGCGTGCAGGAAGATCTGAACGAGGCGGTGAGTCAGCACGGCCGCGATCCGTACCAATTTGAGGAGCTGGCTGAGAACTGGTTCGAAAATCGGAAGCGCCTGCTGTATATCCTTCCGTCGGGATGGCCGCTGCTGTTTCAGGAGCACCATCGTCTCTTTGAGCTAAACGAAGAGAATCCGATCTTTCGAATGGCTCACGATAACCTTTCTCACATCGCGGCCATCTTGAGAAATCCTGACGTGCTTGCCTACCACCTGCCCTTTTTGGGCTGGCCGGCCCTGCTTTCCATGAAGCTCAAGCTATTTCTGGGCCGCGGCTAACGGGTCGGCCACTCGGTCCCGGTTTCGGGAATCTCGTATACACCGACCTCTCGCATGTGCAATCGATCTACAAGCACCGCGTGGATACGGCGCCCATCGCTTGCTTCCTGGGTGAAAACCTTGATCAAAGTCCGGCTCGCGTTGCCGGGATCGGCATGAAACGATAACTCACAGATGGCTCCGGAAGGCAACATGGCAGCGGAAAAGCCCAGCTTGCCGTCCCGTTGTTCATTAAACACCTGCTCGACGCGAAACTGAACGCCGGCCGCCGCCAGCGCATCAATAACACCCGCAACGGTCTGGCCGACGGGTTGGGCCGACTCGTAGCTACGGCGTTCGGCCAAAAGCGGTGAAGCCAGGACTCCGACGAGTGCGGCCGCAAGAACTCCACGGAGTATGGGATGGGAAAGGGACATATCGACCTCCGGGCAGCGCGCCCTGCTAGATTCATCGGCCAACGGGCAAATACCTTAATAGGAAGCCAGGAAGCGCAGGGAGGGTCCAGAGGAAAAAACTCGCCCGGACCTGCCCAAAGGTTCGTCCGTGCTTTTCCTTGACGCGTACGGGGCGCACGGCGGGACTCCGGCGTGGCGACAAAACACGAAGGCCCGGTGCAGAAGATCAGCGATCTTTTGTTCTTTGACAATCTGGCGCTCTACTACCTGGTCGAGCGTTGCCCGGTCCCGGTAATGGGTCGCGTTTTTAACAGCGCCGATGCCCGTCTCACCGGCTCCATGTTGGGCGTCATGAATCCCCAGCAACGCACGCTTACCCACGCGAGCATGGTCAAAGAAAACGATGGCATTGAGGAACTCAATCGGGAGGCCCTCGCAGCCCTTCTGATTCTGGCCAATGATTTGTGTGCCCGCGGTCTGGTCCGTAAGGAAGGCCTGCATTTCTTCGGAACTCCGGCCAACCAGGCCCTGCAGCCCTGACGAGGCCTCCTGGCCAACGCCCCCTTTTCGAGGCCGAAACTCACTCCCGACGGGCGAAAAGGGGTGACGGTCCGGGCCTTTTTGCTCTTTTGGTAGATAGCAGCTCGACCGGGCTCTCTCCCGGCTGTGCAGCAAACCGGAGTACGACTATGAGCGAGAAGATATACGTGTTCGACACGACGCTCCGGGACGGAGAGCAATCCGCCGGAGTCGCATTCACCCCCGAAGAGAAGCGCGAGATTGCTCTGCAGCTGGAGCGCATGCGCGTGGATATCATCGAGGCGGGCTTTCCCACGACCTCACCGGGCGATCTGAAAGCGGTCCAGGAAATTGCAAGCATCATCAAGGACTGCACCGTGTGCGCCCTGGCCCGGGCCGTAAAACGCGACATCGATATTGCCTGGGAGGGCGTACGCAATGCAGCGGATCCGCGCATCCATGTGTTTATCAACTCCAGCGATATTCAGATGGCACATCAGCTGGGCAAAGGACGCGAAGAGGTTCTGCAACAGGCCGCGTCCATGGTGGCGCACGCCGCATCTTACACAGCCAACGTCGAGTTCTCTCCGATGGATGCGACCCGCTCGGATCGGGAATTTCTCTACCAAATTATTGAGCGCTGCATCGACGCCGGCGCGAGCACAATCAATGTTCCTGACTCGGTGGGTTATGCAATCCCTGAAGAGATTGCGGACCTGTTCACCGGGATTCGAAACAACGTGCCCAACATCGACAAATGCCGGCTCAGTTTTCATGGCCAGAACGATCTCGGCCTGACAACGGCAAACACATTGACCGCGATTCAGAATGGAGTTCGACAGGTTGAGTTGACCATCAACGGCATTGGCGAGCGCGCCGGCAATACGTCCCTCGAAGAAGTCGTCATGGCGATTCACACCCGCAAAGACTTTTTTCATCTGCACACAGACGTGCTCGTGCGTGAGATCTATCGTGCGAGTAAGATGGTCGAGACCTATTCGGGCATGCCGGTGCAATGGAACAAGGCAATCGTCGGCAAGAACGCATTCCGGCATGGCTCGGGCATCCATCAGGACGGGATACTGAAGCTGCGTGAAACGTGGGAGATCATGGACCCGCGTGAGATCGGCATTCCGACCGGCACTCAGCTGGTGCTCGGCAAACTTTCCGGGCGCCACGCGTTTAAGGCGCACCTGATTGAGCTTGGCTACAACCTGAGTGAAGAAGAGCTGGAGCGCGCCTTCGCGGCCTTCAAGGAACTCGCTGACAAAAAAATGAAAATCGACGACCGCGATCTCGAGGCGATCGTCAGCGACAACCTGCGCGAAACAGAGGAACCCTCCTGGAAGCTGGAACAGGTCCAGGTCACAGCCGGGGATCGAGCCACGCCAACGGCAACACTGCGGCTGCTCGATCCAGAAGGCCAGGCGCGGGTAGACGCCGCCATCGGGACCGGTCCCGTGGACGCCATCTACCGGGCCATGAACCGCATAACCGGACTCAAACCGGCGCTGACAGAATTCAGCGTAAAAAGTGTCACCGAGGGCATTGATGCCCAGGGCGAAGTCACTATTCGGATCGAGGCGAATGGCCGCTCTTTTATCGGCATCAGTTCCGATACCGACATTCTGGTCGCCAGTGCCCGGGCTTACATCAACGCCCTGAATCGTATGATTCTGGTGGAGCAGCGTTCCAGGACGGCGCAGGTAAACGGCCAGGGCGGTTAGATGAGCGCCGCAGCGCCCATCGTGCTCCTGACCGACTTCGGAGACAGCGATTGGTTTGTCGGGAGCATGAAGGGCGTCTTGCTCGGGATTTCGCCCGAGAGTCGCGTCGTTGATTTGTGCCACCAGGTCGCTCCCGGTGACATTGCCGCGGGTTCCTTCATCCTGGAAGCCGCGTTCGATAGCTTCCCGCCGGGCACTGTCTTTTGTTGCGTCATTGATCCGGGAGTCGGGACCGAAAGAGCGGTTCTGGTTGCGCTGGCCAATTCGCAGATCGTTGTGGCGCCGGACAACGGACTGCTCTCAGGCATTCTGGACCAACATCCTGAGGCCGGCTTGTACCGGGCAAGCAATGCATCGTACTTTCGCGAAATGATAAGTGATACATTTCACGGACGGGATATCTTTGCGCCCCTGGC
This sequence comes from Spirochaetales bacterium, assembly GCA_024233935.1. GTDB lineage: Bacteria > Spirochaetota > Leptospiria > Leptospirales > Leptonemataceae > JACKOY01. The sequence continues at coordinate 33,221 of JACKOY010000004.1, read as the reverse complement.
GGCGCATCTCGCGCGGGGAATCAAAGCCTCCGATTGCGGAACACCTTTCCATCAAGAACCGATTCGACTGCCCGGGCCGCCGCCGAGCTTTTCCGACGGGCATGCACGCGGCCGCGTTGTTTACGTGGATCGTTTCGGAAATCTCATTACGAACCTGCAGCTTGCCGCCCTGGATCACGCATTCCCCGGAAGGGCTACATCGCATTGGAAGCTTCGGGTTAAGAACGTCACACTGATCGGGCTTTCGAAAAGCTACGGTCACGCGCGGCACGGAGAGCTTTTGTTTTACCGGGGCAGCACGGATCGTATCGAGATCGCCGAAAACATGGGCAACGCAGCCCTGACCCTGGCCGTGAACACGGGCGATTCCGTTGATCTTTTTGTTTGAGCGCATTTTGGGGTTTGCGGCGCTGCCCTCCTGCCGGCGCATGGCCGCGAACTCACGTGGCAAGAAAGTCAAATGAAATTCGTCGATGAGGTCTCGATCCAGGTGCGCGGCGGCCACGGAGGGCCCGGGTGCACGAGTTTTCTGCGCGAAAAGTACCGCGAGTTCGGGGGACCGGACGGCGGAGATGGCGGGCGGGGCGGAGATGTGATGATCAGCGCACATCCGGCTGTACTGACGCTCGGCCATCTGCTGCAAACGCACGTGTATGCGGCGGCCAATGGCGCGCCCGGCAAGGGATTGCGGAAGAGCGGCCATGGGGGCAAGGATCGGGAGCTGCGCGTACCGGTCGGTACCCAAATCATTCAGGCCGAAGACCAATCGGTCGTGGCCGACCTGGATCGGCCCGGAAAACGTGTGCGCGTGGCCGCCGGCGGGGCGGGTGGCCTTGGCAACCAGCATTTCGCGACATCTGTGAACCAGGCGCCATCGTATTCGCAGCCAGGACTCCCGGGCGAACATCGGGAAATCATCTTGCGCCTGAAGCTTCTGGCGGATGTAGGTCTGGTTGGACTGCCCAATGCGGGCAAGTCCACCTTGCTGTCGCGCGTCTCGCGCAGCAATCCGCGCATTGCTGACTATGCTTTTACGACGCTGACGCCAAATTTGGGCGTGGTCACTGACGAAAGCGGTGAAAGGCGCCTGCTGATGGCAGACATCCCTGGAATTATCGAAGGTGCCAGCCGCGGCAGTGGTCTGGGCCTCGCATTTCTGCGTCACATTGAGCGTGTGAACCTGATTGTGTACGTGCTGGATGCGAACAATCTTCGCGCGCCGGAAGAGTTGCAGCTACTTCAGAGCGAGTTGGTGAGTTACTCCCCCGAACTCCTGAAGCGACCCGCTCTGGTTCTGATAAACAAAGTGGATCTGGTTGACTATGACCCGCAACTGGAAACGGAAATCGCCGCTGGAGTGAAAGAGCCTGAGCTCTGGAAAGAAGCGCCCCGGATTCCGAACGTGCTATTTCTTTCGGCCCGCGAGGACCGGGGAACGGTTGAGTTCATAACCGCACTCTTTGAGTGCCTGCCGCGGCAGACCTTCGGGGAATTGATGTTGCTTGAGGACGAACGGGATGGGACTTCGGACCTGTCGAATACCGATGTTGCGGAACTGCCCGCCGGTCTGGAAATTGTGCGTGGCGACGACGCGACTGACCGAGAGAGTGCAAAGTGAGCCTGCGTTCCGAATTTCTGAAAAAGCCCATTCGCAGGGTCGTTCTCAAAGTTGGTTCCTCGCTTCTGTCCGAGACGGACGGCCAGCGCAAGCGTATGCTGCAGTTGCTCCGACAGGAAATCCTTGCGATTCGCAAGCGGGGCATCGAGGCGATTCTGGTAAGCAGCGGTGCGGTCAGCACGGGACGCCACGCGATTCAAAATCGCTTCCAAATTCAACCCCAGCGCAACCCTTCCCTGAGTCGCCGCCAGGCCCTTTCGGCCATCGGACAGCACCGACTGATGGCCGATTATGACCGCGTCTTTCTTGATGCAGGCGTACCGGTCGCTCAGATGCTTATCACGGCTCGCGACTTCCGGGATCGGCGTGCATATCTGAATATCGGCCACACAATTCAGGAGCTCATGCAGATTGGCGCTCTTCCCATCGTTAACGAAAACGATACCGTAGCGACCGACGAGTTGCAGTTCGGAGAAAATGACATCTTGAGCGCAGCCTGCGCCGCCTTGTTCCGGGCCGACCTACTGGTGATTCTCACATCGGTGGAGGGCTTCCTCTTTGAAGGGGAACGGCTGCGCGAAACCGACCGGATCACGCAGGCCCTGCGAAAGGCCGCCGGTGGACCTGACGGACCGGGCCGTGGGGGAATGCAGACAAAGTTGCGGGCCGGAGAACTGTGCCTGATCAGTGGAAACTCCCTTGCAATCTTACCGGGCCATCATGCCAGCCCCCTGACTTCTTTTCTCGCGGGTGAGGACATCGGCACGTTGATTTGCCGGAGCGGCGAAGATGACCGGCCGCGGCTGCGCGCACGCAAACGCTGGCTACTCTTCGCCGCCAGCCGGGGCGGCGTCGTCATTGATGCGGGAGCCGGCCGTGCTCTTAAGGAGCGCGGCTCTTCGCTTTTACCGGCCGGAGTTCGAAGCACCTATGGTAGCTTCATCTCCGGAGACGTAATCGAGATTCGCTCGGAGCAGGACGAGCCGCTCGGCCGTGGAATTGCAAACTACTCCCAACCGGAAATTGGACGCATGCTCGGGCTTACGGGCCGCGAAATTCAGGCGCGTGGACTGGCGACGCGTGGTATCGAATTGATCCATCGCGATGATCTGGCTATAGAATACTGAGGCGACACCTGCGCCATTAGGGCGGCTGCTCTTCCAGAAGCAGCATGACGTGCCGCTCGGTACGCCCCTGCTCTTCGACCCGGGCCTCCCAAAATCCGATATTTTTCCAAAAGAACGTCGGAGGATCTCCGGTGATTTTCTTTTTCCCGGCGCTTCGTTTCAGGGCTTTCTTAAGCTTTCCGGATTTTTCGATTTCGATCAGGATCACGAACATGTGGGTCATCGTCACACCGCACGCTCCGGCCAGACAGCGCAGTTCCGTCCAGTGGTGAGCCGGCACACGAACATGCCACTTGTCCAGACCCTGCCCGGACCGCTGATAGTAGCGAGTCGTGCGTTCTATTTTGGGAAGCAGGCCGGCGTACCGATAGGTGGGCGCCACAGAAAGAAGGTGCCTGAGATAACGCACGACTCCACCCAGCCGCCGCTTGCGTCGCTGCACGTAGCGCACAAGTCGAAACGGAATCAAGAAGGTGCAGGCGGGACGGCCAGGTTCCCGGGCCAGGGCGATCCATTCAAGAGTTGTTTCCATACTCTGGAGAGGTCGCTGGCTCTTGGGTTGTTGCGTACTTTTTTCGAACGATAGCGGCCCGAACTATTGCCCCGGGGGCAGGGCCAAATTCGCGGCTCCCGGAGCCTGCAAAATACGGTTCAATTGGTCCTGGTGGATAGCAGTCGTCACCAGATTGGTTATCCAGGCCGTAAAATAAATCAGAACATCCAGGACAATCACGATCGTGGTCGTGTCGTTGGCGGCCAGGCCGGCCCGTTGTTGCAGGTCGTTCATCTGCACGGATATTTGATAGTCGACAACCACGCTCCAGATACCGAGCGTGATGACCACCAGAATGAAATCGAGCGCGTAGGAGTTACCGGTGGGAGTCCTTCCCGCCAGTTCGCTTAGATCCCGATACATACGATAGTACCAGTAAACCTGGAACAGGCCGCAGGTGATCAGGCAGAGCAGAAATACTATGACCGGTGATGATGGTTCCGGACGCCTGATCCCGGACGAACGGGTCGGGCCTGAGTAGGGATCACGGTTATCGATGGTCAAGGGACGGTCCTCTTACAATATTGTCTCTATTGCGCAGACGGTAGCTACAATGCGATCCATTTTGGGCGACGATACGGAGTTGTAAAGCATGAGTACATCCTTGCAGGAAACCCTGAATCCGGGTGCGACTTCAGCCGCTGGCGATCTACTGACACGTTCACGTGCTTTCGACGAAGACGCCCGCCAGGTAGCCTCAGAAGCCCGTCAGGCCTTTCGGAGCATCCGCCGCGCCGGAACGCTGCAGCGCAACCAGGTTCTGCTTATCCTCGCGGACCTACTGGAAAAACCGGCTCATCAAACAAGCCTGCTTGAGGCAAACGAACGGGATATTGCAGCCGGCCACTCCAATGGCCTGAAGCCTTCGCTTTTGGAACGCCTGACGCTCACTCCGACCCGCATTCAAAACATGGCCAGTTCCCTGAGAGAGATCGCCGGCCTGCCCGATCCGGTCGGCCAGGTCATTGAGGGCTGCCGGTTGCCGAACGGACTGGAGCAAACCAAAGTCCGCGTCCCTCTGGGTGTTCTATTCACGATCTACGAATCCCGCCCTAACGTAACGATTGATGTCGGGGCTCTCGCAATCAAGAGCGGCAACGCGGCGATTCTTCGGGGCGGCAAAGAGGCCGTGCACAGCAATACAAGTCTACACGCCTTGTTTCAGAAGGCGCTGGAGGCGGCGGGACTACCGACCAACGCTCTGATTCTCGTCCGTGAAACGGACCGCGCCTTTATGCTGGCGCTGCTTCGGCGCGAAGAGTCCATCGATCTGGTCGTACCCCGAGGAGGAGAGCAACTGATTCGGTTCATAACCGAACACTCCCGCATCCCGGTGGTCAAGCACGACAAGGGTGTCTGCAACCTCTATGTGCATCCCAGCGGCGACCCGGACATGGCGGCAAAAATCGCGATAAACTCGAAGCTGCAACGAACGTCCGTCTGCAACTCACTCGAAAATCTATTGATCGATGCGAACTTCGAACAGGCGAAATCTCTGCTCGGGAAATTGGCCCAGGCGGGGGCTGTCCTGCTGGGTTGCGAGGAAACAGTAAAGCTGGAACCCGCCGTTCAGGCGATAACCGATCCCGACGCCGAGTATGCTACGGAGTACCTGGACGAGCGCCTCTCCGTAAAGATTGTGCGCGGCGTCGATGAAGCGATCGACTTTATACATCGCTATGGCAGCGGGCATTCCGAGGCCATCGTGGCGCGCGACATCAACGCAATTCAGGACTTCAGAAGCGGGGTCGATAGCGCGGCGGTCTTTGTGAACTGTTCCACAAGATTTCATGACGGGGGCCAGATGGGTATGGGCGCCGAAGTCGGGATATCGACCGGACGTCTGCACGTACGGGGACCGATGGGCCTGCGCGATTTAACGACCACAACCTACTTTGTGCAGGGTCAGGGGCAGATTCGAGAATAGTGGGCGCCACGGCTGGCGATTCAGTACAACCCGTGGATCGTTTGCTTTTCGGAGGCTCCTTCGATCCTCCCCATCAGGGGCATCTCGCTGTCGTTGAGTACACGCTCCGCGCGTACCCCGATGTCCCGGTACACGTTGTTCCGGCCGCGGTCTCGCCGTTTAAGCTGCACTCCCCGCCTTCGGATGCCGGACAACGCCTTGCCATGCTTGCCAGGTGGCGAGGCTGCCTTCCGGCCAGCCTGCAGACACGGGTACTGATCGAAGACCTCGAGATCCGGCGCGGGCCTCCCAGCTACTCAATCGAAACCTGCGAAGCGCTGGGGCAGCGATATCCGGGCGCCCGGATCGGCCTTCTGGTTGGCAGCGACAGCCTCGCAGACTTTGAAAGCTGGCATCGCGCGGAAGACATCCTGGGGTCTTACACGATCTTTGTTTTCCGGCGGCCGGGCGGATCCGGGCAGGAAGCCGTGCTTCAGGTCGATCGGCTGTCGGAACTCTTTTGTAATGTCAAAGCGGACTTCGTGATCATGGATAATACGCCGGTGGAATGCTCAAGCAGCGATATCCGCGCCCTGCTGCGCCAGGGTCAGGACCGACCCGTTTGCCTGCCTGCCCCGATTTACGACTATATTCAGCAGCATGGACTGTATCGGAATTCAGACCAATGAAATTCTGTTGGCTCTGGCCGGCCTTTCCGGTCAGTGGCTCTTGACGCGGATCTGAACCATGTCGGCAAAACAAAAATTAGGTGCAGCGGCCGGAGCGGTCTTAGTGCTTATCGCTGCCTGGTGGCTGGTAGGCCGGTGGACCGCAAGCGATCTCGAACTTGAGCTGCAATCGGACGAGCCGGTGGCAGTGCGACTTGCCCTGACTGAAGATCAAGAGGGTCGGGAACCCGGACTGCAGGCGCTGGCTCAAGCGATCTACTACCCGGAAGACAATCGTGTCCTCCTGTATTTTGTAAATACCGATGCGCGCTACGAAGCCGACGACGACGCGCTTGCGGCAATGAGTCCCTCCGGTGCAGATCAGTTCAGTCGATATACGGATGTTTCCAGTCAGCACTACCTGCACATAACGCGCACCAACACCGTACGGCTGCTCAACCTGCTGGAAGGTCTGACCATCTTTCTGGACGAACCAATTGAATTCAAAGATGAAGGGTTTCGTTACCCGAATGGTCTGCGCTTCTTCCCCGGCGAACAACTGGTTGAGTACATGCTTGGCCGAACGGAGATCCAGCCCGGCCGAGAACACCTCACCGGAATCGACCGCGTGCTCCGAATTGAGTCCACGCTGCTCAATCTGTTTTGGGATCGGGGCGAACTGGCGGAAATCCTTGAGGACACGAACATGGCGCTGGCAGCAGCGGGCCTGTTCGAAAGTGATCTAACCCCTGAAGAGATCGTCAGTCTGTTCAGCGTCATCAATGCCGATCCTGAGCTGCAAATGAGCGTCATCGAGATGCCCCTGGAACAGGCGATCGCAAACGGCACACCAGTTCTGGTCGTGAAGGAACAACGGGCTCGTACGGTCTATATTGAATACCGCGACGACGTGCGAACCGGGGTTATCGATACCGACAGCTTTCCCGTTGAAGTCCTGAACGGAACGGACGTGCCGCGCATGGCGGCGCGCATGAAATCCTTCTTACAGGACAGAGCACTTCTGGTCTTAAATGCCGATAACTATCGCTTTAAGCCTCTGGAGCGGTCGTATATCATTGAACGAAGCGGGGACACGTTTCGGGCGCAGCACTTTCGCGAAATGACCGGCCTTGAGGAAAAGCGGGTCATGTTCCGGCGCCTGCCAATTGATGTTGACGCAACGCTGCTGATCGGCCGTGATTTTGACACGCGCCAGCTAAGCCCCTGAGAACATGAAAGAACAGATTGCTGAATCTCAAGTCCCCGCCCTGAAAGCCGACGAACGAGAGCGTATGCTCACGCTGGCCCGCGGAATCGCAGACCTGCTTCAGGAGAAGAAAGCCCGCGATGTAATTGTCATGGATCTTGAGCGCGTGAATCCGTACTTCTGCTTTTTCGTTATCGCCACTGCGACCTCCCCGGTTCATCTGAAGTCACTGACCCGCGACACTTCAAAACGTTTCGGAGAATACTTGCCGCGCAAGCATCACGTGAGCCCCGACGATGTTGCCAGTGGCTGGGTCATTCTCGATTTCATTGACGTCGTCGTACACCTGTTTGTGCCAGAACAGCGGGCCTATTACAATCTGGAAAGATTGTGGGGAGACGCGGGAGTCGTTCTGGATGCCCGCCAGCCACCGCCCTCTACGAGGGCCGAATCGCCGGATGCAGACCCACCAGCAGCGCCCACATCCCGCTGAGACTCAGACATAGAAACACCAGAGCGCCGACCACGGCCGCGGTCGGCCCTGGAGAGCCCAGGGGCGAAAGGAGCACGGTCAGGGCCAGAAAGCCGTGCACCAGGACCATCACGGATCCGGACACAACCAGCAAACCCTTAATGCGCGGGGAGTTGCGGCGAACGATCGCCAGCAAACCTGGTGCAGCGGTCAGAGCCGCAAACACAGCGACTACAAAGGAGCCCCCGGTGGCCGAACCCTCGGGCGCTGGCAAAACCCCGGTCAGCTGAAGTACGCCCCCGATAAGCGCGATGGCCGCGACCAGCGCGTGAAGCAGGGCCGGTGCGGCCGATGCAACCACCGCCGATTTCAACGCGACCGCATGCTCGATGGATGGATCCGACGCCATGCGGGCCAAAGAGCCGGGACCGCCTCAAACAACCACCAAAAATCCGCACCGCGGGCACCACCTGAGAAAACGCTGGTCCGCCAGGTCCACACTACGCATCCTGGAATGGTCACGGTCGGAGTAGTATTTATGGAACAAACACAATTGGAAAATGAAATTCGCCAGGCAGTCGAAGGCGTCGAGCATCCGGCCTTCAAGCGAAGCCTGGGCGACCTGGGCATGTACGATCGGTTGGAGCAGGATGGGGAAGACGTCCTGCGAGTGTTCCTCAAGACTCCTAAACAGGATCGCAAGCAGGAGATCGATATCGAGGCCAAAGTGCGTGGCGCCTTGCAGCCGCTCCAATTGCCCGGCAAAGTCAAGATTCGTTTCGAGCTCGATGAAAGCCTCGCTCCCGAGGAGACCGGCAACCGGATCCGCGGCATCAAGAACATCGTCGCCATCGGGTCCGGCAAAGGCGGTGTGGGCAAATCCACTGTCACCGCCAACCTGGCCGCGGCTCTGAAGCTGCGTGGCCATGCGGTCGGCGTCATTGATGCCGACATCTACGGCCCGTCTTTGGGCAAGCTCTTTGGATTCAACGGTCGGGTGGCCCTGAAGGGCGATGGCAAAAACCGCATCGACCCACTGGACGTAAATGGAATCAAGCTGGTGAGTTTCTCGTTTATGCTGAATCCGGACCAGGCCGTGGTCTGGCGCGGGCCGATGCTCGGCAAGGCAGTCGAACAGTTTCTTTTTCAGGTGAATTGGGGTGAGCTGGACTATCTGCTCATCGACCTGCCCCCCGGGACAGGAGATGTGCAATTGTCTCTCGCGCAACTGATTGATCTGGACGGCGCCATCATCGTAACCACGCCACAGAACGTTGCCCTACAAGATGCGGGACGGGCGGCGCACATGTTTCTGGAGGTCAAAGTCCCCATTCTTGGCGTGATCGAAAACATGTCGCTTTTTGTGTGCCCGAACTGCGGACACGAAAGCCACGTCTTCTCAAAGAACGGCGGCCAGTCGCTGGCTTCGCGCTTCAAGATGCCTCTGCTGGGAGAAATACCGCTCCTGGGAGACATCATGGAATCCGGCGAGGAGGGCGAGCCCATTGTTCTTCGGGAACGGGGCGGACCGGTTGCTCAAGCCTTTCTCGCAATCGCCGACAAGCTGCCCACCGAGATCGATAAGTACCGCTAACATACGGCATCGCTTGCGCGAAAGTCGGCCGGGTCCAATGCGGTGTTGTAGCCGGGTTCTCGGGCTGCAAAGGCCCGCCGACCATGCGAAGCGTCTTGTTTTGTATTTGCTATCGCCGGCGGCCCGGCATAAATCCGGCCATGATCGGCGTGCAGTTTTCAGGCTACCCGGGCAAGGGCTCCCCCCCACCGGGCGCGCCTTACCCGTTGGACCAGATGCGGGACCACTTGCCGTGAACTTCCCGGGCTGGAATTCTCAGAAGCGGGATGCCGGCCGACAAACACACGGCGGGCGCTCCGGGCCCGACAGGGCGACGCCGCGCGACTTCGCTTTGCCAGCAGCCGGAAACGCTCTGATTGCCATCGTTCTGGCGATTTTTGCATGTCCGGCGTTTTCATCCTGCACGGGCAACGGATCCTGTGCAACCGCCGACGCAGGCTGCGATCCGATGAGCAGCCTGCTTTTGATTCCTTTCAGGACCCGCTACTTCATTTACTTTGGCCAGGGAACGGTAACGGAAGCCCGTACCCTCGATACCCGAAGCGGGGCTCTGGGCACAGTTTCCGATTCTCCATTCTCTAATACGCTCACGGGCTATCCAGATCCGACGGGGCGCTTCATGTACAGCCTCGAATATCTTCCGCCACCGAATAACGTTCGAAGTTACACGATCAATGCCTATACGGGAACGCTGGCGCCCACATCAAGCCCGTTGGCGTCCGCGAACAACAACCCGACGTATGTGGATTTCCATCCGAACGCACAGTTCGTTTACGTAGTCAACTACAGCTCGCTGGACGTTTCGGCGTTTGTCATTGACCAGAATACGGGCAACCTATCGAAAATTGGTGATTTTGCCACGTCCTGCGCGTGCGGGAACCTGTCTCAGCTTCGCGTGACGCCAAACGGAAAGTTCCTGTACGTTGCAGGGAACGGCGGTCCCGAGACCATTACAGGATTCTCGATCGATCAGAATACCGGTGCGCTTGCGCTTATTGGAAACACGAGCGTTGGAATTACCGGTATGGACGCTGTACTGGTGGATCCCACATCCTCGTACGTGTATGCCGTCAGCAGTGGCGGAACCTTGCCCGGCTACCGGATTGACCCGAATAGCGGTGCGCTCACGGCGCTGTCCGGCTCACCTTTTGCCGGCGTGGCCAACAATTTCCGGGGCGCCATGCACCCGTCTGGCAAATTCCTGTACACCGTAAACATTCTCGGCGCCCAACTGGCCTGGCACAGCATTGCCGCCGACGGCAGTCTTTCGGCGTCGACGACGCTGGGCTTCGGGACCAATCTTCAGTATGTCACGATCGATCCAACGGGCGCCTTCGGTTTCATCAACGATGGCACAGCCCCGAGTATATTTCAGTTCTCCATCGACCAGGCAACCGGCGCCGCCAGTCTGGTCAGTGGCACTCCGCTCACATTAGGCGCAGTCGTGGGTTCTGTGCAGGTGGCTCGCACGCGGGCGTGGCCGTAAGCCTTACGTGGCGACCCGAGCGTCTGCTTGAACCGCCCATGACTGACGCCCGCTCCGGGTCCGGTTCCCTCCAAAAACAAAAAAAGGCCCGGCAAGCCGGGCCTTTCGCCATTCGGTTCGTGCGCCTTTGTTTAAGCGCGCTGGCCGAAGAAAGTGCCGAGGATCGACTCGGCGATGTTGGAGAGCTGCTCGTCCGAGAGCTGGTCATAGTCGCCGCGCTCCAGGCGGTGCTTGATCTCTTTCAAGCGCTCAGCCCGTTCCGGATCGTTCGTAGACTGAACCAGGCGGGTCGTGCGCGCCAGATCGGCGGCCCGGGAGGCCTCCTCCGAGATCGCGACACTGTCGGGACCCACAACCGGGGTCTCACGACGCACGGTCGGCTCGGTCTTACGGGGTCCGTAATTCGGACCAGGACCACCCACTTTATCAATCATCATGACATGTTACCTCTTCCCTCCATTTATCGGTCCCACAACCGATCGGCATAACAACTTTTTTTCGAAAAGAGGGGGTCTGATTCATTCGTTCCGGGGGCCCAAAACCAGCGTAAACTCACCCTTGCGGGTCAGTTTGGCCAGCGCCGCCTCAAACTCAGCCTCGGTCAATCCGGCGGCGAGTATGAGGGTCTCTTCGTGCATTTTCGTCAGTTCCCGGCCAATCAGGATGTCCCGCCCGGGCAGCACCCGACGGATAGCTTCGATTGTGGCTGCAACCCGATGCACGGATTCATACAGAACAATCGGCCCCTCGAAGTCCCGGACGCGCTCCAGAGCCCGCTCCCGCCGGCCGGCCTTATTGCTGAGAAAACCCAGAAACATTGCCGGATTCGTTTGCCAGCCGCTGATAGACAGCGCCGAGACAAAGGCCGATGGCCCTGGAATGGCGAATACGGGCACCTCCGACAACTGCTCGCGCACCTCCCGCACCAGCGAGGAACCGGGGTCAGAAATGCCGGGCATTCCGGCCTCGGAAAGCAACGCCAGCCGATCCCCGGCCCGCAGGCGTTCCAGGGCAAACCGGTCGTCGGCCCGGCGGCTCTGAGCGCGGTAGGCCCTGCGACGCGTTTGGATGCCATAGCGTTTCAGGAGTATGGCCGAGGTCCGGGTATCTTCGCACAGAATCAGATCCACCGATGCCAGCACGTCGAGGGCCCGGAGAGTCACATCCCGCAGATTGCCAATGGGAGAGCCGACCACATAGAGCGCCGGGCCCGATTCGATGCTCGCAGCCTGACCCCCGTCCAGCCAGCCCATTACGGATTGCAGGGGGTGCCGCTCGGACACAATCCAGGGCTCGTGGCCGCGCAGGCCGACTGCTCCGCGCTCGGGTTGGACTGAAGACCGGTTCTGAGCACCGCGGTCATGCGAAAGTAGTACAGCTCGCAGAGCTGAAAGGATTTTGGCGCCGGCGGAGCTTCAAAGTGAATGATCCTTTGGGTTTGAAGATCGGCGGACGCCGTGCTGGTGCTGGCCCCAACGTGCTTGAAACTCGGAGGGATGCCGTCTTCCAGGTAGGGCTCGCCGGAGAGAGTGACGAAGGCGCCCTGGGCCGCAGTCGTCGAAGAGCTGATGTACAGATTGTAACCCACGAACCCCTCTTCCTGGTTCGTAATGTAATAGGTGACGTTGAATTCCTGTCGGGACGGAGAAACCGAATCGTTCTGAACTGACGAGACCGACACGATGGCGGGCGCCGAAACGGCCGCCAGCGCCGAGAATACCGGAAAAACGGGCTCCTCGGTGTTGGTCCCGCACCGAATCCAGAGCAGACTCAGGGCAAGTAGCGTAAACGCCATCGTGCGCATTCTATTGAAATAACCCTGGTCGCCCCGGTCGGGTCAAGCCCTTAGCAAGGCGGGCTCGTCGAACTCTTGACCGCCCGGTCCCGTCTCGATACTATACAGCAGACAGCCCATGCAACAAAGCACAATCGTCTACAGCGTTTTTCTGTCCGCCTGCGCCCTGGTTGGCGTCGGGCTTTTCGCAACCGCCCCGAACGCGCCCCGCCAACCCGGTGGTGACGATGCCCTGACAGCCCTGCTCGGAGGTGGCCCTTCGTCCGATGAGGGAACGTCCGAAACCGGTTACCGCTCGCCCCTGGACGACCGTCGTTTTCTCGATGCGGGCATGGAAGGAGTACGCATTGATGAGGAAGAATACGACCAGCGTGTAAACGGAGAGGAGCCCGATATCCTGGAGCCGGCCGACGCCAACAACCCCGTCGACCCCATGACCGGGGAGCCCTACTCCAACCGCGTCATGGAAAGTTTTGCGCAACTGCGGGAAACCTTTCCGGACAACGACTTGATTCCACGCCGCATGACACCCCAGGAGCGGGCCGAGCGCGAACAGAGAAACAACGAAATCCTGGCCTTAAACACACTGATCGCCCAGGGCAGCGCCTCTGCCGAACAGATCAACGAATACTACGACCACCAGATGAAGAGCTACGCCGACCGACAGGAGCTACTCGACTATGTGCTCGAGCGTCGCCGCGATCAGATGTCGCCGGAAGTGCTTGAGCAATATGAAAAAGTGCGCACCATGAACGAACAGCAAACGGAGGTGCTTCAGCAACAGAGACAACGGGCCTTGCAGCGCATCGGCGCTAGTTCCCCCTGAGTTCCTCGCGGCGCCGGCGGGCCCGCTCCACCAGAACACGCTCCACCCGTTCCCGGACCGGTTCGGGAACGCCTTTCTCTTCTACGTAGCGTGTCAGTTCCAGGCTGTTTTTGAAGCCCGTAAAGAAATTGCGGCAGCCGTCACAATCGTGGAAGTGCCGCTCCCAGATCTCCCGATCGGCCGGAGGCAGATCGTCTTCCATGTATTCGGTCATGAGATCGACGTAGCGCTGGCAGGTCATATGCCCGGGAAACAATCGTTTCAGAAAGCGACCGATCATCTCTGGTTACTCGTCCACCCAGTAGTCGCTCAAACGGGCCCGCAAAAGAAGCCGCGCCCGGTGCAGACGGGTCTTAACCGCACCGCCTTTGATCCCGACGATCCCGGCGATCTCCTTTATGGAGAGCTTCTGGAGTTCCTTCATGATAAATAGCTCACGATAGCCGTCCGGCAACGAGTCGATGGCGGCTTCCAGTTTTTCCTTCAACTCTGTAACGAGCACCGAGTCCTGTTCCTGAAACTCGAAGAGCACCTGGCCGTTGCGGAAAACCGAACTATCGGTGTTTAGAGGGACATCGTCGTCGAAAGTTACGGGGGTCTCGGTCTTTTTTCGCAGGCGGCTCAGGGCGCCGTTGGAAGCGATGGCGTAGATCCAGGTCGATAGGCGCGAACGTTCCTGGAAGGTCTGAATCTTGTCAAAAACGGAAAGCAGGGTTTCTTGCAAGACTTCTTCGGCTTCGTCCACGTTCCGCGTCAGACGCAGCGCAAGGTTGAAGATGCGATCCTCATAGCCGCGCACCAGCTCGCGAAACGCCTCGGGGTCATAACTCTTCAGCCGGGCAATGAATTCGGGCGTTTCGAGATCCGTCCGGGTATATTCTCCACGCGCCACAACCAGGACAGCGATCCGGGGCAAAGGCATTAACACAATCCTAAAAATTGCCAAACGGACATTGCACTTGCCGCGAACCAGGCCGGACGAAAGGCTGGGTCATCATGGTGCAAGGCGTCTACGTTGCGGGTGCAGCCGGCCTGCCGGTACAAAAAAGGTCCGGGCAGAGTCTGGACGACATGGGCAGTCAGGTTCTGCGGGCGGCTCTCCAGGACGCGGCCATGGAGCCCGAAGAAATCCAGGCCGTGTACGCAGGCAACATGCTGGCCGATGAACTCCAGGGCCAAAAACACCTCGGAGCTCTGATTGCAAGCGCCGCGGGACTCCGGGACATGGAAGCCCTGTGGGTGCGGGCGGCAACCGCATCCGGAGCGGCTGCGCTACGCGTGGGGGTACTCGCGATTCGGAGCGGCGCCGCAAAGGCGGTCGCGGTGGTCGGCGTCGAAAAGATGAGCGAAGGAGACGCGACGGCAGCCCTGGCCAAAGCCCTGGATCGGAAGAGCGAAATCGATCAGGGCCAGACCATGGTCTCCATCAATGCCGGGCTCATGGCGCAGTATATGCGGGCCTACGGCGTCACCCACGATCGCTTCGCCGGTTTTGCGGCCAACGCACACCAGAATGCCTGCAAGACCGAGCACGCCCTCTTTCGCCGGGAGCTCAGCGAAGAGGACATCAACGCCGCCCGCGTGATTGTCGATCCGATTCGATTGTATGATTGCGCGCCGGTTTGCGACGGGGCGGCCGCCGTTATTCTGAGCGCGGAACCCCGTACGAAAGATGCGGTCTCTATCGCGGCCTCTTCTGTGGCCTGTGAAGAATTTGTGGTGGAGCGCCGTCCGGAACCATTGCGGCTACGGGCCAGTGAACTGTCCTGTCGTCGGGCCTACCGGGAGGCGGGCCTGGATGCGGGCGACATGGACCTTTTTGAACTGCACGATGCCTTCAGTATTATGGCCTGCCTCTCGCTGGAAGCCTGTGGTTTTGCCGAACGCGGCCGCGGCTGGCAACTTGCGGCCGAAGGCGAAATCGGACCGAACGGCCGCATCCCGATCGCAACCATGGGCGGGCTCAAAGCCAGGGGCCACCCGATCGGAGCCACAGCTCTGTACCAGATCTACGAAATACGCCAGCAGCTGCTCGGCCAGGCGGGTCCCAATCAGGTTCCCAACGCCCGCACCGCGCTCACCCAGAGCATCGGCGGCGCCGGAACGACTTTGATCACACACATCCTGCAGCGCGCCTGAGGCTGAAAGCCCTGAATCAGGCGAGGCCGCAATCGGCGTGCATTTCCGCACCATCGGGACATGCGGACAACGCCATCGTTCGATGGCCGGTCCCACACCAACCAGCGAGAGCACCCGTCGATCACAGAATGCAGCCCGAAGCTATTGGGATTTCAGCGCCGCTTCAAACATCTGCACGGCATCGTCGAAGTACTGCAGATTGCCGGTAATCTTCCACATGAGTATGGCGCCCTCGTTGCACAGAAGCATACGCCGCGCGGTGACTGCAGCGCCGGGCTGTGCGGGGAACTTACCGGCCCGAATCTCGGAGCGCAGGTAAGCCACCAGCTGCGACTGCCAGCGCCGGCCGGTCTCGCGAATAAAAGACTGCATCTCCTCCTGCCCGATCTCGGTTTGCAGGGCGAAGTTGGCCACGGCGCAGCCGTTGTACTGCCCGAAAGCGCCGCGGGCATGGTCCCGGGCATCTGCCATCCACCGACGGAAGAAGTCGACGACGCTCCGGCTCTCTTTGCCGAACGCGACAATGCGATCGTTCATGGCCTGGTTACGACGGCTCAGATAGCGACGGGCAATCTCGTCTTTGCTTTGAAAGTAACTGTAGAGGCCCGGTTTGTTTGTTCCGGCCCGGGCCACCAGCTCGCTGATTCCGGTGTTCGTATAACCCTTTGCGTAAAAGAGTTCATCGGCGGCGCTCAGCAGTTTTTCATCGAGCCCTGTCTTTTTGCGTCCCATGGTCCCGCCCCCGCGTGCTCAAAAAACCCGGCCGCGGCTTAAAAAATGCTTGCAAATCCTACCGGTCGGTAAGGTTATTATTGTCGTGGCTACTGACCGGTAAGTATATACCAGAGCCGGGCGCAGGCAAGCCCTTTTCGGAGGCTTATCATGAATAGCATCAACACAGGCGATCAGAACAGCAGCAAACTCGACCGGGCGCCCGCGAGTCTGGTGCGCATCCGCTTTCAGGATTGTGACCCGTACGGGCACCTGAACAACTCACGCTATCTGGATTATTTCATCAATGCCCGTGAACAGCATCTGCGCGAGCACTACCAACTGGATATCTACTCGGAACGATTTCGGGAGCGGGGCTGGGTTGTTCGAACCAGCACGGTTACATACCTCTGGCCGGTTCGTTTCAACCAGGAAGTGCGCATCCAGACCCGCCTGCTGAACTTCTCCGCTAGTTCGATCGTAATGGAGGGTGTTATGGCCAATCCGGAACAGAACCGTCTGCACGCAACGTCCTGGGTTGAGTTCACCTACATTGATCTCAAGGCGGGCCGACCAACGCGCCACGAAGCCGACTTGATGGAGCTTTTTGCAAGCCTGCAGATGGAGCCCGAGTTCATACTCGACGGCGGCCGCGACCGGATCAAAAAGCTCAAGCGCGGCGTCGCGGCCTGAAATCCGCAAAGTGGAGCAAGACCATGAACGATAGCGTGGTTCTCAATACCGATACGGTCGAGCGTGGGGCGATGGCCGAATGGGTGCGGCGCTTCGAACAGGTCTGGCGGAAGGGCCAGGACGAGCTCGAAAACATGCTGCGATTGCTGAGTCCGTCGGTTCAGCTGAGCGCGCCTGGACTGCCGGCCGCGCGGGGGCGGGATGCGGCCCGGCGAGTGTTTCGTCTCAGCTTTCGAGCGCTCCCGCGCCTGCACGCACGGGTGAACGCGTGGAGCGCCTCGCGCGACCTGCTATTCGTCGACATGACTTTCAGCACAGAACTCAGTACCGGGCATTTTGAATGGCCGAACATTGATCGCTTTCGCTTCGAACAAGGAGTTGCTGTGGAACGAGTCGCCTTTCATGATCCGACTCCGGTCCAGGCGGCCCTTCGCGAAGCAACTACGGACTCTCACCGAAACGCGACCCGGCCAGAGCACAACGCCGGTAATCTGTTTCCGGCGTGCGGGACGGAGAGCAACCCGTCACGGTAGACGCGCTCAATCCGAAAAGTGAGGAAACTCCGTTACGGACGGAACGATGAAACGGAGCTTCGCGTAAGTATAATGCAGGCAATCGTACAGAACTGCCCGGCATTCTCCATAACGCGTGGCCAGCTGAAAGCGGGCGGAGCGACAGAAAGTCCAGTCGGTCTGAGAGCCAGATTGAAAAACAATCTCCGATTCTGCATCAAGACAATGTGCGCGTCGCGGGGACGGTTCAGACAGATGCAACACCCAGAGCACGGCGCCGTGGGGCCCCAGGCCCACGACGAAGGGATAGGCCACCGACGAAGCCCGATAACTTCGTACAGTCAGGTCGCGCATCTGGATTTCGGAAGTCAGCGTCGCCTCGGCCGGCAGGCTGGACGCAAGCACCTCTATCGCGTCGCCGGGTTGGGAATGCCGGCCGACCGCTCTCTGGTCGAAGGCGCCCGAATAAATCCAGTGCATGTGATACACCAGGAATAGCAGGTGCAGGGGTGCGAAAATGAACGCCGCCCAGAGCCGGCGGCGAAGCAAGCCGTACGGCAGCCAGAGTAGCACAGCGAAGATCAACCAGGCCGGAAGCACAAACCAAAGCCCCGCCGGGTTTGTGAGCAGGACAAATACAGAGACTGCAGAGGAGAAGAGTCCGGTCAGGCCCACGCAGGCACAGTATAGAACATCAAGGCGCTGCAAACGGGCACTCCGCTTCTGGATCAAGGACGGCTCGCAAATTCGGCGATCAAACGCGAAGCCGAGATCGCCTGACTCGGTTCGTCGCCGCCGATCCAGCCGCGTGTGCCTCCGGGCCAGGAATGCGTTCCACCATCGATCGTGAACAGTTCGACGGTGCGCCCCTCTCGACAGTTCGCATAAATATCATGACGGACCGTGCCCTGCACGCTCACCCGCGCATTCGCGCTGCAAGCGTTTCGGTCGACCCAGAAGCCCACGGATTCGGAAACAGAGGTGTCCACGCGATCATGCCTGCGGTCAGCGCGGACCTCTGGAGCTCCGCCATCGTACAATACATGACGATCCGCCGTGCCGTGTATCGCCATCAGAGAAACGGGAGTTAGCGCGCGACAGGGACTCAGGTTCAGTGCGCCCGCCACGGGAGCGATGCCGCGAAAAACATCGGAAGCATCGCAGGCCAGTCGATAGCTCATCATTGCGCCGTTAGAAATACCGGCCGCATAGACCCGCCGGGGATCGACTCCGTACGAATCAACCAGAGTTTGCACAAGCGCACGAATGAAAGCCACATCGTCTACGCCTTCATCCAGGGCACGACCGCAGCAATTCCCCGCGTTCCAGGTCAGGAGGCTTTTTTCAAAGGGTCCGGTGCCGTACGGAAAGGCCGCGATCAGGCCGAATTCGTCGGCATACTCTACGAAGCCGCTTGATTCCATGAACTGGGCTCCGTTCCCACCGCCGCCGTGTAACATGACGACCAGGGGTTGCGAGGCGCCCCGAACCCGCGCGGGCATGTGGATTAAGGCCAGACGCTCACGCCCGGAAACATCCATGCCTAATTCGTAGGTTTGCCCGGGCTGGTATGCGGGACCGAGCTCCGGAAAACTGGAACGGCAGCCGCCGGTGAAACAAAGGGCGAGCGCCGCAATCAGACTAATTCGAAGGCTTGTTGAGCGATGCGAGCAACTGCTTGCCAAAACTGGAAATCTCCTCGGCTGGCTTTTCCTGGGTGCTCATGTACGACTCATATTCTTTGCGCGTGTCAGCATCGACCACCTGGCGAATAGACAGGCGAATGCGCTGCCGGCCGCGTTCGATATTTTGAATCATGACCCGGATGCGCTTTCCACGCTGGTAGTGGTCTTCCAGTCGGCCGCCACGCGGCACATCAGTTTCGGAGATGGGCACAAGCCCGGTGAAGTTATCGGTGATGCGAACGAAAAGACCGAAAGGCTTGAGGCTCTCGACGCGCCCTTCAACAATGTCCCCTTCTGAGAAGGGCAGCGCACCCTGCCAGGGATTGTCCAGAAGCGCCCGGCGCGAAAGCGTGATGCGGTCTTCTTTCCAGTCGATCGAAAGCACCCGGGCCCGCACGGTCTCGCCCTGACGCACGACCTCGGAAGGATGGCGAATGCGATTGTAGGCCAGCTCGGAAATGGGGATGAGGCACTCCAATCCGCCAAGATCCAGAAAAGCGCCGAAATCCTGCAGCGATACGATCTGCCCGGTGACGACGTCCCCTTCGTGCAGAGTTTCCCGATACCGTTCTTTTTGAATTTCGCGCAGCCAGTCGCGATAGGCGCGACGGGATGCAATGACGCGTTTGCCTTCCGCCTCGGTAATCAGGTACAGTTGCGCGCCGCGCAGTTCCGGATCGTCCATCTGTGACTGCGGACAAAAAGCGGTCACGTCGCCCATCTGAATTTCAAAACCACCTTTGATCTTGCGCGCGATGCGGCCGCGAATCGGTATGCGCCCCTGCAGGGCGGACTGTACGATGGCCTGGCGGTGTTGGCCCGAAGGTACGGTCGTAAAAACGATTTCACCGTTCACGGTTTCGCGATAGAACGCCGTCAGGCGTTCACCCTGAGTGACCTCGACGTTATCGTCGGCGTCCACCAACTCCGCCCGATCGATCACGCCCGGCCCGTATTCGCTCTTTACGAACACGTAATTCTTATCGCGGTTGTTGGTTACGCTGAGGCTGACCGGTGTGCCCGGTTCCAGATTCTGCAGGCTTTCCAGGTTTTCTTCAAGCATGCGCGAGAACTCATTGTCCCCGGCACGATCCTTTCCAATTTGTTTGCTCTTCACTTACTGGTCTCCTGCAACTGGCGGATTTCGCCATAATTCCGATGGGCCACCCGGCTGTCGATCAGTCCTGATTCGTGCGGAAACGCAGGCTACGCACGTTGCCCTCTTCGCCGATCTCTTCGGGAGTGATGCCGAGTTCTTCCATTAAGAGGCGCCGCTGGTCATAGATGCGCTGACCGCCGCAATTAGAATCCGTCGGCGGATTGATGGTGGTGCCGTTGATTGTGCGCGGACCCATCGCCCAGCCGCCACAGGTGCCGGGCACCACGTCGGGCGGCGGGTTGTTCAGGTCCTGAAAACGTGGGTACGGACGTCCTTCATAAATGCGCCGATAGAAAGAACCCATGACCGGTGACGCGATCGTTCCACCGGCCTGGCCGGGGCCCAGAGTGACGCTGGACTTGTCGAAACCAAACCAAACGGCAAGCGCATACTCGGGATTAAAACCCACGATCCAGGCGTCTGACCAGTTCGATGTCGTGCCCGTCTTGGCCGCGGCCTCCCCCATAAAGCCGCTCTCGTTGCGCATGCCGTGCCGCGCCGTTCCGAAGTCGGCGACGCCCTTCATCATGTCGCGCAGGATAAATGCCAGACCGGGTTCAATGACCTGAATGTGATTTTCGCGGGTCATGATGGAGATTGTGCGGCGAACCTCTTCTTCCTGGTTGTAGAGGATGTTGCCGCTTTGATCGGTCACATAGCGCACCGCGAACGGCAGCACGTCTCGACCTTCGTTGGCAATAATGGAAACCGCGGTGGCCATTTCCATCGGCGTGACTTCGCTTGCGCCGAGCGCCAGAGCGGGGTCGGGATTGAAACGATTGCGATTGCTGACCTTCAAGAGCCGCGAAGCCACATCAATGATGGGCTCGGGACCGATCTTGAAGTAGACCTGTACCGAACAGGTATTGAGCGATGCGGCCAGCGCTTCCCGGGCGGGCACCAGGCCAACAAAGCCCTGCTCGTAGTTGCCGGGCGACCAGGAACTGCCGTCGGGCGCGATCGTGAAAAAGGGCGCGTCGTTGATCGGAGTGGTCGAGCTGAGATAACGGCTTTCCAGCGCGCCGCCGTAAACGAAAATCTTGAAAGAACTTCCGGGTTGTCGGCGCGCGCGCAGAGCGCGATTGAATTGATTCTGCGGCGAGAATTCGTTGCCACCAATCATCGAAGTGATGTAGCCGGTGCGCGGCTCAATGCTTACGAACGCGCCCTGAACCTGCAGATTCTCCGCATAGGTATGCGTGTCCTTGCGAAACTCGTCGAAGGCGGCGGTTTCGTTATTGGCCGGGCTCAGGTAGCCCAAAATCTGCAGGCCGTCCAGCTCGCTTTCGGCTTCGCGGCGAAAAACACCCCGGGCGTCCAACGCCTGAATAATCGGAGAGCCCACGGGAACGATCATGCCCAGCTGACGATAGATGGAAAAGAGTTCGTAGTCGACGCCACCCCGGCCGCCCTGCCGTGCGTAGATGCGTCCGATGCGATTGGCGCGCTCCAGCATGCGGCTCATTTCTTGTTCGGCGACCTGCTGGTGACGCAGATCGAGCGTCGTATAGACTTTCAGGCCGTGGGTGTAGAGCGCTTCCTGGCTGATCTCGGGAACGGACTCCAGGATCTGGCGCACGTAGTCCGTAAAATACGGAGCGAGGTCCAGCTTGCGGGTGTAGGTATTGGTCTGGGGCGATTGCACAATCACCTGGGGCCAGTAGGCATCCCAGAATTGGTCGTGGATTTCCTGGACGCGCTCCGGTTGCACGTAGCCCCGCTCGGCCATACGTTCGAGTACGTAAAGATGCTGTTCGCGGGAGGCGTTCGGATCTTTGAACGGCGAGTACCCCAGCGGCGATTTGGGCAACCGGGCCAGCATGGCCGCTTCCGCGAGGGTCAGATCCTGAACCCGTTTGTCGAAGTAGAGCCTGGCGGCACAGGCGATGCCCTTGCAGCCGTGCCCGAGATAGATCACGTTAAAGAAGACTTCGAGGATCTCTTCTTTCGTGAGCGCTTCTTCGATTTGAATCGCCAGTATGGTTTCTTTGATCTTCTGGGTGAAGCTGCGTTCACGCAAACCACCCTGAGCGTTCTGATAGATCTGCTTGGCCAGCTGCTGGGTTAAAGTGGAACCGCCCTGCACAATGCGCCCCGCCAGCACGTTCTTTACGGCGGCCCGAAATATCCCGGCAAAGTCCAGGCCGAAATGGTGAAAGAAGTTATCGTCCTCCACGGCCAGAAAAGCCTGCACCACGTGGGGTGGTATGTCTTCCAGCCGCACCAGGTCCTGGCGATGCAAATAGAGTTCCGCGAAGACCTCACCGTTGCGGTCGTAGAGTCGGGTGGGGGTTGAAGGACGATAGCTCGCCAGCAGCGCCATCTCGTCGCGATTGGCCACGCTGGAAAGCACCAGACCGTAGACCAGACCACCCAACAGAGCCGTAAGCAAGAGGCCCACCAGGACCACGCGCTCCACGTAACCCAGAATCTTCGTTTGCCTGTCGTCCATGTGCCTCGATGAGGGCGCCGCACAAAACCTTGCTTGCCAGCGATCGGGCGCCTGGAACTGTAACGGGTATGCAGTATCGGTCCGAGTGGCAGGTCAGCTATCCGCCGGCAACGGACGTTGTGCTGCGTCTTATCGGCCTTACCGTTGCAGCTTTTCTGCTGCAAATCGTGGCGACCACTTTTTTTTATCCGAACTTTGCGGTTTTCCTCCAGCAGCATGCGTTGAGTTTCGGGGCCGCCTTTCATCCGGCGCAGCTCTTAACACACGCCCTGATTATGCCGCCGGGCTTTAACGGTTTCATAACCGCGCTGTTTCAATGTCTGATGCTCTGGTGGTTTGGCTCGGAACTCGAAGGCAACTGGGGCAGCCGGCACTTCCTGCGGTTCTATCTCTACGCGATTCTGACTGCCGTGGCTTTGGGCTTTTTGGCGGCTTTGATTCCGGGCGGGTCTTTCCTCTACACCGGCGCCAGCGCCGGCACCGCCGCGATCCTGGCCGCCTACGGAATGCTCTGGCCCGATCGTCAGGTCCTGTTCATGTTCTTTATTCCGATGCGCATGAAGTGGGTCATCGGGTTGTTGTTTGTCGTCGGCGGCCTGTTCGCGATTCTGGCAGGGGCCTGGGGACACGTGATCCAGTACGGCGGCGGCGCGCTTTCGGCGGCTTTGTTTCTGTTTTATTATGCCCGCCAGGGTTCCAAGCCCGGCAAACGCAGTCCGGGCCTCTTCGACCGATTGCGCGAAAGGCAGCGTAAGAAACGGCTGCGCCGCAAACAGGAAGAGATCAATCGTCGCATCGAAATGAAAGACGAAGTCGACCGCCTGCTCGAAAAGATCTCCCGCGAAGGCATGGACTCCCTTTCCCGCAAAGAGAAAGCCTTTCTCGATCGCGCTTCCAAAGAGTTCTAGAGGACCGCGGAGACGCGAGGGGCCACCGCGGGCCCCTCGCAACCCCGCGCCCTCGCTACGCTTCGCACTCCTGCTCCGCGGAGCTCGGGGATGTTTCTTCCGCGACGTCCTGTCGCGGCGAACGGTGCTACCCGCGGGACGGTAGAGTAGAGGCCGGCTCCCCCGTTACCGGTTTCACCGGCCCCCCTCATCAAACCGTACGTGCGGTTTTCCCGCATACGGCTTTCCTGCAACTTTCATCTCAAGTTTTCACAGTATCCGGGATACCATAAGCCTCCGGATCGATTAGCCCGGCATCGAGCCATCGGGAGAACGTCTTACGGCAGTAAGCGATACGGTATCTCTGACTCTTTCGTTTTTGATGACGAAAAAGGCGGTCCCGAAGATAGATTCTTATTTTACCACGCGCGTATTTGGTGTACGAAACACCCGGGATGGTAAAGTAATTGAGCCAACCCCGCAGCAGCGGATTGAGCTGATCTATCCCGATCTTAACGTTTCTCTGACGACACTTAATCAGGCGCGCTTTGATTTCTCCACGCAACCTCTTCTGAGCCTTCGCGGAAGGAGCGATGTTCCAGTAGTGTCCTT
Organism: Spirochaetales bacterium; assembly: GCA_024233935.1. Classification (GTDB taxonomy): domain Bacteria; phylum Spirochaetota; class Leptospiria; order Leptospirales; family Leptonemataceae; genus JACKOY01. The sequence goes on along the minus strand of JACKOY010000004.1, from coordinate 9,119 downwards.
CACGGTCTTTTAGGCGACTGCAATGGTACTGAAACGTAAAGCTCAGAAACTCGAATCCACTTCGCCGGCTATCTACCAGATGTGTCTTGCTTTCATTGATCGAAAGCTCCATCTTCTTAAACAGCCACGTCAGACGGTCCAGAGCTTCTGCACTGATCTTGCGCCCCATCAGCACAAAGTCATCGGCGTAACGAACCATTTTCAGGTCCCTGAATTCCGGGCGCTTGCGAATCATGCGATCCATCAGATTCAGATAGATGTTGGCAAGCAGAGGGGAGATCACACCGCCCTGGGGGGTTCCTCTCTTATTCTTCTTACCGCCACTCATCCGGCCACCTTCCTCTATCGGGGCTTTCAGCCACATTTTCAGAAGATGAAGCACTTTCTGATCGCTGATACGCTGCCCAACCGTCTTTAGAAGTTTGGTATGAGGAATTGAGTCGAAATATTTACTCAAGTCCGCGTCATACACCTCGTGACGGCCCGCTTTCAGGTTTTCTTTGATTCGTCCTACCGCGTCTTTGGCCGACCGCTTCGGACGAAATCCGAAAGAGTCGTCGTCAAAATCCGCTTCGAAGATCGGTTCTATTGCCAGCTTGCATGACATCTGTACCACGCGATCCCGTATTGTCGGAATCCCGAGCGGTCGTTCCGTGCCGTCGGACTTCGGGATCATTACCCGCAGAACCGGGTCGGGTCGGTAGCTTTTTTCCATTAGACTCTTGCGAATCTCACGCAGAAAGCTCTCCAGCCCGCCTTCGTCGACATCGGCGAAGGAGATTCCATCAACACCCGGTGAACCCCGATTGGCACGTACCCGTTTATAGGCTTCGCGCAGGAAGTCCTCCCGGCAGATTTTGTCATACAACGAATAGAACCGAAACTTCGGTTCCTGTTTGGCTTTTCGATATATCTTCCTCTGAAAGTCTCGCACTGCGTCCGCCGGCCGGTTGCCTTTGGCTCTACTGTCCGTATTAGATGTTCCCATCAATCAGACTCGCTCCTTTCTTCGTAAGATTCTGTTGCAGCAATGCCCCTTCGCTACTCGCGGGTTATGTTGTCCCGCGTATCAACACTACTATGGGCATCTCCGACTTCCTGATAGCCTGTTCTTCCTTGAAACCAGTGGGATCGCCAGGCCCCGCTATCAGGATCTCCCAGGTTCATGTGTTCCCTCAAGACACGCGCCGCCCTCGAACAACCCCGGATGGTCCTGTCTGCCTTCTCGGATTCCTTTCCTATTCCGCTGCCTGGCAGACCGGTAATGGCTTCACCATACACGAGAGGCTGGCCACCATCGACTTCATAACGAGGCTCAATAAGGTTCACTTGCGTTACGGCTCGCATCTTCGCTTATTTCAGACTCAATGCAATTCGTTGCCTCCTTACATCCTGAAACTGCTTGAGACGGCACGGACCGCCGCCTCTGCGGGTCTTTCACCCGCTGGGTTTTACACACGCCTCCTGGCGTACCGAGTCTGTTCGCGTTTTTGGTTGCTGGGGCGAAGAAGGTGCCGCACGCGTACGCAGCGAAGACCGGAAAGTCCTCGAGCTATTCAAAGAAATTCAGGAACTGCCCGCCAAAGATCGCGACTACGTACTGCAGGTGGTCGATGACCTGCTCACCACCCGCCGTTTTCGTTAAATGGCACGCGCTGAGTGGGCCCCAGCTAACCGCCCCTTCGCATAATCAACGCTAAACGTTCGGGCTTTGCGGAAAAGCCCGGAACGTACTTCCGCCTTGCGGCGGCCCTGACCCCGGACTGCGCCCGGGGAAATGCGCTCGCGCGCACTTCGTTTACCGCTCTGCGGCTACACGAAGTTGGCGCGGCAACGTGCGCGAAGCGCACATACTTTCGCGAGCGAAGCGAGCCACCTCTTGTTGCCAGTGACAATTTGTCTGAAGTGCGGTGCGGCGAGGGGCACTTCTTCTTCTCCCCGCCCCGAGTCCGCACGAGCGAAGCGAGAGCACAAAGACCGAGCACCGCAGGCCCTTGGCCGAGGAGCGGAGCGGGTCAGCCGCCTGTTAGACGAAGGAGCAGATGCAAGCGAAACGACCCTTACTTTAGCACACGATACAGATCAAAGAAGGAGATGGCGTTGAGAGCACAGATGTGACACGCCAGTGAAGCACCTAAACGCTCCCACCAGTCGCGCTCGGGATGGCCGAAGTATCTGGCCCAGCCGAAGCACAGAATGGTGCAAAGGACCAACGAGCTGAACCAAACCGGCAACGTGTAAAAAAGCCCGATAAAGTCGTCGCATTCGTAGCAACTATCGAACGGCACCCGTCCCGCCCAAAGAAAGTTCGTGTAACCCCAGAATGTCAGCAGCGGTATTGAAAGATACAATCCATAAGCGGCGAAGTTCCGCAATGGACGAATGCGATGCAGAAGCCAGAAAGCCCCGATAGCAATTGCGTTGAGGCAAACAAAAAGCCCGAGAAGTACTCCCTCTGCTTTGGTGCAGCCCGTTGAATGAATGGAATCAGCAAGTTCGGGTAGCCAGGGCCGTAACGCGAAATGAAACAACTCGCGATTCGCGATACCAAGAAGAATAATGAAGACGATTGTGAACTGGCCTGCGAGGAGGCAGAGTCGAAGAAGAGTCCGAGGCGACCTTGAATCTTGCATCTGCTCTTTCGTCTAACTCGCGATTATGCGAAAGGCGTGGCACGGTTCAGACGATTTGTCAACATGCTGCTCAACCAGCAGAAAATCGATGAGATGGACAAGCAGTCGTACGGGCTGACTTTGCAAGCGGCGACGTGGATGATCGATTAGTTGCGCTCGAGCCTAAATTTGCCAGCACATTCGATTGGATCCACATCTGGAGCAAGCACAACTGTGAGCAGCCAGCCCTCAGGGTCCATCAGAAAGAGCGCTGGACCACCCCTCTCTCCCGTCACGAGCAAACGGTCGCCCGAAATCCGGGAGTAGTGAACGGGGGCAGCCTCTGTAAAGCTTTGCGCGACTACAAGCTTACGGTCCGCAGCCCGCACTTCTTCCAATGAGCTGAGCCAGTCCAGTGTATCGTAACGCACGCTGATCGCATCTATCAGCCGTTCCGTGCAGTTCTCACCGTCGGTCGGGATATACGGAAGACTGTTACAGGTTTCCCCGAAGGGATTCTGCCATATCAGCCGGGGCGCGCAATCCGTTCGGCCGGCGCAGCGTAAGAAGAAGTCATCTTCCGCGCGCATACAGTTTGCATCCTCAGCGGCCAACCGATCTCCGTACACAATCCGAAGTGCATCAGATTGCGCGTCGAACGAAAACGCCTGTGCAGGCTTCCAGGTTGCCGCGTACGTTTCCATGAAGTTCAGCAGCTCGTGCACACGCCAACGATCAAGCAACCATGGCACGCTCACGCCCACCGCGACAGCAAAGATTCCAAAGACTGCAATGTATTTCGTTTTCATATTCCCTCGTGATAGTCAACCAGTGCTGCCGCTTCGACTCCCTGGCCCGGCTGGATCGTATGGATCGTTCGATACTCCTCGAGGATGCGATTTGCATTTGCTACGGCTAGCTGCACCGAGTCTCTGCGCAGGCCGTACTGTGACGTCAACCTCTCCTCAAAACGTCGCCAATTATCATGGCCCATTAGAACTCGTACATGCTGGGCATTGAGATTGGCCACAGCACGTATGGTCTCTCCGCTTGTGAGTCTGACCTCAACGACGCGAGAGAATGCGGCTGGAATGCCAAATTCCTCGTGCAGGGCACGTTCGAAAACAAGTCGGTCGTGCGGTGAAAGGCTTTCGTAAGTGGCAACGATCCGATGAGACGCTGCAATCTCGTTCCGGAATTTACCCATCTCATACGCGCGCAAGAGGTTTTCCAACATTGCGGGCGCTTGCGTTATTGTGGCGGCGTTCCCGATGGTCCGACCGACCATTCCGAGCACTTCACGTCCAGTTAAATTGCCTAAGAACTTTAAAGCCGTCCCGGACCAATCAACGGCCTTTGTAAGTACACTGGCGAACGTGGAGTCATCGTATTGGCCAAGGTAGTACGACAACCGCTCTTCAGGAGGCAACTCCGGATCCCTGTAGCCGTTTCTTTCGATGAAGTTCCGGCTAATGGCGGCGGGGTCGCCGCCCTCCAGACGGGGGTCCGAATACGCCAAGTACACTGAGAGCGCGTAAATCGTCTGCCGGTCAAGGTGGCGCAGTTCATCGCTCTCCTGCAAGGCGGCAACTATCTGTTCAAGGTTGCAACCGTTGACGCAATCCTCGACCCAAGCGTCGACCATTTCTGCGGCGAATGCGCGGTCTCGCAGCAGGGCATTCACGCTGCTTCTGGCATCCGCCGCGAGTTCAGCATAGCCCCCCTCATTATGCACCAACACCCCGGCCCGGCCCACGAAGTAGTTGTGCTCGTCAATTACCTCAAAGTTGTAGACCGTCGCCGACCGCGCCTCGATCCCGATCGCCGTAATCGAAACCGTTTGTCCTGCTGCAGTCTGTACCCGATCTCCGACCCGCAGGTGCTTTGCTTCCACCCATTCGCCGTGGCTTGTCCGTGAGCCGCCATATCCGGAATTCCGGATCACATAGAACGGGTGGCTGTGAGTCGTCTGGATCTCTTCGTCCCGTTCAAAGGACAGTCTGTAGATCTGGTCGGTCTGCCGGACGAACGTGTTTACCACGCGTCGGTAGCTGAGCTGGCCGGACTCTTCGTCCCATGCCAGCACCACATCGCCCGTCTTGATTTCTTCGATGCGTTTGTAGTGCTGGCCGTCCTCAGAGAATGCGTGGGCTGTTTCGGGATGCACCCGAACCAGCGTCCCCGCCACAAAACATGTGCGCTGGCGCCATTCGCCGGTTTCGGGATCTACAAAGCCGCCGTCCTCGGCGACCTGGCCCAGGACGTATTCGCGGAATAGGTCCTCGGCGCCGTTTGCGATCGAGGCAAAGAAACCGGGTTCTTCGTCCCGGGAGCCGGTCAGGTTATCCGCATCAGGGTTGAAGCGCCTCTGGATCTGCCCGATCGCCTTCAGCATTTCCGGCGTCAGTTCTGCTTCTTCGGCCATTGCCAGCAGCAGCGCCTCTTCCTCCGGATTCAGATCATCGCGATTCAGAAGCTCGGCGATCGATTCTCGACCCCAGGTTTGGGCCGCCCGCTGAGGATTCAGCAGGTTTTCCAGTCGGTTGATTTCGGTCTCGTATTCGGCGCGTTCGGCGTCGCTCAAAGAGCCTTCTACTTCCGTGAACGCGGCTCGCAGTGATCTGAGTCGCTCGCGACGAATTTGCTCTGCCTGCGCCTGGGTCTGATACGTCAGCCCGAACCGCGCATTCTGGCTTACTCCGCTATAGCCGCCGTTCTCGTCGAAGTTGAAGCTGCCGGTCAGTTCGCCGTTTGTTCCGGTGTAGCCTGCGCCATCGAGATTGAAATTGTAGGTAGCGCCCGCCCGCGTATTGACAGAGAAAGATCCATCCCGATTGTAACTCAGGCCCCCGCCGATCGTATAACTGGATGAACGTCTCAGCAGATCGTGTAACGTTCCCGTTCCATCTCCTGCGTTCCCGTCACTCTGCCTGGTGTAGGCAACCGACGCATCCAGTCCGGAATAGTGCCCCTCGGCATCCAGATTGATACCAAATCGGGACTGCAGTGAACTACTTCGATGGGCGCTCTCGCGCATGAAATTGCTATCGGTCTCCACGGCGATCGAAGCCCCGGTGTAATTGCCGTAGCGGTCGAACTGTGTTCCGATGTTGGGACCGAAGGTGCCGTTCGTTCCCCCGGGTCCATCCTTATACCCAATCTGGTAGCCAAGGTTCATCCCACCGCCGGTGAACCCCTCTCCTTCCTGAAAATTTACGTTCCCACCGGCAGTAAAGCCTCCGCTTCCCGGCATTGGCGCGCCGACTCCGAGGCTCAGTCCCCAACCACCGTCGAAGCTGTAACTGGCGCTGGCGTTTACTCCGGTCGCGGCGGTCAAAGGCGCGCTCACAAGAGCCGAAACACCGCCCGCCGTAGCGCCCAGCGTCCCGCCGTGAAGGGACCCCATATAAGACTGCTTGGCCACGCTGTAAGCGGTCAGGGCCAGTCGGCCAACTCCGGGTGCGACCATATCCAGGACCGCGCTGCCTACGGTTTCCACCGCCTGCACAATCGCTCCGGTGGTCTTGTTGTGCTCTGAGTTTCGCCACGCGTGCGTAATGCCGAAGCTTGCGAAGTCCTCCGGACGGACCCGACCGGCCGCGTGTCGGGCCTTGTTTGCGGCGGCCTGCTCTACGTGCTCCCGGACCGCGTCGCCGAGCCTGTCCGATTCAGTACTTCGGAGGCGGCGCAAGGAGAAAAAAGAACGCCTCCAACTGCTCCTCGTACGCCCCCGCTTGCTGATTCAGGCAACGCTTCGGTCTGCCTGCACGATGGTCGTCGGAATCATGATACACAATGAAACCTCCGCTTTCCGGCCACTCCAGTCCCTCTGGTAAACCCGTTTTCTCGCGCATGTTATGAACCCAGATCTCAGTGACACGAAAACGGATGACACAGGCCGAAATTGCATCGTCACGGACCGCTTCGCATGTACGCAGGACGGGAACATGGAGTTCCTTGAGGTTACGCGCACGCATCTGTCGCATTTCTGACATTACTGCTGGCTCTCCTCCTTGCCAGTAAAACTCAATGCAAGAGGAAAAAGGCCCCCGCCGCCAGTCAGCCGCACCTTCCAGCGTGTAGCCTTCAAAGAATCGTGCGGCGAGCGGGGGCTCATCGGAGCACCGTCCGAAAGGCAGCAACAAGACGAGCACCGAAAACGCTAAGCAGAGCTTCATCGGCGAATGTTGTCCTGTGGTATGTTCACAAAATAGTCGGTGAAAATGCCGTTCTCGACCGAAACCTCATTTCCCCGGCGATCGAAGCGCGTCACTTGGCCCTCGCATCGTTGCACATATTGGCACTCTCCAGTAAATCGACTGGCAATCGACCCATCGAGACGAAAGCGTTCGACCACACCCGTCAAATCGTTGTCTTGCCAGATGCCCTCTGCTCGCAAAGCGACACCTCCCCTTGCATTATAAACGACATGCACGCCGCGCCCTGATCGGTGTCCATATTCGAAGCTACCCTCGTATGAAGATTCAGCCTGCTCGTTCGACTCGAAAAAAACCTCCTTACCGTAGCCGTGGTAAAAACCCCGATGAAACGAGCCCGAATAGCGTCGGTACATAACCCCACCTATTGTATAGGCACTCACAGTGCCGCTCCCCTCTCGAAACCCATCTTTCCATTGACCTTCATAGACCTCCACCACCTGGCCATTCAACGTCTGCTCGTCCCTGCCGCGCCCATTGTGGCAGTCGCCCTGGACGCATTCCGCCGCGAGCCTGCCGGACAAAATCGCCAGGCTAAGGCCGACCGTCAGGAAGATTGAGTATGTGCTGAATTTGCTGTACATCATTTTCCCAGACTCTCTCCTCGATTTCTGTTCTGAGCTCCTCCGGCGAAATCAACCTAAGTCGGGTCCGGAGGAACTCGTTTCTTCCTTCGACGGTAGCCTCGTCCATTCTTCGCGAGCGCAGAGTCGCCCAACGTTGGTGGGCTCCAAGTACGCCCGGCCGGGCGCCCTCTAGGAAGTTACTTGTAATATTGCTATATACACCCTCCACGATGATGGGTCTCTCATCAACCGCGTCCACTGCTGCCACACCCTGGCGTATCCCCGAGTAAGCTGCAAATAAAATGGTGAGCTGTTTGATTTTTTCCGCTTCCTCAATGAGCGCGCGCGGTCGAGTTGAAAACCCACCGTATGCCTGTTCTGTCCATTCCACGAACTGCGTCTGGGTTCTGCTGGGTAGGCTCGCTCCGGACTCGTTCCCTTGCCGGATTTGCTCCAGATTGCGTGCCTGCGCTTCAAGGTGCTCGATGCGCCGCTGCGCTCTTTCCTGTTCCGCGTAGTATGAGTCCCGAATCTCCGTATATACCTCCAACTCAATTTCAAGAGACCTTTGCAGATCGGATCTCGCCACTGGATCAGTTACCCGCTCGATCTGTTGGTTCAGCCGCTCGATCTCTCGCTCTACGTCCCGAAGATTTTCGTCCTCAAGTCGGGGAGCCTCGCGCAGATAGCGATACTCCGCCTGCAGCGCCTCTTTGATATTGGCCATCTCATTGTCGAACACGTCTGCCAGGAGCACCCTCTGCAATACTCCGGTCCCGGCCATTGTTTCTAGGAAAGCGGCGATCGCCTCTGCGTCCCCTGGTATGTTGTAAGCCGTCACAAACGTGCGTAAAATTCGTGCAGAGCCTCCCAGCGCCCCCTTCCCATCAAGGACCTCCTCAATCGCGCCCAGAATATGCTCCGAAATCGTTTCCGCCCCGGGAGATACGGACTCAAGTAGAGTATCGAGCATCATCATCTGGGCGATTTTGAAATCATCGGAAACGGCATAGTCCGCATTATGAACGAGCACTTCCCCGCGACTCACAAAATACGTATGCTGCCCCTCCACCTCAAAGTTATACACGGTCTCGGTCCGCATCTGTATGGCCACACGTTGGATCACCACAACATCCCCGGACGCATTGAGCAACATGTCGCCCGCCCGTAGATTCTTTGCTTCCACCCACTCGCCGGCGCGCTCGAAATCCCTGGAGGCGTTGCCGCGGGTTCGCAGCACATAAAATGGATGGCTCCACGTGGTTTCGATCACGTCACCCGGTACGTGGATTGCGTAGATCTGGTCTGTTTGCCGTACAAAGGTCTGCGTTACCCGCGACCACGTCAGCTTGCCGGTGGTTTCATCGAAGGCCCGCACCGTGTCACCGGCCTGGATTTCCTCGATGGCCACGTAACCCGAGGGCGTCAGCACTTCCGTCCCCGCAACAAAACATGTGCGCTGGCGCCATTCGCCAGTTGCGGGATCTACAAAGCCGCCGTCCTCGGCGACCTGGCCCAGGACCTTCTCCCGGAAGAAATCATCAACGCTCGTTGCGATCGTTCCAAGCAGGCCTTCTGGAGAACGCAGGCCCTGCCCATCGTGGCTTCGGCTCGCCAGCCAGCGCATCTCCTCTTCCGACGGGTCCGGGTTCTGCAAAATGGCCAGCGCCAGCAGCTTCTCTTCGTCCGTCGCAGTCTCGTCGGCCAGTATCTCGCGTGCTCTC
>JACKOY010000003.1 GCA_024233935.1 Spirochaetales bacterium | reverse complement strand
TCGCTTCTGGCGCCGTACGCCATGTTGAATCGGTACCATGGCGGCCGTATTCACGGAGAAGAGCCGCACGCCTACCGGACCGCTTATGCCCGCGATCGGGACCGGGTGGTGCACAGCAAAGCCTTTCGGCGACTGGGCTACAAGACCCAGGTTTTTATCAACACCGAAGGGGATAACTATAGAACGCGCCTGACCCACAGCATGGAGGTGGCGCAGATTTCGCGTTCGGTGTGCCAGGCGTTGCGCTTGAATTCTGAGTTTGCCGAGACCCTGGCTCTCGCTCACGATCTGGGCCACACTCCCTTCGGACACGCCGGGCAAGATGCACTGAACGATCTCATGCGGGAAAAAGGCGGCTTCGAACACAATTGTCAGAGTCTGCGCATCGTGACGACTCTGGAGACGCGCTACTTGCAGTACCGGGGTCTCAACCTGACCCGGGCCAGTCTGGAAGGCATGATGAAACACGCGCGGGTGTACGAGTGCGACCAGGAGCTGCAGGAAGTTTGCGATCTGCGACATAGACGCCGCCCATGCCTGGAGGCCATGCTGGTGGATCACTGCGATCGCATCGCGTACCTGCATCACGATATTGAAGACGGCGTCGACTCACGTATTCTTTCCTACGAGCAGCTCTTTGAACTGCCCGCTTTTCGGGCCGCCCACGAACGCGTGGTCGCAAAAGAACACGACCGATTTCAGGTCGCGCGCATGCCCCTGCGGGTACGGGCTGTCGTGCGAAGCATGATGAACGCCTGCATCACCGACCTTTTGGAGACCACCGGGGCACGACTCGAACAGGCGGCGCCCCACGATCTGGGCGAGGTGCGGGCCATGTCGACAGATGAGTATCCGGTGGCCTTCAGCCCCGGCATGCGGTCCAATCTGGCGGAGATATCCAGATTCCTGTTTGCGCGCCTGTACCGCTTCCCGCGGGTGATGCAGATGTCGCGGCGGGGAGCGCGAATCATTGAGTTTCTATTCGAGGAGTTCACCGCGCACCCGGAACTCATGCCCGAGCACGTGCAGGCCCGGGTCGAGGCCCACGGCCTCTATCGTGTTGTGGCGGATTATATCTCCGGCATGACCGATCGCTTTGCCAACCGGGAGCACGGCTTCCTGACCGGTCGCGAGCGCGAATAATGTCCCGGCTCACTCCGGAAAACCTGGAGGGTATGCTGGAGTTCGCGCGTTCTCATGCCACCGGACACTTTCGTCTGGAGGGGCCGGCCGTGACCATCGGACGCGCGTCCGAATTGAATTCAGCCGAGCACGAGATTCTGCTTGAGCACCTGCAGCAGCTGCGGCCCTGGCGCAAAGGTCCCTTTGAAATTTTCGGGCATCGCATCGACGCCAACTGGAAAAGCGACATCAAGTGGGACCGCGTTGCCGCTCTGATTCAGGCGCCGGCGGGTGCTACGATCTGCGACGTGGGCTGCAACAACGGCTATTATCTGTTTCGATTGGCCGCCCTGAATGTTCGCGAAGTGGTTGGCCTGGATCCGGTTCCGGCCTTTCAGCAATGCTACGAGTACCTGGCCGCTTTTTATCGTCCGGATGGGCATCGTTTTGTGTTGCGGGGCTACGACTGGCTCCATGAACAGCCCGAACGCTTCGACGTGATTCTGCTTCTGGGTGTGTTGTACCATCATACCGACCCGCTTTCGATCCTGCGTGCGGCCTACGGTGCTCTGAAACCCGGCGGGCAGTTGATCGTAGAGAGTCTCGGCCTTCCGATGGAGTTCAGCCCGCATCCTCTGGCGCTGGTTCCGGATCGCGGTTTGCTCGCAGGCGTGCGCGGGGTCTGGTTCGTTCCGAATGCACTCTGTCTGGAGCTGTGGTTGCGGCGGTCCGGTTTTCGAAACGTGCAGGGCGGCGGCGAGTACGACGGAATGGCAGAACAGCAACGCACAATCTGGGCCGATATGCCCGTCGGGGCGGATTTTGTGGGCGAAGATCAAACGATCGAGGGGTATCCCATTCCGGTGCGATTGTACGCGAGCGCTCGGCGCTGAATCGCGTGCGTTTGCGGCCCGGGCAAAAACACCCGGCCATTCTGACCCGTTGGCAATAGAACCTGGATTTCCTCTCTTCTGAAAGAAGCGCGTGACCTGGAGACCCAGGCGATAGTTTGTCTGCATTCCTGAGGTGTCACAAAACTGCTTGCTGGCCTCGAAACAAAGCCGCGGGAGTGCAAGCATGCGCAGGTTCTTACTTTCCGGATTGGTCTTTCTCGCAATCCTTCTTCTGTATCTCTTGTTCTGGCCGGTTCCAATTGATCCCGTAGCCTGGGAAGCACCCCAGGCGCCCGAAACCGGTCCGGGCAGCGTCTGGGCAGAGCGCCGCTCTCAGATCAACGTCGAGGCCCTGGAATTGGGCGGCTATTCGGGGCCAGAATCGATTGCGTTTGATGCGAACGGAATTCTGTACAGCGGTACCGAAGAAGGAGACGTTCTGCGCCGGGTCGGGCAAAGCTTCGAAGTATTTGCGCGTACCGAAGGGCGACCGCTTGGTCTGAAGTTCGATGCGGGTGGAAATCTGTTTGTCGCCGATGGTGTGCGCGGTCTTTTGCGCGTCGACCCTTCCGGTCAGGTAGAAGTGTTGCTTGGTGAGGTCGATGGCGAGGCGTTTGGTTTCGCGGACGATCTGGATATATCCAGACAGACCGGGCGCATTTATTTGAGCGACGCATCCACGCGTTTCCCGGTGACAGAGTACGGAGCCGATTGGGCCAGCCAGCTCGATATTGTTGAACACCGCGGCAGCGGTCGCCTGATTGAGTTCGATCCGAATACCGGCCAGGCGCGGACCTTACTTTCCGGTCTGAACTTTGCGAATGGTGTCGCCCTGAGTGCAAATGAAGACTCTGTGCTTATTTGCGAGTCCGGCATGTATCGAGTCCTGCGCTATTGGCTGCGGGGGCCCCGGGCCGGTAGTTCAGAAGTGTTTTTGGAGAACCTGCCCGGCTTCCCCGATAACATCACGCGTTCCGGAACTTCCTACTGGTTGGCTCTGGCGGCCCCGCGAAACCAGGCCCTGGATTCTCTGTCGGGTTCGAGCTTCCTGCGCCGACTGACCCTGCGCCTGCCGGCCTTTATGCGTCCGGCGGCCGCGCCGTACACCCACGTCGCGCAGTTCGATCAGGACGGCGTCTTGCTGGGCAGCTACGAAGAAGCCGGGGGCAGGGTGCCGTTTACGACTTCGGCGATTGAACACGGCGGTGCGGTATATCTGGGAAGCCTGCACGGCGGTACGGTGGGCCGATTTTCGCCGTAGCGTCGTCGACTCGACCCCGCCATCGTTCTTGCTCAGTTCCGGTGCCGGGCGTACTCGCGAATGGCTTCGAGCAACCGGTGTTTTTTGATGGGTTTACTCAGGTGTTCGTCACAGCCCGCTGCCAGGCTCTGTTCGCGATCCTCGGCCGAGGCGTTGGCGCTCAGGGCAAGGATGGGTGTGGGTTCTCGGCCGCTCTCCTGTTCCCATTCTCTTAAAAGGCGCACCGCGGTGTACCCATCCATGACCGGCATCTGAATATCCATCAGTATGAGATCGTAATCTTTTTCATGGGCCCGTTTGATGGCGATGGCGCCGTTCTCCGCGAAGTCGGCCGTGATGCTGGAATTGCGCAGATAGGCCTGAATCAGGTAGACGTTGTCGGCGTTGTCTTCGGCAACCAGGATGTGCATCGGAGCGGAGGAGGGCGCCGCAACCCGCGCGGCGCGCTCCAGGCCGGGTTCGGAAGGCGCGGCCTTTTTCAGATTGGCCGTAAACCGAAACCGGCTGCCTTCACCTTCGGCGCTCGACACCAGGATTTCGCCCCCCATGAGGCGCACCAAGCGACGGCAGATCGCAAGGCCCAGACCCGTACCGCCAAAACGTCGGGTCGTTGAAGAATCGGCCTGGGAGAAGCTATCGAAGATCGATTCCAGCCGGTCGGGTGGTATGCCGATGCCGGTGTCGCGCACCTCAAAGGCGATGCGCACGCGATCTTCGCGATCGGTCTCGCACTCCGCGATCAATTCGACCGAACCGTGCTCGGTAAATTTAAGCGCGTTGCCGAGTAGATTCGAAAGCACCTGCTGCAGGCGATGGGCGTCCCCTTCGATCCACTGCGGCACGCCGGTCTTGATCAGGACATGCAACTCCAGACCGGCCGAACTTGCATGCTGCGCAAACATGGCGCGCATTTCTTCCAGCAGCTCGTGCAGGTTGAAGGTCGTGATCTCCAGCTCGAGTTTTCCGGACTCGACCCGGGATAAGTCCAGTATGTCGCTGATTTCGTTCAGTAGCCGGCGTCCGGAACGCTCAATTACCGAGAGCAAATCGGTCTGGTGCTGATCGAGTTTGGTCTCCTGCAGCAAATCCACAGAACCCAAAAGCGAATTGAGCGGTGTGCGAATTTCGTGGCTCATGGTGGCCAGAAATTCCGACTTCGCGCGGCTGGATTGCTCGGCCAGATCCCGGGAAACGCGCAGTTCATCGAGCATGTTTTTTTGCTGGGTAATGTCGACCGCCGTCCCGCTTGCGCCGGTAACGGCTCCGGAATCGTCGCGGGCCGCCAGGGCGTTGAACATGAGGTAAATACGTTTTCCGTTGCGGTGGCGGTGTACGGTCTCATAGTTAAAGATCGTCTCCCCCGCAAGCACACGTCGCACCATGCGGCTGTCGTTCTCCAGTCTCTCCGGATCCACATAGCGCGCGAAATGCTGCCCGATGACTTCCTGTGGTTCGTATCCGTAGATCTGTTTACCGGCGGCGTTCACAAAAGTGATGATGCCTTCCGTATCGATGGCCCAGATCAGATTGACCGAGGTTTCGACCAGGTTGCGATACATGCGCGATGTTTCACGAACCTCGCGATTGGACTCCTCCAGCGCGCGGGTTCTTTCGGCCACGCGTCGTTCTAATTCGGCGGTCAGGGTTTCGGCGGTGCGAAAGGCGCTGGCCGAACGTCGGGCCAGCACCGTGGACTGGGCCAGAATCAAAATGATGAGGCCGTACTGGGTTGGATTCTTGAGAAGATTCGGAAGGTCGAGCACGTAGTCATGGCCCAGCATGTCTGCGACGACCGTCAGGCTGAACATGCCCCCGCCGGCCAGCATGGTAAGGGCGCCGGGCCGATGACGCATACTGGCGATGGCGACACAGACGAAGCCGCTCAACATGGTGGTCAGCGCCAGCAGGAAATCAACGCCCAGTAGCTCGGTAAAAAAGAGCGGTTCTGTAAAAAGAATCAGCCCGCCCATGATCGCGGCGCCCAGGGCGATGGGCCGACTGAGGAAGCGGCGGTATTCGCGCGGAAAAGTGGCGTTCAGAAAAAGGGCAAAAATCGCGGTACTGAAAACCAGAGTGAGATACTCCAGGCGCATGATGGTGGCAAAATGCGGCAGCACGCGCGCCAGAAGATACTCACCGGTGACCAGCATGCGGGTCGCGAGCGCCAGGCAAAACAGGCTGAAGAATAGGGGGGCCAGTTCGCGCCGACGCAGGATAAAGACAGTCAGGTAATGAATGCCGGTGATTAGAAAGATGCCGAACAAGAGCAGGGTGCGTCCGACATCCAGCTCCTGGCCTGCACGCAAATCCCTTTCCGAACCAATCAGGATCGATCCGTCCAGTCCGGCTTTGCGGTGTGTGAAATTCGAAATCTGAAGCGTGATCAGATGCCCGGCGCCCGGAGGAAGCGCGATGACATCCGGTCGAAAGGTGGACCGGGAGCTTTCGGGCTCGGTTCCGACGCGCCCCACGGCATGAATTGTTTGGCCGTCGACCAGGAGGCGATAGGCCGTATTCAGATCGCCGATGCGCAGGGCGAGTCGCGCGGTCGGAGGCAGGCCGGTCAGCCGTAGATGATAGGTGGCAAAGCCCGTGTTGACGTAACCAAAACTGTTCCAGGGCCGCGGCACTTCGATGAATACCGGCGACTCCGTGCCCGGAGTCTCGTGGAGCTGGTTCCACTCGAAGCGCCATTGCCCGTCCAGGGCGTAAGCGCGACTCAGAAGATCGACCCCCGAGAAGTCCATCTGGCCCAGAGTGGCGTGGGGTGCGCCCGGCGCGTCCAGGTCCGGGAGGCAGCCGCCGGCCGGTAGCGCCAGAAGAAGCAGCCCCAGGCATCGACTTGCTTTTAAGAAGCGGTCCACACTGATGGAATTGTCGGAGGCGCGTGCGCGGGCAAGGTATTCACGCCGTCTTCGCCGAAAACCGAACGAACGCCTGACCCCGGCCGATGCTCTGCAATTGTGATTGCCCGTGCAGGGCCCCTTCGGGAGTCTGCTTTTTCCTGATTGCCCAGGTGGCGGAACTGGTAGACGCGCTAGTTTCAGGTACTAGTGGGAGTAATCCTGTGGAGGTTCAAGTCCTCTCCTGGGCACAGCAGGAATCCTCCGCCTTTATTCTCAGAAACTCTGTCGCCCTGCCGGGCGGGCCTGAGTTTCCCGGCGTGAACGTTTCAGCCACCAGTGCTTGCGGCCGCCGGGAACACCGCGGTCGAGCCTGTCAAAGGGCAGGTTTTCGCGTAGCCCCTGAGCTTTCGCTCCTCCGCTAAATGGTTTTAGAACTTGCAGATTTTGGCCGAATTCTCCGGACTTGATCTCCGGATCCAGTCCGGTCCCAAATATATAGAATCTAAACATACGCCCGGAAAGCGGTGTATGGGGTTTGCGGGTGATATGCGAACATCAGGACTGTACCAAGCTTCGGAGGTTGGGACCAGTGCTCTTGCGGGCGAACCGGGGAATGTTGAAATGACACGCCGACGCGTCCGCGAGACGTTTTGTCCGGAGGCTACGGAAAGAGACGCCTGCTCAAGTTGGGTGGACTCGCCGGCGGCCACGAGTTCCGGACCAGTAGCGCTCGGAGTCCAGGCCCGAATCGGGCCAGAGGTCAGCCTTCTCCTGTTCATAGTTGGCCAACGGCCCCCCAATCATTGAAGAGTGCGCAGCTCGGCCTGGATCAGCGGAAGCTGGAGAGATTGGGTTACCTGGCGGAGGCCGCCTGCACAGGGCCGACAGCCGATCGTGAATCGGACTGGCTGTGCAGCCAGAGGGCGACCATCGCGGAGCAGTATCGCCGGGCCCAGGTTGCCTACAACGAGCACGTGCAGCGCGGTGTGCCGGCTGAGGAAACGGAGGCGAACGACGAATAATACCGACCCGAGCAGGGCTTCGACTTCAGCGAGAGCGGACGTATGCAGGCTGAGTATGCGAGGAAGATAGGTGAAGCGCAGGAGCGTCGGGCGTCGGCCCGCACTCGGTTGGCAACTTGTTCCGAAGCAGCAGACTGCGCCCTTCACCGGAATCGTGTGTGGTATGGTTCGACTACGAGATAGTGAGGTTGACTGCATACAGAAACACCGAAGAGGCGAAGCAGGAATGCAACCGCGGGAATGCGCGACAGTATCAGCGGGTAGGCGAGTACCGCGCGCAGTACAGAAGCCTTGAGAACAATGTGCCTCGATACATTGCGAGTTCCGGCGCGCCGTTGCCGGTACCTGCGGGCCAATTTGAAAGGGTGCCATCCATCGCGGGGTGGGATCAGCACCGAGGCGCAGTGTATCATGACGGACTGGACATAGGAGTGCCGGCGGGTACACCTATAATTGCACCTGCGGCGGGCCGCGTCGTGAGAGCCGCTTCTAACACGTACGGCAACTATGTGATTCTGGAACACCGTGCCGGTCAACGCGTATATTACAGCCTGTACGGTCATCTGAAAGAGCCATCGCAGTTGCGTGTAGGAGAGAACGTGAGTCCGGGTATGCAGATTGGCAGAGCAGGGAGTACTGGACAGAGTACTGGCCCGCATCTGTACTTTGAAACGTGGGAGGGTTCGCTTTCCGCCCCGTGCGACAGTTCGCCTGCCTCAGACTCGATTTGTTTTCCGGAACGACCCGCGCGCCCAGAACATAGACCCGGCAGAACAAATCCACTGTGCGCGTTCGTTAATGAAGAGATCTCGCTGGAGTGTCCGTAAAATGCGTGCCACTCTCATGCTTGCTGTTTCTTTAATATCTCTTCTCCTGTCCGCGTGCCCAGCGCCGGCCTGCCCTCTGCAGGGGCGCGCTTTCGTGATTGCAGAAAGCGTCGCTCTCCGAAACGCCAGTGGCGCTGAGCTGACTACCGTTGGTTTCCTGACGCCAATTGAACTCACGGGGCGCGTTTCGAATAGAGGTCTTGCGACCCAGAGCGGAGGTTACGTTGAGATGGCGGAGGTAAGCGTGGCTCCGAGGGACTGGTCGCTAAGAGAATTCGGCGACCCGAGCATTTCGCTATGCGCGCCGCCAGGTCAGATAACAGCGATCCTGGGTCCGCCGGAGGATTTGAGTTCGTATGCTGAAGGGACTGGCCCGACCTACTATCAGTACAAGTACTTCACGGATACCCTGTCACTCTGGGCCGAGTGCTACCCGCCGAACCGGCCGCTGCCCGATTTCGGGTGGCCCGAGGTCCCTTTCCTGCTTGTTGAGGGCTCTGGCGACGTGTATGCAGAAATTCTGGACCCGCCAACGCGCCGGCCACTGTATCGAATGCGTCGCTATTTCAGTAATACGACGTGCGACATCTCGGTATTGGGGACAGCAAGTAATCGCCGTGAATCGCTGATTCTGCTGCTCAGTTTCAGGGCGGACGCGACAGGCGACTTCAGCCTGCCGGTACAACCGCCGGTATACCGTCCGTGAGGGTGAGATAAGGCACAGCGCCTATTACGGAAATCACGAGGCGATAACCAAAGACAAACGCGAGCCGACGTGACCGTGGAGCCAACATTCGCCGCGACACGATGTCGCGGAACAAAAAACCGCGCGGCCACGAGACATTGATGTCGAGTGCCTCCGCGCGGCGCACGGGGGTGCGGGGGGCCGTGCGGTCGGCCCCCCGCGTCTCGCATTGAAGATACCGAAAACGACATCGACACCATCGCCACGGCCGGCCGCACAGCGGGCGATTCGTTCGAAAGCCTGCTGGACCATTCTCCGCCGCCCTGCCGGAACTCTCCTTCCCCGACTGGGGCGATGAACGGAACGAAAACACATCGGAGGAAGAACCACAAACCGCAAACACCGAAGACGAGCGGGCCGAAGGCCCCATGGGCCAGGCGGGGCCGGACGCTACGGTGACACATCGTGGTGGCGTGTACCACCAGCAGAAAGAAAAGCTCTGGGCATTCCTGACCGAGGACTGCGCGAGTGTAAGTTGTCAAAGCAGCGTGATGAAGCTCCTGAAAGATTGGGTCAGCCTGGAACCCAACGTGCAGCCGCCGCTCTCGGAACTACGAAGCCTGACTGCCCAACAGGACGAGTCACTGGATCGCGTGCTGCGTATGGAACGCGACGGCTCTGAAACAGAGGCCGTGACGCGCGTGTGGCAGGAGCGTCTGCAGGCGGAGGGCGGTGTTCAGAGGGCAGCGTCTTACCTACAAGAAGAGCTACAGCCGGGTGCGCTCGGAGGCTTGTGGGGCGGGGTTGACAATGCCGAGGCAGTCAGGGCCCTGGAGGTGTTTGAGGCGGTATTTGGAATCAGGGAACCCAATCGCGAACGACTTATGACGGCCATTTTCCGCAGGGATCCTGTTTCAGCGGCAGAATACAAAGAGTTCGCAGCCCACGTTGCCCAAGCCAAAGAGAGCACCACGCGGCGGCGCGAGCTACTCGCGTATCTTGACCGTTTTCGGCCGATAGATCTGGACGACGCGACGCGCGTGCCAGATGAGCGGCCAGTCCTTTCGGAAGAGTTTCTGGCGGGCGTTGGCGATGAAAAATTCATTGTAGATCCAATTGGCGACGAAGTTTTACGAAATGCCGGACCCGGCTGGCTGCATGGTCGTAGATTTGAAGCCGTCTTCGCTTTTCCAGATCTGCGTAACCCGCCGCCGCACCCGGAGACGCGGGTCGCTTTTCTGCCGCGGGGCATGACGCTCAGGGAGACCCGGAGCCCACAGGGTCAGGTTCAGGTTCAGCTACTGGACGCGACGGGCCTTGAGTGGCCGATCGAATACCTTGAGAAGCCTTACAAGCAAGGGGAAATGGCCGCGACAGCGGCTCTTCGCCATGATACAACGCAAATAGCACCGGGCGGCCTGACGGTCGGGGAGTTATTCGACCGCGCGGAATTCCGCTTGAACCAACAGGCGCCCACTGCAGATCCAATCGCGGGTGCGGCCAGGCAGGCTTTGCCCGCTTTCGAACGCGTGCTCTCAGAAGTGCAGGCGGGGACTTCACAATGGATCCGGCGATTGAAGCAGAAATAGCGTGGCGCAAGAAGTTGGTTGCTACCGCAACAGGCGCCGAGCTGAGAAAGCAGGAAGTGCTACTATCGCAAGCGCTTTATCGGCGAAGCGCCTTCAATGCCAATGTGCAATGGCTAAAGGACAATGCAGGTCGTGGCCCCGAGGCACTGGCGCGCAGCTCGTCTGCTGGAATGTGCAATAACATATCGTGGTATCTGCTCGAAGTTGCGAGCGGACGGGTCAACCGGGACACATCCTTTGCCTCCTGGTATTATGAGCAGCTACGCGCGGGATGGATCACGATAGGGAGCACTCGCGCGGATCTCAATCGCGGCATCCCGTCTTACACCGGTCTCATGCTCGGTAAATCCGCCGATCTGAAATACGATAGCTATGCTGCTCGTTATCCGGCGCGGGACCTCGAAGCTGTGCCGTTCGTCAATCACCCGCCAATGACAGCGCAGGCTATTCAGGCGTTTCAGGATAGCGGAGCCCGAGTGGCGATGGCATACATTGAGAGGGAGGGGCACTACTTCCCCATCACGCGCGGCGCAGACGGAGTCTGGCGCAGAATCGACCACGCTATGGGGGTCGCTAAGGAATTTCGAGGCGGAGTTGAATTTGATCTTCAAAGCGCGGCCAGCTTGATCACAATAGAGTAGGGATGATGGATACAATCATGAGAAGATGGCTGGCTCTTACAACAGTTGCAGTGATCGCCAGCGCGGCATGCGGTGAAGCGCCGGATCCGGCTCCACGGCGGGTGGCGCCGGCAAAGCTGCCCAGCGGCGTCTTTCGCATGCGGGATACGGCGCAGATGGCGGCTTTTATCGATGTTTCGGTCCCGCCGTCCGTGCTCAACTACTGCCTGCGTGTACCGGAGGCCGGCGCCACAGTCGAAGTGGCATTCCCGGGCGTGCCAGGACTCTGGACGTTCGACGTGCAGAGTGAGGGCGATGCCTACTACCGCATGACTCGCGACGGCAGATACCGGCGCTTTCGGGTGAGCGAGCGTGGCCCGACCAGTCCTTCTTACTTCCTGAATTTCGATGACTCCACACCGTATGCGGACCCCGTAGAGCCCTTGTTCTTTCCCAACGACGGCCAACAGTCCTACGGTACCAGCACCGAAGAGGCTTTAGAGGCCTGCATCGAGGACGAGTTAAACCGACCCAGTGTGCCGATTGGGGACCCGGGGCTGTAGCGAAACACCGGCACGCCGCAGAGCCGAAAACAAACACGAACCAGCGGAGACCGCGCATGGCGCCTCCGCTCCTGGTCGTTTTGAGACGCAATTTGAACTCGCCGTTGCGACCAATAGGAAGCAACGGCTTACTTTCGCGCAGAACAAGCATCTCCCGAGACACGCGAACAAGCCTGCCGGCCGACCCCCGCGCCCTGAAACCATTTCACTGCATCGACCGCGTGCGGAGCACAAAAGACCACCGACGCAAATCAAGACGCGGTAAACAAAGACAAACGCGAACCAACGTGCCGCAGAGCCAACTTCCACCGCGCATGGCAAAGTGCGCCTCCTCTGTTCCTTTTTCTGGCGCACTTTGAACCCGCCAGAGCGAACCCATAGGGAGCGGCGGCTTACTTTCGCGCGGAAAAACCGGCCGGCGATAGTCCCAAGACGTGCGGTGTCGAAAACCAAAGACGGCAACTGAGCAACGTGCGCTGGGAAGCAACCTTCACCGCGACACGGTACGCCAGGAGGCGTGTGTAAAACCCAGCGGGTGAAAGACCCGCAGAGGCGGCGGTCCGTGCCGTCTCAAGCAGTTTCAGGATGTAAGGAGGCAACGAATTGCATTGAGTCTGAAATAAGCGAAGATGCGAGCCGTAACGCAAGTGAACCTTATTGAGCCTCGTTATGAAGTCGATGGTGGCCAGCCTCTCGTGTATGGTGAAGCCATTACCGGTCTGCCAGGCAGCGGAATAGGAAAGGAATCCGAGAAGGCAGACAGGACCATCCGGGGTTGTTCGAGGGCGGCGCGTGTCTTGAGGGAACACATGAACTGGAGATCCTGATAGCGGGGCCGGCGATCCCACTGGTTTCAAGGAAGAACAGGCTATCAGGAAGTCGGAGATGCCCATAGTAGTGTTGATACGCGGGACAACATAACCCGCGAGTAGCGAAGGGCATTGCTGCAACAGAATCTTACGAAGAAAGGAGCGAGTCTGATTGATGGGAACATCTAATACGGACAGTAGAGCCAAAGGCAACCGGCCGGCGGACGCAGTGCGAGACTTTCAGAGGAAGATATATCGAAAAGCCAAACAGGAACCGAAGTTTCGGTTCTATTCGTTGTATGACAAAATCTGCCGGGAGGACTTCCTGCGCGAAGCCTATAAACGGGTACGTGCCAATCGGGGTTCACCGGGTGTTGATGGAATCTCCTTCGCCGATGTCGACGAAGGCGGGCTGGAGAGCTTTCTGCGTGAGATTCGCAAGAGTCTAATGGAAAAAAGCTACCGACCCGACCCGGTTCTGCGGGTAATGATCCGAAGTCCGACGGCACGGAACGACCGCTCGGGATTCCGACAATACGGGATCGCGTGGTAGATGTCATGCAAGCTGGCAATAGAACCGATCTTCGAAGCGGATTTTGACGACGACTCTTTCGGATTTCGTCCGAAGCGGTCGGCCAAAGACGCGGTAGGACGAATCAAAGAAACCTGAAAGCGGGCCGTCACGAGGTGTATGACGCGGACTTGAGTAAATATTTCGACTCAATTCCTCATACCAAACTTCTAAAGACGGTTGGGCAGCGTATCAGCGATCAGAAAGTGCTTCATCTTCTGAAAATGTGGCTGAAAGCCCCGATAGAGGAAGGTGGCCGGATGAGTGGCGGTAAGAAGAATAAGAGAGGAACCCCAGGGCGGTGTGATCTCCCTCTGCTTGCCAACATCTATCTGAATCTGATGGATCGCATGATTCGCAAGCGCCCGGAATTCAGGGACCTGAAAATGGTTCGTTACGCCGATGACTTTGTGCTGATGGGGCGCAAGATCAGTGCAGAAGCTCTGGACCGTCTGACGTGGCTGTTTAAGAAGATGGAGCTTTCGATCAATGAAAGCAAGACACATCTGGTAGATAGCCGGCGAAGTGGATTCGAGTTTCTGAGCTTTACGTTTCAGTACCATTGCAGTCGCCTAAAAGACCGTGAAGGACACTACTGGAACATCGCTCCTTCCGCGAAGGCTCAGAAGAGGTTGCGTGGAGAAATCAAAGCGCGCCTGATTAAGTGTCGTCAGAGAAACGTTAAGATCGGGATAGATCAGCTCAATCCGCTGCTGCGGGGTTGGCTCAATTACTTTACCATCCCGGGTGTTTCGTACACCAAATACGCGCGTGGTAAAATAAGAATCTATCTTCGGGACCGCCTTTTTCGTCATCAAAAACGAAAGAGTCAGAGATACCGTATCGCTTACTGCCGTAAGACGTTCTCCCGATGGCTCGATGCCGGGCTAATCGATCCGGAGGCTTATGGTATCCCGGATACTGTGAAAACTTGAGATGAAAGTTGCAGGAAAGCCGTATGCGGGAAAACCGCACGTACGGTTTGATGAGGGGGGCCGGTGAAACCGGTAACGGGGGAGCCGGCCTCTACTCTACATGTCGCGGAAGAACCTTCCCGAGCGTCGCGGAGCATGGATGCGAAGCGTAGCGAGGGCGCGCGGGTCGCCAGGGGCCCGCGGTGGCCCCTGGCATCTCCGTTTTTACCCCACCTCAGGCGAGCCCTTCCAGCGACTTCCGATCCAGGCCGGTAATCTCAAGGACAGTTTCCATATCCATGCCGCGCGCAAGCATCGCCTTCGCGGTTTCGAGCTTCGCTTTTCGGGCGCCCTCGGCCCGGCCTCGTTCGAGACCCTGATTCAGGCCTTCTTCTCGTAATCTGTCTGCGATGGTTGCCATGGTTTCCTCGTTGTCCGGTATTCGGGCCGCAATGAGTGCTCGTTGGATTTCCTCGGTGGATTCTTGCTCGCGGGTATTCATAATATAGATGAGTAGAGTTCGGAGGAGCGCAAGCTTTTTCGAAGGATCGCGGGTTTCCGCAAGTCCGCGCAAGAGGGGAACCAGCCGCTCCGGAAAGTCCGGCTCGCGGATGTTTTGCATAACACCCAGGACCGCCCGGAGGGCGGCATCACGGATCATCGCATCCAGGTCGGCGTCGTTCAGCTTGAAGAGTGCGATCTGGAAATCAGAGATGTATTCCGAAAAAATACGCCGCTCCCGGGCGCCGAGATCGAAGCCATCTCCAAAACTGCGGCCCAGGTTCCATGTCTTGTCGCCGTGATAGAACACAAACGGAATCACGACCGACAGCCGGCCTGTGTTGCAAACTGTCGCTTGTGGATTTCGGCCAGATAGCCCAGCAGTTGCACAAAGACCCCGGGATCGACGTAGGACTTGTGTTCGAAAAGCACGTAGATGTTTGCGCGCTCGCCCGACCGAAGCGGCACTTCGATCAGTAGGTCGCTCCGGCTTTCCCGGAGTTCTTCCGAAATAAACGTGCCCGGCAGAAGGTTGAGTTGATCAAGGTCAAGGAGATCGACGACAGTGGCCGGAAGCGTCGCGCGAAAGAAAGAGGCCGCCTGTTCGGCTTCCTGAAATAAGCTGCGGATCAGCCGATCATGAGGATTGGAAAACTCGCCCATGATCTCATCTTAACAGAGAACTGAGACAGGAAGTTCGGCGCCTCGGCGCCTGACTGACACAAAGTCCTTCGCCGTAGCGTGCGGTCGGTTAGGCGCGACCAGATAACATGTGAAGCAGGGCGCTTGCAGAACCAGGCGTCGGGACTGCATTCCCTGTGAGCCGCACATGGCAAAGTGCGCCTCCGTTACTGAGAGTTGAACGCGCAGCGCGAACTCGCCGAAGGCTTAGCTCTGTCGCAACGAACTTCCGTCGCCGAGATATCCAAGACGTGCGGCGTCGAAAACCAAAGACGGCAGCAGACTAACATGCCGCCGGGAAGCAACTTTCACCGCGACACGATGTCGCGCAAAAAAGCTCCCGAGTCACGCGAGCCATGACACAATTCGCCCGAACCGCAGGTTCGAGATAAAGCGAATTGTGCCCCCCGTGGCGCGCATAAGAAGCGCCGCTAAGATTGGCGAGCACACCGAGGGCGGCAATCTTACGCTCGCTCCCGGGTGGTCGCGGGCGGGAGTTCAGAAGTGTGCTTAAGGGCACACTTCTGGGGCCGGCGCCGGTGCCACCCCTGGCGTATCGTTTTTACCCCGCCTCAGACGCCCGCTCGAGCGACTTCCGATCCAGGCCGGTAATCTCAAGGACGGTATCCAAATCCATGCCGCGCGCAAGCATCGCCTTCGCGGTTTCGAGCTTTGCTTCGGCGCCCTTCGCAAAAATGCTATGCGCCGGGCCCGAGAAGGTGTAAGCCAAACCATGCCTGAAAGCGCCTCCACGGAGTTTTCCAATTCGACTGCATTGGAGGCCTATCGGGCGAAGCTGCGTGAGTATTCTCTGGCTCTGGTAGCGGCCCAGAAACCGATCCGTATCATCGACGCCATCAAGTGGGATGGATCTATTGAGCAAGAGGCTTTGCGAACCGGGCTGCGGTCTTTGCCATCGGCAACTCCGGAATACTATCGGGAGCGGCGCCAGCTTGGTTTTGATCCGCTTGCGAAAATTCAGGAATTCGAAGAGCTTAAGACGGCTATTTCAAAAAACCCGGGCCGCGATGATGAGCTCGGGGCGATTCTGTATCGGAACTGCGACAACTATCAAAGTGCCGTGCGTATGTTGATGGCGCGCGGAACACCCGAATTTTTCAAACACGGTCGGGAACTGTACGGGAGTCCACGCGATCATTTCGACGGCGATCGCACAACGATCCGGGATCTGGGTATGCTCATGGGTGAAATCCTGGGCGGGATTGAAGATGACCATCTGGGTGCGCGCTACGAAAAGAATATCCCGGCCGAACAGGTGGTTGAAAGACTGCGCGAGCGTTTCGAGCTCTATTTTGGTTCCGATCCCGAGATGCCGGCTTCCGTACGTGTCATGCTCGATGACGGCATGCTGGCCGACGCGGCTGCGGGCTCGGACTATGTCAAAATCAAGACCGGCGTTCTCTTCTCCGAGAAGGAGATCGATCTACTCGAACGTCACGAGGGCTGGGTGCATGTGGGCACGACGTTTAACGGGGAGCGCCAATCGACGGCACGCTGGCTTTCCAAAGGTCCGCCCTGTATCTCAGCGGTTCAGGAAGGACTGGCCGTGTTTATGGAACTGATCACGTTTACGATCTATCCCGGTCGCGGGCGAAAACTGAACGACCGCATACTGGCCTGCGACATGGCGGTCGGCGGCGCCGATTTTGTAGAGGTTTGCGAATTCTACCGCGGGCAGGGATATAGCGAGGCCGATTGTTATCGAAATGCCAGTCGGATCTTTCGCGGCGGTGTGGTGAGCGGGGGGGCGCCCTTCACGAAGGACATCGGCTACTGCAAGGGCATGGTCATGGTCTACAATTTCCTGCGGACCGCGATCCGTCTGGGCAAGCCGATGATCATTCCGTTTCTGTTCGCCGGGAAAGTTGTGCTGGAGGACGTGCCCGTGCTCTATCGCAAATACAAAGAAGGCGTCATTGATGCCCCGGTCTTTCTGCCGCCCCAGTTTCGGGATCTGAATGGCCTGGCCATGTGGATGGCCTATTCGAATTTCTTCAATCGAGTGAATCTGGACCAGGTACGCGCCTACTACGGCCGTCTGATCGAAGGTTGCTGAAAAAGTGAAGGAACTGCGTCACAGTTGGGGTCGATGGCGTGGCCGGAGCGATTCTCGGGGGGGCCGGAACACGGCTAAGTGAAGGAAATGCATCATGGCTGGCCTCGCCTGGAAGCGCGGGAGCTCCGGAAGGAGGGTGCGCCCCAAAATAGTGAAGGAACTGCGTCATGATTCGGCGTCGCCCGGAAGCGCGGGAGCTCCGGAAGGTCGGGGTGCGCCCCAAAAAGTGAAGGAACTGCATCACAATTGGGGTCGATGGCGTGGCCGGAGCGATTGTCGGGGGGCGGGAACACGGAAATAGTGAAGGAACTGCCTCATGATTGGCCTCGCCGGGAAGCGCGGGAGCTCTGGAAGGCCGGGTGCGCCCCAAAATAGTGAAGGAACTGCATCAGTTTTCAGGGCCCTGGCCCTGGCTGCGGGCTCAGGGCTCCGCCGATTTCCCTTTCAGAAGCAAGACGGCCTGTTCGATAGCGCTGCTGGTCCCCGCCAGAGCCAGAACATCACCGGAGTTCAGCATCTGGTCCGGTCCCGGAATCACGACTCCGCCTTCTTCGCGGGTCAGCGCCAGCACCGTGGCCCCGGTTCTGCCGCGCAGGTTCAGCTCCGCCAGAGTTTGCCCGATGCACGGGCTGTTGGCCGGCAAACGAAACGCAGTCGGCTGGCCGAGCCCGGGCAGTAGCTTTTCGACTTCCGGAATTGCGTGGGCGGACCGGCTGGGGCTCCGGGCCTGGGCGCCGAGAACCTCCAGCACCATTTCGGCGCCGGCCCGCACGTGACCCTGCAGATTGCGCGAACTGCGCCAGAGTCCCAGGCCCAGGGCAACTACGACAATGACGAGCACCAAAGCGCCCGGCGCGCCCCAGGGTAAGAACGGTTGCGTGATGGCGACCATCGGACCTCCGACCAAAAGCAAAATCGCCAGCTGCAAGCCGACCACGAAGGCCCTTCGAGGAGCATCAGCGGGGTCGAAGCGGGTGGCGGCGACCCGGGGTAAAGCAGCCTCCGCCAATTGCAGGCCCAGCCGGCGAGAAACACGCACAATTCCCAGGCCGAAAGGCAGGCAAAGAATTCCGGCCGCGCCCACCAGAGCCCATGCCGGCCAGTCGCGCTCAATTTCAAGCCGTCCGGCTACAAAGCGACTTACCGTTTCCACGGAAAGCGAAGACACAATGATAAGGGCCACAATAGCGGTTGCATCCACGATCAGCAGAGTGATGGAGCGACGCAATGCGTGGTGATCGGGAACGACTCCCGAGGGACTCGTTCGCAGCTTTTCGATCCAGCTACCGTAGAGTGCGGCAAAGGTCTGAAGCGCAGGCGGCAGTTTACGATCAATGAAGTGGGCCGCCGGTTCCGAGGCCCGAATCATCCAGGGCGTCGAGAGTGCGGTCACGGCCGAAACAGCCACCGCGATCGCGTAGAGTGAGTCGGGCACGGCACCCCGGGCCAGGCCCAGGCCGGCGATAATAAACGAAAATTCGCCGATCTGCGTCAGGCTCATCGCCGCGCGAACCGAAGTGCGAATTCCGTTTCCTCCCAGGAAGCCACCAAGCGAAACGCCAAAGCTCTTTCCAAAGATCACAATCAAAGTGAAAACCAGAATCGGCAGCCAGTGATTCAACATGGCGGCGGGATCTATCAGCATGCCGACCGAAACAAAAAAGACCGCAGCAAACATATCGCGAATCGGCGTGACCAACTCCTCGATCTCCAGGTCGTGACCGGATTCGGCCACAAGCGATCCTGCAATGAAGGCTCCCAGAGCCGCCGAATAGCCGAGCGAATCGGCAAGTAGAGCAAAAACAAAACACACGCCGACGCTCGCAACCAGGGTGGTCTCCTGGCGCCCGAGTTTGTGGACCGCCCGAATAGCCCGCGGGACAAGCAGAAGACCGAAGGCAACCATTCCGATCAGAAAAGCGGCCAGGCGAAAACCAGTACCACCCAGCTCGTCGGGTGCAAACTCTCCCGATGCCGGAATACTCCCCAGAAGTGCCATGATCAAGATGGCGATCAGGTCTTCGACAATCAGAATGCCCACGACCAGTTCGCGAATCGGGCCCGTTATCTCAAGTTCCTCAAACGCTTTGATGGCGATGGCCGTACTTGAAATGGCGACGATAGCTCCGGCATAGATGCTGATGTGCTCGCTCCAGCCAAACATACGTCCGGCCACAAATCCCAGCCAGATCATAATGCTGCATTCGACGACGGCGGCCAATCCTGCGACGGGCGCTACTTTAATGAAGCGTCGAATGCTGAACTCGAGACCGAGTGAAAACATAAACAGGATCACCCCGAACTCGGACAACGTATGCACAATGTGCGAATCGGCCGCCAGGGGGATGGGAACGTACGGCCCTACAATGAGGCCGGCGATAATGTAGCCCAGCACGACCGGTTGACGCAGCCGCTGAAAAATGACGGTCGTAACCGCTGCCACGCCGAGCACTACCGCCAGTGCCTTTAAGAAATCGTGTGCTTCTACCATAACTGCCGGGCCGTTATCGGACCGATTGACATTCTTTCCGCTGGCGGGTTCCGGGCGATAAAAAAAGCGACCGCACTCGCTCCCGGAGAAAGGGAACAACGGTTTGCTCTTTGACCAGAATACCGACCGTCGTCTCGAGATCTAAGACAGAGTGCTGGTTACGAATGGTGTTACCGATCTACGTCGTTATTACTTCAGCCGGAGACTACCGGCCGGCGCTCCCCGGCGGAAGTGGCCTTTGCGGAGAATGGAACCGGGCCGGCCTTCCTGAAAGTGAGATTGATGCGTTGCGCGCCCAACAGCGCATGTGTGCCCGGTTTGATCTGCTGCACGCCATGAAAGCGTAGCCGGTCCGGTCCGCCCCAGACGACGACATCACCATGATCCAGCGCCACTCGAATGACCGGCTGCTGGCGTTCGAGACCGCCCCATAAAAAGACAGCCGGTAGTCCAAGAGAGATCGAAACGATCGGTTGGTCAAAATCAGATTCATCACGGTCTTGATGAAGCGACAGGCGCGTACCCGGCTCATAGCGGTTGATCAAGCAGGAATCGGCCTGGAACCCGCCGAATCCGGCTTGTTTCGCCGCTTCCGCTGCAATGTATGAAAAGACCGGCGGCATGTTTGGCCAACGCGCCCCGCTGGCTGGATCGACCTGGTCGTATCGATAGCCACGTCGATCGGAAACCCACCCAAATCGCCCGCAATTTGTCATGGCAACCGACATGGTGTGTCCGCGGCGTGTTTGCATGTTTCGAAAAGGCGCCCGGCGGGACACCTCAGCGATTGCGGCAAGCAATGCGTTTTCCTGAGCGATGGCGTAGCCTGGAAGTACAACTGCGCCCCGGGATAGCCATCGGGGGTCTCGCGGACCGACAAAGAGCTCCTGAGTCATGTAAAGCGCACCCTCGTCGATTTAGTCTAATAAATCCGCTCGAAGCGAAGCGCCCGGCGCTTTCACCGCCTCGCTTCCTTCTCCAGCAGGGCTGCCTTGCGCTCGATTCCCCAGCGATAGCCGGACAGCTCGCCGTCGCTTTTGACAACTCGATGGCAGGGGATAGCTATGGCAAGGGGGTTTGCCGCGCAGGCGCCCGCGACTGCGCGCACAGCCTTCGGTCGACCGATGCGCCTTGCAAGGTCAGCATAGCTGACGGTCGCGCCCGGCGGGACCTCGCGCAGGGCGGCCCAGACTCGTTCTTGAAACAGCGTGCCGCGAATATCCAGCGGCAGTTCCAGACCGACCGAAGGATTCTCGACAAGGCCGATCACGAGAGCAAGGGTCTGTTCGAACCGGTTATCGCTCCCGATCAGATTTGCGCGTGCGAAACGCTTCTGGAAATCCCGGAGCAGTTCGTCCGGGTTATCGCCCAGGAGGATGGCACAAACGCCCCGTTCTGTCTGACCCACCAGCACGTGACCCAAAGAGCAGGGCCCGATCGCAAAATAGATATCCGCATTGCGACCTTCGCGACGAAAGTCGCCCGGCCGCATGCCCAGTCGCGCCATCGAATTTTCGTAGAAGCGGCTGCTGGACTCATAGCCCGCCTCGGTGATCGCTTCGGTTACACTCGCCGCATTGGAGAGCCGCTCTTGTGCGCGGCGGGCCCGCTCGGCCCGGGCGTACTGCATGGGAGTGAGTCCCGTGATTGTCTTGAAAAGTCTGTGAAAGTGAGATTCGCTCAAGCCCACGGAACCCGCCAGAGCCGAAAGCGGCGGTGGTTCTTCCGCCGTCTCAATCAGTCGGCAGGCATAGGCAATCCGGCTGGCGTTTTCTTGTTGGGGCGAGGCCTGGTTCGGCCGGCAGCGCCGGCAGGCCCGGAATCCAGCCGCTTCCGCTGCTTCCCGGGTTTCGTGGTAGGACACGTTTTCCCTGCGCGGCTGCCGGGCCCGGCAGGATGGCCGGCAGTACACTCCGGTCGTTTTAACTGAATAGAAAAACAAGCCATCGGCCCGGGCATCGCGATTTACGATCGCGGCCCAGCGTGCATCGTCCTGGGTTGTGGTGCTGGTTTTCATTCGGGGAACACTCATACAATCTCCTTGATCTGTGCGCAACAATCGACTGAAATTTACCCGGGAAACAAGAAGCATTCACTCCGTTGCCTGCTTTTGAATTCGTATGCATGGCCACGCACAGGGGGCTTGACAACGCCGGCGGCACCGCCTCAGGCTCGCCCGGTCGGCCCGGGTGCGGCGGTGTCTTGTTGTGGGCGAGTTCGAAACGAAAACTCATTGTGGTCCGGGCCCGCGTCTGGCACCCGAGAAGGCAGCACCGATTCGGGATCATATTTTGCGACCGTGCAAGCACTGCGGCAGCAAGAACACGGTCTGTGTGTTTGACGATTCGGCCGGGAGCATTATCGGTTACCATGCGGAAGAAGAATTTCTGTGTTCCGACTGTGGCTATTTCACCGCTTACATAATCCACTACGAATCCTGAACCATCGACCGCTTGCCGGCAAGTCCTTGAACTTCAGGGCCGGCGCTTCAACCTGACCCGATGAGACCCTGGATTGCAATCCTGGCCATCTCGATCCTGTTCTTCCTGGTGTTCTACGGTGCAAACCGCTTCGGGTCGGCTTCCGAACAATGCCTGACAGAAACCTACTGTGTGTCGAGCCTTGAGGAACCGGGATTGCTGGCGGCCACTCACGCGGGTACGATTGCTGTTGTGCTTGCGGCCACGCTTCTCACGCTCCGCATGAGCAGCTGGCTTTTAGAGCGCGGCTATATGATTCTGGTTGGTGGTTTTGTTCTGATGATGCTCGGCGCCGGAGGACTCTGCCTGCTATTCGGACTGACGTCCGTCGACGAAATTGGAAACTACGCGCACATTTTGGTTCTTGGAGGACTGCTTTTTGCCCTCGGAGGTTCCATGGTCTTTCGGCATTTTAGAGATTCCGCAAATGACGGGGACTCTTCAGATTTCCTCGAATGAAGACAAGCATAGGCACAAGAAGACTCGAAAGGTTGCTGCTGCGTCGCAAAGAGCTTGGAAGTATTTTGCTGAACCTGGACATGTACGAGCGTTGGGGGCATGGAAGCGACCCGGATATGAATCAGGAGATGGAGCGGGCTCCGGAGTACGGGCGGCAGATAACAAAGCTCGAGTCGCAGCTCAAAGTTCTCTCAAGCAAGGCCAAAAAAGAAGTCATCCAGGAGTGGGCCGACGCGCACATCGCATTGCTCCAGGAGTTTATTGATCGCATGAGCACTCAGAAGAATCGCTCAACGCACATCTTTGTCGCCCGAGAAGAAATCGCGGGTTGGGAACAGGTCAGGCGGCGCGAAATTCCTTTTGTACGCCAGAACGTGTACTACATTTCCTGCAATCCTGAACTGTACGCTAAGTTCTTCGGAAAGGTCCACTGAAGGGGCGCAGTCATCGCGCGTCCCGGCCCGATGCTCTGGTGAACCGATCGCCGGTCAGGATTCAAAATCGGGAAATGTGATGACGTAGGGTCGTATGATGGCCCGAACCGAGGCATTCGACCGGCGCAGGATTTCCCGCAGCGGCCGCCGACCCATGTCGGTTTCCGAGGAATAGACGTAGTAGTCAAAGCGTCGCTCCCGGGGATCGCCCAGCACGCCGGCGAAAAAGTGATTTCGTGAGAGGATAAAACGATAGCGCGAGACATCGAGAAAACGTGTCATATCGATCAGGCGCAGGCTCTGATTCTGCGTAACGCGGAAACCCTGAATCGAGTCAATGCGCACAATCGGGCCTTCGATGGCATTCATAACTGCGAAGTGAACAATCACCTCGTCTGAGACGCGAATCTGGAGGGGAATATCTCCCACCAGGGTTGCTATCAGGCTACCGTGGACCGCGCGAATCAGCTCCTGACTCAGTCGGGCATCGTAGAGCGCCGGTTGGCATGAGATGCGTAGCTGCCCTTCAGACCGCCTGTAGTTCCGACAGCCTTCCGGCAGTAGATCGGCCAAAGCACCGCGCATCAGCGCGTAAACGAACGCCGCATCCAGGTCACCGGGGTGACTTCGGGGCGGCAGAATGCCGCTCGTCTCGTTCTGTCCCAGAAAAAGCGTCAGCCCGGTCGATGCCGGGGACTCAGGGGAAGCCGGAGCGGATGTGGCGCCGACGAGAAGGAGCAACACGGCCGACCCAAAAAGGCCCCGCCGCAGCGTACCCACATGCGCTACCGACCTCATTCCCGCGTCCGCGGCACCGAAAAGTGAAGGAACTGCATCAAGGTGTCGCACCAGCCGGGCCCCGAACGGCCCGAGAGCAAATAATGAAGGAACTGCATCAGCGCACTTACCGTTCCCGGATTCAAGACCCCCAACAACCCCAAAAAGTGAAGGAACTGCATCAATCGGATTGTCCCGATACCCGGCTACCGCGGCTGAACCTCCACGCTGACGGTAAAATCCCCTTCGGTTACTCCCGCCGGCCCGGCAACACCGATCAGAATTGTGTAGCCGCCGCGAATTGCCAGAAATTGCAGATCTTCGGCCACCCCCGGTTCCGGGCCCCGGGAGGAGTAGCTGGCGTCACAGACCCCGGAGCCTACGTTGGGAGGCATGGTCGTGCTGTCGTTGGCGCTGAGGCGAATGCCATAGATGTTGATGTCCAGGTCCGGTCGGTTCGGGGTAACCGTAATTTTCATGGTGGAGTTCGGGGGCAGAGCAGCGCGAAAGAACACGTGCTTGCCGCGAAAGAACGGATTGTGATGCGAAGGAAAGCAGGCCAGCTGGCTTGTGTTGGCCCAATCCAGGGGGAGAATGTAGCCGTTGGACAGATTGCCGTTCGCACTTACAGTCTGACCACTCTCGGTTGGAATCGTTTGTGAGGTCATGTTGACCGGCGCTTCGGGCTCAGGCGTGGCCGTTTCCAGGTCTATGGTCAGCGTGTAAGCGCCGGAACGCACGCCCTCCGGTCCGGCCACGGCAATAATCACCGGATAGCTGTTGGTGGTTGCGTTCAGACGGACTTCCTGGGCGCCGCCGGGATTCGGTCGACCGTAGTTCTCGCTGGACTCACAACTGGTTACGCTGCTCACGTTGGGCGGTAGCTGCTGGCCGCTGCCGCCCATGTAGGCGTAGAGGTTCACGTCCACGCCAGAAACGGGCTGCACCTTGATCTTCATAATGGAACGTGGCGGCAATTGTGTGCGATAAAACACGTGATGACCGCGATAGCTATTGAAGCGGGTTCCCGGAAAGCAGGCCACACTGGAGCGCTGGGCCCAGGAAAGATCCTCGATGATCTGGCCACTGTTCAGGTTGCCCTGAACGGTCGTGACCTGGTTGGAAGGCACCTCAAGGGGCACGACCGCTGGGGAGGCCGGCTGCGCTCCGGACCAGCTCGCGGAAAACAGAAGGCCAAGGGCGCCACAGGTTGCTAACAATGGCCGCTTCAGCGAGTGCCGTAGTGTGTTTGGAATCGGGCTGGTGATGGACTTCATGGCTTGCTCCTCTGATTGTCGTGCCGGCTGTATTCCATAAGATTTTCAGATCAACTCAATCTGAACGCAACCCGTATTCCAGGACGATACGATCCGCGCATAGAATTCCATTTTCATAAATGGGTTCGGCGTAGTTCTTCAGGAAAAAATCCCGACAAATGCGCTGCATGCGAAATCCACACTTCTGATAAAGAGCCAGCTGGCCGACGCTCGAGTTTCCCGTGCAGATGCGCAGAAAGGGCGCGTTCGCTCTTCTTGCAAAATCAATCGCGTGCACGAGGAGCGCCCGGCCGAGCCCGCGTCGTTGCCAGACTTCCTCTACGGCAAGATTGACGATCTCCAGCGCTTTTTGTTCAATCTCCAGCAGCCCTGAGATCGCAACCACACGCCCCGGGCCTGAGCTCGCTTCGTTGCGCAGACCAAAAAAGTGTGCGCGTTCCAGATACCCTGCGATGCGCTCTTGCGACGGATCGGCCTGAAGAAGCAGGTCCACCGGCACCTGGTCTCGGTGCAGCGCTTCAGGTTCCGTCGGTATCTGCATGGTCCGGGGCCAATCGGACAGGCCGGGTCCGCGTCGCCCTTCCAGAAAAGAGTGCTTCTGGTTTGCCCGCCGGTCTCCGGGCGTCCAGAAGAATCGATCCTGGCCGGGAGCGGGCCCGGCATTCCACCCGGCCCGGTTTCTGCAGGCGGGGATTGCGGGGCGCCCCCGTCGCCACCGGAGGGCGACGGGCCGGGCTTTGCGCGGCTCCGCTATCGCTTCGGTCTCGCTACGCGAGACTGGCCCTGGGGCCACCGCTCCAATCCCTGGCGCAAAAGCCTCAAGGTGATGCAGTTCCTCCAGTTTTCGGGACCACAGGGGAGCGCCACCCCCGTTTCATGCTCAGAGATGACGCAGTTCCTTCACTATTGACCCGATCTCGGCCGGCTACGTGCGCCGTCGACGACGCCATCGATCCCGGCAGTGAAGCAGTTCCTTCACTATTTGGCGCTCCAGGGCGGCCAGGCGCGCCTTCTATCCGATTCGGTGATGCAGTTCCTTCACAAAAATACGCGTCCGGGCCGCTTCAGAGGGCAACCGGTGTCCTGAGGTCGCAAAAAGTACGGGACAACCCCGCCGAGAGGCGCAGAATCCTGCGCGGTCAGGCGGGCCGGTCTGAAGGAGCCACGCAGTATGGTAGAAGAAGAATATATCTATTTTTTTGGAGATGGTCGGGCCGAGGGCGCCCGGCTGGGCAAGCCGGTGCTGGGCGGCAAAGGGGCCAATCTCATGCAGATGGCGCTTCTGGGTATTCCGGTGCCCCCCGGCCTGGTCATCACAACGGCGGCCTGCAACTACTACAATGAGCATGGGGAGTTTCCGCCCGGACTGGAAGAGCGTCTGTGGCAAAAGCTACCCGAAGTGGAGCGGGCGGTGGGCATGCAGTTTGGTGGCGATCGCCCTTTGCTGGTCTCGGTACGTTCCGGTGCGCCGGTCAGTATGCCGGGCATGATGGACACCATCCTGAACCTGGGCCTGAACCAGAAGACCATCCCGGGCATGATCAAAGCGACGGGCAACGAACGCTTCGTGCGCGATTCTTACCGCCGTTTCATTCAGATGTTCAGCAACGTTGTTCTGGGGCTCGACATGGAGCAATTCGAGCACGTGCTGGAAAAACAAAAAGAAGCCATCGGCGCCGAAAACGATACGGATCTATCGGCCGACCATCTGAAGAATATTGCCGGCGAATACCGCGCAATT
The DNA here is from genome assembly GCA_024233935.1 of Spirochaetales bacterium. GTDB lineage: Bacteria > Spirochaetota > Leptospiria > Leptospirales > Leptonemataceae > JACKOY01. The sequence continues at coordinate 406,548 of JACKOY010000003.1, read as the reverse complement.
GTAAAACGCGAAACTGGCCGTGACTTTCCGGAAGATGCGCGCTCCCAATTGCGCGCCGCGATTGAGGCGGTATTCAGGTCCTGGAACAACGAGCGCGCGATCTACTATCGAAGACTCAACGGCATTCCAGACGATCTGGGTACCGCAGTTACCATCCAGGCGATGGTGTTCGGCAACATGGGCGAAGACAGTGGCACCGGCGTGGCTTTCACGCGCAATCCTTCGACCGGCGAAAACAAATTCTATGGCGAGTACTTACTCAATGCCCAGGGTGAGGACGTCGTGGCCGGTATTCGTACTCCGCACCCCATTGAAGATCTGAAAAAGCAAATGCCGGAAATTTACACTGAGCTCGACGAAATCCAGAAACGCCTGGAGCGCCACTTCGGCGACATGCAGGACCTGGAATTTACGATTCAACAAAAGAAATTGTATTTGCTGCAGACCCGTACCGGCAAACGCACCGGAGCCGCGGCGTTGCGGATCGCCGTCGAAATGGTAAAGGCCGGCCTCATCAGCGAAAAAAAAGCGCTCATGCAGGTCGATCCGGAGGCAATCCCCTCTATGCTGGCGCCGGTTTTTGTGAGTCAACCCAAGCGGGACGCGATCAAAGAAGGACGACTGCTCGCAAAGGGTCTGCCCGCCGGCCCCGGGGCTGCTTCCGGCAAAATTGTTTTTACTTCGGTCGAAGCGATGGCCCATGCCGGCAAAGACCGGGTGATTCTGGTGCGTCAGGAAACCAGTCCGGAAGACATTATGGGTATGGAGGCTTCGCAGGGTGTGCTTACTGCACGTGGAGGCATGACCTCCCATGCGGCGGTGGTGGCCCGGGGCATGAACAAACCCTGCGTGGTCGGTTGTTCGGTGCTTCGCATTGACGCCCGCGCCAGAACGATGACGGTCCACAGCGCCGGCAAGACGGTCGAAATTCGCGAAGGCGAGGAGATCTCCATCGACGGCAGCACCGGGGAAGTGATTCGGGGCAGCCTCCCGACTGAATCTTCGGAAATCGATCAGGCGCTGAACGGAAAACTGGGGCGTCCGAGTGAAATGGCCGAGAACTTCAAATTGCTCATGCAATGGGCGGACGTGGCGCGCCGGCTATCGGTCCGGGCCAACGCCGATACACCTCGCGATGCGAGAGCCGCCCGCAATTTTGGCGCCGAGGGCATCGGTCTTTGTCGCACCGAGCATATGTTTTTTGATGGAGATCGGCTGGTCATTGTCCGCCAGATGATTCTCGCCGACTCGGAAGAGGAACGCAAGGCGGCCCTGGACAAGTTGCTGCCGTTCCAACGCGAAGATTTTATTGGAATCTTTACGGTGATGGATGGTCTGCCGGTTACGGTTCGTCTGCTCGACCCGCCGCTGCACGAGTTTTTGCCTCAGACCCGGGCCCAGGACGAAGAGCTGGCCGCCCACATCAATTTGACGCCCGAGGAAATCAAACGGCGTTCGGTCGCTCTTAAAGAAGACAACCCCATGCTGGGACACCGCGGCTGTCGGCTGGGCATTACCTTTCCGGACATCACCCGCATGCAAACCCGGGCGGTCATCGAAGCCGCCCTCGAAGTCAAAAAGAAAGGCGTGATTGTGCTGCCCGAGATTATGGTTCCTCTGGTTGGTCATCCCAAAGAGTTCTTCTTACAAAAGCAGGTGATCGATGAAACCGCGAAGGCCGTGATTGAAGAAGCCGGCATTGAGGTGGATTATCTGGTGGGCACGATGATTGAAATTCCACGCGCCGCCGTTCGGGCCGATGAGATCGCCCAGCAGGCCGAGTTCTTCAGCTTTGGAACGAACGACTTGACGCAGATGACCCTGGCCTTTTCGCGCGACGACTCGGGCAGCTTTCTCGACGACTACCTCGAACAAAACATCTATGAGAAGAGCCCCTTTCAAACCCTGGACCGGGACGGGGTCGGGGAGTTGGTCAAGATCGCGATCCAGCGCGGCAAAAAAACCCGACCCGAAATCAAACTGGGCGTCTGCGGCGAACACGGCGGCGATCCCCAGAGCATTGAGTTCTTTCATCAGGTCGGCCTGCACTACGTGAGCTGTTCTCCCTTTCGGGTGGCGGTCGCACGACTGGCTGCGGCCCGGACTGCTCTTAAGAGTGGCTGATTGCCGAACGGACAGTGCCAAAAAAAACGGCGCCGCATTGCTGTGGTCGGACGAAATCTGTGATGACCGAAGGGCCATGCAAGCAGGCGTGACCCGCCGGCCTACGCAGGGCTTTTCGGAAGGGCCAGACGAAAGGTGCTGCCTTTTCCGGGCTCGCTTGTGACGGTGATGGTCCCCTGGTGTAATTCCAGCACCCGCTTCGCAATGAAAAGTCCTGTGCCCACACCGCTCACGCTGTAGGTGTTCGATGTGTCGATCCGGTAGAAGCGATCCCAGATGCGCCTTTGTTCTTCCGGGGCGATGCCTACGCCTTGATCGACAACTTCGATCGTAATCCGGTCGTTGGCATCGGTGACCGAAACCAGAACCCGCCCGCCTTTTTCGCTGTAGACGATGGCGTTTTTTACCACGTGCCGCAGGGCGCTGAACAGCAGTTCCCGATTTGCGCTGAGCTCCAGACTTTGATCACAATCAATGTCCAGCGTGATTTGCATTTCTTCGGCGGTCTGGGCCAGCTCATTTCGAACCCGATCCAGCAGGGGCCGGATTCTGGTCGGACTGCGTTGAATATCGATCCGGGTTTCCAGGTCGGTCAGGAGAATGAGGTCGCTAACGTAGGCCGAGAGTTGCTCGGCGGCCCGGTGCATTTCTTCCAGCTCTTTGCCCGGCGCCCGTTCCAGCATGATTGCGGCATAACCGTACAGAATCGAAAGTGGAGTTCGCAGTTCGTGGGAAAGGTTGGCCAGAAACTCGTCCTTCACACGATTCAACTTCTCCAGTTCCTCGAGCATCTGAGCCAGCTTGCGCGCAGAGCTCTGAATGGCGCTCATCATCGCATTAAAGGATTCCGCGAGCAGGCCCAGATCGTCACTGCGGCGCATTGTAAGGCGTGTTCCAAAATCGCCGGCGATCACCCGCTCGGCCGCGCCCCGCAATTCGGCAATCGGTCGGCTGAGCCAGCGGGCCACGAGAAACGACAGCGCCAGCGAAAGCAGAATGCCGGCCATCAGAAACAGCACGCTGATGTAAGTTAGTTCGCGGGCAACATTGAGTTCGCTATCGACACCGTAGTCTATGCCCAGCACCGCAATCACCTGACCGCGACGATCGTGAATCGGAAAGGCTCCGGTCAGCCAGGTGCCCCAGATGTCTTCGTAGTATTCGTCGGCAACGTGGGCTTCTCCATCGAAGGCCGCCTCCAACTCCGGGCTGGGAAGACCGTACAGCTGCCCCACATCGGTGGGTTGTTCGTCGTCGTCCATGACTCCGTTTTCGTTTGTATCTTCAAAAGCGTAATCGGCGTCGGCAATGAACTTGAGAATGCGACGATCGGGCACCTCGGGCAGCGAAGTAAGAATATAGGCATAGCGAATTACCGGGGGGTGTTCGGGATCAAGGGCAGCCTGGGGTAGCGGTCCGGGTTGTGTTATGGCGGGGCGGGATCCGTTCTTGATCTGGCGCAGGGTTTGCACCAGGGTCTGAAATTCGGGCCGCGCCTGCAATCGGGCCACCTGCTCGGGTGTCAGCGAGGCGGCCGTGTCGCCTGGTTCGATCTCCGGCAATTGCGAATCTCTAAAAAGCGAAAGCCGTGCGCTTTCCCGGTCCAGGATCGAGATCATGTCGCGCTCTTCGGGAGAAAAAAGAAACAGGCTGGTGCGTCCCACGTCGAGCACCCGTTCCCGCATCTGGGCCCGCAGACTTTCCAGGCTGGAAAGATAGAAATAAGCCGATGCGGCGCCCACAAACAGGCTGGTGACAAGAAAGATGGCCAGCCCAATGCGAACACCGAACAGCATCCCGAAAGATTGGATTCGGTCCGAATCGGTCAAGCCGCATTGGGATCGTCTTCGGCGAAGTGGCGCGATTTCGCGCTGCCCCGGAGAACCGCGGCCTGTTGTTGCGGCACCGGATCAAGTTCACACGAAAGCGGACGGCGGCTGCGCGGGAGCGTGATTTTTGGTTGCAGGCCGGTCGCGCGGATGCAGGCTACACCGCTTTCCGGGAGGACTGCATTTCATGGACATCATTCGACTGATTTGTGCGATCTTTATTCCGCCGCTGGGCGTCTTCTTGCAGGTCGGAATTGGCAAACACTTCTGGCTGAACCTGCTTTTGACCTTCTTCGGTTACGTGCCCGGCATCATACACGCGGTCTGGGTTATCTTTACCAAAGATTGATTCGCGCCTGCAGGCGTGGCCTGGTGCGCGGCAGGCAAAAGACCGGGCACTCGAGGTGGCCCGACCCACCTCTCGCATAGTCGCGAGGTAAACGAAGTGGTCAGCAAATTTGCGCGGGCACACCCGGGGTCGGGGGGCCGTCAGGGTTCATTTTCAAAAGGAGCCATGAAGGAAGTCGAATTTGAGAATACGGGAAAGCCGCTGGCCCCCAGGGATCTACTGTGGCTACGCTCTAAATGGGAACACGCGCTCCCAAGTTCGTACGAAGCGTTCTTGCGCCAGACAAACGGCGGCCAGCCATGGCCTGATACGATCGATGTAAAGGGTTTGGCAACGAGCCCGACAGATGTTCAGGTGATTTTTGGATTCGGTCGCGACGTCGAGTCCAGTGATCTCCGCTGGAACATTGAGAATTTCCCCGGTCTGATAGCAGAGGCTGGATTGCTCCCTGTAGGCCGGGATTCCGGCGGGGGCCTTTTCTGCTTAGATTCGGAGGGAAAGGTTTTCTTTGTGGAGATGGATGGCCTTCACCAGCATCTCGTCGCAAAAAGCTTTGGTGATTTTGTTGTTGCTTTGCGCGAGTATTGATTGTTCCAGTCTGCGACTGCCATAGAATTTCCGGTGACCGGGCCAGCGTCCCGGGGCGCCGCGGGTGCGCGAGGGTGGCCGGCGGCAGCCACCCTCGCATCCCGAACGGAATCACTTGCCCTCAAGCGAGCTGCGCGCAGCATGAGGCCGTGCTGCCGGCGGTCGAGGTTCTGCGTTATATTGCGGTCTTTCAGCTGTGTTACTTTTCTCTGGCGATCGCTTTCAGTGGTTCCGGTAGTGTGGCCGGTTGCCTTTCGGCTGCCTTCGCCTTGAGTGTGGTCGCGCACCTGCTGGCGCCGCTTGTGGGCCAGGTGGGTCTATCCGAGCCGGTTGTTCAAGCTGTGCTTCTGGGTGCGCTCTTTCCAACGCCGCTATTCTGGCTCTTGACTGCGGCCCTCTTTGACGATCGCTTTCGCTTTCGAAGAGGCCACGCTATCGTGCTGGGTCTTGTGTTTGGCTTCGGGCTTTTTTTTACGCTGGAGCGGCGCGGCCTTCTCGGGCTTGAGATTCCGGCTGCGATCGCATCCATCTATGCCCTTCTCCCGCAATTGCCGCTGGCGGTGTTTGTTGTGCTGGCCCTGAAGGAACTTCTGCGCGAAAGAAACGCCGATCTGGTGGAGTGGCGCATTCGCCTGCGTCGCTTTCTACTGGTGGCGTTTGCCCTGGTGATTTCGGTGGTGCTTGTGGCCGAGCTGATTCTGGGCAATCGCATTGCGCCCACCTGGCTCGAGTTGCTCAAGATGTGCGCGATCTTGAGTCTGGTCGGGCTCTGGCAGTTCTGGCTGTTCCCGATCCGGCGCGAGCTTCTCGACGTACCCAAAGCCAGAATCCAGTCCGGGCAACAGGAGACCGCGCCATCGGTCGACCAGGAGTTGCACGCACGGCTCGATTCATTGCTCAAGAAGGAGCGTGTGTTCTTAAAAGAGGGCCTGACCATTGGTCAACTGGCGCGCACTCTGGGCACCCAGGAGTACCGCCTGCGTCGCCTGATCAATGCCGGATTGGGCTTTCGGAATTTTAATCAGTTCCTGAACACGTATCGCATCGCCGAGGCCTGCCGCCTGCTGGCTGACCCGGCTTCGGCCGAACTCCCGATTGTCCGCATTGCCTTTGATCTGGGTTATCAGTCTCTGGCGCCGTTTAACCAGGCCTTTCGAGAAATCACGGGAACCACACCTTCGGCCTTTCGTCGTTCCCCGACCGATGGATTTCGAAATCCATAAGCGCTTTTTGAAATCCGGAAGTCTGATTTCAGAATCCGGAAGAAATGGCAGGGGATTCAGGCCACAATGAGGCCATGAAAACCAAAGACCTGCACTCCATCTACTGGCTGGTGGCCGCGATTGTGATTGTCCGGGCGGCAATCCAGATCCTGGTCATCAACGAATACGGCTACTTCGTCGATGAGTTCTACTACCTGGCCTGCAGCGATCGACTGGCATCGGGCTACGTCGATCACCCACCGCTTTCGATCTGGATCTTAAAGTTCGTTCGCGTGCTTTTTGGAGATAGTCTGGCCGCAATTCGTTCCGTTTCGATTCTGGCAGGAGCCCTTACGGTCATTCTTTCTGCCCGGCTGGCTTACCGTCTGGGCGCCGGGTGTTTCGGGATCTCTTTTGCAGCTCTGGCGGTCGCCATCGTGCCGGTTTATTTGGGCATGAACAAGCTCTATTCAATGAACAGTCTGGACCTGGTTTTCTGGACGGGCAGCATCGTGCTCCTTTTGCGTGTGCTCGAAAGACCGACACTTGCAAACTGGGCCGTTCTGGGCGTGCTGCTCGGTGTGGCCCTTCTGAACAAGCACTCGATTCTTTTTCTGGGTTTTGCCATAGCGGTGGGTTTGCTTTTCACTTCTCACCGAAGGCTTTTTCTGACACCGGGTCCGTACCTGACGGGCACGATAGCGCTCGTTCTCTTTGCCCCGAATCTATATTGGGAGATCCAGAACCACTGGCCAACCCTGGAGTTCATGGAGAATGCGCGCGCGTTCAAGAATTACTTCACGCCCGCCCATTTTCTTGTAGGACAGGTTCTCGAAATCCATCCCCTGCTGCCGCCGCTCTGGTTGCTCGGTCTGGGAGCCCTCCTGCTTACAGAAGCTCTGCGACCGTTTCGCATTCTGGCCTTTATGTATCTGGCGCTTCTGGTCCTGTTTCTTGCGACTGCCGCAAAAACCTATTACTTCGCTCCCGCCTATCCCATGCTGCTTGCGGCGGGCGCCTTCCAGCTCGAGCGACTTAGCGATGCGCGCCGCGGGTTGCGCGGTCTCGCTATCGCACTCACTGTGCTGGGGGGCGGGGCACTTTTGCCGATGAGCCTTCCCCTGCTTGCCCCGCCCGATTACATTGCGTACCAGAAGTTTCTGGGCCTGGAGCCGCCGCAACTCGAGAATCACCGCCTGGGTCCTATGCCGCAACACTTTGCGAGCATGTTTGGCTGGCCCGAACTCGTAGAAGCCGCCGGCGAGGCGACCGCAAGCCTATCGGAGACAGAACGTGCTGAGGCCGTCTTTCTCGGCAGCTCCTACGGAATGGCCGGCGCTTTGGAGTGGGCGCGAAATTCGGGTCGTGATTTGCCAGCGGTCGGTAGCGGGCACAACAACTACTATCAGTGGGGACCGCCGATTCCGGATTCGGGCCGCGCGCCGCGGGTGATCCTGGCCGTTGGCTACGAGCGTACGGATCTGGAACCATACTGCGGAAGCCTGCAAGTGGCCAGTGTCGCACGCTGCGAGTACTGCATGGGCTTTCGACAGGAGCTTCCGATCTATGTCTGTCGCGCGCCACGCTCCGATCTTTCCGAACTCTGGCCAGAAATCAAACGGTTCATCTGAGGTGTGGTCATGCGCTTTAAGCTGATACGAAACTTCAAAATTGTACTGACTATTACGGCTCTGGCCGCCGTGGGCGGATCGTTCGTGAGTACCTACCAGGGCTATTCGAGCGGGGGCATCACGCTGTGGAACGTAATGAACGGAGTCGTGGATGGATCTCTGGTCGCGTTCTTGCGCGGCAAGCGCAGGCCGCTGGAGTTGAGTGCTTTGCGCGTTTCCGTGCCATGAGTCGCAGTCCAGGTGCGTGAAATTCGTCACACGGCAGGTTCGGCAGGATTGCGCGCGCAGCCCCAAGGTTCAGGAATACTTGCTGAATTCGTCGCTGCTTTCAGGCTATGCCCGTGCGCTTTCAAATTCGGGGTCCCCTGACAATCGCCGGAGTGATCGTGACTGCCTGCGGAATCGTGCTGGCATTGGTTCTGCTCCTGGTGCTTCTGATTGAGAAGCGGCCGCCGCTTATCTGGCTTTTGTCTTTGGGAGCGGTACTCCCGTTTGTGTTGATCGGCCTCTTTCTTCTGCAGCGCGGCCTGAAAGAACTCACGATTACAAAGGACGCCGTGCTTTTGCGCATGCCCGGTGTGACGCGCCGCATTGCGTTTTCGGAACTCAGAGTGGTCAGCCTGCAGGAATCGCGGCTGGCCGGCATGAATCTGATTCTGCGCGGGCCGGGCGGTTCGATTGCGATTCCGCGCAATGTGAGCGTTTTTCCGAAAATTGAGGCCGCGCTCAAAGAGCGGGCCGGACCGGCCTTTGCACGCGCTGTGCCCCGTTTGCCGCTGAGTGGAGATCGCCGACTGGAGTTCTGGATTCTGATCTTCCTGGCAAGTGTCTTCATCCTGCCGATTATCGGGCTTGCACTCGAAGAAGTGTTTGTGTCCGGAAAACCGGTTCTCGAAACCTGGCCGGCTTTGCTTTTTGCGGTGGTTCTGGGAGCGGCTTACGGGATCGGACTTTATGTGGCCGGACGCGTGCCGGCCCGGGTCAGATTCGCCGTCGATCGTGTCAGGGCTCAATCGGTTGTGAAGCTTTTGATCGATTGGCCGGTCGCACGCATTTCTGAGCTGGAGTTGCGCCGGACCGAGCGCTCCGTGAAGGGCATGCGCTTTTTTGAAGATGATCTGTATGTCACCAGCAACGACGGAGCAATTCAGAAGTTGCCATTACGCCTGATCCAGAGCGCCCGCATTACCCCGCGTGACCTGATCCCGCTGCTTTCGGAGGCCTGGCAAAGGCCCGTTCGGCATACCGAAGAGCCGCTCTTCTCGCCCGCGGCTCCGCCCTCGACCGGGCAGTCCTGAAGCCCGGATTACCGAGCAGCAATTCGGGCAGTGACCTGTTCCGGGTGCGGCGTTGCTTTTGGGTTCGGACGCCTCTGGTGCGTTTGCGCGGGCAAGCCGGGGACTGTGCTTGCAACCGGGAGCCACGCCTCGCAGCTTCGGTTCATGAGTACGATCCAGAAGATGCTACAGAAACTGCGCCGCCTGGGAACATCCTCTGCCGCTATGGTGGTCACGTTCTGGAACCGGGTGGTGCACTTCGCGCGCCGCCTGGCCGGCTTTGTGGGAGCCCAATGGCAACGCTTCGTGCAGCTTCTGACGCGTGCGGGGGATTGGCTCAAAGGGCAATGGCATAGAACCGCCCCTGCTCGCTCGTCTCTGGCGCGCCGGCTCGCGCCGGTCGGCGCCTTTCTGGCCCCGCTGGGACCGGTGCTGGATAGATTGATTCCGATCGCCACACGTGTCCGGAGATGGTTCTTCTGGCCGTTTCGCATGCTGGGGCGGGCAGTGGCGGCCTGCGCCCGCGCGGTGGCCCGGATACTGCGTGCGCTTGTGGGTGGGCTCAGCTATAGACCCCCACGCTGGGTGACGGCGCTGGGAGATGGCTTCAGAGCTCTGCTTCGCTCGCCGCGCGAGAGTATGGCCGCGTTTCTTAACCGGCATCGCCAGGCGATGGCACGCTCCGGCGCGATCCTGACTCTCGGCGCCTTTGCTTTCGGCGGCGGCGCCGTCTGTTTGATGTTTCAGAGTCGACCGATCGAAATCGGTTATACGGTTACCGGGCCGGGAATCCCCAACCCGGCGCGCGATACGGGACCACAACCACTCGTGGTTCGTTTCGGAGCGTCCGTGGCCCCGCTTGAGGCCGTGGGGCGCCCCGTGACGGAAGGTGTGCGGCTGAACCCGCCGGTTCCGGGCCAGTGGTTCTGGGCCAGCGATCGGCTTCTGCGATTTGAACCGGAACAGCACTGGCCCATCGGCCAGAACTTTACCATCCAGTTCGAAGAAGAACTGCATATTGACACGGTCGCCCTTCAGGAGTACAGCGCCGGTTTTCAAATCGCGCCGCTCGTAGCGCGGGTAACCAAAATCGAATACCATGTAGATTACGAAGATCCGACGCTGAAACGCATTCATGCAACAATCCAGTTCAACTATCCCATCAATCCGGAGGCCTTCGCGGATCATGTGTCGCTTGAAAAGCCCGGCGGGCTTCTGGGAAGCGAATCCAGCTATGAGTTTCAGGTTACGTTTAATGAATACAATACCGAGGCCTATGTTGTTTCCGAGATCATTGATATTCCGCCGGAAACCCTGAGCCTGAGGTTGACTCTGGAAGCCGGCGTTGTTCCGGCCCGCGCCGGGCCGGGGCTTGCGCAGGCTGTCCAGGCAGAAGTAGAAATACCGGGACGCAATACGCTCTTTCGTATCGCCAGCGCCCGCGTTACCATCGTTCGAAACCCCGACCAGGTGCTGGAACAGGTGCTGGTTGTAGAAACCGTTGGTGAGGCCCGTTCCGAAACGGTGCTTTCCGGAATGCAGGCTTATGTTCTCCCGGCCGATCGGCCGGCCGTGGCCGGCATGAATGCCGCGCGTAATCACAGCTGGAATCCGGAGGAGATCGGGCCCGAGGTGCTTGCAGCAAGCGCACGCGTGAACTTTGAAGTGATCCCGGCCGACCGCGAGTTCAGCACGCTGCACAGCTTTCGCTTTGGGGCGCCCGAGAACCGTTTCATGTATGTGCGTATTCCCGCGGGTCTGCAAAACTACGCCGGCTACGTGCTCGCAAACAATTTTGATGTCACAACGCGCATCCAGGCCTTCCCGCGTCAGGTGGCGATTATGCAGCAGGGCAGTGTGCTTTCCCTGCAGGGCGAACGAAAGTTATCGATCATAGCCTCCAACGTGCGCGCCGTTCGCATCGAGGTCATGCGCGTTCTGGCCGATGAAATCAATCACCTGGCAAGTCAGACCCGGGGCAATTTTGAGAGCCCGGTTTTTTCGAACTACAATTTCAGTTCGGCCAACATTTCGGAGCGTTTTGTCGAAGAAAAGCTGCTCGGGGAACCGGAGCCGGGAAAGATGCAGTACCTTTCGTTTGATTTTTCGCGCTACCTGGCCCGTTCGCAGCAGCAGACCGGCCTGTTCTTTTTGAAGATAACGAGTTATGATCCGCGTCCCGAAGCAGAACAAAATCGCGAAGGGCAGCGGGCCGAGCGTCCGGCCACTGATCAGCGCTTTATCTTAATCAGTGATCTTGGTTTTATTGTCAAAGAGGGTTCGGCCGGACAACAGCAGGTCTTTGTGCAGTCGATTGCGAGCGGCCTTCCGCGGGCCGCCGTTGACGTGCAGGTGCTCGGCCGTAATGGCCTGCCGATTGCCAGCGGGCGTACCGACGCCACAGGTGCTGCGGCACTCGGCACACTGGCCGATTTTCAGAACGAGCAGGAGCCCGTTGCCTTTGTTCTGCGGAGCGGCACGGACGTATCTTTCATGCCGTTTCGACGACCCGATCGGCAGGTGAACCTCTCCCGGTTTGATATCGGCGGTGCGCGCGGAGTTGACCGGCCCGAAAGCCTGCAGGCGTTCCTTTTTACGGATCGCGGCCTGTATCGTCCAGGTGACGAGATGCGCGCTGGAATTGTAGTCAAAAGCGGGAATTGGAATCCCGGGATCACCGGTGTGCCGCTCGAAGCAAGCATCGTGGATGCGCGGGGCCTGGAAGTGTACCAGGAAAAACTACGAGTGGGTACGGCCGGCATGAACGAGCTGCGCTATCGTACAGATCGCTTTGCGCCGACCGGAACCTACCAGTTGCAGTTGTTTACGGTCCGGGACAATGAACAGCGTGGGACTCTGCTGGGCTCAAGCAGCTTTCAGGTGGAGGAGTTTCAGCCTGACCGCATGAAGGTCAGCGTTTCGCTTTCGCGCGAGCCTTCCGTTGGCTGGACCGGACCCGAGGAGCTGAACGGGCAGGTCCGTCTGCGTCATCTTTTCGGAGCGCCGGCTGCGGAACATCGCATTCGGGCCCGCGTGGTTCTGAGCCCCGCAAGTATTTCGGCGCCTTCCTTGCGCGGGTTCGTCTTTCATGATCCGGATGCCGGCACCCGACAGTTCAGCGAAGAGCTACCCGAAGCGCTGACCGACGCGGAAGGCGAAGCAACCATCGAACTCGGCCTGGACCGCTTTGAAGGCGGGACCTATCGCTTGACCTTTTATGCCGAGGGCTTTGAGCGCACCAGCGGCCGCTCGGTCGCCGCGGCAAAGAGCATTCTTATTTCGCCGCTGAACTTCGTGATCGGTTACCGAACCGATGCGAATTTGGGATTCCTGCGGCGGGGTTCGGTGGCCACTCTTCGCCTGCTGGCGGTCGATCGTAATCTGACGACCACCGCCGCGGACAATTTGACGGCACGCATTATTGAGACGCGCTATGTGTCGGCCCTGACGAAGCAACCGGATGGATCGTTTCGGTACAGCTCGGTTCTGCGTGAGATAGAACACTCGAATTCTTCACTGACCATTCCGGCCGGAGGACTGAACTACAGTCTGCCAACGACGAACCCCGGTAGCTTTCGTCTGGTCATCACGAACGAAGCCGGAGTCGAACTGCACCGCGTACCTTTCACGGTTGCCGGCGCGGCCAACCTGGCAGGTAGGCTCGATCGGGAAACGGAACTTCAGATTCGCCTGAATAAGACCGATTTTGCGCCGGGCGAAGAGATTCAGATTTCCATTATAGCGCCCTTCACCGGCGCCGGGCTGGTTACGATCGAGCGCGATCGCGTCTATGCCCATCGTTGGTTTCAAACCGGAACGAACTCGACCGTGACTTCCATCCGTGTTCCGCCCGATCTGGAGGGGAATGCTTACATCAACGTGGCGTTCGTGCGTTCGCTTACATCCGAAGAGATTTATACGAGTCCGCTATCTTACGGGGTCGCTCCGTTCAGTGTGAGCCGGGATCGTCGGTCCAATACTGTTCAACTGGAAACACCCGATGTTGCCCGCCCCGGTGAGCCCTTTCGTATACGCTACAGTACCCGGCGGCCGGGTCGCATCGTAGTCTACGCGGTCGATGAAGGCATTCTGCAGGTGGCACACTATGAAACGCCCGATCCCCTGGGCTGGTTTTTTCGGAAACGGGCTCTGGAAACGACCACAACCCAGATCCTGGACTTGATCTTGCCCGAGTACTCGATCGTACGGCGGGTCGCGGGAATCGGCGGTGGCGGCGACGCTGCTCTGGGACTGAACCTGAATCCGTTTCGACGCCGGGAGCAAGAACCCGTGGCGTACTGGTCCGGGATTCTGGAGTCGGGACCGGTTCCCCGGGAAGTCACCTACAATGTGCCGGATTACTTCAACGGCTCGCTGCGGGTCATGGCGGTTGCCGTTTCCGACTCTGCGCTCGGTTCGAACGATCGCGCCGCCCTGATTCGTGACCATTTCATACTGCAGCCCGGGGTCCCGACCTTTGTGGCTCCCGGGGACGAGTTCGAAGTCAGCGTCGGTGTGACGAACAATCTGCCCGGTTCCGGACAGAACCCGCTGATATTTCTCAGCCTCGAAGCCGAAGGCGGAGTGACGATTGGCGGCGAAGCCGAGCGCGCGGTGCGGGTGCCGGAAGGCCGCGAGCAGGTGGAGACTTTTCATGTGTTCGCAAACGATGCGCCCGGCGTGGCAAATCTGCGTTTTCGCGCCGTTGCCGGGGTCTACCAATCGCAGCAAACGGTCGGAATGAGTGTGCGACCGATCGTTCCGTATCGTACCACCCTCCGCGGCGGTCTGATTCAGGACGACGAAGAAAGCCTTGAAGTTTCGCGCAACATGTTTGAAGAAAAGCGCACGCTGGCGGTAGCCGTCTCCCGGCTACCGCTCGGTCTGGCCCGAGGTCTGGTGCATTTCTTAAACGAGTTTCCCTATGGTTGCACCGAACAGCTTGTGAGCCAGACCTTTCCCGCCGTTGTTTTGCGGGGGCATCCAGAGCTGGGCATTGTTTCGGAAAATGTCCGGGCCAGCGTGGAACGCACAATTTCCGTGTTGCGCGCGCGCCAGAACAGTGAAGGGGCTTTCGGTTTCTGGGCCGCAAATTCGTATGTTTCATCGTACCAGACCGTGTATGCGCTTCATTTCTTAACCGAAGCAAAGGAGCGCGGATTTCACGTGCCGGCAGAGATGTTGGATCGTGGCTTTGCCTATTTGAATTCGCTGGCTATGGACGGCGGGGCCCCGGCCCGGGATCGGGCCTACGCGATTTACGTGCTCACCCGTAATGGAGCTGTCGCCGCCCGGGCGATCTCGTCCCTCAAGGAAACGTTGCGAGGTGTGGATGGCTGGGAGCAGGACCTGACGGGTGTGTACTTGGCGGGGGCTTATCGTCTGCTGCAACAAGACGAAGAAGCGCGTGACCTGATCTCCGATTTCGATATGGGCGAGCGCCCTTCCGATTATTCCGTTTTTTACGACGCCGGCCTGGCGAATGCCGCCTATGTCTACATTCTGGGTCGCCATTTCCCGGAGATGCTGGGCGAGGTGGCCGGGGATTCGCTTGTGAATCTGCTTGCGCCACTGAGTGAAGGCCGCTACAACACAATCAACGCCGCCCATCTGGTTCTGGCGCTCGATAGTCTGGTACGGGCCGCCGAGACGCTATCGGAGAGTGAAGTCAGCATTGCCGAAGTTCAGCAATCGGGCGAGCGCCGCAGTCCTCTGGCCCTTCGACCTGGTCTCTTTCCGGTTGTATCGTTCAGCGATCGGGCAACGGGGATCGAAATCAGGAATCGTTCTTCCTTTCCGCTGTTCTATCAACTGATCGAGGCCGGCTTTGACCGGGAAACCCCATCGAGCGAAGTGCGCGAGGGGATAGAAGTGACCCGTACTTACTTTAGTGAACAGGGCTCTGAGATAAGTGAGGCTCAACCCGGCGACAACATTACGGTGCGATTGCGTTTGCGAGCCCACGAGGGTCGCCAGACAAACATTGCGGTTGTGGAACTGCTCCCGGGGGGCTTCGAACCCGTCATTCAAGAAGCCCGGGATCGGGATGGGTCCTGGAGGCCGCAGCATATCGATGTGCGTGAGGATCGCATTGTGCTCTATGGCACGCTTGAAAACTCGGTACAGGAGTACAGCTACGAAATGCGCGCGGTCAACCGGGGGCGTTTCCAGATTCCGCCGCCCTATGCTGAGTCCATGTACGATCCAAAAATTCGCGCCACGAGATCGACGCCGGGCTCCTTTGTGATTCGAGATGACGAGTGAAATGGAAGCGCCGGATGAACCGAAAATCCGGGGGGCTTCCCTGCGCGAAAGTTCGCGACGCTTGCATGTTTGCCTGAACGGTCTACGCGGTTTGCTCGCGTGGACAATAACCCTTTCCGTGCGATCGCGGTTTCTGAAGACATTGGGCGCGTTGTTCGTCGCAGTCATTGCCCTTCGTGTAGTGATCCCCGGTCCTGATCTTTACGCGGGTCGGTCATTTTCACGTACGGTCAGCGATCGGAACGGAAACCTGCTTCGAATACAACTGGCCCCGGACGATCGGCTTCGATTGCGAACCCGCATCGAGGACGTCCCGGAGAGTTTTGTGCAGGCCTTGCTCTTAAAGGAAGACCGCTACTTCTATTTTCATCCCGGTATCAATCCGGTTTCCCTGATTCGGGCTCTGCACACCACCTATTGGGCCGGGACGGACATCGTTGGGGCATCAACGATCAGCATGCAGGTGGCCCGGCTGCGAAGCGGACTTGAGACGCGCAGCATCGGTGGCAAGATCGTTCAAATTTTGTCGGCCCTTCAGCTCGAGCTTTTCTATTCCAAGTCGGAGATTCTCGAGGCCTATCTCAACCTGGCGCCGTTCGGCGGCAACATCGAAGGTGTCCAGGCGGCCAGCCTGTTCTACTTCGGAAAGCGGGCTTCTCAACTTACCCTGCCAGAGATTCTGACGCTGGTTGTGATTCCTGAGGATCCGAACGGCAGGACGACCTCTGCGGGTTTCAGTCCGGCGCTGGAAGGAGCGCGGGCCCGGCTATATGATCGATGGACCGCCATGCACGGGAACAATCGCGATGCATCAGGTTTATTGCATTCGAACCTCCGGGACCTGGCCTTTGCGGAGACGTCTGCCGCGCGTTCGTCGCTTCCCTTTCGGGCGCCCCACGAAACCACCGCCCTGCTTGCCGGCCCTGGCCCTGAGGAAGTAACCGCTACCCTGGATTGGGACCTACAACAGGTTCTGGAGCGGCAGCTGGCGCGGTATGTTTCCGCCCGCCGTTCGCTTGGCGTCGAGAACGGTGCCGCCTTGCTGATCGACTACACCACAATGGAGGTGCTGGCCTCGGTGGGTTCGGCGGACTTCTTCGACGATGGCATTCAGGGGCAGGTCGACGGAACCCGTGCCCGGCGTTCACCGGGTTCGACCCTCAAGCCTTTCGCTTACGCAATCGCCTTTGACCGTGGGCTTTTGCACGCTCGTAGCCTGCTTTCGGACTCTCCCGCCTTCTATGGCTCTTTTGAGCCGGAAAACTACGACCGGGACTTTGCCGGCCCTATTCAGGCGGGGGAAGCGCTGGTTCGGAGCCGGAACATACCTGCACTTGCCGTAACCCGTCTGATCGGCGTAGAAGCCCTCCATAGTCTTCTTGCGCGGACGAACGTGAAGGAACTGCATCAGCCCGGCTACTATCAGTTGGGTCTGGTGCTCGGTGGAGCCGAATTGACCATGCGGGAACTGGTGGGCCTCTATGGAATGCTGGCCCGTGGGGGGGACTTCAGCCCGCTACGGAACCGGATTTCGGCGCCAGATGAGGTCGAACCCGGGCAGGGCTCCGTGCTCTCTCCGGAGGCTGCATTCATGACATTGGATATCCTGCGTCAGAACCCGCGTCCGCACGAAGGGGCAATCGGCATCGGGCCGACGCGGCTGCCCGTTTATTGGAAGACCGGCACTTCCTTTTCATTCCGGGACGCCTGGGCAGTCGGCATCTTTGACAACTACGTGCTTGCGGTGTGGATCGGGAATTTCGATGGGCGCAGCAACACAGTCCTGTCCGGCCGGGAAACTGCAGGCCCGCTCTTTTTCCAGATTGTGGACGCCATCCGATCCCGACCCGGGCACCGGGCATTTGTTCCCGAGGCCGCGCGCCCTACCGCGCGAGTGCGGGAAATTGAGGTTTGCTCCGTTTCCGGAGCCTTGCCCCAGGATTTTTGTCCGCATCGGGCGCGGGTCTGGTTCATTCCCGGCCGTTCACCGATAGAGCGCTGTAGCATTCACCGCGAAGTAGCGGTCGATCCTGGAACTGGATACCGGATCTGTCCCGGGATGAGGCGACCCGACGCAGTGCGGATTGAGGTGCATGAGTTCTGGCCGGGCGATCTCAGGGCGGTGCTTGCAGAAGCCCGGATGGCGCACCAGACCCCGCCATCGTTTTCGCCCGGGTGCGACCAAAACGATCTCGACGGTGAGGGCTTGCCGCCGGCGATCCGCTCACCCCTGCGAGGAGTCAACTACACGGTGCGTGGCTCGGATCGGACCAGCATTCCGTTGAGCGCGCACACCGAAGCCGATGTTCACAGTCTTTTCTGGTTCGTGGATGGCGGCTTGATCGGTCGAGCGGACGCGAATCAGACATTGCTCTGGACTTCACCGGGGCCCGGCAGCTATCAATTGCGGGTCGTTGACGATGCCGGACGCACCAGTTCACGTCAGGTCCGGATCGAACGTATTCTTCCCTGAGGGGCTGTTGGAGGGTCTCATCGGGCATTTCCAGAGGCTGGGATGCGGGAGATGTTCAAAATGCCTGAGTCCGGGCCCCGCCTTTGCCGTAGCATGCTCGTATTCTGGTCGACGCTTGCCGGAGGGCCCTTGCAATGCCTATCCTGCTGAGGTAGTTGTCGGCCCCCGTTGAGGGCCGCAGATTGCGGAGAAACGCGATGAGTTCAGGAATGCCGAGAAGGGCCCGTTCGGAGCGCAAGACTTCTGAGACCGAGATTCGTCTGGGTATCGACCTGGACGGGCAGGGCGACTATCGCTTTGACATGCAAATTCCGTTCTTTGAGCACATGTTGTCGCATATTTCCCGACACGGCCTGCTCGATATGGATCTGTACCTTCGGGGCGATATCGAGATCGACTGTCACCATTCCGTAGAGGATACAGCGATCGTGCTTGGTAGCCTGATTCGTGAAGCCCTCGGCGACAAATCGGGCATTCATCGCTACGGCCACTTTACTCTGACCATGGATGAGGTGTTGACAACCGTGGCGATCGACCTGGGTGGTCGTTTCAACTTCACCTATACCGGGCCGGACGATATCAAGAACGGGAAGTTCGGCATCTATGATGCCGAACTGACATTGGAATTTTTACAGAAACTGGCGATGAACGCCGCGATGAATCTTCACGTGCTTGTGCATTATGGCGACAATCGGCACCACATTCACGAATCAGTCTTCAAGGGGCTCGGCCGGGCTCTACGTATGGCCGTAGCAAAGGACATCCGGATTGGTGATGCCATCTACAGCACGAAAGGCGTACTTGAGTGAGAGCTACCAGTGCCGCAGATCGCTTGAGGTGATCTCGGGTCCTTCCGCGCGCACCCGGGCCCGCGGTCCGGTTGTGCTACGCCATCGATAAGTGCGATACCAGCTACGTTCCGTAAACACGGTTCGATCATCGCGCTGATCGTATTCGCCCACGAAGGTAACCCAGCGCGAATTGTTTCGGTAGCCAATGTAGCTTCGACGATGGTCGCCTTCAGGGTCGTCGTCCAGTTGCGTATCCACGTCGACCCAGCCCGGACCGGGCACGTAGATCTGGTTCCAGGTGTGTTCGCCAACCTCGCCCTGGCGCATCTGTCCGCGATCGATCCGCAAGCCGCCGATGGCCCGGCCGGGAATGCCGATCCCTCGTCCAAGGGCCGCAAAGGCCAGCGTATGGGCGTAACACCGCCCCACGCCCTGGCTTAAGAATTCGCTGGCTTTGCTTTCCGGACCCGATCCACCGACCACCCGAAGACGATTATTGACGTGATCGTGCAGAGTGACAATCTGCTGGCCCAGTTCGTTTTCCCGGCGCAGCCGCGCAATTTCCGCTGCGACCGTTTGATGCTCAAAATCAAAACTGTAAGTTGGTCGCGTGAATGATTCCAGTCCACGAAAAAGGTCTGGAGTCAACCGAACTTCCGGTATTGTATAGGCGACGGAATAGCTCAGAACTTCAAAGTCGATGCGCACTTGCGCAACCGGATCGTTCTGCCAATCAAAACGCGCCCACCGATTGCCGAATCTATCGTTCGCATACTCCGTCGGTTCCGGATGAATTTGCACATTCCGTACTACCTGAAAGCGTTCGTTTGCGGGCACCGGTAACCAGGTATAGAGTTCATAAGGGTTTGAATTTTCATTGCGAAATCGATAGACGACCGAGACACGGCGCGCGGCCGGTTCACCCACCACGCGCTTTTCCGGGACGTCGATGTAGAAGGGAAAGATCCGGATTGAGTCTTCCAGCAGCCGCAGGGCGAAGGTCTGGTCGTTTTCCACGGCGAGGCCACGAACCGTCGCGGAGAAGAAGCGCATCGTCCGAACCGCTCCAGTTTCAGGATCAATGAAGTCCAGCCAGTCGGCAGAGTAAACTCCATCATGCTCCCGAACGGCAAGCACCTCACCGTCAGCAAAGCCGAGTACACGAATCTTCCCCGGCAGCGAACTTATTTCGCGCGAGGCCCCGCTCTGAGGAAACAACTCGAACACCGTTGAACGGTCGTCCTGAATGCGCGAAAAAAAGAACCGGTTATCAGCGGCCACCAGGCCGTACAGGCGGCCAGGCGCGTTTCCGGTGGCCCGGATGGTCCGTAGAACCTGGCCGCTACGGGAGAGCAGGCGCAGGAAGGAACGTGAATTGCGGCTCAGCACCCAGAGGCCCTCCGGTGTCGCAGCGAGCCCTGACGCAAACTCGCGGCCGATTTCGAAGCGGGACTCCGGTTCGCCCGTCGGTCCCACGACCAGTATCGCGTCGGCGGCTCCCGACTCGCCCTGAATCAAGATGTAGGAACGGCCGTCCAGGCGGGCCATATCCATGATGTAGCCGGGTCGGGGGCGCGTCACCTCGATGGAGAGTAGCGCGGGGCGTTCCAGCCCGGGCAAAACATCTCTGCGGAAGACGCTATCGTGCTCGGCCATCGCGGGCCGGGTGCAGAGGGCCAGAGGGATCAGAAGCCGGAAAAAAGTTTTGCCGGATGGGAGCATTTTCGTCGCATGACTGCGAGTCCGTCGACGCCCTGGCGCAGGCGGGCTTCGTAGTGCTTCCCCGAAATATATGAATACGGTCCCATTTGTCGAGATGAAACCGGGCGGCCGTCCACCCGGGCCGGATGATCCGATCGTTGTGGTGGACTATGGTATGGGAAACATCCACAGTATGCTGAAAGCACTGCGTTTGTTTGCCCCGAAGGACTCGGTCGTCTATTCCGCCGATCTGGAACGCATCCGATCTGCCCGGGCCCTGGTTCTGCCCGGTGATGGTGCTTTCGCGGCAGCAATGGAGGGCCTTGCACCCCTGCGCGGCGAGATCGAAAGGTTTGTCTCCCGGGGCGGGCCTTTGCTCGGAGTCTGTATTGGTTTTCAGATCCTTTTTCAGGATTCCGACGAAGGACCGGGCACCCGGGCCAACGATCTGGTGCCGGGTCTCGCCCTCGTCCCGGGGCGAATCCGGCGCTTTCGGTTTGAGGACCGAAGTATTCGCGTGCCGCATATGGGATGGAATCGCCTGCTGAGTTCCGACGGCTTCGAACCCGGGGACTTCATGTACTTCATACACTCTTATCGAGCCGTTGAGGTCCCGCGCGAATTCGTTCTGGCCTATGCCGAATACGGAGGGGAGCACTTCCCCTCGGTTGTCCAGGCTGGACCCATACTGGCTACTCAGTTTCACCCTGAGAAGTCGGATCAGGCCGGTCTGGAATTGCTGAAGCAGTGGATCGAGAGCCTGTGAAAACTATGGATCATTCAACTGATGCAGTTCCTTCATTTTCTATTATTCCCGCCATCGACCTGCTGGATGGTCGCATCGTTCGGCTTTTCCAGGGGAACTATGATCGCAGCACTGTCTACGAGAGGTCCCCTGCAGAACAGGTGCGGGCCTTCTATGCGGCCGGAGCTCGCCTTTTGCACCTGGTGGATCTGAATGCGGCCCGAACCGGAGATCGGTCCCGGAATCATTCCGCTGTGCAAGAGGTTCTGGAGGCCGCGGCTCGTGTGGGGCTACGTGTACAGATTGGCGGCGGAATACGGGGGCCTGGTGCGGTCCAGGAGATCCTCTCGCAAGGAGCCGACCGGGTTGTTATTGGAACAGCAGCCGTAAAGAATCCGGATCTGGTTGGGCTGGCTCTCAGGGAGTTTGGCCCGGATCGAATCGTCGTCGGTGTGGATGCGTTGGCGGGCAAAGTGCGGGTTTCCGGCTGGGAGGAACAGTCAGGGCTCGACGCTTACGAGTTCCTGAACGGCCTGGAATCATTGGGAGTCCAAATGGTCATATATACCGACATCGCCCGTGACGGCGCTCTGACCGGCCCACCCCTGGAAGACCTGAAGCGCATAGGCGAGCAATGTAAACTTAAAGTAATTGCCTCGGGCGGCGTATCATCGTTGGAAGACGTGCGTAGTTTGATCGCTCTTCGAGGGCCGGTTGGCCTGATTACCGGCAAAGCAATCTACGAGGGTGCGCTCGATCTGGAGCAGGCCATTCGGCTTGCAGAAGGGAATATCGACTGATTTTTGCGAGTTCGGCAAAAAAACGCGCAACGATTTGCGTTTCCGCGACCTCTTCATGGTATGCGAATCGTAAAGAGAGCAAAAAACAGGGCGGAGCGTCCGCTCAATCCACTTTGCACGTTCCTGGTCCCATTGCATCTTCGGCCATACGTTGAAGCCCGCTGTCAGCAATTCGGGAAACTCTCTTTGTTTCTGGCCCACCTGCTGCGCACGGAAGCTTTGCGGCCAGGCGAGGAGTTGAAGCGCCGCAACAAGCTTACGACCGGCTATCAGGCGGGCGGTCAACGGCTTCAACGCCGGCACTTTCGATGCCCGATCAGTGATTGGCACGAACTTAAATGTGTTGCCCGCGCTTACGGCATCTCGTCCTGTCGCCTCTTCATTCGTATGGTGGAGATCGATGGCCGATTCATCCGGGTCAGCCCCCGCTACTCCGGCCAGCGACGGCAGTTCCGGGTTATCAGTTTCTCTGAGGTTTTCAGACGGGGTCGCAAACCCAGTTCCATTCGGAGGTTGCGCAGGCGTGGTGGAAGGGATCCCGAAACATTATCTCGCCGCCCCTCACCGCCGGTTGACGGCTACAGTTGACCGAACTACGAAAAGACTCGATCCAGAGACCAGACGAGCACATCGATTCGACGCACGAAATGAACGAGTGCTGGTAGTGCGGAAACTTCGAGGCCGTGCGACCTGGTCATCGAATTTCTCTGGAGCTCCACCTGACCGATTTGAAGTTCCCATGGAAGGTGGTGGATATCTCCTCGATACAGCCTGCCGCTCCGGTCCGCGGTGTACAGACAATATCGTTCCGTTAGCCAGTGTTCCAGGCTTCCTTTAGCGGCGGGCCGAATCGGTTGCACGGGACCATAGACCGCCCCGAAATTTGCCGCCCCCGCGTCCCGGTGGAGTCGTTCGGACCTATACTGGACGGATTTTCCGATCCTCCGTGAACGCATGCGAGCGTTGAAGTAAGGCAGGTGGAACCAGCGCCTGGCCACGGCCACAGCGACCGGGTTCGCGGCGTCCAGGCTGAAAAACAGGACGCCCGGGCGGTTCTTGTGATCGGTCACGTACGTCCGCACGTTCAGCTCAGCAAATGCGGAGATCCAGGGAACCGCAGGACCGAATCGATGCCGGATGCCGCTCATTCGGAAAGGAACCACACCGACCCACGCCTCACCTTCAAAGAGGTCCAGGTCCAAACCCGCGGGGATTCTTGCCGCCAACTGTGCCACTGGCACTGGCCAGTGCAGAAAAGCCAGGTCGTGCCAGGTCTGGCGCATTGTCCAGCTTCGCCCCGGCATCGGATAGGGACGATGCTCGGTCTGGCTCAGGAGCCCGGAAGTGTTAGTAATTATCGGCACGACCAATCTGCTGACGCAGTTGCGTCATTTTAGTTTGCAGGTCGATCAGAAAACTATGACTCCACGACCAGCCGCTGCAGTTCCTCAAGCTTGACCAGGCTGACATGGCGGCGATTCAGCTTAATCCACCCCCTCGCCTGCAAATCCGACAGGGCGCGAATGACTGACTCCGTCGTGGTTCCGAGAAGGGTCGCCAGAGTTTCCCGCGTTACAGGCAGTTCTACTTCGGTCTGGCGCACGCTCATTGGTGTGTCCGTACTGCCGATCAGGAAATCTGCCAGCCGCTCCATCACGCGTCGGGAGCCCAGGTTGTAGCTCTGGTGCTCGCTCTGGGCCCATTCATCCGCCATCAGGCGCGCCATTTGCGCGGCGAAGCTCGTGCTCCCACGCATCAGCTCATCAATGAAAGTACGGTGGAATTTGCAGACCGTGGTTTCCGTCAGGCAACGGGCGCTATGGCGATAGGGTGCCCGCAGCAGAGCGTCCCGAAATCCGACCCAGTGGGAGGCTCCGACGATGGCAAAGGATTGTTCGCGCTGCGGGTTTGAGCGAAAGAGCTGTACGCGTCCGCTCTGAATGCAGTAGAAGTGCTGAGCATCGTCATCAAAATGAAAGATACTTTCGCCCCGTGCAAATGTGAGGGTTCGCCCCGTCTCCGATGCACGCTCGAGCATACGGCTATCCAGCTCATGAAAAGGAGTCTCCTGGACCACCGTGCACTGCTCGCAACCACCACTACATTTCTCGAACATCATCTCCCTCCGCGGATTTGATGTCACAGCATGCCATAGAACCGGCTTCTACACAATCCGATGCGAACCCGAAAAACTAAGCACAAGTGCGTAGAAACCTGCAGAAAATCAGGAAAATCCGTGTGGATAGATCATATCAGGCGGCTTCGAACGGCGAACTTCACGAGGCCGGCCGTGTTCCTTATCCCCAGTTTTTCCATAATATTGGTTCTGTGGGTCTGCACGGTTCGGAAGCTTATCCCCAATTCTGCCGCGATTTCTTTGCTGGTGGCCCCGCCGCCGATGCGCGCCAGGATCTCGCGTTCCCTTCTTGTCAGGGTTTCCAGGGAGAGATTGGGATCTCCTGGTGCGTCACCCAGTTCCTCGGCCAGTTCCACCATCAGCTCGGCAGAGAACGCCTTGCGGCCGCTGCGGATATCCCGGATGGCCGTCAGTATGCGGTCAAAGTCATCGTCCTTTAGAATGTAGCCGTCCACTCCCCTTCGCATGGCGTGCCGGAAGAACTCCTTTTCACGGTGCATCGTGAAGATCAGGATCTTCAGGTCGGGATGGGTCAGCTTCAGGGTTTCCAGTAGCTTGATTCCGTTCATTCCGGGCATCGACAGGTCCAGAATCACCATGTCTGCCGGAACCTGCCTGAGCAGATCGATCAGAGCACGCCCATCTCCTGCCTCTCCAACCACCTCCACGCGCTCATCGCGTCCAATCAGGTTGCGAAGCCCCAGCCGCAAAATCTGATGATCATCGGTCAGTATGACACGATAGCGTTTTTCAGCGTCGGAAGGGGACATCCAGAACAACCTCAGCTCCTTGATTCCCGGATCGAGCGATGCGCAGAATTCCGTTCAGGGCGGCCGCGCGTTCTTTCATGATGCGCAGCCCGAGTCCCGGTCCGATCGCTTCCGGCGCGTCGGTGAACCCAACTCCATTGTCACTGACTGTGATGTGCAGCCGATCTCCGGCCTTGCGGGCTACTACCAGAATGTGACTGGCCCCCGAGTGTTTGATAGCGTTCAGCACCGCTTCTTGAATGATGCGGTACACGTGGATATCGCTTTCCAGAGTGGGCCATCGGTCAATATGATCGAGGTCCAGTTCGATCTTCAAATCGCCGTGGCGTGGCATCCTTTCGATGAGCTCTCGAACGGCATGCGCCAGTCCGATTTCGGTCAGCGCAATCGGGCTCAGGTTGTGCGACAGGTCCCGGGCCTGGCGCACAATTGCGTTGATCTGTTCGGTCACGGTCCGGCAACGCGTGCCAAGACCGGCAACTTCAGAAAACTCATATTCGATTTCCGCCACGAAAAACTTAAGGGCGATCAGCGACTGCCCGATCACATCGTGAATTTCCCTTGCGATTCGGCTGCGTTCCTCTTCCTGCACGCTCATGAGTCTGGCTGATAGTAGAAGCAGATCAGCTTCTTTTGCCTTTAGATCCGTCAGGTCATGCAGGATTCCCGCAAAGTAGCGTCTCGATCCTACGAGCACCTCACTCACCGCCAGGTAGACTGGAAATTCCTCACCATCCTTTCGTCGGGCCGGAACCTCGCGTCCGCTTCCAATGATACGCGGCTGGCGGGAATTCAGGAAATTGCGAATATACGAATCATGGGCGGACCGATGTGGTTCCGCCATCAACATACTCACGTTCCTTCCAAGAGTTTCGCGGCGTGTGTACCCGAAAAGACGTTCGGCGGCGTTGTTATATTCTTCGATGCGCCCCTGATCATCGATAATGATAATGCAGTCGACCGCCGTATCCAGGATCGCACTAATTCGGGCATCGCGATCGCTCAGGCGCTCGCGGGCACTCTGAGAGGATTTGACCGTGCGGCGTAGTGCTTCGCTTCCCAGAAGCAATAGCGCGCCAATTGTCACAAAGAGAACCTCCGATCTGGAAGTTTGGGGTGGGGTGACCAACACCAGGGCCAGAACAGCCAGTGTCAAAAGAGTCGGGATAACGAATCGCAAATCACGATTCCAGACACAGCTCCCGGCAGACAAGAGAGAAGCCAGGAGGCAGAGCACCACTGCAACGGTCGCCACCGGGGACATGATGGCGCCGAAGAGGTTCAGAGATCCTGAACGCCGCGCACGAAGTTGTTTCGTTCCCGCGTAGCGGTCTCGTGCAGCGCCTGGAATATATCCGCTATTTCGGGCGTACGGGCTTTCTCAGCGAGCTGGCTGTAAATTTCGATCAGGGCGTTGTCCAGCTTAAGTAGCTTCTCCTGAATGTCCTCTACACTGTCCTGAGCGGCGACATCGATTTCAGATAGTTCCCGCATCAACTCGGCGGGCGGGCCGTGCACGAAGTACTGGTGCAGCCTGGTTTCACTGGCCCCTTTCTGGAACTCCTTCAGGCTACGGGCCAACGAAGATTCGTGCTTTGCCAGGTAGTCAAGCATGAGCCGGAGCTTTTCGCTCCCGGTGTTGTGCTCCAGCCGGTCGAAGGCTGTGCCGAGGTTCCGGTGAAAGGAACGGGCGTGCTCCAGAATGTCTTCCACGCTATCAAACATTATGACCTCCGACGAACCACGGTGACCGAACAGGGTGCATGATGAATAACCCGATCCGAAACGGATCCCATCAGAAATCGTCCGACGACACTCAGCCCACGGCTACCGATCATGATCAGATCATAGTGGCCCTGCTCCGCCACTTCGCAGATCTTTTCGGCCGGAAAACCCTCAACGACCTTACGATCCCACTTTACGCTGGTGTTTTCCAGAAGGGGGTGCACTTTCTCGAATCTCTGGTCGGAAATCCATTTGGTCCGCTCCTGGCCCGCGGGGGCTGCCTCATAGTAGCCCGGCAGGGGACCAAATTCCTCCACGACTTCCAGTACGGTCAGGGTGGCCTTTGCCGTTTCGGCGAGGGCCACGGCCGCCTCCAGAGCGCGGCTGGAATCCCGGGAGCCGTCAACCGGAACCAGAATCTTCGTTACAAATCTTTCCATAATTTGAGTTCCTCTTTGCTTGACTATCGTCCGCGTCCGGCGGACTTCAAGTCTGAACACGCCTGCAGACCCGTAAAGAACAAAGGGCCCAGGCCGGTAAACTATCGTTTTTTCGGGGACAGCCGCCATGATACAAATCATTGCGCCTGGCCCCGGTTTTGCATCTAGTGATGCTAATGCTCACAGAGATAGGGGGATGGGAATGAAACGTCTACTGGAAGACAAGCGCGTTTCGGAGGTCATGCAGGAGGGGGTGTTCACCGCCCGGGTTGACCAGACCTGGGGTGACGCGGCCCGACGCATGCTGCAAAAAAGCATTCACCACCTCGTAATCGTGGATTCCGATCACAAACCGTTAGGGGTGCTTTCCTCAATGGATTTCCTGGGCGTGGTCATGCGCCGGGACCAGGAGTTCTTGAAGAAACCCCTGAGCGATAGTCGTCCGGAGCGCAAACCCCTGACAATTCAAGAGGACCAGCATCTTTATGAGGCGGCCAACCTGATGGATACGCATCACGTTGAGTGCCTGGTCGTACTATCCAGAGCCGGCGGGGTCAAGGGCGTTATCACGCCAAAAGATATCATGAACGGAATGTTCGAGGACGGTTATCAATTCTCGTAATCAAACGCGGAGCCCGGCTCAACCATCCGAAACCCCTCGTCCGGTGAGGGCGCTTCAAAGCGCGCTGCGATCCGATCCCAAATATCGATGTTTTTGAGGTCGGAGACACCGGGCTGGTTTTGCCGTTCCCGCAATCGTTTCAGGACGGTTTCCCGCTCTTCGCTTACCAGGCACAGGCTCGCCACCGCTGGCGGGTTCAGGCTTTCGGCCGCGCTCTTAAAAAGCCGGCGTTCCCCGCGTCGCCCGAAAGTGCCGTCGACGACAACGTTTCGACCGTTTTTGAGTAGCAAAAGCGCGATCGCACGACAGCGGCGATAGACCCGTCGGGAGACGCCCGGCTTATACATTCCAGTCTGATGCGCGTTCGATAGGTCTTCCAGCGGATGGCGCCCGGCCATGCGCTTACGTACGATGTCGGTGGCGATCACGGGAGCTTCGTTCTTCTCTCCGAGTCGCTCTGCGACGCGGCTCTTGCCTGTGGCCGGCAGACCGCTCAAGAGAATCATTTTTCGGGACGGCGGGATCTTATTTCGGACCGACCTCTTTCTAAGAAAATCGGCGTACCGGGTAATGCGATTGTTCAACCTTTCGCGGTCGGCACCCGGCCTGGAAAGCTGAAACAGATCCACCAGCACACGAACCGACGCCCGGTACTCTTCGTAAATTGGCAGCAAGAGCCAGCCCACGATATCCGCGGTCCACTCCAGATAACGATCCGCGAGTTCCCGGGCGAGTTCGGGATGACCCTCCACGGTCAGGCCCATGGTCGTAAAGGCCAGGTCTTCCCAGGGATCCACCAGACGCAGGTTCTCGTCAAATTCAACGCAGTCGATAATCGCAAATTCGCATTCGGAACGCAGGTAGATGTGATCGAGACGCAGGTCCCCATGCCCTTCGACTACAAAACCCTTTCTTTCCCGGCTACCCAGGGCACGCTTGTGCTTCCCCAGCCGGGCCTTAAGGCCCGGAAGAAGGTCCCGAACCTGCTCTCTGGATGCGATGTTCTCGAGCACTCCATTGTAAGCCTGGAAAAAACGCCCGCTTCTAATACGGCTGCCGGGAACGCGCACGCGGTCATGAAAGTCACTTAAATGGCGCGCCAGGCATCGCAGCGTTTCCCGGGAAAGCCTCCGGTCCGAAAGGGAGCCCGATTCTCCAAGCATGGCCAGTAGAGTCTTTTCGGCCGGCAGTGTTTGCATTTCCACGCAGTATTCCAGAACACCCGGCCCCTCCGCGGCCTGAACCACAAAACCCTGATCTTCCCCACCCGCCGCGCAGATTCCAAGCACCCGCAGGTAGACATCGGGCGCCAGGCGGCGATTCAGCTCCAGCTCTCGTTTGCAGTTCCGGCGGCGTTCTTCCAGTTCGGTTTGATCAATGAACCCCAGATTGACCGCCTTTTTGAACTTGTACACCCGCTGACGACCGATCAGGACCACCGAGATATGCGTTTCGACGCGCTCAAATTCGGTTTCCCCGGAGTTCAGGCGCTCGGGGTGCCTTTGAAAAAACGCAACAATCTCATCAAGCCCGGGCTCCACACCGCCCAGTTTGCTTCGCCGGCGGCCCGCCTGCAATGATTCAAATCACCCACTCCAGAAACGATCGACAGAAGCCGCGCACCTGACTAGCCTGGAGTCGTGCAGTCCGGCGGAAACCTCCTGAACTGGCCCGAAATGTCCGCGGTTCAGTATATCAGCGGGACGATCATGATGCTCATTCTGATCCTGATCGGGGTCGTGGTTTTTATCCGGGTCAGTCGCCGACATGCGCGGGATGGACATTGGGTGCTGCTGTCGCGGCACGCGAACAAACGCGGCCTGCGAGCCGAGCAGATGACAGTTTTGCGGAGCTTCTTTTACGATCTCGATCGGGAAGATTCCGAGCAGGTCTTACTGAACCCGCGGCGCCTCCGGGCCCTCCTGTATCGCCACCTGGAGAGCCATCGCGAAATCGACGGGGACCTGAAGGTGCAACTCATGGATCGGCTCTTCGCCGAGAAGGTCTACGATGAGGCCATCACCGATGTTCTGGATCTACATGTCGGTGAGATCGGCCATGTTTCCTACGGGCGCGAAGACCACCTGGCCCGTATTATGGGAAGTAAAGAAAAAAGCGTCGTGCTTTCTGTGCCCGCCGAAAAAGGGGAGGGCCCGGCCCCCGGGGGAGACGCGACACTGTATCTGTTTCGGGCCGCCGGCGGCTATCGTATGCACGGCCGGGTGACCCGCCGATGGCAGGGCGGTCTGAGCTTCGAGTTCAACGGGCAGGTGGAGCATTTCGGGGAAGAGCATTTGATGACGCAGCTGGCGCTTCCAGTTGTGTTCGAGGCCTGGGGTCCTCCCGGAATTCTGGACGACGAGGTCATCGCCGGTGATTCGAAGCTCACCGGAATGCCCGCCACGGAATCGGATTCCGAAACGCCTCCAAACGATGGCGCGGCTGTAGAGAAGCCGGAACGTACCGATGAACCCGTGCATCTGGAGTTGCATGGCACGACCGAGCGCATTTCCGACCGAGCCTTTACCTTTGTGCCGGAACACCAGCTGGCCACCATGGCGCGCACTCTCAAGCAACAGCAGCTCTGGCGCACCACACTTCAGTTGCCCGGGGGCTTTGTCTTCAACTGCGAAGGGCGTATTTCCGCCTATCGGGCCAAGCGGGGCATCACCTTCGTGTTTCGTTACATTGACATCACTGAGAACGCGCACCGCATTCTATTCAGTGTGATCAAAGAGCAGGGTGCCGAGCGCGAGCATCTGCTTTAGCGCCTTGCTTTACCGATCGGCCCATCACAAATCGATCGCGCCCCGGTGGCGCAACTGGCCCTGCTGGTCGCGGGCCTCAATGACATATTCCCAGGGGCCGGGGGCCGGGATCTCAACTTCGAGTACACAGTGACCTTCCACATTCGTCCGGCAGTGACCGGATACGTCTTCGTTTACAGTCGCCCGGCGGGAAAACACCACCTGCACATCCGCTTCACCGAGCGGCCGTCTCCCGTTGCCCGGTGTCAGCTCTTCATAAAGAACATCAATCTCATTGTCACCGATCGCTATGCCGGTTGCGGCTTCAAGCGCTGGAAAACTCAACGATCGATCCGCGGAGTTGCGCTGGGAGGCGCGGTAACCGTCGTAATCCAGACCGATGCGATAGTAATCTTCGGTCATTGTGGGCTGGTCCGTCTTGAGCGCGTAGTAGATCTTGAAGCCCAGCGCGATCAAAAGCGTCAAAAAGAGGGCGCCCAGACCGCTGAAGACGCGTACCATTTTTCGTGTGCCGGGCGTCATGACTGCGGCGTCGCCTCGGGCGCATCAATCGTGAACAGACTCTCGCGCTCCACGTAAAGATCAGGATCGCTCTCTGAACGCAACTTGAATCGAATCCGTAGATTGTGACGGCCAACGACATTCTCCGCCACCGGCGCCTGCACAATCACCCGCACCGGTCGCAGTTCGTTGGCCTGGACGGATATGGGGTTTTCCCCCAGACGGGCCTCAATACTGCCGGCCACGAGTTCCTGCCCTTCTAGAAGTTCGGCCTCCAGTTCCAGGGCATCGGACACTTCTCGCATATTGGCGACATCGACTTCATAGACGTTTTGGGCCTGGTTGTTCAGCACAAAGGGCAGCACGGTTCGATCGCGTATGACCGAAAGATTCAGCGGCAGGCGATTCCCGAGCAGGATGCCAAACACCGCCACGACGGCCGTCAAAGCGGTTCCGTAAATCAACGTCCGCGGCCGCACGAAACGATGCTCCTTGCGCTCCTCAAAAAAGCGCAGCGAAGAATAGCCCACCAGGGTCTCCTTTTCGTAAGAGGCCATCTCCTCCCGACAGGCGTCCACACAGTGCGCGCAGTTGATGCAGGCTACCTGCAGGCCATTTCGAATATCGATGCCCGTCGGGCAGACCTGGACACACTTCAGGCAACCCGTGCAGTCTCCAAATTCCTTTTCGGCCGGGTCCCCGGGTTTGATTTTGCGCGTTCGCTTTGGGTCGCCGCGATGGCTATCGTAGGCGATGACCAGGGAATCACGGTCCAGCATTACAGACTGAAATCGCGCATACGGACAGAGGTAGACACAGAAGTTGTGCCGAAAGATACCCAAATCAAAATAGAAAAGTCCCGTGATGGCGATCCAGAAGTACGGCCAGACCGATTCTGACAAAAGCTGCGGGCCCGCGCTTGCAAGTTCGGAAAGCATCGTGCGGGCGCCGACAAAGTAGGAGATGAAATGAAACGTGAGAAACGCCGATAGCAAAACCCACGCCGTCACCACGACTATCTTTTCCCAATTCTTCTGAGATGCCTTGCCGAAGCGAGGACTCACGATTCGGGCCACTGTATCGAATAGCTCCGTGTAGACGGTCTGCGGGCAGGCCCAGCCACACCACATCCTTCCGAATAGAGAAGTGAACAGGAACAGAGAAAGGCCCAGAGACATGACCACCAAAAGCAGATAGTAGAACTCCTGGGGCCAGAAGACGGCGCCCGGAAAGTAGAACTTCCGATGGGCGATGTCGAGCAATACAAACGGGCGCCCGTTCCAGGTCAGCCAGGGTATGACCAGGTAGATAACAAGCAGGGCAACCCGCACGCGACCGCGCAGGCGCCCCAGGTCGCCGAGTATTTTGCGTGCGACAATCATTCGGTTGAAGCGGGCACCTCGATATTCTGGTTGTGGTCTTCGAGATACGCGATGACCTGCCAGACCCGGGTCGATCCCAGGCTTGCTTTGTGCGCCGGCATGGGCCCTTTGGCCGGCTGCTGCAGCCACTGATCAGGCTGCAACAGACCTTCCATGATCACCGTGTAGACTTCTTGTTCGGAGTTGCCGTGCAACCATTGGTCGTCGGTCAGGTTGGGTCCGACCAGTCCGGTGCCGTCCGCCTTGTGGCAGGCGCCGCAAACGGCCACGAAGGTCTCCTGACCGGCCTGGATCGCCGCCGCGTCGCCCCGAAACGGATTTCCGACCACACCCGATTCCACCGGGCTTCCGCCCGGAAACTGTTCTTCGTGGTGTGCCACCTGTTCGGCGTACTGCGACGCCTGGGACCAGTCTGTGAACACATGATAGTACAGCAAGTAGACCAACCCAATGATCAGAGTGCCAATGAATGAAACCGTGTACCACAGCGGCAGCTTATTGTCAGCCTGACGAATGCCGTCGAACTCTTTATCTGCGTCGTGACTCATCAATCGTTCTCCTCGAGCATGCGTCGTGCCGGCAGCTCCATCGTCTTGCTGCGCTTTGAAAAGTAAACGTATGCTATGATTCCGTACAGGACTACCGCGAGCAGCCCCACCCGAAAGATTTTGTAGTACAGAAGGATCTCTTCGTGGCTCATTTCCTACTCCAGATTGGCCGTATCGCGGCCCAGTTTCAAAAGGTAGGCGATCATTGCGTCGCCTTCGGTCTTGCCACTCACAAGAGCGGCAGCCCCTGCGACGTCGGCGTCACTGTAGGGCACACCGATTGTGCGCAGCGCCTCCATGCGAGCGGTTACGCTGGCCGGATCGAGCTGATTCTCAAAGAGCCAGGGATACGCGGGCATGATCGAATTGGGCGATGTTTCCCGCGGATTCATCAGGTGCGTGCGATGCCACTCGGCCGAGGGCTGGATTTGTGACTCGTGCGCCAGGTCCGGTCCGGTGCGTTTTGAACCCCACAGAAACGGATGGTCGTATACGAACTCGCCGCCTTTGCTGTAGGGCGCGTCCCCGTAGGCCCGGGTTGGATCGAAGCGATCGGTTTCCCACTTGAACGGACGTATGAGCTGCGAATGGCAGTTGTTACAGCCTTCGGCAATATACACGTCACGCCCGGCCAGTTCCAGAGCCGAGTACGGCGTTACGCTCGCAATGGGCGTAATGGTCTGGCTGAGAAAGAAGGGGGGCACCACGGTAACGAGACCGCCCACCAGAATTGCCATCGTAACCAGAATCGGAAACAGGATGCCCCGCGATTCGATTTCGGTATGTTTATCAGATAGTCCTGCCACGTTTGCCTCCGCCTTACGCTGCCTGCGGGACGGGAGCAGAAGCCTCTGCCCCGCCACCGCGTACGGTCTTGATGAAGTTGTAGATCATGATAATGACGCCGCTGAGGTACAGGGCGCCGCCGAGCGCACGAAAGCCCCGGAAAGGCCAGAGCACTTCTGTAATCGAAATCCAGTGCGGGTAGGCCAGTTGCCCGTTTTCGTCAATCGCGCGCCACATCGCTCCTTCGGTAACGCCCGATATCCACATGGAGATTACGTAGAGCAGAATTCCCAACGTGCCGAGCCAGAAGTGCGTGTTGGCCAGTCGTTCGGAGTACAGCTTCTTCTTCCAGATGCGTGGAACAAGATAGTACAGCATCGCAAAGCTCATGAAACCCACCCAACCGAGGGCGCCGCTGTGCACGTGACCGATGGTCCAGTCATTGAAGTGCGACAGGCTGTTGATGGTCTTGATGGACATCATGGGGCCTTCGAAAGTGGACATGCCGTAAAAGGTGATGCCGACCAAAAAGAACTTCACAATGGCGTCGGTTTGGATGCGTTCTTTGGCCTGAGTCAGGGTCAGAAAGCCGTTTAACATGCCACCCCAGGAGGGCAGAATCAGCATGATGCTGAAGGCGGTTCCCAGAGATTGGGCCCAGTCCGGAAGCGGTGAATACAGCAGGTGGTGCGGTCCCGCCCAAATATAGATAAAAATCAGCGACCAGAAATGCACGATCGAAAGCCGATGCGAATAAATCGGCTGATTGATATGCTTGGGGAAGTAGTAGTACATGATACCCAGAAACGGCGTCGTGAGCACGAAGGCGACCGCATTGTGGCCGTACCACCATTGCACGTTGGCATCAAACACACCCGAGAAGACCGAGTACGACTTAAAGAGCTCAACCGGGATCGCGAGATTGTTCACAATGAACAGAATCGGGATCGTAATCACCGAGGCCATGTAGAACCAGATCGCAACATACATCTGCTTTTCTTTGCGAATAGCGATCGTTCCGAAAAAGTTGATCATAAAGATCACCCACCAGAACGCGATCAACAGGTCCAGGGGCCATTCCAGTTCGGCGTATTCCTTGCTCTGGCTATAGCCCAGAACCAGGGTCACCGCAGCGCCCACGATCGTAAGATTGTAGAGCACCAGATGAATCATCGCCAGCGCATTCGAAAACAGTCGTGTGCGCAACAGGCGTTGAATGGAATGGTAGACCGCCGCAAACACGATCGAAAGCGCAAAGCCGAAGATCGCCGCGTTTGTATGCAACGGCCGAATGCGACCGAAAGACGTGTAGGGCAGGTCCAGGTTCAGGGCCGGAAAAACCAACTGCAGGGCCGCCAGGAGCCCCACGGTCATGGCCGTTGCGCCCCACACAATGGCCGAAATCATAAAACCTTTGACAACCGTTTCGTTGTACGTTGGCTGCTTCTCACTCATGGTCGCGGATTCTGACCGGGGCTTCCAGAACTTACCATGATTCGTGTCATAGTGGACACGCATTGCGCATGCGTTACTTCTTATGGCAGCGTGAGATTCGCGCGCTGAACGAGACCGTGTCCGTAGCCACTGCAGCCCGCTGTTACCATTGCCAGGAACCCCTGCGGACCGGGCGTACCCACCGCCGGACTCTTCTGGGAGAGGAACGGCAATTTTGCTGCTCCGGCTGTCTCATGGCCTGTGAGATCATTCTGGATGCCGGTGAAGGTTCTTACTATGAAAACCGGACCGCAGCGGCGCCGAAAGTGCGTTCGGGCGCGATGCAGGCCGACCAATACGACCTGCCCGAACTGGAAAATCCCTACGCGGAATCGGAAGGTCCCGGACTGCTCGCAGCGCGCCTCGACATCGTTGGTATCCATTGTCCGTCCTGCGTCTATTTAAACGAGCGCCTGCTTTTACGCCTGCACGGCGTCCGCGAAGCTCAGGTGGACTATGAAAGCGGCCGGGCCCGGGTTGTGTTCGAGCCCGAAAGCGTGCGCCTGTCCGATATCGTGGCGCTGTTGGCCTCCGTCGGTTACGAAGCGCGTCCGGTGCGGGCCGATTCCCCATCCCGTGCACTCCAGGAACAGTGCCGCAATCTGCTCTGGCGGCTGGTGGTTGCCGGGTTCGCGGCAGGAAATATCATGATGTTGTCGATTGCGCTCTGGTCCGGGTACTTCGACGGCTCTGTGAGTCCGGAATTTCGTCGCCTGTTTGAGTGGATGCAGTTTCTACTCGCCACTCCGGTCTATTTTTATTGCGCGCGCATCTTTCACCGTGGCTGGCGGGGGCTTCTGCGCGGAGGACCCCCGGGCATGGACCTGCTGGTCAGCGCCGGTATCACGTCGGCATATGCGTACTCAATCGTGGCGTTTTTTCAGGGCAGCGCCATCGTGTATTTTGACAGCGTCGTTATGATCGTTTTTTTTCTGCTTGTGGGTCGTTACCTGGAGTGTCGGGCGCGCCTGCGTCAGCGCGAGCGCATGGAAGCGCTGGTTCGGCCACTACCTGAAACCTGCCGTCGACTCAATCGACGCAGCCTGCATCCCGATCGGGATCTGCACGCGCCGTTTTCGGTTTGCCAGAACGCCGCCCTGCGCGTGGGAGACCTGGTGCTGCTGGAGCCTGGCGAGCACGTTCCGGCCGACGGCAGCCTGCTTGCGCTTCGCGATGGAGTCTTTGGCGTGGACGAATCCGTGCTGACCGGAGAATCGCGGCCGGTCTTTCGTGAAACCGGCGCGCGCCTGCTTGCGGGTTCGGTCGTGATCGAAGGCCGCGCGGTTATGCGCGTCAGCGCAAACCCCGCCGAGAGTTCTCTGGCCGTGCTTGCCCGGCTGGCAAGCGACCCGCACGCGGCCGATCTAAATCGTGATCGCACTCTGGGCCGCCTCATCCCGCGTTTTCTTTTCGGGATCGCGACCATTGCATTTTCGTCTTTCGCCTACTGGTATTTGGTTGCCGGGCTGGATTTTGGAGCGGCGCTTCTGCCGCTGGTTGCCGTTTTGATCGTGAGTTGCCCTTGTGCTCTGGCCCTTGCGGCGCCGACGGCCAGGGGGGCCGCGATCTATCTGGCTTTGCGTCATGGGCTTTTGATTCGTGATGGCGGCGTGCTCGACCGTCTGTCCGCCATTCGCAATGTGTTTTTTGACAAGACGGGCACACTTACGCGTGGTCGGCCGACGGTCCCGGGTGTGCGTCTTTTCGCCAGTGATGCGCGCGTACGCGCCCTGGTCGAATACATGGAAGAAGACACCCTACATCCCATGGGAGTTGCGCTTCGCGAAAGCGTGGCCCACTTTCCCGAAGCTTCGCCGGCGAAAGGGCGTCGCCGTACGGTGCCCGGGCGGGGCATTCTTTTGCGATCGCCCGATGGCGGAGCCTATCGCCTGGGCGACGTACGTTTTGCGGCGGCGAACGTTCGGGCAACGGATCGTGATTGTATCCACGATTTTTCCCGGGAATTTTCGGAGCACAGCATTCTTGCACTTTGCGATCGTCGACAGGTGCTGGCCTTGTTTGCCCTGCGGGACGAAGTGCGCCCGGGCGCTTCCGGGCTGATCGCAGGTGTGCGCCGCTCCGGGTTGCAGCCGACCATGCTTACCGGCGACGCCATGAAACCTGCCCGGCGCATTGGGGCCGAGATTGGTCTTAAGAATCATGAGATCTTTGCCCGATTGCTTCCAGAACAAAAAGTACACGCCATTGAAGAAGCGCGGCTGAACGGTTCCGGGGTTTGTATGGTCGGTGACGGTTTTAACGATGCCCCCGCCCTGGCCCGCGCGGATGTCGGAGTGGTCGTGTCGAGGGGCGCGCCGCTTTCCATGGAGCGCGCCGGGGTTGTTCTATTGCATGACGATCCGGGCGATCTTTTGTATGCCATCGAACTGGCGCGGGTAACGCGGCGTTCCGTGCGAACCAACCTGGCCATTTCTCTTCTGTATAATTCTGTAATGGTTCCCATAGCGGCCGCCGGGTTGCTCTTGCCGGTCTGGTGCGCCCTGGCCATGGCGGCCAGCTCGCTCAGTGTTGTGCTTTCTTCAATGTTTCTCAGAATGCGGGGGGATACCATTTGGAAGCGGTAGTGTTTCTGCTGTTCGTGGCCGCGGGAGTCGGGCTGATCTTTCTTTCGTTGTTTTACTGGGCGCTCAAACGCGGTCAGTTTGACAATATCGAAGGGCCCGCGCGTCGCATGATTTTGGACGACGAAGACGATGATTGATTTGAATCTGGCCGGCCCCCTTGCCCTGCTTTTTGGCGGGGCTTTGTTCGCGGGACTTCTGGCGACGCCCCACTGCGCTTTGATGTGCGGTCCTCTGGTGCTTGTGTTCCGCCGGCGATTTCTGGTCTATCAGGGTGCGCGGGGCCTGGGCTATGTGCTTGCGGGCGGTTTGTTGGGTGCGATCGGCTACCTGCTGGACTTTTCAGGGGCACTGATCAATCTGCAGCATCTTTCGATTGGTGTGGTTGCTCTGGCCGCGGTTGCCGTGCTTGTGGGCTCCCGGGTACGCAACGATGATGCAGATTCCCCCGGCTGGCTGTCGGGGCGCATCGCCGGCTGCGCCCGGCATCCCGGAGGCAGCGTCGTAGCGGGGGTCCTGACAGCCTTCTTGCCCTGCGGCATGCTCTATCCACTTTGGGCGCTGGCGGCGGCGAGTGGTCGGGCGGGTTCGGGAGCCCTGATCGGTTTGGGTTTTTTCGTCGGGAGTGTGCCCGGCGTGCTTCTATTCCGGGGCATTGCCGGTTCCGAATTTGCGAGACGTTTTGCCGGGGCCCGTCGCGCTGCTCCAGTGGTCCTGCTTTTCTTGTTGGGCAGCGTGTTGCTCCTGCGGCTCGTGATTGCTCCGGAGCTCAGTTTCGTCGGCGCGGCCAGTCAAGGACTGTGTTCCAGTTCGGCCTTATTCGAACTTACCCGGCAATGATTCTGTGCCAATAGAGGGGCCGCCCAGAGCACGTCGAAGCGAACCTACAAAGGGTACACTGAACAGAATCATCAGTACCTCGAGCATGCCAAAGATCAAAGCCAGCGTGCCAAAAAGCAAATCCGGTCGAACGAGATAGCGGAGGTTGTGCTCCAGGGCGACCGAGGTCAGGGGACCCAACATGAATCCCAACGCCCCGGCGCCCATGAAGGCGGACATGACCGTGCCCCGTAAGTCCGGTGGCGCGAGGCGAGCCGCAAGCAAAATAGAAGGCACGAACATGATTCCCGCGCCCAGGCCCGCAAACAACACCGCCAGATAGATCTCCAGGGGTTGCGAGAGAAGACCGGCCGCGGCAATCGCCGAGCCATAGAGCAGCGAACCAAGAAAGACCGGCAGGATCGGTCCGGTTCGTCGAACCAGGAGCACGACCGGCAAGGAAAGCAGCGCCATCGGCCCGAGCACCGTAGCAAGGAAGAGTCCTACCTGACCCGCAGGAAGACCGATTGTTTCGCGCAAATGGATGTTGAAGCTGCTTATCAAGAAGCCGACGGTGAATCGATCAACGAACGTGTAGACAAACGGCAGGAGCAGTTGCGGTCTTTCCTGAAATGCCTGCAGAACGCGCCCTAATTGCAGGCTTTCCGTTTTGTGGAATGGCCCGTCTCGCAAAAAAACAAGCGCACAGATCCCGACCATCGCCATCATTGCTGAGGCCGCGCAAAATGGCAGGAGTGGATCACGGTTGCCCAGTCGACCGGCCACCAAACCGACGGCCGCGCCCAGGGCCAGCATGGTTCCTGCCAGCCCGACCAGCCGTCCCCGGTGGGATTGGCCGGGCTCATGCTCAAAATCCGTAACCGAAGCCATCAGAAGACCAATCACGAAAATACTGACACCGCCTTCTACGAAGCGTAAAAACAAGAGCGCTTCTATGGAGTCCAACAGCGTAAAAGCGAAAAAGCAAACCGCATTGATCAATGCAAACAGGGCGACCAGGGTGCGGCGATTGCGAAGTCGATCGCTCAGAAAACCGGCCAGGGGAGCGCCCAAAAAGGCGGCGAGTTGGGCCACGCTGATGAAGTAGGCCACAGCATCGTTGGTTCCGTGCAGGCGGTCTTTGATCAGATCCTTCAGCACCGGTACGATCACGAGTGCCGGGACCATCGAAAAAAAGATCAGAGCGATGGGAAGATAGGCACGGTACGCGTGGCCGATGCGGCGGACGTCATTTGGCATAGAGGCGGCTCGACCCTGCCTGCAGGAACCTGGGCGTCCAGCCTGTTTCAATGGCTATCGATTGCAGGGCTTCAGCTCTCTGCGCCCACTTGTCTTCACGTTGAGGCCAGTTTTTTCTATAAACTTGCCGGCAAATGCGCTCGTTCTCATTTCCTGAAGAGCGCGCTGAATCTACCGGGAAGTCTGTCCGCGCTTGATGGTCGGGAAGGTCCGACGCGATCTGCAGGCGCTTTCACGCCGCTTGTCGGACCTGCCGGAGATCGATTCGGAGCTTCGCCGGCCGGACTGATGCAGTTCCTTCACTCGATAGAGTGCGTCAGCGGCCCCATCCACCTTACCCACGGTTTTTCCACGGATTGATCACGCTGCCTTGCACCGACTTCAGAATCGCTGACGCAGATCCTTCACTTTTTGGGACGTGGGCGACCAATTCCGGACGGACAGGCGCCGCCCGGCAGCAAAGGCCGCCGGTGCACGTACCGGGGCCTCTGTGCCTAGAGGTTCTCTAAGTCCTCAAGCACACGCTGAGCTTCCTGCTCGGCGTTGTCCTCGTTTTTGGATCACCAGCTACCGGAACTTCCGCCGCCACCGAAACTTCCGCCGCCGCCGGAAAACCCGCCGGAGCTACCGGAACTCCAGCCGGACGAGGAACTCGAACTCCAACCCGAGGAACTACTGGAGTAGCTTCCGCCTCCCGAACCCGAGCCGCCCTTCAGACCGTACTTTTTGTGAAACTGTTGCCCGCGCTTCGTAAAACTAAAAAAGATACGCGCCAGACCCATCAGAATCAGATAGGTCAGCCCGACCGAAAGACCGATGGGCACCCCGAGCATCGCGATCGGAAACGCAAACCAGAATGGAATCAGAAAGATGTACAGAAACCAACCGGCCCCGCCCGGTGTGAAAAAACCCAGGGCGGTAAAAGTTCCGACTACGATCAAGAACACGCCACCAAAGATCAAGAGCAATGGCCAGGGCATCAGGCCCGGTCCCGATTCGGAGAGGCTCTGACTATCTTCCGGTGTGTAACTCCCCTGGCTTGCCTGGATGATCGCCTCGACGCCGTTTAAGATGCCGGAGTCAAAGTCCTGCTCCCGGAAGCGGGGGGCGATTTCGTTTCGAATGATACGACTGGACAGCGCATCCGTCAGATCGCCCTCCAGCCCGTAGCCCACTTCGATGCGCATCTTGCGGTCCTGAACAGCGACCAAAAGCAACACTCCGTTATCCAGATCGGCCTGGCCGAGTTTCCAGGTCTCTGCCACCCGCAGGCTGTATTCTTCCAGCACGTCGCCCTCCAGCGAAGGAACGATCAGTACCGCCAGCTGGTTGGAGGTTTGGCGCTCGAAAAGCGCCAGTTTCTCCTCGATTTGATTGCGACCCGCTTCAGAGAGCAACCCGGCTTCGTCCACAACGTGGGCCGAAAGGAAAGGCACCTCGCGGGCCAGCAGGGGCCCGGCGGTAAACAAAAGCAAGCTCAGAAGGGTGATCAGCATAGCCCGGAAACGGGTTCTCGCGGCCGGAAGTCGGCGTGCGTTTGATTCAGGACAGGAGGAAGGGTGTCGTCTTTTCATGGAGCCAGTCCGGGAGCTTCTTTCTTAAGGCCGCTCGAATCACATCATTGCGATAGCGCGGCGAAAAGTGAATCAAAAACAAGTGCTCAACGTCCCGAAAAGCTTCGGCATTGGCGGCGATTTCATCGAGATGGGTATGGCCCCATTTCCGGGCTCGTTCCACCGGTCGATCTTCGCTTACGTAGGTGCATTCGAGAAAGAGGATCTTTGATTGGCGGACGATTTCGTTTTCCAGAACGAATTCGATCTGGGTGTCTCCGGAAAACGTGATCGTGGGTCGCAGCGCCTCGTAGAACAGATCGTCTCGTTCGTGCTTCAGGCGGGCGATCTCGGGGCCGGCCAGATGTTTGAACTCTTCCTTCAGTTTGCGCGTTTTTTCGAGAATCACATACCCATTCGAAGGCACCCGGTGAACAGTTCGCACCGCCTTAAAGAAAAAGGAACCCTGAAGGGGATACAGCTGGTCGTAATCGATCGGCTGCAGGTTGTAGTCCATCTGATAGTGTTCGATCTCACACCACAATTGCAGAATCTTGCGCAGTGGGTCTTCCAGCTCCGGCGGGCAAAAGATATCGGCGGCGGGCAGGCGTCGCAGACAGCGCTGGGAGATAAAATACGGCACTCCGGAACTGTGATCCAGATGTCCATGTGTCAGAAGTAGTCGCGGAACTTCCGTGAGTTTGCTGGACCCGCGCCCCGCATCGAACATGAGCTTGAACTGCGGAACCGTCATGCAGGTCTGGATGCCGCCTTCCGAGACTCCCACGAAATTGTAGTTCTTGTAATGATATTCTGCGAGCTTGATACGACCACCCCGACTACTGCAAGGTATGGAACATGCCCCGGGCGGTCAAGCCCGGGTGGGTTGGGTCAGTGGGCCAGCGGAGAAAAGCGCACCAGGCGATCACCGAGCAGTCCGTAGAGTGCCCCGTTGTGGAGATATGGTCCGCGCATTTCGTCTGCAAACGAACCGGGCAGGGGTGCGGATCGGCCGCGTTCGAGTCCACTTCCGGCATCGACCGCAACCAAGAGGGCCCGACCCGCGCGATCCATCCAGAACGAATAAACCAGTCCATTCAGCGTCAAAGTGCGGGCATCACCCTGAATCACCGCCTGGGCCGGACTCAAACCGGGCGGGCTAAAACGCCAGACGGTGGCGCCGGTTTCCACAGAAAGGGCCACCAGTGCATTCTGATTCGTGAGTGCCGCTACAAAGTACACCCGTTCGTCATCGTTCGAAAGCAAGGTGACCTGCATTGAGATGTCGTCGGGGTAGATGTTGCCTTCTGCAAGATTGAAGCTGGAATAGTACCAGACGCCGCGGCCGGCAATCATACTGGTCCGAAAGATGCGCCCGGCGTAATCGCCAAACACCACACCGCCCGGTACGCCATTCAGCCCCAGGGCCCCCTGGGCCGGATAACGAGCGCGCACCCGGCCGGTGTCCGGATCGAGCAGGCTCAGCATACCAATGGAGCGCGAGGTCGCTCCCGCGGTCTCGGCCAGCAGAAGCCCTTCCGGAAGCGCGCGAACGTCTCGTCCGATGTCCATGTTGTCCGCGTACAGAGAACCGTGCTTCCAGAGCACGCGGCCGTTTCCACGGTCCAGCGCCGAAAGCCCCGGCCGTGGACCCGACATCGAAACATATACGCGTTCGCCGATCACCGAACAGTTCAGGTCATGTTCGTTTGGGCGCCCGGCCGATAGGTCCGAAAAGCGCGTGTTCCAGACAAGACTGCCCGGGTTGTCTATTCGCACCAGGGAATTGTCCGTGGTCGCATAAATTTCGCGTGCCACAATGCTGAGAACACGAGCCTCATCGCCATTGGGGAGAAGCGCACCCAGATCACGCCCGGTTACGGCCTCAAACACATGCAGCCGGCCCGAAAGGGGCGCGGTAAACACGGCGCCACCAAAACGGACATCGTAACTTGAGACCGGGCCCAGTCGCCAGCGCTCCCGCCCGGAACTCAGATCCAGCCCGATCACCGGATCGCCAATGGTGTGCCCGCGGTCCTGGAGAAGCGCCACGTCTTCCTGAAAGTGCAGGCTCCCAAACGAGCTATTGACTTCGGCTCCGGCCGGACGGTAACTCCAGACCACCGGTATGGGCGCTGCCGCAAGCGAAGTCAGCGCGCCGATTGCAGGCAAGGCCGCGCACACCAAAACGCTTCGTTGCAGGGCACGCATCATTCGTCGCTCCCCAGCAGCCGGTCCCGGATGTCTCCGTCCGTCACAAGATCCCGAAAGTGTGTGCCCCGCCTGAAAAAAGCAATGTTGCTCGTCTGCAAAACCAGGCGGTTGCCCGTGACCGGTGTGACCCCGCGCAGAAGCATGTTGAGGGCTTGTTCTCGAAGCACCGTGCCACGATCGGGATCCAGTTCGGTTCTGAGGCCGCGCGCATCAAAGATGACAACCCGCTGATTGCGCAACAGCGGTCCGTAAGAAACGGAAGCGCCATCGTGCCGCCAGCGAATGTTTCCGCTGACCAGATCGAGTGCGAGAATCGAGTTGGTGCTGTGGTCGGCGTAATCGTTTGCGTCCGGATTCGAAAACATTACGATGCTGCTGATGGGCAGCAGCTGGTACTCCCCGGAAGACACGATGATCTGGTCCCGATCAAAGAGCGGCGCGCTGTGTCCCACGTCGGCACCGGTAGCCGCGCTCCACGCGAGTGTTCCCGTGGCGGCCCGCACCGCATAAAAGTTCCAATCCTGCGAGCCAAAATACAGCACGCCGTCCTGCAGCACCGGCGAGACCAGGAAACGATCGCGGGTGCGAAACTGCCAGGCGATGGCGCCGGTCCTGAGATCCAGACCGAAGAGTCGACCATTGGGATAGCCCAGGTAGAGCCGGCTTTCGTCGGCCGTCATTTCCGTGGGCCGGGCGATCCAGGGGTTTACGGAGCGCGAACCGAGTGTCAGATTCTGGAGGTCGGTGGCCCGCGCCTGTCGCAACGGCAACGCGGTCTTCCATACGATTCGCCCGCTCGCCAGTTCGCAGGCCACAAAGCTTCCCGGCGGGTGTCGGGAGGGTTCGTAGAAGTTATCGTCCCGGGGAACGGTCGCAAAATACAGTCGCCCGTTTGCAACAAACGGGGAGTGAACGACCAGGTCGCGGGTCGGAAGGGAGAGGCTACTTGCGACCTGACCGGAGCCGCCATCCAGAGTGACCAGGCGGGTTTCGATGGCCGAGCCGTCGTCGCGTTCGTTTTCGATGGCGGCCGAATACAGATAGATCTTCTGGCCATCAACAGTCGGAAGTCGCAGCAGTCGACGGCCTGGCTCGATGGCGTAGCTCCAGACGGGCCGAC
Source organism: Spirochaetales bacterium (assembly GCA_024233935.1). GTDB lineage: Bacteria > Spirochaetota > Leptospiria > Leptospirales > Leptonemataceae > JACKOY01. The sequence goes on along the minus strand of JACKOY010000003.1, from coordinate 362,053 downwards.
CGGTTCCGGCATTCAAACGCACAATGCGTGTGCCGGCTTCCCCCGATTCCACAAAGACGACGTCGTCTCCGATAGCGCGGGGACCAAAAATCTCGCTGGCGGTCGTGTATTCCCATGAGCGACCGGCCGCGACCTCACCGGTCAGCGCGGCCAACAGAACCAGAAGTGCCCATCGGGCGGTGCGCAACATGGCCGCACCTGGCACGGTCCCTTTGGCTTCGCAATCCCGAAATGCAGGTCGGGTGGCTAAATTTTCGTACGGTTTATGGAAGCAGCCGCAAACTACCCGACCCGCTGACGTCAGAGGCGTAGGGCGCTTCTTCCGGGCCAACGACGACCACCCGTCGCAACTCTTCGAGCTGCGCGCGCAACTGCTCGGGGCCGACCACCACCACAAAGAGGTCCGCGGGTTTCAGATAGCGGGCAAACACGCGCTGAATCTCCGGTCGCGTCACGGAACGCATATTCGTTGGGAAGCCCGCCAGATAGTCTTCGGGCATGTTGTGCAGTCGGAAACGCAACTCTTCGCCGGCGATCTCGGACGGATTGTCAAATTGAAACACAAAGCCATTCAGGATGGCGTCGATGGCCAGACTCAGTTCTCCCTCTTCGATGGGTTGATTGGCCATCTCTGAAACCAGATTCACCAGCAGTTGCAGGGATTCCGAAGCCTGCTCGGAGCGTGTGGCCGTTGAGGAGATAAACAAGCCCCCATCGGCTCCGAACGCATTGTATGAATAGGCATAGTACGCAAGACCGCGCTTCACGCGAATTTCACGCATCAGCCTCGAGTTAAACGAACCGCCTCCCAGGACGTAGTTGCCGGCCTGGAGGGCGTAAAAATCGCCGTGGTTGTGGGCCGGAAGAATTCCGCCCAGGGCAATCACCGTTTGCGGGACCGGCATATTGACGAGCACAATCGAATTCGCGTAGCGAGCACGATTCAGGGCGCGCATCGCTTCGTAGTCCCCCGTTTCGGTTTCGATGGGGCCGCGCACCTGGTCGGGAAAGGCGGCAAAAAGCGCATTCAGGGTTTCACGCACCGGCAGGTCCCGGTAGTCCCCGCTGACGGCCGCATAAGAACCGTTGCAGCGCAATCGTCGTGAGAGTTCCGTTTGCATGCGCGGCACATCAATGCGTTCGATGTCGGCCACCTGAAACGAGTACCCCCTTCTCAGCCCGGGATAGAGAACTTCTTCCAGTTTGCGGTAGGCCACCCGCGCCGGTTCATCGTTGCGTTGGCGGATCGCGGTAATCAGATTGGTGCGCACGGTTCGCAGTTCCTCTTCGCGAAAGCGGGCCTCAACCAGTTTGGAACGCACAATTTCCATGACCCGCGGGAAATCGCGTTTGAGTGCGGTCACGCTCACCTGCCAGCTCTCGTACGACGCCGAAAAACTCAGCCGCGCGCCCAGGCCGGCCAGTTCTTCCGAGATCGCTTCGCCGCTTTGTTCACCGGCTCCGGTGCGGTCGAGCAGATCGACCAGAGTCTGCAGTTGCCCGGCGGTCGCGATCGCTTCGGCGTTGGTTCCACCCGGAAAAAGCAGCGTCAGAGAAAAGAAGGGCAGGGAGTTGTCGGGCACTTCGTAAAGCATGGTGCCGCAATCCAGCTCACTGCGGGTAATCGCCGGCGGTGTATAGACCAGGGGCTCGAAGCGCAGGTCGCTCAGAATATTTTCCGAATCGTTCTCGCCGGCCAGCGGAACCGCAAGACCGGCAACCAGAACCAAACTCAGAACCAGAAAAAAGACCAAACGATGGCGCAGTCGATCTGTGCGAATCATGGTTGGTTCTCCGTGGAGGCGGTCGGCAGGAGCCGCGCCGTCATCGTGCGGTTTTCCACCAGGAATTCGGCGGCGGCCTGCTCAATGTCCTGGGTCGTTACGGTGTCCAGCTTCCGGTTAAATTCAAACAGGATGCGGTAGTCACCGGTCAGGGCATCGAAGTAGGAAAGGGTGTCGGCCAGATAATCGTTCGAACGCAATCGATAAATGAAGTCCGTGCGCATGGTGGTGCGCACCCGTTCCAGCTCGGCTTCGGTCACACCGTCAGTGCGCACTTTTGCAATTTCGTCGAGCAGACTCGCCTGGATCTGTTCGTAGGTGCCGTCGGGCGAAGGTTCGACCTGGATGATAAACATGTTTGTAAAACGTTGTCCCGGAAAAGCGCTGTAGATATTCACGTTGGCCGCAATTCCTTCGTCCTGAACCAGCCTGCGATACAAACGCCCGTGCTGTCCGCCCGCCAGAATCTCCCCGAGAATTTCCAGATACAGGTCGCGGGGGTCGGGCATGACGGGCTTAAACCAGGCCATAAAAAAGATCGGCGAACCGCGCTGTTCGAGGCTTACGTCCAATCGGCGTCCCACCGGCTCTGCGATGTTTCGCTGACGGTGGATGCGCCGCGGTTCCATGCCGGCGAAATAACGGCGCACCATGGCTTCGGTTTCGTCAAAGTCAATGTCCCCCGCCAGGGCAATCACCGCATTGTTGGGCGCGTAGTAGGTGTGGTAGAAATCCATGGCCATGTTGTAGTTCAGGTACTGGATGCTCTGCATGGGGCCAATCACCGGACGCCCGTAGGGATGCTCGCCATAGGCTTCGATCAGAAACTTTTCGAGCAGGGCGCGGCGGGCGTCGTTTTCGACCCGCATGCGGCGTTCTTCGGCCACCACGTAGCGTTCGGTGTAAAAGTCACGCAGCACCGAGTTCTGCATGCGGTCCGATTCGAGCCGGGCCCAGACCTCGATGCGGTTCACCGGCAACTGCACCTGATAGTTGGTCAGGTCGGCGGTGGTGTAGGCGTTGTAGCCGCGGGCCCCGTTGGAACTGTAGAGCATGGAGTCCTGGTCGGTCAGCACAAACTGACGCGCCATGGCGTTTAAGCGATCGAGCCGCACCCGCCAGGTGCGAATGTTTTGCTGTGCTTCAGCTACGCGTTCGTCATCGCCCGCCGCCCGCGCTTCTTCTTCAATGCGGCGCCATCGATCGAGTTTGTCCATCCAGCTGACCAGGACGCGCAGATACTTCTCTTCTTTCTGCCAGTCACGGGTGCCCACTCGGGGGGTGCCCTTAAAGAGCATGTGCTCGAGCATGTGCGCGATGCCGCTGGTGCGATCGCTCTCGTCGGCCGAGCCGGCCCGGAACTTCATGTGGCAGGCGACCACCGGTGCAAAGTCGTTACGTATCAGAATCAGCCGCAGGCCGTTGTCGAACTCGACCAACCGGATGCGTTCTTCAACGGAATCAAGGGCCCGACTGAGGCTGGCATCGGGCTCGCCGGGCATCACGGACGGAAAAAGCAAAAGTGCGGGCAGAACGAGCACCAGGAGGCGACGGAGAGCACGCCGCGAGAAAATAGCCGAAGACAATCTGAGCATGAAGGCAGGTTGCGTAGCGACGTCGTTTCGGGCCAGCAAATTCAAGCCACGGCAGCAAGATTGCATCGCTCGCTCCTTGACTGTTTACACACGAGGCCAGCACGAGTAGACACCGACGCCCGTTTGGGCCTCCGGCATCGTTTGACCCGGCGAACGAGCGAGGGCCAGTCAGAATCAAGCCATTCCGAGCATGTGGTGCGTGCAGCAAGGCCCGACCGGAGAAATGCTCGACACCGCTCGCCCTGGCCGAAACTTGTCCCCACCCCTTTGGGCCAGTAGCTCAGTCGGTTAGAGCACTTCTCTGATAAGGAAGGGGTCGGAAGTTCGAATCTTCCCTGGCCCACAGTATTGCACCTGCCCCGGTGCGATACTCTTCGCCACCGCCCGCCGGGCATCGCAAACCGTTCAACTCCCCCGCCATGGACATTTTTCGTCGGATCGTTTTTCTCTCAGCCGGCACAACCGTGGCATCGTTTGTCATTTTCGGAAGTCTGGAGGGTCTGCTTTCCGTACGAGACGATGCACGCATCGCGGAGTGTCTGGAGCAGGGAGGCGATGAAAGCAAATGTCTTCTTATAAGTGAATGGCGTCCCCTGTTCGTGCTCGCGGCGGGCACGGTCATTTCCTGGCTCGCCGGCATCGCGCTCGCTGTGCTTCTGTATTTTCTCCATCAAACTCGCCGCACCATACCGCATCTCATCGCTTCGGCGATTATCGTGCCGCTGCATCCGCTGGTTGCGATCGGTCTCTGGCTTTTGATATTGAGGCTCACCTGAATCCCCAGGGTTCCTGTCAAAATCCCATCTTTTCCTGCGGGCAGATGCGGTCGTTGCTGAAGGCGGTTCCGCCCCCGAAGGCTGCCGACCGAGATGGTCGCGGCCTGCGCCGGACCCATGCCCGTCGAAATACTCACTGTCCCCCGGGCTAACGGACAGTTTCAAGTTGTGCGCTATCCGAAAATGACGAACCTCCCCGACGACCAGTACTACACGGTCCGAATAATCCGGCACTACCCAAACAAACATTCACCCAGAAGGCAGCGAACCATCGCGTGGCGTTACATGCTACGAGATCCTGAAGTATCCGAAACGCGACTCCGACAGCTTCGTGATATGCTGGGCTTCGAAGCCTAACGGTCTTCGATCAGGCATCGCCGCAGGACGGCAATGGATCTGTGTTTCTCCCCCGCTCCGTGGGCGGGCGCCCCGATAGATTTTCTCCAGAGCTCGTCGTTTTGAGGGGTGCGCCAAATGGTCATTTCGCATGGCCCGCCGAGCAATCCAAAGTTGCCGATGAATCTCAGCTCATCTTCTGCCAGCTGAGCCATAATCGCCCTCTGGAAGAAGTCCCTGCGGCTCTCATGAACGCTGGATGCATACTCCAGCAGCACGTCAAGGTGTCTGAAATAATGGCGTGCCGACGAAACAATGAAGTCATATTGCCGGACGAATGCCTCAGCTCGCCCTTTCAAGTTCACGTGCTTCTGCTCTTGCGCGGATAGCACTGCCCTTCGACCGTCGGATGGAGGGGGCGATCCGTGCTGCGCGAGCCAGGCGGAGGTCCTTTCATAGGTCTGCGGGCCGATCAAATCAGCATCATAGGATTCCAAATGCTCGTTTGCTTGCTTTAGCGCCCCGAGACCCTGGTCGCTGTAGCCAGGAATTCTGATCGAGCTGCGCAGCGTTACGTGAAAACGGAGCAGCTCGAAGAAGCGTCCGTCCTCACGCTGCTGTTCGAGTAGGGTGCTTTGCTTCTCCGCAATCTTCGCGCTACTGCGCAGTTCCTCGGCGGACTGCTGCAGCGCTTTCGTGGAAAGCGTGAGCTCCCTTCGCTGGAGCACCAGGGCCCAGATGAGAATTGCGAACGATGCGAATGAGAACAATGTGCCGAGCGCTCCCGAAAGAAAGTCCCCCAACGGCCCGAGCTGATCGTAACCGAACTCAGGTTCCCAGTCGAAGTAGAATGGCAGCCATGCGCTAAGAGCGATGAGCGCCAGCCCCGCAACGATACAACCGATTATCAGCAATGCGGTGAAGACAAAGTTTCTCATTGAGACAGTTCAGCAGCAGGTCGCGAGCGACCACGTTGCCAGCTGCTCATAGTGGCCGTCCATGCCTACTCCCAGTCAAGTTCGATCGTGACCTGTCTATCGCCTCGCAGTATAGTAGTCGTTGACACAGGCGGGCAGCCAATTCCGCTATATTCGCTGGCATGGACCCGCTCTTCTTCGTCAACCTGCAGGCCGCCCATTACGGAATGCTTCAATACCTCGACCGGGACGTGCCGTTCAAGCGTGGCGCCGTGGAAGTCATGCTGTGCCTCGATCCGATCCGCCCGGTTACACAGAAGGAGGTTTGCCAGCGGACGCAGCACACGTTCATGGCGGTCAGCCAGGCGGTTCCGGTGCTCAAGGCGCGTGGTCTCGTGAAGGGCCGGCCATGCTCTGAGGATCGTCGGGCCATCGACCTGACTCTGACCAGATCGGGCGTGAAGGCCTACGAAACGCTGAGATACTGGTCAGTCATGGTGGTGTCGCTGTTTGCTGGACTAATGGCTTTCCTGGATTGTGCTGAGGAGTTTACCGCCGCGCCGTCCTGCGACATCCTTCCATTCCTGAATCAGGAATGCCATAATGGCTGTGAAATCTACCTTCCCGAACATGTGTCCGCATTCGTTTGGGACCGAGTGTACCAGCATGCGGGTCCGTACTATCCGGACGATCTGGAACCAGCATACGGGACGATTCCGGACGGTGTCCACCGAGTTGTATTCTCCAATAATGGTCGAGTTGTCTGCACGGTTGATTACCCGCAACTGACCTTTGATGAGTCGACTCTTTCATTTGACACCACGAGGGCATCGCCTTTTGAAGGAATTCCGGCCAGCGAAGCATTTTTTCACGTACTGCCTGAAAAGTTGGACGGAGCTTGTGACGAATGTTGGTACTACACGCTCTTTCTGCAGCCGCAGGGCAACTGATGTCTCATCTCAGTACTTTGCGCATCATAGTTGCAGCTCCGGCTGCGGCTTGCCTGGCTTTGCCCCCGGCTGGCTTACCTGCTGATTCTCAGGCTAACGACTTGCGGCCGAACGAAAATTTCCGGGATCTCGTCGATGAATATGATTAAGATGATTGTCGCGCTCCTCCTCGTGGGCTTTAGTCTGTGCGGGAATGTCAATCCGGACGGGCCCCGAAGCAGAACCGCTCCGGCCGTTTTTTTGGATTTGGGCGAGCAGCCAAACATCGTGGATGTGCGATATGATTCAGTGGCAGCCGAATGGCGTGACGATCGCCTCTTCATTTCCTTTACGCACACTCTCAATGTTCCACTGGGCAAAACAGTTAGAGCATCAATCAACGGAATTCGATTTGAGGCGCAGGGCGTCGAGTTGAGAGCTGCCCGCGGTTGGGAACACCAGTCCACAATCTGTTATTCTCGGGTCGAGCCCGGTACGTACATCAATCAACTCCATGTATCGTATAGACCCGTAACCGTCTCGGACTCACTGACCTTACGAATCATTGACCACGGCGTCCGGGCCGACAACGCGGCTCTTCCGGACGTAACGTGTGACGTTCCTGGAATTCAAGATTAAGGCAGCGCGGAAGATTTCTCTCTTGTTGCCAGGTTGTCAAAAAGAGAACGGCACTGCTACCATCAACAATACGAAGAATACTTGCGATCGTCCTCGTCGCAGTAGTCCCTCTATTTCCTTCTTGCGACGGCGCCGCTGGAAACAGTGCGTTGACTCATAGGGAGCTACGGGGGTGGGATGAACGGCCAATACCGTCGGCCCTCGGTCTGATTGCCTCAATCCCGGACGAGCTGGTCAACGCCGGCCGCGCAAGCACATTCCTGATGACCGGCAATCAAACGCAGCAGGTACGGGCGATCTTTCGCATCGGTTCAGACCCAAATGAATACGAGGGCGTGCTGCGGCAAGTTGGAGATGGCAGTACCACATTTCACGAGGGGACCCGCATACTTGAACAAGGATGTGTCCTTTGCGATTAGTGTGTGTGTGCTATTCTTTGCTTGCGTGCTGAGTTCCGGGATTTGGGCAGCCCGCTGTAGTCCGCCGTCGCAAGCTCGGCCCGTCGCTCCACCGCCAGAGTTTCTAGGTTTCTCGGCCGAGGAATATACGGAAGTCTATCGAAACGGTGGTTTCTACGATGGCCCAATGCAAACGTTCCAGGGCAATATCATTCTTCGATTTCGTGTTCCCAGTGGAAAACTCGCATCTATGCACGCTCCGACGTGGGCCGAAAGCGGGTGGGTGGACGGTAGAATACCGCTGCGTGCGTATAAGGATATTTACAGTATCGCGGACGACCAGAGTGAGTTCGATTGGGCGGAAAGATACTACGCGAATGGAGTTCGCTACGCATTCGAAAGGACTGACACGAGCTCCCGCCTGCTCATCGTAGATATCGAGAACGAACAGTTTGTTTTCTATGGGATATCCCTTCGTTGATCCGGCAATACCACGGGCCATGCTTGCTGTTGGATTAACGGTTTTCCTGGGCTGCGCCAAGGAGCCTGCCGCCGCCTTTTGAAGGAATTCCGGCCAGCGAAGCATTTTTTCACGTACTGCCTGAAAAGTTGGACGGAGCTTGTGATGAATGTTGGTACTACACGCTCTTTCTGCAGCCGCAGGGCAACTGATGTCTCATCTCAGTACTTTGCGCATCATAGTTGCAGCTCCGGCTGCGGCTTGCCTGGCTTTGCCCCCGGCTCCAGATGTTCCACGACTGCCCCGCAATGCGCCCGGAGGTAGTCCGCTACTGCTGACCGATGGCAGCGGGAGACGTTGCTGCAGGCGCACATGAGGATCACATCCCGGGCTTGCGGATCATACCTCGCGGTAGAGTGCGTTGCCGAAGCCTTCGGAGCGGGCAGTGCTGCGTAACTTCGTTATCTGCGTCGCGCCACCGGGCGGGGGACCTGCCAGGATAGATCAATGCGCAGGCCGTAGCCGTTTGCATCGCGGCCGAGTTCGAGCTTTGCGTCCATGAGGTGCGCAAAATTACGAATGGCGCGCAGGCCCAGGCCGCGTTCGGGATTTTCGGATCCACTGGTGCGCACAATGCCTTCGCCATTGTCGGCGACTGTGAGCAGGACCCGCTCGTCCTCGCTTTGCAGTTCGATGCGCAGGTTTTTGGCCTCGCTGTGCAGCATCGCGTTTTCGACGGCCTCAAAGGTCAGCCAGAACAGGTGTTCGAAGCGTTCTCCCAGCGTTTCGCTCAGGCGTTGCGCGGCGTCCAGATCCACGTTACCTTCGTAGCTCAGGCTGGCGTGGGCGCCGGCGTGATTGCCCAGAGCCTCGACCCACTCAACAAAGGCCAGATGTCGATCGCTCGATTCCCGGTTGCGTGGAAGTGGCCGGCGCGCCAGCAGTTCGGCTTCGCGCATCAATGCCTCGCGCTCTTCACTTTCGCCCGGCGGCGCTTTGAGCAGGCGTTCGGCAATGTGCTTGAGTTGTGCCGCCGCCCGTCTTCGGCGGCTCTCCTGGAAGTGCAACACGTCTTCAATGCTCTGGCGGTCGGCCTGGTGTCGTCGCAACTCGCTGTGATTCAGTTCATATTTCAGGGCGACCGCATAAAGCGGGGCGATATTGGCGAGCAGTCGCATGCGTGATTCGCTGAAGGCCTCTTCACGATCCGAACCCAAAACCAGAAGGCCGATGACCTGTCCGGATTCACTCAACGGCATGGCCACGAAAGCAATCGGATCGGTGCCGCGGGCATCGGCCAGTTTTTCCGTAACCGTTTCAAACAGAGACCCCGGCAGATCGGGAGACGGCAGGTCCTGGCTACGGCGGAGTCGCGTCAGTCGCATGGTTGCCAGCGCCTCACCGAAAATACTGTCCCGAATCGCCAGGCTACCGGGCATGCCCCGCAGACTCTGATCACCCCAGAAGCCGGTACGCAACCGGAGCCGGTCTCCGGCTTCGACCGAGTACAGTACAGCCCGCTCAATACCCGCCTCCCCTGGTAGTTGCCTGGTCAGATATGTCAGCTTTGCGTCCAGTTCCTCCAGATCGCTGATCGCGCGGGCCACGTTGGCCAGCAGATGTCCTTCTTCCCGGGACCCTTTTTCGCGGGCGATGGCTGCGTTCACTTCCTGCTTCAGCTTTCGTTCGCGGCCCTGCAGGTCGGCAATTTCCGCCTGGCGTTCTTTGATGTTCTGAGTTGCGTCCGCCAGCTGCTTTTCCAGGTCGCGCTGGGCGGCTTCCTGCCGGCTGATACTTTGTTTGAGTTCGTGGATCTCTTCCCGGTTTGCCGCCAGCCCCTGTTCCAGGCGCGCCTGGTGGTCACGGTGCACTCCGATTTCGTTCCTTAAATTGCGTTCCTGTTCGCCGGCTTTTTCGAGTCCATCGCGCAGGCGCGAAAGTTCGTTGTCTTTTTCCTGATTCTGGCCGAGCAGCGTTTCGACCGTCTTTTTTTCGCCGCTGAGGCTGCTCTTCAGGCTACGCGTCTGAGAGCGTTCTTCTTCCAGCTCGCGTTCCAAACGCGCCCGGTGTTCCCGAACCTGCGAGACCTCAGCCTGCAATGCTTCCACGCGCGCCGACGCTTCGGCAATCTCCCGGTCTTTGCGTTCGACGTTTGCTTCGATCTCTGCAATCCGGGTGTCCCGGGCTGCAAGTTCGCGGGCGTGCTTTTGGGCTGCCTGATCGCGTTCTTTTTCGGCCGTCTGTCGTTCGTGTTCGAGAGAAAGCCGCATGTCTTCGATAGCGGCCTGCTGCTCGTTGATTTTACTCTGCTGAAGGGATGCGGTTTCGTCCGACTTCTGGACCTGGCCCCGCAGTTCCGAAAGCGTTTTGTCAAGATCGGCGGCCCGTTCCTGGCTTTGCTGCAAACGATTGGAAAGGTCTCGCTCGCGACTCTGATGGGCTTGCTCCAGTTTTTCGCGCTCGCTCTTGAGTTCCGCCAGGCGCGCTTCCAGCTCTTCTTTCTGTCGCGCTGATTCGGCGCGATGACGCTCGAGGCTTTCGCTCAGCAACTGGGCACGTTGCTTCAATTCGTAGGTGGCGTTGTGCAGGTCGGTTTCACGCTGCTGCACCAGGTTGCGGGCCGCCACCAGTTCGGCTTCCAGAGTCTCAATGCGGGCGCCATCGGCAGCCTGCTTCTGTTCATGCTCGGCAACGATGCGGGCGTGGGCTTCGGAACGCACAGATAGCTGACTCTGCAGCGCCTTGATCTGCTGTTCCTGGCGTTGCTCTCGCGCCGCGCTGTCGGCCGCCGCGCTTTCTTGCTGCTCGATCTTTTCCTGAAGCGCGGATAGTTCCTGGCTGCGCGCTTTTGTGCTTTGATTAAGGGCCTGTTTCTCCTGCTCGAGCTGCGCTATCCGTTGCCGGGCCTCTTCAAGCTTGTGATCACGCTCGGTGATGTTCTGGCCGGCGGTGCTGAGCTGATTTTCGAGGCCTGTGATCTTTTCCTGAAATTGCGCGCGCTCTTTTTCGACGTCCGCAGTGCTGCTCGCGAGGAGCGACCGGCCGGCCTCTAAGTCCTGGCGAGCCTGCTTGAGTTGCTGGTCCAGTACGCGGGCGCGCTGATCGGCGGCTTCGTGGGCTTTGCGGGCCTGGTCCAGGCTGCGACTCTGGGTTTGGTGTTCGGCGGCGATCGCTTCGTGCTTTGCCTCGGCCTGCTTCAGAGCGAGATCAGCCTGTCGGCTTTGTTCGGCCTGTTCGAGCTGCAACGCCTCCAGTTTCTGTTCGTGTTGCTTCCGGGTGGTTTCGAGTTCGGCCTGCAGTTTTTGAATCCTGGCATCGGCTTCGGTTCGAACCTGAGTGGTCGCCTCTTTGAGATCAGACTCGGCCTGCCGGGCTGACTTTTCCTGGATTTCGGAAATTTCCTGTTTGTGCTGGGCAATCAGATCTTCGCGCTCTTTCCGGGCAGCGGCCTGCAGGCTTTCTTGTTGAGACCGGCTTTGCGCTTTTAGTTCTGAAAGCTCCTTTTGAAGCGCGGCCAATTCCTGAACCTGGCCCTGTTGTTTGCGCTCGTGTTCGGCTTTCGCTTCGGCCAACGCTTTCTGGTGCCCGGCCGTGGCTGCCTGGAGCGCCTCCGTGTGCTGCTTTTCCAGCCGCGCTGTTTCACCTTTCAGCTTTTCCAGCAGCTCGTTTTCTTTTGAGCGGTGCGCTTGTTCGTCGGCTTTGCGCTGTTCCTGCTCGGACTTCAGTTCGTCGCGGGCTGTTCGGAGGGCTTTTTGAATGTCCGATTCCTGTTGCTGCCCCTTTGCGAGCTCCTGGCGCAGTTCCTGACTTTCCTTTTCCAGGCGACCGAGTTTGGCGCGGGCTTCTTCCAGTTCTTTTGCGAGGCCCTGCTGCTCCTTCAGGCGGGCCCGACTTTCCGCCAGTTCATTCTCCAGTCCGCGGCGAGCCTGCTGGGACTCTTCTTTGAGTTTGGAAATGGCGGCGGCGCTTTCCTCGCGCGTTTGCGTAAGTTCGCTCTCGGCCTTTTTGCGCAGCGCTGCGAGATCGTTTTCCGATTTCTCTCTGGTCTGTTTGAGTTCGGTGTCTGTCTTTTCCTTTAGCTGTGCAAACTCCGCGTCGGCCGTCGCTTTGATTTGGGCCAGTGTCGCCTCGTGTTCGCGTCGGCCCTGCTGCTCCCGCTCGGTAAGCTCTTTTTCATGCGCCTTTTTCAACTCCGCCAGTTGCGATTCCAATTCGCGGGCGCGCGTGCCGGCTTCGCTCCGCGCTTCCTGGATCGCGCCTGCGTGTGATTTCTCGATTTCTTTCAGTGCCTTGCGGGCGGCGTCGCGTTCCTGACGTGCGGCCGCAAGATACGCCGATTCAAAGTCGGCCAGCAATATGCCGGCCAGCCCGGCGGCTGATTCGAGATCGTTTTTTCGATAACCGGGCGTGTGATCGATCAAAGCCAGAATGATCGCGCCCGTCAGGGCGCCACCCGCTTCGCGCAGCGGCAGGGCGATGCAGGATACTTTCTTTGCTTCTCCACGGGTGAGGGCGATGGGCTGAGCCGTTCCATCCGGACCCACGCCGAACAGATATTCCGAGGCGTTTTCCAGCAGGGTGCCTTCGCCGAGTTTCTCGAGGGCGCGAGCCGCCGCTGTCGGTAGCGGCGTGGTTTCCACCATTTCGTGGTCTTGGTCGACGGCACGAACGAGTCGGTATTCGCCTGTGGTGGAATCGGTCGCGCGTGCGATTACGTTCAGAACATCAAAGCCAACGCTATCGTGCAGGAGCGCTTTTACAGATTCCAGGCGCTGGTCGGGCCCTTTCCCAGGACCGAAAAAACCGCTCAGTTGCGCGAGCAACTCTTCGAGGCCCGGAGCAGAGGGGGACGGTGTTTTTTTTCGCGGCGCCGCCACCGGCCTCTGTGCTGTGGTTTTCTTTGCCGCGGCTTTTTTCGCAGTGGGCTTTTTAGGCGCCGCTTTGGCCGCGGTCTTTTTCGTGGCGCTCTTCTTTTTGGAAGTCGCTTTGGCAGCGGTCTTCTTTGTGCTCGCCTTTTTTTTCTTCGTCGTAGCCATTATGGTTCTGATTGCATCAAGTCCCGGCTGCCCCGTAGCGCTGGCGATCCCCCGGAGCCCGGCAGAACAAGCCTGCCTGTGGCCGGGTCGTGATCGCAAACCCGCCGGCCTCCACTCAAGAAGCGCCGTCAAGTCTGTTACGCGCAGATCACCGTCAACTCCCCCATGGAAAGCGGGGACAAGAGACCAGGCTACCGTTTCGGATGCACCGGTCAGCTTTTTTCCGTGTGGCTGCGGGAAGCTCCGGAGGCGCCTCCGCTCCGTTAGCGGGGGAAATGGCGACCGCACGCTCCTGCTGGCCGGCTCTCGGTTCCACCCGCCGGCATATAGGGTTCGGCTGCAGGTAATCTCTTTGACAGAATGCCTGGGCCCTTCGCAGCTCGCAGCACGGCCTCCAGTGCAGGGATTGACTCAAAATTTCCCGCTGACCGTCGCCGCGGACAAGATGTTTAGAGCGAGGAGTCCGGGCCCATGAATGAAACGAGCGCCACACAGGCCAACTACGAGGTTTTGAAATCGAGCCCTCCCAGACGGGAAGAGGACCTCAGTCCTTTTGCAAAGGGCAACGTACTGCTGGCTAAGACACTCATGTACTTCGCCGCCCCGGTTACGTTTGGCCTGGCGCTCTGGCGTCTGCAGGGCCTCTTCTACGAAGCCAACGGCTGGTGGATTGCGCCCGCTATTGCCCTGGGTCTCGCTGCCATTCCGTTCTATTTTGACTGGGCCATGGGAGTTGTGCGACGCCGATCGATCCGATTTCTGGTCGATGCGATCTATTGCGAGGGCCGGGTTACAAAAACGACCGTAAACTCCGCCGGCCTCACAATGCAACTTGAGTACCGCGACCGGGGAGGCAAAAGCTATCAGGGCAAGGCCGTGGCCTTGTTTTCCGCCAGCGATTCGACCGTCTCGGAAGGCAGTACCCTGCCCGTACTCTATTCGCCCGAGAAACCTGATCAATTTATCGCGGTCGCCCCCGAAGTGGGTTTGATACCGGGCAAAGGAAAAGCGATCGGTTAGACCTGCAAGACACGCGGCACTGCCAGCCCGTGTACTATTGTTTCGTGATTAAACCGAGAGCGTGCGCTTACTTTTCTCGCCGCGCCAGGCATTCCAAACAGCGAGGCGGAAGGTCCAGTCGATGAAGCGCGCCGGCAAAACTCTTTTCAAGGCGTAATAGATCTGGCTATCGACGCCAATGCGGTATCGCGGTCCCGGCCGCTTTTTCCTGAGCACGTCTGCGATTTTGCCGGCGGCGGCCTGGGCCGAAGTGACCAGGCGACCGTACTCGTTCTCGGCCATCTTTCGATTGAGATGGCGATACAAAGACTCCGGGTTTTGCTCCCGGGCCGCCTTTGAATACAGAATGCGGTCCTTGAATTCGGTGCGAATCAAACCCGGTTCCACGAGGACCACTTCGATGCCGAAGTGGCGGACTTCGTACCGCAGGCAATCGCTGAAGGCTTCCAGGGCCCACTTGGATCCGCAGTAGGCGCTTCCGGTGGGCAGGACCAACTGACCCAGAATCGAACTCACGTTGATGATGCGTGCTCGGTCGGATGCTCGCAGCAGCGGCAGGGCCGCCCGGCACATTGAGGTCGCGCCGAAGAAGTTGGTTTCAAACTGGGCGCGCAATTCCTGCTCGGACAATTCCTCGAAGGCACCGTAGACTCCAAAGCCCGCGTTGTTGATCAGATTGTCCAGGCGTCCCTGCTCGGCTCGCACGGCCCGCATGACCGTCGCGATCTCGGACTGGCGCGTGACATCCAGGCGCACCGGCTTCAGGCGATCCACATGCCACAAATCGCCGTAGCTGGCGCGGGCCCGGTCCGAATTCCGATAGCCGGCGTACACAAAGTGGCCTTCCCGCAGCAGGGTCTCCGCCAGAGCGCGGCCAATGCCAGCGCTGGCCCCCGTGATCAGAGAAACCGGTGGGTGCGCGTTCTTCATAGGCTTCGTACCCTGCGCCGATCAGGCACCGCTTGATAAAGTACTTTACAGCCGCCCCGGCCGTAATTTCTTTCCCTTGATCTTAAGGATCGTTTCTTGACGGGGACTTAGCTCAGCTGGGAGAGCATCTGATTTGCATTCAGAAGGTCATCGGTTCGATCCCGATAGTCTCCAAAAAGACACCCCGCCCGATTTATTGGCCACCGGCCCCCGCAAGCGCTGCTCCGGAGGGAATGGCCCCTTTTTTTGACCTTCCAGTTTGTCTTGAAAGCCTAACGCGTATGTCGCATATGGACCGGGCGACGTCCCGCTCCTGACATGAAGCACCTGCGCAAAGCTCTCTACGACATCCTGGTCCAGTCGCTCAACACCGAGCAGATGAACCATCTGGGTCGCGAAGTCGACCCGGAGTTCAATGTGTATGAGTTCTCCGGCTTCGGGGACAAGATCGTGATTCCGCGCAAAGTCGCGGCCGACTGCATCATCCAGTACTTCAACACCGAAGAGAAATTGCTGGACTACGTGGCGTATATGCTGATTCGCGAAGGTCACGGCGCCAGCGGAGGTGTGATTCAGCTAAAAGGGACCGAACGCCTCATCCAGATGCTTCGGGAACGTGGCTGGAACCTGGATCGCGAGAACCAGCGCTTCGTGCGCGATCAAAAAACCCACCAGAATCTGGGTTGGGGCTTCATGAAGCAGGAGGAGGAGTATCAGCTCTCCTTCGTGAGCCTCGACGTTGTTTCGAGTTCCGAACTTGTGCGAACAAATGTGAAAGGTGATGTGGAAGCGACGCTGTCGCGGCTCAAAGCCTACGTACGCAAACACGTCGAGTTCTGGGATGGGCGCCTCTGGTATTGGTACGGCGACGGCGGATTGGCGGCGTTTCAGGGCGAAGACAGCGCACCCATGTCCGTTCTTTCGATGATTTCGATTCTGAGTTATCTACCCGTTTTTAATATCGCTGAGAACCAACTGCGCCCGGAGAACGATGTGAAGTTGCGGGTCGGCATGCATTACGGGCGCGCGATTTATAAAGACGAGGTCAACAAGATCTCGTCCCCGGACATGCGTGTTGCTCAGGAGATTGAAAAAGCCGCAGATCCGAATTCCATTCGCGCAAGCGAGGCGATTGCAAGCAAGCTACCGCTCGAAGTCCGACGCAATTTTCAGGTGGAGGGCCAGATCGAAGGCTTCCGGATCTATCGCTACGCGCCACTCTGACTATGAACATACTTGTTGTTGATCCCGATCGCGCTCTGCAGGAGTACTACACGCACCTTTTGGAGGCGGAATTCCGTGACGTGACGCTTTCGTTCCGCGCTTCCGCTCAGGAGGCTCTTGAGTTTATCCCGGCCCACGCCTTTGATATCGTTCTGACCGAGTCCCGGGTTGGCGATATGGATCTTTTCGAGTTTATTCAGAAGCTCAAGAAACTTGACCTGCCCTGCCTGGTGGTTTCCTCGGACAATAGTGAACGGCTGATTGTCGAAAGCATTCTGGCTGGAGCCGTTGATTTCATTTCAAAGAACAACATCAAGCTGGGGCATCTTCCGTACGCAATCGCCCGGGCGCTTCTGGGCCACGAACGGTGGCTGGCTGCCCGGGACGCGGTGGCCGCCCTCCCGCCGCGACCGGAGTACGAAAAGATTGATCGCAAAGTGCGGGAGTTCATGCGCGCCGAGCGCATGGAGTTGCGACGCAAGGCTCTGGCCGAAGCTCCCCCCCGGGAGACAGTGTTTATCGAAGGAGAGACGTATTTTATTATCTATCTTTACGTGCAGCTGCAGTTTCCTGACAGTTTTCGAACGAATGTTGACGAGCGGCGTTTTCTGGCCACGCAGAATCGAACGCTGACGCGCTTTGCCGAAATTGTGCCTCGCTATGGCGGCAACGTCTGGACCCGCAAAGAGGACGCGATCTTTTTTGCTTTTCTGGGCGAGGACTACTCCTCTGCGCTTCTGGCCGCGATTGAAATTCGGGCCAGCATGAAGATCTTCAACCTGACGATGGAGAACCTGCCCGAGCCAATTCAGGTGGCCCAGGGCATTGCCGCCGGCCAGACCGTTTATAAGGAAGACCACAGCCAGATCTATTGCGAAGCGCTGAATTTGAGCGCCCATCTGGCGATCTACGGAGACATGCCGAACGGCCTGCTTTTGACGTCTCAGGTGACCGAGCAGCTTACGCCCCGGGCCCGAAAGTACCTGTTTAAGTCCCCGGCCAAATTCGAAGGTCACCAGATCTATCACTTTGAAGAGATTGCCTGAATTCCGGTCCGGGCTGCGCGTCCGGGCGGCCGGGCCTGTATTCCAACAACTGCGCGTGGTCTCGCGCGTCAGCTAACCATGAGCGGGGAAGGGCGCCCAGAGTTCACCGCCGGAGACGCGCGGACCTTCGAGTACTACCTGGACCAGGAAACAAACCGGGCCGTTCGGAAGGGCGGTGTGTACTCGGCTATTCTGGGAACGGTTGGAGCGCTGAGCATCGTCTTTATGATTGAGGTGGCCGGCGGCCGTGGGTTGGAAGGGCCGCTTGTCTTTACGCTCTTTGCCACGGCCTACTCGTTCTTGTTGTACCTCATCGCGCGGGCCGACCGCATGCGTGGCGTCGTATTGTATCTGGCGTTCTTGCCATTTGCCGCTTTGCCATCGCTGTTTTTCATCGGAACGCACTTTTATTATCCGGCGGGGGCGGCGACGTTTATCACCGGGCCGTTCTCTTATTTGAACTTTCATCTGGTCATCATGACCGGGTTTATCTTTAACATGCGCCTTTCGGTTCTGGCGGGGTTGGTGGCCGGCGGGGGCTTCATGATTGCTTCGCTTCTGGCTCTGCCGGAATTTCAAAGATTGGGTGTAGGCGATGCGCTATTACATCAGGAACTTACGTTTCCTTCTATCTGGATTATCAAAGGGCTCATGATCGTTGGCTCGGGGCCGGTTGTGGGCTTGCTTTCGAGCACCACCCGGCGCCTGCTTCTGAGAATCCTTCACGAGGAAAGAGAGAAAGAAAGCGTGAGCCGTCTTTTCGGTCAGTTCGTAAGTCCCGAGGTCAAGGATCGTGTGCTCGCGGATCGTGCCGGGGTGATCGGGGATCGTAAGCGCGTTGTGATTCTCTTCTCCGATATTCGGGGATTCACAGCCTACAGCGAAAGCGCCGAACCCACCGAGCTGGTCACACGACTCAATCGCTACTTCGATCGTATGGTCGATGCGATCCATCGGCAGGGTGGGACCGTCGATAAATTCATAGGCGACGCGATCATGGCCGTGTTCGGTGGCCTGGTTGAAATTGCCAATCCGGCCGAGGCCGCGCTGAAAGCCGCCATGGAAATGCGCGAGTCTTTGGAAGCGCTGAATGCGGGCTGGGTAGAGGAGGGACTCGTTCCGATGCACGCTGGCATTGGACTGCATTTGGGCGAGGTGCTGATGGGCACGATTGGCTCCGAACACCGCAAGGACTTCACGGTTATCGGCGACGCCGTAAACACGGCCGCCCGCATTGAATCTCAGACCCGCGAACATCCCGAGTCCATCCTGTACTCGGGCGCGGTGCACGTGGCGCTCACTCCGGAGCTACGCAATCACGGTCGGTACATTGGGGAGCTTACGCTCAAGGGCAAGAGCAGACCGGTCGCCGTGTACGGAGTTTAGCCTTCGGCCGGGTACTGTAAACCGTGCCGGTTCTCGCAGGCCGCTGGCCGGGTTGATCGCGAAGACTTCCATTCCGGACGACGTACCCGAACAACGGGAATCGATTACCGGACATCGGGAGTAGGCTCGTCAGCGGCGGCGTTGTTCGCTCTCAGGGCGCTGCCCTTTCGAAAAGGGCGACTTTTTGGGGAGTTTTAACGTGGCCCTAATCGTTAGCAAACATGGTCCGACACCTGCCTGTCGCGGCCTGAACTTTCCCGGCGTCGTATAGATCACACATCGGCCCCGGCAGACAACTATGGATTCCGATTCCTTACAACAGTTTAAGGCTCTCTACGAAAAAGAGCGCCCTCCGGCTCTACGCGAAAAGGTCGAAAAGATCGTTTTATCTACGCTGGATATCAATGCCCGCATTCGAAAGATCCAGGAAGTAGACGACTGGCATGGTCGCCGCTTGAGTGAAGAAGATCTCGCGGAGTTGCCGGCCCGGCCTTCCGAGCGGCGCGCCGTCAATGGAAGTCGCACGTCCGCCAGACCGCAACGACCGGGCCAACATCCGAGAGCGGGCCGCCCCGGTATCCTGGGTCGCATTTTCGGCGGCGAACTGGCCGCCTGGGGGCGGGCGACGGGAACGCTCAAGACCGGTCTGTTGGGCGGCCGTCCCGAACTCTCGCCGGACGTGCCGCGCATCTTTGATCGAATTGCAGCTGCCGACATTCCGTCTGTTGCTCGCACGTTGCAGGGTTGTTTGAAAAGCGCCTGGAGGGTCTGGGGGCCGGAAAAATACAATACCCTGGTGGTTGCGCATCAGCTATTTACTGAATTCGCGCGCTCGGGTTCGGTCTTCCGGCGCTATCAGACGCCGAAAGAATGGGTCACACACACCACGAAGCTGCAGGTGTTCTACGCGTATAGTCTGCAATACCCGAACTTCGAGCAGACCATGGCGCGCGAGCTTCCGGCACTCCTGCTCCAGGCGAACTGGGACCCCAAAGAAACAGCTCTCGTTAAGAAAAATATGGAGATACTGGCGAAGCTCGATAGCGGCCGCCCTACGCTCCGCAACGCCTTCTGCGCCATCTATTCTCTGGCCGATCGCAAGTTGCGGACCTGGGAATCCATTCTCAAAGAGTTGAGAGTCGGCAAGCCTGAACTCAAAACGTACCGGGCGCCGGAATCGGTTCGAGCGGAAATCGATCGTTACACCACCGGGCTGCAGCAGAAACTCCAGGCGATCCGGGCGCAGACTGCCGAAGTCGAGCAGGTTCGCGAAAAGCGGTTGGAAGGCGAAGACACGCCGCCGGATTTTCTTGCGCCGATCCTTCGCGATGCGACCCGGAACAGGAGCGAAAAGTCTCCGCTCAGCGGTCTCCAGGCCGAAGAGATTCAGACCCAGGCGCACAAGCTGCTGTTTGCAATTCTTAAAGACATGGACGAAACGTGGTTTCAGATTCTGGATCGGGGGGTTCCTCTGACCAGCGGCCACGGTACGCACGAGCAGCATGCGCTCTTCACCCGGGCCGCCATCAAAGAGCCCATTCAGTTTCACGCGGCTCTGGTGCGCGATATGACGGGTTTTCTGGCTCGCTATCCGGAGCTGAAATACAGCTTCGATCTGTTTGAACGGGAATTGGAAAATGGCACCACGGACCCGGTGCATGCCGGGTTGCTCAAAATCGTGGATGGTGTGCGGACCCTGCTGAAATCCCTGGCAAAGTTGTTTCAGACTGCCCTTTACAATCACGATCAGGCGCTTGAGTTGAGCCGGCAGGACGGCGCGAAAGCCGATTCTCTTAATAAGATGCGTTCGCAGCCCCTGGATCGGATCGACGGCGGCGCAAGATTCTTACCGTTCTCCGACCTGCGCGTGAATACGGCCAATCGCCTGAACGGACTCACGATTGTAGATTGTGTGAACCAGATGTCCGGCACCGTTTTCAAGTATCTGCGCCTGCTCCGGGACAAAGAACTGGCAGGGCTCCTGTCCGACCAGGCGGGGCTCGGGCAGGAGGTGGAGCGCATCCAGAAAATCCTGGCGCGTATGAATGTTCCAGTCGAGGTATCGAGCTGATCTGGCCAGTCGGTACGATGCGCGCGCTGGAGTCCCCGGCTACCGATAGGAGCGATCAGGTCCTCTTGCACAGGCGCCCGTCTCCGTTTTGAGTGGTCATTGGCCCCGGGCATTGTTTCCTGGACCCTATGAGCGCCACGATCACCGATAACCCCTTACTGGATCACAGCGGCCTGCCGCGCTACGATCTCATAAAGCCCGAGCACGTCGTTCCGGCCATGCGGGCCTGCATTGAGCGTGCAGAGCGCGAGTTTGGCGAGGTGGAACGCGAGGCCCACCCGGACCGGGTATTGATCCAACGTCTCAATCAGATTGAGTACCAGATCGAACGCACCTGGGGGCCCGTGATTCATTTACTGGGCGTGAAGAACTCCGAGGAGTTACGGGAGGCTCACGAAACCATGCAGCCGGAAGTGGTGGCCCTGGGTTTGCGCATGGGCCAGAGCGAGCCGATTTACAGGGCTCTGCGGGAACTACGCGACGGCGAAGCCTTCCAGCATTTTTCCGAGTCACTTCAGCGACAGATTGAACATCGCCTGCAGTCGGCCGAGCACGCCGGCGTGGGCCTGACCGGCGAAAAGCGCGAACGTTTTAATGAGATTGCCCGGGAACTTTCGCAGCTGAGCACGGAGTTTTCAAACCACGTGCTCGATGCCACAAAATCCTTTCACATGGATCTGACCACGCCGGAAGAAGTGGACGGTCTGCCACAATCGGCCCTGGCCATGGCGGCCCAGAACTTCTCCCGCGCCCATCCCGATGTCGAACCCGCTACGCCCGAGAACGGCCCCTGGCGTTTTTCGCTTGAGCTCCCGAGTTTTTTGCCATTCATGCAGCACGCGCGCAATCGAGGCCTGCGTGAAGCTCTGTACCGCGCTTATGTGTCGCGTGCCTCCAGCGGCGAACTGGACAACACGCCAATCATTGAACAGATTCTGAAGTTGCGTCGCGAACGGGCCGGGCTGCTCGGCTTTCAAACCCACGCCGAACTCAGTCTTTCGGAAAAAATGGCCGACTCGGTTGAAGATGTAATCAAGTTACTGGAAGAATTGCGTGTGGTCTCGTTTGACCGTGCCAGGGACGAGCTCGGGGAATTGCAGGAGTTTGCCCAACAAAACGGCGAAGCGGAAAGCCTGAAGCAATGGGACATTGCCTTCTGGTCGGAACGTCTGCGGGAGAAGCGCTTCAGCTTTACAGAGGAAGAGCTGAAGCAGTACTTCCCGCTCGAGCGCGCTCTTGAGGGACTCTTTGGCCTTGCGGAGCGGCTGTTCGGCGTGCGCATTGAGCCTGCGGACGGCGAGGCCACGGTCTGGAATTCGGATGTGCGGTTTTTCGCAGTCATTGATGAGGGCGGCGCCCGGCTGGCCTCGTTTTACCTGGATCCCTACTCACGACCGGCTGAAAAGCGTGGCGGCGCCTGGATGGGCGAGTGCCTTACGCGTCGCCGCCGGCCGCACGGCCTGGAGATACCGGTGGCTTACATCGTTTGCAACGGTTCGCCGCCGGTGGGTGGCCGGCCCTCGCTTTTGACTTTTCGGGATGTTGAAACGATCTTTCATGAATTCGGTCACGCGTTGCAACACATGCTGACAAACATAGAAGATCCGGACGTTTCCGGAATCAATGGCGTAGAATGGGACGCGGTGGAACTGCCCAGTCAATTCATGGAGAACTGGTGCTACCACAAAGCGACGCTTTTGGGCATGACGCGCCACGTGGAGACCGGTTCTCCCATGCCGGACGATCTTTTTGAACGCGTGCGCCTGGCACGCACGTTCCGGGCGGCTTCGGACATGCTGCGCCAGTTGCGCTTCGCCTTTCTGGACCTGGAGCTGCACCACAACTTTGACCCTTCTGGATCAACGAGCGTGTTTGATGTGCAACATCGTATGGATGAAAAAACCAGCGTCATGCCGCCCCTTCCGGAGGATCGTTTTCTGTGCTCGTTTTCGCATATTTTCGCGGGGGGCTACTCCGCCGGTTACTACAGCTACAAGTGGGCCGAAGTGCTTTCGGCCGACGCTTTCTCGGCTTTCGAAGAAGCCGGCCTCGACGACGAAGAGGCCGTGCGCAAAACCGGCCGTCGCTTTCGTGAGACCATCCTGGGACTGGGAGGCAGTCGCCATCCCATGAAGGTGTTTCGTGATTTTCGCGGACGGGAACCGGCCACCGAAGCGCTTCTGCGACACAGCGGCCTGGCGGCCTGATCAGAGAAAACCGGTCGTAAGAAGCGCGTAGCGTCCGATCCGCAGAGCAAATACAACGATCACAAAACGCACGCGCGAAATTCGCAAGAGCCCGGCCGCGATGTTGATGGGGTCGCCGACAATCGGAAGCACGGTCAGGGGCAGTGCCCAGGTTCGATGGCGTCGCACAAAAAGCCAGGCCCAGCGGGTCCCGCGCGAGGAACGCATGTGCCGAATCGCCATCGGCGACGTCCAGCGTCCGATTTCGTAATGCAGGAGGCTTGCGCCGCAATTCCCGATGGAGGCTGCCACCAGAGCTGTGAGCGGTTCGGCTCCGCAGGCGAGAGCACCCAGCAGGCTGGCCTCGCTCGACCAGGGCAGTAGCGTAGCCGCCAGAAACGAAAGCAGAAGTACAGCCAGAGGCCAGTATTCCGAATTGCATTGATCGGCCAGCGCCATCATGTGGTCAGTCCATGCAGAGCCTGCTTCAGCGTTTTACCAGTCTCTTTCCGCTGTGGGTGGTCGGTGCCGGCGTTCTGGGGGTGAGCTATCCGCCGGCCCTGCTGTGGGTCAACGAAGGCTCCTGGATCACTGTGCTGCTCGGGGTCATCATGCTGGGTATGGGGCTCACCCTGGAATGGAAAGACTTCGAACGTGTGTTTCGATTTCCCGGCCGCGTGTTTTTGGGCGTGGCCCTGCAATACAGCGTTATGCCCCTGCTGGGCTACGGTCTGGCCCGTCTGTACGACTTACCGCCGGAGCTTGCGGCGGGCTTGATTCTGGTCGCCTGCTGCCCCGGGGGAACGGCTTCGAACGTAATCAGTTTTCTGGCGCGCGCCAACGTCGGACTATCCGTCACCATGACTGCGGTTTCGACGGTGCTCGCGGTGCTGATGACACCGGTCCTTACGCTCTATCTGGTGGGGAACCGACTCGAGGTCGATGGCTGGGCGTTGTTTCGGGACACGGTGACCGTTGTGCTGCTACCGGTCGCGTTGGGCGTGCTCTTAAATCGGTATCTCGGTGGTCTCACGCGACGCGTACAGGCTTATGCCCCGCCGATTGCCGTGATCGCCATCGCGCTGATTGTCGGCGCCATTTTGGGACGCTGGCGATCGAACCTGCTTGAGGCCGGCCTTCCACTCTTGCTGGCGGTGGTCAGCCTGCATCTGCTCGGTTTTTCATTGGGTTACATCCTGGGGCGGCTCTCCAAAAACGAAACCGTGGCGCGCACAATCGCCATCGAAGTGGGCATGCAGAATTCGGGGCTGGCCGTAAAACTGGCCGACGGCAACTTTCCCGGAACCCAGGCAAGCGTTCCGGGTGCGTTGTCGGCCATGGTGCACTCTATTCTGGGCAGTCTTCTGGCCGCAATCTGGAGTCGCTACCCGCACCACGAAGCCGAAGACAATACCGCTATTGAGGCGTCTCGACCCGCTGTTTGAGGGTTTCCAGGCCGCGTTCGAAATACGGCCCGACCATTCCGTCCATCACCAGGCCGAACCAGCGGTCCATGGTGTTGCGTGCCTGGCCTTCAATACCCCAGGTGATGCGGGTCTTCTGACCCTCGACCGCTTCCAGGTTGAAATAACCGATCGCCTGGCCCATTTCGTCGAAGTCCAGTGAGTTGACCACGCGTTCGTTCGGCACACTTTCGGCAATGGTCATGCTGCCGGTGGATTCGTCTCCGGTCCAGCTATACGAAGCGCCTTCGCCCACCCGGCTTTGCCCCCAGGTAATCTGCATGTTCGGGTCTTCGTCATCCCAGGGCATCCAGGCCACGTACTCTTCCAGGTTGTTGACCTGTTCAAAGACCGTCGCCGGTGGCGCATCAATCACGGTTGAGCGTTCCACCTGGTAGTCCGAAGGAAGAAATGCGCCGACGATAAAGAATGCGGCCAGCAGGCCGCAGATCGCCGCTATCGTTGATAAAAGAAATTTCCTCATGATTCTTTCCGTCTGCAGTTGATGTGCGGGATTTCCGCGCGGTGCGCAACCAGGCGCGCCGACATTTGGAGCGGACGCGGGACCTTTCAGAAAATCAACTACTTTTCAGGTTTGTGCGCGCTTTCGTGCAACAGCTCAAAATGGTTTTTCATATGGAGCACATGCAGCTCTCCAAACTGCTCTTTGGAGAGACGCCCGAAGATGAAGTGCTCGCTCACCCGCTCACTGTGATTTGCGAATCGGGCCATGGCCTCGCGCAGGCGTCGCACGGCTTCAGGAACCGGCCCGTCCTCCGGGATTTCGGGGGCGCCCGGTATTGGTTCGGCGCGATTGTGATTCATGGCTCCTCGTTTGAGGAAACGTCGGGCGACCAGCGGGCCGATTGTTCGACGCAATATGATAGAACGATGCACGGGAAAGCCGGTGATGCTGTACTCTATGCTCTGGGCGCAATGAATTAGCGTGCGGTAGAGGCTCCACTCGCCGTCAATGGCGGTCGCTGGATTGTGTTCCAGGTATTCGAGCACCGGCACCAGAGCGGCGAAGTCAGGCATGATTTTTAAGGCGCGTCCGGATGTTCAGTTCGATAGCGGTCCCGAATAGGCGTGTAGTCGGCGCTAAGCGGCAGCTCCACACGGGCGACGGCCCGTCCATCGCGATTGTAGACCCGAAAGTGGCCGGGGTCGAAACCGAGGTCTTTCATCAAGAGCACAATCATCGCCAGGCCCAATCCGCGTCCCTCGGTTTCATCACCGTAGGCCATGCTGAACTCGACGATGTTCTTAATGTCCGAAGAGCCGGCCAGTTGCCTTCGGATGCGTCGTTCTTCCTCTTCCAGCAGAATGACATTGTTTTCGACAAAGATCAACAATCGGTCTTCGTTCAGGTCGTAGGTGATTTCGACCGTTATATCGAGATCTTCAAGGGAGTCCCGGTACTCTTCTTCGTTGATCGTCGGGTAGGCCTGCATGAATTCTGCGATGCCCTTTGCGTAACTCTCCGGGTCGGCCAGACTGTAGCCATGCTTTTTGAAGTAGACGCGCTTCAGGTTGGCTTTGACCGCATTTCCGACCAATTCCAGCAGAATAAAGTGCAACGTCTGGCTCAACCCCTGGAGCTTCACGCGGGTTTCCAGCTCTTCGGAGATGCTTTGTATGTGGTCCCTCACGAAGCTATCCAGGACGTGAAAACTGAGATGCTTTCGGGACGGTTCCATTGAGGTCGGACGGATTCTCTGAACAGGCCGGGAGTCTGTCAATTAATACTTGTTTGGCCCGCGCTTAGCGGGGCGCATGGGTCCATGCCCGGAGCTACATCGGACCCAATTCTCTGGCAGCCCGACGAAGAGCGCCGAAGTCGTTCGGCCATGTCCGCCTTTTTGGCGCCCGCCAGCGCTGCGGCCGGCCGCACAATCAACGACTATGCGGCTCTTTACGACTGGTCCGTGAAAGAGCCCGCTCAGTTCTGGGAGTGTCTGCGCGAGTTCGTTGGTTTCCGATTTTCCAGACCGGCCGACGCCGTGGTCGATGACGTGCGGCGCATGCCCGGAGCGCGCTGGTTTCCCGGAGCACGTTTGAATTTCGCGGAGAATCTGCTGCGTCGGGACGACGGGCAACCGGCCATTCTTTTTTTCGGTGAGGACCAGGTGCGACTGAGCTGGTCCTTTCGCGATCTCTCGCGACATGCGGCCGGCTTTGGGGCCGCCTTGCGAACCCGGGGGTTGGTCCCGGGCGATCGCGTGGCGGCACTGATGCCCAACATGCCAGAGACTGTAGCCGCGATGCTCGGCGCCACCGCCAGCGGCATGGTATTCAGTTCCTGCTCACCGGACTTCGGTGTGCAGGGTGTGCTCGATCGTTTCGGTCAGATTGAACCCCGGGTGCTGGTTGCGGCCGACGCCTACTATTTTAAGGGACGACGCGTCGATTGTACGGACAAGATTCAAGCCGTCCTGAACGAGCTGCCCTCTGTGGAACATGTCGTGATTGTTTCGTATGCGAACGATGGCGCCGCCGCCTTTACCGACCCGCGTATGGTTTCCTACGAGGACTTCCTGGAGAAAGACGCACCGGCACACTTCGAGCAATTGCCCTTTGATCATCCGGTCTACATAATGTACAGCTCCGGCACGACCGGTTTGCCAAAGTGCATGGTGCAGGGCCCGGGAGTGTTGCTCAATCACTTAAAGGAGCTGCGTCTGCATACCGACGTCGGAGCCGGCGATCGCATCTTTTACTTTACGACCTGCGGTTGGATGATGTGGAACTGGCTGGTAAGCGCGCTCGGCCTCGGCGCCACGATTGTGCTTTTTGACGGCAACCCTCTTCATCCCGACCCGGGCGTACTCTGGCGCCTGGCCGAAGAGACCCGGCTCAATGTTTTCGGAACGTCTGCGCGCTATCTGGGCGCACTGGAACAGGCGGGCTATCGACCGCGCGAAAAGAACGATCTTTCCAATCTGCGCACCTTGCTTTCCACGGGTTCGCCGCTTCCCGCGGAAGGCTTTGCGTACGTTTACCGTGATGTCAAAGCCGACCTGCAGCTCTCTTCAATCTCTGGCGGCACCGATTTGAACGGCTGTTTTGCTTTGGGAAATCCTCTGTTGCCGGTCAGGGCCGGGCAGTTGCAATGCCGCGGGCTGGGAATGAAAGTGGAAATCTATGACGAGACCGGTCATCCGGTACGGGGCCAGCAGGGAGAGCTGGTCTGCGAAGCGGCCTTCCCGTCCATGCCGCTCTACTTCTGGGACGATCCGGACGGCCGCAAGTACCACGACGCCTACTTCGATATGTTCCCCGGGGTCTGGCGCCATGGAGACTTCGCCGAGATTACAGAACACGATGGCCTGATTGTCTACGGCCGTTCCGACGCGACTCTCAATCCGGGCGGTGTGCGCATTGGCACCGCCGACATCTATCGGGTGGTGGAATCCTTTCCGGAGATTGAAGACAGCGTGGTGATCGGCCAGAAGTGGCAGGACGATGTGCGGGTCGTTCTCTTTGTCAAGATGAAGTCCGGCGCCGAATTGACCGACGAATTGCGGGGGCAGGTATGCTCCTCGATCCGCACTCAAATTTCGCCGCGGCACGTGCCGGCGAAAATAATTTCCGTACAGGACATACCTTATACGCGCAACATGAAGAAGGTCGAACTGGCTGTACGCCGCGTGGTGGAAGGACAGCCCGTATCGAATCGTGAAGCGCTGGCCAATCCCGGGTCGCTTGAATATTTTGCCGGGTTGAGCGAGCTGGATACTTAGTGATGAGCGCAAACGCCATCGATCAAAGAGATTGGTTTTTGTTTCACGGCGCCTTTACGCTTGTGGCGGCCGGCTGCCTGGCCTGGCTGCCCTTCGCGCGCGGACAGATTCTCATGGGCCTGGTTGTGGCCTTTAACGCTGGTCTGCCGTTGTTCGCAGTGTGGCGTCGTTGCCCGCACTGGATTGCGATCTGGCTCTTTGTCTTCCCGCTCAGTATGTTCCAAATACTGCCGGACTACTTCCTGGCTGAAGTGGCCGGTGTAATTGTATTTCCGGACCAGGGCGGTCCGCGGGTAGGACCGCTTTCGGCCTATATGGGCGGCCTCTGGGCAATTCCGCTGTTTGCGATCGTCTACTGGTCAGAGCAGGTCTCGCCCCGCTGGCGCCACGCCGTGGCGGCCTTGCTTGCGTTTCTGATTTTCGGGGTGTCCGAGGCCCTGAGTCCCACCCTGGGTTCCTGGTTTGCCCGCGATGTGCGTATGGTCGGTGCCGTGGCGCTTTATGTCCTGCCGGCCGAAGCCCTGTTGGGAGTGGCCGCGACGGTCGGCTACGAACTTTCGCGGGATTCTACGTTCCGGCGTCTGATGGCGGCCAGTGCTGTGATGCTGTTTTACGCCGGCAGCCTGGCCATCAGTCTCTTGTTTTTTGAGCACATCTGTGGGCCGGCCTGAGTCTCCGGCATTGACCCCTTGTGGAGCGCTGTCCGGCCCGGCGGTCCCTCCCATTCTTCGTGCAGGCTGCGGGATCGGGTTGTTTTGTGGCGGGTTCCACTTGACGTCGAGCTTCCGGGCAGCCTTCTGACTCGCGGTGGACCAACTTCTCGACGGAAATCAAGAGTGGGTGCGTGAGCAGCCGCCGGAGCTATTTGAAGAACTGGGTCGGGGGCAACGGCCAGAGTATCTGTGGATCGGTTGCGCCGACAGTCGCATTCCGGCGACCATGATTACCGGCCAGACGCCCGGTTCCATTTTCGTACATCGTAACATCGCCAATGTGGTTGTACACTCCGATAGCAATCTGTTGAGTGTAGTCTGGTTCGCCCTGAACGCTCTGCAGGTGCGGCACGTGCTCGTGTGCGGCCACTACGGCTGTGGAGGCATCCTGGCGGCCATGTCGGGCAAGCGTTATGGCTTTATCGACAACTGGCTGAATCATTTGCGCGATGTATATCACGCCCACCAGACCGAACTGGATGCCATTAAGTCTGAAGAAGCCCGGGAGCGTCGCTTCGCCGAACTCAACGTAATCGCCCAGGTGCACAATCTGGCGCGCATACCTTTTTTCCAGGAGAGTTGGGCAGCCCGCTCGGCGCCTTCCATTCACGGCGTGATCTACGATGTAAACGACGGCCAATTGCGCAAACTGGACGTGCTGATTCGCGGCCCGGAAGATATTGATCCGGCCTTTCGCGTTACGTCATAACCCGGAGTCAGAAGATGGAACTTCCGCAACGTCCGCGACGCAATCGACGCTGGCCCTCGTTGCGCTCGCTTGTTCGTGAGAATGAGCTGGGCGTCTGCGACCTGGTGATGCCGCTGTTTGTCATCGCCGGACAAAACAAACGTGAATCCATAAAGTCCATGCCGGGCATAGAACGGCTGAGCACCGATCTGATCGTCGCTGAATGCGAAAGCCTGCTCGAGCTGGGCGTGCGCGCGGTAGCCCTTTTTCCGGCCCTGACCGAAAACGAGAAAGATCGGCGGGCCACCGAGTCGGCCAACCCGCAGGGACTGTACCCAAGAACGATTCAGAGCATCAAGGAGCGTCTGCCGGAGATGCTTGTGATCGGAGACGTGGCCATGGATCCGTACAGTTCCGATGGTCATGACGGCCTGCTTGACGAGCAGGGAATTATTCTGAATGACGAGACGCTGCCGATCCTGGGCGAGATGGCTCTCTGTCAGGCCGAGGCCGGCGTCGATCTGGTGGCGCCGAGCGACATGATGGACGGACGCGTTGCTTACCTGCGCGAATGTCTGGATCAGGCCGGCTTCAAAGAAACCGGAATTCTGGCCTACACCGCCAAGTACGCTTCGTCCTTTTACGGTCCTTTTCGCGAAGCCCTGGACAGCGCCCCCCGGGCCGGGGACAAAAAAACCTACCAGATGGATCCCGCCAACGTGCGCGAAGCGCTACGCGAAATGGAACTCGATCTGGCTGAGGGCGCCGACATCGTTATGGTCAAACCGGGACTCCCGTATCTGGATGTTGTGCGGGCGCTGGCCGAAGTTTCGAGCGTGCCGGTCGCCGTGTACAACGTCTCCGGAGAGTACGCCATGCTTCGGGCCGCCGCCCAAAACGGCTGGCTGGACTATGAGAAGTGTGTGTCCGAATCGCTACTGGCCTTCAAGCGGGCCGGCGCCGACATCATTCTGACCTACCATGCCCGGGAAGTGGCGGGCTGGCTGAAGCGTGACAACGGGTCGGTTGCATAAACCGAACGATGGCCAGATCAGTGTTCTTCGGTGGGGCGCCCGTCATTTTCCAGGAACTCCAGGGCTTCACCGGCCCCCAGCTTTCTATAGAAGCAACTGTAGCGATTTCGGCCATCGGACTGCTTTGTATGGCAGGCGCTCCCCAGTCGGGGCTGTACCAGATACAGCACGGAATTTTGTTCGCAGTTCACGCGGATCTCGACCAGATCCAGAAAGTCTCCCGAAGTGGCGCCTTTCACCCAGAGTTCACCCCGCGACGTACTGAAGAAGGTGGCCAGACCACTTCGACGGCTGGCTTCGAGTGCCTGGGCGTTTGCGTAACCCACAATCAATACCACGCCGGTCCGGACATCCTGGGCAATCGCCGGAATCACCTGATGGCCGGCCGCTGCAATCTGCGTCGTTTTTGTAAAGTCCAGCTGGAGCGTCTGCGCTTCTTCAATGTTCATAACAATCGTAGTATTTCTACCGCTGCTCCCATCGTCGATGCCAAAACTCCTGCAAATACGTTGCCATGCAACCGGCCGGCGACAGTCTGACCGGCGACCTGCTTTATACAACATCGTCGGTCCAGGCGTAGAGTGTGACAAACAACCGCGAGTACCACCTGCACCGCTTCTCGCGATTCGAGGGGGAGATTCGCCCGCCCGGTTCCAAGTCGATTGCCAACCGCGCTTTGTTGCTGGCGGCGCTCGCCCGGGGGCAGACGGCGATTCACCACCTGCCGCCCGCCGACGACGTAGAGATCCTTGTGGAAAACCTGCCGCATCTTGGCATCGAAGTGCGGGGAGACATTCCGGGGGAGCACAACGGGGTCGTGTATGTTAAGGGCGCCGGGGGACCCTTTCCCGTCGATCGAGCGGATCTGGATCTGGGAAACGCCGGCACCGCCCTTCGACCTCTGACGGCGCTGCTCGCAGCCGGCGAGGGTCACTACCGAATCGATGGCAATGCACAAATGCGTCGCCGACCCATCGGGGATCTGGTCCAGGCTCTGCAAAGCCTGGGAGTGCATCTCAGTTGTGCCGAAGGGAGCTATCCGCCGATCGAATTGGATGCACGCGGCCTGCCTGGTGGAGAGACTCTGGTGTCGGGCAAAATATCGAGTCAGTTTGTTTCGGCCCTTCTGCTTGCGGCGCCGCTCGCACGAGGACCGATCCATATCCGCCTGGACGAAGAACCGGTCAGCAAACCCTACATCGACCTCACCCTGGCGATGATGGCAGAATTTGGAGTGAGCTGTCGTCGGGAGGGCTACCGGTTTTTTGATCCCGCGCGGGGGCCCTACGTTTCTCCGGGCCGTTATGAGATTGAACCCGATGCAACGGCGGCCACCTACTTTCTTGGGGCCGGGGCGCTGCCCGGATGCGGTCCCGTGCGGGTGAACGGCCTCGGTTCGCTTTCGAAACAGGGCGACGTGGCCTTCGTGGATGTTCTCAGGAGAATGGGAGCGAGCGTGGCGGTGGACGATGGCGCGATAGAAGTTTCCGGACCGCCCCGGGGAACCGCCCTGAAGGCCCTCGACATCGACATGAACGCAATGCCCGACGCGGCCATGACCCTGGCGGTGCTCGCTCTTTTTTGTGATGGGGAAACGCACATCCGAAACATCGCCAACCTGCGCGTAAAAGAATCCGAACGCGTGCGCGGGCTTCGAAACGAACTGGAGAAACTGGGCGCCGTTGTGCGCGAAGAAAGCGATGCTCTCCACATTCGACCGCCGGCGCAACTGCGTCCCGCCCGCATTGAAACGTACGACGATCATCGTATGGCCATGGCCTTCGCCCTGGCAGCCTTTGGAACAGACGTCATGATTCTGGATCCCGGTGTGGTTTCCAAAACCTACCGTGGTTTCTTCGATGACTTTTTGCCCCTCTGTCGGGCAGAGTGACCGCATGTCGAGTTCGCGGGAATTCCTCGACCATCTGGAAGAAGGGGAAAAGGGCCATTTCACCGTCGAACGCAAGAACGACCGTGCGATTCTCAAAGTGTACCCGCCGGGGCGCCGGGGCGAAGCGGTCGAGACCATCGACGTTTTGAAGCGTCTGGAGCTTTTCGGCCTGACCGGTGTGGATCGGGCGCTGGTCGAACAGATCGTTGTCGCGGCCGACGGCCAGGCCCACGACGTGGCCCACTGGCCGGCACCGGACGTTCAACCGGCCGGAATCAAAGTCCACGTCAGCCACGACCGCATGCAGGCCGAACTGGAAGTGACACCTCCGCACCACGGCGGGGGCTGGGTCAGCCTGGAAGATCTGAAGCGCGCGCTCGCGGAAAACGGCGTCACGCACGGAATCGACCACGCGAAACTCGAATCGATTGTAAATCTGACCTTTCAGGATGAGCGGACCCGCGGCCGGGACGGCGCGGCGCCCATTGAACCGGAGGTCTATTTGAAGAAGCATGGCCTTCGGACCGTTGTGGCCCGCGGGCGCGATCCTTCCCCGGGACAGATGGGTCTTGTGCAGCACTACTTCGATCCGGCGCCGCGGGCGGTCCCCGATCCCGATCGAGAGCACGCTGATCAGCGCGTCGACTTTCGAAAGCTGAAGGTGATTCAAACCTGCGAAGCCGGGCAGTTGCTCGCGGAGCTTGTGGATCCGGTCCCCGGCAAGCCGGGCCAGGACGTTTGCGGCGATTCCATCGCGGCCAGGCCGGTGGAAGCGGCCACACTCTTCGCCGGAACCAACACACGCCTGGCGCCGGACGGAAGGGCCATTCACGCCGTGATCAGCGGTCAGGTGCGTATCGATCAGCGCAGCGCCCAGCACGCCGGTTTTGAAGTCGAAGAGGTTCTGAACGTAGGGTCTGTGGATTATTCCACCGGGCATGTTGATTTCCCCGGCACCGTCACCATTCAGGAAACCGTGCTCGACGGATTCGAAGTGCGCGCGAAGGGCGACATCATTATTGAAAAGACGGTCGGTCGCGTGCGCCTGGAGGCCGGGGGCGACATTTTTCTCTCGGGAGGCGCGGTTTGCCGTGAGTCCGGTTACATACGGGCCGGGGGCAGTGTGTTCGCTCGCTTTATCCAGGACGCAACGGTCTCGGTCGAAAAGGACCTGGTGGTTGAAGAAGCGATCATGAACTCACGCATCGTGAGCGGCAATGAGGTCGTCATCGAGGGCGGGCGAGGAGAATTGATCGGAGGCCATGTGGTTTGCGGACACCGTCTGCGCGCGGTTAAGATCGGGTCGCGCATGGAAACGCCAACGACCATAACCGTGGGCATTGCGCCCGAGATTCTCGAGCGGCTCAGTCAACTGGATGCGGAATGCGACGAGAAGATGCGGGTATTGCGAAAGGTAAACGCGCAGCTCCGTCAGATGGAGGAGGCGGCGCGGCGTGGCAAGGAACCCGCCGCCGATGAAGCCGAAGTGCGCGAAAAGCTGGTCCTGATTCGAGATCGGTACGATGGCCTGATACGCAATCTGGAGCAGCAGCGCGAAATGATTTACGCGACGACCGAGGCGGCCCCGGACGCCGAAGTGATTGTGCTGGAGATGATCTATCCCGCTGTGGAGGTGCATTTTGGCGCCCAGGTGAAGCGCTATCGGGTGGAAGGAAGGCCCATCGAAGGGTACTCACGGTTTGTGGTCGACGAGGGCCGGATCTATCTGCGCCATTCGAACATTTGACCTGCTTGCCTTCGCGCCGGTTGTCGCCCCCCCTGTTTGTAGGCGTTTCGAGCTCGCTGCTCGCGAAAGACCTCTTGCGAAGATCGCGCCGTCTTTTTTTTGCGTCCCGCGACCTGAATTTGTGGCGTACCGATGACATGCATCAGTATCGATTCGGCCGTTACCACTTGACCTCTTCTTAAGTTCAGTGGGCTTTAGAACACATAACGAGAGTTTTTTTTACGGAGGAGATGTGGCTATTGCACCCATTGAAAAAATCGAAATCCGGCGGGGCATGAAGCTGGCGGACTACGCGTCCCATGCGGCGCTGACTCCTCTGGTGTCCAAACTGGAACACGAGTCGCAGAGTGCAGTCCGCGCGATGCGCGGCCGGCATATCTGGATGTTGAACTCCACCGCGCGCGGGGGTGGGGTCGCGGAAATGATGCCGATGATGATCGCACTTCTGCGGGAGTTGGGCTTTCAAACGGATTGGATCGTGATGAACTGCGATCGACCCGAATTCTTCCAACTGACCAAACGCCTGCACAACATGATTCATGGCGATCCCGGCGCTGCTCCGGATCCCGGGGAGCGGCAGCTCTACGAGGACGTAAATGGTCGGGCTGCGGACGCTCTGGCCGAAATCGTAAAGCCCGAAGATCTGCTGGTTGTGCATGATCCGCAGCCGCTGGCGGTGGGCGCGTTCCTGAAAAAGAGCATGGGCCTTTCGTTCATATGGCGGTGCCACATCGGTCTTGATCAACGCACGGATTCCACGTCTGCGGCCTGGCGTTTTCTTCAGTCGTATGCGGTCGAATGCGAACGAGCGATCTTTTCGGCCCCGGAGTACATCCCGGATTATCTGGCGGGCCGTTCGCTGATCATCCACCCCGCTGTCGATCCACTCAGTCACAAGAACCGTGAACTGCATCCCATCAAACATGCCGGTGTTCTGGCGAACGCCGGATTGATGCCGACGGTGGATCCCATGGTGCGCCCGCCCTTTGAGCACCAGGCGCAACGCCTGACCACCGAAGGTTTTGTGGCCGCCACGAAGCCCGACCACATCGGTTTGTTGTTTCGGCCGATGGTGACCCAGGTTTCGCGATGGGACCGCCTGAAGGGTTGGATGCCCCTGCTGGAAGGATTCGCACGCATGAAACAACGCATTCACGATGGCGCCGACGCCTTTGCCCGCCGGCGTATGCAGCTTGTTCGACTGGTGCTCGCCGGCCCCGATCCGGCTTCGATTCAGGACGATCCGGAAGGAGTGGCCGTGCTGGAAGAGATTTGCGCCGCCTGGCAGGCCATGCGAGCGGACGTGCGCGCCGATATCGTGCTGCTTGCCTTGCCTATGCACAGCGCCAAAGAAAACGCGCTGATGGTCAACGCATTGCAGCGTGCCTCGTCGATCATTGTGCAGAATTCCCTGCGAGAAGGCTTTGGCCTGACGGCGACCGAAGCCATGTGGAAATCCATTCCGGTGCTGGCCTCAAGCGCCTGCGGTTTGCGTCAACAGATCCGGCCCGGGATCGATGGCATCATGCTGGAAGACAATACCAATCCGGAAGCGATCGCCGTGGCTCTGGCAGACTTGCTGAACGATCCGGTGGGCCGCGATCGAATGGGGCGGAGCGCGCGACGCCAGGTCTATGAGGAGTTCTTGATTTTTACCCAGCTCCGGCGCTGGGCGCGGCTATTCGCGGAATGGGGCCAGAAGCGGGGAGGGGCTAAATGAGACTGAGAATCATTCACTTGACTGCCGACACCTAATTGAAACTGTGTCTCAAAATCAGGGTCCGGCCCGGTCGGATCTGAGGAGAGACTATGACCGAATTACCTGGCAAACTCGCATGTATCTTTGCGTCGTTGCTCGTTTCATCGGCGCTGTTCGCCCAGGAAAACGATCCGCCGCCCGGGGAGCAGGGCCTGAGCACGGCCGAGCGGCTGGAAATACTCGAAGGGGAGCTGGAGCGTGTGCAACTGGAGCGAGCCACGCGAACTCACGAGAGCGTTCATGGCATGGGGCCGAGCGCTTCGGCGGTGTACCACGAGTCTGAGGGGCTTACCTGGGGCGGTTACGGAGAAGTCAAATACCGTGACTATCGTTCCAGCTTCAAAGCCGACGAAGCGGACGTTCATCGCTTCGTTTTGTATGCGGGGTACCGTTTCAACGACTGGATTGTGCTGAACACGGAACTGGAGTACGAGCATGCCGGCTTCGAATCCGAGACCGTGCGTAATTCGGCCGGAACCGGCACCACTTCTATCAACAGCAGCGAAGTCTTCGTAGAGTTTGCCTATCTTGACTTCGAGTTTGCGCGTCCCTTTCAGCTTGCGGTCGGGCTGAACCTGATCCCGGTGGGAATCACCAATTACATGCACGAACCCACCACCTTTCTCGCAGTGGAGCGTTCGCGAACCGAAAGCGACATCATTCCTTCCACCTGGCGCGAGATCGGAGCCATCTTTCACGGAGAGTTTGGCGACCTGGTGACCTGGCGCGCCGGCGTGTTGAATGGACCGCGCGGCACCGAGTTCAGTGAATCCAGCTGGATTCGGGGTGGCCGCACGAAGGGCAGCAAAGCCCGGGCCGAGGGCCTCGCCTACGTAGCCTCTCTGGACTTGCATCCACTGGAGGGCATGACCCTGGGTGGTTCGTACTACCGCGGCGATTCAGGTCAGGGTGAGATTTCCAAAGTTACCTGGACCGGACGGCTCCTGAATCCCCTTGATTCGGCGAGCGACCCCACCGGCCTTCTGACCACAGCGCGCACAATCCAGGCCAATCGCCTCAAGACTGCGCGGGTCCGTGTGCACATCGCGGAAGGCCATTTCATGTACAACTCCGGTCCCTTTCTCATGCACGCTCTTTTCGCCCGGGGTTGGATGAACGAAGACGATACACGGGCCGTCAATAGCTCGACGGGCAACAACATCGGGCAGGTGGTCGAAGGTGGCTACGTGGAAGCCGGATTCAATGTGCTCAGCTTTTTTGATACATCGCATCGGCTGTACCCGTTCTTTCGCTACGAATATCTGAACACGCAGAAAGAGACCGTGCGGCGTTATGCCGGCGGCGAAGAGGACCTGAACGACGCCCTCTGCTCGGGTATTCTGGTCGGAACCTGCAAAGTCACCGGAAGCACGGCAACTGCAACAACCCTCACCAACCAGGACCAGGGAGTCATCGAAGGTAGCCTCGCCAACGAAAGCTACGGAATTCGCGGCGTTGCCAACCGCGTCAACGACCGCCGCATCGCCACGTTCGGCGTGGCCTATTTTCCCGATCCGCTGGTGGTCATCAAGGCCGAGTATGAGCGCTGGAGTTCGGCAAGCACTCTACATTCCGATATCGAAGGGCTGAACAGCAGCAACAACAAGATCGACCGTGTCCAGGTCGCGGTTGGTTTTATCTTCTAAGGCATGCGGGACAAACCCTTCTGCCGGGCAGTTTGTCGCGACTGTAAGCATTGTCGACCCCGGGATTGGATATCCCGGGGTCTTTTGCAATTCATCTGCGATTCGTTGGGGCAACAAAGTTCGCTCGCGAAGCGCAATTCTTGCTTGCCAGCCCGAGAGGTCCGGCAGACGATCCGGCATCGGGTTGGAAGGTGTTCGTAAAGGCCGGCAAGCCGGGGTGGGCCATTCTGGTACCGATTTACAACCTCATTGTGATGCTTGAGATTGTGCGTCGTCCTCTCTGGTGGATCGTGCTTTTTCTAATTCCGTTCGTTAACATTGTCGCCGCCGCGATTGTGGCCATGGATATGGCGGAAGCGTTCGGCAAATCAAAGGGATGGGGAATCGTCATGCTGTTTCTGTTTGGCTTTGTTGGATATCCCATGCTTGCTTTTTCGGATGCCAGCTACACGGCTCCGAGCCGCGCGGCCTGACCGCCGTCGGCACACGTTTGCAGAAATTCAGGCCGTGCTTTCGAAAGAGGGCGCGGCCTCTTACTGTACGGGCGGCGACTCTTCTCGAAGAAATCTCCGGAAATGTTCCAGATTCTCGTCGGTCAAAAAAAAGGTCAGGGTTCCGACGGCGCTTTCAATGCGCACCCGACCGCTATGGGCTCCCATCAACGCGGCCTGCAACTCCGGTGACACATCGTGCCAGTAGGCCGTCTCCTGAACCAGGGCCAGGCCTGCCTGCTCCTCCCGATCCGGATCGCTCACTCCGTAGGCGCTCTGGAGATTTTTGCTGCCGTTGCCGGTCATCGTAAAGGTCTTTCCGTCCAGCTCCAGCCTCAAAGACGGGCCTGGCGAAATGGTTGCGTATTCAAAATCAATGCGACGAAAATAGAAGGACAACAGTTGTTCACCCGATTCCAGACGACTGACCTGCAGATTCAGTTGGGCGCTGTAGGTCGTAAGGCTACCCGGAACCCGAAAGGAACCACCCAGGAAATTGTTCCGCATGCGAAGCACGTGCGCCTGGTCCCCCTCGTAGGTCTCGAGTTCATAACGCGTAAGCAGACTGAAACAGCTGAACAGCATCATCAGGGCCCCGGCCGCGAGGCCGCGCCTCAGGATATGCTCTATATATCTCATTGGGTTTTTGACCAGAGGCGCAGGGTCAGCATGGCGGCCAGGCCGATCAGGCAAAGTTCGAAGATCCAGAAGATCGCCAGACGTATGCCGGCTCCCGCAATCAGCATGGTCGATTGCTCGGTGAGTTTGCCCAGGCCCAGGAGAGCCGGGCCGGCCACCAGTTCCAGAAGCGCGATCAAAAAGAAAGCAGCGAGCACTTTTTCAAGGCGGGGGCCCGGACCTTCCCGGGTCAGTGAACGCACGAGATGGGCCACCACGAAAATAAGAAAGGCATACGCAAACAGATGGCCGACCGCGGTTTCGGCGAGTCCGGTCAGAGTGCGGGGCGCCATAAAACGATCGATGCGCGACGGATCCAGGCTCAGGGCCTGCTCGGAACCCAGGTAATACTCCAGGGTGTCCATCGGTCCCCAACCAATGCGCGCCACGTACAGAATAAGTCCGGTCAGCGCGCTACCCAGGCTGCCCAAAAGATAGAGCAACAACACGGGACGAAAGAGACCGTGATCGACCTTGCCGTTTATGGCTGCCCGGGATTTTTCCATAGATCTCGCAATAGACCAAGAATGACAAGAAGCAGAAACAGCGTAATCAAAGGCCAGAACCAGGCGTACACAAACGCTGCCCCGGAGAGTGGGTAGGCAAGCAGTCGCACAAGCGCGCCGCAAAACGGGATCACGAATACCAGATACACCAATGACTGTCGGGTGCGCGGCGAGAGACGGGCCTGCACCAGGAGCGCCGAAAGAAACAGAGCAAGCGTGGAATACAAAAACAGATCCACGTGCAGGCGTTCCAGAGCCGGCAGCCAGCCCGCCGCAACCCCGGAATCGCGGTGCAGAGCCCCGCGCACAGTCTCCGGAGTGAGGCCGAGCTCGGCCAGATCAAGGGTGGCCCGGCTCAGAACAAAGAGCCCAAAGCCGATCAATGCCAGGCTGAGTAACTTCCGGGGGCCGCCGGCCGCACGCAACGCACCTGTGATCAGAAATCTCACGGACCGGAGAAGTAAACCCGATGGAGTGCGATGGCGCGACGGGCCGATGCGGCAACGGCCTGGGAGGTCAGGGTGGCGCCGCTCATGATTGGCAGATCGACCCCGGGGCGAAGCGCATCTTCGCGGCCGCGTCCCGAAAATAGATCCAGCCATCGTTGAGGCGCCAGGTAGTCTTCGGGTTCGAAAAACGAGATCATCGTAATCCTGCGCAGGGCGCCATCGGGCATCAGGGTTACGAGCAGGGTCTCGTTCTTGGTGCGAACCCGATGCGTATCGAATATGCCATAGCCAATCACCTGCCCGGCGCGTTCGGCAACATAAAACGTATGAAAGCGTCCCGGGTCGGCCGAGAGTTGCTCCTGCAGCGCGCTGGCCTGTTCCCGGGAAAGATAATGGGCTTCACGGCGGATCGTGCATTCGGGAAACTCTTCGGCCAGAGCCTGCTCGGGCTCATTGTAGACGTGGGCCGCCAGGCTCTCCAGAGTGGCCAGAGCAAACACAACGGCCGGCATGCGCATACGACTCCACATGCGGCCAGTGATGGGAAATCGGGGCGGACCGTCAAATGATTTTGAGAATCAGTTTCAGGAAAGGGCGATCGGTGAGTGGCCTGATATCGCAACACACCCGCCGGGCCGGCCTTGTTGTTTTTGCGGGCCTGATCTGGCTTGGGTTGGCGTCCTCTTGCTCGACAGGGCCTGAGCGCCGTCTGGACCGCGCTCTTGCGACCGACAACGAAGTTCTGGTTTTCGGACGCACTTCCTGTCCGTTCTGCCACGGTTTCATGGAGCAGCTGGAAGCCGACGGAATAGGCTACGAGTTTTTAGACATCGACCAGGAAGAACAGCGGGCCCATCTCTGGGAACTGGCGAGCGCCGCATATCCCGAACTCCGCAATCTGAGTTTGCCTGTGGTGGTCGTTAACGATCAGGTCCTGATTCGACCACCGTACCAGGAATTTCTGGATCAGCTGCGCTACGCCGACGGCTCGCGCTGAATCGCTTTTTTGTCCATGCGCTCGACGGAGAGCACTCCAGGCACCGAGCGCAGGCTTTCAAAGATTTCGTTTAGGTGATCGATGTGTTCTACTTCGATCAGGAAACGCGCGCGCATGGTCTGGTCGCCGTTTCGTGGGATGTCGGCCTCGGCCTTCAGGATGTTTGTGTAGGTGCGCGTGATGCCGCCCACCAGGTCCAGGTACAATCCCTGACGATCCTCGGCTTTGATCGCAATCGGCACCGGATATTTTTCCGTGAGACCTTCCCATTTGACGGCAATGATTCGATCGCGGTCCCGATCGCCATTGGGAATCGACGGACAGTCCACACGGTGCACCGTGACACCCCGGCCACGGGTCACAAAACCAATGATGCGGTCACCGGGCACCGGACTGCAACAGCCGGCGTACCGAATTTGAATGTTGCGGGCGCCGGCGACTTCGATCGGAACACGTTTGGGGTCCCGGGTCTTGCGTCGCCGGATGCGCAATTCCGAAAGTTCGTCCAGCGTGGGTTTCGACGGTCGGGCGCCGGGGATGACCACCTTCTCTTCCGGCTTCGGCAGAGCCTCTTCCTCTTCGCGTTTGCGAAAGTAGGAACGTAATTTCTGGCGGGCCCGGGTTGATTTGAGGTAGCGCAACCAACCGGGAGACGGATGCGGATGTTTGTCGGTCAGTATTTCAACCCGGTCGCCGCTCTTGAGTTCGTAGCGCAGGGGGACCATACGATCGTTTACGCGCGCGCCACGGCAGGCCAGGCCAATTTCCGTGTGGATGCGAAACGCGAGATCCAGAACCGAAGACCCGACCGGTAGATCGAAAACATCGCCTTTGGGAGTGAAGACGTACACTTCTTCGGGATTCAGCTCCTGGCGCAGGTCTTCAATGAAGTCGGCGCTGTCCTGGGGCGCTTCCATCAATCGCGAAAGTCGCTTGAGCCATTTGACGCGCCGCATGTCGGGGCGTGTGGCGGCGTTCTCGTTCTTGTAGATCCAGTGCGCCGCCACGCCGTATTCGGCCAGTTCGTCCATCTCTTCGGTGCGAATCTGGATCTCGAGGGCCTTGCCGTCCGGTCCGACCACCGAAGTATGCAGACTCTGGTAGCCATTGCTTTTGGGCATGGCGATGTAGTCCTTGAACCGACCCTGAATTGGCGGCCAGAGCGTGTGCACAATGCCCAGTACGCCGTAACAGTCCCGAATCTCCGGAACGATGATGCGCACACCCCGCAGGTCATAGATCTGGCTCAGAGACTTGTCCCGGCCGATCATTTTCTGATAGATGGAGTAGATGTGTTTGGCGCGCCCTTCAATGCGCGCCGAGATATTGATTTCCGCCAGGCGCTGGACCAGTATGCGGTTGAGCTTTTCAATGTAATCTTCGCGTTCCCCCTGGGACTGCACCAGAAACTGCTGAATGCGTTCAAACTGGTC
The DNA here is from genome assembly GCA_024233935.1 of Spirochaetales bacterium. Classification (GTDB taxonomy): domain Bacteria; phylum Spirochaetota; class Leptospiria; order Leptospirales; family Leptonemataceae; genus JACKOY01. The sequence goes on along the minus strand of JACKOY010000003.1, from coordinate 320,082 downwards.
TTCTCGTATGTGCGCGAAGGCCAGGTCTTCCAGTTCGGACTTGATGCGAAACATGCCCAGGCGGCCAGCGATCGGCGCATAAATGTCGAGCACTTCCTCTGAGATGCGGCGCACCTTGTCCGGCTTCTGGAAATTGAGCGTGCGCATGTTGTGCAGCTTGTCTGCCAGCTTGATGATAATCACGCGCACGTCGCGGGCTGTCGCCAGAAGCATCAGGCGAATGTTCTCTGCGCTCTCCTTTTCTTTCAGGCGCGAGTACTGTTCGCGGTTCAGTCGGGCGCTGGACTTGCTTTTTACGAGCGATATCTTCGTAACCGCCCGGACCAGTTCGTTGATTTCGGTTCCGAACTCCTTCTGAATCACCTCGGTTCCGAATACCGTATCTTCGACCACGTCGTGGAGCAGGGCGGCTGCCACCGTGGCGCTGTCCAGGCATTGGTCGGCCACGATCTGGGCTACCGCCAGAGGGTGAATGATGTAGGGCTCTCCCGAAAGCCGCCGTTGATCGCGATGGGCCCGATGAGCAAAACGAAACGCCCGTTTGATCAAATCGACGTCCTGATGAACGCGCAGGCGTCGAATCGTATCGAGCAGGGTATGGTATGCCCGCAGGATTTTGCGGGCAGAGGAAAAGGCCTCTATCGGCCCGGGGCTGGCCACAGGCTGCGGGACCGTCACTCCAGAGAATCTAGCCGGGTGCCAACAAAAGGCAAGACAAAAACTCTAGTCCAGAAGTGAGAGTAGTTCCCCCAGGGTTTTCTGCACTTCCGGCCGGTCCAGGTGCTGTTGGAGCCGTTCCAAATCGCCGGTCTTTTCTATTGTATAGGACAGGGCGATGCCGCCCTGTTCCAGATCGGGGGGCAATTCCACGCGCAGGCCCGCCAGGGCCGGTAGTCGGCGTTTGATGCGCAGGGCCTGTTCCCGGGCGGCGCTCAGGCGCGGGAAACGCAGTTCCCGGAGCCGGTCCCGCACCCGGTGGGCTGGAAAGGGCTGACTGTGGGCGCGCCAGTTCTGGTCCAGTTCCACGGCCTGGCGCAGCGCCAGCAGCCGATCGTCTTCGGTCAGGTCATACAAATCGACCACAATCTCCCGCACCAGGTTGCGCCGAAAACGACGCCGTTCAAACAATGCCAGCCATTCCCGGCGCTGCTCTTGCGGCAGGCGATTCCAGAGCCGCAGCACGGCAGTGCTGGGCTCATAGCCGCGACTGAGGTCCAGCGTCAGATCGTCAAACTCCGCCAGTTCCTTCCATTCCGACAGCGTCTTGAAGTTAGCCGCAAAGCCGTAATGCGCGAGAAACGGCCCGGCGGGCAGGTCGGGGTGGCGGGCCAGATAGCGGGCGGCCTGTAGCCGGTGCGGCTCGGCCGCCTGCAGGATCAAAGACCAATGATCTTCGTCCAGCAGCTCCGACTCCTCCAGGCACAGAGTCGGGTACGGTCCGGAGTTTTGGGGAGGCAGTACGATAGCATCGCCGGGCTCTTCAGCCCCTCTGACGCAGACTGCCGTGCGGCCGCGAAGGGCCTCGCCCAGCAATCGGTGCCCACCGGTTAGTTCGTCCGCTTTCAACAGTCTGTATTGCATACGGGGTGTTGCTCAACCCTCAGGCGCCTGGCGCAATGAAAAAGCGTTGCCCGAACTCCCAGGCGAAGGCGCCCTGAGTCGTGCAACGATGGCGATTCGCTATTTGGTATCTCGCCATTCTTCCGCTGGCCGCTCGTTTGCTTGTGGAGCTGGGTCTCTACGCTTCTCGAACGCCCGCCGGCCGGCCCGGTGATTTGATCGAAAGCAGGGATGGGAGCGTGCATCTCGTCGCTTGCGATCGTGTCTATGTCAGCAAGGCTCCAACGACTTTTCGTCCGCTCGCGACCCTCCCGGGCGCGCTGCCGCGCATGCTGCTTTACCAGGAGGATCAGGCCTTTTACGAACATCGCGGCTTCAGCGCGCGTGAAATCCGCATCGCGATCTGGGAATATCTCATTGGCGATGCCCCGTTGCGCGGAGCCTCTACGATTTCTCAGCAGCTGGCCCGCACGCTTTTTTTGAGCCAGCGCCGGTCGCTGCGTCGCAAGTTGATTGAGTTTCGCATGGCCCGCGTACTGGAGGCGCGGCTTTCCAAAGACCGAATTCTAGAGCTGTATCTGAATCACGTCTATTGGGGCGGGCAGGCCTTCGGCGTTGATTCGGCTTCACGTCAGTACTTCGGCGTTGCGCCCCAAAATTTGAATCGAGAGCAGGTCGCCTTTCTCGTCAGCCTGCTGCCGTCACCGGCTCTCTGTCACGGGAGCGCGCCCTGCGCGCACCCGGTCATTCGACGCCGGGCAGATCGTTTGCTGCAACATGTCCAACCGGAGAGCTAAATTGGCTTGCGGTGGCAGGCTTGCGACGCGAGAAGGCTCGCATGGAGCTGATCTCCCTACTCAAGAACATCTATCTCTTTAAGGGCCTGACGGACCTTGAGCTCAAGAAGCTGGAGCGCATTGTCGTCAAGCATGAGGTGCGCCAGGGGAGCACGCTGTTCTGGCAGGGGGATGACGCGGAGGGCATGTTCGTTATCGCCTACGGTACCATCCAGATGCTCTACAAAGGCGAAGAATCGGACTCTGAGGAATTTCTGTCCCTGGGCAGCGGCGCCCACTTCGGGGAACTTCCCTTTCTCGATGGCATGAAACGTCAGCTCACAGCCCGGCCGCTCGAAAATAGCGTCGTTTACGAAATCCCGTTCGACCGGCTGCGAAAGCTGCTCGAAGAGGATACGAAGATGGCGGCCGATTTTTATCAGGCCCTCGCGCACTTCCTTTCTGCGCGTCTGCGTCAGCTTTCCAACGAGATGATCTTTTTGAAAGAGCAGGGGCAGCACCACCATCGCTGAGCGGCGAAGCCCCTGCTCATAGTTAGATTCAGATTTCCGTACCGCCTAACCGCCGACAGCGACCTGGGCCCGGGACGGAAAACCTTCGACGACCGCGGCCGACACTTCGATGCAGGTTAGCGTGCCCATGCTGAAATGAGCGCAGGCCGTACAACAAAGCATCAATATGCCCGCCCTTAATCGGTCACGAGTTCGAAGTAGTTGCCCTGGGGTAGATTTTCGTACTTCTCCAGGCCCAGGGCTTCGCCACGCGGCTTAAACGGTCCGTAGTTTCCGTTGAGTTCCAGTCCCACGAAAAGGGAGTAGATGCCCACCGCCAGAGACTTCGCCACCGCATCGGTGTGCTCAATCATGATTACGCGGTCCTGTTGCCGGTCCAGGTAGGCGATTTCCAGATAGGCAGAGATGGCATTGATAAAGGTCGGTACGCTGTACGTGCTTACAAACGGTTGATTGATGGGACCGATGGCGTTGTTCGCTCGCAGGGCCGGCACCAGCCGACGCAGGCCAAACTGCACGAAGCGCAAAAGTTCGTCGCTCGCATAGTAATTGTCACCGCCGTAACCAAGCGGTCCCCCTTCGCGTCGCCAGAGTTCCGGTTGCGCCTTTTCACGATCCCAAAAGGGGCCTTCCGCACGGAACTCGCGAAAATCCAGAGCGTACGGGCCGGGCTCATCGGGGTTGTAGAGCACTTCCCAGCCGGGCGGGTCACGATAGCGCCACTGAAACATGTTGTAGCGGATGCCCCGGTTCTTGGAGCGATCGATGGCGGTGCCCTGGCGGTTGGTTCGATATCCGTTGAAATAGACCCAGGCGTCGGCGCGAGCGGCCTCAAACTGAGTCCAACCAGCATCGGTCACCAGAAAGCGTCCGTTCCAGGGACCATTGTCAAACAAAGCCTGTGGCTTTTGCCCCAGGTGGATTTGACGGATTAAATCGAAGGTCGGGAAACCCGGGGCAATCACAGCCGCCATGCCGCCTGGTCCTCGCCCGGGGCCGGCCGGAGTGCAGTGCAGGGACACCACCATGTGCGGATGAAGGCTATTCATGTAGGAGATGCGGCCCATTTCCATGTGCCCCGTATCGGGATCGGGATAATCATAGAGGCGGTAGGCGGCGTTTACTTCGGGGTGATCGGCCGAGCGAAAGCGGTGATTCCAGCTGTCCTCGCGGCTCATGCTCGAATCAATAATGATGCGCTGAAAGCTGCGCTGGGCGCTGAACTGCGTGAGCAGCTCGACGAAGTTTCTCCAGCCGGCCTCGCTGCGGGTCAGATCGAGATAATGCTGTAGCCGGCGACCCAATTCCAGCGCGATCAGATGCTCCTGGTAGGTGCGCCCATTGGCCAGGGCGACCATGCCGGGGCGATAGACGTCCAGATAGCTTCCGGTAACTGCGTCCCATTTATCGTCGGCCGCCCGACCGGGCGCGCCCCCATGGCCGGGGTCGACCACAACACGATAGCGCGGGGCCGACGATTCGCACAAAAGAACGCCCGGCAGAAAAACAATAACGGCGGCGAAACTCCAGAGCAGGATCGTGGGCAGGCGGTCGTACAGCAAAAGCCGGTCTAGCTGGCGATTGGCCAGCTCAAGCCAGTGCAGCACACGTGCTTGTAGCGTAATGAGTCGGTGACGCATCCTTTAACCGGAGGAACCGGCCGGCGCCGCCGCCGTCATGCCCCTGGCGTCAAGCAAGTGCACCCGGTACTCGTTCTCGATTTCCTGCTGCCGGGCGGGGTCTTGCTCCAGATCGCGCAGCACGTCGATGGCGTACATTTTTGCGAGTCGGTAGTGGGTAACCGCGTCGGAGTGGCGATTGTGGCGTAGCATATCTTCCGCGATGGCCGTTTGCTGGTAGGCGATTTTCAGTTTGAGAGAGTTGTGACGGATGGTGCGATTCAGGTTGCTTTCCAGTCCTGGCTCAATGGATTGAGAGAACTCGATGTTCACGAGCTGTTCGGAGCAGTCTGCCAGCAATTGAGCCACCTGTTCCTTGAACATATCCGTAAACTGCTTGTACAGGGCCTGCACCTTTGTGCGGCATTCTTCATGCAAGCGCAAGGAGTCGACGAAGCGCCGCCGATACCATTGCTCCTGGGCTTCCCGATACAGTCGCTTGATCTCTTCAAACGATGCCTGGGCGTCCCCCACCTGACCTTCGAAGTTGGCGACCAGGATCTTCAGGCGCTGAATGTCGAGAATCGTGAGTTCTTTTAGAACCGCGACCCTTTGTATCGCCCGGTGACGGTCAAGATAACTGGCGCGTTCTCCGGTCTCTTCCGCACGCGACTCAGGAGTCGAAGCAGTCGAAGCCGTTGTCGCCGCCGGTTGCGCGATGACTCCCTGCGAAAGGATGAGCAAGGCCATCAGGCCCACGAAGCCGGTTACGAAGCGCTTTTGGTTCATGTTCGGACCTCATCGGTGCGCCTCAAGGGCGAAAACCGAGGACCATAAAGGCTGCGTGCGTGCCGGGGGCCTGTCAAATGAAAAAAGCCGTGCGTCCGGAGGGGGTCCTCCCAAACAAGTTATCCAGCGTTTCCGATTTCCGTTCGAAACTTAAGAAAGAGACGCCCGAAATGAGCCCAGTTCCCCGATATAAGTTTGCCGTGCTGCTCGTCCTGCTTCCGCTGTCTGTTTCGTTGCTGGCGTATGAAGGCCCGGACCCGGGCAACCCCGCGCGGCAGGCCGCCACGCTGAATCTGGAGCGCGACTGGCCGCGCCTGAGCGTTCAGGACAAGCGTACTCTGGCGCCCTATCTTCTGGAGCGTTGCCTGCAGGACGGGACCCTCGTTAGCCTGCGTCAGGCCCTTTCCCGGGAATCGGATAGCGCCATGCGTAATTACGCGGAGGTCGTCACGATCTACGCTTCCGCACCGGATCCCGCAAACCGATTACGTCTCCTGCGCGCGTTGCGGGATGAAAGCTCCCGCCAGCCGGAACGAGCCGACCTGGTGAGCTTCTACGCCGCCCTGGAAGCCGCCCGGGTCTCGCGCCAGCTGGACGTGGACGAGTTTCTGCGCGTCTGTCGTTTCCCCGAACAAAACCCCTCATGCCTTTTGGTGCGCGCCCTTCGAGAAGCACGTTCGCTTTCCGAGAAGACGGTCGGCGAGCGGGATCTCGCCCGTGTGCTTTCCCTGGCACGGCCCTTTCTGGCGAATAGTTTTCTGCGGCCGCCCTTTTACAGCGTGATCGGTCAGGAACTGCCCGATCGTTTGTTTGGGCTGGGCCTGCCCCTGGAAGCGGCCATCATCGCCGACCACATGACCTACAACGACGACTCCGCAGCCGCGCGGATAATTCGTTCCCGCATTCCTCTATACCTGGTTGGCGCCGCGGACTTCGATTCGGCGATCCGATTCTCCATGCGCGATGACGCGGACACGGTGCCTCAATATACGTCCGGCCGCCTGGACTGGATGATTCTCGGCGGACGTTATCACCAGGCCATTGATTACATGTCGAGTGTTGGCCTGAACCGCATCGCAGCCGCCGGCGCCGGGTCGCGGGATTACTGGACCGGTTTTCCGTACAGCGAAGCCGGGCTCAAGCTGACCGGGGCCATGCTCATGCATTTGGCCGGCGACTCAAGAAACGCGGCGCAATCCCTGGAACACCTGACGGACATGGCCGGAGATACCGTGGGAGGTGAACCGGCCCGCTATTACGCTCGCCTGCGTCTGGCACAAATCCTGGTGAAAGAAAACCCGGAACTGTCGCATCGCATTGCGGAGGACGTAACTTATGTGGCCCAGGAGAACTCCTGGTTTGTGCTCGAATATCACGCCACTTTGATTGATGGGTGGGCGCTTTATTTCGCGGGGCAGGACTATCTGGCTTTAATCAACTTCATTAAGGCCCAGGGAATCCTGCAGGGCGAGAACCGGACCCATATTCGCGAATATTCTCACCTGCTCGGCATGCTTGCGGTTCGAAATCGTCTGGCGCCTGCCGGCGACTACAGCACCCTCATCAATCGGCTCGGAGCGATTCTCAGCACGCGTCCTTACAATCAGGCGATCTATACGCTGCGTGAATGGGCGCCGGCGGAAGCGGGCACGGATTTCTTTCTGGAGCAGGCCGTAAACAACCTTCAGAGGCGCGGGCAGACCTGGGCGGGTTTCAATCTGCTGCTGGGCCACGCGAGCCTGGATTCGCGCTTCTTTCAAACCGGCAACAACCCCGGCGGCGCGCGGGGCTTCTTGACCAGCGTGGCCTGGTCGCAAGAAGCCGGAGCTTTCGAATATCTACAGGCCGCCGATTATCCGTCTATTGCCACCGGCGCCCGGACAGGGGCTGAGGTTGTGATGCGCGAAGTGCGACCGGCTCTGACCGCCGCGAGTTTCAGTGCCGCGGGTAACTATCTTTTCAGTCTGCCTCTGGGCAGCGGTCGCCGGGTGTATCTCGTGCATTCGCGCAATATCAGCTTTATTGATCTCGGCGCCGGGGACGTGGCAAAGCTCCGCGAGGGCTGCAATCGTGAAACCGTGGCGGCCTGCCATGAATTTCAGGATCGCTTTGCCGCCCTGCAGCAAAAGATGGGTCGCGTCACCCAGGGTCTCGCCATCCAGTATGCCCCGCGTTTTGATCTGAACTTTGAGCGCCTGCTTTTCCCGAGCGGCACAACCCGTCCGATCATCTTTTTTGCAAGGCCGATCGGCGCCGACGATGGTGGGGCCGTGCGGGATCGGACCGTGTATCGGGCCGGGGGTTGTCCGGTTGCGGCCGATCTGCCCCGGGCCACGGCGGTGCCCGATTTTGAACAGGCTTTCTCGGGCGGTTCGGCCTCCGGCGTTTGGCTGTGGCCGATCGCGGTGGACGCTCGGGCCTCCCGCCAGGGCGGAGATCGACCCGTTTACCTGCGCAAATTCCTGTGCGGCAATGCCAGTTTGCGCCTGTGGGACCTGGATCGCTTCAGTCAGGGGCAGGCGCCGGAATTGATCGTGTTTCGGGCACGCCGGCAGGAACAGGCCCTGGACCTGGCTTTTTCACGGCACTTCAGCGAGCGGGGCACGGTGTTGCTCGAAGTTTCTTCGGGAACCGGCTCGGCCCATGCGGTTGCGCTGATCGAACGACTGGCTTCCGCGCCGGCCGGCTCCAGTTTCCTTTCGGTCTATCTGCAGGCTTTCTCGCAGACCGGCGGCGCCGGCATGCGCTTGATTGTGCCGGGAATCCCCGCCATTTCTGATTGATTGTGCCGGCGCGCGCGGATTGTTGGCAGTCCTGACGTGAAGAACGAGCGTAACCCAAGAGCACGGAGTAAGTACGCCGGTATCGACACCGGGCAATTGGTCATTGTCCGGGATACGGACGGCGGCGAGGATCCGCTGGCTATCGTCTATTCCCTGGTTTCGCTTCTGCTTTTGATTATTGCGGTCTTCGGCTTCAAAGATTTCATTCTCGACGCCAACAATATTCCCAGCGGCTCGATGATCCCGACCCTGAAGATCGGCGATTATCTGTTCGTTAACAAGATGCGTTACTCCATACGGGCTCCGTTTACGGGTCTCGAACTGGCGCGTCTGGACGAACCCGAGCGCGGTGACATCATCACCTTCATCCCTCCGCATGAGCGCGAGCGTCATTTCGTAAAACGTGTCATGGGCTTGCCGGGCGATCGGATCCGCATTCGGGAAGTGCCCGCCTGCAGTCTCGCAGAGGTTGTCAGCGCCGAACTTCTGGACGACAGTCAGCGCGAATTCGCCTGCGCGTCAGGCGCCGACCATGGCCCGGAACCATACGTGGCCGTAGTGGAGTATCGTCCCGGTGGGGAGGGGCCCTGGTTGCATTACCCGCTCCGGGAAGTGCCCGCCCGGGAAGCGCGTTCTATGTTGCTCGATGCGGACAATCCCGGCGTTCTGCACCGTGACTTCTTTCCCCCGCTCTGGCGCGGTGATGCCGGTCTGCCGGTTGTCTTTGAAGAAACCGTTGGCGACCACGTCCATTACATGGTAGAGACCTATCAGAAAGCCATTCAGTACGGTATCAACCCGCTCTGCCCGACCCTGAGCACCGAGGGCTGTGTCATTCCCGAAGGTAACTATCTCGTCATGGGTGACAACCGCGATGATTCCAAGGACTCGCGGGCCATCGGCTACATAAGCCGGGAGCGTATTCTGGGCAAGGCGCTCGTAATCTATTTCTCGATCAACTGGCACGACAAGATCTGCTCGCACTACGTAAGCCGCTCATATGATCGCGATCCCAATGTGGGCTTTCTTTTGCCCGGATTTTCTCCGGAAGATCAGGCCGAGTACTGCACGTCGGACGACCAGGACGATGTGATTCTGTCTGAAAATCCGGGGCAGATATTCTCATACCTCCACCGCACCTTGCTCTACCGGATTCCGCGGATGGCGGTCCGTTGGTCCCGCCCGGGAACCATTTTGCGCTAGCTTCGAGCTCGGGCGGAAAGGCACGTCCCGTTCTATCCCGAGGCCGTTGTAAATCGCGGCCGGTTAAAACGAATAGTATCCTGGTTCGGGCAGGGGGTAGATCTTGTTCCCGGCTCTGTCAAAGGCCGGGTGTTCGGGAGCCCCTTTTTCGGCCAGAGCTTCGCTGATGGATTCGATTGCAGCAACCCGCGAGCGGGCCAGGGAGCCCCGGCCTTCGTCCTCGCAGTGCGCCGCCCAGTATCCGTCGGCCACCCGGATTAGTTCGATGGTGTACATGCGCCAGTATTAAGATCGACACAGGGCCGGCGCCGCCGGATGGTTTTTGTATGAGCATTCAGGACAAGAGAGACCGCAGCGTCGCGCTGGGCTACGCGGGCCTGGGCTTCGAGTTCGTGGGCATTTTCCTGTTCTTTACGCTCGGCGGCTACTTTCTGGACCGGTATTTCTTTGAGCGGCCGAAGGTCTGGTTGTTTGTGGGGCTCTTCTTGGGGCTGGCGGGCAGTTTTTATCATCTGTATCGGCGCGTTCTGGTCATGCAGATGGCGGCCGACGACGAAAAGAGCCAGCCGCGGACCGAACCTGAGTCTGCCAGCGCGCAGATGGATCGGATCGAGCGGGGCTTGCGAGACGTGGGCGATCGCATTGACGAGGAGGTCCGACGTTCCCATGACCGCAGGACGCGCGGTGGGTCTTGAAGGTCGTGGCGGGGTCCTGGTCTGGTTGCCGTTGCTGGCAATACCGGTGGCGGTGTTTGCAGGGTTCCTGGTGGTCGACCCACAGTTTTCGGACCGTAGCCGGATTCTGGTTCACGGCGCTTCGTTTATGGTTTGCCATCCTTTCTATTATATCTGGCTCTACTGTTCCCGGAAGGGAGATCACCCCCGGGCGGCCCTGATCGGCCTGGGGTCCAACGTACTTCGGGTCCTGGCTCTACTCGTATTGGGCCTTTATGTTTTGATAGCGCGCCCGCCGGAGCCCTCCGCGTACCTGTTTCTTTACCTGGTAAGCGTGGGCAGTTTTTTATGTTTTCAGGTTGCAAGCATCGTCCTGGGGTCCGATTTTGGCCGCCCCTGAGTATGTACAGTCGTAAGAGTTTCGTTCCCCTTCGCGTCCTGTTTGGCGTCATCGTACTTGTTCTTGCGATTTCGCCTCTCGCCGCAGAGCCCGAAGCGCAGGGGCATGGCGAGTCTTTCGAGTTCAATCCGATTCTGGTTCACCACCTCATGGACTCGGTCATCTTCGAACTGCACCTGGGCGGCCAAAAAGTCCGCCCGGGCTCCCCGGAGTTTGAGGCGCATACCCGCTTCGTAAAGTCTTACACATTTCGCGACGAACAGGGTTTGTATCGCTGGCATGGTGGAGTGCCCATGCATATCACGCGTCGGGTCATGGCGATGTTCATTATGGGGGGCGTTCTGTTCCTTCTGCTCTTTTACGCCGCCCGTAGAATTGCCGGAAATCCACGTCGCATCAACAGCAAGTTTGCAAACGCCATCGAAGCACTGGTGCAGTGGATGCGGGCCGAGGTGATAGAGCCCAGCATGGAAGGCCATTCCCGGGGTTTTCAGCCGTACATCCTGACGCTTTTCTTTTTTATTTTGTTCTGCAATCTGGGCGGTCTCTTGCCTCCCATCGGAGAGGCGGCCGTCAAGATCGAGTCGGCCATCACGGGACATCATCATGAACATGTGACCGGTGCAACCGAGCCGGCTCTGCTTGCGATCTGGCCTGCGATCACTGCCACGGGAGATATATCCGTCACGGTCACGCTTTCCCTTATCACGGTTCTGATGATCTGGATTACGGGTTTTCGTTACCAGGGTTTTCAGTTCTTATGGACCTCGGTTCCGGGCGGCGTTCCGATCGCTCTGTTCCCGCTCATGTGGGTGCTTGAGTTTTTGGTAAGTCCGATTGCGAAAGGTTTTGCACTGACCATTCGTCTTCTGGCAAACATGACCGGTGGTCACGTGATCATCCTGGCGTTGCTCGGTTTTGTCTTTCAGGTAAAGTCCATGTGGTTTGGCGGTCCCATTGGCATCTTTGGTGGGGCCGGCATCACTCTGGCGAGCGTCGGTGGCGCCATAGCGATTTATTTCCTTGAAATAATGGTTGGCTTTCTACAGGCCTTCATTTTTGCGATGCTCACGGCCCTGTTCGTCGGTTCAGTGATGCATCGGCATTGAGTTGATATTGCGGTCTTATGCTTGGTTGATTTTCAGATGAATTTCATTCGTTAGATTTTGGTGGAGGGATTATGATTGCTTTAGCCTTTGTTGGTGTGGGTCTTGGCGCCGGCCTCGTGATTATTGGTGCTGGTATTGGAATCGGGCGCATCGGCGGTCAGGCGGTCGAGGGAATGAGTCGGCAACCAGAAGCAGCCGGCAAAATTCAGACGGCCATGATTATCGCGGCGGCGCTGGTGGAAGGCGCGACTCTGTTTGCGCTCGTCATCGTGCTTCTGTCCGGACTCGTTATCAGCCCCGAGCTGATCGAGAAGTTTGCAGCCTCGCACTCTGCTGCTCCGCCGGTAGAGGCGGGACAGTAAATCCAGGTAGCGGTCCGGTTTCGATCGGACCCGCCTGACCGGAGGAATGCGCGTGCTACTTGAGTATCTGGCCGAAGAAGGTAAACTGGCTCTGCTGGACGTAGATCCGGGTCTGGTTATCTGGACCTTTATCACGTTTACGATTGTGCTTTTCCTTTTGTGGAAATTCGCCTGGGGCCCCATCCTGAAAGCCCTGGACGAGCGCGCAGGGCACATTCACGCAGAGATCGATCGCGCGGAAAAGCTCCGGGCCGACGCCGAGGAGCGTCTGCAGGAGTATATGTCCAAGCTCAATGGCCTCAAAGAGGAAGGTCAGCAGATCATTGCCGAAGGCCGCGACGATGCCGAGAAGCTGAAGAATGAGATCCTGGAGAAGGCCCGCCAGGAGGCCGAAGGGCTCAAGACCAGGGCACTGCGCGAAGTGGAGCTGGCCCGCGACTCGGCTCTGGAAGAGATTCACAAACAGGTCGCGGAACTTTCTATCGAAGTGGCCGGGCGCATACTGGAACGGACCCTCCAGACCCAGGACCATGAGAAGCTCGTGCGAGAAACGATTCAGGAGATCGGCGCGCGCTGATGCAGCTCGATACCAAAATTGCTTCGGTTTATGCCGAAGCCGTCGCGAGTCTGGCCGGCAAGCAACTTGATGCCATCGGCGAGGAGCTGGAGGCGGTTCTTGTGGCGCTCACGGCCGATGACAACGTCTGGCGCTATTTTCGGTCCCCGGTGGTGGACTCCGAAGCCAAGATCGCACTCTTGAGTAAGACCATCAAGGCCGATGCCAGCGAGTTGGTCTTCAACTTGCTCGGGACTCTGGCGCGCAAGAGGCGTTTCGATCATCTCCCGGGCATTGTGGAAGCCTATATCGAAATCGCCGATCGTGAACTCGGACGCCAGCATGTCGGCATTGAGTCCGCTTCCGCCCTGAGCGCGGAGCAGAAGGAAGCCCTGAAGAAGGCAATTGGTTCGCGTTTGCAAAAAGATATCGTATTGAAAGAGAAAGTGCGCGCCGACTTGATCGGTGGCGTCGTCGTGCGTTCGGGCGACCTCCTATTCGATAGCAGTATTTCAAATCGTTTGAAACGAATCCGACAGGCCATCCTGGAACGGAAGATCGTAGGAAAGGCATACTATGAAAATTAAGACCGACGAAATCGCCAGCGTACTCAAAAAGGAAATCGCGAGTTTCGACAAGAAGCTCGATACCGCGGAAGTGGGCGAAGTCCTGACCGTTGGTGACGGCATCGCACGGGTATACGGCCTGGAAAAGGTCATGTACAACGAGATGGTCGAATTCGAAGACGGGACCCTCGGGCTCGCCTTCAACCTCGAAGAAAACTCCGTGGGCGTGGTCGTGCTCGGGCCCTACACGCAGTTGCGCGAAGGCAATCAGGTGCGCCGTCTGGGCAAAGTACTCGCGGTCCCGGTAGGCGAAGCGATGCTCGGACGCATCGTGGACGCTATGGGGCGACCCCTGGACGGCAAAGGCCCGATCGCAACGACGGCCACGCGCCCCATGGAAATTATCGCTCCGGGCATTGCCCGTCGCCAGCCGGTCCACGAACCCATGCAAACCGGAATCAAAGCTATCGACGCGATGATTCCGGTCGGTCGGGGGCAACGAGAGCTGATTATTGGGGACCGCGGAACCGGCAAAAGCGCAATCGCCATCGATACCATCATCAACCAGAAAGGCAAAGACGTCATGTGTGTCTACGTGGCGGTCGGTCAGAAGTCTTCCAACGTCGCCACGGTCTACGAGCGATTGGAAAAACTGGGCTGCACGGACTACACCACGATTGTTCTGGCATCGGCCAGTGACCCGGCGCCCATGCAATATCTGGCGCCCTACACCGGCTGCACGATTGCAGAGTACTTCATGTACGAGCACGGAAAAGCGACCCTGGTTGTCTACGATGACCTGAGTAAACACGCCAACGCTTACCGGCAGATGTCGCTCCTCTTGCGTCGGCCCCCGGGGCGCGAAGCCTATCCGGGTGACGTGTTCTATCTGCACAGCCGCCTTCTGGAGCGTGCGGTCAAGATGAGCGACAAGTATGGCGCCGGTAGCCTTACCGCGCTCCCGATCATTGAGACCCAGGAAGGCGAGGTCAGTGCTTACATCCCCACAAATGTGATTTCCATTACCGACGGACAGATTTATCTGCAGCCGAACCTCTTTGCTTCCGGTCAACGTCCCGCTGTGGACGTGGGCATTTCGGTTAGCCGGGTGGGTGGTGCGGCCCAGATCAAAGCCATGAAGTCCGTCGCCGGCAAAATGAAGCTGGACCTCGCTCAGTTCCGGGAACTGGAAGCCTTCGCCCAGCTCGGCACGGAGCTGGACGCGACGACCCAGGCACAGCTCGACCGTGGTTACCGGGTCCTCGAAGTGCTCAAGCAGGACGAGTCCAATCCCTGGGAAGTGGAAGATCAGGTTCTGAGTATCTTTGCCGTCACGCGCGGTCTCATGGACAAGATCCCGATAGACCGTGTTCGGGAATTTGAGCTGGCCCTTCTGAAACACGTCCGGCAGGCCCATTCAGAATTGCTCGAGGGCATCCGCAAGAGCAGCAAGATCGAAAACGAGCAGGCGCTGGAGAAAACCATCAAAGACTTTGCGAGCTCCTTTATGGAAGGGCGCGCCGCCGATGTGCGGAGCCAGGCCTGAGCCCGGAACACCAATAGAGCGAAAGACCAGTGGCCGGCGCAAAGATCATAAAAAAACGGATTCAGTCCGTACGCAACACGCGCAAAATCACCCGCACTATGGAGATGGTATCGACGGCCAAATCCAAGAAGCTGGTGGATCGGGTGCATGCGTCCCAGCCATACGCTCAAAAGCTTCAGTCCATGATGAATTCCCTGGCCGGGCTTGCGGACAGCATTGAGTCTCCGTACCTGCGCAAAGAAGAACATCCCCGCAAGTTTGCCCTGCTGGTCATAACGGCCAATCGAGGGCTTTGCGGTGGTTACAATACGAACGTGCTCAAGGCGGCCCGGGCCCGCATGGCCGAGATCAGGCAGGGTGGCGGAAAAGTTACTGTTTATATGGTCGGAAAGAAGGGAGTTTCTTTTTTCCGGTTCGTAAAGGAGCCCGTCGAAAAGGCCTACACCGACATCGACGATGCTTTCACGTTTGAACAGGCTGAAGACATTGCGCTGGGCTTTATGCAGGCTTTTACGGATCGCCGTTTCGATCAGATCGAGATTATATCGACAATTTATTACTCCAGCGGCAGCCAGCGACCAGGAATCCGCCAGTTGTTGCCCCTGGGGCTCGGCCAGAAAGCGGGCGCAGACGAGCAGGGCCCGAAAGGTCCCGTTATCTACAATCCGGAGCCGGAAAGCATTGCCAGACAAATGTTGCCCCTGGCCGTAAAGACGGCCGTATTCGGGGCGCTCCTTGAGGCGACGGCCTCAGAACAGATTTACCGGCGCATCGCTATGAAAAACGCCACCGACGCGGCTGGAGACATGTTGAAACTGCTGGTGCGCACCTACAACCGCGCACGCCAGGCCAGCATCACCCAGGAACTCAGTGAGATCGTTGCAGGCGCAGACGCTTTGTAACGCACGACAAGATCTATCTTCTAGAAGGAACTTATGAGCAAAGCAGGCAACAAAGGAAAAGTAATCCAGGTTCTGGGTTCGGTTGTGGACCTCAGCTTCGAGGAGCTTCCCGATATTTTCAATGCGGTCGAGATGCAGATCGCCCGACCGGAGGGTGACTTCAAGCTTGTGGCCGAGGTGCAGCAGCACCTGGGCGGCAACGCTGTGCGCGCCGTTGCCATGTCGGCCACCGACGGCCTCGTACGGGGCCAGGAGGTCATCGATACGGGCAAGGCGATCAGCGTGCCCGTCGGCGTGGAAACCCTGGGCCGAATCTTTAATGTTCTCGGTGAGACGGTCGACGAACTCGGGCCCGTGGCGGCGAAAGAGTATCGTGCCATTCATCAGCCCGCGCCGATTCTCGAAGACCTGCAACCTTCCGTAGAGGTCTTCGAGACGGGTATCAAAGTCATCGACATGCTCGCCCCGTACACTCGCGGCGGTAAGACGGGCCTGTTCGGCGGCGCCGGTGTCGGCAAGACTGTCGTCATCATGGAACTCATCAACAACGTGGCCAAGGCCCACGGGGGATATTCGGTTTTTGCGGGCGTAGGAGAACGCACCCGGGAAGGGACCGACCTCTGGATCGAAATGAAAGAATCGGGCGTTATTGACCGTGCCGTACTTTGCTACGGTCAGATGAACGAACCGCCGGGGGCGCGCTTGCGTGTGGCCCTGAGTGCACTCACCATGGTGGAGAAGTTGCGCGATTCGACCGGAACGGACTGTCTGCTCTTCGTTGATAACATCTTTCGCTTCAGCCAGGCTGGTTCGGAAGTGAGCGCGCTTTTGGGTCGTATGCCTTCCGCGGTGGGTTATCAGCCCACTCTGGCAACCGAGATGGGCGGCCTTCAGGAGCGCATTACTTCTACAAAGCACGGCTCCATCACGTCTGTTCAGGCGATTTACGTGCCGGCGGACGACCTCACGGACCCGGCTCCGGCGACCGCTTTTACGCACCTCGATGCAACGACCGTACTTTCTCGAAGCATTTCCGAGAAGGGCATCTACCCGGCCGTCGACCCGCTCGATAGTTCTTCCCGGGCTCTGCAACCGGCCGTCGTCGGCAATACTCATTACGAAGTGGCGCGGGAGGTGCAGCGTATTCTGCAGCGCTATAAGGACCTCCAGGACATCATCGCGATTCTGGGCATGGACGAACTCTCAGAAGACGATAAATTGCTCGTGGCCCGCGCCCGTAAGATCGAGAAGTTCCTCTCTCAGCCTTTCCACGTGGCGGAGGCCTTCACCGGTCGGCCCGGCATTTACGTGAAGCTCGAGGACAGCATCCGGTCGTTCCAGGAACTGCTCTCCGGCAAGTACGATCACCTGCCGGAACAGGCCTTCTACATGACCGGTACGATCGACCAGGTCGTCGAAAACGCGAAGGCTATGGGAGCGAGTGTCTGATCTGAACATGGAAAGCGGCAGCAGAAAGACCATTCAGCTGGGCATTGTCTCGCCTTCAGCTCTGCTCTATGAGAGCGACGTTTCGTACGTGCAGATCCCCCTGCACGATGGACTGATTGGCGTTCTGCCCGGCCATGCTCCCTATGTCTCGATCCTGGGTTTTGGTGTCCTGACTCTGAATGACGAAATCGGCGTTAGCCGCTTCGTGATTGATGGGGGCTTTGTCGAGATCACGCCGGAACGCATCACCGTGCTGGCGAATCACGGCGAAAACCTGGAAAAAGTCGATTTCGAAGCCGCTCAAAGGGATTACGACGAAGTGCTCCAGATGAGCGCCACCGGCGAGGTGGAGATGCAGCGCCTTCAGGATCGGCTGCAGGCGGCCCGCACCCGTCTGGCCTGGAAAGGCCGCTGACCTCATCCCTGCCGGCCGCTTTTTTCCCGTTTTTTAGGCCTTCTGACCCTGCTCCGTTTGGATTTCGGGGTAGCGGCGGCCGATGATAGTCTTGTAAACTGATACTGGCCCCTTCGCGGGCCCGTGGCCGGTTGTGGCTGCGCCTGCGCATTTATGGACGAAATCAAGGACCAGGACGACAACCTCGACGAGATGCCGCTCGAAGGCGAGGGTCCCGACTTTGAGGCCATCGACTTTGACGATTCCTTCGGGGGCGATGATCTTCCCGAATTGCCCGCTCTAGACGAGTTCGGGGATGGTGACACTTCCAATGAACTCGACTTCGAGATGGAGGGCGATCTGGCTGCCGATTTGGGAAGCGAGTCGGACACCGGCGACGAAGCAGCGGACTTCGGAGAAGAAATCGATCTTGAGAGTGCCACCGAGGCCCTCGGCACCGACGAACCCGAATCCTGGGCGCAGCCGGCCATAGATACCGATGAGGGCGATGAATCGGAAGGTTCATCTGGATTGGAGCCCGACGCCTTTGGTTCCTCCGACGAGGACGAGAGCGTCAGCCTTTCCGAGGACGAGCTCGAGAGCATCATCGGCGGCAGCGACGAAGGCTTTTTCGAAGACCTCTCCGATGAACAGGGACTCGACAGTCCCGGCGAGGCGATTGACGACACCGAGCTTACCGATAGCGGAAGCTCGATTCCCGACGTGGACCTCGAACCGATTGCGCCGCCACCGGATCAGGAAGTGGAAGAGCTTGGCTTCGATGACTTTGCCGGGGAGGGCGATGACCAGGATTCAGGTGCGCCCGCAGAAGAAGACGGGGAGGATAGTCCTTCCGGCGTTCCCGCAGATCTGTTCGGCGACGACGACAACGAACCAATTGCACTTTCTCCTGACGAACTCGAAAACATCATGGACGACGTCGAACCGGACGATTCGGAGTCCTCGGACGATTTTGACGATGCCCTTCCGGACCTTGAGCTTGAGGAAGCGCCGGATCTCGAAGATGCCGAATCGATTGAGAGCGACTTCGACGGCGGCGAATTGCCGGTGATTGATGGCGCGCCCGACGCAGAAGATGAAGAGGACATCACACTTACCGACGAAGAACTAAGTCAGGTCCTTCTGGATACCGAACAGCTCGAGGACGCCGGAGAAGACATACCGGATGCGCCGCCTCTGGCTTCCCTCGACGGAGACGATGACGAGCCGATCGCGCTTACACCCGAAGAGCTGGGAAACATCGTCTCTGAAGTTGACGAGGAAGAAGTCGAAATGGTGGAGTCGGCGACTCCCGACGATCTTACGTTCGTCGACGACTTTGAAATGGACGAGCCGTCCGAACCGAGCGAGGACGAGCCGGAACTTCTGGAAATCGACGAATCCGGTTTTGAAGGCGCTGGAACCGACCTGGATCTCGAACCCGACGAAGGCCCGGTGGCGCTGTCGGGAAGCGAAATCGATTCGATTCTGGAGGATGCGGAAGAGGATGACAGCGGTTACCAGAGTTCCCTGGAGATGCCCGACGAGCCGGTCTCCATCCCCGAGCTGGAACCGGAAGAAGGGCTGATCAACCTCGACGAGTATGAAGAAGCGGCTCCAGCCGCAGCGGCCGCGGAAGCCGCGCCCAGCACCGCCACGGCCGTTGCGCCGGCCCACGAGGAGCTGGCAGACCGCGTCGCGGACGAGGAAGGTCTCGATAAAGAAGAACTGCGCAAGATGATCGGATATCTGGATCGTCTATTTGATCAGTTGCCCGACACCACAATCCGCGAGTTCAGCCGGTCCGAATACTTCGATCTTTACAAGAAGATCATGAGTGACCTCGGCCTCTAAGAGCCCGCGAATCCCGGAAGAACCGTTGTCCGGAGTCGGGAGCGGAGGCCGGCCTTCTTTGATCGGGTTGTAATAGAGCATGGGACTTCTTGACAGAGCCAACGCGGTTCGCGATGAACCGGCATCGCCGGCCCCCGCGCTTGAGAGCAGCGACGGCCTGGCGGCCGCGGCGGTCGGGCTACGGGCCCGGGCTGAACAATTCCGACAACACGCCCGGCCCGGCGGAAATGGCGGGGCGGCCGGTGGAGTGCGCATCCGTGGTCTTTTGGCGCGCGCTCAGGCAGTGCACAATGAAGCAGTCGAAGAAGCTCCAGGGGCGTCCGCCGCAGTTGTTGATGAACCGGTAGCAGAAGAAGTGGAGCCGGTCTTTGCCGGCAGCGGCTCGGATGTTTTCGACGACGACTTCCTGGAAAGTCTGATGCCGGCGGAGCCTCTGGCCGGTCCTGCCCAGGATGACGTGCTGCGTGAGGCGCTGGCCACTGACGAGCACCGCGCGCCCTTTGCTCCCCAACCCCATGGACCGCCGATTCCCGAAAAGGCGCCGCCCAAACCAGAGGCGGGTGGCCTTTTAGAGCGGGCAGCGCGTGCGCGGGAGGAAATACCACCTCCGGTGCAGGAAGTGCGCCGGGAAGTTCCGCGCGCACCCGCCCGCCCTGCGCCGCGCCGCGCGCCGGCAACACCGCCCCCGGCACGTCCGGCCCCGACACCGACTCCGGTGGCCGACATACCGCCGTTGGCACCGCGCGAGATCGATGCCGGAACGCGCGAAGAGCAGGAAGCCGCCGTACCGTCCGATGCGGAAACGAAAGCCCTTCGCCGTCAGGAAGAAACCGTCGATCGTGCAGACGAAGTGAGCGAAGTAGCTCCGCTTGATGATTCTGACTTTGAATCGGCCTTGAGCGCGCCGCCGGACCTGGAAGAAGAGGCCGGGACCGCACCGGAAGAAGCGCCATCGGGTCTGCTTGCGCGGGCCCAAAAAGCCCAGGCTGTCGGCGACGAAGCCGAAGAGCCGGCCGCGCTTTCAGAAGAAAGTTACGCCGCCCCGCTTGATGATTCGGACTTTGAATCGGTCTTGAGCGCGCCGCCGGACCTGGAAGAAGAGGCCGGGACCGCACCGGAAGAAGCGCCATCGGGCCTGCTTGCACGGGCCCAAAAAGCCCAGGCGGCCGGAGACGAAGCCGAAGAGCCGGCCGCGCTTGCAGAAGAAAGTTACGCCACCCCGCTTGATGACTCGGACTTTGAATCGGTCTTGAGCGCCCCGCCGGACCTGGAAGAAGAGCCCGGGACCGCACCGGAAGAAGCGCCATCGGGCCTGCTGGCACGGGCCCAAAAGGCCCAGGCGGGCGACGACTCCACCACCGACGATGAAGAGTGGAGCACGCCCGACGTAGAGACTCTGGATTTTGACGACTTCGCGCGCAAGGTTCTTTCGGACGAAGAGCAGGGCGCGCCGTCGGCCGACGACGACGATTCCGCGGCCTGGGCAGATGTGCCCGAACTGGCCTTCGAGGCATCATCCCCCGAATCGGATCCGGCATTTCAGGCCCCCGCCGAAGAGGATCAGTCGGGGGACGTCTTTGACGAATGGGAACGGGACGCCGAGCGCATTGCGGAAACGGAGGCGCGTCAGCTTGAAGAATCGGGCACGCCCGCTCCCGCACCGCGCGATGAGTTTCTTTTCGATACGGACTCGGACTTTACCACGATCCCGGCGGAAGTCCAGATCGCGAGTCAGAAGAAGATTGATCATTACCTGTCTCTTTTTGACATAACAAAGGAGATTTCGAACGTCAGTGAGTTTGACGAACTCTGGGACAGTCTGCTGTACGCAATCATGGCCCAGATGGGCGCCGAGACGATCTGTCTGTTTTCGACCGAACAAAAAAAAGTGGCGGGTGCGATCTTTCATCCCGTGGCTCACAGCGGTTTTGAGCTTCCGGAGGGCTGGGCGCTCAAGCCGGGCGACGAGATTTATGAGCACATGCTCCGTGAGACCGGCGTAACGTATGCCGAAGAATTCCGTCGCATGACGACTCCCCTCTCAGCTCAGGAGCAAGAGATTCTCGAAGTTTCCAAAGCGCACCTCGTGTTTCCTCTTAAGAACATGAACCGCATGTACGGCATCGCCATTTTGGGACCCGCTCTTTCGGAGACGGATTACAGCATGGATGATCTCGAGTTCCTGCAGCTGCTTGGAGAGATGGCGGCGGTAGGCGTCGATCGCGTGGTCTCCCGGGCCGAATTCGAGCGCGACACTTCGGACCTGAAACGTCGCACGCGCGTTCATGCGGGATTGTTCTCACTCATGCGTCGTACTTCGAGACTTAAGAATCTGGATGAACTGTACGACGTGCTGGCCCAGCACCTTCGCGACGATTTCGGGGTGGAGTCGTATTCTCTGGTGCTTCTGTCCCCGCGCGATCAACGCTACAGGATCTTTGCCGGCAACCAGATCAGTCCGGACTCCATTGAGCGTTTCAACCTTGCGGTAAATTCCAATCTTATTGCCACAGTCTCAAACCTGATCCGCGTCTACGATCTGGCAGATTTCCGGGAGAATGAGGAGATCGCCCGGGCCTATACGAACGACGATCTCGCACTCATGCAGCACTACTGGATCGTGCCCCTGATCAATATGAACTGGTTGGTGGGCTTCATTACCATACACCGTACGACCCAGCCCTGGACCGAGTTTCAACGTGAACTGGCTGTCTCCATGGCCGAGATGATCTCGGCGGTTTTTGCCAATTGCATCATTCTTGGCGAGCGCGAGACACTCTTCCGCGATCCGTTCAGTCCGCTGGAAGAGCGGCTGGCCAAAGAGATCAAAGACGCCGGCGAGTTTAACGCACCGGTGGCTCTGGTGGATCTGCGCGTGCGCAACATTCGTCGGCTGGTCGACGTCAATGCACCTGAGAGTATCGCGGATTTCCTGGCGAGTCTGAATCGTTCCATCGCTTCGTTCCTCTTCGAGGCAGATTTCATGGCGCGGGTCGGGCAGGGCCGCTTCGCCCTCATACTGCCCGGACGGGGGCGTGACGAAGCTGAAATTTTTGTGAAAAAGCTGCGCGCGGAGTTCCGCCGTTTGCGCTTGCTTCCGGGCTCCCCGGTTGACGTTCAGTATTCTCACAATATAATGGTCGCACCGGAGGAATCGGATGACGCGGGCCGAATGCTATCTTTGCTCGACTAAAGGCTTGTTTGCAAGGTTGCTCTCCCCGGGGCCGGCCATCCGCAGTGTTGTGCTTGCGCTGATGTTCTTGTTGGCGGCCTGCGCTACGAGTCCCGAGAACACTTCCGGAGATCCGGACAATACCGCGGAGGCCGTATACACCGAAGATCAACCGAGATTCCCGACGCCCGAAGACGACGCTTTCTTTCATGAACCTCCGATGCCGACCGAACTCTTCCGGGTCCTGATCACCGAAGGAAATTATGAAGTCCGGCAGCTGGCTTACCAGGACCGTATTGAACGAGTGGCCGATCCGGTTGGAGACCGGGAGCAGATGGAGTTTTTCCAGGAAAAGGATAACGAGATCGACTTCAAGGACTGGTTGCTGGAAGGCACTCTGCAGATCCGACTGAGCCCTCTGGGCGGCCAGACCGAACATATCTCCTATCTGGAGGGACAAACACCGATCACCTGGCAGGCCAGCACTTACTTTCAGGACGACATCAGTCGCTTTCGCTATGAGTTCCCGGCGGGCGTGGTGTCTCCCACGCGGTTTCTGGTGCGTTACCGGTGGGTAATCAGAGCCCGCCAGGGCCTGACGGCCGAAGAGCAACGGGAACGAGCGATTGAATACCTTCGAGCCCAGACCCGGTGAAATGTTCCTGCTTATCGTTCCATCTCCGCTCAACTGGATTATGCTCGCGCTCGGAGTGGGTAGCGCCGGCGCCTTTGCGTTCTTGAGTTATCGCCTTTTCATTCGCCCTGCTTTGCGCGTGAAGGCCGAGCGCGATTCTCCTCCGCCGGAGGAGGGCTGGCGTAAAGAAATCCTGATTGATGAGGCAGACCGTCAACGACGCTTCAGCATCGGCCAACTCGATTCCGATATCAAGTTGCGCCTGGCCGGCATCAAAGAAGATCAGTTAATCCTGCAGTTTCGAAAGGACCGTGGACTTGAGGAGTACGAGATCACGGTGAGCCCGGGGCCAAATGTATTTTATCGCGCCCCCCACGCCCGCAAGATAGAACCCATTCGAAGTTCCGAGGTCTTTCAAAGCCGTGAGTTGATCGGCAACAATGCGATGTTTCGAGTCGCTGCGAGTGTTAAGGATAACCGGCCACTGCAATATGTGGAATTCCTGCTGACCAGTCGCTACATCATCAGCAATCTCGGGCAGGAGCGTATGCAATTCGAATTGGAGATTTCCCGGATCTTTCCGAGTCTCGATGAAAAATCGCGGGACAAGAAGGGCATCTTTTCCTTCGGACGGTTCAAGCAGGAAGCCGATGAAGAATGATCTTACGGAATCGGAACGCCCGGGAGTGGCTTCGGGTCTGAAGTATCACGCCTGGCTACAGTGCATCGAATGCGGCGAACAGTATTCGCTTTCGCGCGTTATCTACCGTTGCGAACGCTGCGACGGTCTGCTGTCCGTGGAACACGATCCCGAGCCGATCCGCCTGACAGGTCGCGAGCGCTGGAAATCGCTGTTTGAATCGCGCATGGCCTCCTTTGAGCATCCGTGGTCGTCGGGTGTTTGGGGAAAGAAAGAATGGGTTCTGCCGGGCATCGACGATCAGCACATCACAACTCTCGGTGAAGGACGCACCCCGCTTCTGAGCGTACCCGCCTTCGCCCGGGAGCTGGATCTGGAATACGTGGGCATCAAACAATGTGGCATCTCGCATACCGGATCCTTTAAGGACCTCGGCATGACGGTGCTTGTGAGTCATGTGCGTTCGCTGATCGCTTCGGGTACGCCCATTCGCGCGGTGGCCTGTGCTTCGACCGGCGATACGAGTGCGGCTCTGGCCGCCTACGCAAGCGCGGCCGGAATTCCAACAGTTGTGTTTTTGCCGGCCGGCAAGATCTCCATGGCGCAATTGGTCCAGCCGATTGCGTGCGGTTCCCTGGTGCTCAGCCTCGACACAGATTTTGACGGCTGCATGGAGATTGTGCGCGCCATCACATTGGATCCGTCCATATACCTGGCCAACTCCATGAATCCATTGCGTATCGAGGGTCAGAAAACCGTGAGCGTGGAATTGGCCCAGCAACTGGGCTGGAAGGTTCCGGACTGGGTGATTATTCCCGGCGGCAATCTGGGAAATGTGAGCGCCCTGGGCCAGGGCTTTCGGCTTCTGCGGCTGGCGGGTCTGATTGATCGGTATCCGCGCATTTGCGTCGCCCAGAGTGAAAACGCAAACCCGCTCTATCGGAGTTACCGCGCCGGGTTAGGGCCACTGGTGCCGATGCAGGCCCAAAAGACCCTGGCGTCGGCCATCCAGATCGGCAATCCGGTCAGTTACCCGCGCGCAGTGCGGGCACTGAAGGAGTTCGATGGCGTTGTCGAACAGGCCACCGAAGAAGAACTGGCAAACGCGGCGGCGCGGGTAGATCGTTTTGGGCTTTTCAATGATCCGCACACGGGCGTGGCTCTGGCCGCACTCATCAAACTACGTGCCGCCGGAACCATCGCGGCCGGCGCGAGTGTGGCCGTCATTTCCACCGCCCATGGCCTGAAGTTTGCCGATTCCAAAGCCGCCTACCACGAAGGTCGTCTTGACCTGGAGGCCAAATACAAGAATGCGCCGGTCGAACTTCCGGCCAATATCGAAGCCGTACGGGCCGAGTTGGGGCGGCGTTTGCCGTGAGTCACATGCCAGCGGCAGAATTTGCATCGGGACCGTTGGAGGAGGCTTTCGATGCCGGCAAACGCATCACGTTGCAAAGCCACCTGCTCAGCGAGTCGGGGGAGCAGAGCCTTGAGCGCATGGTCGAGTTCGTTTTCCAGCGACTCGGTCATCGTGTTGTGGGCGGCCCGATCTACGCCGCGGTCCGGGAACTGGTTCAGAATGCCGCCAAGGCAAACATGAAACGGGTGCTCTTCGAGGAACTGGAGGTGGACCCGGCGATTGAGTCCCAGTACGCAGAAGCGATGCTGGTATTTCGAGAGCAACTCATCGCGAGCCAGCTCAAGAGATTTGGCCCTCGCATTCGGGAACTCGGCCTTTTTTTCCGTGTGTGTATGGATTATTCGTCCGAGGTCGTTTCGATTGCGGTTATCAATGACTTTGGACTCTACGAACCCGAAGAACGCCGCATCCGGCAAAAATTCATACAGGCCGGAGACATCGATAGCCTGGTGGACTATTTCGTTCACTTCAGCGACTCGGCCGAAGGCGCCGGAATGGGTATCGCCATGGTCAAGATCCTGCTCCAGCAGGCCGGCCTTGTGCCGCGCGGTTTTTCCATCTTTACCGTGGACGGGAATCGGCGTACGGTTGCGCGCCTGATCGTGCCGCTCACCAAAACCTACAAAATGCCCCGCGATCGTTTCACCGAGCGTTGTCTGGAACTCGGCTGCAGACCGGAAGAATTACGCGCGAAGGTTCATGCCGGTGAGGTTAGTTTTCCGATCTTTTCGGACCGGGCCTTGAATCGGCCACTCTGATGGGGCCCGGTTGGGTGCAATGCGCCAATCGTGGAATTGCAGCTCTCAGGACTGAAGCAGCCGTTCAATGCCCGAGCGATCATTCATGAGGCGCTCGATCTTTTCGGTCACCGCTGCTTCCAGCGGGAAGACGGTTCGCCTCTGACCGAGAATGCGATCAAGCAGGCGACGGACTCGCCTTCGGTTTTCCTCGCTCGCCAGAGCGGCGCGCAACTCGCTTTCGTGCAGTTCCGCCTGAAAGGCGTCGATCTCGCGATCCATCAGGGCTTGAATGCGGGCGCACTCGGGCCCCTCCATGCAGAGAGTCTGTAGCCAGCCCTCAACCAGACTTCGACGCTCATCGTCCAGCGGACCGGCCTGCCAGGCTTCGGCCATCATAACTTTGAGAAGAATCTCGCAGAGACTGTCCTCTTGTGTGAACATATACCGCGAACAAACGAAAAACAGGATGATCGTCAATTCAATTATCGGCAGTTTCGCTTGCTTTCCTGTTAGAGTCGCGTTAGGTCATCTGTCCAGGGTCCGGTCGGTTCAGTTCACGGCCTGGGGGGCCACCAGCTGAAAGCGAGCAATGGTGGCCTCAAAGCCATCGCCTTCGTCATAGACCATGTAGTAGCTGCCCTCCATGGATCCGAATTCCGTGGGCAGGGGGCAATAGCTTGTGTATTCAAAGCTTTCTCCGGGCGTCAACCGGGGCTGCTTGCCTACGACGCCCGGGCCGCGCACTTCCTCCAGGCGTCCGTAGGCATCTCGAATTTTCCAATGCCGGCTGACCAGACGCACCGGACGATCTCCCTCGTTGGAGACCGTTACCCGATAAGCAAAAAAGTAGCTGGGTTTGAGTGGATCGGAACGTTCCGGCACGTAGCGACTTACGACCTGTACACGAATCTGATTCGTGCTCGCGTTGGACATCAAGCTGGACCAGAGCATTTTCTTGCCATCAGCGCAGGGCTGGTTCCGGCAGACCGGTACGTTTCCAGCGCACCGTATTGTAAATGTAACCGCCGGCCCCGAACAGGACCAGGCCAACGGAGATTACCTGTGCGTAGCTGAGGCTCTCGATACCCAGGTATGTGGCCGGATTCCAATCAAAGCGCCAGAATTCCACAAGGAAGCGGTTCATGCCGTAGAAGAACCAGAAAATGAAAAACAGCCGTTGTCTGGCCCAGGGCTTTCCCCAGGCGAAATAGACGATCAAAAAAATCACCAGGTTAAGCGCACTCTCGTAGAGTTGCGTCGGATGCACGGCGGGCAGTACAAGCGGGAAAGGAACCAGGCCCAGCTCTTTGAGTTGGGCTGGGTCACCGGGGTAGTACCGTTGCAGGTCGGCCAGATTGTGCACTCCGGCGGCACCGAGGTGCGCGAGACCGGCCGGCAGCGGTAAGTCACTCAAGCCCACGTTCCACTTTGCAAAAATGCCCGCGATCACGTCCAGGGGCATCGGGCTGTTCGCATAGAGCCGATGCAACTCGCGCCAGTAGACCGAATAATCAATGCTCTGGTCGGAAAATACCATGCCCCACGGCATCCCGGTGGGAATGCCGAAAGCGTCGCCGTTCAGAAAGCAGGATACGCGGCTTAAGGTCAGGCAGATGGCAATCGGGGCCATCAGCGAGTCACACCAGTGCAGGAAATTTACGCGCGTCATGCGGGAATAGACCCAGCCACCAAAGCCGGTCCCGATGGTGGCGCCGAGGATCGCCGCCCCGCCTCCGCCGCCCTGAAAGAAAATCAAAGGGTTCTCGAAAAATTGCTCTGTTTGCCAGAAAAGAAAATGAAACACGCGCGCGAAGATAATTCCGGACAAAATAGAAAAACCCCAGGCGCCATTGAACCAGGAGGCGGAGTAGCCCGCTCGTTGGGACTTATAGCGCTGGTAGATGTAACCCAGCACCAGGGTGCCGAACATCCAGTGGCCTTCGTAGCCGCCGCCGAGAAAAAATATGGGAAACATGATTCCTCCGCAGTCAGGGTGGGCCGGGCGTGCTTGCGGTCAACCAAACCGGGTGTGGGCCCATGCCGGAGATTCAAATGAAATAGGCCGAACTGACCATAAACGAGTAGGCCGAAGTCCGCACGTCAAAATAGCCGCTCAAATTCTCGGCCCGGGCCAGGGCGTCCCCGCGCCCGCTCAGATAATAGACCCCGAACGATAGGCGAAACAATTCGTCAGTATAGGTGATCCCCAAACTGGCTCCGCGGTAATCCTGCCGCGTGTTGTGCGTTGCCTGGCTGACGGCGCGCACCGCGGAAGGGTTATAAAGCAATCCGCCGAGCAACGTGAAGCGTTCGCTGAACTGCCATTCCGCGCCCAGCATGCAACGGTACGTATTTTCGGTGCTGACCTGACGGGTTGCCTCGTTGGTCCGGATGACCGCGTAACTTTCACCGTCCTGCCAGCCGACGTCCAGCAGCAAAAGCAGACTTTCGGCGGGGCGAATGCCGAACCCCATTCGTGCATCGAGGGGCAGTCGGTAATTCATGGCGAGGTCCGGATAGTACGCTGTTCTCGTTGACAGCGTGCCCGCGCTGGCCGTGACGGTGGTCGTGTAAAGCTCAGCCTCATGGCTCTGTTGCAGAGAACGCGACGTCACCCCGGCGCCAATATCAAGCCACTCGAACGGGCTCCAGAGCAATCCAGCGCCACCGGCAAGACTCCACACCTCGGCGTTGAAGTACGAAGTAGAAAGCCCGACCGCGTCCGGTTGTAAAAAGGAAGGCCCCGGTCCGGGCAGGGGCGGATTCGTTGGTTGACCGAACTGCGCCACCGAAAATGCCGTCTCAAAGCCGCTGCTCCGGATCACGAAACCAGAAATGCCCACCGATAACCAGTCCGCGATTCCGTAGGCTGCAGCACCACCGAGCCAGAGGTCTTCGTCTTGTTCGGTGATTGCTGTGGCAGTGTAGACCGTGCCGAAGTCCGAAGTCTGCAGCGTGCGAAGTTCAAAACTTTCCGGAACGAGGACATTCAGTGAAAACGCCCATTCTCCATAACGGCGTGATACGGCTATGGTCGAAGGGATGGTGCTGACTCCTTCTGCGCGGCTCTGGATGGGAAGCGCACTCGGGCCGCGCGGCGTTTGTTCGGTGTCCAGAAAGAGGTACGTGGAACCGCTGGCTGAAACGCTGGCGTGATCTACGTAGAAAAGTCCGGCCGGGTTGTAGTACGCGGCGGTATTGCTGCCGCGGCGGCCGGCGCCTGCGTTTGCCGTGAACGCCTCCCGGTCCCCCAGCGGCAAAAGATTACGATTGAGATTCAACGGCTGCGCAAGCACGGCAGACGGGATCGCGAGCGCGAGCAACAGCCAGCTGCACATCAAACACGGCCCCAGGCCGCTCCCCCGGAACTCAGCCCCCCTGATCGCGGGCACTATCGGACTGCTCTTTTTCACCGCCTACTCCCGTGTGCGATACCAGTAGTGATACAAAGGCACAAAGCCGGCCCGCTCATAGAAGGACTTGCCGGCCTTGTTCTGGTCGTCCAGTTGCAGGTAAACCCTGCTGGCGCCGTTACGCGCGGACCAGCCCTGGATGGCACTGGCCACGGTGCGCCCGAGACCGCTCCGACGACGTTCCTCATCCACAATTAACTCAAACAAACCGACCGACGCCTCTTGAAGCACCCCGAAGCCCGCTGCCAGGATGCGGCTTGCAGACTCGATTCGCACAAAGACAGCCCGCGTGACAATACGCTCCAGAATTTTTTCAAGAGCCCGCGCCTGGTCGGAACTGTAGCCGTGCAGCGTGCATATCCCCTCCAGCCACGGGGTGGTGGGCCGCTCCTCCAGTCGCACGATAGCGTCGCTTTGTGTTTCCGGGCCCGGTTCTATCTTCTTGATCAATACCGCGGTGGAGCCTTCCCGTCGGTAGCCGCGCTTCCCCAGAAAAGCATCCAGCGAGGGCGGGTTCGCCTGCGGAGTGATGCGAAAGATGGCGGGCTGTCCCAACGACCGATAGATTGCTTCGCATACGGCTACACGCCGGTCCAGCGGGCGATGTCCGGCGAAGAGCGGCTGCACGCTGTTGGCCCGACGCGTAAAGCCATCGGCAAAGCGCAACTGCCACCCATCGTAAAGCAGGGTCCGGTGCGCGGGCCAGGCGTTGAGCGACTGCTCCTCTATTGTCGAAATGAGGCGATCTGGTTCCATGCAATCATGCCTTCCGGCCCGGTCCATTCCCCAATTTCAAGCACATACGGGGGCACGGCGAACACCGGTCCGCGCCGAGAATATAGGCAGGACAACGGTGGGACCGGAAAGGGCCGGGAGTAGCCTGCCGGCAGGCCGGCCCGGGGCACAACCGGTTTCGACCACCCAAATCTGCTTGCCATTACCGGAGCGAGCAGCCAGAGAAAAGACCGATGGACAGGCTCAAAGAACTGCTACTGGGTGCGGACAAGGGCGAAGAAGCCACCGTCGAGGACCGCGTTGAAGTCATCGGCCTGAGCATCGCCAGTTGCCTGAACCGCGCGGCGGATTATCTACGGGCGGACCTTTCCTCTCTGGACTACGAAATCCTGGAACGGGGCCGGAGTTCGCTCTTCAATTCCCAACCCTACCGACTGCTGGTGACGATCCTGCCACCGGAGGAGCGCTACGCAGATCTCGAGGAGTTCTCGATCAAGATCGGGGCCGGAGACCGTCTGCTTTCCGAAGAACTGGATCAATATGTAAAACCCAAGCACATGGATGGCCGTGTCATGGTGCGCATCTATCGCACCGGGGTTTTCCTCACCGTCTATCCGCCCCTGGGGGACGGCAAACCGATCGAAGAGGAACAGGCATTCAATCGAATCCAGCAAACCGGTGTTCAAAATTTCGATGCGGCCCGGGCACGCGAGGTCATTCGAGAGGCCGCCGGCGAATCGATTAAGATCGGTCCCTATCTGCCGAGGCCGGAGAACGACTCCAGTTGCAAGGTTGAAATCACACCGGACGAAATGAAAGCCTACGTGCGGGTCACGCCGCCGAAGCCCGGTGGCCGCCATCTCGAAGTCGTGGACGTCGTGACGGCCCTCAAGGCGCACGGAGTCATGATGGGCTTCAAGGAAGATGAAATCCTTAAGGCGCTGAACGAAGACAAGTACATGCAGGACATTCTCGCGGCGGAAGGCATGCCCGCGAAGCACGGCGCCGACGCGCGTATCGATTACAAAGTAAACATCAAGAAAGACCGCAAACCCATGGAAGAAGACGCAAAAGGTCGCGTCGACTTCAAGCAGATGAACCTTGTCGAGAATGTCGTCGTGGGTCAGGTGCTGGCGGAAAAAATCCCGGCCCAACAGGGCAAACCAGGCCGAACCATTTTCAATCGCATCGTCGAAGCGCGCGACGGCAAGGAAGTTGAAATGCGTCAGGGTCGTGGCACCATCCTTTCAGAAGACGGGACGCGACTGATTGCGGAAATCAACGGGCAGGTGGTGCTTTCGAGCGGACGTCTTTCAGTGGAGCCGGTCTACCGGGTTGTTGGCGACGTGGGGCCGAAAACAGGCAACATCATGTTTTTGGGCTCGGTTGTCGTGGGCGGAAACGTGCTCGACAATTACGAAATCAAAGCGGCCGGCAATGTCGAAATCGGTGGCGCCGTGCAGAAGGCGAAGATCGAAGCGGAAGGCGACGTGATTGTGCGCTCGGGCGTGCAGGGCACCCGGATCGAATCCACCGGCGGTTCCCTGTTTGCGAAGTTCATTCAGAACGCGGACATTCGCGTCTCGGAAGACGTGGTAGCCGGGGAGGGCATCTTGCACTCGAAGGTCGAAGCCGGCAGCCGCATTCTCTGCAACGGCCGTCGCGCTCAGATCGTCGGGGGCGCCATCCGGGCCACCAAAGAGGTGCGCGCGCGTATGATTGGTTCCCAGGCGTACACCGCGACCGAAGTCGTTGTGGGAACGGACCCCCGGGTGCTGGCCCAGCACGAAGAGCTCTCCAAAATGCTGGCCGAAACGGAGGAAAAGCTGAACACCACCCAGAAAACCCTCGCAACCCTCAAGGCCCGCAAAGAGGCCGACCCGGATGGCTTCACGGATGACCAGGCCGAAACCCTCGAAAAGAACGAGCAGACCATCGGACGCCTGGAAAAGAAGCGGGATGAAATGCAGGAGGAGCTTCAGCGGGTCGAAGAGTATATGAACGAGCTGGGAGCGGACGGCAAAGTGCACGCCGAGAAGGAATTGTTCCCGGGGGTGGTGGTTACTATCAAGGATGCGAACCAAAATATTGCGGACACTTACCGCCAGGTTTCCTTGAGTTATGACAACGGCTATGTTAAGATAGGCAAGTACGAGAAGGCCGAAGAGGCCGCTCCGAAATCCTGGAAGAAACGATGATCAACCCGCTCGAAATGCGTGTCGCTCTGCAGGCCCTGCCCGATCAGGGGGTTTGGGCCCATCAGGAAACCGCCGCGTCCCAGTACCGGCAGGTGCAGGAACTGCGTCAGAGCCGCGATACAAGCCTGGCCCGCCCGGACCAGGTCCCCACATCGGCCGAAAGCCAGGCCAGTGCCTTCCACCGGGTCGAAAACCCGGGCGAGGAAAACCCCCGCCGTCAGGAGCTGTACCGTCGCCGGAGCGAGTCCCTGCGCGAGGAGGCCGAGGACGACGCGCCGATTACCTATGCCCCTGCAACCCAGCGCTCTCTGCTGGATCGCACCCGGGAGAACGCCCGTATGGGACAGAATCTCGACCTCGCCGTCTGACCCGCCTGATCCGGCGCCGGGTTTTGCGCGGGGACCCAAAATCACTGGACAGCGGCCCGGTTTTATGTCGCCTTAGGCCATGGAGCTTCTGGCGCTGGCTTTCGTAAATCTGCTCACGGCGGCCGTCATGTACATACTATTCTCGCTGCGGTTTTCACGGGCGGTGGAGCAAACCCGTAAGAACCAGCTTTTCAAGGAGTTGCGCGAGAATATTGAACTGGCGGTGGAATACATCAACACCTCCCTGGACGCCATCGACCAGCGCACGGCTTCTTTCTATAAGCTGGTGCGCCGGGCCGAAGAAATTGCGCGGAGCCTGGAGCAGTCGACCACCCGGCGTCCTCGTAAAAAGAAAGCCACCGCTTCTAAGTCCCGGACCCCGGTCGCGGAAAAAGCGCCCACGGATGCCGGTGACCATCAGCGGAGCAAAAAGTCGACGCCATCGACCTCGCAGGAAGTCGTCGGCGAATCGGTCGGCGAAGAAGCCGGCACCGAATCATCGGCTTACCTGGATCGCGTGCTCCGTTCCATGGCTGAAGACAGCCTCAGTCTGGAACCGACTGCGGAATCTTCGGAGGAAGCCTACCTGGGAGGTCGCCTGACCCGTGCGAGCGCGGTGGATCAGCCCGCGACCGGCGCAGCCGGGTTAACGGTCATCGGCTCGTTTTTCCGGCGCCTGCTGGGCGCCGGCGGCGATTCTTTCTCCACCAATTTGCCTTCCCAGGCGAAAGCGCCCGCCGTTTCGGTGCCAGACGCGCGGGAGGCGTCCGGGGGACGCGCGGCGCCTTCGGTCCCGGAAACGGAGACAGCGCCTCCCGCCAATAACCGAACCGGTGCGCGTTTTGTGGTGCCGGACCTCGACCAGCTTCAGAAGCGCTTAAAGCCCGAGCCCGCGCGCGGGGATCGTCTGGAGTTGAGCGCCATCAATCCCCAATTCAGCGGTCAGCCCCGCTTACCCCTGGACGATGGCGAGGCCGTGGACCCGGTCGCGCTTTCCCGGGAACTTTCGGCCCGGGCTGCCCGTCAGGAAGCCAACGAAGCCGCGGCTCCTCCGCGCGACAAACGGGACTTAATTCGGACGCTGCTTGCCAGCGGGTACAGGCCGGCCGAGATTTCGAGCTCTACCGGTATCAGCATCGCCGAGATCGAACTTGTGGCATCGCTACCGGGAGCCAGTCGCCGGCCGCGGCGCGCCCGGCTTACCGGCGGCGCATGACGTGGGTGATATTGGCGACTTAAACCCGGCGCAATTTGAACGTTTTGCCCGGGTCATCCACGAGGCCACCGGCATTCATCTGAAGCCGCAGAAGATCACCCTGCTTTCCAATCGGCTCCGCAAAAGAATGCGCGCGCTGGGCTTGAGCGATTTTGATCGCTACTACGAGCGTGTGGAGCAGGACCAGGAAGGTGAGCGCGGCGCGTTTATTGCCGTTGTCACGACCAACGAAACCTACTTCTGGCGTACGACAGCGAATTTCGAACTTTTGCGAAACGATCTTTTGCCCGGATTGTTGGAGCGCTTTCCGGGCGTGACCCTGCGCTTTTGGTCGGCCGGCTGTTCGACCGGCGAGGAGCCTTACAACATGGCGATGGAATTGACTGAAGCCATGAAGACGACCGGCCCTTTTGATTTCGAGATTGTGGCTTCCGACATTTCACGCTCGGTGCTGGATTTTGCAGAGACAGCTGTTTACCACGGACGGCGCATAGAACGGGTTCCGCCACTCATGCTCCGGCGCTATTTCCGGCCGGTTCCGGAAGAGCCGGAGAAATACCGCGTGCGCGAGGATATTCAGCGCCGGGTTCGATTTGAGCAGGAGAATCTGTTTGAATCAAAGGCCCGCGATTTTCACGTCGTCTTCTGTCGAAACGTCATGATCTATTTCACCCGGAACGATCAGGCGCGGCTGCTCGAGGTGTTGTGGTCGGCGCTGGTCCGGGGCGGGTACCTGATTGTCGGGCACTCTGAAAGCCTGCATTCCTACGATACACCCTTTGTGGCCCGCAAGTTTGACCGTGGTATCGCCTACCAGCGTGCGCCGGAGGCTGAAAATGCTTGAGAGCATGTCGGGAGTCGCCAGTCGAACTTTTCGTGCCGGTGGAGCGAGCCTGGTTGCGCAGGTTCGCTCCGTAAATCATCGATTTCTGGATGTTCATCTGCGATTGCCCCGGGCCCTTCTGACGCTGGAAGGTGCCATCGAATCCTCAATTCAAAAGGCCTTTGTGCGTGGCCGCGTGGATTTTTTCATCGAAGCTGCGCCGGGTTCAGGATCGCGACTTGAGCAGGCGCACCTCAACGCCCCTTTGATTGAACGCTATCGTTCTTTTCTGGAACACCTGAGTCCCGGGCACGAGCAGCCGGGTCTTAAAGAAGCCTTGCAATTCCTGGCACTGCCGGGCGCCGTGATCCTTGAGCCCGGTCTGCCGGAAGGCTTTGACCGCGATCGCTTTTTCCAGGAGATAGATCGTTTGTTAGCTGCTCTGAAAAAATCGCGCCACGAAGAAGGTCGCGCGATTGGAAAAGCGCTGCGTCGTCACCTGGACCAGATTATGCGCACGGTGCGGCAGATTCGCGGACGCCTGAAACAGGTGCGGTCACGGCGTCAGGCGGAACTGAAGGCAGAGCTGCTCAAACAACTGGAGGCGGTAGCCGTTACGCCCCGCGCCGATCCGGGCGCCATAGTTCTGGAATGGATCGATCGCACAAACGTCACCGAGGAACTGGACCGTCTCGGCATGCACGTGGAAGCGGTGCGGCGCTTGCTGGCCGAGGGCGATCACGATACCGGCAAACGCATCGAGTTTTTTTCTCAGGAACTGCTTCGCGAGGCAAACACGATTGCCTCGAAGGCGCGCGATTTTGAGATCCGCACCGCCTGCGTGGAACTGAAAACCCAGGTTGAAAACATTAAAGAGCAGGTCCGCAATCTATGCTGAGCAAAAGCCGGGTGGTTGTGATTTCCTCGGTTTCGGGCGGCGGCAAGACCAGCCTGATCCGTCTTCTGGTTCGCAACCACCCGGAGCTCTGGGTGGCGGTGACCGCCACGAGTCGCGCGCCCCGCGACGAAGAGATTCACGGCGTGGACTATTTTTTTTATACGGAGCCGGAGTTTCAGGTCCACCTGAAGAACAAAGAGTTTCTGGAGCACGCTTACGTGCATGGCAACCACTACGGGGTGCCTCAGGGACCGGTTCTGGAGAAGCTCGAGCAGGGACGGTCGGTCATTTTGAACATTGATTTTCAGGGCATGCGAACCGTGCGGGAGCGCCTGAAAGATCGTGTGGTCAGCGTGTTTATACTGCCCCCGAACCGCGAAGAGTGGGAAAACCGCCTTCGGTCGCGGGCCACGGACAGCGAAGAACAGATTCGCCGTCGCCTAGACCAGGGCGAGCTGGAGATGCAGGTTGCGCCCGAATACGACTATCGGGTCGTAAACGATGTGCTGGAGCGTGCGACCGGAGAGGTCAGCGCTATTCTGGAAAGCATCGGCGCGGTGTAACCGATTGCCGCTGATCCAGCGGAGTTTTGATTCCCTCTGCGTATGAAGTCTCCTGGATCTGAGCGTTCGCGCCTGGTGCCGGCCTTGATGGGGCCCACCGGTAGCGGCAAGACCGGCCTGGTCTGTGCCCTGGACGGTGAGCGCTTCGAGGTTGTTTCCTGCGATTCGCGGCAATTGTACGTCGGCCTCGAGATTGGCTCTGCCGCGCCGACCGAACAGGAGCAGGCCCGCATGCCGCACCATCTGGTTGGCCTTCTTGGCCCGGACCAAACCGCGAGCGTGGGCTTCTTTCGAAAACGGGCTCTGGCGGCTATCGAAGACATTTTTTCGCACGGGCGGCAGCCGCTGCTCGTCGGCGGAACGGGCTTTTATTATGCCGCGCTTCGGAGTCGGCTCTTCGATGTGCGCGTGCCCGACCGCATCCGCGTTGAGATCGAAGCCCTGACTCACGAAGAACGCATTGGGCGCCTGCGTACGCTTGATCCGGCCGCCTTTGTCGAGCCGGGGGAACAGCCGCGCTCCGGTCGTATCCACGAAAACGATCGTTATCGCGTGCAGCGGGCGCTGGAAATTTGCGTTACGACCGGCCGGCCCTGGTCCGGTTTCTGGTCGCCTGGCGAGAGATCGGCGACGGACCACAGCTTTCAACTGACGGGATTCTGGCTGAACCCACCGGAGGAGGCGTATCGGGCCGGACTCCGGACCCGTGCGCAGTCGATGATCTCGCGCGGTCTGGTGCCGGAAGCGGGCGCAGTATTTGAGAAGTACGGTGAATGCGCGGCGCTCAAGACCCTCGGATATCGTGAGGCCCTGGCGGTTTACCGCGGCGAACAAGATGAAACCTGGCTTGAAGACCAACTGGTTGTGGGCCATCGGCAGTATGCAAAGCGCCAGCGCACCTGGTTTCGTAAGGAGGCTTCATTGACTCCCATTTCAGCGCAGGCCTTCGCCGGGGCTCTGGATGAACTGATCTTGAAACAGGCTTAATTTGATTGACGGCTCCCCTGAAATGCCCCCCCTGTATTCCGGGCGATCCGTTGAGCATGCTGCGGCGACTTTCTGGTCGCAGCGGGCGCGGAAAACAGGGCAAGATGGCTGCAAACAAGAACAACATACAGGACCTCGTGCTGAATAGCGCGCGCAAAGAGAAAAGCGAGATCACTGTTTATCTGACGAACGGCGTACCGCTCCGCGGTCGGGTCGCCAGCTTCGACAACTTCACCGTCGTAATCGAAAATGATGGCAAGCAGAGCCTGGTTTACAAACACGCAATCTCCACGATTGTGCTCAGCAAAAGCCTGAACTTCGACGAACCTGGCGGAGGGGACACCGCCGAATAACGGCATGGTATCTCGATTTTTCAGGTCCTTCTTCTGGGCCGTGCTTGTGGCCTTCGCTGCCGTGTGGCTGCATTTCGGTCTCGTCAGCGCCTCCACGCGTGAGGCCGTACTCATTGAAGACCGATTCTACGGAATTGAAGAGGAAATCGTCCGCCCGGGGGAGGCGACTTTCGTTCCGAACCGGGTTTTTCCGGGCCGTGTGGTCCTGCACCGGGTGGATGTGGGGCCCCGGGTGTTGTCCCTGGAGTTCGGCTATCCGCTTGAGCAGAGCGAAATGCTGGGGCTGGACGAGTCATATGCGATTCAGGTGCACCTCCGACTCGAGTATCGCCTGGATGTTCCCTATTTGCAGACGATGTTTCAGCGCCTGGACGAGCCGAACTGGGAGCGTCTCGACCCGTACCTCGGCCAGCGGCTGGACTATTTTCTAAACCGGCAGATTCGGACCATGTACACCGGCAACCAGGCGTTGCCCGGGTTGCGCGAGGAGCTGTACGGTTATGTGGCCAACGCGCTGGTCGGCGAACTGAACACAGAGTTTCAACGCGAGGGGGTTGTGTTTCTCAATGCGCTTCCGACGCGCATCTACGTGCCGGACCGCGATCGTTATGTAGCGGCGCTTACGGCCGGGCAACGCTACCTGGACCAGAACCTGAACCGCATTCGCACAATCGAAGACGCCCGTGCCAACCGCCGCGCGGAAGAAATTCGCGACGAGGCCTACCTGGCGCGGCTGGAACGGGTGGGCGAGCTTCTACGTCGTTATCCCCAATTGCGCGACTACGTGGCCGTCGATCGACTGAACGACAACGTCGAGGTTATGATCATGCCCTCCGAGCGCTGGTTTGGATCACAGGCTCCCGCGGCACAGAGTCCGCAGCCCTTGTTGCCGCGTTTTGATCGTTTTGATCCACTTCGACGCGACGAGGCCACGCCACCCGCGACCGCTCCCGGGGCCGAAGGGCAGTTCCGCGATTTGACCCCTCCTTGAGTCCGGCGTCATTCAGCGGTTCCGTGCTGTTTCGCCAAACTTGGTTGAACCGGCGCGTCTACCTTTCAATTCTGGCGCCTTAGATGGGACCAGCAAAGGCAGCAAAAAGATCCAGAGAGAGCCAGCCCGTGGTGCTGATCATGGCCGGTGGCAAAGGGGAGCGCTTCTGGCCGCGTTCGCGCCTGAGTCTGCCCAAGCAGTTGCAGAAGGTCTACTCGAACCGTACGCTGCTTCAGGAAACCATTGATCGGGCTCTGTTGTTTACGAGCCGGGACCGCATCTTCATCGGTTGCAACGCGGAGCTCAAGAAAGCCACGCGCAAGATTCATCCGGGAATCAAAAAAGCGCAGTTTATCGTTGAGCCGGAAGGCCGGAACACCGCGCCGATCATTGCGCTTGCGGCCCTCGAATTGGAGCGCCGGTTTGGGGGCGCCGTGCAGGTTGTGCTCAGCGCCGATCACTACATCGCTCCGCCC
The DNA here is from genome assembly GCA_024233935.1 of Spirochaetales bacterium. Classification (GTDB taxonomy): domain Bacteria; phylum Spirochaetota; class Leptospiria; order Leptospirales; family Leptonemataceae; genus JACKOY01. The sequence goes on along the minus strand of JACKOY010000003.1, from coordinate 281,380 downwards.
GAAGCGTTTCGCGAAACCATCGAAAATGCGGTGCGAACCGCCCGCGACGGCTGGTTGGTGACCCTCGGAGTTCGGCCCACGCGACCCGAAGTGGGTTATGGATATATCCGGGCCGGCGCGGCGCTACCCGAGGGCCCGGCGCGTTCCATTGAGGCCTTTCAGGAGAAGCCCGGACTCGAAACCGCCCGGGAGTATCTGGCGGACGGAAATTATTTCTGGAATTCGGGGATCTTCATCTGGCAGGGGCGGAGAATTCTCGAAGAATTCGAAGAGCACGCACCCGATATCATCGGTCCGTTGCAGGAGGCCTATCGCTCCAAAGGCAAGTTACGTGAGGCCTTTTCGACGATTCCGGAGCGCCCGGTGGACATTGCCATCATGGAAAAATCGAAGCGCATCGCCATGATTCCGGCCACTTTCAGCTGGGACGATGTCGGTTCCTGGCTTTCGCTGGAGCGTATACTCGAAGCCGATCCGAACGGAAATGTCCGACTGGAGGGCAAGAAGGCCGGGGCCATGGTAACTCTGGACGCGGCGAACAATGTGATCGTAACGAAGAAAAACAAGCTGGTGGCACTTTTGGGAGTGTCCGACACGATTCTGGTCGAAGAAGGCGACGTTGTGTTCCTCGCGGCCCGCGATCGCCTGGACGATATCAAGAAGCTCCTGGCAGAGCTGAAGCAAAATCCAGGTTTACAAAAATACCTCCGATAAAACCCTGCCTGAACCTTTTTGGAAAACGGGAATGGCCTCCGGTAAAAAGCGAAAACGACGTAAGATCCGCACCCACAAGCGTAAGAAGAAGCGCAAAGCAAATCGCCACAAGAAGAAGCTGAGATAAGGCATTCCGGCGCTTTCCCGTAGAGCTTCCCTGACCGAAGCTTATACTATGCCCGGAAAACCGGCAGAGCAGGGAAGCAGTCCCCCGTGGGATACCGAACGGTCCAATCGGATCCTACTGATCCTGGCGGGCGTGTTGCTTGTGCTCATCTTCATGGATGTGCAGGCGCGCCGCCATTATGAGGCTGTGGCCGGTCCGGATCCCGCGCAATACGCGCGTGACCGGCTCGACCAGGCCCGCGATTCTTTCCAGGCGCCGGTTCAGGCGACCGTGGAGGACATCTTTCGGGGCGCTGAAGAGACCACGGAACTACCCGCCCAATGGGCCGAACAGGCCCGCCAGCAGGTGGGCGCGGCCGGTCATGAGGCCGTGGATCGCGCTCTGGAACTCGAAGGCGGCCCCAGCACTACCATCGCCGAGGACATCGGTCAGGGCATCCGGGTTCGTCCCCTGGACCGTCTTTCCTACACCGGCGACCACATCTATTTGTACTTCGTGCGTTTCACGGGCCAGAGCACGCGTCTGATTCGTGTGCAAAGATCCGTGGCCGACCGCCGGGAGCTCACGGTTTCGGCCGTTCTGAACATGCTCAAAGAAGGTCCGGCACTCCGCGAGCGCGGACTCATCAACAATTTTGGCGCCAGCATGCAAATCCGCTCCGTGCGGCTGGAGGGGCGCATTGTGCACCTCGACATGGACGATAGCATTGGTCGTATGGGCAACCACGTCATCAAAGATCGTCTCGATCAGATTGTATACACGCTCACCCAGTTTTCCGACGTGGGCGGCATTCAGCTGACCGTCAACGGCCAGCCGGTTTCGACGATCGGCGCCGGTAATTTTCCGGTCCCGGAGATTCTCCAGCGCGGCACCCGCGAAGCCTTTGATTATACCGGGCTGTAGTTCGGGAGGGATTATGACGCGTTCGCCCGTAGCGGAGACCTTCATACTACCAAAAAAATGGCCATTATACGCCGCTTTGCTCTTGCTGAGTGCCGGTTGTTGCGCGGGGGCCTTTGTTACGGTGAATACCTTCCCGGAGGCGTCGGTCCGGTGCCCTCGAGAAGACGTTACGGTCTATTGGACATCCAGCGCAAGGCGCGTAACCGGGGAAACGATCCCGGAAGACTACAGGCTTATAGTGACGGAGCATGAGATCATTCTGCACTGCGCGGGTCGCCCCTTGCTCTTGATATTCGCTTTCAGCGATGCGCAGGGTTATCGGCAAGAGTATATTGGAGTCCGCACGCCGGCCGGTGAGACGATTCTTGCCGAAACTACCATTGATGCCAGCGGAGCTGGTGGGTTGCGTGTTCGCGAGGTAACGGATCAATACGTTTACTACTCTATCTCGACTGTGACGCCCTTCTTGAGCCTCTCGGAGGCGGAGTATGCGTATAATTGGCAGACCGGAGAACTCCTCTGTCGGGGATGCGACTGAGTCTTCATTTTCAGCCTGGGGGACTCTTTTTCGCCGTCCGGTGTCATGTTCCGGTCGGCCCGGAAATACGTTTTCTCTTGCCCGGGCGGGACGCGACTCGCAGAATTGCGGCATGAACCCCAGAGTCGTTGGCGTTGGTGGAATCTTTTTTCGTGCAGAGGATCCGGAGAAGCTGGCCGCCTGGTACCGGGAACATCTCGGCATTGCGCCGCCCGGCGGAACCGAACTATGGGAAAGCTCCCGGGGCATCGTCGTGTTTGCTCCTTTTCAAAAGGACACGGACTACTTTCCCAAAGAGCAGCCGATGATGGTCAATTTTCGGGTCAAGGATATCGACGGACTTCTGGACGAACTCAAAGGCAAGGGCGTACGCATCGACGAGAAACGGCAGGACGAACCCTACGGGCGCTTTGCCTGGATCTATGATCTGGAGGGCAACAAGATCGAACTCTGGGAACCGAGCTGATTGTCCCGCGTATAGATCGCATCCGGCAGATCGGGGCTTGCGTCGTTGGATAGCGCTGGCGCCAGCCACAAGCAGCGAATCGCTATCGACCCGACCTCTGCAGGCCTTGCCGTGCGTCTCAGATCTACGGACAGGACCACACTGCAGGGCCGCGAGACCGAAAGCCGATAGCCGCCAGCAAGCGGGGCCAAAACGCGTCGGACAAAAGCCGCGCTGGCACAGATCTCAGTAGCGATTGCGGCGTGCGTAGCAGACCATTGACGAGGTGTAGGCAAAGTCGCGCCAGGCCAGATGACTCAGCCAGTGATAACGCGCGGTGGGCCACCAGCGGCGATAGTCAGAGAGTTTGCGGAAATCCCCGCGCGACTTCTTGAGTTTGGCAAGCAGTCCGAATTCGACCGGACGAAAGAACTTGATTCGCGAAAATCCGAAGCGTTCGAGCAGCAGACGCAGGTTGTGAGTGGAATAGTAGTACAGGTGCCCCGGCAAATAGTAGTGATAGCTCTCGCCGGCCCTGCGGGCCTGTCGGCCGAGAAAGTTGGCGGTCTGAATCACCACCAAACCGCCCGGACGCACCAGGTCCCGCATCGCCTGGAAGGCTGCCACGGGGTCCGGCAGGTGTTCGAGCACTTCGATCATGGTGAGCACGTCCACACTGGAGTCCGGAAGCACGCCGGGTTTCAGTTCGCCCCGAATCAGATCGAGCCCACGAGCGCGGCCGTCGCGCACCGCAAATTCGGAAACATCCAGACCTCGGGCCTTATAGCCAAACTCTCCCGCACACTCTACGAATCCGCCAAAGGCGCAGCCCACATCCAGAAAGTCGGCCGGAGGAGCCACAAAGCGACCGATCTCTTTCAGGCGCGCGTTCCAGACGTGTCGATCAAAGCGAACCCGCTCGCGCTCGTCGCGGTAGGAGTACTCGGCCCTCCCGGTATAGTAGTCTTCGCCGTATAGTTCGTTCGGGTTTTGTTCGGCGCTGGCCAGAAGCTCCATGCCACAACTCGCACAACGTTCAATGACGAGCGGGCTTTGGAAGCGATCGGCAATCGTGTAGCGTTGGTCTGCCACCGTGCCACAGGCCGGGCATGTGTTCATGCCGCCGCCCCCGAGGCGACCGGATTTCGAGCGCGAAAAAACCAGTGGCAGATGCGTCGATCCAACTGGCCGATCGGCGTGCGCTCAATGTAACCCAGTTCGACCTCCTGGAAATGCTGCCGCAACAGGTCTCTGGCTTCGCGTTCATCAAAAAACTGAATCGGCGCCGCGCTGATGTCGCTATTCGTGGTGTAGTGCGTGTCGTTTTTCGAGCGCAGGGTTCCGAGCAAGGGCGCTTCCGGCGAGAGCTTTGCTGCAAGCAGCGCAAGCAGTTCGCTTTGTACTTCGGCGCTGTTGTAGTGCAACACTCCCCAGACGATGGCGACGCTGAGGGTGCCCGGCGCAATCTGATCGCGGACCTGCTCGGGAGTCAGGACCCGCGCCTCAAAGACGGATTCTTTCGAAAGTTCGCGCGCGGCCGCGCTGGCGTCGGCGCCGTAGAGCGGACCGAAGCCCAGTTCCGAAAGCAGCACCAGGTGACGACCGCTGCCGCAGCCAAAATCCAGGGCCGGTCCGGGCTCGATTGCGCCCAGCAATCGTACCAGGTTTTCGTCGGGATAACTTTGCCGGGATTTCTCGCGCCCGTAATGGCGATCCCAGGCGGCATTCCCTTCTTTCGGTGGTTGTAACATTTCAGGGCCGCGCATACCGAATTTTCACCCGTCGCGCCAGAGATTCCACTTCGCTATCCAGATGGGAGCTTTCAGCAAGGGGGGCACGCAGTGCGAAGACCGCCAGCCGATCGTTATTGCCGCCGGTGAGAGATGTTCGTTCGCCCGGTCGCTTCAGATAACGTGCAAAGAGAAAGCCCGGATGTTCCTGAATCTCTTCGGGGAACGTGAGTTCCTCGAGCAGCCCCTCGCGCTGGGCAATAAAACGAATGATCACACGGTGGGCCGGTCGTTGGGGGGTCGGCACACCTACCGGGATTTCTCCGGTATGCAATCGGACGAAGTCTTCGAAGTAGTTCTGTTGGTCGTAGGCCGCCGGAAGCAGTTCATCGGCCAGAAGTTCACCGCCGGTTTCGGGGAAGCACTCGACCAAAAGCGGATCCTTCGATGGGTCGGGCCACAAGAACTCGGCCACGATGGGCCCGGTCATGAGTCTGGTAGCATCCACGATCTTCTGCATGAGTTCCGACACGCGTTTCTGCATGGGCATTGAGATGTGAGTTGGACAACTGTGCTTCAGTTCCACGAAGAGCGGTTCTTCCTGGGAAGTTACTTTGTCGGTGATGGTAATGGTTCGAAAGCGTCCGCCGTGCACCATGCCCATGACCGTGATTTCCGGGGCCTGGATATAGTCTTCGAGCAGGGCCTGTCCCCGGTCGGCTCCTTGCTTTTCCAGATAGTACGTTAGCTCGTCTTGATCGTGCAGCAGGGCGACACCGAGCTTGCCGTGACCGTTTACCGGTCGGGCGACCCAGGGGCCTTTGCTGGCGGCCAAATGGTCTCTTTCGCCTTCGCTTCGCCAGCGGTACGACCGCGGTCCGCGCAGACCGTTTTTTTCCAGGTGCCGTTTGAGCAGGCGTTTGTTTCGAAAAAATCGCAGGTTGGAGCGGCGCAGACCGGGGGTGGCGAAGTGGCGCGAAAGCAGGGCGGCCGAAAGATTGGCCCGACCGAAGGAGCGGCAGCCCACACCGACAATCTGTCCTTCGACCAGATTTTCGTCCAGCAGGCGGATGATCTGACCCGGTCGCAGGATGCTGCATTGCACCTGGATCGTGGCTTCGCTGAAGCCGGGGGCGCGCAGGTCCTGATCGACGGCGATCACCTCGTAACCCAGCCGGCGCGCGGCGTGAATCAGGGGCACCTGATTGGGGCCCGCGCCCAAAGAAAGGAAGTAGCGGGGCGGAGCAAAATCGAGGGGTGGGGAATTGGACATGGTTTGTTATTCTTTTCGACGTTTTGCGGGCAAATTCGAGTCTTTCCGCCGCCACCGGCCGACCTTTGCTCACCCTTTTTTCGGTTTGGCCGATATCGGTAGTATGTTACGCGGAATGTACACCGGCGCCACCGGCATGATCATGAACCAGCATCGTATGGATGTGGTCGCCAACAACCTGGCCAACGTCGACAAGACCGGCTTTAAATCCGACGAGGCGATCTTCAATGCGTTTCCCGAAATGCTGATTCAGCGCACCCGGGAGAACGGTCTGGGCTGGGTGCCTCCGGGCTCGTTCGATATGGCGCCGATCGTGGGCAATCTGGGCATGGGCGTGGAGTTTCAGGAGAGCTTCACGCGCTTCGAACAGGGTGCGGTAAAGACGACCGACAATCCCTTTGACTTTATGCTGCAGGATCGCACCCAGGAGCGGCCGGCCTTTTTTGTGGTCCTGACCGATCGGGGCGAACGCCTGACCCGCAGCGGTTCTTTCATACTCGATAGCGCTGGCCGTCTGGTCACGCCCGATGGCTTTCCGCTGATGGGCGAAAACGGGCCCATTCAGATTGCCCGGCACAACGTTCAGGTCCGGGAGAACGGCGAGGTCTGGATCAATGCCCGCATTGGAAACGAAGCCGACGCGCCGGCCAACGAATACAGCGAGCGCACCGGGGACTGGATCCTGCTCGATAAGATTCAACTGCGCACGGTCGAATTCCCGCGCGAACTGAAGAAAGAAGGCAACAGCTTTTATACCGTTACGCCGGAAAGCGGCCCCATGCGGCCGTTCAGCGACTTTCCGGGAGAAGACGAACCGATCGTTCTGCGCGGCGCCCTCGAAGCTTCGAACGTCAACGTAGTCCGCGCCATGGTCGACATGATCGAAGTCCAGCGCCAGTACGAAGCCAACCAGAAAAGTGTCACCACTCACGATCAACTCCTTGGCAAGCTGATCAACGAAGTCGCACGCTAAGTATCTGTTGCTCAGAATCCACAAGACCCTGGGTACCTGTCTGAGCGGCGCCAGGGCACAGCTTCGCCGCGGTGAGTCACGCGCGGCCCGACGACGGGCGGATCGCGCCTTCCGCGGATAACCACAAGGCCGTAGGCGGCGAAAGCGCCTACAATCCGTCTCTACGGATCAGAAATAGAAAGCCATTCCGGACAAGCGGCGAAGGGCGGATTTCGATTCAAGAAGACTTATTCTTCAGTCTGGTCATGCGAAGGAGCTGGCAATCAGTCCGGGCGAGCCCGGGTCACGTCGCCGATGCCCAGCAGAAGGCCCCGAACACTAATGTCTTCGTCAATGGATTCCCAGTGTAGTCCGGTGCCGCCACCGCTGATTTCGAAATTCTCCCTCTGCTCCTGCGTGGCTCTGAGAAGGCGCGGGAAGTAATCGAGCGGAGTATAGAGCACGCGACCGTCCGTAAATTCAACGATGAGGTTTTCTGAATCAAACCTTACAACCGCTGCACGGGCTTCAGAGACCGAAGTAGTCATTCGACACCCCTCTGATCAATTCCTGTCGTTCCTGAATTAGCTCTCGAATGCGCCTCAATGTTTCTGTGGCCGAACAGCGGAACGCGCAGCGTTCCGGTCGGGCTGTGCGGGCGCGGGCGGCGTTTCCCGTAGGGCCGGTGCCGAAGGCACCGAGCAGATATGCGCTGTTAGGCGTCGTGGGGGGCCGGAAAAAGTAGTAGCCCCGATCTGGCCGGGAATATATCGTGGTATATACCAGAGCGAGTATGGAAACTGCAAAGATATTCAAGAACGGACGGAGTCAGGCCGTGAGGCTGCCAAAGGAATGCCGCCTTGACGGGGAAGAAGTGTTCGTGAAGCGCTATTCGGATATGGTTCTCCTTATCCCGAAGAAAAGCCGGTGGGCGCCGCTTGTGAATAGCCTGGATGAATTCACGGAGGACTTCATGGCGGAAGGCCGGAAGCAGCCCCCGCCGCAGAAACGGCGCTTCCCGAAATGAAGTATCTGCTCGATACGGACATCTGCATCTACCTAATCAACGGAAAGTCGGCGGAGTTGCTCAGACGGCTGACTCGAGCAAAGCCTGAAGACGTAGCAGTGTCTTCCGTCACGCTCTTCGAGTTGGCCACTGGGGCTTACAAGAGCCGACAGGTGGCGAAGAATGAACTCGCATTGACTCGCTTTCTGGCCCCTATGGAAGTTCTTGCCTTTGATGAGACGGCAGCCCTTGATACTGCGCGGATCCGTACGGCCCTGGAGAAGGCCGGGAAGAGGATTGGTGCTTACGATCTCATGCTTGCAGGCCACGCGCGGTGCCTTGGTGCTACCCTGGTGACGAACAATGTTCGCGAATTCACACGCGTTCAGGGGCTGAAGGTTGAGAACTGGTTGGCGTCCGGCCACCATGACGCCTAACGTTCCGGCGCTACACGAAGTTGCGGCGGCAACAGTGCGCAACAGCGCACAATACTTTGCGTTCGCGAAGCGAACGCCTTCCCCTTGCCAGCCGCAATTTGTCCGATGCACGGCGCGGTGAGGCGCATTCCTTCTTCGCCCCGCCCCGAGTTCGCACGAGCGAAGCGAGAGTGCAAGGACCGAGCACCGCAGCCGAAGGCGAGGAGCGCAGCGTGTCAGCGCCCTGCTAAGCGAAGTGCTGCCCCTTCTTCTACCTAACCGCAATAGCCGGTTCTTTCGCCGAGACGATAGCTCGGCTGCGGTTTGTAAGGACCTGGAGCCGAGGGATCCGGGATGAAACGCGGGCGGCCGTTGACGAGCTCCACTTACGCCCGAACGGGCTCGGGGGGCCAACAGCGCGTGCCTTCAGGAAAGAAGGTGCAGTAAGATTCCTGCCAGCGAATATGCAGAGCATTGTCGTCGTAAGTGGCTTCTATGCCTGTGGCGTTGCCGTGCATGGCCTGGATATGGTCGGGAAGCCCGTCGGGACCGAAAGAGATGAAGGGACAGAAGGGGTCGTCGATGAACAGCTTCTTGCTGGCGACGAATTCCTGTAACGAGCCAGTAATGGGATACGGACCGGGAATGGGCCGCAAAAGGCCGCCGAAGACCCAGCCGACTTTGCTATTCCAGGATACCTGACTCCAGCGGCCACGCCGACTATCGATTTCGATAAGTGGGGGATGCACTGCGAGCACCGAGACTTGGGAGCCATCAGGAATCAAGGCGACAACTTCCGCCTGTAGGTCCGGCTCGTAACGCATACGAAGACCGCCTTCCGCATCAACGAAGGCCTGTAGCTGCCTGTCGCAATGCGCAAGGATGCACGCGCAACATATTAGTACTAGGCGGGGCAGCATGTCGTATAACCTTTGCGACAACTTGTCCGCAGTGCGGCCCGGCGAGGGGCACTAACTTTTCCCAGCGAGCAAAGCGAGTCGAGGAGTTTGCCCTCGCATTGCGACCACCGGGAGCAAGGCTTACGATTGCGAGAGCACAAGACACCCCGCGGCAATGGGCCGCGGGGTGAACCCTTCCATCGCGACCCATAGGGAGCGATGGCCTAAATTACACGAGCACCGGAACGAAGCCGAGCGGAGTGAGGAGCGCAGCGCTTCAGCCTGCTGTTAAGTAGCCGGCGTCTCTGGATCAGGCCGGTCGCGTGGCTTTTTCGGATATCAACGCCGACAAACGGGCGACTCGCGGGCCATGGGCGAGCGATGGCCATATGAGGATGTAGTCCGCACTGCAGGGCAGCTATACCTCACCATGTACTTCTACAATCTGGGGATACTTCTGGTCAGTGTTGAAGGTAACGTCATAGCGGTGATTGCGACGCAGGAAGACGTCCGCTGAGGAGTAAATGATGTCCACGAGGCCACAGTCCGGGCTATCGTCTGATACTACTTCGTAACGGTACTTGTGCTCCTTTTGCAATTTGAGGTACGTGGCCGTAACGATCCGGATGATGACGCGCTGCCCAAGCATTCGCACAGAGCCGGGCTGGGTCTGGTGCTTGGAGAGTTTTCGCGCGACCGAGGCGTAGCGGAGGGGGGTGTTGATAGGATTCTTCGCAGATTGACGAGCAAGCCTGTCAGCCTGCTTGTTGTGGGGATTCTTGCTGGAGTGACCCTTAATCCATTGGAATCTCACAGGTTTGCCTGCACGTTTGACGGCTGTGTGAAGCCGCTTCCAGAGCTCGGGATGGTCAACCGGTCGACCATACCTATTCTTCCAGCCGGCCCTACGCCAATAGAAAGAGTTCGGGTAGTTGTCGACGACGTATCGTGAATCCGTATGGACGACTACCTTTGACACTTGAGACACTGCACTAAGTCCAGCCGCCTCCTTCAAGGCTTCGACACATGCCAGGAGCTCCATGTCGTTGTTCGATGCGCCCTGGTACCCCGGAGGAGCGTATCCATCCTCAAAGAATACGGTCCCCTCCGCATCGACGGCAACGAAGACCATTCCAATTCCCCCAACACGAGGATTGGAGAACGAGGACCCGTCGGTGTAGATGTTAAGAGCATTATCAACAAGCATGAGACGCCGGCTATTTCGTCTAACGTCAATTAGGCGAAGGCGCTGCCATCAGATACTAATCCTCGCGAACCATGAAGGGTAGGTTCTTTTTACGCAGGAGAACAGAGTACTGTGTATGTTCGCGCCAGTTTTGGGAAGCCAAGCGCAATCGAATCTTATCTATCCGTCCCGGGACACGATCATATTGATCTGTGAATCGGTAAGAGATTTGGTCTATAAGGGTTTTTCTCTGGAGGGCGCCAAGGAGATGAATGTTGACAATGCCTTTAGGAAGGAGCCCATTTTGTATGAAAGTAACGTACGGTTCGATTGAGTATTCGATCTTCTCTTTCTTTCCCACAATGACGATTGCGAAACTTGAAACCTTGTGATTGAATTCTAGGTCGCTCTCTTCGCCAAGCTCTCGATCAGCTATGCGCGAGAGAAACTCGAGCATGTCCTTTACTTCTTTTGCAACAGCCTGGCTCTGCGGCTTACCGAAGACGTGGCTGCCGATGGCCTCAAGTTCTTGCATGTAAACCGCAAAAAAGAGGCCGCGTTCATCTATATGGACATAGGTTGAATAGTAGTCTCTGACCTTGGTGTTTTCGGCCACGCGGTTGTGGAGGTAATGATCTAGAAAATAGCCACGGATATGCGGCTTCTGCTCCTCCAAGATCTTGGACGTGACATAGAGATCCAATGATTCGCGCTGTGTTGGCGCCAAGTAACGTTTTATTGTGTGCAGCAAAGCCGTAGAAACCCATAGATGAGTAGCAAAAACGAAGTTAAGATCTCGGGGGTCGTGCCGGCGAATGCGTACCAAGACTGCGTCCTTTTGAAGGAACGCCTGCCGATCGATGTCCGGTTCGACGTACTCAAGGCGAACACGGTCTACAGCAAAGAATGGGTTTTGCCTGGCCTTGCGCTTGAGGAATTCGTTTAACCGACCTTGGAGGTCAAACTTGACGTAGCGACGGTGCGCGGCTGATGAGAATACGCGAATCTTGGAAAGCCATTTGGCCAGGAGACTTGCCCACTTCTCTATTTTCTCCGGTGCGTAAAGGAGGAGAACGACACAGACGATAATCCCGGCAGCCAAGACTCCGAAAGAGGATATAAGAGCGGTGACTATTTCACTAGACACGATATTTAGCCTCTTTCTTTGCCAGAAAAGCCTTTATGCAGTCAGGTTCATCGCAGACAAACTTGATACTGCCCGAGTCAGAGTAGATGGCTGAAATTGTTTCCTGCGTAAGAATGGTTTTGCAAATGCTACATTTGAGGCCTCCTTGTTGCAGTTTGGCCAGTAGACCCCACTGATTAAGAAGCGTTTCAAAATCGGGATCATAGATAGCGGAAATCTCGTTTTTTGTCATAATACTCTCTCCACTTTGAGATGGCAGCCCTTTCGCCTAACGTACCGCGGCTACCCGAAGTTGACACCGCGACTGTGCGCGTTAGCGCACATTAAATGCGAGCGCGAAGCGCGAGCGACCTCTTGTCGCGGTGGCAATTTGTCCGCAGTGCGGCGCGGTGCGCGCATTACATTCTTCTCCCCTGCGCGCATCCGCGCGAGCGAAGCGAGAGCACAAGACACCCCGCGGCAATGGGCCGCGGGGTGAACACGCCCATCGCGACCCATAGGGAGCGATGGCCTACTCTACACGAGCACCGCAGCCGAAGGCGATGAGCGCAGCGCGTCAAGCCCCTGTTAGGCGCTGTGTGCCTGGGTGGAGAGGTGGCATCAACTGAACGGCGCAGAACATCTACTCACTGATCCAGATGGTTAGCGGAGCCGATTCATTTGGATGTAATCGGCTAAGATTCGCGTAGCCAATGGCAATTCCGGTCGTCGTTAAATCAACGGACCGCAACGCGTCATTGTTCCAGAAATTGAAAAGCCTCTGGCATTTCGAATCAACATCTGTGAAGAGTTTCTGGATCTCATCCTCATTCAGTTTATAATTCTGCAAGAAACGTAAGATTTGAGGCTTGAATGTGCTGGCAGGATCTAGCTGACGTATTCGTTCTTCAGCAACAGCAGTTGTTAATGCAGCTATTTGCAGCTTGTTTTTATCATTCAGGCAGGGTATCAGGAGCGATTTGTAGTTCGCATCGGTGATTCCTGCCGATTTCCATTCGTTCTCAGTGAACCCGCTGCTGAATAGGCCTGGATATCGATTGAACATTATATGAGGAAGGGAGCGAAACTTGGAGGTTCCGAGTGATCGGACCGTTCTGGTAGAATAAAGGTGTTCTATTGTGGAAACGGAGATTTGCAATGGTTCCAAGAATGGAATGATATAGCCCTTAACATACTCCGCAAAGGCGTCACGATTTTGTAGATCGAGACGTATAGTCCGCGAGAGCACAAATTTCAAGGTCAGGATGTTGAATTGGGATTGAGTAAGGTTCGCACCTTCCTTAATAGCAGCATCTATTGCTATTTGTTCTACGCTACGATTGGCATGCTGCTGTCGATGAATTAATAGATCAACGAGTAAACCGAGGAGATCTTTGTCGCCGGTGCGGACGAATTGACTTTGTGCCTGATGAAATGCATATTGCATTCCAGGATCAGCCATATTCTTAGCCGGTAAAGATTTGCCTTTCATCTTCTTTGTGAATTCATCCCTCAGTTCAGTGGAACGTCTTTCTATCTCATCTCGAGCCTCATGCGTATATGTTTGAATGCTTGCTTCAAAGATTCGTGTAGCAATCGACTCGACGTCTTTGTAGGTCATTCCGTGATATATTGTCTGACTATTGGCTTGGTATATTACCGACTGGTCAGAAGGTTGGTTTTCGGAACCTGTGATGTTTGAGTGAGTAACAGTCTGCTCCTCAATGGAAGTGGTGGACGACTCCTTTGGTTGAAAGAGACGGCGAAATAGCCAGAAAAGGGTCGCAATAATGGAAATCCCTATGCCGCTAAAGATCCACTCCTTGTTCTGCCAGATAGTGTCTATGATTGGTTGCATTCCATTGGCTCCAGGCACATGGCGCCTAACGTTTAGCGGCTATGCGAAGTTGCGAGCGCAACGCGCGAAGCAATTTGTCCGCAGCACGGCGCGACGAGGGGCATACTTTCTTCTTTCCGCCCCGAGATCGCGCGAGCGCGGCGAGAGTGCAAGGACCGGGCACCGAGCGTTAGCGAGGGCGCAGCGCATGAGCCGGCCGTTAGACGATGTCCGTGCGATCGACGACGTAGCTTCTCACGACTCTAACTCTTGATAAACAACGCCAATACCAAACCGGCAATAATGTTCAGCGTAAGGTTGACTAATGCTACAGCAGTAAACTTGAAGATCCTGCCGCGGTTGTTGCTATTCAACTTGGTATGGGCATTCTCGTCCCCATTTGTTATACGAAGCACGATGAACCTACCGGTTGAGTCTATAAGATGTTCTGTTGTATTGCCCATCCAATCGCCGATGCGAGCAGAAAGGTTTAGCGAGAGAATGAACCCTGCAACGCCGATAGCAACATAGACCAGTGATTGAAGCGTCACCGCATTAGAATTGTCCCCGAACTTGCCTAAGACCGCTAATGTCACAACTACAAAGAAAGAGATCGGTGTACTGTATTGAATAATCCTTCTAATCCAATGGCTCCATTCTCGTAGCTTAACAAGGAATGGATTCCAGGCTTTCGGCACGATGAGGCCTTCGTGCCAGTCGGCAACGAGTGCCAAGAGTTCATGGCTAAGCACGCTATTTATAAAGTCCACACGAGCCATAACCGGAGCCATGCCGACATCAAGGTTATCCAAGTCCTCGGAATCTGTGCTTAGAATTGCCCGCATCAGATGACTCGGCTTGGGTACTGAGGTGATTATCACTGTCAGAGTGTGACGCTGCGGAATGGCATAGCCCGGCAAGTCCAGCATAAAATCCCACTTTATCGTAATGGATCTAATCGATTCCGCGACCTTCCAATCGAATGTTGAAAACTGTGCCCAATCGCCAAATTCCACGACATCGCCGCGGCGAAAATCGACAGAAACACTGGGTATAATGGCGTCAATGCTGTGTATCTTGAGTTTGTTTATGACCTTTCCATTGAGTGATTCCAAGTCCGCCAGACCTATAGTCCTCGCTTTGTTTAGCAAACGATAGCTTGTGTCAGGCTTCCCTGTAAAAAGGTAAAACAAAGACTTGAGCGTATCTCGAGAAATCTCGTTAGTAAACTTTTCGATTTTCTCAATCTCATTTGGGGAGACTCTTTCTAAATTACTCACAAGTTTAACCTCAGTGATTTCTCAGAGTTAAAAATGCTTAGCATTCGCACGGATTGCGTATAACGTCAATTATCCGCACCATTCCGGGACGCACGATCTTCGGCCGCACGAGAAGGCCGAATACAGCTTCGCCAGGTGAGTCCCAGGGGCGAGGCTCGATCGTCAGGATGAAGAAGCGGCTGTCGTCGGCCGCAAGAGAAATCCCCGGGATCCGTTCAGTTTTTTTAGCGCTTCCGGTCGGTCGTCGCCCGGTGGTGCGGGAGCATTACGTAGTTCTGCTGACGGCAATCACGCGTGGAGGTAGGCGAGGCGGCTGAAATGAGCTGCCGCTCTCTATACAAAGGCGTCAGCTGGCGTTTCGCAGATGTTCTTTCTCTTTTTCCCATTTTTTTGTCTTTTAGATTCAGTTTTTGCGTTCCCGGGACATTAGACAGTGGAGGGCGAGATCATGCCACAATCATCCACTTCTTCGGTCGGTAAAGGCCTCACCGAACGGATCATCATGGTCCTGTTATTCAGGAACACCAGGCTGTTCGTAACATTTACGATTCTTTGCTGCTGCGTGTTTGCGGCGCTGCCGCTTGAGGCCCGGGCGGCCGTTGAGACCGAATTCGGGCTGGTCTATCAGGAGGCCCGTTGCCCGGACTATGTCTGGCGGGAACGCAACGCCCGGACCCTGCAGGCTGGCTACAGCGGCCTGCAATCAGATGGCCTGCCGGCGGGCGAGCGCATCGATTGTCCGGCGGAACTGGCCTTGCCGGTCGCGCTGCGACTGGTGTTGCCGGTGGCCCGCGACTCGTTTGTTTTTGGACTGCAGCGCTTCAGCCTGCATCAGAGCGACATATCGGACGCGTACGTTCGCGCCGGGGGCTACGGTGTCCGGGACTTTCGTGACAATGAGCTGGAGTGGACCGAAGAACAAATCATGACCCGCACGGTTCGGGGTGTGGCGATTCTGAAGCTCGGATTTGCCCTGCGACAGTTCCGGCAGGCCTTCTCGTTTCGTGATCAGTCCGGACCGGGCTTTCAGGTGTCGGAGTATCGTTTCGTGCACGCGCTCACCGCTCCGGTCTATTCGATTGGAGTTGATCTGCAGGCCGGCGAGGCCGGCACCCTGATGTTGGGATTTTCCCGGATGCCCACCGCCACCGGCACCGCCTCTTTCTCCGAGCTGGAGATTCGCACGGCGGGCGCCGGTGCGGGATTGCAGGCGCGCCTTGATCTCTACGCGCCGCGCCGGGCCATTCGTTCGGATCGCCTGGTGCTGGGATTCCGGATCGAAGTCTTTGATATGCAGGTGTTCTTCGGATTCGACAGAGAGTTCTTCCGGGTCCGGAGTCATGCCCACGTGCCGGTACTGTCGGTATCGCTATCGCCCACGTCGGTCACCGTACCGGAGCGGGCTCTATCCGAAGATTTCTTTTTCCGGGACCGGCAGTCCTTTCGCGTGGGCCTGTTCAGGGTTTCGGCGACCTGGCTTCTGGAAATCGACCCGTAACGGAGCGCGCCCGGACTGTATTGCCCGAGCCAAAAAAAATACTTCCGGAGGTTTTCATGAACAAAGAAACTTCAAACAAAGATGTGGCTTACGAGCTCTTGTCCGCGGGGCAGACCAGAAACTGCCCTATCTACTGGGCCGAACTTCAGGACGCCGAGCCCGGGGACGAATGGCGGCCCTATCCCGGCGAAGAGGGTGACGACAATCACTACGATTACGCGATCGCGCTCTTTGCCGACACGGAGGGAGTCTTGCTGCGTGTAACAGAGGTTCGCGGCCGCCAGGTCGCCGCCCGGCTGGTTTACTTTCAGATTGCGCCCCGTGCGCGGATCGAAATTGGCCGGCTTCCCGGCGAGCTTGCGTAGGAGACGCTGATGTTTCGGAATAATCTACGAAACCATGCGCGATACTCCGGCCTTCGCCTGGTCTGCGAATACTTCGTGCAGATGGCGACCTTCGTCGACGCATCCCCGGCATTGACCAGGGCTCGAAAATTCTGCGCCCCCCGTTTGCGCGACCGGGGGCGCAAGTTCCGCATCGGATTTTAGTCTGGTCCATGCATCACTCGGGCCTGAATTGATTGCCGGCATCATTTTCGGGGACCCGAACGATTGCGCATCAATCAAGAGCGATCTTCCGTAAGTCCGCATCGCGTCCCGCCAGAATCAGCGTATCGCTGTCCAGCAAAGGGGCGTCTGGATCTGGCGGGATCGTCGTCCGATCCGCAAGCACGTCGTGAATTCCGACCACCTGCACCCCGAACCGGTCGCGAATGTGCAGGTCGCGCAGGCTCCTTCCACGCCAGGGTTCGGGGGTGATCATTTCCTGGAAGGCGTACTTCTCGTGAAACGGTACGTAGTGCAAAATGCCGCCGCCCATCAGTCGGCGCGCCAGGTTCTGTCCGCTTTCGCGCTCCGGAAAAATCACTTCGTCCACGCCCATGCGACGCAACACACGCTCGTGACGCAGAGAGATGACCTTTACGTTGATGTCTTCGACTCCGGCGTCCTGCAAAGCGAGGACCGCAAGTACGCTCGCCGTAATGTCGGAGCCCGTACTGACCACGCCGTCATCGGCGTCCGCGGCCCCGCAACGCTTCAGCACTTCCACGTCCGTCCCGTCGCCGACCACGGCGCGCGTTACAAACTGTCCGGCCCGATCGACGAGTTCTTCACGAAGGTCAATTGCAATCACTTCATGCCCGCCTTCATGCAGAGTTCGCGCGACGCTCAATCCGAAATTGCCAAGTCCAATGACTACGTATCGCTTCTTCATATCGATCTACTTCCTGGTGCACGCCCGCCTTAAATGTATCATCCGCATTCGAAAATGCCGTATCATATTCAACCGATCGAAACCTCTTCGCGACTAAAACGAAACGCATGGGCTTCCTGGAGCGGCAGGGCCAACGCGGCGGAGATGGTCAGGGGTCCCACCCGACCGACCAGCATCATGAGGATCACAAGCAACTTGCCGGTTCCGGTCAAATTCGGCGTCACTCCGAGCGAGAGCCCGACCGTATTAAACGCGCTCACCACCTCGAACATATAGTGCAGAAAATTTGTGTTGCCCGGTCTTGTGCTTCCGGCGGCGCCGAGCAGGAAGATCCAGAGCGTCGTCAGGCCGAAGGTCAGCACGAAGAGCCCCAGCGCCCGGCGAATGATTTCATCCGGTATGGTGCGACCGAAAATACTCGCCGTACTGCGGCCGCGCAGTCGCGACCAGGCCGCCAGGCCGATGACCGCGACCGTCGTCGTTTTTAAGCCGCCGGCCATTGAGCCCGGCGAACCACCGGCGGCCATCAATAGAATCGTCAAGAAGTTCGCGCTGTCCGACAGCTTTGCATAGTCGATCGAATTGAATCCGGCGGTGCGCGCCGTGACCGACATGAACATCGCGTTACTGAAGCGGTCGATCGGTTGGAGCGTTCCCAGCTCCCCGTTCCATTCCAGAATCAGGTAGCCGACAAATCCGAGGCCGAGCAATGCCGCCGTAACAAGCAGCACCAATCGCGAATGGAGAGTAAAACGATAGAACCCGCGGTCCGCGATCGATCGGAACCAGCCGCTGATATCCAGCAACGTGCCGAAACCCAGGCCCCCAAGGACAATCAATGCCGCAAGGGCCAGTAGCGATACCGCGTCGCCCTGAAATCCCATCACGGAATCGGAAAAGGTGGAAAAGCCGGCGTTACAAAACGCGCTCACCGCCTGGAAGACCGCGTGCCAGAGCGCTTCCGGCAGCGGGAACTTCGACGACCAGCGCAGGAAAAGAAACAGAGCGCCGCCGACCTCAATCGCCGCAGTGAACGCCAGAACCCGACGCAAAAGCGCCCCGAATTCGACGCGCTGGTTTACGAGCGCGAAATTCATGAGGATGCTTTCCTGACGCAACGAAAGACGTTGTCCGATCGAAATTAAAATCAAAGACGTAAACGTCATCATCCCGATGCCACCCAGTTGTATCAGCATCAGGACCCAGAACTGACCGGCCGGCGTAAAAAAAGCCCCGGTATCGACCACGATCAATCCTGTCACACATACGGCGCTCGTCGCTGTGAACAATGCGTCGATCCCCGTGAGTTGACCACGATACATACCGGGAATGACTTTAAGCCCGATCGCCCCGAACAGGATAATCGCAACGAACGACAATACAAATAGTTGTGACGCGTTCATTTGCCGCACCCGGTTTCGCGGGAATCGAGCAAACCAGGTGACAGTTGTCGGGCGCCTTTTTAAATAGGCTTTCATAAGAGGTTGTCGTCAGCTTTCTGCGACCACACTCTGACCGAAATCAATTGCAGCGCGACTGGCAGCAGTCTTTACGAAACCATAGCGGGTCGGGTGCGGATCTTAACACTTTTTTTACAGCGGGATTATGCGGATCGAACGCGAAGCTCCCAACGTTTCCAGCCGGACTCTGGCGGGTCGGGTACGGCATCCGGTATCCGGGTACCTGATCGCAATCGCCGCAATCGCGGTTGTGACCGGTCTGAACCATTTTGCGTACGCCATTGCGGGGTACTGGGCGCCCTCCTTATTGTACCTGGCGACCGTCACCCTGCTGAGTCTAATTGTCGACGGCCGCGCAGTCTTGCTTTCCGCCGCTCTATCCGCTCTGTGCTGGAACTTTATATTTATTCCGCCCCGGTTTACATTGTTCATTGCGGATCTGCCCGATGTACTCATGCTTGCGATGTTTTTCATCGTCTCGGCGGTAACGGGCAGTCTCACGGCGCAACTGCGCCGCAGACAATTGGATCTGCAACACCGCGAGAAAACCCTGCAGCAGCTTTACGATCTCTCCGGGGATTTGACGCGGGCCGGCAGCCTTGAGGCGATTCAGGAGTGCGCGATCCATCATGTGGGACAGATCTCCGGTGGGCCTGCTGCACTGCTGTTGAATGTCGGCGGCGCGCTGGATTTTGCCCCGGCGATCGCACGCGGTTTTCCGAACGACGAGCGGGAAATTGCGACTGCGCGTCTGGCGTTTCGCAATCGCCGGGTCGGCGGGCGCTTCACAGCCACAGTACCAGGTATGTGGGGGCGATATGTTCCGTTGCAGACGGCCGCCGGTGTGGTGGGCGTTCTGGCGCTGCGGCTCGACGCCCGGCCCGATCCGGAACGCGAGGCTCTATTGCAAACCATGACGAACCAAATCGCCGTTGCGATCGAACGGGAAACCTTCGCCCTGCAATCGCGCGAAGCCAGGCTGGCGGAAGAGTCGGAGCGCCTGTTCAGCGTCGTACTGAATTCGATTTCTCATGAATTGCGCTCGCCCCTTACGGCGATTCTGGGTGCGGCCGGGACTCTGCTGGATCGATCGATTGAAGTGACCGAATCGAGCCGGGTCGAACTGCTCGGGGAGATTGACTCGTCGTCACGGCGCTTGCGTCGTATTGTGGACAGCCTGCTCGATATGAGCCGCCTCGAATCCGGTCGTATGGAGTTGCGCCGGGAAAATTGCGACATACGCGAGATTGCGGCGGATATTCGAGAAATGTTCGGCGCGGAATTCCGCAACTACGAGATCGAATGGCGGTTCGCGTCGGATCTGCCGCAAATGTATGTGGACAGCACGTTGATCACCCAGGTCCTGTACGGACTGCTCCAGAACATTACCCAGCATTGTCCGCCGAAGACCCGGGTCGTAATCGGGGCCGAGACTGTCGTAGAAAATGAAGATACACAGATCGAGGTTTCGATCGCGGACAACGGGCCCGGACCCCGCACGGCCGATCTCGATCGTATCTTCGAAAAATTCTATCGGGGACCGCAGGCAAACCCCGGGGGATCGGGAGTCGGGCTCTCCCTTGCTCGCGGCATCGTGGAGTTACACGGCGGTCGAATCGACGCCACCGAGAACGCGGATGGCGGCCTGACCATTCGCATGCGATTGCCGACCGTCGATTCCAGCAAACGTGATTCCGTGAGAAGTTGATGTGAATCCGAACGACGTTCCGAAAGAAAGAATTCTGGTGATCGATGATGAAAAGGCGATCCGGCGCATGTTGCGACTGAGCCTGGAAGCGCACGGCTACAGCGTCGCCGAAGCGGCGACGTTTAAGGACGGGTTGATCGCGTCGGTAGAACCCATGCCCGATTTGATTCTACTCGACCTGGGTTTGCCGGACGGGTCCGGCATCGACCTGCTACAGCGCGTGCGGGAATTCAGTCAGATTCGAATTATCGTGATTTCCGCGCGGGGGTCCGAACAGGATAAGATCGCGTTGCTTGATGCCGGCGCGGATGACTATCTCACGAAACCATTCAGTATGGGCGAGTTGCTGGCGCGCATCCGCGTCGCCCTGAGACACCGTCAGGAACACGACGAAACACCGGCGGAGTTCGTCAGCGGGGTGGTGCGCATCGACGCGCTGCGACGCCTGGTGACCGTCGAAGGCCGACCCGTTCATTTGACGCCGACCGAATATGCGCTCTTACTGGTCTTGATCAAAAACGCGGAACACTATCTGACCCACTCTCAAATTACCGCGCAAATCTGGGGCGGGGAACTAAACGAAACCGCCGGCCTGCGGGTGTACATCGCCCAATTGCGAAAAAAACTGGGGGCCGTCGCCGGGCGCTATATTGAAAACCTGCCCGGAGTTGGCTATCGAATCACGGCGCAACCATCGCCCTGAGCACCCGTCTCCAGGCAGGTCAGCCCGGCGGATCGCTGCTCAAATTTCGGCCTGCATAAGATCACAGCCCTCGCCAATCACCCGCAGCGTACCGCATTCAGTTACTCGGTTCAAACTTTCTCCGAAAAGAACGCAACCAACCGGGCGCCGCTCACCTTGATCACACACACGGCAGGCAAAGTAAAAGAGAATTTCCGGCATCCCAGGCGATTCATTCCATCGCTGTTTCACCGACTGGCAGGCGGCCTGAGGTCTGATCGTTCTAATTTATTGTTGATCACGCTGCAGAAGCCCGACTCAAATTGATGACCAACTTTCTTCCAGAGGTCGCGGAAGATCTTACGCCGGCACCAATCGTCTATGTAGCTATCCCAGCCT
This sequence comes from Spirochaetales bacterium, assembly GCA_024233935.1. Classification (GTDB taxonomy): domain Bacteria; phylum Spirochaetota; class Leptospiria; order Leptospirales; family Leptonemataceae; genus JACKOY01. Next base: position 259,926 of record JACKOY010000003.1, on the reverse strand, counting down.
TCCCATTGGCTTTTCTTGATCGGGGACGCCTGATCTTTGTACAGGAAGTACGTGCACTCCAGCAAGCTGACGAGTATTTCGAACTGAGCCAGCTGGCGGATCTTCTCCTCGGCTGAAAGAGAGACCTTTCGATTCAGTGGCAAGTAGTAGAGATCGAGTCGCGGGTTGTCTATGCACAGCTTGAGATACTCTATGTACTTGTGGTCAATCTGCAGAAAGGTCTCAAGCTCCCGTTCTACGCGGTCCTTGTTCTTCTGGTAAACGTACACGTATATCGCCACCGGTATGCCCAGAATCGCTGCAAGATAAGAAGTGGCTTCCAATAGCCTGAGAGTCATTTCCATAGCCATCGCCCCGGATTGAAAAGGTGACGTAGCTTTCGCGAGCGAACGACACTGTCGAGGAGTTTGCACCTTTCAATTCTATCCTGTTCCTTTGGTATTGCATGCTTTACATGGGTTTGCAATCTCGCCATCGTTTTCGCCTGAACGAAGAAGCTGCGATCGCACGCTTGAGCAGCTTATATCGCCTGTCTCTTTCTGTTCGGAGGCGACGATTGAGTTCTGCTGAATAGCGAGAGTTGTGTCGGCCGCCTCTTGCCTGACGCTGCCGCCGTTCCCCGGGTGCTCTTCGAGAAGAAAACCCGGTTTACCGGGGCGGCACAGGGCCGAAGATACGCCTTGCTGTCGATCTGTGCAACGGCGGCCCGGAGTGTGCGATGCGCGCGTTGCCTCGAAGCTTACCCGATGAAGGGCTACTGGTCGGATGGTCTCTTGAGCCCGGCCGGCGCCGCAATGTGATTGGTTTTCATTCGCAGACCCCGGGCGACCTTTCTCCCTCAACCACGCTGGAGCCCATTCTGGATACCGGGGAAGGTCATTTGCTTACCGTTGCGCCAACGGGCGCCGGCAAAGGCACCGGTTGCATCATGCCGGCCCTGCTTCGGTATCCGGGCCCGGTGATTGTCATCGATCCCAAGGGAGAGAACTACGCGGTCACCGCGCGCCGCCGTCGGGAGATGGGCCAGCAGGTAGTCGTTCTCGATCCCTTTGAGATCACCAGTGCGAAGGAGCGCTACCGCTTTAACCCGCTGGACCTGGCTGACTCGCGTTCGAGTCGTTTCGTAGAAGACGTGGCCACGCTCGCCAACCTGGCCTCTTCCAGTACAAAAGAGGACCGTAACGGTGAGAACATCTTCTGGCGGGAAATGGGACGGACTCTGGTAGCGGCGGCAATGATTGACGTCCTCACGATGCCGGATTCGGAGGAATCCACCCTGACAGCCGTTCGCGGGCTGATCAATTCGCCCCTGGAAGACCTTCGCAATCGCGCGGAGAAGTGGAAGGATGCCGGGCAACCTGAGCTACGCCGTCTGGCCGGGATTCTGAATATTCCGGCCAGTGAAACTCTGGGCGGTTACCTGGCGTTCGCCATCCATCAGCTGGATTTCTTGAAGGGCGCCCAGATTGAGGAGCATCTATCGGCGTCGGACCTCGATCTAAATGCGGTTTACGAAGGCGATCCGGTCTCTATCTATCTGGTGCTTCCCCCCGACAAACTGGAAAGCCACGCCGGGTTATTGCGCTTGTGGATCGGGACGCTGATTGCCGTGATCACGCGCAGGACGCGCCGTCCGAAGCACGCAACGCTGATGCTGATTGATGAGGCTGCCCAGCTCGGTGAGCTACCGCAACTGAGGCAGGCGATTACATTGTTGCGCGGCTATGGCGTTCGGGTCTGGACTTTCTGGCAGGACCTGAGTCAGATGCGTAACCTGTACCCGGCCGATTGGGAAACGCTGCTCAACAATTGTCGGGTGCAACAATACTTCGGCGCGACGACGGCTCTGGCGGCGGACGCAATCGTACGGACTTCTGGATATGGCACGCGGGAATCCGTACTGGATCTCGAACGAGACGAGATGATCTTAAATATATCGGGGGATGAACCGGTTGTCGCTCGTACGCCCAATTATCGTTACGATCCGCCCTTCGAAGGAGCCTTTGACGCGAATCCGTTTTATGTGAATCTACCAGAAGAAGGGTATGTGGCCCGTTCCAGGCCCGTTTATCGTAAGACGGAACCGCCCTCCGTACGCCACCGGGCGAGAACCGCGCGACAGGCCATGATACTGGCCAACCGCATCTTTCATCCTATTCCCGCGGCAGGCTGGACCGTAGTCGATGGCGACGAGCGTGTGTTGCGATTGCAGATGGCCGGTATTGCCAATCGCGCGATCCTTGACGATAACTCAATCGTGGTTCGGCGCTGTCCGTTGCCATTTTATAAAGGCTTCGACTGGTATGACATTGAAGACCGTCGTTCCTCGCCCGCCCGACACGCCTACTTTGCAATGGACCACGCCACCGCTCATTTGTTGAACGGAAGCTCATCCGTGATCCATGACCTGAACGAGAAATGTGCGCTACAATTAAGTTCGAAAAGCGTGCTCCTTTATCTGGAGTTCTTCAGCACCAATGTGCACGGCGACCTCGGAAGGTTCTTGATTCTGGACGCCGTGGACGAGGTTGAATGGCGGGAAGCTCCCGAGCATAGCTTTCTGGAAGACCTACGGCAGCGCATCGCACCCCCGCGACTCATCGCTTCAGGTGAACCGGATAGCGGCTATCTGATCGGCGCCGAATTGACCTATGAGAATTCCATTTTCGAGGCGACATTTCGCATTGGGCAATCCGGGGACGTGACCATGGAGGAAGACACACCGATCGCTGGTGATCTGCCCATTGTTTCGGACCTGGAGCGGTTGCGCTATATTGGCAGCTTCGATGCGGACGGAAAATTTACCTCGCTGCGGGCCGAACTTTAGAAACACTACTGCGTTCTGGAGCCCATCAAGTTCAAATGCACCCGTGCCGGGATCGGGGATCCCGTCAGGGCTCTTAAGCTCTGACTTAAATGTGCGTCGTTGGGCCCGAATCTCAGTGCAGGTCGGTCATTCACGCATCCAGGCTTTTTGCGGCTCCCGATTTTCGTGTATTGATTTCGATTCTGATGAGCAAGCTCAGGAATTCGCGCGCGGAGTAACCTGCCACCAGGAGCAATAGACCGCCCAGGATGCCAAACACGATGTAAGGCAGATAGAGTGGTGCGAAAACCGCGAGGACTCCGAATACCGGGTTATTGATCGTGATTGTGGTAAAAATCAAGAGAAGCACGGCGAATACGGAACCAAAAAGGATCATCGAAACGGATGCGAATTCCGCGAAGACCTTCACGACCACGCTCAAAAGAGCAAGCATCGGATAGGCTTTTCCCAGGCTCATGGTCAAAATTTCATCGGCCCGAATCCATAGAATTCCGACTACAATCGAAGCCAGCACCAGAATCAAGAGAATCGTCAGCAAGCCGGAAAGTACAGTCCCGACCGATGCATTGTCGACCATGAGAGAGAGCAGCTTGAAGACGCCATAGAGTGCCGCCACGGCAACGCCCCCCGCAATGATTCGGAAGAACCAGGCGAACAACGGTCGCAGGTATTCGCCATTCTCCAGCCTTGTTATCAGTGTCGGCACGAGGAGTGCGCGCGTCAGAAATGATTGCTGCTGCTTTTTTGCCATGGTAATTCGCGTCCTTGCACGTCGCCTCCGGGGCACCTGTGCTTGAGGGACAGAGTGTGGTTGCCGTCATCCCGAAAGCAAGATGGATTTATGAAGAATACTTAAAATCGGCGGTCTTTTGTTCGATCTGGTCTGGAAGTGCATGGAAGTGGTTCGTGCGGCGGGTCTGCTAACTGTTGACGGCCGGCGTCTTGTTCTAATTGTGTGCTGGAGAAATTCAATGGAATCCCATATCAACATTGCCGGTAGGTTGCTCCGCGATGCCGCAATATTCTTTCGCAATATTGGCGAGGAAAACCCGCCATTGAAAGATCAAATGGAAGCCAGCGCCACAGTCTACGAGCAGGTGGCCGATCTTCTGGAGTCAGATCCGCACGGCCAGATTCCGCTCGACATCCCGCCGGCATCCGGGGCCGGCGATCAGGACGCAGGCGCCACCGACCGGGTTCGGGCTACTTTCAATAAGACCTCGGAGGGCGACCAGCGCTGAGTAACAAGCATCGCCGATAGGCCTCGCAACCCGTTCGGATCCGCGCCGCTGCTATCCCGGCGGGCGTGGCACCGCTTGCGTCGTGTTCCTCACTCCCTTTGTTCCTCACTCCTTTGTTCCTCACTCCCTTTGTTCCTCACTCCCTTATGGAAGGGGATAGTGAATTGAGTACAGCGTCGAGTTTCGGCCGCAGAGTCCGCAAACGCCGGGGCGCTCGGCCACCGGCGCCACCTGTGCGATATCTTTAATGGCAATCTGTATTTCTTTGAGCGTCTTTCCGGTTCTGGTCACCAGGCAGGAGCCGCAGATACCCTCGGAATGGTGGATCAGGACCTGCACGAAATCGTCATGTCTGTCTTTCATGCTCTTTTCCGAGGATGGCCTTTCGTGCATACTGGCACTGCCATATTCTGCGTAACACGGCAAGCTCACTCGCGTCGTTGGCACATCAATCTCCAGCCGTTGTGCAAGGATCAATTCATGGAATCCGATTCCGCCGGCACATGATGCAATTCAGAAGAAACCTTGAGGTCTACGCAGTGCACACGGAGCCCCCGCTCGACCAGTTGTTGCAGGTCGCCGCTCAAGAAGCGATAGAGTTTCCAGGCCACACGGGCGTTGGCCTCGCCGGTTGCCTGCAAATCTTCGACACTCCATCTCTGTATCTTTCCCCAACGTGTTTCGTATATCGATTTGTTCGCGAGTTGCGCGAAGGCGCGTAGGCCCGTCCGCACCGTGGCGATGTCTTCGGCCTTTGGTTCGAGCAACTCCACGCGCAGTTCGCACTGCCGCCAGCAGGAAGACTCGGAGCGGTCTCTACTCAGAATCGAAAAATCGCCGTCGAACGTGTACGAAAGATTCGCTGGAAAGGCACGGAATGCGGGATAACGAACCAGCGCGACGGCCAATACGAAGAATGGCAGCGCTGCCAGACAGAGAAACGGTATCGCCGCGATCCAGTGCAGTACAGTAACCATTAGAAAGGCAAGCCCTATGCCGGAGCCGAAGCTCACGAGAACGACCGATAGCATTCCGCCCGGTTCGAGTCCGGTCATCAGGCGCAGCAGGGCCATCAGGCCACGGCCGGAGTCGCGCATCGTCACGGAGATCTAGAGCTCCAGTTCTCGAACCCGGGCGAGCTCCTCGCGGAGCTGTTCGGCTTCAGCGCGGGCGAAAGGGTCCGTCAGTATCAGAGACTCGATTCGCGCTCCCAGTTTTTGTTCAATAGGCTGCAACGGCTCGCTATTTAAGATCGCGAGTTCCACTTCAGAAAAGTAGGCAGTTCGCGCAAGGTAGGCTCTTCCGCGCGCCTGCTCTTCTATCGTCCATTCGATCGCACTTTCCAACAGGACGTTTGCCTGGTAAGCCGAAGCCGGGGTGGAAGGATTTGGCGCGAAGCTTACCTGTTGAATGACACCCGTTCCAGAAGAAACGCGCCGCAAACCGAACGGACTGTTTCCGTCCACTCCCCGGAGTTCTATCTCGATCGCTATGCTGCCCGGAATACGCCAGTTCGCCTTCCAGATAGGATCCGTGCGGTCCAAAAGGGCATGGACCGGATCATCGGAAAAGGCCGACAGCAGCACACCCTGCATTTCGAAGGCCTGGCTGGTGTATTGTTCTATCAAATGCTCGCGTTCGGTCGCCGACAGTTGTGCATTCTGTCCGGAGCGGGCCACGGTTTGCAGGTTGCGCAGAGTACGGAGTAAGGTCTGCAACGCCTGTTCCCGGATGCCCAGCATGTTGCGCGTTGCCTGCAGGGGTTGCGCGATGGCGGCCGGCAGGTTGCGTCCGGCGGCGCTACGGCACGCACAGGGCAGAAGCAGGCATACGGTCAAGGCAATGATCAGAACTTTTTGGCTCATGTTTGTTTTGGAGGGTTGCTCCGATGGATTGAATTGCACTCCGATTGCGGCATGATCATTCCTCGATTTCCACAACAATTTGCTTTCTTGGGAGCCGGCCGTGACCATTTTTGAGTGGCGCGGCCTCGATTTTCGCCCGCGACACCGGCGGCGGTCGCTGGAGAACGTGGTTCAGATCAGAAGCGCGCTGCCATGTTCGCGCAACCAGTGCCTGTGCACCCTGAACCCTGGCATGGCGTCGCTCACCAACCTCCAGAAGGCCGGCGAGTGATTGAGCTCGACCAAATGACAGAGTTCGTGAACGATAACGTAGTCGAGCACAGCAGGCGGGGCAAGCATCAGCCGGCCATTTAAGGAGAGTCGACCGCTATTGCTACAGGAGCCCCACCGACTGCGCATCCACCGGACCGAGACCGGCCCCGGATGGACACCGATGGCTTGCGCAAAAAACCCCACGCGCTCCGGAAAGGCAATCCGCCCCTGTTCGATATACCAGGCCTTGAGAGCGGAGCGAAGCGCGTCTTCGACTGCGACAGCCCCGCCTCCGAGAGTTACTTCCAGGCGGTCGTTGACCAGGCGGGCCCCCGCGCGTTTTCCGTGGCTTACCGAAAGTGGGTACTCCTGCCCCCGAAATAGAATTTTCGTTCCGGCGGCCAGAGGTCGAACGGGACGGAGCGTCCGCAATTTCTCGTTTTGTTCGAGCTTCTTGCGTATCCAACTGCTTTTTGCCGACACGAATTCGGCAATCTCCCGGTCCCGCACGCGCTCTGGAACGACCACCGTGATGGAGTCATCGGGATCTACGACCAGACTGACGGTCTTCTGGCGCGTCTCACGTCGAACGACTGTATACGTAAATTCCGCCATCGCTTATAAAGACCGGCTTCTTGTATGCAGGGCTAACGGCCCCGTTTCTCCCGAAGAATGCGCTCCATCCGTTCCGCCATGGTGCGCGAAACACGGTCCTCGGGTGCGCGCCGCAGAATCGCTTCAAAGTCTCTCAGGGCGCCGTCATAGTCCCGGGATCTAATCTTGCCAACGGCCGCGCGCAAATCGTCCGCCACGCTCAGTTTCGCAGTTCGCTCAGCGCCGGGCAGCCCATCCAGAAGTTCGTACACCGAAATGATAGCGGACTTGCCCCGTAGCCGAATGTCGCCCAGATAGCGCGAGCTGAATTCGCCCTCACTGCGTCCGGCGGCGGCGCGAATTGTAGATTCGCTTACAAGGACGCTGGAACCCGTACGCTTGGTCAATTGTTCCAGCCGCGCGGCAATATTCACCGTGTCCGAAATGACCGTGCTTTCCATGCGTCTATCTTCGCCCACGGCCCCCAGCATGAGCGGCCCGTAGTGCAAACCGATTCCAAAGCGCACGCTTTCTTTGCCGGCCTCGCTGCGTTCTGCATTAAAAATCGCCAGTTCCATGACCATCTGGCTGGCCGCGTTCAGCGCATCGGTCGGACTGCCCGGGAAAAGCGCCATCACCGCGTCGCCGATGTACTTGTCTATGAAACCCCGATTCTCACGGATCAAGGGGCTCAGGCGGCTGAGATACTCATTTAGAAAGCGAAAGTTTTCGGCCGGCGTCATGCGCTCCGACATCGCCGTAAAACTTCTGATGTCGCAGAACATCACGGTCATTTCGCGCATTACGGCATCGCCCAGGCTCACCGTGAGGACCGTGTCGTGGCCCATCTCCGTGAGGAATTCTTTGGGCACAAAACGTTCGAAAGCGACGTTGAGTGCTTCCAGGCTTTGGGAATAAGCCTGAATCTCCGACGCCATACCGTTGAACGCCCTGCTGAGGTGGCCAATTTCGTCGTTTGACGTTACCGGCAAACGCACACTGAAATCGCGATCCGAAAGCCGCTTCACACTCTCACTCACCGGGCGTAAGCGTCTGCTGATCATGCGCGCGATCAGAAAACTCAAAAAAAGCGAAAGCACAGCGCCGACTACTACAATCGTTATGGCGACGCGCTGGAAACGAATCAGTAAGTTTGCTTCGCCGGCGATATCATAGTCGAGCCCCAGCACCGCGATGACCCGGCCGTTCCGATCTTTGATGGGGATTGCTGCGGAGAGCCAGGTGCCCCAGTTGTCTGTATACCATTCGTTTGCCGCGACAGCCTCGCCGTCAAAAGCCCGCTGGAATTCTTCGAGCGGTGTTTGCCAGAGCGTTCCGATGGGCGTTCCGTATTCGTCTTCGTCGATGATGCCGTCTCCATTTTCATCCACGTCTTCAAAATCCGCGTCGGCCAGATACTTCGTGATGGAGTGGTCTGGTGATTCTGGAATGCCAACCAACAGGTAGGCGTACTTAATCAGCGGCACATCGCTTTGATCTTCCGCCAGCTGTGGTATGTGCCGCAGAGGCGAAACGCGTCTTCGGCTTCCGTCCCGGACCTGTCGCAGGCGTTGTACGAGCCGCTGAAAATCTTCGCCGGCCATTATCTCCTCGGCCTGCGCAGGTGTGAGCGTATCGAGGGTGTCTTCCGGACCTAGTTGCAGATCAGCCGGAGACAGCGGGGCTCGTAATCGTTCGATCCTGGCCGTGAGCGCAACGATGCTTTCACGATCCTTTTGATCGAACAGGTAGCCGCCCGTGCGACCCAGGTCCAACAAGCGGCCACCCATCTGGGTGATCACGAAGTCGTGGGTGCTGTAATAATAGAAGATACCAGCGCTGCCGCTGAGGCTGAGCGCCAGTAAAAACACCGCAATGCCGATGCGGGTCCCGAGGGAAATGGATTGGAGCCTGGACATGCGTCTGGAAGCAGCAGTCCGGACCGGTGCGGTCGTCCGGTCAAGAATTCGTAATCGTTTTGCGGTCTCCGCACAGGCCACCCGGGACCCGGTTAGGCCTGCGGGGAGAACGGGAAGGCTGCTTCAGAATGTCAGGGTCAGACCCACGCCGAACTTCGGTGTCGTTTCGCGTCCATCCACCCCGAAGAAAAGACCCGGGCCGATCGCGATATCGCCCGCGGTAATCCACTTGAAGGCGATTTCGGCCGTGGTTGCACCGGGTTGTCCGCGTTCGTCGCTTTCTTCGTGGGCCAGCCCGACGATTATGGTAAACTCGTCCCCGGACACATTCCATTGATATCCGATGCGTTCGACCGCGTAAGCCGATTTGAGGTCGCGGTCCGCGTTTCCGAAAACGGAGCTTCCGGCCAGGTTGAGATATACCGATCCCGGGCCGACGAATTTGGACAACACAAGCGTCACCGTTCCGGTCTGCCCGCGGTCGGCCCGTTCACTCAAGGGCAACGATAATTCACTTACCGTCGATATGGTGGGCCGGAAGCTTGATTCACCGCCATCCGCGATCCAGCGCTGGCTCCATCCAAGATTCACGGACGTCTCATCACTCACGGTATCTTGTTCGAAGTCTGGCTGGTCGGATTCAATCAGACTGTCGGCCGTATCGGCGTTGCTCAACCAGCGTTGCAATTGATAGCGCAACAGATCATCGGTACCTGTGATCGGGTAGGGCGCCTCGAACAGTTGCTGCAGGCTTCCGGGAGCGGCGGACTGCCCGGCCAGGCGCTGACCCAGTGCGTAGTAGCCGGGCGCGCGAAGGTCTTCCGGGTACAGGCTCTCGACGTAATGCCGTCCCAGCTGATAAGCCAGAAGATCGTTCGTCGATAACGTGCCGCCTCCGGCCAGTCGACCCTGTTCCAGAAGGACAAAATCCGAGTGCGAAAACGCGCGCGGGTTCTCTTCCACCGCGTGTTCAATCTCAAAGGCAATCGAAAACTTTGTTCCCCGGCTCAGGTCCGAGTCACCGTCGAGCGTGTACTTAATTTCAGGTTCCGTGCCAAAAGCACGTTTCACTTCATCAGATTCGAAGTAACCAAGTGGAACGGCCAATTCCCAGCTACCCGGATCTCCAGGCTGCCCATCCTCCAGAGACGTGAAGCTATCGAACGACTGCAGCGCGGCAACCGCATCCTCTTCGCCTCCACCTTCTTCTTCTCCCCAAAGCGTAGATGCGGCAAAAATGCAAAGTCCGATTAGAGCCGGGGTCGCCCATCGCCGCCAGACCGGTAGATCAGTTACTTTTGCGTTTCTCATTTCGTTTTTCCATCCAATCATAGAGTGCGGGAAGCAGAAGCAGGGTGAGCATGGTGGCCGTGACCAGACCGCCGATCACAACCGTGGCCAGAGGGCGCTGAACTTCCGCACCGGTTCCCCGATTCAAGGCCATGGGCAAAAATCCGATGCTTGCGACGAGCGCGGTCATGAGGACCGGGCGCAGGCGGGTGAGGGCGCCCTGTTCAACGGCTTCGCGCACGCTCTTGCCCTGCTGGCGAAGCTGGTTAAAGAAGTTTACCAGTACGGTCCCGTTTAAGATCGCAATGCCGGCAAGCGCGATAAATCCAATCGAAGCTGGTATGCTGAACGAGATGTCGCGTAGATAAAGGGCAAAGACACCTCCGGTGACCGCAAACGGAATGCACAGGAAGATCAACAGAGTTTGTCGAAAGCTTCCAAAGCTGCGCAGCAGCACCAGGAAAATCAGAAGCAAAGTAACGGGCACCACGATTGCCAGTCGCAGGCGGGCCTTTACCAGGTTCTTAAATTGCCCGCCCCATTCCAGGTGGAAGCCCGGCGGAAGTGTGAGTCCCTCGGCAACCTTCTGTTGCGCCTCTTCCACAAAACTCTGAAGGTCCCGGTCTTTTAAGAAAACTCCGACCGTGGAGTAGCGGCGCGAGTTGTTGCGGGCGATCGTCGTGACCTGCTCGCTTCGAACCAGAGCGCCGACCTCACCCAGCGAAAGAACCTGTCCCCCCGGACGATCAATCGGAACCTGACCGATGCCATTCAGGTCGTTGCGGTAAGCGTCGGCCAGACGCAGCACAATGGGAAAGCGAATGCCATCGACATAGTAGTAGCCAACCGTCGATCCGGCCATGGCGGTCTCAAAAACCTGGTTCACTTCGCCGGGGTGCAGATCAAAGGCATTCAAACGATCAGGGCGCAGGTTGAAGTCGAGAACGGTGCTGCGACGAAGAGTCGTCAGGTGATTCTCCTGCACTTCGTCGACACCATCGATCGGTTCCAGGATTTCACGGGCCTGATTTGTGAGTTCGAGCAGTTGGTCCAGGTCCGGCCCGAAGATGCGCAACGCCACGTCGGCCCGGCTTCCTTCCAGAATATCGTTGAAGCGTCCGCCGATCGGCTCTTCCGGTGAGCACTCCTCGCTCTGGGCGGTATCCTCAATTGCCTCGCAGATGGCCTCGATCAGTTCGTCTTTTGTGCGCCGTTGGCCGTTTTCCTGGAGCGGCCATTGGCTGCGGTCTTTTTTTAGAATGATAAAAGTGTCGGAGAGATTCAGGCCGTTCGGGTCGACGTTTGATTCGGCGGCGCCGAGTTTGCAGTATACGTCTTCTACTTCGCCGAATTGAGCTATCAGCGCTTCGGTAGCCAGCTGGATGCGAATCACTTCCGGAAGGCTGATATCACCGGGGCGCGTGAGCGAAAGCACGATGTCTCCCTCATCCATCTCGGGTATGAAGTCCGACCCCAGGCGTGTATTTATAAAGAGCGCCGCAATCGCAACGAGTACCGCCCCGACGATAAGAGCGGGACGATGTGTGAGCGAAAAGCGCAACACCGGCCGGTACAGCGCCTGCAGTCGGGACTCGTGCTCGACGGCCCGCGGCCTCAGGAATGTGAAGGCCAGCATAGGCATAACGGCAATGGCCACAACGAGACTCGCGGAAATGGCAAGCAGGACGGTCTTCGCCATCGGCGCAAAAAGTTTACCTTCTATTCCGGTAAACGAAAGAATCGGAATATAGACCACCATGATGATCAGAAGTCCCGAGATCACCGGCGGCGCCACTTCGCGGGCGGCCTGCAACACGACCTGAAAGCGCTCACCCGCTGCCAGTTTCGCGCCGCTTCGTTCGTCCAGGCGACGCACTATGTTTTCGATCATAACGACCGAGCCATCCACAACCAGACCAAAGTCAACGGCGCCGAGACTCATGAGGTTGGCCGAAACACCCGAGGCCAACATGCCCGAAACGGCGAAGAGCATGGAAAGCGGTATCGCGAGCGATACGATCAGGGCTGCGCGGAAGTTTCGTAGGAGCAGCAACAGAACCACAACGACCAGAGTCGCGCCCAGGAGCAGGTTCTCTTCTACCGTGTGAATCGTGGAGTTTACCAGATAAGACTGGGAATATAGTGGAACAACTTCGATGCCATCGGGTAGATCAATGACTTTGAGGCGTTCCAGCGCCGCCTGGGCGACGCTGCGGCTGTTCTCACCAATGCGCACCATTACGGTTGCGACGACCGTTTCCTGTCCGCGGTAGGTGGCCGCGCCCACGCGGGGTTCGCCGGCCTCGTGTACGTTGGCGATCTGGTCGAGTTGAATTGGGGCGCCCAGCGCGTAGACACGCACCGGGAAACGCCGAATTTGTTCAATGGACTCAATGCGGCCGTGCGAACGCAGAATGAATCGTTGCCCGTTGGTCTCTATGTAACCGCCGCCGGTGTTCTGTCCGAGCCCGTCCAGGAGCTGCGCGAGATGACCGAGTCCGAGTCCGGCCCGGTTCATGCGCACCGGGTCAATGTCGATGTGCACCGCGCGGTCGTAACCTCCGATGGTATCAACTTCTTCCACACCCGGGACGGTCTTCAACTCGGGCTTGATCGTATATTCCTGGATTGTACGTAGCTCCATGAGGCGCTGCTCTTCCGGCATACGCGCGAAGCGTCCGCCGGGAGTTGCCACGACGGCGTATTGCATCACTTCGCCGAGGCCGGTTGCGAGGGGCCCGAACTCGGGCGTAACACCGGGGGGCAGGCGATCCTTCAATGCCTGCAGCCGTTCGCTGACGAGCTGACGCGCGAAATAAGCGTTCACACCGTCCTCAAAAATCACGATCACCTGGGAGAGGCCATACTTCGAGATGGAGCGGATCTCTTCGACGCCCGGCAGCCCTGCCAGCTCCGCTTCTACAGGGTATGTGATATCGGATTCGATTTCTTCAGGCGCAAGCGGACCGGTGGCCGTGTTGACCATCACCTGAATGTTCGTGATGTCTGGCATTGCATCGATCGGCAACTGTAACAGGGAGTAAACTCCCGCGCCGGCTACAAACAGCACAGCCATTGAAATCCAGAGCCGACTCCGCATGCATGCTTCTATAAGTCTTTCCATGGCTTCCTCAAAGGGCTTGGTTCCAGAATCTTATTCATTCGTGCCTTCCGTGCCTGTGGGACCGATGGGTGTGCCTGTGACCAGTTCCAGTTCACCGCAGGCGGCGGCCGCCTCGACGAGTGTGTCCGCATATCGTTGCACCATGCGCAGCGTTCGATCGTACTCTCCCCAGAAATCGAGATAGCTGATTCGTCCGGCGATGAAAGCCTCTTCGATTTGCCCGATCGAGCGGCTCACAGTTGCCGAGTTGACAGCGAGCTGGTTGGCCAGGCTGCGCAGATTGATGTAGCGGGCATGGGCCTGGCGTACGGTAGATTCCAGGCGCGGTTCAATCTGGTCGTAGTTCGCGGAAGCGCGTTCTTCGTGCGCCATTGCAATACGATCGCTACCCTGTCCTCGATTGAAGACCGGCAGAGGAATACGAATGCCGAAACGCAGGCTGCGTTCCCGTTCCTGTTCCGGTCCTACAAACACGGGCGCTGTTGATCCGCCTCCAACTCTGGTTTCGCCGTACGAAAGAAAGAGAGTCGGATTCGTATAGATTTCGCGATCGGCAAGCTGTGCCTCAAACGACGCAGACTCCTGTTCGAGCCGTGCGATGCGAAGGTCCGGTGAATATTGCCTGGCGCGGGCCAGGAGAGTTTCGATCGGTTCGGGCTCGGGCAGTGGAATGCTGCGGGGATTCAGGGCCGGAATTTCGTCGCCCTCGGGTGCGTTAATGAGGCCGGCGATGGCCTGGCGGGCTGCATCGCGTTCCAGACGCAGGCGCGCCATTTCGGCTTCCAGCTCTGCCAGGTCCCCGGCAAAGGCAACGGCGGCGTAGGTCCCCAGGCGTGGATCCCGAAAAGCGCCCATGCGGGCCCGCAACGCCTGCAGATGCCTCAGCTGACTCTGGATGTTGGTGATCTGTTGTTCGCGAACCGCCAGTGTAAGCACGTTTTCACGAACGGCGGACCGGGTGAGAAATATGGCCCGATCCATTTCGGCGGCGCGCATTCGGATTCGCGCCCCGGCTATGCTTCTGTTCAGCGACGGCCGACCTGAAAGATCAAGCTCCTGGCTGAGACCCACTTCGTAGCCGGCGATCCCCTGCCGGGTCCCTGTATAGAAGGAGGAAGAAATATCGAACGGTTGCTCGTCCTTGAGAAAGGAAGACGTGGAAAAATCGACCACCGGCGAACGGTCCCGATGGCCACTCAGGACGCTTACTTCCAGCTCCGGGTTCGAGGGTAGCAGGGTGGTTGCTTCGTCTTCTCCCCGGGCTTCGTTTACAGCCGCGTGGGCGGCGCGGATTTCGGGACTGATCGCCAGCGCGCGTTGCAGAATTGTCGGGTAGTCGAGGGTTGGAATAGCTTCCGCATCCTCGGGCGCCTGCGCCGGGGTCGGAGTGGCCAGCAAGGCCAGCAGCAGGCCACCCGAAAGCAGGGTGGCGGCATTCGTCGCGTTCATGACGAGATAATGATCTGAGTTTGAGCAAAGAGCAATAGGTCACGTGACTCGGTGGCATAGGTCATTTGCACCAAACGTCAATTGGGTTGCCTCGGGGGCCCCCTGTAGGTCATATGACTTACCTTACAGGTGAGCAATGGAACATCGCCGATTTCAGGTCCTCTACACGATTATCGTGACGCTGATAGTGCTTGCAGAATTGGTGGATCTCTACATTGATCTTCGAGACGGCGGTCTGACGTACCATGTTTACATCGACATCGGCGTCGTGGTGGTCGTGAGTGCGGCGGTAATTGCCATCTGGACTTCCCTGGCGAGTCGTCTACGGCGCACGCACAAAGACATGGAAGGCTATCGAATTGCGAACGAGACCTTTCGTCGGCGAAACGAAGACCTCATCCGGGAAATGCGAACAGCGATTCGCGACCAATTCCGGTCCTGGCAGTTTTCACCGGCAGAAACCCGGGTCGCCGAGCGTCTGTTGCGTGGCGAAAGCTCCCGTCAAATAGCGGCGGTAATAGGCAAAAGCGAAAGAACCGTTCGAAACCAAATGCTCTCGATATACAGCAAGTCAGGTATGACGGGCCGCAGTGACCTTTCTGCCTTTTTCATGACAGAATTGCTTGAAGAAGAAGGCAGTGAAGAAGAATAGGGACCGGACACTGAAAGGCTGTGGCCAAAAGGCGCAGAGAGGGGTGAGGGAACCGATGTCGAAGACTCAAAAAACGATCAGCCTGGTCTCCCAGATCCTCGTCGCTCTGATCCTGGGCCAGACCCTGTTCTTTAAGTTTACCGGCGCCCAGGAGAGCATCTACATCTTCTCCCGGTTGGGCGCGGAACCCTGGGGACGCATTGGATCGGGCTTGATTGAGCTCGTGGCGATCATTCTGATTCTTATCCCGCGCACGGCGGTTTACGGAGCGGTCATTGCGTTGGGCACCATGGCCGGTGCGATCGGTGCGCACCTTTTCGTTCTCGGAATCGAAGTGGCCGATGACGGTGGCCTTTTGTTCGGTCTCGCCATCGTTTCGTTTCTTTGTTCCGGTATCGTGATTTTGCTACGGCGTTCCGAACTACTGCGCCTGTTGAATCGTTCCTGAACAGTGTCTAGCCGCGCCCTGCCTCGTATCGATCCTATGGGTTGTGATGCCCGCCACGTGCCCCCGGCGCCTGAAAAGCGATTTTCGTTCAAGTATTGTGGAGCCCCGAGTTTGCCTTGACCTGTTCCGGGAATAATTCAGCGTGCGCTCCGCATGCCACCACGCGACGTCGCCTTACACTTTCTGCGTTCTTTTGCAGCCGGGCACGTTCAGCAGCTGGCGCCGCTGGTCGCAGAAGATATGCGCGTTTGGGGCACCCTTCACGAATACGATTCGGGTGCCGGATATCTGAAAGCTCTGGAGAAGGATCCGCCCGAACCCTCCGATCTGCAGTTGATAAGCGTGACCGAAGATCAGAACGAGGTGGCCGTGGTTTATGACTACGGCAAGGCCCAGGCGAAGTTGCGGATTGCCCAGCTCTTTCGCATTAACGCCGGCCTCATTACCGAAATGTATCTCGTTTTTGACGGCCGCCCTGGTGCCTGAGGCGGGTCTTCGCAATCCCTGATTTTCGGACGAATCGCGCGCCTTTCGATCGTTCGAGTCCAGATCTAATCCGCTACTGGCTGAGCAACAATGGGCGATCGGTCCCCTGCGCGGGGGAGAGTCTTATTTCAATCGAATCGCTCTTCGCCGGTCGGTTCGATCGGTTCTCGCAAGTTGTGCTGATGGCGATGGGCCGAAATCGCCAGGTAGACGGATTTCCGCACGCGATTGATTCCGCCCAGCGGTTGATGGGCGGCCACGCTGTGCCAGGGCGAGAAGGATAGGTCTTCGCAGAATTGATCCTGTGGGGCAGTTGCAAAGTTCTGCACCGGAATCACAATGCGGGCCACCGGAACAAAGGGACTCAATTGTTCGGACCATTCTACGGCGGGATCTTCGATGGGCATGGCCACCGCGTCGGTCTGCGGTTGTACCATAAACTCAAAGCAGGCGTCCCGGCCTTCCAGATGCGCGATCATAACTTCGCGCAGGTAATTGTCGGTGGGATCGTCGGGCACGGTCGCAGTCGAAGCTTCGCAGGGGCGCGCACTGTATTTCACAGCCCCGTTGTTCGCCCAACGGTAGGGTGTTGTGCTCCAGTAACGAATGCCAAGCATGCTGGGAATCTTCTTCGTGCGGATCGCGATAATTTCGGATAGGGCGCCCAGTTTCCAGGCAAATGGATTCAGGCTGAACATATAGCTCATGGGTCGGCCCTGAAAGGCCAGGTCAAAGAGGTCGGCATATTCGCCCGGATCGCCGACCGGTAGCACCGGATGATTTATTAGAAGAAAGTCCTGCGTCTGGTTTTCATCGGGCATGAGTTTCGGGCCCGGCACTCCCGTAAGTTTGATCGCCATACCACGAACATCGCCTTTCGCGTCCGGTTGGGGGACGAGCGATCCGTTCGAAAAACGAATCCAGGCGTGGTAGCTGCGTGGCGCCGCAAAAAGTCCGTAGCGGTAGTGCTCGTCCAGTCCATCCAGAATCTGAAAATCCGCCTGCACACAACCGTGGGCTTTGGGATGTGCGTCGCGAAGCGCGGTATCGTCATCGCCGTAGCGCGAGCGCATTTGGTCGAGAATGAGATTCTGGGTGCGCTCGATTACGGCCGCTTCGTTTTCGCCAACGTATTCCTGACCAATCCGGGCGTCGGCCGGGATATCTACGTGGGGGCCGCGTCCGGCAATCAGAACGATCAATAAATACAGTGCCAGTACGATAGCGAGACCGATGAGTGCCTTCCGCATGTTGCGCTCCTGAAAAGGGGTACGTGCAATGCGCACGTGCTCACAAATAAATGCAAGCTTTCTTTAGTTTTGTGTCAGCCGTGCGGCCTCGCCTATGCTCCGCAGCAGGTCCGCGCGCCGGATTGGCTTTGCCAGATGCAGATCGCAGCCGGCTTCCATACAACGTCGCACTTCATTTTGCAGAGCGTAAGCCGTGAGCGCAACAATCGGCGTGCGATGGCTTCCCTTTTCCTGCTCATACTCCCGGATGCGGCGTACGGCCTCGAACCCATCCATGACCGGCATGTGCATATCCATCAGGATCAGATCGTAGTTGTTGTCTTTAGCCATTTGAAACGCCATCGCCCCGTTGTGAGCGACCTCGACCTGGTGTTTCGTGCGGGCGAGAAAAGCCAGGGCCAGCGTTCGATTGTCTTCGGCATCGTCCACCAGCAGGATCCGCAGGGCCCGGACGTCGGGGCCGGGTCCCGCCTGTTCCCGGCCTGGTTCGATCTGTTCGGGCAGGGCCGGGGCGGCCCGCAGTTTCACCGTAAATTCGAAGCGAGCGCCGGGCTGCCCGGGTCGGTCGGAAACGAAAATTCTGCCACCCATCATCTCGACCAGCGCGCGACAAATGGAAAGCCCCAGGCCGGTTCCTCCGTACTGACGGGTGACCGACATATCGGCCTGGGTGAAGTGGTCAAAGATGGCCTCGCGCTTTTCCGGTGGCACTCCGATTCCGCTGTCGCTCACGACGAACCGAACCATGATTGTCTCCTCGTCTTTTGCACTAACTCCGACTTCCAGTTCAACGCTCCCCTGGGCGGTAAACTTGAGAGCGTTGCTCAACAGATTGACCAGGACCTGGCGCAGTCGGTAGGGATCCCCGAGCACTTCCTCGGGAAGGTTCTCCTCGGTTTTTACGACGAAACTCAGCCCGCTCTTAGCCGCTGATACCGAGTAGAGCACGTCCAGTTCTTGAACCAGGTCTCCCAGATGGAAGCGTTCATCTTCAAGCGTTACGCGACCGGCTTCAATGCGCGAGATTTCCAGAACATCGTTGATGAGATGCAGCAGATGGTCTCCGGCCCGCGACAGCATGCGCACGTATTTCTGGCGATCGGGCGGACTGAGTTCGCCGGACAGAAGTTCCGCGGCTCCGACAATGGCATTGAGCGGAGTGCGGATCTCGTGACTCATGCGCGCCAGAAAGTCGCTCTTGGCGCGGCTGGCTTCAATGGCCTCGCCGCGGGCTTTCTCCAGATCGTGCATGGCCTTGCGCCGTCTTTGCATCTCCTGGCTGAGTTGTTCGTTCGAGCGGTGCAGGCTCTCGGTGCGTCGGGCCACCATTTCCTCGACCCGCGCTGTGCGGGCGCTGATTACAAGGAGCAGGAACGCAAGCAGCACCGTGAGCAAGAGACCCCCGGCCAGCACAAGCCAGGAGTAGAAGCTGCGCTGTGCCTCCATGAATTTTTCGCTGGGCCAGATGCGCGCCTGCCAGACCCGACCCCCAATATGCACGGCGTAATCGCGCACAAGACGTTGAGAGCCGGTAGCCATGCGAGTTTGAGGAGAACTGTACAGCGCGCGGCTTCTGGCGTCCGTGGCGTCGGACAGGCGTAGTTCCGTTTCCAGAGGAAAGCCGGCACGAAAAGTCTCTTCCACGATCGCTTCGACCTGGAATACGCCCGCCACGTAGCCCTGCAGTTCCGGTGGGCTCCCCTTAAATATGGGGTAGAGGAGCAAGAATCCGACCGACCCTCCGGATGACTGGACCAGGTTCAGGGGCGCCGTCGCCACCGGGCGCCGCGTCAGCCTTGCATGCAGAAGAGCGCGTGCTCGGACGGGATTGGAAGCGAGATCGAGACCGAAGGCGGCGGCATTCTGCTCTCCGGGTTCGATAAAATAGACCGGGAAATATTCCTTCCGTTGCCCGGCAACACGTAGATCGCCCTGCGGCCCGAGTTCTTGAAAGCGGAAACCCGCCAGACCTTCGCGCCGCGCCTGCGTCTCAAGCGTGGCCCGCATCGCATGGGGTACGCGCGGCACCCATTCCAGGGCCGCAATTGCCGTGTGCTGCTTGACCAGGCGTTGGGTGAACAGCGAAAACTCACTTCGGGTTACATCGTTGCTGGCGCGGTACAGGCTGTGCACCGAATCCAGGGCGTACACATAACGATCCAGATTTCGTTGCAGCGCGGCACTCACGGAGTCGGCTCGGGCGCGGAACTCGGTTTCTATGCGGCGCGATTCCGCCTGGCTTGCAAAAAGAAAGATGACGACCGCGAAGCCGAAGGCAACCAAAAGCGGTAGAGCAACGCTCCGCCGGCGGCCTGCAAGGTCGCTTTGCGGAGGAGCCAGAAGAACGAGAGTCATCGGCACGAAGATCAGCGCGCCAATCGTGTCCCCCACCCACCAGGTGAGCCACTGCATCGGCGCGTCTGCGATGAAGAACCGGGCACCGAAAGCCAGGGTCGCCGTTCCGACGCTGGCAGCCGTCAGGCAGGCAACGGGGCCGACCAGCAACATGAGCAGCAAGATGCGGCGCTCATCTGTAAGCGGGTTCGGGTACAGGCGAAAGCGCTCCAGAAGCCAGGCGCCCGCGATTGCCTGCAGGGCAGCGCCAAGGCCAATGGCAGCCGCGCTGAGAAGGGCGGCACTTTCCAGAGCTGCGGGATTGCCCCGCCACACGGCCGCCAGGGTGTTGACCGCGAGGGAGCCTACAAATACGCCCGGCCAGTGGGATCGGCCGAAGATGGCGAGGCAACCCGTCGCGATGCCCGCCGCAGGCCAAACGGCGGTCGCAAATCCCGGTGGTATTGCCAGCGGGATGGCAAGCAGGCCGGCGATCGTGTAGGCCGCCGCAATCGCCAGACTCCGCAGCATATAACGTATCTTCGGGGGCGGGCCCGCGATCGGGAATGAGGCGACCACGGACATAGTCCACTACCCTGGCGTCTTGCAGCCCAGGAGCCAGCATTATTTGAAGTCATTTCGATTGACCGAAACGCCTCACGATTCACCCTGGGGCGAGGTTGAACGATGGGCGCAGCTACCAGCAACACACACAGCAAGGCGATCGGTTACATTGTCTGGTTCTTCGGCTTTACCGGCGCGCACCGATTTTATTATGGAAAACAGATATCCGGGACGATTTACTTTTTTACGCTGGGGCTGTTAGGTGTTGGCTGGCTGATTGACCTGTTTCTTATCCCGGGCATGGACCGTCAGGCCGACCGCAAGTACGCCGCAGGACGTCTGGACTACACGATTGCCTGGATCCTGCTTACTTTCGGATTCTTTCTGGGTCTGCACCGTTTCTACATGGCCAAGTACATCAGCGGGGTGATCTACCTGTTGACCGGTGGTCTTTTTGGAGTGGGCTATCTCTACGACCTCTGGACTCTGAACGGCCAGATCGACGAAATCAACCGCGAATCAAACTAGAAGAAGCGTTTGGATCAGCACTCCATACTTCTTGATGCTGTGATCTTTCTGGCGGCGGCCGTTGTTGCGGTTCCGCTTTTCAAGCGCCTGGGTCTGGGTTCTGTGCTGGGTTATCTGGCCGCGGGTTCTATCATCGGACCGGCCGGTTTCGGGGCCGTCACCGACTACCAGTCGATTCTGCACTTCGCAGAGTTCGGCGTCGTGCTTCTGCTATTCATCATCGGTCTGGAACTGAATCCCGGTCGGCTCTGGAGTATGCGCCGTCCCGTTTTTGGACTCGGCGGCGCTCAGGTGGTGATTACCGGTCTCATTCTGGCCGCCATTGGTTATGTGTTGGGCCTCGGCTGGCCGGCAGCCCTCGCCATCGGATGGATCCTTTCCTTTTCTTCAACTGCCTTTGCGCTGCAGTTGCTTGAAGAAAAAGAAGAGCTGAGCACTCTCCACGGTCGCCTCTCTTTCGCCATCCTGCTCTTTCAGGATATTGCAGTGATACCTCTGCTTGCCATTCTGCCACTTTTGGGCGGTGGAGAAGGGCAGGAGAGCGGTCTTTCTCTTTTTGAAGTGCTGCGCACGGTGGCTGTCATCGCCCTCGTCATCATTGTTGGCCGGTTCTTTGTGCGTCATTATTTGCGCATGGCGGCCCAGACCCGTTCCAGCGAGGTGTTTAACGCTGCGACCTTGCTTCTGGTGATCGGCGTGGCGCTTCTGATGGATAGCATCGGCCTTTCGATGGCGCTCGGATCCTTTCTGGCGGGGGTTCTGCTGGCGGACTCGGAGTACCGACATGAACTTGAAGCCGACATCGAACCGTTCAAGGGTCTTTTGCTGGGCCTCTTTTTTATCGCGGTCGGCATGTCGGTGGATTATCGCCTGCTGCTTGAGTCCCCGCTTCAGGTGGCTTTTCTGGTTCTTGCTCTGGTCGGTGTGAAGTTTGCCGTACTGTTTGTGCTCGGCCGCGTGGTGGGCCTGCCTGCCGCCTCGGCTCGCAACATGGCTTTCGTCTTACCCCAGGGTGGAGAGTTTGCGTTTGTCTTGTTTGAGGCCGCTGCGGGCAACCAGCTGATGGACCACGAACTGGAACGCCTGCTGGTGGTTACGGTCTGCCTGTCGATGGCGGTGACGCCTTTTCTCTCGCTTTTCAATGAACGTTTGTTGCGTCGCATTCTGGACAATCAGGAAGAGAAGCCCTACGACGAGATTCCGGACGAGGCGCCGGCCGTCCTCATTGCGGGCTTCGGTCGGTTTGGCCAAATAGTGGCGCGCGTTTTACGCCTGCAGCAGATTGGTTTTACCGTGCTGGAGCGCAGCGCGGCCCAGGTAGAAGTTGCCCGCAAGTTCGGCAGCAAGATCTATTACGGAGATGCCGGGCGTCTGGATTTGCTTGAATCGGCCGGGGCCGCGCGGGCCAAACTGCTGGTGCTTGCCATTGACGAAACCGAAGCCGCTGTGCGCATTGCGCGACTCGTGCGCAGCCATTTTCCCGACCTGAAAATCTTTGCCCGGGCCCGCAATCGATCGCACACCTTCGACCTTATGGATGCCGGTGTGCATCTGGCAAACCGCGAGACTCTGTTTTCGAGCCTGGAAGTGGGGCGTCTGACGCTCATGGAACTCGGCTTCTCCGAAAAGGACGCCCGAAGCACCATTGAGCGCTTTCGTGAGCACGACGAAATGATTCTTAAAGAACAATACCGCTTGCGCGAGGACGAGGTTCGGCTTATAAACTTCTCAAAGCAGGCCGCCCGGCAACTCGAAGATACCTTTCGGGCCGATAGCACGCCGGATAGTGGGGATATGAGGACATGAAGGGAACAGCACTGGTTACGGGAGCAAGTTCCGGCATTGGCCGCGAATTGGCGCGGGAGTTTGCCCGGCACGGCCACGACCTGGTTCTCGTCGCGCGCAGCAAGCAGCGCCTCGAAGCCCTGGCCGGAGAGATCCGCGATGCCCACGGGGTCCAGGTACATGTGATCGTATTGGATCTGGGCAAAGTGGGGGCCGCAAAAACCCTGCATGGTCGCGTGCGGCAGAAGCGTCTGACGGTCGATATCCTGGTGAACAATGCGGGCTTCGGGCTCAACGGAGCCTTTGTGGAGAACACCTTTAAGGACGAAGCCGGTCTGCTTCAATTGAACATCAACGCTCTCGTGGAGCTCTGTCATTTCTTTGGCCGGGAGATGGTCGAACGACGCAACGGCTACATCATGAACGTTGCGTCCAGCGCGGGCTTTCAGCCCGGTCCCCTGATGAGCAGTTATTACGCCAGCAAGGCCTTCGTGCTGCATTTCAGCGAAGGCATTGCTGAAGAACTCCGGTCAGCGGGTGTCTTTGTGAGCGCACTTTGCCCGGGCGCCACGCATTCTGATTTTTTTGAGCGCGCCGGTATGCAGGACGTTCCGCTTGCGAGTGGTGGCCTGATTCCGGTTATGGAAGCCCGTGACGTGGCCCGCATTGCCTATCGTGGTCTGGAAAGACGGCGTGTGATCGTAATTCCGGGGTTCATGAACAAGCTTCTGGCTTTTTCGAACCGCCTGGGGCCGCGGGCCCTGACTCGCAAGATTGCGATGCGGATCAATCGCAAACCAAATTAAATGTCCGGAATCGTCTAATAGAGCGTCTGATGCTGCATGCCCGCGTCCCTTGAAAGAAAACTCGATTCGACCATCGATGCGGGCCGTCGGCTGCGTCTGAGGAGCGTATTGCCCGGGAAGGCGCTGACCGAGGCCATGCGTTATGCTCTGGAACGACTGCTTGCCCGCCACAGTCGCGAGGACCTCTACGAATGTCTGCACGCCTGCCTGGTGGAGATTCTGGGCAACGCAACCCGGGCAAACATGAAGTATCTGTATATGCGCGAAGCGGGGGTCGATCCCGCCGACGTCGAGCGCTACCGTGGGGCCCTGCGCGACTTCAAAGCCGAACGGAAGGAACGCGGCTGGCATCGTAGATATCGCAGGCTGGCCCGAGACGCCGGCCTTTACGTGGAAGTGCGCTTCGAGCAAACCGCCGGCGGTTTGCGTATTTTCGCGGAAAATAACCTGCCGTTGCGCCCAGAGGACGAAGCCCGGGTTCGGCAGCGGTTTGCAGGCGCCATGGTCGTTTCCGATCTGGTTGAATTCTATATGTCCCATGCCGACGATTCCGAGGGCGAGGGCCTGGGTGTGGCCCTCGCCACTCTGTACCTGCGCGCGGAGGGGCTGGATCCGGCCCTCTTTCGCTTCGGGCAATCTTCGGGTGCAACTTTCGCGCGCATTGAAATTCCCCTGCGGGAAGACTTTGTCAGTCTTCGGGGCCGGGGGCCCGGCGCCCGGGAAAGCTGAAAGTCCGCCCAACCGCGGGTCGCCGTTAAAAAGTAATAGACAACCGACCTGGCGGGGGTTCGCTTAAGAACCCACCATGAGTGATGCTTCCGGCCGGACCGTAATAGTTGATGATCTAGATGGTCATTACGAAGACGTTCGCAACCGCGAGTCGATCCTGAAGGCGATCAATACCGGGCAGAAGCTCGTCTTTTTGACCCATGTGCTTTCGGAAAACATGGAGCATCAGCTCGATTTCGTGATCGCCGCTCTGCTCAAGAAATACGATCAAGAGCATTTGCAGAGCACCTTCTACACCTGTCTCAAAGAAATCGTCATCAATGCCACGAAGGCGAACGCCAAAGAAGCCTATTTCAAGGCCGAAGGGTTGAAGATTGACCAGGAAGAAGACTATGAGCGGGGCATGGCCCGATTGCGCGGCGCCATGAACGAGGCCTGGATCGAAAAGTACGGCGCCGCCGCCAAAGAGATGGGCCTGGATGTTTCCATTACCTTTGAACACAATTCTGACGGGGTGCGCGTGCTGGTCTGGAGTAGCCCCATGAAGGCCCGGGAAGAGAGCCGCATTCGTCAGAAATTGGCGGAAGGCATGCGTTACGACGATATTGTGGCGTTTTATCTCGCCAATGCCGATCAGACCGAAGGCGAGGGCATTGGACTGGTCATGATCTTGCTGCTCTTGAAGGCAGAACACATCAGCCCGCACCTGTTTCGCATTGGAACAGTCGAACAAAAGACTCTGGCGCGGTTGGAGATTCCCCTCAGCGAAAACTTCGTGAGCGTGCGCGGTGCCGATCCGGCGGGTCACAAAAAATAGCGTCCCCCTCAGCCTCAGCCTCGGCCTGCTTTTGCTTTTGAGCTGCGCTCCGGACGAGCCGGTGGGGCTCTCCGACGAGCAATTTGTCCGCAATCTGACGATCGTGGACCTGCACAACGATCGTTCCTTCTTTTTGACCGCAAAGCATGTAGACTGGCCCCAATGTGCCGGAATGAATCTTTGTGCATCCCGTTATTCGAACGCTCATTTTGTATTTTCCATCTGGCGTCCGCCCACGCCCGTGCGGGCCGGCCCACCGTGGGCCTTGAGCAGGGAGCAGGCGATCGGCCTGAACGAACAGACGCCCTTTGCTTACATCCAGAGGGCCATCGGCGAGCTTCGAACCCGGACCAATCTGCCCGTATCGAACCATTCCGAACAGCTACGCCATCGTTCGGAGTCTTTGCTTTTGGGAGTTGAGGGCGCCTTCTTATTGTCGAACTCGGAAAACGGCGCACCACCTTCGGTTACAGAACTCGGAGCAATGCTCCAGCGTTTACGGGCCGACGGCGTGCTCTATGTGGGGCTGGCCTGGAGCAACTTCAACCCCTATGCGGGCACTGCCGGTCAGTCCCGTGGTCTGAAGCCGGCCGGTGACGAACTGGTGCGTCTTTTGATTGCGAACCGCCTCCTGATCGATCTGAGCCACACGTCCGACCAGACCGTGAGGGATCTGTACGCTGGCACCGGCGGCGCTTATCCGCTGTTTTTTTCGCATTCTTCCGTCCGCGCGCTCTGTGGTCACGACCGCAACCTGAGCGACGAGCTGATTCGCCTGGTGGCTGCAAGCGGGGGCCTCATCGGCATTAATTTCTATACCCGTTACCTGAATTGTTCGGGTGAAGCGACGGCCGAAGATCTATTCCGGCACATTGAGCACATCAGGAATCTGATTGGCGTGGATATTATCGCATTTGGCAGCGATTACGATGGTTTTGCCGCCGTTCCGCCGGAACTCCGGACTCCTGACGATCTGCGGCGCTTCGCGCTGCGTTTGCTGGCGGCCGGCTATACGCGATCCGAGGTGGAGCAGATCTATTCTGGAAACGCGATCTCGTTTCTGGAGCGGTGGGAATCCAACACCGCGCAATTCCGACGCGAGTCCGACTGAAAAAAGCAATCCGGACGATGGCGCGGCCTCCCTACACCATCGTCGCGACAATCGGTTGGGCGCGCGCAGCAGCAAAAAAACCGACCATCGCGTGGCTGTGGCCGTCGAAAAGAAGGCCCGCATCACGAAACAAAAGGAAATAGGGCGCCAATCCGGGAAATCGCGGGCAAAAAAGCGAAGATCACCCGGCCTCAGACTTATGTTGCTGACCGCCAGCTGAGCCCATCGGGCGTGCTCAGCTGCTGAGCGCGATCAAAACGTCCTGCACGGAACCTGTTTCATCCCCGGGTTTTCGCAAAAGTGCGCCCGGCCTCTGCGTTGTTTGTTGTCTCTGAAACTGGCGTGCCGTGTTTTCGGTTCAGATTTCAGACTCCACCGGCTACCGAACACATAACCGCGGTTTTGAAAGCATCGCGAACGGACCCGCAACAAAAAGAATCAGCACCTGCTTTGTTGAAAACGGGCCCGAAAAGGCCGCGTGGAGCGCGCGGGACGGAGAAAATTCATCTCGGGCGCACACTTTCTGGCGCTGAAGCGCGCTCCTGCGACCGTTTTTGCGATTCTGTTGCCTGCCGTCGGACCAAAACGCTGCAAAGTGGCGCATTTCGGGATGCATAAGGAGCAAAAATACGCGCCGCTGCCATTCGGAATGTGCTTTTGACGTCCCCGTAAACGGCTACCGGCGTCGCGCGGACCCAAAACTCCAGATACATCGTCAACAAGTCGCAAGAACAAAGTGAAGTGGATACGTGTGTGCACACTTCAGCGCGCCCAAAAAACAAGCGCGGACATTCAATTGAGCGTGTTGCGGGACCGAACAGAAAAAAGTGCGCATAATGCCGTATCCAAAATTTTTTCTTGTAAAAAAATGGGGCGGTTACAAATATTATGTCATATTCTGGATTATGTCTCTTAATGGGGTCTGCTCCAGAATTAGAAACACCGAAGAGAGTCTGACAACGCGGATGCCGAGTGCAGTAGCATGAGAAGAATGTCAGGGACAGACACAGGACCGATTCCCCCGGGAAAGCGGTCGTTTAACCCGGCGCCATTTTCTGGCGGTCGTGGCTGTGAGGCTCTTGGAGACTTCAGGTTAACAGGTGTGAAGAATGGCTAAGAAAAAAGCTACTCGCAAGAAAGTGTCCCGAAAAAAGGCCACTCGCAAGAAAGTAAGCCGCAAAAAAGCTAAAAAGAAAGCGGCCAAAAAGAAAACCAAGAAAAAGGCCAAGAAAAAGGCCAAAAAGAAGACCAAGAAAAAGGCCAAGAAAAAAGCCAAGAAAAAGGCTAAAAAGAAAGCTACGGCCAGGAAAACAGCCCCCAAATAGGGCAATTCCCTGACTGAATCTGGTCCTTGCAGACAGAGTTCGCCAGTCGAACCCTGTCTGTTGCTGGAAACAGGGTGTCCGCCGGGTTGAACCTGCGGCACCCTTCTTTGTTTTCCGGTATATATCTCGTGCTGGAACCTCGTTTGATCCCTTCATCTCGCCTGGTTCCGGTTTTTCTGTTCTTTTGTTTAGCTCTCTGCGGCCCGGACCCTTCGGAGCCGGACTTTGCCAGCCCCGAAATCTACGAACTCACTCCGGCCGGACTCGATCAAGTGGACCGGGAATTTGCCACAACAGAACTGGTCTTTGTTCCCTTTGAACCGGCGCCGCGTGGTTGGTTTTCGGCGCATCTGCTCGAAATATCCCGCGGTCGCTTTGGCACCGACTGGCAGGCCGAGATCCGCTCCCTGACGATTGGTGATTACACGAACTGGCGATGGGAGCCCCTGCTGCCCGGCGGTCTTTTCCCCAACACGGACCGGATGATTCGGGAGATTCCTGACGCGCCCGGCCTGGAACTCTTCGGAAATGCCGGGACCGGCATGGTGTTGCGCCGGGATCGTTTGGACTGGGTCGTTGGCAATCCCTCCGTCCTGGAATCGAGAGAGCGTGGTCAGGCCAGATTGTTCCGGGGCATGGCGACCACACAGCTCCGCGAGCGGGGACGGAGCTTCCCGGGAATCACAATTGTCCAGGAGCTATTCCTGCCCGGGGTCGATCCCATCGCCATGTCCGAAAATGTATTCTTTTCCCGGCACGCGTGGCTGCTTTTGATGATAGAGGGTTCCGAAAACTTTCTCTTTTTGGCGCGGTCCAAAGATGCGCTTCTGCAGCCCCTGAGCGGAGAGGGCGGGGATTGGCTGAGATACAATGGGGAGTTGTTCGAAGTGGAAAGCAGGCTCAGAACCATCGAAACCGGCCCGGCCGGCGTCCCGATTCTATTGCGCGGGGAAGTACAGTTGGCCGATCAGCAGTGCAGTCTTACTGTCGAAGACCTCAGCCGGACCCGACTGACGTCTCACTCCCGATTCGAATCCACGGTGGCTCTGCTTCGGGGCCGGCTGGACTGCAGCCGCCGCAGTTTTGCACTGGGGGGTGTTGGCCGTTTTTGGTCCGACGCTTTTGCGCCATGATCCGGGGGACATGCATGTATCTGCACGGGTTCCTCTCGGGGCCCGGATCGTTTAAGGCTGCGGGCTTCTCAGATCGCCTGCGGCCGTTGGGCTACGATTTTTCTACTCCGGATCTCAACGGATCCGATTTGCGGAAGCTGACCTGTGAATCCCAGCTCGAAATCATTCATCAGCAGATTGGGCTCAGCTCCGGGCCGGTTTTCCTTTTGGGCTCCAGTCTGGGGGCGCTTTTGGCCCTGCACGCCGCGCGACAAAACGCGTCCGTAAAGCGCCTGGTGCTGATGGCGCCGGCGCTACGTCCGACCGGGTGGGTCAACACCGGAGCGGAGTTTCTCACAGAGTGGGAGAAAAAGGGCGTGGCCCGCTTCTTTCACTATGGATATGAGCGCGACGTTGAGGTGGGATATGGCCTCGTGGAGAGTTTGAAGAGGCACGCCTGGCCCGCCGATCAACCCGTCCCGCGTCCGACCCTCGTGTTACACGGCCTTCGGGATCAAACGGTGCCCTGGCAGGAGAGCCTGAGCCTTCTGGGACCCGATCGGGATGCCAGGCTCATGCTTTTTGAGAGCGACCACAGTTTGGGCTCCTGCCTTGGAGAATTGATAGCGCACAGTCTTGCGTTTCTTTCGTCTGACGCGAACGTTGCGCAGTACTGACCGCCAGAGGATGGACCATGGCCGACGACTCTGAAGACAATTCCCTGCATCCCGTGGATCTTCAGAAGCACCGCCTGGTGCGCGAGCTGGAAGGTGAAATCAACGGGCTCTTCGGAATCAACCGGGAAGACATTGCGGGGGCGCTGGACCGATTGTGGATCGCCATAGCCGAAGGCCAGTACGCGGAACGCTACGATCGCAGTCTGTTACCACCGGAACTCGAGCGTGTATTGCAGAGCTTCGAGACGATCGATCAGATCTGTCGTTCCGCTTTGAGTGGCGAGCCCGCGGATCGCGTTTTGCCGGAAAGGACGCTGGAACTGTTCGATCACTATCGCGAACGCATTCGGCGATTGCTGGCCGATCTTGAGCGACCGGACGAATCCTAGAACGGGCGAAAATTGCATCTGCTATACATCCGATGGGATAAAGTCCGCCCCCGGATCGCCGAAATTACCAGAACACGCTCCGGTTGGGCGCGTCGTACCTTGAGGAGGACGATCCAATGCAAAAACGCATGAAAGCGCGCCAGGCTCGTCTGCTGCGCACAATTGAGAATGGCAGTCTGGCGCTGGCAATTGGCCTCTGGCTCGCCCTGGCGGGCCTGTTTGTGTATCTTGCCGTAGCCCTGACTGCGAACCGGGTCTGGTTGCTGGGCCTGTTTGCCGCCAGTTCCTTCTTTCCCTTCATTCTTTCGGGCATTGTCGAGGCCGCTTTGACGCGTTTGATGTGCCCGCGATTTCGGCCAGGCGTACACTGATTCAAAAAGCGCCGCCGGGCACGGAATCCGCTTGATATGCGTGACCCACGAAAGTCTGTGGAGTCATACCAGTACGGGCTGACGCCTGTTAACTCCGCATGTCTGCAATAGCCGCTACGGCCACGGCGCTACCGCCGCACTACTACTCTCAAGACCAGCTGATCGCAGCGTTTCGAGAACTCTGGTCGAAGCGACACTATAATGTCGAGCGCATTGAACAGTTTCACCGAAATGTGCTTGTTGGCGGGCGGCATCTGGCGCTCTCCCTTGATGAATACGCGGGCCTGCGCGGCTTTCAAGATTCAAACGATGCCTGGATTCGCGTTGCTCTGGAACTCGGCGAGACCACTCTTAAGACCCTTTTCGAACGCTCCGGAGTTGAACCGGGCGACATCAGCTACTTTGTTTCCACGACCGTAACAGGTCTGGCAGTCCCTTCCATAGAAGCGCGCCTCATGAATCGCTTCGACTTTGCAAGCGGCGTCAAACGCGTTCCGTTGTTTGGCCTGGGTTGTCTTGCGGGGGCGGCGGGCATAGCACGGGTCGCAGACTATCTCGTGGGACATCCGAAGGAGGTCGGCATTCTTCTGGCGGTGGAACTGTGTTCTCTCACCCTGCAGAGGGAGGATCTTTCCGTCGCGAACATTGTTTCCAGCGGGCTTTTTGGTGATGGTGCGGCAGCGGTGTTGATCACGGGATCAGAATATTCGGGTCCGGCCCGAAAGAATCAACCGCGCATTCTCGACTCTCGCTCGGTATTCTATCCTGGCACGGAGCGTGTCATGGGCTGGGACATCGTCGATACGGGCTTTAAGATTGTGCTCGATTCGACGGTGGGCGACTTTGCCCGGAAAAATCTGCGTCCCCACGTTGTCGATTTTTTGCAAACGCATGGTCTCACCATGCAGGACATTAACGTCTGGATCGCTCACCCGGGCGGCCCGAAAGTGATTGAGGGCATGGTGGAAGGTCTGGGGCTTGCACCCGACGCCTTACGGCTATCGATTTCCAGTCTGCAGGAAGTGGGTAACCTATCGTCCGCTTCCGTGCTTTTCGTGCTTGAGGAGACCTTGCGGCAACAGGAGTATGCGCCCGGCACGTATGCGATGATGCTGGCCATGGGCCCCGCTTTCTCGGCCGAGTTGATCCTGCTTCAGTTCTGATCCGGCATGTTGGATTTTGGCAAAAACCAGCTCTTCTTCTTTGCCGTGCTGGGCCTGCTCGCTTTGCAGCGCCTGCTGGAACTCCGCTACAGCCGGGCCAATGAGGCCTGGATGCGCCGCCGGGGTGGCCGGGAACACGCCGCCCGCCAGTACCGCATGATGGTCCTCCTGCACCTGAGCTGGTTTGTCGCCATGCTGGTCGAGGTTGTCTTCTGGCAACGCCCCTTCAGCCGGGCCCTGTTCGTCGTAGGAGTTGTGGGGCTGCTGGCAGGGCAACTACTGCGATATCTGGCAATCTTCACATTGGGTCGGCGTTGGTCCGTGCGGGTCTATACACTGCCCGGGCGGCCGCCCGTGCTGCGTGGTGTGTATCGATATGTGCGCCACCCCAACTACCTGGGCGTTATATTTGAAATCGCGAGCGTACCTTTGCTTCACGGAGCCTGGTTGACTGCGGGCATCTACACGGTACTGAACCTGATTTTGATCGTGCGTCGTGTGCGTGCAGAGGAAAACGCTCTGGAACGGGATAACAACTACGCCAGAGCGTTTGAGCCGGTCGGGCGATTCCTGCCCCTGAGTCGCGCCAATGGCTGAGGTTTCAGAACTGGACGCCGGCGCCATCGAGGTTGTTGTGCGTCGTGTGTTGCAGGAGCATTGTGGAGTAGACCGGGCCTTTGATGTGCGAGCCCGGCTGGCGGAGGATCTGGGTCTGGACTCGGTGGGCTTGCTCACGCTCGCTCTGGAAGTGGAAAATCATTATCAGATGGCGCTCGGCGAAGAACCCGACCAGGCGCCGCGTACCGTGAGCGATGTAATCGCCCTGGTTCAAATGCGCCTGAGGGAGCGAAACCCATGATTGCGGCAGAGCTCAAGCCAGCCCCGACCCTGGTGGCCTGTCTGGAAGAAGCCGCTCGGGACGATCGTTTTGCGATCAGTTTCTTCCGGCGCGGTAATGCGCTGGAACAACTCGGTTACGCCGAACTCTTTGCACGTGCCCGGAGTGCGGCATCGTTTCTCCGGGAAAACGGAGTCGGTCCGCAGGGGCGCGTGGCGCTGGTTCTGGGCACCTGCAGCGATCTCGTGGCGGCCTATTTTGGCGTACTCATGTCCGGGGCCATGCCATTTCTACTTGCGACCCCGCGCCTGGGGCGCTCTCCCGATTACGCCCGAAGCATCGGCGCCCAGTTGCAGGCAGCCGGGGCGGGCCTGGTACTTACTGACAGGGCTTCGGCGCGTCATCTGGAATCGGCCGTACTCGCAGCGCATTGTCGGCTCGCCTTTGTAGATGATATGCCGACGGACGGTCCGGAGGCAGGGCTTGCGCAACCGGAGCCCGGCGACGTGGCTTTGATTCAGTTTTCCAGCGGCACGACCAACGATCCACGTCCGATCGCGCTCAGCCACGCCAACATCATCGCGAATTGCCGCGCGATTATCGAAACATTTCCGGGCGATCTGGATGAACACGGGGGATGTTCGTGGCTTCCACTGCATCACGACATGGGTTTGATCGGAGGGCTCCTGACTGCCGTAGTCGCCGGTCGGAGCACCTGTCTCATGCGACCGGAGGACTTTATCACACGCCCCGCCTCCTGGTTGCGTCTGATCCAGACAAGCGGGGCGACAATTTCACCGGCCCCGAATTTCGCGCTTCAGATCTGCGCGGACCGCATTAAAGATTCGGAGCTTGAGGATTTGCGGCTGGACCGCTGGCAAATTGCGTTGATCGGGGCTGAGACCGTGCATGAACAAACGCTGCGCCTTTTTGCCGACCGGTTCGCAGCGTACGGATTCTCGTACGGAAGTTTCACGCCGGTGTACGGCCTTGCGGAGGCCACCCTGGCCGTGAGTTTCACACCGGTGGGCCGTGGTCCCCTGGCAATGCGACTGGATCGGGCTCTGCTTGCGGAAGGTCGCGCGGTAGAGAATGCCGACGGAGTTTCGCTTGTTTCTGTCGGTCGGCCGCTTGCGGGCATTGAAATCGAAATACGAGACCAGGATGGCAAAGAGCTTGGTGAGCGGCAGGTGGGGCGTATCTTCGTCCAGGCGCCATCGGTGATGCTTGGATATCTGGATCAGCCAGACCAGACCAAACGGGTCGTCGGATCCGATGGGTGGCTCGACACCGGCGACCTGGGATTTCTTCTGGAAGGTGAATTGTTCATTTACGGACGCGCGCGTGATTTGATTATCCTGAATGGCCGCAACCACGATCCGGTCCAAATAGAACGTTCACTCGATGGTGTCGCCGGTTTGAACCATGATCGGGCGGCGGCTTTCGCCATTGAAGAACCCGATCGCGGTACCGAAGGCTTTGTGCTTTTGGTCGAGCGCGAGCGGGGAGCCGAAACCGCTCCGGAAGCTCTGGCAACCGCGGCGCGGGAAGCCGTGATTCAAGAGACCGGGCTGGTGCCGTCCCTGGTCGGGGTACTGGAAACCGCCCGTTTGCCGCGCACGACCAGCGGCAAGATCCGGCGGGGCGCCGCGCGTACGCAGCACCTTTCGAACCAGTACGACTACCTGGCCATCAGCCGGCGATGAGCCCGCAGTACGACGCGATTGTGGTTGGCGGTGGTCCGGCCGGCCTGGTGACGGCCCTCCAGTTGGAGCGAATCGGGTGGCGCGCCCTTGTGATTGAAGCCGACCAGCTACCCCGCGATCGAGCTTGCGGGGAGGGCATTATGCCGACCGGCATTGCGGAACTCCGCACCCTCGGCCTGGAACTGACCGGGGGCATGCCCTTGCACGGGATTGCCTACCGGACCGGGTCCGGCGCGACGGCACGCGCCAGGTTCGCGGAGGGCCCCGGACGGGGCATTCTGCGCACCCAGCTTTCCGCCGCGCTTTTTGAGAAGGTGCGGTCCCGACCGCGCATCGAAGTCCTGCCCGGCACGCGGGTGATCGAAATCTTTTGCGACGATACGGGCAGTCGCGTATTGCTGGACCGGGGAGAGCAGATCAGCAGCCGTCTGATTGTCGGCGCGGACGGTCTTTCCTCGTTTACGCGGCGCTCTTCCGGTCTGGCCTTGCCCGGCCGTCGCTTCCGTCGGTTCGGAATGCGTCAGCATTTTCTGGCAACACCCTGGGACGATTGCGTTCAGGTGTACCTGCGCGAAGATGTTGAAGCCTATGTGACGCCCGTAGATCGGGACCGGATTGGCGTGGCTTTCCTCTGGCATGCGGACCGATTGCGTCCGGAACCCGCCGGCCGCCGTGGTTTTGATTCGTTGCTTGCTCTATTTCCCCTTTTGAAACAAGAACTGAAATCGGCCCGCAGTCTTGACGACACGCTTGCGATCGGTCCCCTGGAACAAAGGACTCGTTCGCCTGTAGCTCTGCGGCTCGCGCTTGTCGGGGATGCATCCGGATATCTTGACGCAATCACCGGTGAGGGCCTGAGTCTGGCCTTCGAGCAGGCCCGGGTGCTGGCTGAATGCCTGGGCGATATCGATCGAGAAGTGTCGAGAGAACTGGAGGGCGCGCTGAGACTCTACAGGCGCCGTCATCGCTCCCTGACACGCAACTATTACCGTATGACCGGAGCCTTGCTCCGCATCACACGCAGGCCGGCCCTCTATGAAAGGCTCGTCCGGGCCCTTCAAGCAGCGCCGGATCTGTTTGCGCGGCTGCTTTCCATCAACATGGGCACGGCGGCCTTTTCTTCGATTCCGCCCGGCGCGGCGCTTCGGTTTGTAGCCGCGTTTTTGGGACTGCGCTGAGTCATCGTTCCGGGTCGTTCAGACTCCAATCGTAATCACGAAATTCCACTGCGGGGACCTGCGCGGCCTGTTCGATCGCGTTGCGGTCTTCGGCCCGCATGAAAGGCAGGATCGCTTCGACCAGACTCCTGCCTGCTCCCGTAAAGTCGTTCTCAAACCAGTCAAAGATGCGAGAGAGGTGCAGTGTATTGCTTTGATGATCATAATAATTGCGGTTTTCGTCTGCCAGCCATTGTCGCATCTGATCGTCGAGCTGCTCTTCGATGTGTTCTTTTTCGTAGGCCTCGGCCCGCAGCGGAGGGCAACCGACCGAAGCGCACACGAGGCCGGCGTGCACACGGAAGTCCCGATAGCGTCCGCGCAAGATCTCGTGCTCGACCCGATCCAGAGTATAGGTCTCACCGTATATCTCGAACTGCCAGGTCTTCCAGACCGTGCGGCCCAGAGCGGTTCCCAGATACAGACTGCCGCAGAAGTGCAATTCGTTGATGCTCGTGACCGGATAGTTTTCGACGATGAGCTTTAGAGTAAAAGCGTTGTAAACGTTCAGCCAGAACGCCTTCGCTTCTGCGGGTCCGAAGTCGGATGGGTCGGTGTTCTGCAACTGGTCGATGTAGTCTTCCAGCCGGGCGTCGAGCTTGAGGCGCGCGTAGTCCACTCGATCACCCCGGACATGGTCCTTGAGGACCTCCGTAAACAGGCTGTGATCCGATTCGGCGGCCCGGATGGGGGCTTGTGCGAGCGTGCCCGGCGCCCATGACAACAGCACCAGAAGCAGAATTGCAAGCTGCAGCCCGGACTGTATTTTTGCCCTTCGGTCAATCACCTCCATGGGATCGCGAGGGCCGCAGGTGGTTACAGTTTTCCGGTCAGGAGGGCGCCGTTCGTTTCACGAAAGAGCGGGGCGTCGGGCAAGACTGAGATTGTTGACCGTACGCGCCCCGGACGGTATACTGGAGCTATGGCATACATGGCGGTTGGTTCCAGACAGCTGCTTTTTTCGGACGCGCTTGCACCGGCCTCGCCGACCGATTCCTCGCGGGAGGTAGCTGCCCTGAGCGATAACCCCGAGGGCCGCGCTGCGGAGCCGTCCCGGGTTTCGGGCACGGACGACGGTCGTGGGCAGAATATAGACGTCCAGGCTTAGGGCGAAAAAACAATTGCGGGCACCTGGTGTGACCCGCAGGTTGCCCTGGCCCTACCATGTCTGATCTATTCGAATCTGACCTGAGCTATCGCGGGAACGTGCCTGTGGTGCATTTGCGCGGCGAGATTACCTCCGACGCCGAAGAAGCCCTCTTCGGGCGTTACGAGGAGATCCCTCAAGAGAAGCGGTCCCGGGTCGTTCTGGATTTCGGGGAGACGCGGTATATCAATTCCTCGGGTATTGCGATCCTCATCCAGTTGATCACCCGGGCCTCTGACGCTCGCAATCGCATAGAGTTCGTCAGCTTGAGCCCGCATTTTCGCAAGGTCATGGACATCGTCGGTCTGACCGACTTCGTACAGATCCACGAGAATCTGGCCGACGCCTTGAGCTGACCCTCCCGGGCCCGATCTCATGCCGGCGGCGTTTTTGCCCGAAAGGGTAATAGATGTGTCGTCGCACGCTGATTCTGGGTTTCTTGCTGCCGGTCCTGGCGCTGGCCGCCGTGGGGCCGACCGCGGCCCAGACCGCCAACACCCGGGGGCTGCCCGATCCGTACTATCCCCAGCAACCGCAGGGCCAGTTGCGTTTGAACTATTACTATGATCGGAGCGGGCAGTGGGTCAAGTTCTCGGACTGGATCCCGTTCCGGCAGAACCAGTACGAACCCCGGTTTCTCGAAGACTTCTACCAGCTCTACGGTCTGCCGCACCATTACAACGTGCCGGAAGTCAAAGAGAGCATTTATTTTCTGGTGCAGTCTCTAACCCATCGGTTTCGCCATCCGCGGGACGCGTTGTGCAAGATCGAAACCGAAGAACAATACCACAAATACCGACTGTTGATGCACATGCATATCAACCTTCTGATCATGCGCATGTACCTGCGGCTCGGTTCGCTTTTCGACAAACGCCATCTATATTTTCACGATCTGGACGTGGCTGACGATCTTGAGGTTTCCTTCTTGATTGCGCGGACCTACTACAACGAAGCCAGAACATACTGGGCCCAGGCCGTGCGTTATGCGGGGCAGGCCGCCGACTATCGTTTTGAACTCGACCTTCCGCAAATCGAGACCGAACGTTATCAGATCATGACGGGCCGTTTGAACTTCGACCGTATAATAGAACGGCACCTCTATCAGGTGGAAGCCAAACTCGGAGTCACGACGGAGTTTCTGGATCGCGAAGGTCGTCCGCGTCCGGTGCGCCAGTTGATGCAGGATGATATGGAGGCCTTTCACAACGAAGCGCCATCGCCCCTTTCGCCACCGGTCTTAAATCCGCACTGGCAGGAACAACCGCTCTTCCCGAACGACGAACAGGTCCCGATTTTTGAAGATGAAACGGCGTCGGAGAATGTTCAGTAAGCCCACCGGGGGCGAACGAGGTGGCGCTATCCGGGCCTGCCGGCGGGCGTTGGGGTCGTTCTTTTGCCGGGCGATCTCAGTATCCGGTCTCGTACTTCTAATGGGTCTTTGGGCCCCGGTCACAGCCGTTGACGCACAAATCGTGTTTCAGGATCGTCCGCGCGGATCTGAAGCGCGCAGCTTTGTCCAGGAGTACAATCAGCTTGTGCAAAGAAGCACAACCCCGGGCACCGGCAACGTCCCAGGGGCAACCGCCGCCGAAGAATTCTGGAGCGCCCCGTCGTTTCCCGTTTTGCCGTTTCGCATTCCGGATCCGCTGGCCCCGGACGACGGGGCCTACAACGAAGCTCTGCTTCGCCGCGCCACGAGCCAGGTGACGCGCGCGGCCGAATTATCCGAGCAGTTGCAGGCGGAACTCGATCACATTGAAGATCTGAGAACGCGTATTTCGAATCCGCTCTGGTGGAAGGCGATCGACGCCAACGATGCCCTGAACCGTCAGGTGTGGGTACTGCGGGATCGATATCAATCCCGCTTGCTTATGTTGTACCAGCAGGCCTTTGAAACGCTGGATCGAATCGCGGATAGCAATATTGCCCAGCGCGAAGACACCATGACTCTGCGACAAACGGCGTACCGAAATTTTGCGATGCATGCAGTCGCTCTGGGCAACTATGAAGATGCTCTGAAAATTCTACTCGAGTACCACCGTTTGCCTCTGGTCGACCAGGAATGGCCTCTGCATTACTACCTGTCGCTTTGCTACGAGGCCCGGCTGCGCCGGGCCCGTCAGGACCGCGGTATTCATGAGGCCACGCTCTTTGCCATTCGGCGGGAAGCTGACCTGCACCATTTGCGGGCCGTAGAATTGAAGTTTGGGCGTGGCTCTCCTGAGTTTCAGGAAAGTCTGGAGCGCATCAGTCGGCGAGAATTGGGAACGCCACGTTACGATTGACGGCCCGGCCGAAAGACGCGACTTTACGCCGCTTCGCCGTCCGCCTGTTTCTTGTACAGGCGCCCCAGCACCATCCACGCCACTCCAATCACGATCAGAGCGACCGCCGTCAATTGGGCCTGGGTGAAACCGTACCAGTGCCAGTTCTCGAAGTAGTAGGCCGGCAGTCGCCCACCCATTTCTTCCGGGACGGTTCGCAGGTTCTTCACGAGCCCGTAAGCAGTCTCGTAGGTCGGGGGGTCGAGCACCGGGATGACGGCATCGTTCAGGCGCAGGAATTCCACCATGAAGCGTGCGAAGCCGTTATAAACCAGAAAAATGGCGACCAGCATTCCCGGTCGGAAGTTTTGATGTCGAGCCCAGAGCATCAGGATCAAAAACAGTCCCAGAGAGAGCAGACTCTCCATCATGGGCGTATTCCAGACGTTCACCCCCGCGCTGCACATGTACGGGTACTTCCAGGAGAGCGCCGGGTCTGCAGGGCAAAAGCCGTCCGCCGGGCCGTAGACCATGGTCAAGAGCGGGATATTTACGCTGGCGCCGTGGCCGTAACAACCGTCACCACTGATCAGGCAGCCCAGACGGCCGATGGCGTACCCAAGAGCCAGAGACGGCATGAACGCGTCCCCGTAGCGCCAGATCGAAAGGCCGCGCCGCCGCAAATAGATGTAAATCATCGAGAACGCAAAAACGAAACCGCCATAGAAGACCAGCCCACTGCCCGTAAACAGGTTGTTGTAGAGACTGCGCGCCCCGGGCACCTGGCCCTCCAGGCCCTGAACCGAAAAGAATACGGTCTTGAAGGTCTGCCAGAAACCCATGCTTTCGGCGGGCTTCCAGATCTGGTCCCAGATCTCAAAAACGAAAAAGACCTTGGAGCCGACAATGGCGCCCACCACGGCCAGAAGTAAGGACCAGTCTGCAACTTCGGGGTCCAGTCCGCGACGCTGCAATTCTCGCGGCGCCACAAAAGAGGCCACCAGAAAGGCGATCATCAGCATGATGCTGTAGGTCGAGATGGGCAGGCTGCTGTTGGAAAAGGGAAGGGGAATCTGAAAAGGCAATTCGCTGATCATTCAAAGGTCCTTGTGGTTTTTGGCTCCAGATCGCTAAGTTTCTCGCCGGCCCGGTCGGGGGCTACTCTTTTGCTCTGGCCAGCATTGCTTCAATATCATCAAGTTCTTTTGGGATAGCCGCTGTAAGCACCAGGGGCTTCGTGCCCTGAATCACAACGTCATCTTCAATACGAATCCCGATGCCGCGAAAAGCGGCCGGCACGTTTTCACGGTCGGCAAAGTACAGGCCCGGTTCCACGGTCAGTACCATGCCATCTTCGAACGGCCGGGGCGTTCCATCCAGGTAGTAGGTTCCGACATCGTGCACGTCGTGGCCCAGCCAGTGTCCCGTACGATGCATATAGAAATCCCGATATTTTCCGGACTCGTGGTTTTCGTCCACGGAACCTGCAAGCACATTCAGGTCGATCAGGCCTTCGATGAGTTTGCGCACGGCCAGCTCATGAGTCTTTTCCATATTGCTTCCCGCGACACTGGCGTCGATCGCGGCCTTTTGGGCTTCCAGCACGATCGAGTACACCGCGCGTTGCTCCGTGCTGTACCGACCACTGACCGGAAAGGTGCGAGTCACGTCCGCGTTCAGAAAGTCCTTTTCCGCCCCCGCGTCGACGAGCACCAGATCGCCCGGCTCCATTTTGCGGCGGTTTTCGATATGATGCAGAATGCAGGCGTTCGGTCCCGAAGCCACAATGGACGGGTAGGCCTCCGTGGCGCCCTGGCGATGGAACTCGCGCAGGAGAACCGCCTCCAATTCATATTCATGCGCGCCGGGCCGGGCCGCCTGCATGATGGCCAAATGACCCGCGGCGGTTATGCGCGCACATTCGCGTAGCGCTTCGATTTCTTCCGTACCCTTGCGCAGCCGCATAGCGTGCAGTATGCCGGCCGGATGCTCTACGGAAGCCGGTCCAAAGTCGGAGGCGCGACTGCGCAGAAGCAAGCGCGCCGCAATGGCAAACATGCGCGCATCACGGGGGGCATCTTCTCCGAAACGATAATAGAGCCGCTTGCGATTCTTCAGCCATTGTTCCAGCTCGGCGTCGAAGGCGCCGATGCTCCGGGCTTCCTGGACTCCCAGTCGATCCACCGCGCGTTCGACGCCGAGACGGGGACCATCCCAGGTTTCCCGCTCCGGGTTGCGTTCCCGCAAATATAGAATTTCGCGATCGGGCAACAGGACCAGAGCGCACTCTTCTTCGCCCAGTCCGGTCAGATATTGAAAATCCGAATCCTGACGGTAGCGATAGTGAACATCGTTACTCTTGAGCTGTGGTGGAGCGCTGAAGAATAGCGCTACGGAGTCCGGGCTCATGCGGGAACAAAATGCTTTTCGGCGACGGGCAAAAGTGCTACCGGTCGTGGCCGCCGGCAAAGGCTGATCGTGCGGTATCATGCGCTACCTGGAACCGTATTCTGGCGGCGGCCAGAATGGCCACTGCTAATTTAGCCAGGTTTTGCGCCGCAAGCAAGTCCCTGGTCTCCGGCTGCGCTCCCCGGGTGCTCCGGTGCAGCGGGGGTCGTGAACGTGTCTTCTTCATCGGGAAAATCAGGCCTCCGCGGTTGCACCGTGATCCGAAAGTGCGCAAAAAAGCGCATAGGTTCGGTGTGTGCCCAAAAACGCCACCCAACTCCCGTCCGGGAGTGTCTCCAGGAGGAGCGCGGCAATCCGGTCCGGACGATAGCGCACGTACGGCCGCGGTAGTGGGGCAAATTGCTCGTCTTCGACCCCGATAATCTGCCGCGGCGGCGGCATGCCGGGCACTGCGAGCAAAGCCAACGGATCGCGGTCCTTGAGACACGCGAAGACGACGCGGTCGGGAGCTCTTTGCATATCTCTAAGGCTCCGCGCTACCGAATCCGGGCTGTGGGCAACATCAAACACGTAGACAAATTTTTCTGATCGCCGAACTTCCAGCCGACCCGGAGGACGATAGTCCCGGATGAGCTCTTCGTTCGCGGATCCAGAACCCATCGCGCGCAGGGCGAACGCAGCGAAGCGACGGTTTTCGGAAAGGTAGTCCGTGCCCGGTGCTTCTGCTTCGCGCTGGAAATGCAGGGACAGGCCGGGGTTGTGTGCGTGGGCTGCCGATTCGACCAGGGTGCGCGTGATTTCGTCGTGCTGGGGCATGACGACCAGCCGGCGCGTGTGGTCCGAGAGAATGCCCAGCTTTTCCGATAGAATTGCGCGCCGGCTTTCCCCGAGGATTGCGGTGTGTTCGCGCTCGATGCGCGTTAGGAGCACAGTGCGGGCCGGAACCATTCGTGTGGCGTCAAAACGTCCACCGAGTCCGGCCTCAAAGACCGCCAGATCCACTCCGCGATTGATGAAGACCCGAATCGCCACCAGCGT
The DNA here is from genome assembly GCA_024233935.1 of Spirochaetales bacterium. GTDB lineage: Bacteria > Spirochaetota > Leptospiria > Leptospirales > Leptonemataceae > JACKOY01. The sequence continues at coordinate 218,199 of JACKOY010000003.1, read as the reverse complement.
GAGAAACTCGAAGTAGGACAGGGCTTCGTGGGCTTCTTTGAGTTCGTCGTGGACCTGCTCTGCAGCCTGCCACAGGGCGACGCCATCGGCCGGCTTCTGATTGATTCGAATGCGTTCGCTCACATCAAGCAGGTGTGGAGACGTAAACAAGCCGACAGTCCACTCGTTTGCTTTTTGGCTGCGGGCCGAAAGTTCCGCAAGAAAGAACGCGGTTGATCCTTTGCCCTTCGAGCCCACAATCTGAACTGCTTCGCCCGGTAGCCGAAAGGTCGGTGTCTTCCCATATTCGACCAGGGCGGAGATGCTCTGTTCAAGTCGGGCCCGGTCAAACAGGCGTGAACGTTCCGGGTTGGCGCGGCGCGCGAGATCGGCGTCAAAGCGCGCGCGCAGGGCCCGCTCGTTCATCCGGGTACGCGGCTCCGTAGCGCGGCCAGCAACTCCTGCTCCATGAGATGGGCCGGCGCTGCCTGTCCCGTGAACAGCTCGAACTGCAGAACGGCCTGGTAGAGCAGCATCAGATAACCCGGAACGGTTCGTGCTTTGCGCGCCGCCGCCAGCTTCAGGAGCGGCGTGCGGGCCGGTATATAGACTATGTCAAAGACCGTGTGGAAGGATTGCACAAAGGTCTCCGGCAGTGGCAGCTCATCCGACTGCCCCTGCATGCCAAGCGGCGTCGTTTGTATGATTACATCCACATCGTCGGGTTCGAGATCTTCGAAATCGGTCGTGCGAATCTTAAGCGAGCGGGTGGCGTGTTGGTCAGAAAGATCGCGCGCAAAGCGATCCAGTTTGCGTTTGTTGCGGCCGGACAGGAGGAACAGAGCCGGCTTCTCTTCCAGAGCAAGGGCGTGGGCGATGGCGGTAGCCGATCCTCCGTATCCCAGCAGAAGAAATCTTCGGCCGCGCAAAACTCCGAGACTTTCTTTCAGGGCGCGCAGGGCGCCCGGTCCGTCGGTGTTTCTTCCAAGGACCACGCCATCGTCCTGAAACAGCAGCGTATTTGCCGCCCCCGAGCATTCACTGAGGGGATCCAGCTCGTCGGCAACCCGCGCGGCCCAGCCTTTGTGCGGGATCGTCACCGAAAGTCCCCGAATGCGCAATTTTTGAAAAGCGCGCTTCAGGGCCGCGTCGGCCTTTTCAATTTCAAAAGGCAGATAGGCGGCGTTAATGCGGCGGTTCGCAAAGGCGGCGTTGTGGAGGCGCGGACTCAATGAGTGGCTCACCGGATGACCGAGGATTCCATACAGCCTTGTTTCTCCATTAATTTCTGTCAGGGACGGCCTCCTGGTCGACCCGCAGAAATATACTTGTGGGCTGACCTCCATCGGTAGTGTTGGTGCGTGTTGGGCCGCGCTGTTTGCCGGCCGGGTGTTGTGATCCTATGGTAGAAGCGCTCCGCATGTTTACCGATTTCATCATTTACGGTCTGATCGGTGCCGCGGCTTCCTGGTTCTTCTATTCCTACCGCCGACGCGATCTTCTGGGCGGATTCTGGGGGGGGCTCGTTATCGGCACAATTGGTGGCGTGATTGTCAGCCTGGTGGCTTCCAGTTTCGACCAATGGTTTCTCAGACTCGTGAGCTTTCTTATGTACCCCAAAATCAACAATAAGTTCTATTTCACGGTGAACATCATTGCAGCAAGCATCGGGGCGCTGCTTTTCGTTTACATTTTGAATCGCATCAACCATGATCGGGCCCGCCGCCCCTGATCATCGGCCGGTAAAAGGGTTGGGCGGTGTGTAGATCGGCGTAACCCTGCCCGGGCCCGCGCTTTCCGTGGTGTCCCCGCCGGCGCTTCCGCCAAGCGGCACCACCCTGGGTTTCAAAGCGCTTTCCCGGTCCACTTCGTCGATGCGCACCACGGAATGCAGTGGGATAAAAACACGCCGCGTGCTCTCGAATTCTTTTTTCAGGGCGTCTTCCGATGGGTCCACCAGAATCGCCGATTTCTCTCCAAAGACCAACTGGGCGACTTCGATAAACCCGAATAGGTTGCCCTGGGCGACTTCCCGGGCAAAGATCTCGTAGACTTTGCCCTGATTATAGAAGATAACGCGGTAGAGACGCTTTTCGGGCCGGGCCATGGTGACGGTTCAAGAATCCCCGGGCCGGCCAGGTGTCAAGTGAACGGACAGGCAGTATTGCCAGCGCCCGCCCCGGCGCGGCCCGGACCGGGTCTTTTTTGGCGCCGACGGTAATCAAATTCCACAAAAACCCGACAAATAGGACAGGAGAGCAAAAGAATGCCGGCGCCGCCCATCAACATCGACCTGGGAAGTGGAATGAACACCCAGCAGACTATCAACGACCTCATGCGGGTGGAGCGCATTCCCCTGCAGAGGATCCAGCGCCAGAATCAGGTGCACGAACTGCGCGCCCAGGCCTGGGAGCAGGTGCGCAACCGGACGCGCATGCTGGAAGACCGAACGCGACTTCTATACTCGTTTGCTGGTTCTTTTGCCATTAAGTCTGTCGTATCGAGCGACCCCGGCGCTATCACCGGACAGGCTGCGCCGAACGTGCAGGAAGCCCGCCAGAATATCCAGGTCCTGCAACTGGCGAGCCAGCACCAGGTTCACACCAGCCCGCTGCCCGAAGGCCAGATGCCGGCCGCCAACTTCACAATCCGCATCGATGGTCGCGAAACTGCCTTCGAATTTCGGGGCGGAACACCTCAGGACCTGCTCGATCTTCTGAAACAAAAAGGCGCCGGACGTTTCGAAAGCACGGGCGTTCGTGTCGATGGTTCCCGACTCGTGATCACTCTGAATTCGGGGACCGAAGGCGCCCGCGGGGCTTTCGAGTTTGAGGATCCCGATGGTCTTCTGGCGCGCATCGGCCTTGTGCGTTCCGATGAGAATCGGGTTGCGACCCGGGACGTGCGGTTTTCGCGAGAATCGGTGGTGCCCATTGAAGGCCTCACGCCGGCAACCTTCGATACCGGCAACGACGGTCGGCGATTGGAGCTGACCGCCCAGGGCGCCCTGCGCGTAAACGTGGACCGGGGTGAAGCAACCGCGGTTGTTTTCAAATTTACTGTTCCGGAAGACGAACAAACCGAAGCTTCAGAACCAAACGCAAACGCGACCAGTCCGGCTTCCGTGCCGGAGCGGCGCACACGGCGCACGAGCGCCACGGTGGGGCCGGACGTAACGGTGCGCGTTGGGGATGTGGAGCTACGGGCCGAGAACCCCCAGGTGGAAGCCGACCTGCCGATTCCCGCCGCCGAAGCCACACCGGCGCCGCAGGCAGAAGCAAGCCCGGCCGAAGGTGAGGGCACCGGAGAAACAGAGCAGGCCGAACCCGTGACCCGTTTTGCGACCGGAGTGCTGTTGCGTGTCAACGGTGCTCTGGAGCGTCGCGCGCTTGCCTGTCAGCTCACCGAAGAGTCCGGCTGTCGCCTGGAATTGCCGGCCGGTGAGATTCAGGGGCTTTATGTGGAAGGCCCTGCCGGTGTCAGCATCAGCGACATGCAGTTGGTTTCCAGCGCCCCGGCCCTGGTGGCGGCCAACGAGACCACGCCGGCCCGGGACGCGATCCTGAAGATCAACGGAATTGAGGTCACCCGTCCCACGAACGAAAACATCTCGGACATCATGCAGGGGGTAAGTCTGAATCTGAACCGGACGACAACCGGGCCGGTTGAAATTCGCGTGGAAGTGCGCAGCGACGAAATTGTGAAGGAGATCTCGGAGTGGGTGCAAATCTACAACGATCTGGTCCAGTTCTGTCGGGAGATGAGCAAGTCGGGAGAGGCGGGCTACCAGTTTCGGCTACCCCAGGACGACGAAAACGCGGATCCCGCGGCCAACATTGGCGGGGAAGGGCAGCCTGGAATTTTTGCCGGGGACTCTACGATCCGTCAGCTACTGGCGAGTCTGGCCAGTACGGTCTCTTCATCGTATCCGGCCGGCCAGCGTTCTTCGTACCGTGTGCTGGCTGACGTCGGTATTTCTTCCGGGGAACCGGGCCAGAGCTGGGACAGCCTGCAGAGCCGGGCCGGCCTGTTGCAACTGGATGAAACGAAGTTGCGCGCAGCCCTGGGCGAAAACCCGGAGGGGGTGCGGGCACTTTTTGCTTCGGATGCCAACGAGGACTCGATTCCCGACAGCGGTGTTGCCATCGCGATGGAGGGCCTGCTTAAGCCCTACAACCGGAGCACTCCCGACGGTCTGATCATGGCGCGCATTCTCAATCTCAAAGACCTGATCAGTCGGAACAACAAGGAGATTGCGGACCGGGAGCTCAGCCTGAGCCGCCGCGAGCAACAACTGCGGGAGCAGTTCGGTCGCATGGAGCGGGCCGTACGGGAAAACCGCGAAATGGGCCAATATTTGCAAAGAAATATGCCTCAGGGAAATTGAACATCGGCCGATAGGTTCAAAAGGGCGCTCCGTGTGCCCGGAGGAAGCGCGATGAATATCTTTGTCAACGAACAGCAACTGGACGCAGAGCTGACCGACGAACAGAATCTGGAGCAGGTGTACGCGGCCGTGAACAACTGGATCGCCGATCACAAACGCTATATTCTGGGCATGCGTGTTGACAGTCAGGAAGTGTCCCTGAGCGCCCTCAAGGAACTGCCCACCAGCGAAGTACAGCGTGTAGACTTTTATGTAGGCGATGAGCTGGACATGGTTCTTACGACTCTGGACGAACTGGACCGTTACGTGGATCAGATTGGGTCTACGCTCTTTGAACTGCACCAGCTTTCCGAGTCAGATCGGACCAACCTCAGCGACGGCATGGCCTGGATCCGCCAGATTTTGAATTCCTTTTCTTCAATCATGCACATTGACCTGGGCGGCATGAACGTCCTGGTTCCCGGCAGTCAGGGTTCTGAAGCCATTGATCGTATTCTGGAACGATTGGAGCGCCGCACGCAGTTGTTCGGCAAAGAAAACAACCGCGAAGCGATCGAGGATTTCCTGGAAGACCTCCGTTCTTTCAAGTTCTTCATTATGAAGCTGGCCCTCCAGTTGCGCACTATGAACGCCCGTCAGGAAGATCTCGTGAAGCAGGTCGAGAAGTTCGAAGCCGAAATTCCCGCAATGGCCGACGAGATTGCTTCGATCAACGAGAGTTTCAACGCCGGTCGGGATCAGAAGGCGCTGGAGACTCTGGATAGCACGACCGATCGTCTGAACGCGTACCTTTCCGCCTTGTTCGCGCTCGACTACCAGCTACGCCGCAAGGGTGAAAAAAGCATTCACGAAGTCGAAGTCGCGAGCGTGCCGTTTCACGCTCTCGCTTCCGAACTCACCGGAATGCTCCGGGATCTTTCGGGTGCGCTGGAAGAGAACGACATCGTTGCCGCCGGCGATATCCTTGAATACGAGCTCACAGACAAGCTCCGGGGCCTGCGTCCGTATCTGTCAGAAATTCGGCAATTAGTGCTTGCCACTAACTAAGCGCGGGCCAGGTCCGCTGTGTGTCGCTCTTATCCCGTCTCCTGCGCTTTTTTTACCGGACGGGATTGCCCTGCCTGCCGGTCGTAGAACCGGGTCATGAGGCTCATCGTGTTGGCCCGCTGATCGGCTTTTTGTCCCGCGCCGAGCTCGATCGCATGATGGTCGATCTGGAACGGGTTTCCTCGGACCTGGACCGCATTCCTGACCGCCTTTTGGTGCAGCTCGCTCCGGGCGATCCTGCCAGCACCCAGTTGCGCAAAGCGGCCCGCATTCCGGTTCTGGACCGTACCGGTGAACAGGTCGCCAGTTGGGATGAGGCCGATCTGCTTCGGGCGATGGCAGAACGGCCCCGGCCAGAAGCGGCGGTCGCTCCCGGGGCAACCCCGGACCCATCGGCTTCCTCAAAGGCTGGCCCGGAAACGACCGGGGCCGGGCGGGGCCGGCAGAAGGCCGCGATGGCCGAGATGTTACTCGGAAGCGTGCCCCTGCCGCTTTTTGCCCAGGATCTCGAAGCAAAGACAATCTTCTATAATAGAGCCTTCGAGCGCGATGTACTGCGCCGGGCGGCGCTCAAGAACTCGATTCGACTGGCGGAGGCGCTGGTCACCGAGATCGGAAGGAACCTGCTCGCGCGATCCTTCGAAGAGGACCCGACGCGCCGTCGACCGCACAGCGTACTCAGCACCTATCATGCGGAATTGGGGCTCAGCGTACAGATGTCCAATCTGGAGCGGGATGGTCGTATCCAGGGCTACCTCTTTGTTTTTCAGGATCCCGGAGGCGCCGGGCAGCAGGCCGCTTTCACGGAGCGCATCGTGGCCGGCGAGGGGGTGGAAGATGTCGTGGACTCGATCGAAGCCGGAATCATCTACCAGATGCTGGAGCGCAACGGACAGAACGTGACGCATGCCGCGAAGGCGCTGAAGATCAAGCGATCCACCCTCCAGAACAAGATGAAACGACTCCGCATCGACGAACGCTTTCAGCGCATGGTGGATGGCCCCATCCGCCGGCAGCGCCGGGCATCAGCTTCAGCAGTTTCCAGGCCGGCCTCGAAGAAGAAGGCCGCCTCCGGAAATCAAACTATCCGGCGCAAAGCCGCAAAAAAAAAGGCGTCCGCGAGACCCGTGGCACCCAGAGCCCGGAAAGCAAGCAGCGGTGCTAAAGCCACCAGCAAAAAGAAAAAGAAAACCGCCCGTCCCGCGCGGCGTGCCCGCTGAGGCCAGCGGTCTTCACAAAACGATGTTTGGCGCGACCGGGACCGTAATATCTCTTGCCAACTGCGTCACTTGCTGGAGTCTTTTGCTCTGAAGCGAGAATTACGCAGGGGGAATGATGCGAAACAATAGGCTACTGATTCTGATTGGCGCCGCCGTTGGGCTGGTGGTTTTGCTGGTTGTTGTTCTCGTGGTGATTCAGGACGATTCCGGTCCGGAAGACCAGAGCGAGTGGGAAGAACTCAGCTCCCGGGAAGACCCATCCGATGTTATCTTCTCTACTGAAAGCGGCGACGTCAGCATTGCCGCAACCGATCCACTGGAGCGCCTGGAGCGTTATCGACGCTGGGCTCAGTACCCGCCCTTCAGCCGTCCGTTGCACGCGGGCCAGGTGGACCTGATCGATCCTTACAACGCGGAGCGGCCGGAAGTCAGTGTCATCCAGGAGCCGGCGCGGGGCTGTGAGCGTACCGAAACCGGTGGCATTCGTTGTGAGCAACCGGCGGTTATGAGTGAGTTCAGTTGCCGCATGACTCCGGAACGTTCTATATCGGTCGGCCGCGGTGATTTTCACATCTACCTGGAATGCCTGGATGGTCAGGGGCAACGGCTGGCGATTGACGATCTCGAAACCAAAATGGGGCGCCGCCTGTTCGGGCGGGAGTACGGAAGCCTGCCGCCGATTCATGCGGCCGACGACGGGAGCGAAGGCGACGCCGAAGCGGGCGACCTCCTTTATACCATTATGGTCCGACCCACGGCCCAGGATTGGGGTTTTCTTTTTGTGGAAGCCAATTTTGAAGTGAAAGGTTTCGAGCATTCCCAGCGTGCCAACTGGTACAGCACGCCGCATACAGTGGCCGAGTTCGGTGGCAGCGTTCAGGACATGATGCGCGACGGTCACCTGATTGTTCGTATTCCGGTAACGGTGCAAAAGGCCGGCTACTACGAGTTTGAAGCAAATCTGCAGGAGCAGGGTGGCGACGAGCGGTTCATCGCCAGCGCTTTCTGGCGCGGGGACCTGGCTGCCGGTAATCAAACGGTGGAAATTCAGTTCTGGGGCAAGGTTATCCGGGATGCGCACATCGATGGTCCGTACGTGGTTCGGGATATTCGCGCCAAGCGGAACAACTCTCCGGTATCCCCGGCCGAAGCCCTGCGGGCCCGCGAGGAAGGACGCACGCCGACCGCGGAAATGACCGAACCCCTGTGGGAATACATGGAACCGATGGCCGAAACCCATGTAACTGCGGCCTATTCATCGGACTCGTTTTCGAGCGCCGAGTGGCAATCCGAGGACAAAGAGCAAAGGCTGCGCTTTCTGGAAGAGCAGGTTCGCTGATCGCAGATTCTGGCCCGGCGCTCCTGGCGCCCGGGCCCGGGTTTTTTCATTGTTTTCTCACGCTCGGCATCACAAAATGACCATTGCGTTCGGTCCTGGCCTTCTTGGTCGGTATACCGGACCATATAAATAGAATTTCTCCGGCCCCCGGGTCGGAAACAGGAGAAGAATCATGCGCAAAACCGCAATCATCGCGGTGGTGTCGTGCTTTGGCCTGATCGTCGCCGGCGATTTGATGGCTTATCGACCCCCACCCGCAACACCGGCCCCACCGCCTTCTGCAAGCAACGTCTACCATCTGTTCCTGCACGGCCGTTCGGGCGACAATCATTGCCGTCCTTTGAACAGCGTAAACGACGGACAGACAGATTACAAAAACTACTGGGGCGGAACCGTCACCGGTCTTTCCAACGTGCGTTACGTCGGCTTTGACGGTACGCGTAACGGCGGGGCCTATAGCTGGAGCAGCTGTGGGGCCCAAAGTCAGCTGCACGCGGCGCTGAACACCTTCTGCCGGGGCAGCAACCGCTGCAAGTTGTACACCCACTCCACCGGTGGGCTGGTCGCGGCGTATTACTTCTACGCCAGCGGCTCAAGCGGGCTGAACCTGCTCGACGTTCGTCTGATGGCGAATGCTTCCGGCGGTTCGGAACTGGCGGACATTTCCACTACCTATCTGGGCTGGCTGGGATTTGATACCCTGGGCGGAGAACTGGACGAATCTGTCAGCACGGGCGGCGCCCGTAGCTGGAACCACAACAACACCGGGGGGCTGACTTTTGATACGACCTCCGGCGAAGCCTCGGACTATTGGGGAGTGACGTCGCCCTTTCTGCCAGGGGAAGACGACGGGGTTCTGGCAAACCATACGCTGTGCGGAATCAACAAAGTGGCCAGCATTGATCGCTCCTGCCCGATCGGCAGTGGCAGCCTGAGCGAGTCTTACCGCTGCGGCTTTCTCTGGCTTTCGACCTGTCACAGAACCTACTACCGCTGGAGCGGCTATTTCACGGTTCTGATGCGGTCCAGCGATACCCACGGAGACGCAAAGAAACACTATCGTTAGGCTATTGTTAGCGTGTTGCCGGGATTTTTCCCGGCTGCCAGGCCGCGTTCGGAGGAGCGCGGTCTTTTTTTTGCGCCAGGCTCTCCCGTTTTCCTTGAAAAATGAGAATCGATACTGCAAAGTGGCGCCTACAAAGAAAAAGCCCTGCCGTTCGCGGTCGGGTTGAGCTTTACCCAAGATTTAACCAGGAGAAGATTCATGCGTAACCTAATGATAGCGTCCGTAATGGCGCTGTTCGGCATGGTATTTGCCGAAAGCGCTTCCGCGGCGACTTACAACCTCTTTGTTCACGGCCGATCAGGCGACAACCATTGCCAGTCTCTGACCAGCACGGCAAGCGGCCAAACCGACTATCGCAACTACTGGGGCGGCAGTGTTACCGGCCTTTCCAATGTCCGTTATGTCGGTTTTGATGGCACTAAAAGTGGTGGGGCCTATAGCTGGAGCAGCTGCGGTGCTCAAAGCCAGTTTCACGCGGCTCTGAATACCTTCTGCCGAAACGGCAACTCTTGCAAGATCTACACGCACTCAACCGGCGGCCTTGTTGCGGCTTACTATTTCTACGCGGTTGGCTCAAGCGGACTCAACATTCTCGACGTTCGTCTGATGGCAAATGCGTCGGGTGGCTCGGAGCTGGCAGACTTTTCGACCAGCTATCTGGCCTGGTTGGGATTTGACACGCTGGGCGGCAACCTGGACGAATCCGTCAGCACCGGTGGCGCTCGTAGCTGGAACCACAACTATACCGGCGGCCTCGTGCTTGACACGACTTCCGGAGAAGCATCTGACTACTTCGGCGTAACCAGCCCGCTTCTGCCCGGTGAAGACGATGGCGTACTTGCAAACCACACCCTTTGTGATGTGAACAAGGTCGCTACTATTGACCGTTCCTGCCCGATTGGCAACGGCAGCATCCGCGAGTCCTATGCCTGCGGCTTTCTCTGGCTGTCGACCTGCTACAAGACATACTATCGTTGGAGCAACTACTACACAGTACTTATGCGCTCCAGCAGCACTCACGGAACCAGCAAGACTCACTACCGCTGATCCGAATCAAAGCCCCCGATCGGGGAGAACCGGCGCTTTCGGGCGCCGGTTTTTTTTTGCCCGCGCCGTGCGGGGACCCGTTTCCGGTGGCGTTCCCCTGCCCGGGTTGCGGTGACCTTGCGGCCGCCCGGCCATAAGGAGGCTTCCGCGTGACCGGACTTTCGCGTTTGCCGGGTTGTTTTGTCCCGGCCGCCAAACCGGCGCCGAAAGGCTCCGGTCCGGGGATGTTGAGTTCCGGGCCCGAGCGCCGGAACCAAAAAACCTGGCCGAAAGGACTAGAACTGGAGTCATGAATAACTAACAGAAATTCCTTAAGCAAAAACAAATTTTGGATTGTGAACGGCAGAATTCAGCCGCCAAATGCCGTCCAACATACAAAAAAGGAGAGGGGCCGATTCGGATCCCTCCGGGAGAATTTCATGCGTCACATGCTTATTGCGTCCGTATTTGCGCTGTTCGGAATGGTTTTCGCCGAAAGCGCTTCTGCGGCAACCTACAACCTGTTTGTGCATGGCCGTTCAGGCAAAAGCCACTGCCAGTCGCTCACCAGCACTGCCAGTGGACAGACTGACTACAACAACTACTGGGGCGGATCCGTCACCGGGCTTACTAACGTACGTTATGTAGGCTTCGACGGAACCAAAAGTGGTGGTGCTTACAGCTGGAGCTCCTGTGGAGCCCAGAGCCAGTTTCACGCTGCGCTGAATACGTTCTGTCGCAACGGAAACTCCTGCAACATCTACACTCACTCCACCGGTGGTCTCGTGGCAGCTTACTACCTGTACGCCAATGGTACCAGCGGTCTTTCGATTTCGGACATTCGTCTGATGGCTGATGCTTCAGGCGGCTCGGAACTGGCAGACTTCTCAACGAGTTACCTGGCCTGGCTTGGGTTTGACACGCTCGGTGGTAACCTCGACGAATCCGTAAGCACCGGCGGTGCCCGGAGCTGGAACCACAACTCAACCGGTGGGCTTATGATTGACGTAACCTCCGGAGAGTCTTCTGATTATCTCGGTGTGACCAGCCCTCTGCTTCCGGGCCAGGACGATGGCGTTCTTGCAAACCACACACTCTGCAGTGTGAATCAGGTGGCGACGATCGACCGTTCTTGTCCGATCGGCAGCGGCAGCATTAAGGAGTCTTATGCGTGCGGGTTCATGTGGCTCTCTACTTGCTACAAGACCTATTATCGTTGGAGCAACCATTATACGGTGCTCATGCGATCAAGCAGCACTCATGGAACTTCTAAGACACACTACCGTTAATCGCAAACAGGTAACGAGTTGAACTGAGGGCCGGAGACATCTCCGGCCTTTTTGTTTGTGGGCTGCGGCCTGCAGAGCTTTCGCGCAGGAGTTGTGCTACGACACCGGATCGACGGCTCGTCCGTTGCACGCGGGCTATTCTGCCACGGCAGAATTCCTACTGGACGCACCGAACGGTCGGGGCGATGCTTTGCTCATGCGCGCTATCCCCGTGTTCTTGATCCTCATGCTCGGAATCTTTTCCTCATGCAAAGTCCTGTTCTGGCGCGACACAAGCCAGTATCTCATGCCCGCCTGGCAAACGGAGAGCAGCCTGATAGAAGTACGCCTCGACTACGAGACGAAACTTTCCTGGAATCCGTTGAACCAGCAGGCCCTGAGTCGGGACTTCGAAAGCACCATCATCGTACATCGCATTGAGAACGGTCAGTTGCGCGATTCGAGAGAGCTTGCGGGCTACGAAGGCTGGACGCTTGAAGGATCTCTCTTCCCGGCCCGGGACGTGATCATTTTGATTCGGGGCACTTCCGATGCGCTGGGCGATGAGGAGCGTGAAGTACTGGGCTTTCCGATGGCCGATGAAGAAGTCTCCGAGCCCAGCATCCTGCTCAAACCAGCCAATACGATTCTACTGGCTGTGCCTTCGCCGGATGGACGGCGGCTCGCGATCCTTACGACCGACGCGACCATGGACGTTCCCACCGGCACCCTCGACATCTTCTTTTATCGCCTCACTCCGCGCGCGGCGGAGCCGGATGGGCAAACACGTTTCCAGCATCCCGGTGTGCCGGGCATTCCGGAGATTGCCTGGGCACCGGATAGCTCGGGTCTTTTTGTGAGACGGCCCGGGGACATTGTGCTCGCGCCGACGGGTGGAGGGGAAGCGCGCGTGGCGACCAGGTTCCCACGCTGTTTTCGGCCCACGACCTGGGGCTCGACTGTCTCTCCCGGGGGCATTCAGGCGTTGCGCAGCTTTGTTTCCGAGAATCCGGATGAGAACCCGGAGACCCGGCTCGTTCTGGAACGGGTTTCGCAATCGGGCTACAACAACGAGATGATCAGTGATCCTGGCAGGATCGGCTACGGGTGCCCGTGATTTCGAACCATCAGGCAAACACACCCAGCAGTACGCGTTTCTTGTACGAAACGCCCGTTGACATCTGCCTGGAGGAGCCGCTGAAGGCCGGGGATTCAAAGGCGCTGGTGGTTGAGCTACCGGAGCCACCGAACGGGGATCGAACCGACCGGGCCTTCTTCTATCGGCTTTCCAGCGGAGAAGTCGTCGGGTATTTCAATCGCTGCACCCACGTGTCGGTGCCGCTGAACTTCGATGATGATCGTTTTCTGGATGCGGCCGGCTTTGTCATGTGCCGGTTGCATGGCGCCCGTTATGAGCTGGAGACCGGTCGGGTCTGCCTGGGCCCGGCAATGGGAAACCTTACCCGGGTGCTCTTTGAGGAGCGTTCCGGTGTTCTGCGTGTTTTGGGCTGGGAGCGGGTGCGCTGAAAATCCGCTTGTTTCTCAAGGCGCGGGCTTGCAGGGTGTAGCACCCGGCGCATATTCCACGAGCGCGCCGCCTGGAGTACTCACGAATGATTCTTTCCGGTGATAACGCAGCCCTGCTTGAGGAACTTTACGAACGCTATACGCGTGACCCGGGTTCGGTCGGGGACGACTGGGCCGGATTCTTTCGTGAAATGGAAAATGGTCGGGGCGCTGCCCCCGTGCGACCCGCGGGCGCCGTCGCAACGGCAGACCGGTCCGAAGTCGGGGTCCAGACCTTAATCGAATCGTACCGGCGCTTCGGCCACCTGGCCGCAAACCTGGACCCGCTGGGGCTCGGTACGCGCAATCGTGACCTGCTGGACCTCTCCATACACGGACTGGGGCCCTCCGATCTGGATCGCACGGTCGATTCCGGCATACCATCCGTGGGACGCACCACCCTCAGAAAGCTGGTCGAGTGGCTGGACAAGACCTACTGCGGCTCCATTGGTGTGGAGCATTCTTACATTCGCAATACGGAAGAGCGCGACTGGCTGGAAGCGCAGATGGAAGGCAATCCGGGGCGCCTGGATCTGGCCACACGCCTGCGCCTGTTCGAGAAAGTGTTCCAGGCCGAGTATTTTGAGAAGTTTCTCGCGCAGAAGTTCGTGGGCAAGAAGCGCTTCTCACTCGAAGGCGGCGAAGCCTTCATCGCGCTGCTGGATGCCGTCATCGAAGAGTCAGGTCGTCTGGGCAAAAAAGGCCTCGTCATCGGTATGGCCCACCGCGGTCGGCTGAACGTGCTCGTGAATATTCTTGAGAAACCGGCGGGCGTAATCTTTGCCGAGTTCAAAGAGAAATACGATCCAAAGACAAAGGACTACGCCGATGTGAAATACCACCTGGGTTATTCCCACGATCGCATGACCAGAGCGAATCGAGAAGTGCACTTAACCCTGGCATTCAACCCCAGCCACCTGGAGGCCGTGGATCCGGTTGTGCTGGGCTCCGTTCGGGCCCGCCAGGATTTATCGGATGATGCGGAGCGCCGCTCACACATGGGAGTGGTCGTGCACGGTGACGCCGCCTTTATGGGGCAGGGCGTAGTGGCCGAGACTTTGAACCTGTGTAACCTCGAAGGTTACCGCGTGGGTGGAACGCTGCATGTCGTCGTAAACAATCAGATCGGGTTTACTACGCTACCCAGGGAATCGCGTTCGACCGAGTACGCGACCGACCTGGCCAAGGGCTTTCTGATCCCGATTCTGCACGTAAACGGCGACGATCCGGAAGCTGTCTTTCGGTGCGTGAATATCGGGCTCGAATACCAGCATCGATTTCAGAAGGACGTGATTATAGATCTCATCTGTTACCGACGACTCGGACACAACGAAAACGACGAACCGGCGTTTACACAGCCGCACATGTATCGCGTCATCAAGGAGCATCCTACGACCGCAGTCGTCTACCGCAAGCACCTGGAAAATTACGACGACATAAGCGCCGAGGACCTGGATTTCATTGAAAAGGGCACACGGTCCGGACTCGAAAATTCCTTCAAGCAGGCCGAGGCGCGGGACATGCGCATGACAGTCGATAGCATGGGCGGTCGCTGGTCCGATTTCAGCGCCGAACCATTGGACAGCGAACCCCAGACCCGACTTCTGGCCGAACAACTGGAACGCGTGCAGAAAGCCCTGACAACGGTGCCGGGCGACTTCCATCCGCATCCCAAGCTGGAGAGATTGATCGAAAACCGCCGCAAAATGCTGGCCGGCGAAATGCCCATCGATTGGGGGCTGGCTGAGGCTCTGGCGTTTGGCTCCATCCTGGAAAACGGTTTTAACATTCGATTGAGCGGACAGGACGCGCGGCGCGGCACGTTCTCGCATCGACATGCGGTTTTGACCGATGTCGAAGACGGCAAACTCTGGACACCGTTGCAGGGCATTTCGGAAAACCAGGGTCGCTTCGAGGTCTACAATTCGCCGCTTTCGGAATACTCGGTGCTCGGCTTTGACTACGGCTATTCTCTCACCGATCCGCGTACGCTGGTCATCTGGGAAGCGCAGTTCGGTGATTTTGTAAACGGCGCTCAAATCATGATCGATCAGTTTATTTCCAGTTCGGAAGTGAAGTGGCACCGCATGAGTGGTTTGGTGATGCTGCTGCCGCACGGCTACGAAGGCCAGGGTCCCGAACATTCCAGCGCGCGCCTCGAACGCTTTTTGCAACAATGCGCCGCCGACAATATGCAGGTCTGCAATTGCAGCACCGCTTCGCAGTACTTCCATCTGCTGCGCCGCCAGATGTTGCGCAAAACCCGAAAACCCCTGATCGTCATGGCTCCCAAGAGTCTGCTGCGGCTCACGGAAGCCGGGTCCACTCCCGACGATCTGGGCCTGGGTATCTTTCGTGAAGTTTTGCGCGATCGGGCAACCGAAGAGAAACGGGACGAGGTGAAGCGCATCCTGTTGTGTTCCGGCAAAGTGTACTATGATCTGAACGGAGCACGTAAGGATCGAAACGACGTCGCCATTGGCCGCGTGGAACAATTGTATCCGTACCCGGCCCGCCAGATTGCGGAGTTTGTGGGAAGTTATCCGCAGGCAAAGCAGGTGCTCTGGGTACAGGAAGAGCCGCAAAATCAGGGCGCCTGGAACTACATCAAGGACCGCCTGCGCGAACAGCTGGAGAGTCGCAGCCTGGAATGTGTCGGCCGTCCTGAATCTCCGAGTCCCGCCGCCGGCCTGAGCAAGGTGCACCAGCAAGAACTGGAGCGCCTGCTCGAACAATCTTTTGGTTGAGCATGTTGCAGAGAGTTCCCGTATACAGACTGGTGCCCGGACAGCGCGTTGCCGAAGATGTGCGTCGAGCCGGCGGCGTCTTGATTCTCAAAGAAGGAACGATTCTGACGGCCGATTCTATCCTCCGACTTGAGGAGCAGGACGTACGCGAAGTTGCCATCGGTCCGGCCGCGCAGGCCGAAGCGCCAACTGAATCGGCAATCAGGTCCGCCGGTTTGCAGGCGCTTGAGCAGCGGCTGTCCCTGGCCGGCAAAGATCCCTTTCTTGATCTGATGCGGGAAGCGTATCTGCAGGCCAGCGCCGGGACGGAATCCTCGTGACGCCCGATCAGATCCGGGAGCGCCTTTCGAATTCCGTAACGCTGCCTGCCATTCCGCTCGTTGCGCGCCGCCTGGCCGGCCTGCTCGAAGGCGAAAGCGACATCAAAGAGATCGCGGCGCTGGTGGAGCAAGACCCGAATCTCTCGGGGCAGATCCTGAAATTGGTCAATTCGCCGCTGTACGGATTCCCGGGCCGCGTTGCGAACATCTCGCATGCTTTGATTCTTCTGGGCCTGGACGTCATCAAGGGCCTCGCGGTCAGCGTGCCGGTCCTTGATTTCCTGCGTGGCAGGGATTACCGGGTCTGGCAGTATGCTCTCAATCGGGCTTGCTCGGCCCTGGCGACCGCCCGGGAGCTGGGTTTGCACTCCGCGGGCGAGATTGGAACAGCAGCCCTGATCGCCGGCACCGGTCGTGCGCTCATCCCCGGCGTCTTCCCGGAGCAAGCGGCCGAAATCGCAAAAGCAAATGCGACCAAAGAAAGATACCTCCATGAGATAGAGCGAAGCATTCTGGGGGCCGATGCCGGGCAGATAGGTGGCTGGATAGCAGAAGCCTGGCAACTACCCGCGGTTCTGTATGTGCCGATTTCGTGTCAGTACCAACAAGAAACCGAACAGGATCAGGCTGCGCATGGGGAAGTTTGCGCCGCCGTGCATGTCTCCAACGCCGTAGCAATGATGATCAACCACGGGAGCGACGGAGAGCGCTTCATCGCGCCGGTACGAATTTCGGCCCGGGAACGCCTGCATCTCGGTCCGGAGCACCTGGTCGGTATCTTTTCCAGGGCCCTGACGGATTTGCGTCTGCTCTCGGCAAGTGACCTGGTCACCGTCTAGGGTTCCGGCATGTCATCCGTTCTGTTTGTAAGCGAAGACAACGCCCTGATCGATAGAGTGCGCCTCTTTTTGCCCCCGGACGAGTGGCGCGTCAACGTGAAGGCCACCCCGACCGGCCTGTTGGGCTATTTGTACTCGAATCCCGTTGATGCGGTGATCCTGGATTTGATTGGAGGGCCGCCTGCCGCTTTCGAAGCTGTACTTTCGATTAAGCGCGATTTCTATTTCAACCTGATTCCACTGCTTGCGTTTCTGCCTGCCGGTGATCTTCACAACTGGAAATGGGCCGATTGTCCGGTGGACGACTACCTGCGGCCAGAGCAACTCGCAGACGAATTGCTGCCGAGGTTGCGCCTGTCTCTGGATCGTATTCAGAGAGTGCTGGACAACAACCCCCTGAGTCGCCTGCCGGGAAACACATCCATACAGCGCGCCGTTTCTGCCGCGATCGGCAAAAGGCGGGCAGTCTGTTATATAGACATCAGCAATTTTAAACCCTTCAATGACCGCTTCGGATTTTCGCGTGGGGACGAGATCATTCGGATGCTGGCGCGCGTGGCCGCAAACTCGGTGCGCGCGGCCGGGCGCGATGCTTTCATCGGTCACATCGGTGGGGACGACTTCGTTTTCGTGGTCGCCCTGGAGCAGGCCGCCCGGATCAGCAAGGCGATTGTGGAAGGCTTTGATGGCCTGGTGTCCGGTTTCTTTGATCAGGAAACCCGGCGTCAGGGTAGTTACAGAGGGGTCGACCGGACCGGCACCAAAAGGGAAATCCCGATTCCGGCCCTGGCGATAGCGATCGTGCCGGCCGACTTGCCGGGCCTGGATCACTTCGCTCAAATTGCAGAGGCGGCGGCAACGCTGAACAAACGTCCAGGCGGAGAAGGAAGCCGCGTACGCATCTATGGAGAGACCGATGGCGGCTCCGGAACAGGGAAATAGCTGATTGTCGTGCCGGCCAGGGCCGCATACATCCCGAGCAGAGCGAGGGCGCACTGCGCCGCGATCAGGACGACTCGTGGCCGGCTGCGCTTCACGGCCACGGCCGAAAGCGGCAGCGCGGCGAGGGCTGCCAGCAGGAAGAATTGGGCGCGTCTTTCGTGCTCATCAATGACCTCCTGGATCGGTGCGGGTGGTGAGATCTCCTCCACATGTGCCGTACCGGTGTACATGGCGGCGTAGATCGCGGCGCTCAGAACCAGGTGGAGAAGCACAAGAACCGGACGCAAAGCAGGCAGTCGCAGGGCCAGAAGTCCCGGAATGGGCAGGACCAGGGCCAGCCCGATCGGCAGGTGAACCAGGAGTGCGTGCAAAGGCAGGGACTGCATACCAGGTCTTGTTGGGGCCGGGGAACCTGATCGGCCACTCTGTTTTGCATTTGACAGGGTTCCGGTCGCGCCGTATCGGCATTGTATGAAAGTAATGCTCAATCGATTTTCCCTTTTCTTTTCGATTCTGGTTCTTGCGGGCCCGCTCTATGCGGCCGATCGCGCTCCGGAGGAATATCTCCAGGATCTGAACTCCGACGATCCCCTGGTTCAGATGGAAGCGTGTCGCATGCTCGGTCGCGGCGAAGTCAGCGCCGCTGTCGGTCCTCTGATCAATCTCATGCAGAGCAGTGGGGATGAGCGCGTTCAGGCCCATGCGGCGGCTGCCCTCGGAGCCATCGGTGAGGCGGGTCCTTCGACCGAAGCGATCCTGCGCCTGCTGGATTCTTCGGACTCTGCCAGCGTGCAGTATGCGGGCATCGCAGCCCTGGCCAACCTCGACGATTCCGACCGCAAGTCTCAGATTTTGGCCGCGATCGAAAAGGTCGAGCAGGACACCAGCGATCGCCTGGTTCAGGATCTGGCCATGCGTTTGAAGCCAATCGTTCAGGGGCAGTGATGCCAGAATGTTGACCCGCGACGAACTGAGTCGCTACTCCCGAAACATTTTTCTTCGAGAGGTGGGTCGGGAAGGTCAGGAGCGGCTCAAGAGTTCGCGGGTTGCGGTTGTCGGCGCCGGTGGCCTTGCATCCCCGGTTTTGTTGTACCTGGCGGCGGCGGGGGTCGGTCGCATCAGTGTTGTCGACAGCGATGTGCTTGAGCTTACGAATTTGCAGCGCCAGGTCATTTTTACGACCGATGATGTGGGCCGCCCCAAAGCAGAGGCGGCCGCAGAACATCTGGAAGGACTGAATCCGGGGGTCGAGGTGCAGGCGGTGCGCTCCCGCCTGACTCCGGAAAACGCAACCGGACTCCTGCGCGGTCACGACCTCATCGTGGAGACGTCCGACAACTTTGAAACCAAGTTCCTGGTAAACGATACCGCGATCCATCTGGCCACGCCGCTGATCCTGGCGGGCATCCTGCGCTTTGACGGGCAGGTGATGGTCATCGATGTCGCCCGTGGGGGCGGCTGTTATCGCTGCCTGTTTGAGGACCTGCCCCCAGCCGACCTGGTGCCGGACTGCTCCAGTGCCGGGGTTCTGGGTGCCGTGGCGGGGGTGGTGGGCGCCCTGCAGGCCGTAGAGGCGCTGAAGGTGCTGACCGGGGCGGGCCAGCCTCTTTTTGGCCAGATGCTGGTGATGGAGTTTTTGACCGGTCAATTCCGTCGGATTGCGCTGCCGTCCAATCCGGCCTGTCCGACCTGCGCTCGTGGCTGAAGAACCTGGCCGATTGCCAGATGGGCCCGGAATAATTATTGCCCATTTTCGCCACGCGGCAAACCTGGAGATGAGGCGCGGGACCGGTTGTCTGCCGGGTTTTTTCCATAGAAAAGGCAGTTTTGGTCCGGGGAGTCATGCATGGGTGAGCTGGAAGATCTCGACGAGGAACTCGAAGAAGGCTGGTCGACCGGGGAAGACCTGGAAGCGGTAAGCTTTGTCTGCGAGGACTGCGATTATCGCTGGGAAGAGCCGGCCGCTGAGGATGCCGCCGAGGGCTCCATGGTGTGTCCGATGTGCGGTAGCGTTAACGTAACGCAGTTATAGCCTTGATTCCGGTTCGACTCACACTTCTGCTCATCGGAGCGATTTTGCTGGTTCTTCTGGTACTGGGAAATCCGCAGCCGGTTGTGTTGAGTTTTCTTTTCTGGCGCGGTTCGTTTGCCCTTTATGAAGTGATCCTCGGGGGCACTTTGCTCGGCATTCTGTTTACCATCATCTATACCGGCCACGTTCGCTATATTCTCCGAATCAAGCAGGACCGGATCAACCGTCGTTACTGAGTCGCTCTGGACACGTTGCGCATACAGGCGGGCCGCCTTCGAGGTCGCACGATTCGCATGCCGCCGGCCGCCCGGGGTCATCAGCAGTTCACCACCGGCATTATCAAAGAGGCTGTCTTCCAGGTTCTTGCCGGCCAGCTCGGTGACCTGAGCCGTTTTGCATTCTGTGACCTGTGCGCCGGTTCCGGCCAGATGGCCTTTGAAGCGGCGTCGCTTGGTTTTCGCCCGGTCTTTGCCTTCGACGTGGACCAGGCGCGTATTCGTCATCTGCGCGCCGAAAGCCTGCGGTTGGGCTTGAAAATCGAAGTCGGCCGCCGCGATTTTCGCCGGTCCGGCCGCATTCTCTCGGAGAACGCGCCGGTTGTCGCTTACTTTGACCCGCCCTACAGCTTCTGGCGTGATGGAGCAGCGGGCCGGGAACTCGATACGTTGCTTTTGGCCACGCTCGTTCCCCACGGTGACCTGCAGGCCAGGGATTTGGTCCTGGTGGTTCAGGCCCGCGAAGCCTATAAGCCCCCGGACGGACTGGGCCTCGCTGTCCAACAACGCCGCTATCGTGGGCAAATTGTCAGCTTTCTGGGCCCCGATATCGGAGAGCAGCCTTGAAAGTCTTGACTTGCGCGGCGCACAAAAAAACCGTGCCACACCGGGTAATCATACCCCGCAAGAACACGTCTACGTGAATCACCTCTGAGCGACGCCCCGGCCCCACAACTATGGACCTCATTGCAATACTATTACTGACAAGTTACACGCTGACGATATTGGCGCTCTTTGCTTTCGGCCTGCATTCTTATATCATGGTGTATCTCTATGGTCGTAACAAAGAACACTGCGTATCCGGACGCGAAAAAGAACATGAACCGATCAACACCCAGCGCGGCGTTCGCAACCTGCCGTACGTGACCGTGCAGCTGCCCATCTTTAATGAATACTACGTCGTCGATCGTTTGATTGCTGCTTCGGCCGCTCTGGAGTGGCCGCGTTCCAGGCTCGAAATACAGGTGCTCGACGACTCGACCGACGACACCAAAGACCACGTTAGCGCTCTGGTGAAAAAGTACCGGAAGCAGGGCGTCAACATCCGCCACCTTCACAGGACCAAACGTGTTGGTCACAAAGCCGGCGCGTTGCGGGATGGTTTGACCGTGGCCCGGGGTGAGTTTGTTGCGATCTTCGACGCCGACTTTGTTCCGGCTTCCGATTTTCTCGCAAGGACAATCCCCTACTTTAACGATCAGGGCGTGGGCATGGTCCAGACGCGCTGGGGTCACATCAATGCGGACTATTCCTGGCTGACCCGTGCCCAATCGGTAGGCATTGACGGTCACTTTGTTATTGAGCAGGCCGCCCGGAACAGCAACGAGCTCTGGATGAACTTCAACGGCACCGGCGGCATCTGGCGCAAACAGTGTATTCTGGACGCGGGCAACTGGCAGTCCGACACTCTGACCGAAGACTTCGACCTATCGTACCGGGCCGAACTGGCTGGCTGGAAGTTCCGTTACTTCAAAGACGTCGTCAATCCGGCCGAGATTCCGGCAACCGTGAACGCCTTCAAGTCGCAGCAGTTTCGCTGGTGCAAGGGATCTCTGCAGACGGCAATCAAACTGATTCCGCGTATTCTGCGTTCTGGTTTCGGCTGGAAGATCAAAGCGGAAGCAATTGTGCATCTCTTGAACTACTCTGTGCACCCGTTGATGATTCTGAACATACTTCTGCTTCTTCCGATTCTCACCATGAGTCGCTGGAGTTCTTACGACTTCACGGATTTCTCGATCGGCATGCTTTTCGCCGTGGCGACAATGATGAGTCTGGGAACTTTTGGTCCTTTGCTCTTCTACACCTACTCCCAGAGGGAACTTTACCCCGATTGGCGGACCCGCATTCTCTGGTTGCCGGTGCTGATGATGATCGGAACCGGAGTTGCCGTCGTAAACACCCGCGCCTACCTCGAAGCCTTTTTGGGAATCCAGTCCGGATTCAAGCGCACTCCGAAACTGCGAATCGAATCGCGCGCAGATCAAATCAAAGAACGCACACGATATCGTCTGCCGCTTGATCCGTACGTCTTTTTGGAGATCTTTATGGGCCTCTACTGTGCGGCCTGCATTGCCTATTCGTACTATATCGACCGTCTATTTTTGGTGCCCTTCCTTTTGATCTACACGGCCGGTTTTCTGTACATGGGTCTCGATTCTATTCGTGAGTCGTACATGAACGCCCGGGCCGCCCGTCGAGAGTTGGCCCCGGCCGCCTGATCCGGCCTTCGTGAAGCAGCCTGAAGCCTGGCCGGTCCTCGTTGTAGAGCCGGACCGGGCGAGGCTCATCAGCGGCGTTTCTTCGTTTCTGTTCGAAGGTCCGCTGGGGCCGTCGCCCCGTGAGCGCACGCAACTGCTCGAGGACGCCGAGCTGGCTCTGGCCCGTAACGACCGCGAGAGTTTACCCCTGCTTGCATGGCAGGCGCCGGCCGGGACGGGAAGCGAGTTCTTGAAAGTTGTGGAGACTCATGCCGTACGCGCGGGTGGATTGCGCGTAGCCGGAAGCTATCACGAAAACCTGCCCTTTGAGGCCCTGGGCAAGGGCGCAACCTACTGGATCGATCATTTCTCTGTTCTCCGACTTCCGGAGGAGGGCGCCCCGCGATCGACCGCAGTTCCACCATCGATGCCGCGCATTCTGATCGTCGGAAACAGCGCGTCGGAGAGTCCCGCCGGTGAGCTGACCCATGTGCGAACCGAGGCGCAGGAAATAGCCGAAGCTTTTCTGTCTATCGAGGAGAAGTCCCTGCCGGAGGCGCAGGTCCGACTGCTTCTGCGTACGCCCGGGGAGCACGAGTTCACGCAGCTGATGGCCGAGCACGACATCTGTTTTTATCTGGGACATGGTCGCCGCATCGGGGGCTTCCCGGCGGTGCTGTTGCAGGAGGGTTGGTGCCCTCTAATCTCCGAAGCCGGAGGCCACACGTCCGAGAATCGTCTGGTGGTCTTTGGAGCGTGCCTGGAGGGGGAGGGCCGCTTGCGTTTCCCGGGTAGCGGGGCGGCAGTCTATCCGATCGCCCGTCTGGCAGACCGGGCTTCTGTGATGTTGCCGACCCTGGCGCGAGCATTGGCGGCTGGAGATCCGATCTGGAAGGCCTTTGCCCGCGCCTGCGCGGAGGACCGGCAGTCTGGCGATATTCGGCGTTTGCTTTTTCGGCTACAGGGCGCCGCCGATCTCCAGCCCATCCGTACTGAGGACTGATTTGACAATATTCTGCTCGGAGCGCTACTCTGGCGTATGGCGAAGGACAAATCCCTGTTTAACGAATCCCTTCAGGTGCGGGACGCCAGCCAGCAGAAGCGCAAAAAGGCGCGGGCCAATGTTCAGCTCGAGGGCGAATTCAGAATCAACACTGACGACCAGAGCCATCCCTGTACGGTCATTGATGTGGGGACCGGCGGCCTTTCTTTGATTTGTCGTTCCACCCTGTATCAGGGGGACCGGTTGACGGTGCGCTTCCGCCTGGGCGGGCGCCCCATCTCGCTTTCGGGTGCAGTCGTACGTGCCAACGGCAAAAACATCGGGATTCAATACGACCCCCTGGACGAAGAAAAGTTGGCCTTGATTCAGCAGTACATTCACACTACCTTCTTTGATAAGGATAAAAAAAAGGCTTGAACCAGGGGCGGTTGGAAAAGTCTGGTCAGAGACCGACCTGCCCGCGTCCCGGTGCCCCGATTTGCGCTTAAACATCGGGCAGGCTCGTCCCAGGAGAGTATTACAGCATGGCAGCTGGTGAAAAGGTCTACTGCGCAAACTGCGCCCATTGCATCGTCGTTCGTCAATACGAGGCCGAGCACGATAAGTACATCCTGCGTGTGCGCTGTAACAAGAAGAAGTGGTCGAAGCGCTCCGGTGAGGAGAAGCTCTACAAGTACTTCACGGTTGCGCGTCGTATGCAGCCGAACTGTGAGGACTACCAGGAGATGGGAGATCTCCTGCCTTACATCAAGAATCTCAAGAAAGAACTCCCGATCAAAGACGAGATCTACACCGTCCGTAAGCCCGTTCGTTCCTGAGCGGGTAAAGCGCAGGTTCCTTGCGTGATCTTCGTTATCTGAGAGCCTCCGACCCGCGCCGACTGGCGCGGGGCGTGACTGCGCTCCCTGTGCCGGTCCGCCTTGTTCTGGATCTAGAGCGCAGTTCCGAACCCCGCCACCTGACTCCGGTCGGTTCCTATCCACGACGCGTTGCCTCCGGTGACGTCGTGGCACGTTCGGACGCCGGGGCTGTGTTGGTGGCGCCGCTACCCGGCATCGCCGAAAAGGACGGGGACCGGATTGAACTGAGGGTGGAAGGCAGCATGCAGTTCGCCTCCGACGGGATTCTGGAGAAAATCGAAGCGGCCGATGACGCGGTCGCCGAGTTCCTCCAGACCCTGGACGATCTGGCGCTGTTTGGACTGGAAGAAAGGGCCGTGATGTTGAGCAGTCTGCTTGGTCCGGTCTTCGCACCGGAAGGCCGCGCTATCGTTCTGGCCCGGGTCGACGATAGCCTTTCCGGCGCCTGCCGAAGCGCTCTGTGGTCCCGCCGGGCCGAGCTTGCACTGCTGGGTTCGTTTCTGGAACGACTGCTCAAAATAGCCGGGTCCCCCGCACAGGTCTTGCACTACCCGCGCCTCTCGGCATCCGCACCGCGGCCCCGTCGCCGTGACCTGGCTTTGTTCATTCCGGAACTGATCACCCGTCGGCTCTTGCGTGATAGCGAGCTCTTTGGCGGACTGGAAGAGCAGCGGGTAGCCTACATCGGCCCGGCCAGTCTGCTTGCGATGCTTGAAGGGCTTTTTGACGGTCGGCCTTTTGGTTCCCGCCTCGTGGTGCTGCGATCGCGCGAACCGCGTTTTCGCAGGGCCGGATTGAAGCGCGATCGGTTGTTGCGCTTGTATCACGGACAAAGTCTTTCTGAACTCCTGAGCGAAGAGTTGGGGCCCGCCGCCGGTGCGGGACCGGTGTTCCTCAGGCGCGGTTCCAGTATTCGGAACACTTTTCAGCCGCTGACCCCCGAAGATCGTTTCTCCGCATTTGATGACTGCCTGATCGAACTTTCCAGTAAACCGGGGCCGGTAGCGATGGATCTGCCCTGTACCGGTTGTATGTCCTGCCAGCGCATTTGCCCCGTGGACGCCGGGCCGCTTGCTCTGGTAGAAGGGCGACCGGCTGCCTTTCGGTCGGCCAGCTGTCTGGAGTGCGGCCTTTGTACGGCCATCTGCGAGAGTCGTATTGACCTCATGGCAAAGATAAGCGCGGTCAGGAAGGAATCCCGGAGCGTGGTGCGGTTTCGCAGATGAAACCGAACCTGCAGGCCTGGGGCGCCAGGTTGGGGCATGGACTGGAACACGGTCTGGCGTATGTGCCTTTGTGCGTGTTCTTGTCTTTTTCCACCGACGGAGGAGGGCGCCTGTTGCTGTGGCCGGCCCTGGCACTACTTGCCGCGATTTTGGGACCGCTGCTCTTGAATCGTCGGCTCTTTCGCGGCGGCCGATTACGCCTGGAAGGGAGTATGATGGGCGTGCTCGCACTCGGATTCTGGGCGGCGACCGGACCTGCCGGCGAGTCCTGGAACGCCTTCTTTGTTGCCGGGCTCGTGTTCTTCGTTTCGGCCGGCTTGCTTGCGGCCGGTGTTCGCTATCTCCCGGGGCCTTTGAGCCTGGCGTTGCTTGCGCTACTCGGCTTTCCGTTTTTGCAGGGCCTTTCGGCAGGCTCCGTGCCCTTACGGGCGTTTGAATCTCCGGAACTGATTCTGGCCGGTAGCCTCTTTGTGCTGCTGGCCGGACCGCGTCGCGGTTGGAGCGTGCTTCTACTCCCCGTCCTCTGGTGGCTTTTCGTTGCCTGGTCGGTTCGATCGCCGGACCATGCCTTCGGATGCGCAGCCCTTACGCTCTGGCTCGCGCTATCGCCCTTTGGCCCCCGTTGCGACTTTCTGGACCGCCTGGCGCAGGCAGTGATCGGCCCGGGTTTGTATCTTGCCTTGCAGTCCGGGCAGGTCTTCGATGGGAGGGCGGTAGAATTCTCCAGCGCTGTGGGAATTATCGCAGCGCAAGCGCTCCTTCCGCTTGTTCAGGGGCTTCGCAGGATGGCCCGAATTTGAATCCTGCCGCGAAAAAACATTTTTACACAGGAAGGACGCCTGAGCCCATGTCGATAAGCTTCGGCTCTGGCGCCGGTCTAAAGCAATGAATCTCTCTGAAGTCATCCCCCGCGAGCAGGTCTACGTCGTCGAGGACCAGTTTGCCGACAAAACAGCCGCCTTGAAGCATCTGTTTGATCTGTGTGTCGCAGGTACGCCGTTGGAAGAGCATCGGCAGGGCATCTGGCATACCCTGCTGGAGCGCGAACAATCGATGTCTACCGGCATTGGGCTTGGCGTCGCCATTCCGCATTGTTCGAGCGAGCACGTAAGCGATGTGCATGGCCTCATCGCCGTACTCAAACACGAGCTGGATTTCGATTCCGTCGACGAGAGTCCGGTACGCATTGTAGTTCTGCTCCTCATGCCCAAGAAGCGTTTTGAGCGTCACATCAAAGTGCTGGCGACGATTGCACGAGTCTTCAACGACGAAGACACCCGTGCGCGTGTGCTCGCGGCGAGCGACCCGGATGCAGTTTTTGAGATCGTAACAGCGGGTGTAGCGGAAGCCGGATCTTCATCACAGGGCTAAAGAGAACGTATGCGAGAACTCTGGTTAATTCTTCATTTTGTGGGCCTGGGCATCAGCCTCGGGGCCGCAGTGTCCATTTTGGTCCTCGCCGGGCGGGCAAAGGGCTTATCTTCGGAGCAGCTTGCCCTGTTCTTAAAGCAGGTTCGTGTGCTTACCTTTGTCGGGCCGCTGGGTTTGTTGCTCTTGATCGTTTCGGGCCTTCTGATGCTCGGACCGGTCTGGGCCGCAGTCAAGACGAACGGTTTGTTTCATACGAAGCTGACTCTGGTCGTGATTCTATTTTTCTGGATTGGCTTTCAGCACATGAGCCAGGCCCGCGCACGCAAAAGCGGCGCCGCTCCAAAGTTGCCTTCAACAGTAACGCTGCTTGTGGGTCCGACTTTAAGCCTGGTTATCATTGTACTGGCCGTGCTGGTTTTTAAGTAAGCCTGTTTCCGGGCGGGGTACGACAATCGAAACCCATATGCGCAGGGAGCCAGGCGACTCCTTCATTCCAGATGGAACCGTGACCCGTAGCGCATTTCACGGCCTCCTTTTCTCGTCTGCGTCTCCGGAGCGACTCATCAGGTCCATATTTCACGAGTAGTGATCTGGCCAGGTCCGAAAGCGCGGCGACTTTGCTCGAACGGTAGCACGCAAGAAGTGTACGCTACCTATTACGAAACGCGCACGCTCACAATTTCCCAGGCGCAGGATTTGTTTCCGTTGATTCACCGCGGCCAGCTGTATCCGACGTGGTCGTCCAATCCGTAGGGCGCGAAGCTGGACCGCCTTTTTGGGGCACCAGGTTTGGCAGGCAAGCTGCGCCGGCCCGACGGGAGGGGCTTTTCGGCGCGATGCCGGGGCTCGTGACCGCGCCAACCGCCCAAATAGAAAGCCCGCCGGTTTTTCACCAGCGGGCTCTAATGCGGGACGGGCGGTGCGGTGTGACTCAGACCGAAGTGGAAACGTGGTCCACAATGCCGTAGTTCTTTGCTTCTTCGGCGTTCAGGTAGTAGTCGCGGTCCGTGTCCATCTCGACCTGCTCCATGGACTTGTTGGAGGCCTCGGCAATGATGCGGTTGATCTGGTCGCGGATCTTGCGGATTTCTTCGGCCTGAATTTTGATGTCAATGGCCGGGGCGATGATCTGACCGGAGATCAGCGGTTGGTGGATCATGATGCGGCTGTGCGGCCAGGCGTAACGTTTGCCTTTTGCGCCCCCGCAAAGCAGCAGGGCGCCCATGCTGGCCGCCAGGCCCATGCAGACCGTCGAAACGTCAGCGGAGATCATCTGCATGGTGTCATAAATGGCCATGCCGGAAGTGATGACACCACCCGGGCTATTGATATACAGTGTGATGTCTTTGCCAGGCTCTTCCGCTTCCAGGTAGAGCATACGTTCCACGATGTAGCGGGCCGAACGATCCTCCACCGCGCCCCAGAGGTAAATCTTGCGCTGTTCGAGCAGCTTCTGCTCAATGCGATTGCGGATGGGGTTGGGTGTCTTGAGCGTGTCTTCGTCTTGCTGGCTCAGGCTGGGTTCGAAGGGGTTCATGGTTTCCTCAGGCAGTGGTCTGGTTACAGGCAAATAGAGTCGGTCCCGGACGTCAAGTCCGGCTGGCCGTTGCGGCCGGCGCTATCGGTCGCAGTCGACTGATAAAATAGTACCCGAACAGGGTCGCCAGGGCCATGGTCGCCAGAAACAGGATGCGGGCTTCGGTCAGACTGATCTCGTCGCCCTCCCTCGCGGCGAGAAGCGGGGAGGGCTCGGTCACGCCCGCGGTGCCGGCTTCGGGATCCTCGAAGCGCAGGATCGTGAGCGCCCGGGTCCGATCGGGTACGGTTTCCTCGCCCGGCTCTTGCTCTTGAAGGCGGTAGTACTGGTCGGAAAGCAGAGTGTGCTCTTTTCGCAGGCTGAACAGATCCTGCTCCAGGCCATGCAGTTCCCGGGACAACATCTGGTGGCGCAAAAAGCCCACGTCTCCAAAGACCAGCACGTAACCCGCTCCCGTCACCAGAGCGGCGGCCAGCAGAAAGAGATTTGCGCGTCGGTTCACCGGATGTTGTAGAAGGCTCCCAGGCCTGCGTATTTTCCCTGGCCGGCCAGCTCCTCTTCAATGCGCAGGAGCTCGTTGTACTTCGCCAGCCGGTCCGTTCGCGAGAGGGAGCCGGTTTTGATCTGACCTGCGTTCAGGGCGACCGCGATGTGAGAAATCGTGCTGTCCTCGGTCTCGCCGGAGCGGTGGCTGATCACTGCGGTGTAGCCGGCCTTCTGGGCCATCTGCACTGCCTCTATAGTTTCGGTCAAAGAGCCGATCTGGTTGACCTTTACCAGAATGGAGTTGGCGATCCCCTCGCGAATGGCCCGGGAAAGGCGCTCCGTATTCGTTACCAGGAGATCGTCCCCCACAAGCTGGATCTTGCCGCCCAGATGTTCGGTCAGATTCTTCCAGCCCGGCCAATCGTTCTCGTCCAGGCCATCTTCGATGGAGATGATCGGATAACGGCTGCTGAGGTCCTCGTACAGCTTCACCATGTCATCGGAGCTACGCCGGGCGCCGCCCTCGGCCCCCAGAACGTAGTCTTTTTTGCTTTTATCAAAGAACTCGGATGAGGCTACGTCCAGGGCCAGCCGGATCTGATCGCCGGCTTTGTAACCGGCCTTCTCAATGGCTTGCATGATCACCTGAATGGCCTCCTCGTTGCTCGACAGGTTGGGCGCAAAACCGCCCTCATCCCCGACCGAGGTGGCCAGGCCCTTTTCTTTCAGGATCTTTGCCAGGCTGTGGAAAATCTCGGTACCGGCCCGCAGGGCTTCGGAAAACGCATCAAAGCCCACCGGAACGATCATGAACTCCTGGAAATCGACGTTGTTGTCCGCGTGGGAGCCTCCGTTGATGATGTTCATCATGGGGACCGGGAGCTGGTGGCCGTTGGTGCCTCCCAGGTAGCGAAAGAGCGGCACGGCCAGGGAGTTTGCAGCCGCGCGCGCCATTGCCAGGCTCACACCGAGGATTGCGTTGGCGCCGAGCTTGCTCTTGTTGGGGGTTCCGTCCAGATCGAGCATCAATTGGTCGTTTTCCCGCTGGCGAAAGGCGCTGCGGCCCACCAGCTGCGATGCTATCGACTCGTTTATATTTTTAACGGCGTTCAGTACGCCTTTGCCCTGGTAGCGGGCCGGGTCCTTGTCGCGCATCTCGAGCGCTTCGTGCTCGCCGGTGGATGCCCCCGAGGGTACCGCGGCCCGACCCAGAGCTCCGTCTTCGAGGCGCACGTCCACTTCCACGGTTGGATTGCCCCGGGAGTCCAGAATTTCACGTCCGTGGATGGAGGCGATGGCGATGTCGTCGATGTTGTAGTTCATGGGGGGCTCCTGAATCATTCCGATGGCGCCGATATGACCCGCCCATGACGGTTGTCAACGGGAACGACGCTTTGCAAGCCCCGAAATGGAAAATTGATTGATGCCTGGTATTCCATCAGTATTGTAGAACCGGGCGATGGTAGTGGAAATCGAAAAACAGCTCCAAATTGACGAGCTAAATACTGTTGAGACGAGCGTCGAAACCTGGGATGACTTTATCCAGGCCAGCATGCAGTCCGGGTTTTACCATCAGGCTCTGGGCCATACAAACGATCCGGAGCTGGCGGCCTCCCTTACGCTTTTGCACAACTACATCGCCATTTTTGCGCCCGAAGAACGCGCCCGCATCGAATCGGACGTAGAGGTGTTTTATCGGTACGCAAAGGGCTTTATCGACGAGCTTTCGCCGTATCGCTACAACGCGGACGGCTACAACAAGCGCGTGCGCGCGGCCTTCATTGGCAAAATCCGCAGCCTGCTTAAGGCCCAGAAAGATCCGGCCGGCCGGGTCATCAACAACGAGAAGTACACGTTTATCCGTACGCTCGTGAAGTTCTGTTCCTCCCTCGGATACATCATCACCGTGCACGACAGATACAAACAATATCTGTTTCGCGATCTCCCCCAGATTCAGAACACGCGCCGCGGCTAGGGCTCCGGGCGATAGAGCGGCGTTGCGGGGCAACCATTTGCGAGGCCAGGGCACGGGCGGTCATCGATCCACCTGCGCCTGCATTTTCTCGGATCACTCTTCCGGAGCGCTTCCCTCAAGCGACTCCCGGTCCAGGCCGGTAACACGCAGGACGGTTTCGATCGCTATGCCCTCCGCGAGCATCGCCTTCGCCGTTTCGAGCTTTGCTTTTCGGGCGCCCTCGACCTGACCCTTGCGCAGGCCCTCCGCTTCGCCTTCGGCCCGGCCCTTCGACAGGCCTTCTTCCAGAATTTCGCGATAGATCGGTGATTCGATCATGAGTTCTCTCCTTTTCTTACCGAGGGCCTGAGCCAGCTTACGATCGTGCATCCCGGTATAGATGTCCAGTACAGTCAGTAAATCCCATTTCTCTTCATTCGGCAAAGCGCTCGTCTCAAGAATGCGCCGGTCAATTTCGTCGACCCGTGCAAGACCGCCCCGCATGAGCACAACGTACGGCAGAAGATGCACGTCCGCCGTCAAAAAATCGGCCGCCTCGAGCTCCCAGAATTTGACCAACCGAAACCGATAGGTCAGGTTCTCTTCGGAAACAAAGTCCTTCGCCGCCGGGTGGGGACGGTACAGAAACAAGACCGGCTCCACCGGCAAACTCTGCCGCAGACGATGGCGCAGTTCGTACTCCAGCAAACGAAACGGAAGGCGGGGATCCCAGTTGGTCTGAAACTCAACCAGCACCAGGCTTTGCGAGCCGTCATTGAGCGTGACAATGTGCGCTGAATCCGAGTGACGCACACTGACGGTTTCAGCCGGGCTTTCACGCACTTCTTCGCTCTGACTGATCGGCAGTCCGAGCAAGCGGCTCAGAATCGGCTTTGCCCCCAGCCGCAACAGCCGCTTCGAGACTGCATCGTACTCCATGTTATCATTATAGAATGCGCGTGTGACATGCATTTTCGCGACGTGGGGATTTTGACGACCGGCGCACCAGTCTGAACGCGGTACGATGGCCCTGAGGCCGGTGGTCGACCCTACGATGCGGCTGCACAGGAGAGGGCCCTGCGAGAGGCGGTTGGCTTTGAGGCCCGACTCCTTGACGCGAAAAACACGGTTGAGTGTTTCAGCGAGGGTCGTACGAACTGTTCTCGGGATGAGATGGAAACGCAACTGCAAGCGCAAGAAGGTCGAATACCCATGGTCTCGGTCGCTGGGAAGAAACTAAGGCGCATGAGTCCCGGTTCTCAGATCTTGGGCCCTTACCGGAACTGGTCGGGTCACGAATGGCAAATGGGGCGCACTACAGGCGAATGGGAGCGCACATATGACTGACCAACAACATCACGATCATATCCATGTCGGAGCCAATCCTTCTGAACGGCGATGACTGGCCCCGCGGCCCCGGCTGCGACGGGGGGTGCTGAGGATGCGCACGATCGCCGTAATCATTCTGCTGGCTTTGGGCTGTGAGACGCGTACGAATGCTCTCGAGGGCGATTGGTATCCGCCGGGGGCGCAAGCGGTTATTGGAGGCACGTGCCTGATCGACTGGTCCTTTCGGTTCTACCGCCGAGATCGGGAGCCACAATGGGCTCTGGCGGCAACGGATGGGCTGGAAGTGATCTGGTTTTCAACGGTAGAGCTCGAACGCACCGGAAGCGGGTTTTTCGTGGTCCTGCCAGATCGAGAGGAGGCCGCCGCACCTCTGCTTGAGGTTCAAGAGTTGACAGCGGCGCACGGCGTGTTCCGCTCCTTCGGGTTTACTCCCCAGCTCGAGGGTTTTCCTTCGGATCTTACGGACCCGGCGGGGGCCGTTCGCGTGAGGAATGAGAACGAGTGTGATATCTGGACACTCCTGGACCCTCAGGTAGCAGCCTGGCGAGCGGGCAACTGACCGCGAACTTGTTCCATGTCGGTGCGGGACTGAAGTGAGGAGGCGAGTGCCTCAGAGAGGCACCGTATCAAGTTCGACCTTTGGCCGGGGAAATGAATAGTAACTATGGGAAACGATCATTGTAAAATCGCAGCTGCTTTGGCTGTACTCCTTTTGACCCTGCTCGGCTCCGGGCACTGCGGGAACGGCGCTGCCGAAAGCGAGTTAGTCGAGCGCGGTTATGAAGCGACGCGCTATGGATTCATGCTGGCCACGCGCGCCGGTGACGCAGAAGCAGTACGCCTCTTTCTGGCTGCAGGCTTCAGCGCGGAAACTCGATTTGATCCTTCCAATCTCGAAAATGATGCGGGCGCCGTGCCCTTACTTCTCTATGCGGCGGAAAGCGGCAATCCGGCGGTGGTGCGTATCCTGCTCGACGCGGGCGCCGACCCGCGAGCTTCTGTACGGGCCGGAGGAATTCAAGCCATTCATACCGCGGCCCGCTATGCAAAGCCGGAAATCGTACGAATGCTCGTCCAGGCCGGCGCTGATCCGAATGCTATCGGCCAGCCTCGTTTTGAGGGAGGAGCGTTTGTACCCCTCTATGAGGCCGTCCACCGTGGGGAAACGCCCGAACGAGTAGAGACGGTCAGGGTGTTACTCGCACTTGGCGCTGCATGTGACCCCCGACATCCAAGAGATGGGGATAGTCCGTTACTTGCAGCGAAGCGCTATGGATACGACGAGATCGCACGCCTGCTGCTCGCCTGCGGAGCTGACCCGCAGGCAGAGCGAACGCGGTAGTGACAAACGGGGAATCACGAGGCGATAACCGAAGACGGCAACTGAGCAGCGTGCGCTGGGAAGCAACCTTCCCCGCGACACGATGTCGCGGATCAACCTTCCCGAGCGTCGCGAAGCATGGATGCGAAGCGCAGCGAGGGCGCGCGGGTCGCCAGGGGCCCGCGGTGGCCCCTGGCATCTCCGTTTTTACCCCGCCTCAGGCGCCCCCTCCAGCGACTCCCGATCCACCTTCGCCGTTTCCCGGCGCGAAAGCCCCTCTATATAATGCCAAACGCCTTCATCTGGCGGTACATGATCTCAATCGAAACCATGATGATGCTGGCGGCCGGAATGGCGATGATCATACCGACAACGCCCATGTACTGCTGCAGGGTAATGAGGGTAAGTATCGCGATCAGGGGGTGCAGCTGAACTGAACCGGCAAGAATTACGGGCTGCGTAAAGACGTTGTCAATGAGCTGCGCGGCGCCGAACGCCAGAAGGACCGAGGCGATGGAGCAGCTCGGATCGACCAGAGCAATCAGTACGGCCGGGATGGCGCCCAGGGCCGGCCCGACATACGGGATTACGTTCATGGTGGCCGCCAGAAACGCGATCGCGATCGCATACGGCAACTCTGCAATCAGAAGGCCCACCGAAAGCACACTTCCAAAGATCAGCCACTGCAGGCCCAGCCCCTTCAGGTAGGCGATGATCTGTGCGTGAATGCTGTGCATGAGCGACAACGTCATCTCGAAGTAGCGGTTGGGCACCATCGCCAGGATGCGTTTGAAGATCTGGTCTCCCTGCAACAAAAACACCACGAGAATCACCGGCGTAATCAACAAACTGGTTACAAGATCACCGATAAAACTGAAATCCCCCGGCAGAATCGCCATGCCTGTTCGACGCACCCGCGCAAGCATTTGCCAGGGATTCAGGTTGCGCATCACCGTTTCCGGCAGCGTATCCCCCATGTCGGTTCGAATCTGAACAACCAGATCGAGCACGATCTTTTCAATGCGCATCACGGTGACGGTGCCGGATTCGTTTTCAACGGACACCGTGATCGGGGGCGCCGCTTCGGGCGCGGCTGATGGCGCTTCCGATTCTGCCTCCAGCGCTTCCAGTTCCGCTCTCAAAGCCGGGGCAATCGCCCCGTAGGTTTCGATATCGGCCAGCACCGGTTCGCGCAAAAAATCCACCTCTTCTTTCAGCGCCGGTACGATCGTATAGCTGGCCAAAAAGAACGAACCACCCAGCAACGAAAGCGCGACCAGCACGGCCGCCGCTCTGGGTATGCCCAGACCCTCGGTCCAGTTCACAAAAGGCACCAGCAGAAAGGCGATCAGAAAGGAAATGGCAAACGGAGCGAGCAGAGCGGTGACGCCGCTCACGATCAAAAACACAAAACCGGCCACCAGGGCAAAGAAGCCCAGGCGAACCAGGGTTGTGGAAAGATCCAGTTGCATTACACACCCACGACGCTTTCTGAACCGGTGTTCGTTTCGTCCAGTTGCGTCTGTAGCTCTTCCAGAGCGCTGTTTGTATTCAACAGCCGTCTGGCGGTCAGTCGCGCCATGTTCATCAGAATCACGCTTGCCAGGCGCGGTTTTCGGGAAAGCAGACTCAAAAGGTCCGGTCGAAAGAAACCCATTACACGGCAGTACGATCGCGCTTTTGCCGAGGCCGTGCGTGGCAGGTCTTCCAGAAGCGCAATCTCACCGAAAAAGTCGCCGGCCTCCATGACCGCAAACTGCCTTCGGAAGCTGCCCTCGTTTCGATAGATCTCTACCGAACCTTCCAGAATAATGTACATGCCCACACCGGGTTCTCCAGCGCGAAACACATGTTCGTTCTCTTTGTACTGTCTGAGATGGCAACGACCTCGAATCACCTGCAGTCCACGATCGCCGATGTCGTGAAACACCGCGCAATTGCGGAGCAGGTCAATCATCTCCTCGTGTCCGGACCGGGAACCGAGTTGTAGCGTATCCCAGAGGGTGGAGTGGCCCATATAGCCAATATCGTCCTTTGCCCCCAGGCAAAATCAGCGCCAGGAACCTGCTTTTTGGGCCGCCGGGGCGGGCGCGCCTTTTTTGGTGGACGGCCGGCGTTGACATAAAATAGAGGAATTTGCGTCATGGATGGCCGGCTGGGCCGCACAACGCAGCCTGCCGGGACTTCGCCGGTTATAGACGGGATGTAGCGCAGGGGTAGCGCATCTGCTTTGGGAGCAGAGGGTCGTTGGTTCAAATCCAATCATCCCGAAGAGCAGGGTGCCAGTAGCTCAGCCGGATAGAGCAACTGCCTTCTAAGCAGTGGGTCGGGGGTTCGACTCCCTCCTGGCGCAAAAGTGAAGTGGAGGGCGTAGCTCAGTTGGTTAGAGCGCCTGGTTGTGGCCCAGGAGGCCGTGGGTTCAAATCCCATCGTTCTCCCATACATTTCAAGATTTGTGTTTCCGAGCCGGCGTAAGCCGGTTTTTTTTTGCCCGGCTGCCCCGCTTTCCCCGCCAACCATGGTCCATTTTTCAGGGAATCTCGTTGCCCACCCCTTTGCGAAATCGTAATCGTGGTTATGATAAACTTTAACAAAATTCACTATAGAGCGGCTTTTAGCATGCTGCTCCTTTCTGCGGCTGTTCTGAGCAGTTGCACTACATCGCTAAGCGGGGCGTTACCCACAAACGGCCCCGTCTATCCAGACCGCACGCATCCGCCCGGGTCCGGCAGTGCCTTTGCCTCCGTTCGTGCGAACGCAAACTGCGGCGAGGGCTGGGACGGCTGCTACGGCAAGGCCCTCGGCGCGCGGACCGGCACAGCCTGCGCGAAGCAGATCCTCTGGCTCGCGCAGTGGGGCGATATGAGCGTTGAAACGGCGGCCCGGAATGGCGGCATCAGCGTACTGCTCGCGACGGACTATTCGTATACTTCTTATCTCTTTATCGTGTATGAGGAGCGCTGTGTGATCGCCCACGGCAACTGAGCGGTCGCGGGTGGCGGGTTTCGGGGCGGGGTTACGCCGGTCCAGTTCCGGGGCCCCGCATCCGTGTCCCCGCGGGCCAGGGACCTGGCCGTGTTAAATAGTTGACTCAACCTCCCTTCTTCCAACCATAGTCGGCGGCCTAATTGCGAGCGTGGTGGAACTGGTAGACACGCCAGATTTAGGTTCTGGTGCCGAAAGGTGTGGGGGTTCAAGTCCCTTCGCTCGCACAAAGCCGATTCGTCCGCTTGTGAGGGTGAGCCCGCCGCTCCCGGCGACGTCGGAAAAAGGACGTCCCCGTGGGTTTGATTCGGTGCCCGAAGCAATTCGCGGGAATAGCTCAGTGGTAGAGCACCTCCTTGCCAAGGAGGGGGTCGCGGGTTCGAATCCCGTTTCCCGCTCATTTCCAGAATGATCCAGTTTGATCTGCCCCCGAACCGGCCTCCCAACCGGAGTGTTTGAATTATGGACTATAAAACCAAAAAGCGTGATGATTCTACCGTGCAGATCACCGTGAAGTTCAGCGGTGAGGAAGTCGACCAGGCTTATCAGCAGGCCTATCTGAAGGCCCGTCAGAAGTTCAAGTTGCCCGGTTTTCGTCAGGGCAAGGTGCCGCTCGATCTGGTGGAGAAGCACCTCGGCGACGCCGTGGCCGAAGAGGCGGCTCGCGAGCTGATTTCGACTACGTTGCGCGACATTGTCGAGGATCTCAGTCCGACCCCCATCAGCATTCCCCGTTTTGACATCGAGAGCTTTGACCGTCAGAAGGGGGCGCTTTTCAAAGGCTCTTACGACACCATGCCGGAGGTCAAACTCGGCAAGCACAAGAAGCTGAAGGTTGCCGAAGACCAACCGACTGTAGATGAGAAAAACATCGACGAAGAGCTGGAACGCCTGCGAACCGAGCGGGCCGTGCTTCGGACCAAAGAAGACGAGCCGATTGAGACCGAAGATCGGATCAAACTCAAGATCGTTGTGCGCGAAGGGGAAAAGCGCCTCTTCAAAAACGATTCGCTTCAGGTGCAACTGGGCCGCACGGCCACCCTGCCCGGCATGGACGAGAAACTGGTCGGCATGAAAACCGGCGAAGAGCGGACCTTTGACCTGGCCATTGACGAAGACTTTCCGGACGATAGCTATGCCGGCAAGACCGTAACCGTGGAGGCAGAGTTGATCGAGGCTCAGGTCGCCGAGAAACCGGAACTAAACGACGAATTTGCCAAAGACCTCGGGGAGTTCGAAACTCTGACCGAACTGCGGGCCAAAATCCGCGAGAACCTGACCGAGCAGGCCCGAAGTGTCCTGCGCGGACGGGCCATGCAGCAGCTGGTAGAGCAGCTCGTGGCGGACTCCAAACTGACGATCCCGGCTTCCATGATCGACTCGGAATACGATCATCGGCTGGAGCAGATCGGTCGGCGGGCCGGCCTCAAAAAAGGCGGCGGCATTGAGGAACTGGCTCGTGCGGCCGGAAAAGACCGCGAGAGCCTGGAAAAGGAGCTGCGGGAAGGGGCCGAAAGGTCCGTCCGCGACCGCCTGGTGATGTCCGAACTGGCCCGCACGACCGGCGTGAGCGCCAGCCCGGAGGATATCACCGCCGAAATCCAGGAGCGCTACGGCAGTATGCTGCCCCCCGAACAGCTCCGGCGCTTCCTGGAGGACGACGAGGTCCGGGAAGATGTCCAGGGGCGCATGCTCTATCGAAAAGCTCTGGAATGGCTGTACGAAAACGCCGATGTGAAGAAAGGGCAGGACGTCAGCTACGAAGCACTGAAGGCAGAAGGCGCCTTCGACTGAATTTTTTGTGGCCCTTGACGGCCGTCCGGAAATATGTTTCCCTGCAGGGGGGCGACTGCGGGGAAACGCCTCTACCAACCTTCGGGAGTAAGATATGGCCGTAGTACCCTCAGTATCGGAGCAAACGCCACGGGGCGAACGTCAGTACGACATCTATTCCCGGCTTCTCAAAGACCGGATCGTTTTTCTGGGTTCGTTCGTAGACGACTTCTACGCCAACGTGATCATCGCCCAATTACTCTTTCTGGAAGCCGAAGACCCCGAAAAAGACATCTATCTTTACATCAACTCCCCGGGCGGATACATCACCGACGGCCTGGCGATTTACGATACTTTGCAATACATTCGACCGAACGTGCGCACCATCTGCATCGGGCAGGCGGCCAGCATGGCCTCTTTGCTTTTGACGGCCGGTGAGAAAGGCAAACGCTCCGCCCTTCCCAATGCGCGCATTATGATGTACCAGCCGGTCGGAGGCGCCACCGGACAGAGCCGGGACATTGAGTTGCAGGCCCGGGAACTGCTGAATCGCAAAGACAAGATCAATCAGATCTATTCCCGCCACACGGCCCAGGCTCTCGAAAAGATTGAGAAGGATGTAGATCGCTTCTTTTTTATGTCGGCCCACGAAGCCCGCGAGTATGGTCTGATCGACAACGTAATCGAAAATCCCAAAGAGGCCGAAAGCAAAGGCGTTACTCAGGCGCGATAGGCAGAAGATGGGCGTACGGAAGAAAGGCACCGATCGCGAGAAGCTGCACTGTTCCTTCTGCGGAAAGGAACAGGATGCGGTGCGTCGTCTCGTGGCCGGCCCGGGCGTCTACATCTGCGACGAATGCATCGAACTCTGTAACGAGATCATCGCCGAGGAAAGCGAGCAGGATAGCGGTGGCGCAATTCTCGGTGAGCTGCCCAAACCCCCGGAGATCAAGCAGATTCTCGATCAGTACGTGATCGGTCAGGACGGAGCCAAGAAAGCCCTGGCGGTTGCGGTCTACAATCACTACAAACGCATCAATCAGAATCAAAAGAAGAGCGACGTCGAACTCGACAAGTCCAACATTCTTTTGATTGGTCCTACCGGCTCCGGAAAAACCCTGCTGGCGCAGACCCTGGCGCGGTTGTTGAAAGTTCCCTTCGCCATTGTCGACGCAACAGCTCTAACCGAGGCCGGTTACGTTGGTGAAGATGTTGAGAACATTCTGCTCAGACTCATCCAGAACGCCGACAACGACGTCAAACGAGCCGAAATCGGAATCATCTATATCGACGAGATCGACAAAATCTCACGCAAGACAGACAACCCTTCCATCACCCGGGACGTTTCGGGCGAGGGTGTGCAGCAGGCTTTGCTCAAGATAATCGAAGGCACCGTGGCGAATGTTCCGCCGCAAGGGGGCCGCAAGCACCCGCATCAGGATTTTATCACGCTCGATACGCGCAACATTCTGTTTATCTGCGGAGGCGCTTTTGTAGGCCTTGAGAAGATCGTCGAGAATCGCCTGGGCCGGCGTGAAATTGGTTTCGATCGGAACCTGAGCGCTGCCAGCAGGACCGAGAGCGACCGCAGTGTCGTCCTCGAGAAGGTGATTCCGGATGACCTTATGAAATTCGGTTTGATTCCGGAATTCGTCGGCCGCCTGCCGATTATTGCTGCGCTGAACACGCTCGATGTGGAGACACTGCGTCGCATCTTCTTCGAACCCAAAAACGCTCTGCACAAGCAGTATCAGAAGATCTTCGAACTCGAAGGTGTAAAGCTCAAGTTCACCGACGAAGCCATCACCCGCATCGCCGAATTGGCCATTGAACGGGAGGCGGGGGCGCGGGGCCTTCGCAGCATCGTCGAACGCGTAATGATGGATCTGATGTACACGATTCCGTCACGCGAAGACGTCGAAGAGGTTGTCATTACACCGGGCGTCATCTCCAACAACGACCAGCCCGTCCTCGCGCTCAAAAAAGAGATTCGAAAGAAGGACAAGAAAGAGAAACTGGCCTGAATCAGGTCAGCATCGCTTCGATCCCGGCAATCAGCTCGCGGCTCTCCACCGGTTTGTCCATTATGCGCAGTCCTTCCGGAAGGCCGGCTTCCGCCCGCAAACCCGGACTATAACCCGTACAAACGATCGCCGGGAAGGTCCTTCCCGAAAGCCGAATCTGCCGCACAAGTTCGAGGCCGGTCAGACCCGGCATGATCTGGTCGGTCACCAGAATATCGGGGCCGGTGGCCTCGGTTTCCAGGCCCAGTCGGTCCATGACGTCCGGACCGGAGCTGAAGGCCGTGACCCGAAAGCCGGACTGCTCCAGTGTCTGGCGCAGGGAGCGCAGGACTTCGCGATCGTCGTCGACGAGAAATATATGCCGGCCCTGGCCTACCGCCGTCGGCATGGCTTGCCCGGGGTTACGCACCGGTTCCGGCGGCGCCGGGGTCTCGGGGAGCAGGACCGTAAACGTGGTTCCACTGCCGAGGCGGCTCTCCACCGAAACCTGGCCGCCGAGTTGGTTGACCGTCCCATAGACGATGGCCAGGCCCAGTCCGCTGCCTTCGCCGCGCTTCAGTGTGAAGAAGGGGTCCCAGATGCGCTCGAGGTGCTCGGCCGGGATTCCGTGGCCATTGTCATGCACCTGAAGCGATATCCACCGTTCTTCGGAACCCTCGCTATTTTGTCGGCCCAGGCACAGACGCAGGAGCGGCCGCGGCTGATCGCGGAGCGCGTGTTCGGCATTCGAACACAGGTTCAGGATCAACTGGTTCAGGAGGGTCTGGTCCGCACGCACCCAGGCGGGGCGATCCGGGAGCACAAGTTGAAACTCCAGCTGCGGGGGCAGCGTGTCGCGAACGCCGGTCGCAAGCTCCTGGAATGTTGCGCGCAGTTCGATCGGTTCCAGGCTTTGCTGTCCGGCCCGGGAAAAGTTCAGGATGCGCTTCACCAGATCGCGGGCTTTGTTCGCCGAGAGCAAGATACGCTCAAAGTAGGACTCTATCTTTGCTTCGCGATCCGGCATATTGGCGGCGCTCATGGTTGAGAGCGCAAGCTCGGCGTACAAAACAATCGGCTGCATGAGATTGTTGAAGTCGTGGGCAATGCCGCTTGCCAGGTTACCAACGGCTTCCAGCCGTTTGGACTGCGCCAGTTGCCGTTCGAGCTGGCGCAGGTGTGTGATGTCCATCGCGCCCAACATTAAGAAGTGCGGACGACCTTCCTCGTCGTGCAGGGATACCGTTTTGGTTACGGAGCTATGCGCGACGCCGCCCTGGTCTACGATGCGAAGTTCGTCTTGAGCGCTTTCGGTTTGTCCCGTCGCGAGACTCTGGATTGCCGAACGGAACGAATTCCGGTCATCCTGGTGGAGCAGCTCATGAAACGGGCAGCCGAGCAGCCGGTGCAGGGGCTGACCCACCAGTTCACAGAACTCCTGATTGGCGGAGTAGATGCCGCCGTCGAGGTCGATGATGCTCAGAGCAACCGGCGAGGACCGAAACAGCATGTTTACAAAGAAGCCCTCAAAGCGGCGCAGTGTGCGTTCCATGCTCTTGCGCCTGGTAACGTCGCGTCCCACAAATTGAATCTCGACCACGGCATCGGCCTTATCGCGCACGGTTCGAATGCTCCAGTCGATCCAGACGGATTGACCGTCCGGTCGGCTGAATTCCAGTTCGCCCGCCAGACGATCGCCGGACGCGACTTCATGCAAGAACTGGTCGCTGACTTGCTGGAAAGGGGGGGTGAGAAACTCCCGAAAGTTGCGCCCCAGGATTCGCTGTCGGGTGCGCCCCAGGGCGCGTCGTAATGGTTCACTGACGTAGGTGTAGCGACCACTGACATCCATACGACAAACAAATTCGAGCTGCTCTTCGGCGATTGTCCGGTAGCGGCTTTCGCTTTCTTCCAGATTGCGGGCGCGTTCTTCGGCGAGGCTCTGCAGGGCGTCATTCAAATGCTTCAGTGCCTCGCGTTCGTGCCTGTGGTGGCTGGCGTCGCGTAGGATGGCCAGGTAGACCGGCTCTCCCTCGGTCGAGATGCGGCTGACTCGAACATCGCTTTGAAACTGGGATTGATTCCGACGGCGGAGCGCGATGCGCAGGGTCTGGCTCGCAATCTGATCGCCCTGTTCGAAGCTACGTCCCAGGTCGGCCAGGGTGGTCGCCGCCCACCGGTAGCGCGTGGCGAGAAGCAATCGATAGTGGCGGCCGGCAACGTCCTCATCTGTGAAGCCCAGCATCGCGCGGGCCAGTGGCGTCAGGCTCAGCAGCCGTCCGTCCGGGCCCACAAGAACAGCGGCCTCATTCAGATTGTCGAACCACGGCGGCCGGGAGTGATTGTCTCCTCGCCGGATCGGGATTTTGGCTTTACTCTTCATTCTCCGCGAGTGCCCGTTCCCGTCGGCGTCGCAATCGTTCTATAACCCAGACCAACATCACCGAAATAAAATAGAGCCCCTGGAGCATGGAGCCCAGGACAATCTGGCTCAACGGATCGGGAGGCGTGATTATAGCCGCAAAAATAAAGATCGCAACCGTGATATATTTCCAGTAATTCTTATGCCACTGGAGCGTAAGAATTCCCAGGGCGCCCAGAAGAACCAGAACCAGCGGCAACTGAAAGACCAGCCCGCATCCGATGTGAATCAGAAATAAGAACGAGTAGTACTTTTCGACCGGTGTCATGGCCGCGACACCTTCCGGCAGCAAATCCAGAAACAAAAACTGGAGCGAGAGCGGAAAGATATAGAACCAGCACACGAGCAGACCGGTCCAGAAGAGCAGCGCCGAAACGCCCACCGACAGGCGCCCGATCCAGGCCGTGCGACGCTCCACTGCCGGCGCCACAAAACCCCAGACGATGTAGATGCAGATTGGCAAAGAAACGGTAACGCCGACGGTGAGACTGAGTTTGACCAGCACCTCCATGCCCCCATACACGTTGGCCAGAATCAGCCGTTCCTCGGTCAGGGTGTTGTACGGTTCGACCAGGAAACGGTGGATGTCGGCGTAAAAGATGCCGGCAATCAGGCTGGCCACGGCGACCACACCGAAGATTGCGATAATGCGTCGTCGCAGTTCCTCAAGGTGGTCGCCAACGGTCATAAAACCGGGCCCGTCCTCGATTTCTTCCTGGTCAACCGGGTCCGCTTCGGTCCGGGACGCGCGGGCCGGCCGATACGCGCCCGTGGGCTGCATGCCGGCGGGCTTTCGTTTGCTGGCCTTTTTCGCCATCAAGCGGTGGTGTTAGCTGCGGCGGGTCCGCGTCGCGGCCGCTTTGCGGCGTCGGGGGCGGGTGCTTGCGACACTCTCCTCGGGCTCAGCCGGGGACTGAATCTCCGCCGATTCTCCCGAAAGGGACTTCTTGAATTCCCGAATCCCGGAACCCAGGTCTTTGGCCAGTTGGGGGATCTTGCGGCCGCCGAAAAGAACTAAAACCAGAACGAGTATAACCAGAATTTCGCCAATGCCAGGAGTGAAGCTCATAGTGGATCCTTGACGGAAGGGTTTCCCGGTGGGCTTTATCCCCTGCCGACACTCCCGGGGTCGCCTCTGGCCGGGCTTCTGTCACCTTCTTTTTGTGGCCGGGCTCCCCGCTACGCTCCGAATTGCGGTTGCAGCCGGCTCCGCCATGCCGATATTACTAAGGTGGCAGTCAGTAAGGAGCAAAAGCAGCTCTTCGCCCAGATGATCAAACCGTACAAGACCTGCGCGGAAGACATCAAGAAAGAGATTTCGACGCTCAAGGCGGTGTCCCGGAAAAACCCGAAGCTGGAGCCGTACTTCACGTTCAAGATCTCGGTGCTTTCCGTGCAACGCGCCAACACCCTGGTGCTCATGTCCCGGCTTTCCCAGGAAATCCAGAACATCAAAAACGACAGCTATCTGAACGACGCGCGTCGTGAAGTGAACGGTCAGATCGGCGACATCTGCAAGATTGTAGGCGAAGATATCGATGCGGGCCTGACAGACAACCAGGAGGCGATGGCGACGATCGTGGAATTCAAGCCCGTTCAGCGCCTGCATTTGCTGCAGGGCTTCAAGCAGGCTCTCGAAGCCATCAAGACCAGCATGGGACAGACTTCGAAGTGGCGCTGGTCTTTTCCGGACGCTCACCTGAAGCTAACGACTCTGGCTCGCAACCTTCTGGACTTCAAGCAATTCGACCGGACCAAAGATCCCAACGACGAGAACTACCGACCGCTCCAGGAATACATGCGCTTTCTGCAGGAGGAAAGCCACCTTGCTGCCGAGGAGTTCCGCCAGAAGTACGAGTTGAGCACGAAGGACGTGTCGGATCTGCAGCGCCTGCAGCGAATCTTTGAGTTTCAGAAGCGCCTTTTCACCTTTACCGGCCAGCGGGACGAGCTCGACCGTGTTCAGGCCCGCCTTGACAATGTCAAAGAGATGGTCGAATCGCTGATCGGCGACAAAGGCGACAAGAAAGGCAAAAAGAAGAAATAGGCTTTCCCGTGCGCTTGTCGGTTGACGTCCATCTCCCCGACCGTTTTCTTTTCTAATTGAAAGAGCCCGAAATGGGCGGGTAGAGGAAAAATGGCCGTAAAGACGATTAGCGATGCAAGCTTTGATCAAGAAACCGGAAGCGGGACCGTGCTCGTGGATTTCTGGGCGGAGTGGTGTGGCCCCTGCCGCATGGTTTCTCCCATCGTTGAGGAGCTCTCCAAAGAGATACCGCAGGTGACCTTCGCCAAGTTGAATATCGACGAAAATCAGGCCGTTGCCCAGAAGATGGGTATCACCTCCATTCCGACCCTGGTCCTCTACAAAGATGGGCAGCCGGTCGACAAAGTGAT
Organism: Spirochaetales bacterium; assembly: GCA_024233935.1. Lineage (GTDB taxonomy): Bacteria > Spirochaetota > Leptospiria > Leptospirales > Leptonemataceae > JACKOY01. The sequence goes on along the minus strand of JACKOY010000003.1, from coordinate 173,257 downwards.
CGGTCTCATGCCAAAACCGCAGCTCAAGAGCTTCGTAGAAAAACATCTCTGAAGCTGACTCCAATGGGACCAGCCCCGGGCCGATAATCACCGGGGAATGGTACGGCCGAAGCAGTGCCGATTTTTGGTTGCTTACTTCGGCCCGGGCTCTACTCCTGTATGATTCCTGCCCGGCACATGGCCCGCCCCGAAGTACGGCGGGCTGCCGTGGGTTTGGGCCTGCTTTCAGGTTGATTGATGGCTGTAATCAAAACCGAACTCACGGAACCGTATACGACCCTGCGCCGGGGCGGCTACCTGGTCGAAACTTCCGTCGGCTATATCCAGTTCGGTTCACCTCCAGAGACCATCAAGGACACTATGATGCTGCCGCGCAGTGCGCCGCAGATCTTTGTTCTGCCGAACAAGTTCTTTCACGTCCACAAGGGCATTTCGGTCGCCGAGCTTGAGTTCCCGATTTACTACAACCACTTCCTTCGGCAGAAAAAGACCTACATCGTTTGCACCGCCGAACAGCGGGAGCAGTTGGTCGTTGTGCTGAATGAAGCAGTGTTCGGGCCCGAGGTCGTCGACCTGCGGTCCGAGTACATCGATGGGGCGGATACTTTTGGCTATCCGGACATGAAAGCGGAGATGGATCACTTCCGGGGCGATCGACGGCTCGAAGACCTGGTCCGTTTTGTGATCTTCAAGGACGATCAGGTTCGCCTGAACAACCTCACCATCTACAAGACTCCGGAAGGCAATTTCGAGGTCGATGACGCCGATTGGAACAAGCGCACCGAGATCCAGGGCGAAGTCGGCTTCAATATCGTTTTCGATACCGGCGATCGTTTACCCGAGCCGTACAACCCGCCGTTGCTTGGTATTACCTGCTTGGGACCAAGCCACGGTTTCGACCCCGAAGAAAACACCAGCGGCTTTTTGATCTGGATCAATCACGAAGGCGTGATGGTCGACCCGCCCGTGAACTCCACGGAGTGGCTGCGCGAATCGAACGTAAATCCGAAGCTGATCAGTTCTATCTTGCTAACGCACTGCCACGCCGACCACGACGCCGGCACGTTTCAGAAGATCCTCGAAGAGGGCAAGATCACGATCTATTCGACCGAGACGGTCATGCACAGCTTCATCCGCAAGTACCACGCGCTTACGCGCATCCCCACAAAGGAACTCTATTCACTGTTCGATTTTGTGCCCGTAATCGTCGGCAAGCCCTACATCATCAATGGCGCCGAGTTCCGCTTCAGCTATGCGCTACATTCGATTCCATCTCTCTCGTTTGAGTTTGTTTTTCAAGATCAGTCTTTCATCTATTCTTCCGATCACCTGAACGACCCGGAGCAATTCAAGAAACTCTACGAGAAAGGCGTGCTGACCGAGGCGCGCTACAAGGACCTGTCCGATTTTCCCTGGCACCACAAAGTCATCTATCACGAGGCGGGCATTCCGCCGTTGCATACGCGGATTGATTATCTGCGTACACTCCCGATCGAGATCCAGAAGAAGACGACCGTGTATCACATCGCCAAGAAGGACATGCCAACGGGCACGCACCTGACCCTGGCGCGCTTTGGTATTGAAAACACGCTCTATCCCCCGATTACGCCGCCGCAACACGAAACGGCCGTCCGTTACCTGGATGCTCTGGCGAACCTGGATATTTTTCGCGAATTCCCCATCAGCAAGTCGAAGGAATTTCTGGCAATCGTCGAAGAAGAGCAATTCAAACGCGGCGATACGATTATTCAGAAAGACACGCCCGGAGATAAGTTCTACGTGATTCTTTCGGGCAACGTCCGCGTTGAGGGCATGGAGAAAAACGAGGACGCCCAGGACGGCGAGAAGTTCAAACAGTACGGGACCTACGAGTACTTTGGCGAGGCTTCGCTGATTATGGACCAGCCCCGTAGCGCCGACGTCATCGCCGAAACCGACGTTGTGGCGTTGACCATCGAGAAAACGAAGTTTCTCAACTTTATCAAAGGTTCCGACCTGAATCAGAAGTTCGCCACCCTGAACGAGATCCGCAAGACCGGCACCTGGGATGTCTTGAGCAAGTCGCGCTTCTTTCGGGGGATCACTTCGGCCCAGAAGACCCAGCTGGAGCTGCTCATGGAGCTGATGCGCTTCGAGGCCGGCCAGGACCTGATCAAACAGGGGAACATTTCGCGGCATGCGTACATCATTAAGAATGGAACCGTCGAGGTTCGGAGCGAGGGCAAGGTGGTGGAAACCCTCGAACGCGGCGACTTCTGCGGAGAAATTTTTCAGCTACAGAAGGAAGCCCCCAGTAACTTTGATTTTCGGGCCTGCGGCGAGATCGAAGCTTATGGTATCAGCGCCTCTTCTTTGGTTCGATACATCGCCAACAACCCCGGCGTCTACATGCGTCTGAACTACGTTTACGGCCAGTAACCGGGGAATCTCAGCTGTCCATAGGGGCGATCGTTCCGCGGCGCGCACCGCGATGGTTCACCGGCTATTGATCCGATGGTTCACTTCGGGCCCGCACGGCTCTTCATCAAGATCGTAAAGTCCGAACCTCGCAACCCCGGTCTGTTTTTGCATCTTACGTACGATGGCCGTTGCTTTCCGCGTTGCCTTTTCTGTATGATTGCGCGCACCGCTCGACCCTCCAGAGCGTCCGGCACGTTGCCGCTTCGCTATCGCCCCATTTCGACTTCACCAAACCGGTCCGGGGCGATCGCCTGAAAGGCGGAACCACAGAGTCGGTTTTCGGTTGCCGGGGACCGAAAGTCAGGCAAATCCAGCTCCATGTCACCGAGCAATCCGAAAGTCGACGCCTTCATTCATCGCGCGCAAAAATGGAAACGGGAAATGGAGGCGCTGAGGGCAGTGCTTCTGACCTGTGACCTGGAAGAGCAATTGAAGTGGGGAAAACCGTGCTACACGGCCAACGGACGTAACATCGTTATCGTGCAGCCGTTGAAGGCGCACCTTGCGCTCCTGTTTTTTAAGGGGGCTCTTCTGGAAGACAAACGGGGGATCCTGAAGTCGCAGGGAAAAAACACGCAGGCGGCCCGCCGCATGGAGTTTACGGATATCGACCAGGTGACGAAGGTCGAATCCATTCTGAAGCAGTACATCAAACGGGCGATCGAACTGGAGGAGCTGGGCCGCAAGCTTCCCCGGCAGCAGAGCCCGCAAGCTGTGCCCGCTGAATTCCAGAGTCGCCTGCAAAACGATCCAGCCTACCGACAGGCCTTTGAAGCGCTTACGCCCGGCCGGAAACGCAGCTACCTGATTCATTTCTCCGGCGCAAAGCAGTCCAAAACCCGCGAAGACCGAATTGTAAGATGCCGCGCAAAGATACTCGAAGGCAAGGGGTACAATGAGCGCTAGCGGCTGGCAGCGCATAGTTCGTCACGGCTTCGTGCTCGTGCCCTACATGTCGGTGCTTCTGGTTTGTCTCACTTTCTTCACACTCGCGCCCGAGCCAGGCCACCTGCCCTGGTTTACCTGGCCTGGTCTGGTGTTGCCCTGGTTTTTGCTTTCGCTGTTTTTCGCGCAAAGTCGGAAAGCTCCGGCGGGCCCGCACTATGCCCGCCTGGCGCTTGCCCCGTTCTTTTCCGGAGCGGCGGTTCTGCAGTTATGGGCCTGGATCGCGCAGCCGGAGTGGTCGCGCTCCAGCGCCATACCGATGGCGTTTGCTTTCGCGCTGATCCTGTTTTTCTGGCCGGCCTATCGAATGCGTCTCCAACCCGTGACTTATATGGGTAGCTGTCTCCTGCCTGGCCTGATGGTCTCCATGTTTCAGATTTGCACAGACGAACAAATGACACCGTTGGGTTCCGCCAGGCTATGGTTCTTGTTTCTGATCGCCCTGCCTTTGCTCTGTCTGAGCATCGGGCAGGCTTTTTTCAGTATTGTCCTGATGCGATTGTTCCGCATTTTGGAGATGCGTTCGCGCGGCGATTGAAAGGCCCGATGGAAACCGCGCCTGCACCTGGAGTCCGTGGATGCAGCGCATTGATCAGGTTGCACTGCACTACCAGACAGCCGTGTCGCTCATTCGATAGATGGCGCGCACAACAAGCGTCAGCATGACTCCGAGCGCCATGCCTGCGCCCAGGGGCGCGGGCTGGGAGCGGTCGCGTCGTATATAGACAATGTAAATTACGCTCGCCGTAGCCCCGAAAACGATCGCAAAGAGCGTCCACGGTATGCCTAAAAAAAGACCGATCAACCCCGCCAGAAGAACATCACCGAAACCCAATCCTTTGCCCCGCGCTGCCACATACAAAACCAGAAACAATGCCAGCGCGATGCCCGCTGCCACGCCATGCCGTGCAAACAAACCGGGATCCAGCGCCGAATCGTACAGGCTGAAAGCGACGGCCCAGAGCAATAGAAAGAGCGCGTTTTCGTGGTCGAGTAGCAGCAGATTATAATCGGTAGCGATGGCGATATAGAGATGTCCGCAAAAGAGCATCGCATACAGGCTGCCGGGCCAACCCTGGCCGGACAGGATCAAGAGCGGGAACAAAAGGCCAAAGAATAACTCGCCGGCAAGTGTATGCCAGCCGAGCGGCTCGGAGCAATGCCGGCATCGCCCCCGCAGCAGCGCAAAGGAAAGCACCGGTATTAGGTCCCGTTCCTCAATGGGCGTCTGACAATGCATGCAAAAAGAACGCCCGAGCAGGATCGTTTTCCAGCGATCGGGAATGCGACGCCCGGGGCCGTAGGCAAAGTACAGGATGCGCGAGGCGAGGGCTGTGTAAAAGCTGCCGAGCACCAGACCCAGCGCCGTGGCCAGGGGGTAGGCTACAAACCCCATTGCCCGTGAGGGACCCCGCTCCCGGAATCGTCGAGTCTTCGTCGCGTCATAGCAGATCCAGAAGAGCGTCCATACCGCGCTCCAGAGTGTCCGGGTCGGTGGCATAAGAAACGCGGATGTGATTTTTCTTTTTGGTGAAGACACTGCCGGGAACGACCAGCAGTTCCTTTTCCATGATTGCGCGTTCTACAAAGGCCCGATCTTCTCCCGGTATTTCCGGAAAGACATAAAAGGCGCCACGGGGTTCGCCCACATTCAGCCGGCCGCGCAGTCTCTCCAGAACGTAGTTCCGGTTCTTGCGGTAGGCGGCGACCTCGCTGGACATGTTCAAATCCAGAGCCGGGATGCCCGCCCACTGGACGGGCGCCGGAGCGCAAACGACCGTGTACTGTTGGAGAGTCGTCATCGCCGTGATCAGATCTTTCGGGCCAGTGGCCGCCGCCAGTCGCAATCCGGTCATGCTGTAGGATTTCGAGAAACCCATCAGAGTCATGGTACGTGGATAGATGGAGCCCGCGCTCGTAAAGGCGCCATCGTAATCAAACAGTTCGTAGATCTCATCGGCAACCAGGACCGCTCCGGTCTGGTCTGCCAGGTCGGCCAGCCATCGGATCTGAGCCGCCGACATCACGTGTCCGGATGGATTTGAGGGACTGCAGAAAATGATCAGCTTCAGATCTCCATCCAGGCCTTCCACGTCTTTCAGACTGAATTGTTCCGGGATCGTTGTGATGCGCGCGCCAAGAAAGTTCAGCATGCTGCGATAGATCAAAAAGCAAGGATCGGTCAAAAGCACATGGTCCCCGGGTTCAATCGTAGCCAGGAGGAGCAGCTGGATTAAGCAAGAAACGCCCGAGCTCACCAAAATGTCTTCGGGGTGCGCCGTAAAGCCGTTCTGATCGTGGAATTTACGCGAGAGGCGTTCGCGGAGGGGAAGAATGCCCTGGGTTTCTGTATAAGCGGTTCGATTCTCGCGCAGTGCTTTTTCCATCGCCTGGATAATTGGCGCCGGTGTTGGGAAGTGTGGTTGTCCTATCGAGAGGTTGATTGGATTTTCGAGCTTCCCGGCCAGTTGAAATACCCGCCGGATTTCAGAACTGTCGATACGGCCCATGCGGGCCGCCAGTATGTGCCTGTCTGTGCTTTTCATATTCGGGCCGTCCCTAACGATTTCGTGCATCTGCCCATTTCTGACCATCTTTTTTGCCGGGCGGTGGCCGATTGACCGGCGATGTTCCTTATTGACCCCAGAGTCAATGACTCTGAACCTGGGGCATGAAAAGCGTCGAGATAGCTGGTATTAGCCTGCCGCTGTTGCACGAAGATCCGGGCTGGATCCCGGAGACCCGCCTGATTCTTACGCCCACCACCGAGCGCAATCTGCGCAAAGTACTGCATCCGTTATCCCATGGCTACAACGTGCTCCTTGTGGGCGATGCCGGTGTTGGAAAGAACGCTCTCATTTACTATATCAATCAGGTACGCCGGCATCCGACGATCCGGTACAGCTTCAACGAAGACACGCTTCCGGAAGATCTGGTCGGGGCCTATCGCATCGATCCGGTTACACATACTTTTATTTGGTCCGATGGTCCTCTGGCCCACGCGATGCGTTCTGGAGCGACCTTCGTTGCCGACGAGATGAACCTCTCGCCTCCGGAGGTCTTGAAGCGGTTTTACTCCGTGTTTACCGATCGGGAATTGCAATTACTGGAAGGCGATTCCAGCGTCATTCCAGCCGCGCCCGGCTTCAACTTCGTGGCAACCCAGAACCCGGCGGAAGGTTTTGAAGGCCGCAAGAATCTGCCGCGGGAAATTCAGAAGTACTTCGCCACGGTCTACGTGGACGCGTATCCCCATGCGGAACTGGCACACATATTGAGCGGGCTGCACCCGGGCCTTCCGGAAGATGTCGTCGTTTCGATAGTGCAGATGAACGCCGCCATTGAGCGCCTGGTAATCGACCGCAACATCGCGGGTCGTGATCTGGAGCGGTACCACTTTAATATTCGAAACCTTACGCGCCTGGCACGCCGGCTGGAAGACAAGACCGGCATCCCCGGTCTCGAAATTGCTGACATTTACCTGCGCCCGTTCCGTTCTACCGAAGACCGCCGGGCGATTGACGAAGTGATTCGAAGCGCGGTGACCGGCGAATCCGGGGCTGCAGAGCTGCTCGACCTGCCCGAATCGCTGATCGAAAGCGATGTCGACCGTGAGGTGCCGATGCACGTTGACTCGCGTGCCGGACGAATCGATCTCGGGCGCTCCTGCCTGACTCCAGGCACGGACGGCAATGAAGTTGCCTTTCGAGAACGGATCAATCAAACCCTGAGTGACTATCCACCGGTTGCTTCCACACGAATCATCCTGGAGGCCGTCGCGCGTTCGGTGCAATTGGGTGAGAACATTCTGCTTGAGTCGGAAGCAGACGTGGAACCGGAAGAAATCGTGCATTTCTTTGCCGGAGTCATGGGCAAACGCCTATCGGTCATCACGCTATCCCGCGGCATGCACACCGGCGATGTGCTTGGTGGTCTGAAACCCCGGGCGCACGCGCGTGCCACCGAAGACCGCGATGCGGTCGAGTGGGTGGACGGCCCCCTTACGACGGCAGTTCGCCGCGGAGACTACATATTGCTGAAGGGCCTCGAAGCGGCCGGTCCGGAACTGGTCGAAAAACTGAACATGCTGCTCGACGACGCGCGGGCCTTGCTTTTGCCCCCCGAGTCGGGTGAAACCGATCCGGTTCGCCTGCAGCCGGACGCGCGCATCTTCGGCGTGAAGTTTTTTCGGCTACAAAGGAGCACTCCTTCAGTCTCCAGGGCCTTCCGAAATCGCTTCAGCGCTTTCGTCGTACCGGCCGTTGTCGACAACGATAGTCTGGGTGAATATGTGGAACACGCGCTCGGTGTCTCCGATTCAGACAACCTGGCGGACGTCATTGGGCCCCTGGTTAACTTTCATCTGTTCATTCGAGAGCGTTCTCAAAAGCGTGAGATCGGTTCCGGCAACCTGCAACCGTACCAGTTCGGACTTACAAATTTGCGCCGCTTTTGCGAACACATCCGGTTGGGTCTCCACGGTCTGCGTGGAGAGGCGGCCGCGAACCGGGAGAATCTGCCGGAAGACCTGCGTCGTCTGGTGCTGGAAGCAGGTGGCATTGCTTACATCCACGAGATCAGCGACGGACGTGAGCGGGAGCGCGTCGAGCAGACGCTGCTCAACCTGCTGGCGGGCGTGCCCCTCGAGCGCCTGCTGGCCGAATACGAAATTCACTCAAAAAAAAAACTGATTCAGACTAGCTCCGTCAAAAGGCAGATCTGGTGGGATCAGGAACAGCACTGGCGCGAGGCGCATACAGGTGTATTCAAACGCAAGCTCGAAGGCCAGGCTCTGAAGAAGGGCGTAAATATCAACACGCCCGAAACCGGCGGCAAGACCAAAGAGGGGCCCGACGCCTGGTACGGGTCCGATACTCAGGGAAACAAGGGGCAGGGTGAACCCGGCGCCGGAGGCGGCTCCTGGGGCTACCGCACCGAGGAACTCTATCGTGAGTTTCTGAAAAAGCGACGCGCGCTGTGGGAATACAACATCGGTGTCACCCTTGAAGACTTTAAGGAAACCTTTGCGGCCGAGATCGAACGTGTACGCATTGATTTTGACCGCTTGCTCGACCCTCAGGTTGATATCACGCGCCGGTACATGCCGCGCGGTTCGCGTGTTGATGCCCGACGATTTCTGGCATATCTATCGGGGCGGGGCGATGGTCGTGTATTCGATCGAACAACGGTAACTGTCGAAGACGACCGCCTGAAAGGTGTTGAGATTCTTTTTGCCGTCAATAAGGGAAGGCGCATCTTTAACTTTGAATACTCGATTGCGACCCTGGTGGCAATCATGAGCTGCGCTATTATTCTGGAGAGTCATGAGCTTCCGTTTGGTGTGGCCGGCTATTCGGACCTGAGCAACATGAAGCAAAACATCGATGTGATCTGGATGAAGAACGTACTCGATCAGTTCGATGCGAGGCGTGAAGAGGATCTGTTCTATGGCCTGGCCCGCGACTGGCACGGCGACACCGTCGCCGAGTTCCAGATTCTGGACGAACTGGCCGGCGCTTTTTCGGCGGACGCCCGCACACGCATTATGGTCGTCGTATCAGATTTTCGTGGTTCGCGTGGCAAGGTGACCTTCGAAAAGGACCTGAACAGCGAAGAGACTGCACGGTTGCGCCAGTCCGCGGAGGACATCTCGAAACGTGGCATTGTTTTGCTGGGCGTAGGCGTGGGCGCCCGCGCAATTTCGGACCATGTATTTCCTGAATCTCTACAGGTGGGGGGTGAGAACTTTGCCAATCTTCCCGCCCTGCTGGCAGGGCGGGTGACCGAGTTGGTTCACCGTCACCACAATGCGGCCGTGCTCTGAATAGATGGCGAAAAAGAAACCAAACAAGAAGACCGGCGCGGTAAACGCAAAGAAAAAGAAGGTTTCCGCGAAAGGCGCCTCCCGAAAGGACGCAACACCGGCGCGTGCAACGCAGTCGGATTGGTCCGCGCGCAAAGACGTCTTTGTGCATCCGGCCGCGACCGTAATCGGTCTGGTCGAGATGGGCCCCGATTGTTCGATCTGGCCCGGAGCAGTCTTGCGCGCGGATATGAACTACATACGGTTGGGGCGTTGCGTAAACATTCAGGACAACTCCACCATGCATGTAGATACGCGCGGCGGCGCAAGCATTGGGGACTACAGCTTGATTGGACACAACACCATGCTACATAGCTGCCACATTGGCCGCGGCGTCATGATCGGCATTGGCAGCGTGATTCTGGATGGCGCTGACATCGGTGACGGGGCGATGATTACAGCCGGTTGTTTGATTCGCGGCGGAAAACGGATCCCGCCCGGCGCCATGGTGATCCAGAAAGACGGTCAACTACGGGTGATTGAAGGAGCGGCAAAGACGCGCCTGACGATTGCCGGCGCCCTGGAGTATCGTGCGCTGGCGGAGCGCCATCGGCGCGGAGAGTGGGGGCCTTTCAGTTCCGATGAAGAATCGGCTTTTCTGGAGGAAGCCGATCGCATTTTGAAAGGGTGGGGGCCGTTGCGACCCGCTCGGCCTTCAGGAAACTGAGACCCGTTGCACAGGCCCCGCTTCAGTCGACGGGGTAGGCCCGATCGAATTCGGCCGCCGGCATAACCTTGAAGAAATTGTCCAGCTTGGCCAGCTTGAAAACGTTCAGGATCATTGGTTTCAGGCCGAACAGTATCATTTGCCCGCCGGCATTCTTGACCTGATTTAAGGTCTTGATCAGCGTGCCCATGCCCGAGCTGTCGATAAAGTTCAGATCGCTCATGTCGATTCCGAACGTGATTCCTTTGTCCGGCATGTCCTCAAACGTCTTCTGAAAGTGTTCCGTTTGCTCAATGTCAAACTTGCCATCCAGCTTCAAAAGAACGATACCCGGGCGGTCCGAACGCGTGATATTCATTACGCATGCATACCGGGCAAGGTGTGCCGGTCAAGAAAAGCATGGCGTCTTGTGAGCGGCAGAGCGGGACCGGGCCATGTCTTTCTGCGGGGCCGGCTCATGGGCCTGGGTTCCCGTCCGCCCTGCCCTGGAAAGGACGGAACATCGGTCGGCAATGCGACGCGACGCAGCCGGCAGAACTACAGGCGCACCGAAGCGGCCAGTTCCACGCTGGTTTCTTTGGTGCTCAACCATACGGTTTGGCCACTGCTGAATGTTGTTCGCAAGATTTCCTGCCCGATGCCTCCGTCCGGGTCCAGGCGGGCAATGCTGAAATAGCGCCGGAACTCAAGGTCGAGGCTGAGTTCCCAGCTTTCTTCGGCATAGACGAGCCTGGGGCCGGTTACCAGGCCGCTGCCCAGGCCGTCCCGAATATGAAAATTGATCGCTCGCTGTACGTGATGGTCCCGACCCTCGTTCCAGCCGCTCAGAAGCAGAAAGCGCAACTCCAGAAAAAGCGGACCCAAAAAAGCGCGGTGGCCAACCCCGTACGAAAGCAAAAGCTCGTCGTTGGAGAAGCTGTTTCCAATGCCGATTGGTCCAAAAAAGGGCCCGCCCGAAAGCTCAAAGTACTGTTGCACGTCGCTCACGCGGTACTTGTAATGACTGTAGTCAAGCCCTCCGGCCAGAAACCATCCGTGGGCCCGGGCTTCCGTTTCGTCGGTCCAGGGAAATACGCGCAAAGAAAGCCCGGTACGATACCAGCGGAAGCGCGTCTCGCCTTTTGCGTCGGCGAAGTTACGCCCTCCGGATATTGTGTAAGCCGTGTCGCGGTAGGCGTACGTGTGGGGATCAAAACCGTTCTGGCGTTGAGTTGAAGTCAGGTCCAGAGTGAAGTCTTCGTTGCGTGCCTGGCCGACATCGTGCCACCAGCCGGTCGTCAGGTAATGGAGTCCCAATTCGAGCGGTCCCGTCGCAAGGCCCAGACGCAGCCCACCATAACGAAATGTTCGCGGATACGTCAGCCGGGACCCCCCGGCAAAGCCGGACAGGTCGGGGAACCGCCCTCCGGTTTCCAGAACCTGGTGGCCCGAGTTCTGTCCAGCGCTGACGCCGGTCGTCAGAGTCACCTCGGCTCCCAGCCCGCTCTGCGCGCAAAGAAAGGCAACCAGGACCCAGCGTCGCTGAAGGCCCGGTCGCCGCCGGGCGGAAAAAAGATTCGCGGTCAGAGGGAAGTTCCGGGAGGCTGTCATTAGAGTTTCGTCACGCTGAAGGGATATTGAAAGTCTTCAAGTACATCCGTGAACACTGGCTCAGCCTGGGTTTGATTCTGGTCTTTCTCGGCGTGCTTCTGTACCAACGTCTGCCGCTCTATCTCTCCGATCGGACCTTCATTGGCAAGGCGGCCCCGGATTTTGAGCTGGCGACCCTTTCACAATCTGCAGAGCCCGTGCGTCTATCAGAGCTGCAGGGTCGCAAGGTGCTCATTACTTTCTGGGCAACCTGGTGTGCGATTTGTGTGCGCGAAATGCCGGCGCTGGGCGAAAGCTACCGGGAACTCTCGGGGCGGGGCCTGACCATCATCGCCCTGACCGACGAGGAGCCCGATCGTGTGCAACAGTATCTGGAGGAAAATCCCGTTCCCTTCCCCGTTTTGCACGATGATTTTGCCACGGTCGGAGAGCGTTACGGCGTACGCGTGTTGCCCACGATGGTCTGGGTGGATGAAAACGGCATTGTGACCGACGTGAGCCATGGCGCGCAGTACCTTCTGAGTTACGAATTGCGTCACTGGGTTACCGGTGGAGTGCTGTAAACCTCTCCATTTGTAAAATTGAGCACCCACTCCAAAGACAAGATCGCCGTGTTGGACTTCGGTGGGCAGTACGCCCATCTGATCGCATCGCGAGTGCGCCGCCTGGGAACATACTCCGAAATCCGATCACCGGATGATCTGACGGCCGATGAACTATCGAGCAAGTACTCCGGGCTGATTTTGTCCGGGGGCCCCGCGTCCGTTTATGGCGAAGGCGCTCCGCGCTCGCGGCCTGAACTACTGGAAGTCGGTCTGCCGGTCCTCGGCATTTGTTATGGTCATCAGTTGATGATGCTGCAGCGCGGCGGGGAAGTTCGTAACGCCGGTGGTCAGGAGTTCGGGCCCGCGCAGCTGGAGGTGATATCTGCTACCGGTTTATTGAGCGGAGAAAACGGAGTGCGGGGCACGGTCTGGATGAGCCATGGAGACGAAGTCGTCGCGTTACCGGCCGGCTTTGAACCCCTGGCGCGCACGGCGGATTGCGCTTATGCCGCGGTCGCGGACCTCGAACGCAGGCACTTCGGATTGCAGTTTCATCCTGAGGTGCGCCATACGGAGCGCGGCGACCACTATCTGCGCAACTTTCTTCGAATTTGTGGCGTCGAGAACACCTGGGATCTGGGAGATTTCCTGCAAGATGAGATTGAGAAAATCCGCAAGCAGGTTGTTGATCGCAAAGTGTTTTTTCTGGTTTCCGGCGGTGTGGATTCCACCGTGGCTTTTGCGCTGCTTGCAAAGGCCCTGCCGCCGGATCATCTCAAGGGGTTGTTTGTGGATACCGGCTTCATGCGGCTGGAAGAGGGCGTTCAGGTACGGGCAGCCCTGCGCGAAGTCGGCGTGGAACTTGAGATAGCCGACGCCTCGGACCGCTACTTTTCGGCTTTGCGGGGCGTGTACGAACCAGAAGAGAAGCGCCGCATTATCGGGGAACTGTTCGTTCGAGTCCAGGCCGACTTTGTGAAGGACATGGGATTGGATCCCGACGAGTGGTATCTGGGCCAGGGCACGATCTATCCGGACACGATCGAATCCGGCGCAACAAAACACAGCCATCGCATCAAGACTCATCACAATCGGGTGCCGGCGATTGAGGAGCTGCTTGCGCGTGGGCGGGTTGTTGAGCCACTGCGTGAACTCTACAAAGACGAAGTGCGGCGCCTTGGATCCCTGCTGGGCCTGCCCGAAGCCCTGGTCATGCGCCATCCGTTTCCCGGGCCGGGCCTGGCGGTGCGCTGTCTGTGCGCCGGCGGCGAACCGGAATTCAGCCCCGAAGAACATGCTCTGCAACAAAAACTGGCTTCAGGCAAGATCCCGGAATTGGAGTCCGTCCGGCCCCATGCAATGACCGCAACACTTCTGCCGCTCCACAGTGTTGGTGTGCAGGGGGATCAGCGCAGCTACGCACGATCGTGCGCGCTGATTGGGAAAGCGGGCGATTGGCCGGACTGGGCCACGCTCAAAGAAATCGGTCGCCGGTTGCCGAACCGATATCGCCTGCTCAACCGTGTACTGCTATGCTCCGGTGCAAAAGAGCGCGAGCTGCCGGAGCGCCTGGAGGCTCGTTTCCCCGTCGATCTCAATCGCGAACGCATTGAACGTCTGCGCGTGGCAGACCGAATCGTGCACGATTTTCAGGTTGAGACCGGATTGTACGACGCCATCTGGCAGTTTCCCACGGTGCTTGTGCCGGTGGGCCTGCCGGGCAGTATGGGCGAGGCCATTATTCTACGGCCAATTATTTCGAGCGACGCGATGACGGCCGCTGCTTTTGAAATGTCTTTCGGCCAGATTCAGGGCCTGACAGCCAGGCTGCTAAAACTGGACGGCATCGATTTGGTGTTTTATGATCTGACCAGCAAACCACCCGGGACTATCGAGTGGGAATAGTCCCGGCAGGAGAACAATGATGAGCACACGTGCGTTTAGAATACTGGGCGTCCAACAGATAGCGATCGGTCACACGAACAAAGAAGAACTGACAAAACTGTGGTGCGACCTGTTCGGTCTGGTGGCTGTGAACACGTATCGTAGCGAAAAGGAGAACGTAGACGAGGATATACTCAGTCTCGGTGTCGCGCCGCACGCGGTTGAAGTGGACCTGATGCAGCCGATCGATCCAGAGAAGAGTCCCAAAGTGCACGTACCGACGCTCAACCATATTGGTCTGTGGGTGGACAATCTGGCTGCCTGCGTGGAGCAACTGGCCGCGCAGGGGGTTCGCTTCACGCCTGGCGGGATTCGCAAGGGCGCGGCCGGTTATGATGTATGCTTCATTCATCCGAAGGGGAATGAAAATTCCCCTATCGGTGGGGCGGGAGTCTTGATCGAACTGGTTCAGGCCCCGCCGGAAGTTATCGCCGTCCACGCTTCATGAACGGAGTTACCGGAAAGTAAGGAGCCCTTACAATGGGACCCGCTCTGGAGTTCGTCGGTTTTCTGTTTCGAGCAAGCGCGGTGCTTGCCCTTTTCGTCGCGTTTGTTCTGTTTACGCGCCGTACGAATCGGGAGGCGGATCGCACGGGTGGAATGCTGCTTCTGGTTCTGGGTTTGCCCCCGCTATTGCCTTCTTTGTTGCGCCCGGCCGGCATCTGGTTGCCGTTGGAGAGCCTGGCCTTCTTGTACGGTCCTCTGTTTTATTTTTATACGATGGCTCTCTCGGGTCGAGAGCTGCCCGGCCCGTCCCGCCGGCTGCTGCACGCGTTGCCTTTCGCTCTGGTTGTTTTAGTTCAGCTGCTTGCGCCGCAGTTCTTCCGCCCCCCCGGCGGGTGGCTCCACAAAATCACTATCTACATGATTCTACTTTCCCTTGTGGTATATGGCGGATTCGCCGCTCGAATACTTCTGGCCCATCGGCGAGGGATTCCCGATCAATTTGCGGAACGTACCACCTGGGTGACACTCGGGTGGCTGTGGTGGCTCCTTGGCGCCTTTTTTGTAGCGCTCGCGATTCTCACGCTCGGTAATTTCATTCTTTCGAGCCTGGCGCCGCCTCCGGCTGTTCGACCGGACCCACCCACGGGACCACCGCTCCCCCACAGCATCGCTTACACGCTTTTTCTATTATTTGTGAGTTACTTTGTATTGCGACAGCCCCCTCTTTTCCCGGGATCGCCTGTCGGACCGCAACAGCCAGACTCCGAGGCCGTTGGAAAGTATGTTCGTTCCGGGTTGAGTGAAGTGGAGGCCCGTAGCCTGGTTGATCGCTTGTTTTCGTGCATGCAGGAGCGACAGCCTTTCCTGAACGGGGATTTGACGGTCCGGGACCTGGCGGCGGAACTGCAGGTTAGCCGCCACCATCTGACGCAGGTCTTGAACGAAACTATTGGAAAGAACTTCTTCACCTTCATCAATGAGTATCGCGTGACTGAAGCACGCCGCTTGCTGGAAACAACAGACCTTCCGGTCATGGCCGTCGGCTATCGATCGGGGTTCAACACCCGTTCTGCTTTCAATGACGTTTTTCGGCGCGCGGTCGGTAGCTCGCCGGGAGCCTATCGAAAGGGTGTCCGGGCTGAAGCGGCCGCGCAGCAAGAGAAGGGCTCGCGTACCGGATGAGCCGTGCTTTACAAAGACCGCGCCTGCATCACGTTGGTTCATGCCGCATCCTGCGCTTCGGTATGTGCTTCTCTTAAAGATAACGCTGACCTTCTTGCTATGGGCTCTGCCGCTGCTATTTGTGCCGGCGTGGCTGGCGGATCGGCTGCAGCTTCCGTTTGCGCAGCCAGAGATATTCGGGCGTCTGCTGGGAGCCGCTTATCTGGCGCTCAATCTGGGTTATATGCTCGGTTATGCTGAGTTTTCCCGCGGGTTGGTCCCGACGAATGCAATTCTGGTCGGCATTCTGAGCAACGGCCTGGCGGCTCTGCTGCTGCTGGCCTTTGGCGCAGCCGGGGCCTACGATGGCATGCATGCCCCCGGTCAGCTCTTGATGTGGGTCTCGGCGGCTGCTACGACCTTGATCACCATCGGCCTTTTGCTCACAGGTTTTTCGGCCGCGGTGCGGGCGCTGCGAAAATAGCTGATTCCAGCTGCCGGGGGATATGCCGTACCTCGACCCTGCGCCCCACGTAGATGGTGCGGCTCTGTGCGTCTCCGCATTTGCTTTTGCGCCGGGACACAGCTCGCCGTCGAGAAGACCAACCTGAAAAATAGTGCCGGAAGATCTACTTGGTTCCGGCGTTGTCACCGGGGCCCTTTTTCGGGGCCGCCGCTCCGCTACCGTGTTTGCCACGAGAGTGACCGCATTCGCAGACCTCCGGGTTTCCGGACTTTGCTTTGAATTCGGTACAAGAACAATCGGGAATGCTGCAGTTGTCGGCCATGAAATAGCAAAACGCTTGTTTGAGGCCGGTCAAGGACTAAAGGCGCCTTTTTGGTTTCAGGATCGTTCTTTGAAGAAACGACTCTCCCGCATTGGCTGCGATCGTTGCTCCCGCTGTGCCCGGGGCGGGACTTGAACCCGCACGACCGAAGTCCCAGGATTTTAAGTCCTGTATGTCTACCAATTCCATCACCCGGGCGGGCGACAAAAAGAAAGGTGAGGCGTCGGCCGGAATCGAACCGGCGATAAGGCTTTTGCAGAGCCCTGCCTTACCACTTGGCTACGACGCCATCAAAAACTGGCGGTCAGCGTTGGCCGCCCGAGGGGGGAGTCAATTGATTTTGAATCCAGGCCTCAGGAGTCGGTCCGGAGCGATTGCAGTTCCGACAGGCTGTGCACAGGTGTGCGACAGACAAACTGCTGGCACAGATAGTAGGTCGGCCGACCTTCGGTAGCGTTGCGTCCGTCAAGCAACGGCACTTCAGATTTGTTTCCCGCCCTTTCGTAACCCAGGGCGACAACGCTGTCCGGACCCCAGGTTTCTTCCACCCACGACAGAGTTTCCTCCGGAACGGACGCGCCTTCGGGCAGAACAATGGCCAGCTCGCTGCCCGGGTTCAGGTGCTCGAAAAGGCCGCGCACCAGAAAACTGTGGGCGCTGCCGCGTTCGGCGAGCGCGCCACCGAGCGTGCGCAGGATTCCATCGGCGGCTTTCCTGTTCTCGGCGATATCGAGGCCGTAAGAGGCCAGCCAGCTGAACAGGCGAAAGGCCGATGCATTGCCCGAAGGTTCCACGCCATCGTACGTTTCGATCGAACGAACGAGCAGGTCGCTCGCGGCTTGTTCGGATTCGTAGAACAGACCGCTTGTGGACGCAAAGGAGCCCCGAATTTGTGCTGCAATGTTGCGGGCATTCTCAAGAAGCTTTTCATCAAAAGTGGCGCGGTAACAATCGAGCAGGGCGCCGCCGTAGAGGGCCAGGTCGGTCAGGGTCGCGGCGAAGCGAGCATCCCCTTCCCGATAGCGTCGCAGCAACCGGCCATCCGGGCGCAGTTTTTCCTCGATGAAGTTGATGGCGCGCCGGGCACGTTCGGCCAGGGGCGGCATCGAAAACGCCCGTGCGGCCTGACAGAGTGCGCTGATCATCAGTGCGTTCCAGGCGGTCAGAACCTTGTCGTCCCGAAGCGGGCGAACACGCTCGTTCCGCGCCTCGAGCAGGCGTCGGCGGGCTCGGTCCAGGAGGGCCTGCAGATTCTCGGGGGCGACAGCGTTGGCACGTAAAAACGCTTCGCGTTCCATGGGCTCAAAGAGAATGTTTTTTCCCTCGAAGTTGCCCCGCGCGCTGACCCCCCAGAGCTGCAGGAGCATCTTGCGTTCTTCGAGAGTGAACGTATCGCTTAACGCCTCCTCCAATTCCGTGGATTTCCATACGTAGAACTTACCTTCTTCACCCTCGCTGTCGGCATCTTCGGCGCTGAAAAAAGCGCCCTCCTGAGATGTCATGTCGCGCTCAATGTATTCGAACACGTCCAGCGCCCACTCTCGATAGCGTTCGTTTCGGGTTACTCGAAAACAATCCACCAGAGCCCAGGCGAACAGAGCGTTGTCGTAGAGCATTTTTTCAAAGTGGGGCACAAGCCAGTCGTGGTCGGTAGCGTAACGGGAGAGCCCGCCGCCGACCTGGTCATAAATTCCACCGCGGCGCATGCGATCCAGAGTGCTTTCCACCATCGCAAGAGCGCGCGAGTCGGGATTACGGCGGTGGTACTCAAGCAAGAACAAGAGCGACATCGAAGGGGGAAACTTGTTCGGCCCGTTCTGGGTGAAACCGCCGCGGTACTCGTCAAAATGTGCGAGCAAAGATTCGTAAGTGGCTTTAGACGCCTCAAGGGAAGGCAGGGCTGCGCCATCGTTCGGCGGGAAGTCCTGTTCGAGCCATTCGGTCAGGGTTTTTGCCGAGTTCAGAAGTTTTTCACGGTCTTCGCGCCAGGCCCGGGCAATCGATTCGAGCACCTGTACGAAAGAGGGCCGGCCGTAGCGTGGTTCGGGCGGAAAGTACGTGCCGCCGGTGATGGGCTGCCGCTCCGGAGTCAGAAACATGTTCAAAGGCCAACCGCCTTGCTGGCCGGTGGCGTGCAGGGCGCGCATGTAGATCTGATCGACGTCCGGGCGTTCTTCGCGGTCGAGTTTGATCGCGATAAAGTGTTCGTTCATGACCGCGGCGGTCTCGGGATTCTCGAAGGACTCTCGCTCCATCACGTGACACCAGTGGCAGGTCGCGTAGCCAATCGATAACAGGACCGGCCGGTCGGTTAAACGGGCTTTTTCGAAAGCCTCGACGCCCCAGGGATACCAGTCTACGGGATTGTGCGCGTGCTGCAGGAGATAGGGACTTTTTTCCTGCGCCAGCCGATTGGCCGGTGCTGATGCTTCACTCATGCGGTAAGGGAAGCGGGTGCGGGGTCATGAGTCAACCCCGCATGGTAGCAAAAGAGACGCTCAGGGCAGCTGAGCCGAAACCGGCGGCACAGACTCGATCACGGCCTGGGGCTCGGGAGCCACTGTGCCACTCGGCACGACCCGCAGGAAAAGATCAATGCAGGCAAATCCTACCAGTAGCGCAAAAAGCAGCAGTGGATAGACGATGCCAAATCCCCAGATGACTCCATCCTCATACTTCATGTGCATGAAGTAGAGCAGAACCAGGCTCGCTTTGACCGTGGCAATAAACATGGCGATGAAAATGTTCGTCGCGAAGCCACCGCCCACGACCTCGCCCCAGTTCACGTACGAGGCCGCAACGGTCAGCACGGTCAGGCTCAACAGCGCGCCCCCAATGACAAAATAGAGACCGGTCGGAAGGGTGTGTCCGCGGCTTTCCTGATCAGGTATATGCATGGTGTTTTCCTGGGCTGGGCCTCGGGCCTCTAGCTGATAAGATAAAACAGTGGGAACAGATAGATCCAGATCAAATCCACAAGGTGCCAGTAGAGCGCCCCGTTCTCGACCGGCGTGTAGTACCAGTGGGAATAGCGACCCTTGCGATTCTTAAAGAAGATGATGGCAAGCACGGTCATACCGATCACGACGTGCAGGCCGTGGATGCCGGTCATGAGAAAGTAGAAGAAAAAGAAAAGGTGGATGCCCTTCTCAAGGTTCTGGCCGGCCGCTTCGCTCAGGCCTTCCCGGGCTATGTAGTCGGACAGCAGTATCTCCTCGTGGTTGTCATTGGCCGGGTCCACGATGTGCATCGGCGGGGCCTCTTCGAAGAGACTCGCCACGCCTTCACCAGGAAATATACCGATGTGGAACTTGTGCGTGTACTCGAAGTACTTGATCACAAGAAAGGTGCTGGCCAGAGCAATCGTAACGAGCAGCAGGTAACCGCAAAGTTTTCGGCGCCCGCGCTGAATGGAATCCAGAGCCAGGGCCACACTCATACTACTCACAATCAGGACGATTGTGTTCGTGCCGCCCATGACCTTGTCCAGGCTGTGGTGCGCGATCTTGAACGAATCCAGAAAGCGGGTGTGAAAAAGGGCGAAGCCGGCAAAGAGCACACCAAAGAGCAGAAGTTCCGTGGCCAGAAAGAGCCACATCCCCATCTTGGCGCCTTCATACCCGCCCAGCTCTTCATGTACCGGATGTTTTTCTCGGATTGCGTGTTCCATGTTTTCTCTGTCCTGGTGTGCCTGTAAAACTAGCCCGCGCGCCTTTCTTCGTGGGGTTCGGGCGCGCCCTCGGTGCCGTAATCGTAGATGGAATTCGGAAACTGGGGAACCACGGCAAAGTTGGTCTGGGGTGGCGGCGAAGGTGTCTGCCACTCAAGCGAAAGAGCGTTCCAGGGGTTCGCACCGGCCTTCTCTCCACGAAAAGCCGAGTAGAGCAGGTGGCCCAGAATCAACATATAAGAACCGCCGTTGATCCAGGAGCCCACCGTGGAAATGGCGTGCCAGGTATGGAACTGCGGCAGGTAGTCGAAGTAACGACGCGGCATGCCTTCCATTCCCAGCATGAACTGTGGCAGGAAGGTCAGGTTGAAGCCGATGAAAAGCAAAAGCCAGCCCAGGGTCGCAATCCGTGGATTGAACATGCGCCCCGTGATTTTTGGGAACCAGTAGTGCAGGCCGCACATCAACGCCACGACCGTGCCGCCCTGCATTGTATAGTGAAAGTGCGCGACCACGAAGTAGGTGTCGTGCAAAAACACGTCCGTTGCAAGAACCGCGAGATGCACCCCGGTCAAACCGGCGATCGAAAACATAAACACAAACGAAAGTGCATAGAGCATGGGCACATCAAAGTGAATCGATCCCTTCCATAGAGTTGCGATCCAATTGAAGATCTTAATTGCCGTAGGTACTGCCACAAAGAAGGTCAGGAAGGAAAAGATCCAGCGTGACCAATCGGACATACCGCTTACAAACATGTGGTGGCCCCACACGATGAAGCTGACCAGGGCGATCGCGAGGCTGGAGTAGGCGATGGCTTTGTAGCCGAAGATGGGCCGTCGCGCAAACACGGGAATGACTTCCCCGATAATGCCGAAGCCCGGCAGAATCATGATGTAAACCACGGGATGAGAATAGAACCAGAAGAACGATTCGAAGAGAATCGCATCACCGCCTTTGGCGGGATTAAAGATACCAATGTCCAGCAGTCGTTCCATGATCAACATCACGAGCGTCATACCGACGACCGGCGTAGCCAGAACTTGAATGATGGCGGTTGCATACAGGGCCCAGATCATCAGCGGCAGTTTGTTCCAGGTAAGGCCCGGCGCACGCATGCGGTGAATCGTAACAATGAAGTTGAAACCGGTCATGATGGAAGAAAAACCCATCACAAACGCGCCGAAGGTGAGCCAGATAACGAGACTTCCTGATTTCAGGCTGTAGGGCGCATAAAACGTCCAGCCGGTGTCCGCCGGAGAAAGAAGCGAAATCAGCGCGATCATGGCCCCCACCAGATACACATAGTAGCTGATCAGGTTGATGCGCGGGAAAGCCACGTCCTTGGCGCCGATCATGAGCGGTAGCACGAAGTTGCCGAGGGTGGCCGGAATGCCGGGCACAATAAACAAGAAGACCATAACCGCGCCGTGCAGGGTCATAAGCACGTTGTAGGTGTCCGGCCCCATGATTGTCCCTCCGGGCGCAATCAATTCCAGACGAACAAGGAGGGCCGCAATACCGCCGATTGCAAAGAAGGTGAAGATCGTGTACAGATACATGATCCCGATCTTCTTGTGGTCGGTGGAAAGCGCCCACCCCCAGAAACCGCGTTCGCTCTCGAGGTAGGATACCGATGCGTCTGCGTGTGCCATTGTTTTCTCCTGCCCGTTTGCGGCGGGCCAGACCGTTATTGCAAAGACTTCATGTAAAGTATGATGGACTGAATGCTGGCGTTGTCCAGGTTCTGGGGCGGCATCGCATTCGGAAAGCCGGCCACAACCTGCGACTCGGGCTGGAGTATCGACTGGCGAATGTAGTTTTCGTCAGCCACGACGGTGCTTCCATCCGTGAATTCGCGGGAGCGCCCAACGATTCCCTGAAAGCTCGGGCCGACTACAACCGAGCCATCCACGCTGTGGCAGGAAGCACAACGCGCGGTGTAGATCTCCTGCCCGCGCTCGGCGGTAATATTTGAAAGATCAATGCGCGCCTTTTCGAGCAGTTCGGCCATGCGCGCCTGGTAGGCTTCGGACGAGAGCACGATCGCGTCGGCCAGCATCATGCTGTGCTCTTTGCCACAGTATTCGGTGCAGAAAACCTGGTAACGCGACCGGTTTGGATCTTCGCTGGTTTCGGAAATGTACGGAATGAAGGATACGTAAGTGTAGACGCCCGGCACGACGTCTTCTTTGACCCGAAACGCGGGCACAAAGAAAGAATGCAAAACGTCTGTGGCCTGCATGATCAGCTTCACGGGTTTGCCGGCTTCCAGGATCAACTCGTCCTGGGTTGCGACGGTGACGACATCATCACCGGCATCGGGATAGGTGAAGTCCCATTGCCAGCGGGTTCCGCTGACCAACACTTCGCGCGCATCGGACGGCTGATGACGCATTTCCAGAAACACAATCATGCCCCAGATGTAGAGCCAGACAAACACAATGGATGGGATGACGGTCCAGACGACTTCGATGGTGGTGTTGTGCGCCACCCGGGAGGTGCGGTCGTTGTCCCCGCGTCGGCGATAGCGAATGATGAAATAGACCAGGACGGCGTTTACGATGATGAAGGCGGCGATCGTAATGATGTTGATCCACAACATCAGGCTATCGACGCCGGGGGCGTGGTTTGAAGCTCCCTCAATATACATGTACGTTCCTTTGCCGGTTCCCGGGTCGCACTTCTCACGCGGCCGAAGGAGCCTGGCTCTGCGTTCCTTCAGAACGCGGTTCTATGCACCGGCCACCCTGGAGCCCGCGTGTGCTGGTCGAACTCCGGATTCCCCAACTTGTGGCCGCGTCGCAGTTGGCTTTCGCGCCCACAATGGCTCCAGAATTTTGTCTAACTGGCGTTGCTCAAGTATTTCTTTCCCGCCGCAGCAGAAAAAAGACCGCGCCGGCCAGCACCAGAAGCGTGATGCCGGCGCCGATGCGGACGAAGGCCATCGCGAAGGGCGTGTACTTGCCTTCAACCGAGTCGTACCGAAAGCAATAGAGCAGAATCTGGTCGGTTGTCCCCCCTATGCGACCCCGCGAAGCCTCCACCAGTCCCAGGCGAAAATCGCGCTCTGCAAATCGCACCCCGAAGAGGTAGCGCGCCACCTGCGCCTCCGGTGTGATCAGGGCTATGGCAGCCGTGTGCGTGAAATCGGTCTCGCCATCGGTTCGATAGCGGTAGCCGATGGCGTCCATCACGGGCTTTATGCTGCTTTCCGGTCCCGTGAGGAAGACCCAGGACGACGGATCGATGGGCGTGCCGTTCGGGTTGGTCACCCGGGCGCGGCTCTGGACGGCTTTTTGGGCGGCGCGGTCGGGAGTATCGCGCGGGTCAAAACTGATAGAAACCACCTGGTAGTCGCGACCGGGCGCCAGGCCGTCCTCCGAGGCTTTGTTCATGGCTTCGGCCACTCCCTGAAATACGTAGCTACACAGGCGCGGGCAGGTGAAGTAAGCCGGCACGAGCACGACCGGACGTCGGCGGTCGGCAAAGAAATCCCGCAGCAGGCGTTGCTCGCCGTTCTCGTCCCGGAAAGGCAGATCCAGGGGCACAGCCTGGCCTTCGTGTCGATCGACGCCCACGCCTTCCGGCTCGCGGGTCTCTTCGGCCCGCATCGTTTCGGCCAGGGCAAGCAGCAGAAGGGCGAATAGAAGGCCGCTCTTCAGGAGCTTTGGACGTCTTTTCTGTTGAATCGGCATTCAGAGTACTCGCTTCGGGCCATCGTCGCGGCGCTGCCTGCAAGGGTCCAGCATTCCTGCTTCGGAACCCGGCTTGCCGGGCGTCCGGGCTGGCTCAAGATGGTCCATGCCCAAAAAACCCGCCCCCTTCAGGGCGCGCAACTGGACCGAAGCCGACATCCCGGCGCTGATGGAATGTCAGAGCGCGGCCTACGCCGACTATGAGGAGCCGCATTACGACAGTCGCATCTTTGAACTGCAGCTCGCCGCCTTTCCCGAGGGCCAGTTTCTGGTGGAAGAAGTCGCCACCGGTCGCGTGGTGGGTTACGCCTGCGCCATCATCGTAGCGATCGATGACGATCTGCCCTGGTTCACCTGGTCTGAGATTACCGGCGACGGTACCTTTAAGACCCACGACCCCTCCGGCGACACCCTTTATGGCGCCGACATCGCGGTTCACCCCGACTTTCGCGGGCAGGGTGTGGCCGCGCTTCTGTACCGCGAACGCAAACGAATTCTGCAGCGTTACAATCTCCGGCGTATGGTGGCCCACGGGCGTATTCCCGGTTATCGTGCCGTGGCCGGCAAGATGACGCCGGACGAATACATCAAACGAGTGCGCGATGGCGAGCTCAAAGACCTGGCACTGAATGCGCACCTGAAGGCGGGGTATACCGTTCGCCGGGTTTTTCAGGATTACGTTCAGGACCCCGCCAGCCTGGATTTCAGCACTCTGATTGAGTACGAAAACCCGCGCTTCAATCCGGACAAGCGTCGCGTAGCCGTGCAACCTTTGCGCCGACCGGTTCGTCGCATTCGCGTTTGTCTGGCGCAGTTTTATATGCGCCGAGTGAATTCCTGGGCGGAGTTTGAGCAGAACATCGATTTTTTCGTGGATACCGCGGACATCTACCACTGTCACTTTCTGGTCTTTCCGGAGCTGTTCACGGCCCAGCTTTTCAGCCTGGTGGCGCCGGATCTTCCCGATCGCGAGGCTATTCGCGAGGTCGCGGCCATGACCGATCAGTACATCGAACTGTTTCGTGACCGGGCGATGAAAAATTCGCTTTATATCATCGGCGGTTCGCAACCGGTATTGCGTGACGGAATCCTCTACAATACCGCGCACCTGTTTACGCCCGGCGGCAAGGTCTTCACCCAGGACAAGTTGCATATCACACCGTCGGAACGACGGGTCTGGGACATTCAACCGGGCGACAAAGTACAGTTGTTCGATACCCCGCTCGGTCGCATTGGCATTCAGATCTGCTATGACGTGGAGTTTCCCGAGCTGGCGCGTATCATGGCGATGGCCGGTGCAGAGGTGCTTTTTGTGCCGTTCAGCACCGACGAGAAGAAGGCCTATTATCGGGTGCGCCACAGTGCCCAGGCACGGGCCGTGGAAAACTACATGTATGTCGTGATCGCGGGCAATGTCGGCAACCTGCCCAGCGTGCGTTCCTACCTGATCAACTACGCAGAGTCGGCCATCCTGACCCCCAGCGATTTCTCATACCCGGTGGGTGGCGTCCAGGCCGAGGCCGACCCGAATGTGGAGACCGTGGTGATTGGGGATCTGGATCTTTCGAGCCTCACCCAGCAGCGCGATCTGGCTTCGGTGCAACCTTTAATGGATCGTCGCATTGATCTGTACGATGTGAAAGCCCGCCAACCGATTCAGATTGTGCGGGTGGATTGACGTAGGCCGCCTGCACCGGTCCTTTTCGCCAGAGCGCGGGCATTGTTTTGGCTTGCTTTTGTCAAGCTGGCCGCTACGTTTGAGACTTCGCGGCGCCCGAAACCGGTAAAACGCGAGGACGCGCCACGGTTGGCGAGCTCCGGCGAGCCGCGTGTTACGGGGAGAGAACTTATGAACGGTACTTTGAATCGCATTGCCCTGGGCCTTGTCGTGCTGACCCTGGCTGCCTGCCAGAGCACACCGCGCGAAGAAGAGAGCGCCGACCGTGCTATGGAGCCGGCCGCCAATACCGGGCCTGGTTGCATTCAGGGGGACTGTCAAAACGGAACCGGTATTTACGTGTACGAAAGCGGGGACCGTTACTCGGGCGAATTCAAAGACGGATTGCGGCACGGCCGTGGCACCTTTGAGTACGCGAATGGGGATCGTTACGTTGGCAACTACGAGAACGGTCAGCGTAGCGGCCAGGGCGTTTATACTTTTGCCAACGGCGATCGTTATCAGGGTGAGTGGCAGAACGGACTTCGAGAGGGGCAGGGAGTGTACACCTTTGCGATTGGCGGTGTCTACGACGGTCAGTTTCAAAACGACGGGGCCGGCGGGCAGGGTCGCTACACGCTGGAAGAACGCACCCGGGCCTGCCAGCTGGACGATAAATCTATCTTCTGCACACCGGGTTCCGCCGAGGAATCCATGATGCAGGACACCGGCAGCTGAGCCCCGAAGAAATTGAAATTGAAACGCCGCATTTAAGACTCGCGGCAAGAAGGTGGGGTTCCGGTGGCAGCATGCCCGTGCTCGCCCTGCACGGCTGGCTGGACAATGCGGCCAGCTTCGATCGGCTGGCGCCGCTTCTGGTTGAAGCCCATCCGGAAATTGATCTGGTGGCTTTGGATCTTCCCGGTCACGGGCAGAGCGACCATCGGCCGGCCGGCATCAATCAGTACTTCATCGATTATGTGCCCGTTGTGATGCAGGTCGTGCGCGCTTTGGGCTGGGACCGCTTCGCTCTGCTCGGTCATTCCCTGGGCGCCGGTATTGCTACCCTGGTGGCGGGCACCTTTCCGGAGCGTATCCTGTTTGTGCTTCTGGTCGATGGCTTTGGCCCCATGTCGGATCGTCCCGAGCAGGCGCCGGGCCGTCTGCGCGACGCAATCGAGGAGATCTGGAAAGAAGAAGGACGGCCGGCTCGACCGGGAAGGGCCTACAGCTCGATTGGTCAGGCGGTCGGCGTGCGGCGACGCACCGGCAAACTTTCCGAGGAATCGGCCCGCCTGCTGGTGGAACGTGGCATGCGCAGGAGCGTGAAAGGCTATGTTTGGCGTAGCGACGCGCGCCTGAAGACCCCCAGTGCGACCCGGCTCACCGAAGAACAGGTGCGCGCGTTTCTTTCTGCAATTCAATGTCCGGTGTGCGTTGTGTTCGCGGATGATTCTGAATTTGTGCAACTTGCAGAACTTGTACGGCCCCGCCTGAAGTTGCTCCCTCAACTCGAAAGCCACACGTTATCGGGCGGACATCATTTGCACATGGAAAATCCGGGCGGAGTGGCCGGCGTGTTTTCGGAGTTTATCTCAAGAGGGAGCGGAGATCCTTAGTCGGAACAATGTTCGGTCGCTACTCCGCCAGCGCCTCCGGATCAACGTCATCAAGGTCATACAGGAAACCATTTTGGCCACTTCCGACCAGGTTTCCGGCCGCACTGTCCAAACGCTCACGCGTTTCCGGGAAATAGAGCGAGAATTGCGGATACGGGATGGCCAGAAACCGTCCTCCGGAGTCATGGAACTCGCGGATGGATGCGCGTAGGTCCTCCTCTGCTCCAGGAGGCGCGAGGAAATGGCCGCCGCCCAGTGGCAGCAGGTTTGGATTCAGCATATATCCCTGCCGACCCATATGGTAAAAAACCTCGGTTCGCGGCATGGGATCCACGTAGATGATTTCCGCGCCCGGCGGCACGTGCTCCCGCGCTATCAGGGAATACTCGTAGTAAAGTGGATCTATTTGTAAGCGGGCGGAAACCTTGATCAGGCAAAACGGCAAGATCGCAGCAAACAACACAGCGTGCACTCCGAGCAGGATCGCATTCTTGCGCACCGCGTTTTTCTCATACCGACTCCAGACCGCATCAAGATAGCCGGCGATCAATGCGACCGACGGTGGAAGTATGGGCATCTGATAATATTCATGAATGAGGTTAGGTCCGATGAAGGCAAAAACGAAAGCCAGGACACCGACGATCCAGAGCACGAACACCAATTGCTCGCGACTTTGCCCCCATAGATCACGCTCCTTCCCACGCTCGAAAAAATCGGAACCCGCTTTCCAGGAGGCCCCACGGTCACTCTCGCGTACGAAACTCACGAATCGTATTGTGAGCGCAGCCACCAGAAACACCATGCCGGAGATAGCAAGGTGTAGCTCACCGATGCGCGTGAAGAACAGCGTTGACCATGTTTTTCCCTGGCTCAGCAGTTGGCCATACGCAGCCATCGCGGCATCTCCCAAATAGAGGCTTGCCACTCGCTGGTCCACGATCCCGGCGTCCGGGAAGAGGCGGGCGTGCAGGAAATACCAGTACACGGCGGGAGCCCCAACGATGGCTGCGGTCAGGTAGACCTCAGGGCGGCGAAATGCGCCAAACCGAAAACGGTTGAAAAACAGGAACGCGAAAGGCAAGACGAGATACGCGGATGGAATCTTTATCAGGAGCGCCAGCGCCCCCGTGGCGACGGCGAGAATCCAGTATCGGCGGCCGCGGTCGTCAAGCCAGCGCGTAAGCGTATAGATCGACGATGTAGCCAAAAAGAGCATCATCGATTCCAGCATGAAAACGCGCGAGTAGTAAACCGCGGTAGGCAGAATTGCGAAGAGCATAGCCGCTATGTATCCGGCCCTTTTTGAAAAGTAGCGCGACACAAGAAGAAACAGCATCCACATGGTTGCCATGGAAAAAGCAACGGCCACAAGTCGGCCGATCACATCGTGCTCTCCAAAAACATGGTAGAGGCAGGCAACCAGAAATGGATAGACCTGAAACTCGGATATGTTGGAGTAGTTGTGGATGCCAACGTCAGGAGTAAGGATGTTCATGCCGTGAGCATAGAAATGGCGTGCGAACAGTGCCGTATAGGTCTGACGAAATTCGTGGAAGTCCGCGAGCGGGTTGGTTATTCCCCAGAGTCGAAGTGCAAGTCCAACTACGAACGCCAACCAAAGGGGTTTGTTTCCGGAAAATTTCATGGCGGGTTGACCATGCGCCAGGTCTTGTAGAAGGCAACAAAAAGCGCAGGCATCGAAAGGCTTTTTGGTCCTCGCCGCTACTTGCGCGCAGCGACCAACTCCCGCAACAGGCGCCTGACTTCGGGTACGCCCGCCACCCGGTACAGGGCATGAGAGACGTCTTTGCCGACTTTGATTGTAATGCTGCCGGGGGGAACCGCCTGGAACAGATACTCATCGGTTACGTCGTCGCCAATGGCGATAATCATGTCGTATGACCGACCCAGTTCTTCGATGCGACGCACGATGTTGCCTTTATGAACGCCCTGCATGCGCACTTCCACAACGCACTTACCGGATATCACTTCCACCGGTTCGTTTGAAAGCACGGTCTTCAGGTTCATGATCAGTTCGCGCGCCTTCCACTGGGCGTGGGTTGGATCAGACATTCGGTAGTGCCAGGCGAGCGAAGCCTCTTTTTCTTCTGTAAAGCTGCCTGGTGTGGTCGCGTTGTACTGCTCATAGAGGTCGCGAACATTCGTGTACCAGGTATTCCCGCGATCTTCCGTGATCATTTTGTGCCAGTCGCTTTCCTCCGGCCATTTGATCCACAACCCGTGTTCGCAGGAAAAGACCAGGCCCAGATGGCCGAGCCAGCCGCGGAGATCCTCGCGGCTGCGGCCGGTCACAACGCCGGTTTGCACCCTCGGAAGCGCGATCAATTGCCCGAGCAAATCAATCAGCTCCTGATTGGGCCGTGCGTTCATTGGCAAATTGGTAATCTCTACAAGGGTTCCGTCATAATCGAGCAAGAGCAGCGGCGACTGAGCGCTTTTGAAAGCCTGAACGATCTCTGAGCGCCGCGCGGTCGAAAGCACTTCCGGTTTTCCCTGGACGTGCTCGTGGCCCGGGTCCTGGTGCATGAGCTCGTGCAGAAAGGCGTTCGACCAGTGGTGAATATCGTTCCGTACGATCTTGGCGTACATCGCGCTCATCATGCGGGTTTGTTCGGCCTCGGGCATGTTCAGGGCGTGTTCGAGAGCCTGGGAGATCTGGTCCGGATTCCAGGGGTTGATGATCAGCGCTTCACCCATCTCGTGGGCAGCGCCCGCGTGTTCGGAAAGTATCAAGACGCCTTTGTTCTTCTTTACAGCGACGAACTCCTTTGCGACCAGGTTCATGCCGTCGAAGTACGGGGTAACCAACGCGATATCGGCCTCGAGATAGAAGGCACACAGGCGTCGGAAGGGCAGCGAACGATAGATATAATGGATCGGCGCGTGAGGCTGATTTTCATAGGTCTCGGTAATCTCGTTTACGATGCCCTCCACATTATTTTTGAGCTGTTGGTAATCCGCAATTTGCGTACGCGAAGGCACGGCAATCTGCACGAGTACCACGTCCCGGGCCAGGTGCGGGTTGCGCGCCAGAAACTTCTTGTAGGCTCGCAGTCGGTCGGGCACGCCTTTGGTGTAATCCAATCGGTCGACGCTCAAAATCATACGACGTCCGTGGGTGATATTGCGAACCACCTGAATGTCCTGCTCAATTTCCTTATCGGCGAGCACCTCTTCGGTGCGGTCCAGATCAATGCTGATTGGAAAGGCGCCCATGAACAGACGGTGGGTGTCGAGTTCGACATGATTGAGTTCGGACTCAATTCCGAGAATGTGCAGGATGGCGCTGCGAAAATGTCGCACGTAACTGTACGTATGGAATCCGCACAGGCTCGCGCCCAAAAGGCCCCGGAGCAAATCTTCGCGATAGGGCAGGGTGCGAAACACTTCCGAAGACGGAAAGGGTGTATGCAAAAAGAAACCAATGCGCGCTTCCGGAAATCTTTCACGCACCATGCCCGGCACCAGCATCAACTGGTAGTCGTGCACCCACACAATGTCCTCGGCCGGATTGCCCCGTTCCAGCTCCGCAATGATCTCATCTGCAAAAACCTGGTTTACTTCTTTGTATACCGTGAAGTCGCGTTCATCGTAATCGATATGGGTCGGCAGGTAGTGCAGGACCGGCCACAGCACCTTGTTTGAGAATCCGAAGTAGTAGCGCTGCAACTGCCGGCGGCTCAGAAAGACCGGCTTTGCGTTGTACTCGCGTTCCAGTTGGGTGCGGATTTCGTCGGGATCAACAACGGAAGTATCGACTTCACCAGGCCAGCCTATCCATACCAGTTCAAACTCGCTCTGGAGAGCCGAAAGGGCTGTTACCAAACCCCCCGGGCTGGTTTTGAAACTGAAACCAACCTCGTCCACGGTCACCGTAACCGGTAGCCGATTGGAAGCAGCGATGAGTCGTTTGTTTGGCATCAGTAGTTCTCAGTTCTCCTGGGCAGTATCGGGCGCGACCGGGTCCGGCGGCGGCCATTCATAAAACAGGCCTTCGTATTTCCTATACATGCTCTCGCGGCCGTACATAGCAACAAAATTGGCCCGGGCTACCTCTGCGTTCCGGCGGTGTTCCGGGTAGCTGCTCGTAAACGTAAGCTCGGAGAGCGTCCAATCATAAACAAAAAATAACAAATCGGTGTCAGGCGCGTTGCGTACCGCGGCGAGCGCGTCGTCGCTGAAAAACGCGATTGGCGTTGGCGGAAGCCCGCGACGCTTGTAGACATTATACGGAGAATCCAGTTCCAGGTCTCGAAAAAGAAGGAAGGGTCGGTGAAAGCCCAGCGCGTATTCTACGGTGGGGCAGGATCCAAGCGTCTGTCGATTGCGCAGCCGGTTGAGAAAGACCGAAGCCACGCGATCATAGTCCCGGTTATTGACGGACTCTTTTTCAACGATGCTTGCCAGGATCCACTCTTCGTACGGTGTGAGTCCAGAAGTCGTCGGCGCTGAAACAGAGCCGCGATGGGCCCGACTTTCTGCCATCAGGCGCACCACAATGCTTGCCGAATCTTCTCCGGCGCTGTACCGATAACGGCCTGGCCGAAACTGGCCTTCGAGGCGGCTGAGGCCCGGTCGGGCCGGTAACAACTCGTCGGCGGGCAGGTTGGCTGCGATTCTTTCGAGATCCGCACAACTGATGACCGGGGCGATTTCCGGACGCGCGCACCAGCTGCTGATGCGTTCGTCCTGAAAGACTTCCAGAAACAACTCGGGCTCTGCTTCCCGGCCCTGGCAGCCGATCGACAGAGCCCGAATAAGAAGCAGGGCAGAAAGTGTTAGTCGCGTTGAACTCAGTGGTGCGCGCCCGCCCCCTGCACCGCAAAGCCAGAAGATCCGATCGCGCCGTCCCCGCCTTTCATGCTTGCGGCTACGATTTCGGCCACATCCAGCACCTTGACATCACTTTCGAGGCTCTTGCTTTTAACGCCGTCGGTGATCATGGTGATGCAGAAGGGACAGGCAGTGGCGATCGTATCGGCGCCGGTATCGAGCAACTGCTCGGTGCGTTTCATGTTCACGCGTTCGTATTTTTCTTCCATCCACATCTGGGCTCCGCCGGCGCCGCAACACAGCGAAGTGCGATGGTGATCGGATGCCTCTGCCAGGTCCATGCCGGTTGCTGCTCGAACCAGATCGCGCGGTTGCTCGAACACTTCGTTATAGCGACCGAGATAGCAGGAATCGTGGAACACAGCTCTACGATCCTTCATCTTGTCGACCTGGGCCGGATCCATTTCCACTTTGCCGTCGCGCACCAGATCATCTATGAAGTCCGAGTGGTGCTGCACGTCGTAGTTGCCGCCCATCTGCGGGTACTCGTTTTTCAGCGTGTTGAAACAGTGCGGGCAGGCCGTAACGATCTTCTTCACGTTGTAATTATTTAGCGTTTCGATGTTGGTCTGGGCCAGGGTCTGGTACAGATATTCGTTGCCGCCCCGCCGCGCGCTATCGCCGGTGCAGTTTTCTTCTGTGCCCAGGATGGAAAATTTTACGCCGGCCTGCTGCATGATCTTTACGAATGAGCGGGCAATGCGCTTGTTGCGGTCGTCGAATGAGCCCGCGCAGCCGACCCAGTACAAAACGTCCACGCTGGAATCTTCGGCCATGGTTTTGACGCCCAGGTCGGCGCACCAGTCGGCCCGGGTATGTGCCCCGATGCCCCACGGATTTGAATTGTTCTCCATGTTCTGGAACGCCAATTGCAGTTCCTGGGGAAAACGGCTTTCGGTGAGCACCAGATGGCGGCGCATTTCGTAGATCGCATCCAGCTGGTTGTTGCCGACCGGACAGGCTTCCACGCAGGCGTGGCAGGAGGTGCAGGACCAGAGTTCTTCTTCGGTGATGTAGGGATTGCCGACGACCGGAGACGCGGCCGCCTCGCTGCCGTCGCTCTGCATCAGATTGTCCCAATGCGCAAGCATGCTGTGCTTCACGTCGACCATGATCTTTTTGGGATCGAGCGGTTTGCCGGTGCGGTTGGCCGGGCACTCCACAGTGCAACGCCCGCATTCGATGCAGGAAAGTCCGTCAAGGGTGCTGGCCCAGGGCAACTCGCTGACGTTGCCGGCGCCCCAAACGGCGTCTTCCGCTTCGAGATCGATGTTACGAATTTGACCGGCCGGACGCTCCTGGACCAACAGGTAGTTGATTGGCGCAAACAACAGATGCGAGTGCTTCGACATGGGCACAAACACCATGAAGGTATAGACCGTGCCGATGTGCACCCACCAGGCAAAGTTGCGGGTGGCTTCGGCGGTGAAGCTATCGTTCAGGCCCATGGGCCCGAGAATGGCGAGGACCATACGATTGATCCAGATGGCGTGACTGCCTCCATCGAGCATGGTCTGGGCGGCGCCACCGATCAGTGTGGAAAGCATGAGCGTGCTGATGAGCCCCAGCACAATCGCCGATTGCGCCGACGGTATATCGAGGCCTTTGGCGTGCCGGATCCAGCGTCTGTAGGCGAAATAACCGCAACCCAGAAGCACCAGCAGGGAGAAGTGCTGCACAATGCCTTCATAGATCGGAGTACCCGAACCAATCATCAGCGCGAAGATGGTTCCGAACTCAAGCAGCAAAAGAATCAGAAAAAACCACTGCAGGTCGCCGTTGGTGCGCCAGTTGATGCGTTTGCCGAGCTGCGTGTTGTGCATCAGAACGAAAGTCAGCCCGATCGCGGTGACAAGCCCTGCGATTATGAGGGCGGTGGTTACGCCGCTGAACGAGAACCCCAGCCAGGTAAAGTCGGTGATCCAGAAAGTGTACGGATCGATGTCGACCATCTTGAAGATCGCCCAGGCGTTGCCGGCGATCATTTGGCTCGTGGTGTGCACCAGATACGAAATGAACCCATAAAAGATCAGCGCGTGCATCATGCCGCGCAACGGATGCTTGAAAAGCTTGTGCTGAAAGATAACGTTGAGCAGGAAGCTGCGAATGCGTGTGCCCCAGTCCGCCAGTTTGTTCGCCGGCTTTCCTTTTGAGACCAGCTTCAGACGCTGGTAAACGGCGAAGACGAATATGGCGTTGGCTATTGCAAATACGGTAAGGTGAAAACCGTTGATCAACAGGTCCGATGTTGCCGGCATGTGGGTCGCTCCCTGGCCCTTTCAGAGGTTCAGTACGCCGCCAGGCTACAGGATTCGGATCGGGCGTCCAGAAAAAAGCTGACCGGCGCGACGAGGCCCCTATACTGGTCCCATGTCCCTACTGACCCCGGAGCCCACGGACTACATTCTGGAGAAGGCGCTGGCCGGCGAACGCATCTCGGCGCCGGAAGCCCTGCGGCTTTACGAAGAGGCGGACTTTCTGCGCCTGGCTTCGGTCGCGCGCGATCTGCGCCGGGAGCGTTTGGGGGACGATGTCGCAACCTATACGATGTTCCGGGTCGTGAATTACACGAACTTCTGTAACGTGGATTGTCATTTCTGCAGTTTTATGGAGAGTTACGGCTCCGAGCGGGGCTACGTACTCGATCAGGACGCGGTGGTCGAAAAGATGCGCGAAGCGGTCGAGATTGGCGCCAACCAGATGTTTTTGCAGGGGGGCGTCTTCGAAGAGCTGGGTCTGGATTATTACACCGGCATCATCCGGGCGGTCAAGGAGCGGCTGGGCTCCCAGGTGCACATTCGGGCTTTCTCGCCCGTGGAGTTGCTGAGCCTTGAGAAAACCACCGGCATGCCCCTGGCCGAGGTGCTTGGAGAACTTAAGGCCGCCGGAATGGACAGCGTTCCCGGGGCTGGAGCGGAAATTCTGACCGATCGCATGCGCCGGATTCTCTCCCCGAAGAAGTCTCCGGTGAGCGAATGGGTGCGGGTCATGGAGACCTGCCACGAGGAAGGGTTGCCCGGAAGCGCCAATATCGTATTCGGATCGGAAGAGACGCGGGCCGAAGTCATTGAACACCTCGAAGTGGTGCGTTCACTTCAGGACCGGACGGGCGGATTTCTTTCGTTCATTCCCTGGACCTTTCAGCAACAGACCAAGAAATTCAAAGTGCGCACCGTGCCTGCCCATGAGTACTTAAAGGTACTTGCGATCTGCCGCATCTTCCTGGACAACATTGATCATATCGAAACCTCGCTGATGGTGCTGGGGCAGGGGGTTGGCAGCCTGGCTTTGCATGCCGGCGCGGACGATATCTCGTCGATTGTTCTCGAAGAAAACGTACTGCGCAGCTACGGATTGAAAAGCGAACAGAAGGCCCGGGAATTTATCGCCGACAGCGGCTTTCGCCCCGCCAAACGCGACTTCTACTATCGCCTGGCGGAAGAACCGGCTACCGCCAGCGCCTGAAATGAACTACTGGCTTGCGAAATCGGAGCCGTCCGAGTATTCGTACGAGGACTTAAAAAAGGCCGGCCGCGATGTCTGGGACGGCATTCGGAATTATCGGGCGCGCAACTTCATGCGGGAAATGAAACAAAACGATCGCGTCTTGTTTTATCACACGCAGAAGGAAAAGGCCGTCGTCGGCATCGCCAGAGTTGTAAAGACCGCCTATCCCGATCCCAAAGCCGCGGCCGGGGAAGACTGGAGTGTCGTCGATCTGGCGCCGGTCAAAGCTCTCAAGCGCGGCGTCACTCTGGCAGAGATCAAAGCCAACAAGCTTTTTGCGGATTCGTTGCTTGTGCGGGTTCCCCGGCTCTCGGTCATGCCGCTGACCAAAGCTCAGTTTGACTGGATCGTCGAGAAGGGTTCGAAGGCCGGGAGTTAACTTGCGCTCCGCGCGTCAAAACTGACCGCCCCGTGTTTTGGATCGCGGTACGATTTGCAACGGGATTTGCATTCCGAAACACCCTGCGCGGGGGGCGCACCCGCACCTGAAACTTGCAAAACACAACCCGGCGGCCTTGAGGGCCACCGGGTGTTTCGTGCAGATTAGCCGCCGCTCATCGCGCGCTGTAGCGCGTTGGCGTCAATGGTGCGAATGTGTTTGAGGTCGCTCCGATTGAAGACATGAATTGCAGTCGGTGCGCCCTGGGATTGGGGCATGCTTGTGATATAGATCTTATCCTGCGTGAAGGTGATCATGGAGTTCGGATTCACAGCCACATCTCCGCGCACGTCCAGAGTCAGATCCGGGTTGAAGCGGGCGATGTAGTGTTGTCCTTCCACTTCGGCGAAGGCATAGATCTTTTGATCGCGCCACTCCATGGGAGTGCGCCAGTAGACCACCTCGGCGCTTTCGGCTTTCTTCGCCAGGGTTTCGGGATCAAGCATAACCAGGTGGTGATCGTTCGGGTTGTGATCCTGGTTTGTGCCGCTGTATCCGGTAACGAGAACTCCCACGTCCTGGATGGTCGTAAATTCCCGGCTGCAGATGTTCGTAAACGGACTTCGGAAGAGCGCGTCATCGGCGTTCGAGTCAATGGCCCAGAGTTCGTTACTGTAGTGGCCGCCCTGGAAGTAACGCACGACTCGCATAAACAGAATCTTATTCTGGATCACGTTTTGACTTACGTCCGGTTCTTCGGCGGCTTCATCCTGCTGGGTGGTCGTTGTTGTCGCATTTGTATCGGTAGCCGTATCGGTGGCCGCGTTGTCTGTATTCGTAGTGGCCGTTGTATCGGTGGCGGCCACATCCTGATTCTCCTGCTGATTCTGAATCTCCTGCAGGTTCTGGTTGTTTTCGGTCTGCTGGTCGGCCAGTTGCTGATCCTGCTGCTGCAGGTTCTCCTGTTGCTCCTGCAACTGCGTTACTTCGTTCTGGGCCTGCTCCACCTGTTCCGGGGTCGCGTTCGGATCGTTCTGTACGTCCTGTAAACGTCGGTTGGCGTCCTCAAGCTGTTGCTGGGTTTGTTGCTGCTGATCTTGAATGTTCTGGCGTTGGTCCTGGATCTGCTCGTTCTGTTCCTGGATGCGCGTGGTCGTTTCCTGCGTGCGTTCTTCCTGAATACGGTTCAGGTCGTTTTGCTCGGTCGTAGTTGCGTCATCGCGGGTTTGGTTTTCGATTTCCTGATCGTTGAGTTCGGTTTGATCGGGCCGGGTTACGTTTTTGCGCAACGGAAGCAGGATCTGTGTGTTTCCGGCCCAGTTGCGATACGATCGGTCGATGCCCACCCGCTCGGGAGTCACCGCCCCGGCCACGGCCTCGGAGTAGCGCTGGCGTACAGCCTCCATGTTGCCGCGCTGGCGCGCGTTATAATAGAGAACAAAACGACTTACCGTGGTCGCATCGGCCTCGTTGTATTCGAAGGCTTTCATGAGGTAGCCGGTCAAAATACGCTGGATGCGGTTGATGTGCCCGAAATTGGCGCGCGGGCCGATCGTAAGCACGTCCGCTCCGAGCCCGGGGTTGGCCGGGTCAAACAGCCGTCTCACCTGGACGTCGTTGTTGGCTGATTCCCGGGTCTCGACTACCTGGCCGGCCAGGGTCTGGCCTGCTGTGACGTCCTGAGCTCGCATTTCCGCGCTGGCTCGTTGGTTGGTGCGGTTGATGAACTGCACCGGCGCGCTGTTGTTTACTTCCTCGCGCTCGAACTCGGGCGCATCCTGGGCAAAGAGCGGCGACAGGATAAGGGCGCCGGAAAGCGTCAGGATGATGAAACGATTACGGGACAGGAGAGCATGCATGCGTGGTTTACCTTCTTCGTTCGACTTCTTTCTCGTGAAGCAGCCGCCCGATGCCTGGGGCGGCATTGGTTTTAATTATCGGAAAGGACTCTGTCAAATTCTATTTCGGGACGTACGAAAACAGATCCTGCTTATGTCGCCCTCCGGGCTGCATTTCGGGACCGTTCGAAGCGGTTTTTTCCGACTTCGGGCTTTGTGGTGGTGACCTCTCTTCCGGACCTGACCGGGTGCTGTTTTGCGGAAGGCCCCCGGGCGTGTGTCGCGAGTTGAAGATATGGGCGCAAAACTCCCCCGGCGTTTCGATGCAGAGTTTTTCAAGCCCATCTCCTGAGGTTTGTCTTTCGCAGGCCCGGCGCAATCACGGCACACCCCCGCGGCCCGAAAGGCCGATCCCGGGTTGCGTTGCGGGTTCCCCTCCACGTTAGAAAAATATTAGTAAACGAAAGCCGAACACCGTTCGACAATATGGAAAAGTTTACTTTCGAATATTGTCTGGAGAGCTTGTGAAGCGAAGTCATCTGAGCGCCCGCACGGAACAAACCTACGCCCGGGAGATTAAGCGTTTTCAAAGTCAGTTTGAAAAACTTCAAGGCATTGCCCTTCGAGATGCGCGGGATCAGGACCTGCGTTCGTACCTGCGACGGTACGCCAGCCTGGAGCAAGCTACCACCTCCGGTCTGCGCCTGCACGTTGCAGCAATCAAACACTACTTCGCCCGCCAGGGTCGATCGCTCAGCGTGGATCTACCGTATCCCGAGGCGCGGCCGGAACCCGTTCGTGTGCTGGCGCCGGCCGAGCTCACCCGCCTCTTTGACGGAACGCGCATGCACGTTTGTGGTTTGATGCTGCGTCTGGTCTACGGCGCCGGCCTGCGTTTGCAGGAGGTCACGCGCATTCTGGTGGGCGACATTGATCACGAGCGCGGCTATATGCGGGTGCGCGGTGATCGCGACCTGGTTACGCATACAACGATCTTTCCGGATTGTTTGCGCTACGATGTGATTCGACAGGGACAGGGAAGAGCGTCCGATGCGATTCTCTTTTCGTTACGGGAGCAGGAGGGCCGGGGGCCGTTACCGGTGGCCAGGCGCACGGTGCAGCATTTTCTTTCGGGAGCTACTGCCAGGCTCAAGCTCGGACGCATAACCGTGCAGACCCTGCGCGACAATTTCGCCATCGCCCTCTTGCGGCGAGGCATTGACCCGCGCTATGTCGCAAGCTTCATGGGTTATCGTAGCGGCCGGGCTCTGGGTCGCTATCAGAGCGCCTGCCCGGTCGATCAAATTCGCATCATGAGTCCCCTGCAAACCAGCGACTGATCCGGTGCGGGCGCGCGGTCCCGTATCAGCGGGGATGGAATCCGGAAAAACTCCTTGCTCCTGCTCGCCCGTGGCCGGCTATGCCCTGTCTGCTCTTGCGGGTTTGCTTTGGAGCAATTTGTTCATCGTCTGGCTCAGGTTGTATCCCGGCACATCTCCGACGGGACCGGGCCCGAACTGCGCATTGACGCCACGCCCCCGGGCTCGGTTGGTCTGATTGGGGCGGCTGCCTTTCGCGCCCTGAATGAAAAGTCGGCGCGCTCAGTCCTCTGCACCTGTCCCTCTAACTCGATTGCTGAGTCCCTGGCTGCAGAGGCGGCTGTGTTTTTGGCCGCCGATCGCATTGTTTTTCTTCCCGGCTACGAGAGTATTCCCTACCGGTATTCAAGCTGGAGCGCCGATATCGCCCTTGATCGAATGCGGGCACTTTCACGCCTTCTGGACGGCGAACAGTTGCTTGTGTTCACATCCGTCGACGGACTTGTGCGGCGGCTACCGGCCCTGCGCTATCTCCTGGACAATCGTATTCGCCTGAAGCCGGGCCTCAATCTTGCGCCCCTGGAACTCGTCGAGCGGCTTGTGCGTATGGGGTATTCCCGTGAGTCGCGGGTTGAGGCGCCCGGTCAATGCGCCCTGAAAGGCAGCGTGCTCGATTACTTCGCACCGGATGCGCCCTGGCCTGTTCGCCTTGACTACTTCGACGACGAGATCGAAGACCTGCGTACTTTCGATCCAGAATCACAAATGGGTCGCGACGTTCTTAAAGAAGCGCTCATTCTTCCGGCCGGCGAATTGGTCTTCGATGCCAACCAAAGCGCCGGTCTCATCGCAGAGCTGAATTCGTACGCCCCCGAGCTGCAGAGGCCCCGGTGGGCGCGCCCGGGTGAAGACGTCGATCGGCACGCTCTGTCACAGTTCCATTCTCCGGGCCTCGGGGAACTCTTCCCCCTGGTAATGGAGAGTGCGGCTCTCGTGGATTACTTCGTGGAGCCCCCCCTGGAGCTGCGTTTCCCGCTCGAAGCAGTCGAAAGCGCCATCGAACATTTGTACGATGATTTTGCGCGTAGCTTCGAACGCGAAAGCCTTCAACGAATCACGGTGCCGCCGGAGAAGCTGCTTCTGGGGCCAGAGCATCTGGAGGCCCCGGGGCAGACGCGACCGCCACGCCTTCTGCTTTCGGAGGGCATCAAACTTCCGGAAAAACCAGAGAGCACCGAGGAACCCATGCAGGCCGTGCGCAATGCCTGGGGAATCCAGGCTCCGAAACAGTTCGGGGGTCGCATTGCGGAGATTCGGGAACGCATTGGCGAACTGGCCGCCGCCGGCAATGCCGTCGTTATTTCCTCTCCCTACAGCGCGCAGATCCGCCGTATCGCCGGCATGCTCGCCACTCAAAAAGAGCTTCGACTGCGCACCATTGATGATGATCGCGACGAACCTGTAAGCGTG
This sequence comes from Spirochaetales bacterium, assembly GCA_024233935.1. GTDB lineage: Bacteria > Spirochaetota > Leptospiria > Leptospirales > Leptonemataceae > JACKOY01. The sequence goes on along the minus strand of JACKOY010000003.1, from coordinate 132,836 downwards.
CAGCCCGGGGAGGTCTTGATTCTGCGGGCTCCGCTGCGTTCCGGATTCATACTCGAAGAGCCGCCGTTGCGGGTCATCACCGACGCGGAATTTTTTGGACGGCAGTACCGCCGTCGTTCGCGTTTCAAGCGGGTCGGTTCGGCGCCCATCGAGTCTTTTCTAGATCTCAAAGAGGGCGATCACGTTGTTCACATTACCCACGGTGTGGGGCGCTTTGTGGCCCTGGAGAAGGTCCGCGCTGCGGGCCGCGAACGTGATTTCCTGGTCCTGGAGTACGCCGAGGCCGACCGTCTCTACGTGCCTCTGGATCAAATCTCGATGGTGCAGCGCTATGTGGCCCCGACCGAGAACCCCCGCCTGGATTCCCTGGGCAAGGCCTCGTTCAAGAAGGTCCGCGAGCGCGTTCAAAAGAAGATCGAAGAGTTTGCCGGGGAGCTTGTTCGTCTGTATGCCCTGCGCATGAGCCGCAAGGGCTACGGCTTTCCTCCCGACACACAGTGGCAGGATCAGTTTGAGGCTGACTTTCCCTTTGAGGAAACTCCCGATCAGATCTCGGCCATCGAAGCCGTAAAAGCCGACATGGAAGCCGACCGGCCCATGGACCGACTGGTTTGCGGCGATGTCGGTTACGGAAAAACCGAAGTTGCCATTCGGGCAGCCTTCAAAGCCGTGATGGCCGGCAAGCAGGTCGCGATTGTGGCGCCTACCACGATCCTGGCGTTGCAGCACTATAAAAATATCAGCGCGCGTTTCCAGGACTATCCGATCTCGGTGGATTGGATTTCACGCTTTCGCACGCGCGGCGCGGTGCGTGAGATCAAAGGGCGCCTTTTGCGCGGCGAACTGGATGTGATCATCGGCACTCACGCGCTGCTCGGAAACGATTTGCACATCCGTAATTTGGGCCTGCTCATCATCGACGAAGAGCAGCGTTTCGGCGTCACTCACAAAGAAGCCATCAAAAAGATGAAAGCGCTGGTTGATGTAATCACGCTTTCGGCAACGCCGATTCCGCGGACGTTGCACATGTCCCTCGTTGGGATTCGAGACCTTTCCATTATCCAGACCCCCCCGGTCGATCGCCGACCTGTGCATACCTACGTGATGGAGGACAACGAGTCCGTTGTCGCCGAAGCCATTCGGCGCGAGCTGGATCGAGGGGGGCAGGTGTTTTACCTGCACAACCGCATCGAGTCCATTGAGGCCGTGGCCGAGTCGGTCCGGGAGCTGATTCCCGACGCTTCGATTGCGGTTTTGCACGGGAAGCTTCCCGAAGAGGACGTCGAGGATACCTTGCTGCGCTTTATGGAGCAACGTTTTGATATTCTAATTACGACCGCGATTATCGAAAACGGCATCGATATGCCGAATGTGAACACTCTGATTGTGGATCGGGCGGATGCGTTTGGGCTTTCTCAGTTGTATCAGATTCGCGGTCGCGTGGGACGGTCCGGCCGCCAGGCCTACGCGTATTTTCTGTACAAACCCGGCCGGGTGTTGACCGAGACCGCCCAAAAACGCCTCAATACTCTGCTCGAGTACCAGGATCTGGGGAGCGGGTTTCGCGTGGCGATGCGCGACCTGGAAATTCGGGGCGCCGGAAACATACTTGGTCGCGAGCAATCGGGGAGCATTATCGAAGTTGGTTATGAGATGTATGTCAAGCTGCTCGAGGACGCAGTTCATCGCCTGCGCGGAGAGGCGGTGGTTTCGGATATTCGTCCACTCGTCAGCCTGAACACCGACTTTCTTCTCCCCGAAGAGTATATCCCCGACACGCGGCAACGCATTGAGTTTTACAAACGCTTTGAAGGCGCCCGGGACGAGGAAGAAGTTGTGGAACTTGCCCGCGAGATGGAGGACCGCTTCGGCCATCCCCCGGAATCGGCGCGCATCTTTGTCGCCGTCGAGGTGGTTCGGGCGCAGGCGGCCCAAATCGGCTTTGAATCCGTGCAACAGGATGAAAAGGGCGCCGTGCTTTTGACTGCCGGGGACGCCCTGCGGGTGCCGGGTCAGACAATCATTGCACTGCTACAGCGCACTCCGGAACTATCGGTCCATCCCGGGGCGCCCAACCGATTGCGTCTGGCCCCTTCCGGCCAGGACTCGGAGGAAATGCTGGCGATTCTCTCCAGGGTTCTCCGGGAAATCCTGCCGGCGGTGCCCGAGACACCAACGCTTACAGCCTCCAGCCGGCGTTCCTGAGACGTCGGTTTAATGGCTTGCCCGAGGCAGTCCTCCCAAAAATCCTGGAGTGGCCGGTACACGAGACGTGGCCCGGCCATCTAAAATGCCATTGCGACCGGAAATCCTGATGTCGCAGGAAAGAGCGAGACCAGCACTTATGCAGAACCATACCCATTTACAAAAACCGCGATTGTACGGGGCGCTCCTGGCAATCTGTCTGCTTTTCGGAGCGTGCAAAGACGGCGAAGTCGTCGAGACAATCGGTGATCACCGGGTAACGACCGCCGAGTTCGAGCAGTTCTATGAGGCCGCCATCGAAAAGTTCACGATGCGGACCGGGGCCAACAAGTCGCGCGTGTATCAGCTCATTTGCGATCCCTCACAAATTCCGCAGGATGTGGATCCGCAGATTCGAGAGACGATCCGGAGCATGACTCCGCGCAACATGTACCAAATCTATCGCGATTCCCTGATTGTCGAAATCGTGGCCGAGGAAGACGGTTTTCTGGATCGCCCGGATGTTCAGCAGATTATCGAGCTCACCATCCGTCAGACCATCGCGGAACTCTACATGCAGGAGATGTTGAAAAACAAGATTCGCATCTCGCAGGAAGACAAGCAGCAGATGTGTGAAGAGTTGCGTCGCCGGGATCCGGCCACCTATGGTCCGCTGACCCTGGAGCAGTGCTGGGAATTCGCCGAGGGCGTGCTGAAGGCGGAGTACTATCGCCAGAAGACACCGGAGATCTACGCCGAAATTCGTGAACGCATTCGCGTGCGCCGCAACGATGATTTCGACAGAGACGAGTGGCTCGACAACGGTGTGGAACTCTACAACACCATCCAGGCCGAGTGTCGGGGCGACACTGCCGACGAAGCAGGCTCAGCCGCTCCCTGAGCGGCCGGCCTGCGTTTGATTGAACCAGCCGCTTCCTGAGTGGCGGCATGGCAGGTTGATTCCGGGTTTCGAGAAAGAGAGGACCCGGGACAGCTTCTAAAGCTGCAGGTTTTCGCAGTGCGGGCGGGGACCGTACGATAGATCGCTCATTTCCGCGAAGCAATCCGCATCCGCGTGGCGTCCCATTCCCATCAAAGTCGTTCGGGCCAGTCTCCGGTATTCATCCAGCTGGAAGCCGGGCTGTCTTGAGAAGAGTTGCAATTGCCGTAGCTCCTCATAAGCGGACGCATAGTCGCGCTCTGTCAGATAGAGGCGAATGAGTTCGAGCCGGGCGTCCTGCTCGGTCTGTCGACTCGTCGCTGCGACCAGAAAGTGGTCGCGGGCCAGCTCAATGCGGGCCTGTTTTTGCTCGGGCTCTCCATAGCGCGCCTGCACGAGGTAGGTGCGGCCCAGATCCAGGTGGTAGCGCGGCACCTGCTCGGAAACCGAGACGGCTAACAACTTCTCGTACACTTCAATCGTTTCCAGCGGGGCCACACACACCAGCCGGAATACGCCGTCCCGGCATACACTGAGGTCTCCTTGAGTCGGGGGTGAACCTGCGGCATAGTGTCGCAGGGCATCCTCGTATCGATCCTGGCCGCGCAGCTGTTCCAGAATCAGTCGGCGTCTTGTTGCGGGCTGAACGGTTTGCGGATCAATGTCGGGATTCCGTGACCGAACGGTTCGCCAGGCCCGGTCTTCCTGAAAGCTCACGTAGTCGCCCCAGGCCAGGCGCCCTTGTTCTTCCTGACAGACCGCGCGCGCGAAGCGTTCGAACAAGGCCGCCACCAGAATGGTTTGCCCCTCGGTCTCTCCCAGATCGCCAGGCTCAATTTCGTAAGCGTAGTCCAATGCGTTGGAAAGATCCCGAACACCGGACAACACCGATTCGCGGTGCTCCTGCCAGTACAGGTCGGGTTCCACGGCCTGATAGTCCAGTCCGACTTCTTCATCTGTAGGCTGCTCGTGGAGCCGCCAGTGCTCGAGCTTTTCGAGCCAGTGGGGACGGAAGGCGGCCACATCTCCATGATAGGAGTACGGCAAAAAATCCTCGCAGGCCTGAATCATCAGATCGAGTTCAATGCCCTCGTCCCGGTTGCGTTCCAGGGCTGCGTCTACGTAGCTGTAGGCGCGTACCGGGTCCTGGGTGCCCGGCTCCGGCAGATCGACCAGGGAGCGGGCGATGGCGCTGAACCAGACATGCCGGTAGGACACGATGAAATAGCCCAGGATGCTCCAGACGACCACCAGGGCCAGAATGGGACCGCGGTGTTTTGCCAGCTGTCTGAGGATGAGTCGGAGCATTGCTTTTCTGGCCGGAGCCTTCTTAATACTGTATCGGGACAGAATCCGGCCCCCCGCGAGCCGGGAAGGAAAAATAGTAGTCCTGTAGCGGCTCCGGCGGTAGTCGGACGTGGTATATGGCAAATTCGAAACGCAAAGCAGTCGAGCACAAGCACCGCAAACGCCGTCGGCGCATGAAAGAACTCCGACGTCAGTCGCGCGCGAAGGCGGGCTCTGGCTCCTGAGCCCCAAAGGCACGCCTTGAGCAGTCCCCCCGTTCGACTATCCACCCTCCTCGTTCTCGCCCTCTTGTTTACGGCGCCGGCCACGTCTGAAGTCACCTTCTGGCGCGACCAGCTGAGCGAGATCCCGCTTCCCGCTCCCCCGGAAAACGAGGCCGATCCCGCCTTGAGGGCCGCCTTCGACGCGCTCACCAGACAGCGCTTGCCCGAGGCAATTGGCTCCTTTGAGCAGTATTTCGCCCGCGGGGGCAATACTGCTTACGCCCGGGCTTCCTTTGCCCGGGCTCTTTTTCAGGCCGGCCGAAGGGCCGAGGCTTTGGAGCAGGCCGAAGCCGCCGTCGTGCTGGCGCCCGGGGAAGCGAACTACGCATTGTTGCGTTCGGAAATTCTACATCAGTCGGGAAACGACGCTGCCGCCATCGACTACCTTCGTTCCGCGGTTTTCGCTTACAATGCGGATCCGTCCCTTGAGTTTCAGCTGGCAGAACTGCTCTACACAGCGGAGCAATACGAAGAGGCCCGCTTTCATTACATGCAGACGATCTTCTACGCCGATCGCGGCGGCAGTTCGGCCTCTTCCTTCAAGAGCGTGGCCTATCTGAGAGTGGGACGTGTGTTTCTGCGGGATGGCAATCTCGAAGAAGCCGGCCGGTTCTACGACCTTTACGTTGGCGAGAATCCCTATGGTTTCCAGGCGCGTTTCATCCGGGCCGTTCATGTGAATATCCCGCTTGGCCGCTACGAGAGGGCGCGTAGCGATCTGGAACAACTGGCACGCGCGCCGGAGTCGGAACTGGGCGAGCAGGGCATTCCGTATCGACAGGTCCTGTACTATTTGAATCAAATGCGTTTTGTTTTTCGAAGCGTGGACCTGCCGGCTTCCCTGGCCCTTGCCGCTCAGGCCCCCGAGGGTCTGGCTCCTCTGGAACGCGCCATCGGGCATGCAACGCGGCAGGAAGACCAGGAAGCAGTTCGATTGCTGACCTCCATCTTGCGTGCCGATCGGCTGGATTTTGTTGCCTGGCGCGTCTTATTCTTTGTGCTCGATCGCTCGGGGGAGCCGGAAATACGGGCCCGGGCGCTGTACGAGGCGACTGATCACGCGCTTGGAAACGCACGTTTCGAAATTGCGCGCGACTTTCTGGAAGCGCTGGATGCGCTGAAAGATACAAATCCCGACGTTTCCATTTCCCGAACGGCGCTGGCGGAAGCCCGTGTCCGTCTCTACGAGGGGCTCGGTCAGTACAACCGGGCGGCGTTATCCATCGCGCTTGCGGAACAGAGCGCTCAAAGCGAAGGGCTGGGGCAAAACGCCGAACTCGCAAACGCGCTGCGCCTTCTGCGCGCTTCTATCTTCAGTCGGGAGAGCGTGGGACGGCTGGAGAGTGCGCGGCGCGCCTGCGCCGGAATACTGGGCGCGAGCGGGGACCAGGCGGCAAGGTCCTACTGGGTCTGCGGCCACGTCGAAATGGCCGCGGGTGATGGTGATGCGGCTCTCGCGCACTTCAACGCGGGCATAGAGCAGGCGCCGAACTCGCCCCTGGGTTACTTTTACCGGGCTCTGGCTCATGAGGCGCGCCGGGACCGCGAGTCGATGTTTGGCGGGCTGGAGCAGGCCCTCGAACACGATTCCGGGCTGGCGCCCGCGCTGAACTATTATGGCTATGAACTCAGCCAGGAGAATCGAGACCTGGATCGAGCGCTCGACATGATTCGGCGTGCGGTTGAGCAGGATTTCATCAACGGCCACTACCTGGATAGTCTGGGTTGGGTGTATTTTCTCAAGCAGGATCTACCGCGGGCGGAGTACTTTCTTCAGGCCGCTTCCATGTTGTTGCGTGATGCAGGCGAAGAGGAGCCGGTTGTGCTCGATCACCTGGGAGATGTCCAGAGGGCTCTGGGACGTGAATTGGACGCGCGTCGCAGCTACGATCAAGCGTTGCGCTTGCTCGGCGAACGACTTGCTTCCGGAAACTCACGGCCGGAACGCCTTGTGCATCTCGATCGCGAGCTGCGAGAATCACTGCGTGCTAAAATATCAGAATTGAACTGAACGGGACCGGACACGTTGGAGTCCAAAATATCTATGCGCATTTTTCACTTTTGCTTTTTGCTGATCGCTCTTTTGACGGTGCCGGCCGCCTGCCGCACTGCTGAAACGCGGGAAGAACCAACCGTCGAGACCGAAGAGTCCGGCGGTCCGCGCCAGGAACTGGAACAAATCCGCAGCGCCTATGCGCCCCCCGCGTGTTACCTGGCCAATTTCACTGTGACCGGCCGTTTGCCCGGACAGGGAGAGCGCAGCGCCCGCGGAACCATTCGAGCCGACAACGAGAACGATCGCATGGTGCTCGAGTTCCGGGATCCTTTTTTGGGCATAACCATCAGCCGGGTTGTGATTCGAGATGGCTTTGCTTTTGTTCGGTCGGCCGAACAGGGTACGCTGGCGCCGATCCCATTGAATCAATTTTACGTACAGGGACTGGGTAACAACGGAATCCAACTGCCGTTCGTCGCGTTTCAGGACCTGCTGTATGCCCGGCTCCCGGCGGCCCTTTTTGAACCCGGCGCCCGTCTGCAGCAAGAGCAGAGCCGCCTTGAGGTTCTGATCGGCAACACCGCACAATCCTACCGCTATGAGTTTGAGGAACGCCGCCTGCGCACCCTGAAGTATGCTTCGGCCAATCCGCCGGCAAACATCGACGTGACTCTGGAAGGCGCCTATCGCGACTCTCAGTTCCCGGAAAGCATCAATATGCAGGCGGGGCCGGGGAGTCAGTCGGGCGAACTTCTGCGCCTGGACTTTCGAAGTGTGGATCAAAATGCGAGCTGCGCCGAGTATCTGTTTGCGCGCCCGTAGCCAGGGCCGCCACAACCCAGAATAAACTCACGACTTCATCGTCCTGGTAGTAGCATTGTGCAAAGCCGGCCCCCAGAAGTGCCAGGCAACCGATGAAGAGCGAGCGAGCGCGCGTTGCGCCGTTGAGGGCTCCGCGGGCAACCTGAAAGCATAGAGCGAGAAAAAGGAGGGCCACCGGCAATCCACCCACCGCCGCGAGATGAAGGAGGTCGTTGTGGGCGTGTCCCCGGGGGGCATTTTCAAAGTAGTACCACAGTTCGGGATGCTCAATCAAGAAGTCCGACCGCCAGGACAGACTCGCGGCCTCATAGTTTCCGGGCCCCACACCGAAGAGCGGATTGGCCGCAGTCAGATCGCCCGCCGTTGACCAGATGATCAGCCGCGAATAGTCCGTGTGTCGGCCCACCAGAAGCTCAAAGGCCCGTGCCGGGGCGGTCGGATAAGCAAACAAAAGAAGCGCAGCGCCCAAAAGGACGACCGCCGCCACGCCAGGAAAGGCCCATCGCAGCCGCGTATGTTTGTGCATCAGAAGCAAAGCCAGGGCCGGCAGAGAAAGCACAAAGCCTACCTGAGCCGAACGGGAGCCATTGGCGAGCAAGAGCACGATTCCCGCAATCGCCAGGCTCCATTTCAAATAGCGCAGGCGCGCGCTTGTTTCTTGCGGTGCGATCCAGCCCGGTAGCAGAAGCACCAGCATGCCGGCGTAGGTCAGCCGCGTATTCATGAGTCCCGTAGGGCGAAACAGACGCGCGTGGATCGGCCATTCCAATGGATGCTGTGGACGATTGGCGGCGCTGGCGACCGGCGGCACACCAGTCAGTAGGCGTTCCAGTCTAAACTCCGAAAACACCGATGCCACACCGCTCACGATCAGCACGCAGCCGCATACGAGAAGCGCGCCTTCCAGGATACGCCTCTGGTCTTCGTGCCGGGTCAGGCGAAACACCAGAAACCCGAACAAAAAAAGGGGCAGGTCACTCAGCTCGGAATTGGCTCCCGCCAGAAATTGGCGAAGCCACGGACCCGGATCCCGGACGCAGTGATACAGGAGACTCAGGATCAGGCCACAGGCGAGCAGCGCGCCTTCTCGCAGGGGAGGGGGCAGGTGCAGCCCGGTTTTTTGGGCACCCTCACGCCCGCTGTAAACCATGCTGAAAAAGAACAGGGCGATGGAAAGACCGATGCAGATCTGCGTGGCGCTGATCGAAATCGCCATCGCTGCAATAGCCGCGGCCGAAGCCAGGGTCGCTGCGCGCTCCAGACGCCTGGCCTTAGAAGCGGGTGCCATCGGTGTTTTCGGTCGGCCCCCGAAGTACCGGGAATGACCGCACGCGACTCTGCAGCTGGTCGAGAACAGAATCTTCGCATCGATTTAAGGCGGCGCCGGTCACGGCTTCGTATCCATGAAACAGCTCATCGAGCGAAAGCGATCGATCGTAAGGCTCGGCCGTTTCGCTACTTTCAAACTCCGCATGCCAGACCAGACCTTGCTCTGGACGGTACAGATTCAGCTGCAGGCGGCAGCTTATGCGGCCGGCGCGCAGCATGATCTTGGAGATTGAGTAATCCCAGAGCGCCGTTGCCATGTAATCCAGGTAAAGGGCCGAACCCACCCGCAGCATGAGATCTTCCTGCCCGGCATCCTGCACAATCGGCATCAGATTCGGATTCAGATAATAGCGTTCCTGAACGGGCCAGCGTGCTTCCCTGTACAGAGTTTGCTCGCTCAGGTCGCGAAAATCAACGACCTGGAGTGAGAATGGTTGCGTCATCGTTTCGGTCAGCCGCTCCTGCAGGCGCGTGTAGTCGGCCTCGTCCCGGCGGGCTGTCCAGTCGAAGCCCTGACTGTTGGCAGCGGCCACGCTTCGTACCAGCATGCTGAAAAGCATGAAGCGACCCGCGGATTGAATGCCCGCCGGCGGCTCGGCGGTTGGTGGCGCATGGTAGAGCGGGCTGCTGGTGCAGCCAGACACGAGCAGAAACGCCACGGCCAGGCCGGCTCTCATTGCAGTGTGAAGGTGATTGTGGTATCCCATTGAAAATCGCGCGCTTCGCCCTCGGTGCGGTACGGACTACCAATGAGGCGCGCCTGGGTCAAGAAGACCCGCCGGGTGGCCGCAATGAAGTCCGACTCATAGATTTCATGTCCCCCGGTTGTGCTCCGGATGTTTCGGATGCGGACGTCCCGGATGCGACCGTCGGCCGAGATATAAAGCGAAACCGCCACGGTGACCCGGCCCAGGTTGGCCCGTCGGGCGCGGCCAGGATAGTCATCGGTAGATGTGCGCACGTCCAGCCGCGCCACATAGATCTGATTCGGGTCCAGGGACGGATCGACCGCATTCTGCCAGTTGATTTCTTCTTCCTGCTCGGGCCGATCTACCTCGACTACTTCTTCGGAGAGATCGCGCGATTGGGCCTGTTCGACGTCGCTAACTTCTTGAAACTCAATGAAACTCATCTCGGGCGAGAGCGAGATCTCCCCGGAACTGGCCTCAGGGCCAAACCACAACATCGCGATCAAGCTGTACAATAGAAGCGCAAGCAGTTGCACGACAAGGCCCACGGGCAACCACTCGCGCAATCCCCAGCGCCGGGTCCGGCTCTGGATCCCGTCCAGCAGTCGCATCATGCGCTCTTTCATGGAGCCGGCACCGGCTCCGAGGCGCCTGTGCGCGTGGTGATGATCAGGTTTGAAATACCCGCCAGCTTCAGCGCCTGAATCACACGGTCCATCTGGCGATAGGGCAAATCCCGCTCGATGCTGAGATAGACGCTGACCGCTGATGGCGCCCGCGCCGCTTCGTCGGTGATGGCATCGGCCAGCCGATCGATCGGGATGGCCTGGTTGTAAAAGTAAACTTCGTTGCGACTGGCCAGATCGCGGTTGAGGTACACATTAAGAGGATAGGGGCTTTGCGTCGCCGGGGCGTCGACCCGCGGTAACTCTACGTCCAGGGGTTTTTGATCCGTGACCATCGTTGTTGCCATGTAGAAAATCAGGAGCAAAAAGGCAATGTCCCCCATTGCGCTGATGGGAATCGTATCGATCTTGCGGCGACGGCGCAGTTTCATCTACCACGCTCCATGCCAATAGAGACGCGCCGGATATTCTCGTCGTGCAGCCGGGCCACCAGGGCCGGAACGGTTTCTGATGGCGCGTCCGGTGAGACACGAACAACCACGACCAGATCGGGATTGCTGCTCCGTGCTTCGCGCAATATCTCCTGCAGTTCTTCGAGCGGGACAGTGCCGTTGTCATACACGTACTCGCCCGCCGGGCTGATCTTAATGCGAAAAATATTCTCCCTCAAGATTTGCATGGGCGGCGCATCCGCCCGTGGAAGGGGAATCGTGATGCCGTGAAACTCAAGGAGCGCGCTTGCGGCCAGATAGAATACGATCAACAAAAACGCAATGTCCGCCGTACTGGCCAGCGGGATCTCCCCCACTTCCCGGGTCTTTCGCCGGATGCGCATCTTATTTTTCCGTCTTTGCGCGGCTACGCGAACGGACTGCGCTATCGGCATGCTGTCGCAACAGGGCCGTGGAGCGTTCGACTTCCATGGCAAAGTTGTCGATGAAGTACACGAACAGGTTGTACACGAGAAAGGTCGGTATGGCAACGAGCAGACCCGCGGCGGTCGTAATCAGGGCCTCCTCTACGCCGCCCGCCAGATCCCGGGCGGTCGGCGCAACGTTGACGACGAACTCCAAAAAGCTCGCGCGCATGCCAATTACGGTTCCGAAAAATCCGAGCAGCGGCGCGAGGTTGCCCAGGTTGGCCAGCAGATTCAGGCCCCGCTCCATTTTGCCGATCTCGACGGCGGCGGTGCTTTCGATCATCTTTTCCATCCGTTCCCCATCGTCCGCATGGCGCAACCCCTGGGTTAGCACGCGCGCAATGAGAAGATCACTCTCGTCCAGGCGTTTTCGGACCTGAGCCAGCCCCGGGCCTTCAAGATCCCGGCTCAGCTCTTCAAAAAAACCGCGTGTGTCGATTTTCTGCCGGCGCATGTAGAAAAACCTTTCGAGAGCAAATGCCACAATGATGGTCGAGATCAAGCCGAGGCCGATCATCGTAACCCCGCCCTTATAGATGACTTCGAAAATATTCTCATCACCGGGTGTCGATTGCTCTTCGCTTTGCTCCACCCGATCAGGGTCGGTCGCGGGCGTATTCCCGTCGGTGGGGGGCTGGGCGAATACCGCGGTTGCGAAGAGCAGCGAGAGCAAGAGCAGAACTGTGAGGCGTACGCTTTTCTGGATCATGGGGGTACCGATTGTGTTTCAGATGGGATCGCGAATTTTCGCTGGGTGTCCTGGCAAATCGGATGTGACGCGTTTCGTGTAAAGGCTTTTGCACACCCGTGACCAACGCGGAAAAGAGTTTGCCGTTCCTTTCCCGGTTTGTATCTTCTGAGTTTGAAGCACGCAAGATGTTAGATGATAGTTAACGGCGAACAGATCAATCTGGGAGCGCTCTCCTCTCCGGGACTTCTGGATCTGATGGAGCATTTAGAGCTGGACCCGCGGGCGGTCGCCGTAGAACGCAATGGCGCCATCGAACCGCGGGCGGGCTGGGAGCAGGTTCGGCTATTAGAAACCGACCATATTGAACTCGTACGGTTTGTCGGTGGCGGCTGAGTGGTTTTCGGGCGTACGCTACCCGATTCTGGATCGGGACGCCTGCGGGCGTCATGGCGTGGATCCGCTCAAACTGCTCCATGACTGGCGCGACGACGGACTCGGCTTTTTCCAGCTTCGGGCGAAGAATATCGACGCCGACGCTTACCTTGCGCTCGCCTCCCGGCTGAAAGAGCAGGCGCCATCGGTCCACATCATTGCCAATGATCGACTGTCCGTGGTCAGCAACAATCGCGGTCTATTCTCGGGATTGCATCTGGGACAGGAGGATCTCGCCGGAATTCGTGACAATGCCGTTACGGCGGCCGAATTGCGCCGGTTGGCCGCCGACGGTTTCCTGCTGGGCTTATCAACCCACAACGCTGCGCAGCTGGTCGAAGCTTCGCGCCATATGCGAGATGACCGGGCCGCTGAATTCGAATCGACGCCCTGGGGGGCCCCTGGCCTCTGGCATTATCTGGCTCTGGGGCCTTGCTTCGAAACGAGTTCCAGGTCCGGACCTGCAAATCCCGTCTTGGGCGTAGCCGGTCTGCGGGATTGCGTAAAGGCGTTGCAGAAGCAGCGCCTGGCCGGGCAGGCGGGACACGTGTCGCGCCTGGTATTGATCGGTGGATTAAATGTTGAGCGATCGCGAACTGTATTCCGGGAAATGGCAGTGGATCCGGGTTGTCAGGTGATGGTGGCTGCCATTGAGGGCGCTCTGGACACCCGGAACTGGGCGCAAATCGGGCGGATTTTGGCTCGATAGGTGTTGACGTCCAGTATGGGACATAATTGTATTTACCACTATGCAACGAGGGACCCTGCTCGTGAAACGCGAGTCCGCTAAAGAGGATCGGGATTACCTTCTCGACTACAAGTCTATTGAGCTGACCGGCCTGCGTCGGGAGCACGTGCTTGGCGTGCCCATTGACAATCTCACGCGGGATGAGGCCGTCGCCCGAATTCTCCAGATGATCGAGGCCCGTAAAGGGCCGCACCACGTGTTTTTTGCGGATCCCATCAAATTGATGCGCATTCGCGGCAAGCGCCTGAGTTTTATCCAGGAGCAGGCCGATCTGATTCTGGCCGATGGCGCTGGCCTGGGCTGGGCCGCCGCGCGCCTGCGTTCGCCGCTAAAAGAGCGCATCCCCATGATTGCCACAATTATGGATCTGGTGCGCCTGGCCCACAAACAGGAGCTTACGATCTATCTTCTGGGTTCGCGCATGGAGTATCTGGAGCGCGTCTTCTTTAACATGCAGCGGAGCTTCCCCGGCGTGCGAATCATCGGTCGTCAGGAAGGTGCTTTTGGTCGCGAGCGGGAAGCGCTTGTAAAAGAGTCCCTGCGTAAGTCTGCGCCCGACATTATTTTTCTTGGTATGGGCTTTCCGGAACAAGAGCAATGGATGCGCGACAACTGGCAGCACCTGAACAGCGCCGTCGTCGTCGGAGTGGACGATGCCTTTGACATTCTTTCCGGAAAGGAAAAGAAAGCGCCGGACTACTTTCAGGTGCGTGGTCTGGCCTGGCTCTGGCGTACCATTTCACGGCCTTTGCTGGTCGACCGCATGTTCTTGATGCTGGCTTTCTTTTTTCTGACGTTGTGGCGCTCGTTTCGCCTGCCCAGACAATAGTTGCCCTAATCGTCTGAAGTGCCCATTCGGAGCACGGCACTTCATCAATGCATATCAGTCAGCAATAAGGGCGCTGGACTGTCTCGGCGTCAAATGTCTTCGCGAAGCGAGTAGAGCACCGGCGGGACCCAGTCGTCTATGATTGGTTCGTGGGCTTCGTCCGACGCGCCGTACTTGAAGGCCAATTGGATGTTCGTGCGCGCGATCTCGTTATCCTGATCCATCTTGCGTGCGATGTCGACAGCGTTGTAGTAATGGAGCAGGGCGTTTTTCTCCAGTTCCTGCAGGTCCTGGATGGGTCCCCGTCGCGAGCGCATCTCGGCATGTTCGCGTTCATAGACCGCCCCGATGTTATTGTAAACGGCCGAAAGCGTAAGCATCGTATAACGTTGCTGTTCATCGGTCGGATCCGGGATGGTGATGCGGCGTGCCTCGGTCTCAAACTCTTCTTTCACTTTGAGGTAATAGCCGAGGGCCGCACGTTGCTGGTTGGTGTAGAAATAGGCGTTCCCGCGGGCTATCAGGAGGACCGGATCGCTGTTGCTGTAACGCGGGTCAATGGACTCCCATTCGTTCAGGGCGTTTTCAAAGTCCCCGTTTATGTAGTCGATCCAACCCATCCAGAATACGATGTTGGTTTGGGCTTTTTCGTCCTGGAGGTTCAGATCCAGAGCTTCTTCAAAGTATTCCCTGGAACGATTCAGCTGTTCTCGCCGTAGCCGCATTTCAGCCGTTTCCGGACCGCGGGCCCGGTCGGGATAAATCCGCGTGCCGGGGAAACCCAGTTCGCTGTCAGGCTCAAAGCCGGCGTGTCTCAAAAACGCGATGGAACCCAGATTGTAGAACACTTTGCCATAATCTCCGGCGAGCAAGGTCTCGTCTTCCGGTCGATTGCCAGCGTTCTTTTGAAACTCGCGGTACGTGTTTACGGCCTGCATGAAATAGAGTTGAGCCTGATCGAAGTCACGCAGCCCCTTGTAGTACTCGCCCATCGCATTGATGGCCAGATAGTGCCGGGGATCGTAGTTGTGCGCGTTCTGGAACTGTCGCAACGCGCGGAGATTTTCGTTCTGGGCGCGCAAAAATCGTCCGCGCTGATAAAAGCCTTCGCCGTAGCGAGAGCCGACGATCAGAACTCCGTCGCGTTCTTCTTCTTTGCTGAATACGAGCTCCAGCAGATGCGCGGCATTGTCCCGGAGATCAAGGCCGGTTTGCGCGTCGACCGGATCGACCTGGTAGCGAATCCGCAGATCGTCCTCGTCAATATCAATATAGAAACCCGCCAGTTTCGTGGTGAGGTAGATCGGCAGATCTTCTTCGAGTCCCAGCTGACGAATCTCGCGATGCTTGGCAAGCACCAGCCTGGGATCATTAGTACGCCGATAGATTTCAATGTACGTGTTGAGCAGTCCCGAGTGTCCGTGAATGTCCAGGGGATGCAGGTCGATGATCTTGTTGTACTCGCGCGCCGCCGCCGCAAACTCTTTCTGATCGTAGTAAATCTGACCCATGCCCGCGATGGCTTCCGGGTTATCGGGCTCGTTCATGACCGTGAGAATCAGGCGGTAATAGTCCAGGGCCAGTTCGTCGTTTTTGTAACGCTGCCCGGCCGGACTGTCCACGAAGCTCCGCGCTGTATTTGAGTGGAAGCGGGCCAGGTTCATCACCGTCTCGTTGACGTAGTCCTCATCGCGCAGGCGATCTACAATGTAGGCTCCCGGAACGATCACGCGACGGGCAATGCCGTCCCGCTCGGTCAGTCGCGGAGCGGAAGTGGCGAAGTCCTCCGGGTCCGGCCAATCGGAACCCTCTGCCAGCCGGATCAAGGGGGCCCGGCGTTCGGGGGCGGTCCAGGCCGCCTCGGGGTTATCCGCTCCGTACTCCGGTTCGACACGACCAAACAGTTTCTCGAATGCATCGTCATAAAAGCCGGCCCGCATGTAGGCGATGCCGTAGCGGTTCATATATTCCGAGCTGAAGTCACCGTCGCTGGCGGCGAGCGCCTGCTGATACAGCTGTTCGGCGGTTTCTCGGAGTTGCAGGCGTTCCGCATCAGACGTGGTTTCGCGTGCCTGGTAGAGCGCTTCCAGACCCCGTTCGTAGGTGCCCCGGATGCTGTAGTAGTTCAAGAAGGCGAGGGTGCCAAACAGAGCGCTCACCGCGACGAAGGCCACGCCGGCGCCCAAAAGGATCAGGCGATTGCGCCGACGCTTGCGGGCAATGGCTTCGGGGCTCAGTTCGTCCGCATAAATGATCTGAACGCCCTCTTTGGTAACCTGAGACGGCGTTGTGTCGGGACGATAACCCAGGCGGGCTTCGAGGAAGTCTGCGACCTGGTCCGGTTCGGCCTGGTCGATGACCATGTTCATCAGCAAACGCTGGTCGGGCTGGCTGATCTTCTCGTTTACGACCGCATCGATGACGCTGCGTTTGATTCCGGGCGGATAATCAACCAGCGCGGAACGGATGCTGGCGAGTTCTTCATCGCTGAACTCTTCGCCGATCCCGGTTTCGAGGCGGGCCTGCTCCGACATGTCGGCCAGATCGCCGGTATCCAGACTGAGGCCCGCGCCCAGGTCCAGCTCTCCGGCGTCTCCAGTCGCCGTCGGTTCCAGGCCCAGGTCGTCCAGGCCGGCGTCGAGGTCGTCGGTGGGACCGGCGCCCAGGTCTCCCAGGTCGCCGAAATCGGCACCCTCATCGTCCGATGGGGTTGGCGTCGCCTCGACCGTTGGACCGAGGTCGGCCAGATCGCCGAGATCGCCGCCCAGGTCTTCCGTGGGAGCGTCCGCCATTTCGGCGCCCGGTTCCCCCCCGAGTTCACCGAGGTCGCCAAGGTCTCCCAGATCGCCGAGATCGCCGCCCAGGTCGTCGGCGGGACCAACACCGAGATCTCCCAGATCCCCGCCAGCGTCTCCGCCGAGGTCCGCACCGAGGTCCGCACCGAGGTCGGCGCCGAGGTCGGCGCCCGAATCACCACCGAGGTCACCGAGGTCGCCCAGGTCCCCAAGATCGCCCAGGTCGGCCCCGGTCTGATCGGCTTCTTCCGTGCCGAGGTCCTCGAGGGCCGGTCCACCGGCGTCCAGTTCCTCTCCCAGGTCAAAAGCCGGCTCTTCGGTTCCGGGACTCTCCATATCGCCGAGGTCGCCCAGGTCACCCAGGTCACCAAGATCCTCGGCCGTACCCTGGTCTGCGCTGCCGCCCAGGTCGCCCAGATCATCGAGATCCAGCTCCCCGGCGGGCTCGCCTCCGAGGTCATCCAGTCCTCCGGAATCCGTACTAAAGTCCATCTCCGGGGCGACTTCAGTTTGGTCGGCTTCACCGGGCGTTCCGAGCTCACCCAGATCTCCGAAGTCGTCGAGCTCCTCCGCCGTGGACTCTTCTTCACCGGGGCCGGGCTCAGGAGGCGCTCCGAGGTCTCCTAAATCCCCCAGGTCGGCATCTTCCGTTTCACCGGTGTCGGGCCCTCCGAGGTCACCGAGATCCCCCAGATCGCCGGAGTCTTCGGCCCCGGCATCTACACCTTCTGCGGCCCCGGGACTTTCCAGATCGCCCAGATCCGCGAGATCGCCAAAGTCGCCGCCGGCATCGTCGGGCGTCGCGGGCGCGCCCAGGTCCGTAATCAGGTCGTCCGTTGAGTCGGCTGGAGTGGCCTGGTCCAGGTCGGTGATGGAATCGGGCTCATCGTCGCCGATGAGGCCTTCACCCGCTGGCTCTTCCTCGGGTTCCGGAGCAACCGAAGCGCGATCGGCTTCGTACTGCTCCTGCATGGGCGAGAACACACCGCCATCCGGGTCCTGGTCCAGGGGCTCCAGCAGTTCCTGAATCTGCTCAAGCTCTTCGGGAGTGTATTCGATTTCCTGATCGGCCATCGGGCATGCGCTCGCGCGGCGTCCTGACAGTCATTATCGACAGATTGTAGGCGCCGGTCGCGGGAGAAAATGCGAATGTTCCGGTCATCATTTCCGGGCCCCGCCGCGCCTGTCTGCCGAAGAATACAATATGCTGTCCCGTCCACGTCTCCCGCTTTTCCCGGTAGCGCCCCGTGCCCGTCTGCTTGCCATCACGCTTGTCCTGGGCTCCATTTCTGCTCTCGGCGCCCGGGAGAATGATTGGGTCGGCGGATACAATTCCACCGAAGCCGGTCTTGAGGAATCTCTGAATACGGGCCGTGAGGAGCGAGTCTATACCGAGCAGCAGTTGGAGCAACTACGTCGCGCGGTTTCTCCCCGCTACGTACGCGTGCTTCGGTTCGGGCATGAGCGCGGCGGAGTCCAGGATCTGGTGAAGGGCCTCCTGTTCAGCTACGAGGGATATCGGGCGCGTTCGGTGGCGATTGCCGGCGACTTCAACAACTGGGTTCCCGGGCTCATGCGCCGCAATCAGATGGGAGTGTACTACTACATTCTTCCGGTGCGCGAAATCGAAGGCGGAGAAATGATCGATGTCTACCGCTACAAGTTCCTGGTCGATGGGATCTGGCAGGCGGACCCCACAAATCGAACCCGCGAGGACGACGGCCTGGGGGGCTACATTTCAGTCTTTCACCTGCTGGAGCACGACGT
Organism: Spirochaetales bacterium; assembly: GCA_024233935.1. Classification (GTDB taxonomy): domain Bacteria; phylum Spirochaetota; class Leptospiria; order Leptospirales; family Leptonemataceae; genus JACKOY01. The sequence goes on along the minus strand of JACKOY010000003.1, from coordinate 114,498 downwards.
GGACCGCCTGGCCACGGTTCGCATCATTCGCGAGCGCCAGGTTTCTCCAGAGCGCCTGGTCGAATTTGCGATCTATCTGCCGGACGTAGAGAACCTGGCCCTTGTGGGGGATTTCAATAACTGGAATCCGGAGCACGACCTCATGCAAAAGGGTCCGGACGGTATCTTTCGGCTACGCAGGCGCCTGCGACCCGGAGAATACATTTACAAATTCGTGGCCGATGGGAAGTGGATACTGGATCGTTTCAACCATGAGACGCGCTTCAACCAGGAAATCCACGAACTGTGTTCTCATCTGCTTGTAGAATAAATCGACACTTCCGGCCGGTCCGCCTCGCCGCACTACTGGCGGCTTTGCTGGCGGGCCTGCCCGCCACATCCCCGGCGGTTCCCGTTTCGGAACAGACTTTCACGCATCCACTGGATGGTCCAATTCACATCTCCGGTAGTTTCGGGGAATACCGTCACTTCAGTCGCTACCATCACGGGCTGGACTACAAAACCTTCAATCGGACCGGACTGCCGGTGCGCACACCCCTGGCGGGTGTGATCGACCGTGTGCATGTGGCCAGCGTGGGCTATGGGTACGGATTGTTTTTGCGTTCGTCCGATGGTACGCGGCTGACCTTCGGTCATCTGCAGGATTTTCGCTGCGACCGTCCCGAACTCGAATTCTTTCGGCGGGCGATTCTTTTCATGTCGCCTTCGCCGTTCTTGTTTTTTGATGTTCCGCCCTGGTTTTCTTTCTCTGCCGGACAGTGCATTGCTCGAAGCGGCGAAAGTGGCGTGGGCGCGCCCCATCTGCATTTCGAGGTGGAGCAGGGTGGCGTCTATCACGACCCGCTTTCGTTGCCGGGCCTTGCCATCGACGATGATACCGCCCCGGAATTGCTCGGGCTGTACATGGAGTTGCCGGAGGGCCTGGTGCGCATCCCCCTCAAGCGAAACGATGGTGCGACCCCGACGAATACCGGTGATGAAGGCCAAACGGCCCATTTTGCGCCCGAGGGAGAGGTGCCCGTGCTCAGTTCCGGGGCCGGCCTGCGTTTTCTGATCGGGGGTTACGATACGATGGCGGCCCGCAACCGCAACGGCCTGCGCCGTTTCAGCCTGGAGGTGTCCGGCCAGGAATTGTTTGAACACGACATCGACCGGATTCGCATGCAGGAACTGGCGAGCGCAGCGCAGGTGTACAGCACCAGTCGAACTGTTGTCGGAGCAGAGTACGTGTACTATCTCTATCGACCCGGAAGCCGCGGCGTTGATGTCGATGCCGGTGAGTCTGCGGTCGGGGCGGACGGGTTTCGCAGATTGCCGGTGCGCATCGTCGCGGCGGATGCCAGCGGGAATCGTTCTGTGCTGGAGTTTTCCTTGCGTATGGCCCCGGCCGGCCTGGCCAACGCCACAAATCGACAGTTTCTGGAGACCCATGCCGAAGAGCGGCTTCGTCCGGAGGTGGCCTACTCTTCCATCGGACCAGGCGCTCCCCGTCAACTGCAGGCAACTTCTGGAGCCGCTCGCATGACCATCGCCTTTGGTGCGAGCGGTGTGCAACTACCGGGGCGCATCCGGCTTTTCGCCCTGGACTCGCTACCGGCGCAGACGCGGGGGAGTCTGACCGACAGTCCGGAGGAGCCGCGTGCCTTCGAACAGCATGGTCCGGCCTTCTACCTGGACGGACAGGATCTGTACTATCTGCAGGGCGGCGTCGCCACGGCGGTTTTTCCCGACGCCAATGAAGGGCGCGTGGCGCTCTACTACTACAATTTCACTACCCGGAGTTGGCGGGTGCTGGCGATTCCGCGGCTGCGCGCCGGCGGTCAATTGCACTACCGATTCATTGTGCGTTTTACGGGACCCATTGCACAGTTCGCAGACCTCAGTGCCCCGCGGCTCGGGAATCGCATTCTCTGGTCGGCGGCCAGTGTTCTTGATGAAAGCGGCCATGAGTTCGTTCGCGAGATCTCCGTGAGCGATACGGGCGCGGGCCTTGATCCACGGGCTTCACGCATGCTGCTCGATGGACGGGAGTTGAAGTGGGATTGGGTGGATGATCGAAGCGTGATGCGCGCATCGATCCCCATCGAGCTGGTTCCGGATCAGGGCGCACTCCTGAGCGTTCAGGCCGTTGACCACGGTGGCAACGCTTCCCAATGGTATCTGGAATGGATCGAGGCTTCGGCTCTGCTTCAGTCGGAAGGGTCTGACCAGAGTCCGTGATCCCGGATGAGCCCGATCAACTCGTCCACTGCCTCGGAAGTCGGGATGTTGGCCTTTACGAGGTCCTTACCGTGGTATAGGTGAATTTTTCCCGGCCCGGCGCCTACGTAACCAAAGTCGGCGTCAGCCATTTCTCCCGGACCGTTTACAATGCAGCCCATGACGGCGATCTTTACGCCCTTGAGATGAGCGGTGCGTTCCTTGATGCGTGCGGTGGTGGTTTGCAGATCGAACAGCGTGCGCCCGCAGGAAGGGCAGGAAATGAACTCGGTCTTACTCAAGCGAAGACGTACAGACTGCAACAGGTCCAGACCGAATTGCAGCGCTTCGGCGGCCGGCTGGCCGGGCACCGTAATCAGGACTGCATCTCCGATGCCATCTATTAAGAGCCCGCCGATTTCAATCGCGCCCCGATAGAGCGCTTCCTCAGGATTCTCATAACTGGCCCGGAGCAGCAGCGGCGGCATTTCCTGGAGCAGGCCTTCACGAACCAGGCGCGCCAGTTGGGCAACCAGCCGTCGGTAATCGTGTAGGAGCCGGCCTTCCTGAATCGAGCGCGGATCAAGTGTGAGAATCAGACGATTGGCCTGGCTGAGCTGCGGTGCCATCGCCGTCAGTCCGAAGTCCGCCTGGTCGGCCCGCAAAGTGAGCACTCCCCGCGACGGCAGCCCGGAGGCGCCATCGGTCCAGGCCAGTCGTTCGCTTCCGGCCAGCAAATGGACATCGTCGCCATCAGGGAGCGTTGTGTTTGCGTCGAATTCGGGCGGCGCGACCAAAAACGCGTCCGCGCCACGGGCCACGAGGGCTGACGCCGAAGCGGTTTCTGATGGGGCCAGCGTGAGAAACAGGGCCGGTCTTGCCTGACCACCCAGCGCCAGTTCATTCCAGCGGACAGAACCGGTGGCCAGTCTTCGATAGTCGAAACAGGAGACGGCGTTCTGGTAGGATTGTATCAGGACGCTTTCGGCGGTTGTCGTTTCAGGTTGGGTTGCGGCTCCCTGATACGGACGCGCGATGCGTTCGGCCGCAGGCAACTCGTAAATCGCATCTTCGGTCAGCGAGACCCGAATCGTATCTCCGATGCCGTCTTCCAGGAGAGCCCCGATGCCGACCGCGCTTTTCATTCGACCGTCCACGCCATCGCCCGCCTCGGTGACCCCCAGATGCAAAGGATAGTCCAGACCCTCCGCTCGAAAGCGTGCCACAAGCATGCGGTAAGCCTGTACCATTACCCGCGGATTGGAAGCCTTCATGGATACAACGATGTCGTGAAAATCTTCGTCGCGACAAATGCGGATGAATTCCAGCGCCGACTCCACCATGCCTTCGGGCGTGTCTCCAAAACGATTCATGATGCGATCGGAAAGGGAACCGTGGTTTGTGCCAATGCGCAAGACCCGGCGCAGTTCCCGGGCCCGGCGCACAAGGGGCAGGAACGATTCCCTCACGCGGCCCAGTTCGTCGGCGTACTGGTCGTCGCTGTATTCGCGCACCTGAAACTTTTTTCGATCGGCGTAGTTGCCGGGGTTGATGCGCACCTTTTCGACATGTTCGACGGCGATGAGAGCCGCCTTCGGCGCAAAGTGGATGTCCGCCACCAGGGGGAAGTCGAATCCTTCGTCGACGAGGCGTCTTTTGATATTGGCCAGATTTTCGGCATCGGCGGGGCCCGGCGCTGTGATGCGGACGATTTCCGCCCCGGCCCGAAAGAGTGCGATTGCCTCGGCCACGGTTGCTTCGGTGTCCATCGTATCCGCGATGGTCATGGACTGCAGGCGAATGGGGTTGGAACCACCAATGCCAACGTCCCCCACCATAACTTCCCGGGTCGGGAAACGGCATCGAGAAAAGGGATCGGAAACGTAATTCAGCTGCTGCCTGGTCAGGCCCGGCATGGGATTCATAATTCAAATTCGGGAGGGCGCGCGCCACGGACAACCACAATCCCCGGGAAAACTATTGGCTTTACCGGCGTTGCGGTGCAGACTGGACAGAGCAGGCGTGGTCGTTTTCTACTCTGCCCCCTGCTTGATGGAGACAGACATGAATCGCCCCCTGCATGCTACGACCGAGAATCCGGCCCTGGCCGCGTTTGATATCAGCAACTACCGCGGTGTGCGCGGTCGGAATTTTTTCGATGAGGATCGATTGCTGCAACGCATCGTCAAGCAGCATGCCGCCGGGCTGGCACCGGCCCATCGTGACGCCCTGGTCGGCCACCTGCAGGCCTATGGCGAGCTCGTGGGCGGTGTACTCGATGAACTGACCGAAAAATCTCACCGGGAAGACAAGTACGGGTACGTCGTTCAGTATGATCGCACAGGCAATCGTATAGACGAGGTTGTCTACAGTCCCGAACAGAAGGAAGCCCGACGCATTTCTTACGAGCACGGCATCGTAAATCTGGATTTTCATCCCGAATGGAAGCATGACTTCACGATGACTCATCGTATGGCGCTGGCCTATCTGGCGAACATGAATGGCGAGGGCGGAGTTACCTGTCCTCTGGCCATGACCGACGGAATGATTCGTGTTCTCAAGGCGCTCGGAACCCAGGAGCAAAAGCAACGTTATCTGCCGCTGGTGGCGGGTCCGGGCAGTGCATCTCACTTCATGTGCGGACAATACGTAACAGAGCGCGTGGGCGGCTCAAACGTCGGCCAGAACCGGACGGTTGCGCGTTCCATTGGGAATGACCGCTGGATACTGACCGGCGAGAAGTGGTTTTGTTCGAACCCCGGCGACTTGTGGGTCACCACGGCGCGCATTGAAAATACGAATACTATCGGGATGTTTCTCGTGCCGCGCATCAAACGCGACGGAACGCTCAACGGTTGCCGCATCCTGCGTAAGAAGGACATCATTGGCTCCCGCGGCAAGATTACCGTCGAAGTTGTGTACGACGAACTGGAAGCGGAGACACTTGGCCGGCCGGCCCACGGACTGGCGAATCTTATTAGGTACGTGATCAACACGTCTCGAGTTCATGTCAGCGTGGCCGCCTGTGGCATGAGCCGACGGGCCTTCATGGAAGCGCGTGCGTACGTTGATGTACGCGAAGCGTACGGGAAAAAAGTCATAGAATTTCCGACCGTGAAGAAAGCCCTCGCCGAAATGCAGATTCTGCACAGCTCCGTCGTCTGGAATAGCTTTCGCACCTACACCCTGGCCGATCAGGGGCACGCTGCCGCAAGCCTGCTCACGCCCCTGCTCAAACTCAAGAGTACGTTGCACTCTTCCTGGATCACCCACGAGGCCATGATGCTGCACGGAGGCAACGGCATCCTGGGAGACTTCTCCTGTCTGCCGCGCCTGCACAACGATTCGCTGATTAACGAGACCTGGGAAGGCACGCACCAGATCATGAGCGAGCACATTCTGAAGGCCTTCTTGAGGCCGAAAGTGCGCAGCGCTTTTTTTGATCTGGTCGAGGCAAACCTGAAGCAGGCCAAAGACGTTTCCAATGTTACGATGGAGGCCCTGGGCGCGCGCAGGAAATTCCTGGACCAATCGCTGAACGCCGATCACGCCTGGCGGGATCTCAATCGCATGAGTATCTGCGATGCGATTTACGATGTGTTTTCTCTTTCCGAATGGATTGCGCAAACGGCCGACGGCGAGCCGGTCATGCAGGACATGGCCCGCGGTTATGCGGAACTGTGCAGTCGTGGTGTGCAGGGCCCGACCTGGCCCGATGGCGTATTCCAGGATGAAGCTGCACTGAGTCGTTTGATCGCCTATTGACCGGCGATGCTCAGGGTTTGATGCGTCCTTCGAGCAAGGCCAGGGAAATCGGCCCGAGGTCCCGCGAGTCCAGACCGGTTGCGCGATTGTCGGCCAGGACAAACACCAGTCCTTCCGGAATGATCAGCGGCTCGTGGTAGTCCCGTCGCGTGCTTCCGAGCTCAATCATGGGAATGGGCGCCGCGAGGGCGGCGGCCTCCAGGGGACCTTCCCAGTCGACCAGCTCGGCGAGCGGTTGGTTGTTTACGTAGGCCACGCGGGCATGCATCTGGAATTGTTCGCCAGGCAGCGCAATCAGTCGGGCAAAGAGGTAGGCATCCTGAACCGTGGGATGACGAAACAGAAGCAGGTCACCCCGTTGCACGTCCTCGGCGCGAATCATACGGTCCACGTGGTAGTAGTCCCCCTGTTTGAGGGTTGGTTCCATATCGGGCACAGGCAAAAAGAGGGGAAAGGCAACGTAAGCATGAAACAGCAACCGAACCAGAATCGCCAGGCCAAAGGCCACCCCGGTGGCCAGAAGCACATTCTGGCCGCTCAGGCCCTTCTTGCGCCCCGGAACTAGATCGCGGTCGAACTGCACGCCAGGAAGCTCCTGACGCATTCCTGCCCGGTCAAGCAGCTTGCGGCAAAAACGGTCGCAAAAAAGGCCTCCCCTGGAATCCTGGACCGACGTGCCGCCCTTCCAGTATATTACACGGCAGCATCAACTCGACCTGGCCCTGGCCCAGCTCCAGACCGCCCCCAGGCTGGGTGTGGACACCGAGTCCTCCGGTTATTTTACGTACGAAAGCGAACTATGCCTCATTCAGCTGAGCGCCGGCGGGGCTCATTTCGTTGTGGATGCCCTGGCCGGCCTCGACCTCGACCCGCTTGGACAGTTGCTCGGCAAAAACGACCACCAGAAGATCCTGCATTCGGCGGTTTCCGACCTCACCGTGCTTCGGGCAGCTCTGGGTTGGCGCATCTACAATACTTTCGATACGTTTCTGGCGGCGCGTTTGCTGGGGCATGCGGCTTGCTCGCTGGGTGCTCTGGTGGCCCATTACGAGGGCGTCGAACTGGCCAAGAAGCACCAGAAATCCGATTGGAAGAAACGTCCGCTGAGCGAGTCGCAGCTGGAATACGCCCACCTGGATACGGTCTACCTCGAAAGCCTTGCGACAAAGATGCAAGCCCGCCTGGTCGCCGCCGGGCTGATCGGTGAGTTTGAGGCGGAGTTGCGTTACGCCGAAGGGAAGATCGAAGCCCCCACTCCCCGCGATTATGATCAAGAGTTTGCCTGGTTGAAGACGCCGGGAGCGCTGGACCTTGAGCCCATCGAACGCGGAATGCTCAAAGACATACACCGGATTCGCGAAGAACGGGCGCGCCGGGAGAATATCGCCCCCTTTCGCATCATGACCAACGACTCCATGTTACGTTTGATTCGACGTCGGCCAGGTTCCCGCAAAGAACTCAGCGAGGGACGTTTCGGACATCAGGCATTTATAAACAAAGACAGCGCCCGTTTGCTGGAGGCGCTGGCAAACCCGCAGCCCATTACGAACAACGACTTGCCCGCCCGCCCGCGTCGGGATCGGCAGGAAGAAGCCATCCTGCGTCGCCTGAAGCGCTGGCGTCTGATGGTGGCCGAGGCCCGTGGATTGGACAGCTCTTTGATAATCAGCAACCGGGCCATAGAAGAGCTTGCCCGTCAAAGGCCGCAATCTGTTGCTGGTATCGAGTCCCTTGACCTCATGAACAGCTGGAAGTTGGAGCACTACGGCCCCAAGTTGCTGAAGGCTCTCATGGCCCAGGGGCTCGAACTGCCGGAGTGGGTGGGCACGGAGCCTTCCGGAGCCGCTGTCGTTGGCGGACCTTAGCTGCTCGTCTTTATCGGAGGCGTTTGAATGTTCAAGGAACTCAAGCTAACGCGACTTACGATTATCAATATTGTTGTGCTGTCACTACTGGTCGGTGTTTTTCTGAGTCCGCTGGTCTATGGCGGCTTTCGGGACTACCTTCGAAATCCACTGGTAAGCGACGCCGAGCCGCTTCCCGAATCGCAACAGCGTGCGGCCCTCGCCGTGCAGGAAGCCTTCATTAATGTGTATCGTAAGGCCGGGCCGTCGGTGGTTTTTATCAAGACCAACGTGCTGGTGCGGTCCGGTTTCTGGTTGGACCTGTACCGCGTTCAGGAGCAAGCCGGTAGCGGCTTTATTATCGATCGCGATGGGTACATCGTAACGAACAATCATGTGGTCGAGGGCGCCCGCAAGATTGAAGTCGTCTTCCATGACAATACAATTGTTCAGGCTCAGCTAATTGGCCGTGACGAGGCCAGCGATGTTGCGGTGATCAAGGTGCCCGCTTCGGATCGTTTGCAGCCGGCGGTGCTGGGCGATTCAGATACGGTCGAAGTTGGACAGCTGGTTTTCGCGCTGGGTGCTCCGTTTGGTCTCGATCGAACCTTTACGACCGGCATCATTTCCGCCAAACAACGGCAGATCGACAATTCCAGTTATTCACGCATTCAAACCGATGCTTCGATCAATCCGGGGAATTCCGGCGGCCCGCTGATCAATATCTATGGCGAGGTCGTTGGCATCAATCAATCGATCTTTTCCACTTCGGGCGGCAATATGGGCATCGGCTTCGCCATACCGATCAACGAAGCCCGGCAGATCATCGAGCAGCTCAAGAGCGAGCGCCGCGTAATCGGTCGACCGGCTCTGGGCGTTCAGGTGGGACCACCGGCGCCCTCGCTGCGCGAAGACCTCGGACTGGGTAACCGCGAAGGCGTGGTGGTGATCTATGTGATTCCAGGATCGGCGGCCGAGGATGCGGGATTACGCGAATACGACTTCATTTACCGCGTGAACGACGAGGACATTAAGACTTCTGACGATCTGATCCGTCTGGTTCAGCACGTGGGAGTCGGCGGTGAACTGCGCATCCAGATGATTCGTCGGGGCGAGCAGATGACCATTACCGCCCGTGTGGGCGAAGCAACCCCCGGTCCCTGATGTCTTTGTTTCTCGAAAGGGACCCGAAACGCTGGGTCCGTCTTGACGAAGTGGATTCGACCAACGCCTACGTTTGGCGCGAAAACCTTCCCGGGGGTTCCGTGGTGCTGGCCCGTAGCCAGACTCGTGGTCGCGGCCGCCACGGTCGCGACTGGTGTTCCCGGGCGGACGATAGTTTCCTTTTTTCCGGCTTGCTGGAAGGCCCGCTTGAGCCGGAGCTTCTCAGCCTGCTTCCGCTGGTGGCGGGCCTGGCTATTCGAAACGCGGCCCTGAAGCTGCAACCGGCGTTCGCGCATGAAATCTATTTAAAATGGCCGAACGATGTGATTCTCGTGCGCCAGGGACGGGCCGGCAAACTGGCGGGCGTGCTTCTGGAAACCGAGCAGTTGGCCGCCACCAGGCGCATTGTAATTGGCATCGGGCTCAACTGGCGAGGGGAGGCTCCGGTTATTCCCGAGCAAACGCGCAGTGTTCTGGAACCCATCAGTTTGTTTGTCGATTACGACCGGCCGGCGGACTTCTTCGCGCTTCCGTTGGTTGAAGCGCTGAATGCAATGCTGGCGCGTCTGTATGGCCGGGAAAACAGCGCGCTGCTTTCGGAATTTCGAAGCGTAGATTTTTTGCGTGGCAAACTTGTGCGCAGCGACTCGCGCACAAGTCGTGCAAACGGCATTGCCGATGACGGAGCGCTGCTTTTGATCGATGGCGAAACCGGCGTCGAGTCGCGCATCTACGACACGCGTTCCGATCTGGAACTGATCACCGGAGCACAGGCATGGCCGGAAAAATCCTCTGTGTAGACATTGGCAACTCGAACACGGTGTTCGGCATTTTCGATTCAGCCCGCGAGGGCGAGCCTGTGCTGAAGCACTGGCGCACCGTGACGAGACGCGATCGTACCTCCGACGAACTGGGAATTTTTTTGCTGGGCTTTTTGGAGTCTGCTTCCCTCGACCCCGCTTCTATAGGTTCGTGCGTCTATTCCTCGGTGGTGCCGTCTTTCAATCCGATTGTGGAGCGTATGGCCCGGGATTACTTTCAGGCCGGCGTGCTCCGGGTGCAGCACGATCTGAAATTGCCGATCACTTTTGATTATCCCCGTCCAGCCGAGATCGGGGCTGACCGGGTGGTCAACGCCGTGGCCGCCCATGTCCGGTTCGGCGGAGATTTGATTGTCATCGATCTGGGAACGGCGACCACGTTTTGCGTGCTCCATCAGGGTAGCTACGTAGGTGGCAGCATTGCGCCGGGACTTAAACTTTCCATGGAGAGTCTGTCCCGGGCAACCGCCCAGTTGCCGCCGATCGAGTTTCGCAATCCACCCGATGGCGCGATCGGCAAGTCCACGACCGGGGCTTTGCAGTCCGGTTTTTTTTATGGCTGGGTGGGGCTTTTGAGAGAGATTACCGATCGGGTGCGCAGGCATTCTCCAGACCGGACGTACCGCGTGATCGCCACCGGCGGCCTCTGTGGTCTGATTCACGCCGAGGAACCGTCACTCTTTGATGAAGTTGATCCTTTGATGACACTACACGGACTCCAGACGATCTACCGCTACCAGCAATGAACCCCGGGAACCTGCGAAGACAGTGAGCTACTACATCGTAAACGCTGGTATGAGCCTGGCCATGGCACTGTTTTTGGCCGGGTATGGCCTCCGACGGCGGAACAACCGGCAGCATCGCCGGCTGATGCTGGCCGCAATTGCGACCACGAGCCTGACTGCGGTCGTGTTATTGATCGCGGTGCACGCTTTTGCCGGAGGGGACTTCCGTGTGGCCGGTTTTTTCCCGCGTGCGCCGCAATGGGTTGTGCTTGCCCATCGCATCGCCGCCGGCGTTGCTTTCCTATTGATGTTTGCGATGGCCTGGACCGGATATCGTCGGATCCGGGTCTGGCACGTGCGCCTGCATTTTGTTTTTTTTCCGCTTTTCGTTCTGGTGTATATCTCCGGACTCCTCATATTCGAAGGGACGCGTTGACAGGTTTCTGAACAGGATTGATACGGATATCGAGAGGCCTATAATGAAGCAACTTACTGACAAAGAGATTGAAAAGAAGGCGCTCGAGATCCGCCGCCTCATCATCCGCATGGTGCATGCGGCAACCTGCGGTCATCCGGGCGGCTCCCTGGGCCTTGCCGATATCTTTGCCGTGCTCTATTTTGACATTCTCCGACATCGACCGGGCCAGCCCGATTGGCCGGACCGGGATGTGTTTGTGCTTTCGAATGGTCACGTTTCGCCGGTGCGTTACGCGGCCATGAAGCTGGCCGGCTACTTCCGCGACCTGGATGTGATGAGTTTTCGTAAGCTGGGTTCTCCTTTTCAGGGGCACCCCTCGACTCGCTATCTGCCGGAGCTGGAGAACTCGAGCGGTTCTCTCGGTCAGGGCCTTTCCGCGGCCGTAGGACTGGCCCTCGGGCAACGGTTGCAGAAACGCAAGGGGCGGGTGTTTTGCGGAATATCCGACGGCGAATGTGGCGAGGGCATGACCTGGGAAGCGGCTACGGCCGCGGTGGCCTACCGCGCGCCGGTCATCGCCTACATGGACCACAATGGAATTCAGATCGATGGCAAAACCCGGGATGTTTGCGACCTGGGTGATCTGGCATCCAAGTTCGCCGCTTTCGGCTGGAAAGTCAGCACCATCGATGGTCACGACGTCGGAGGTCTGCGCCGGGCCTTCAGCAGTGCGCGCGACTATGAGGACGGTCCTCAGATGATTGTGTGCAACACCGTACTCGGCAAGGGCGTGTCTTTTATGGAAGACGATTACAACTGGCATGGCAAAGCCCCGAACCAGGAACAGACCGAGCTTGCGCTGGCCGAACTGGCCTGAAGTCCGGCCGCTTGTCCCCGCTCTTTCGACCCTGATTCTGATCGGCCTGGCGCCGCACATTTCCGGCGAGCCGCGCTTTGTGCAGGCAGGGCTGCTTTTTCTTTCCTTTCAGGGGCTCTTGTGCGATCGGCGGGCAGGCGAGCACCCTCCGCGCTCATCGTACGTGCTTGTGGTGGCGGGTCTGTTGCTTGTGCCCGGCATGCCCTACTATTTTTCAGACGATGCCCTGCGCCACGCCTTCGACGGTTCTCAACTGTTGCGGGGCAACGATGTGTACCGCTTTGCGCCGCTGGAGCTCGGGGCCTCGCCGGGTCTGCCGTTGCCGAATCACGCCCAGCTTGCGACGATCTATCTGCCTTTCACTCAGATCCAGGCGGTCCTGGGTGCACTGTTCTCGGAGCGTTACGGGTATTCGATTGTGTATGCGACGCTCTGCGTGCTTTTGATTGTGGGTACCACCCGCCGTCTGTCCCCAGGCGGGGCCATAGGTTCGTTTCGAGGCGTGCTGCTTGCACCGGCCTTCTGGTTGATGGCCAGTGGCCGCCACGCAGACCTTCAGGGGGCGTTGATCGTCACCTGGCTTCTTGCGGGTTGGTTGCGAAAGTCGCAGCCGGCCAAATCGGTCTGCGCGCTTGAGGGTTTATTATGTGCCGCCCTTGTTGGTATCAAGCCCGAGGGCGCCATCTGGTGTGCCGGGCTGCTGGGCCTGCATATGAGAAAATGGAAGGCAAACCCCGGGGGCTCGACGACGGCCGTCTGCCATCTCCTGGGCCTGGCCTATGGGCTCGCGATTCAGAGCGTCTTTGCGCTTTTCGTGATGTTTCCACGCATGGAAAGTGTATCATCGTTTTTGGATACGGCCCGACTCTTCGCGGATTGGTTTGTGGCCTACAACCCGATCATCGGGCTTCTTGAAGGGGCCGACATCGACTCGCGACCCGAAATGATGCATGGCTATCGCCTGGGGATTCTCGCGGTGGTTGTCATTGCATTTCTCTGTGTGCCCGTCGCACTGCGCTTTGGTCGAGTAGCCAGGGGCATCCAAAGATCAGATTGGTGGCTGATGCTTTTGATCGGCGCCCTTGCTTTTTCGGTCTTCGCGCGCGGGTCGTGGAATCCATGGTACTTCGCCTGGTTTTTTCCCCTGGGACTCCTGGCACCTTCACGGGTGGCGCGCGTGGCTTCCCATGCTTTGCCGCTTTTCTATCTGCCGGTGGCCGACCTTCGTGCCGGCGGCGATTGGGACATGCGGCTGTTTTACGTCTCCATAGCATCGTACTTTTTCGCCTGGATATTGTTGACAGCCTGGCGAAGGCGGGGCTCTGTTCGAGCATGGAAGCGGGAGGGCAGATCCGCCAGCGAGAAATAGAGCTGTTGCTTTCCTGTTTAATGGACGCCGAAACGCGTGAGTCCAGACAGATAGTGCTGGAACGCCTGCTTCCGATTTTGCCCTTCGGACACCATCCCGGTCGCTACATTGAACATCTTGCCGACGCCCCCCTGCGCGCTTCGCTCCGACAACATTACCTGCGCTTTTTGAATGAACTGAAACTGCGCAGCGATCTCAAGGCACTGATTCAGCGTGGGAACGGCGACATGGATTTGGAAGCGGGCGCGGCCCTGATTTCGCGGCTGTCCGACGATATGGACGTTACCCCGCAGGCATTATCCCGGGCGCTGGACGATTTGGCCCGACCGCTGAAGGGCATTTTGCTTGCGGTGCCGGCCGACGACCATGAGCGCCGGGTGGAGAGTTTTCGGCACTACCTATTCGAAGAGCAGGGTTTTCGGGGGAACACCGAGAACTATTACGAGCCCGCTAACTCGTTTCTGAGCGAGCTTCTGCGCACGCACCTGGGCATACCCGTTTCGCTTTCCGTGCTTGCGCTTCTGGTCGGCTGGCGGGCGGGGCTGCCGCTGTTCGGCGTGAATCTGCCAGGCCACTTCATCGTGAAGTACAGCGTGGCGGACTACACGATTTTTCTGGACGCCTTCAACGAAGGGAATCTGCTCACCGAGCAGGACTGCTTGAACTTTCTGGTTCGGCAGGGACTGGAGCCGAGCGCGGCCTACCTGGTGAGAACGGGCAATCTGACCATCATCAAACGTATGTACCGCAATCTCATCAATTATCACTCCAGTAGCGGAGATCGTCGCATGGAACGAATCCTCCGCCAGCATTTCAACATTCTTGAAGATTGCTCCATTCGCTCCTGACACGATGACCGCCGCCCCGCTGCCCGGAGCCGAACTGGTTCGTCGATTTGACCGCAAGCTGGGCCGCATCATCGGCCAGGACCTGCCGGTCCTGAAACGCGTTAAGAAGTTCCTCATCAAGAGCGGCGGCAAGCGCATCCGACCGATTACCCACTACTACTTCACGCAGCTTTTGGGATATACGGACCGCGACTGGGAAGATGTCGGCGCTATTGGCGAACTCATTCACGGGGCTTCACTGCTGCACGACGATGTTGTTGATGAAGCCTCGATCCGCAGGGGCCGTCCGTCGGTAAACGCGCTCGAAGGCAACAAGACCGCAATCCTGGCCGGCGACTACATGCTGGGTTGTGGTCTGGACCATCTGAACACCCTTCGGGATTCCAGTCGCCTGCTGGACATCTTTACACGGGTTCTGCGTATGCTTTCCGTGGGCGAGCTTCTTCAGATGCAGTGGGAAGGAGACCTGGCCACCGACGACGATACATATCGCCGGATCATCCTGTGCAAAACCGGGGTCTTGTTCGGAGCGATGACCCAGGCTGCCTGGGTGCTTGCCAATCCCGACAACGGAAATCAGGACGCGTCTCGTTCGTACCGGGAATTCGGGGAACGCCTGGGAACGCTCTTCCAGCTTCGGGATGATTTTTATGACTACTTCGGCACGGCTGAGTCCGATGGCAAAGAGCCCTTCCAGGACTTCCGCCGTGGTCTGGTAACACGACCCCTGATTTTATTGCGGGTATCCGCCTCGCGCACCGAATCGCGCCGGCTACAGACGCTCTGGAAGGATTCGGCGGAGCGGAGCAGCCTGCAGGGAGTTGGGTCTTTGCAGCAGATGATGGACCGCAATCGCATACGCCATCGCTTTGCGACAGAAATCGAAGAGGAAGTGCACGAGCTGATGACTTTCGTGCGCGGTCACAAGGATTCACCCGCTCGTGAACGCCTGTTGCAGCAGTTGAGGAAGTTGCTGGTGCCAGTCAATCCCTGAGATTACCGGCTTTACAGCCGCTCGCCTTCGAACAATGCTGTCGGCCATGCTTGCCCGTTTGAGAAAGCTGCGCAACAGGTTGGTGTACCTGGCGCCGCTTCTGCTGGCCGCCCCCCTGGGCATCGAGCTGACCCTCAGACTCTTTCAGCCCGCCTCAATGGACTACTATCGGGCGGTCAAAGAACTGCACGTTTCTCATCCGGACTACCTGGTGGGCCTGGCACCGAACACGCAGATTTTCGTGCGCCAGCATGCCGGGCTCTGGGAAGGTCAGTTTACGATCAACTCCTATGGCTATCGTGGCACAACTGAGCCCGATCCGGCGCGTCCCCAGATTGCCTGCCTGGGGGACAGTCTTGTGATGGGCTTCGGCGTCTCCGACGAAGAGACCTTCTGCAGTCGCATCGATGGTATTCGCCTGGGCGAAACGAGCTACCAGAGTGTCAACCTGGGGGTCGATGCCTTCGGTTCGCGGGGCTACGCGCTTCGCCTTCAGGAGGCGGTCGATCGCCTGAATTTGAAGATCGTATTGCTTGTGGTTTCGCCAAATGACTACGCGATACCCCCGGCCCTGGCGGAGCGCGGCGTACGTTCCGACGACGAAATCGACGCTCAAAATGAAGGCGATGAGTTCTACCCCACAATGTTTGCGGCGCGTTTTGCTCTTACGCGCTACTCCTATCTGCTTCATTCGCTGGTGATCGCCAATCAGCAGCTACGTATTCGTGCCCAACTCGCCCGAAACGATAGCCGGCTGGAGTTGATCCGTGCAGGCGTCCTATCCCCGGACCCAGGCCAGCCGGCCGAGCAGGAGCTGGATCGGGGGCTGGTCGCTTACCTGCGCGGCGTCTTTTACCGGCCGGCCGTGGCGCCCCCGAATTGTGGTCCGGAGATTGCGCCGGCGGAAAGCACGGAAGATGCGCCGGTTTCGGGCCCGCAGTGCCCGGAGCCCGTGCCGGCAGGTGTGCAGTGCCAGGCCAATGAACCCGATCCGGCTACGCTTGAACCACTGATGGAAATCACGCGGCGCTACTACGCGCAAATGATTTCTCTCAGCCGGGAGCGCGGGTTCCGCCTGGTTGTGGTTTTTATGCCCATTCAAAACGAAGTGCTGTATTGCGAAATGAACGGGCGTTACTCCCGCTTTTTCGACTACGCTCTGCGGGCGCGGCAGTACTTCCAGAACCAGGGCGTGCCGGTGCTGGACCTGCGTTCTCAGGTGCCGGGCATGTGCGGGGAGCCCGTCCCGGAAGAACCCGCGCGCCTGTCACGCATTTCGGACTATTACATTCCAGGCGACGGACATCTGACGCGTCTGGGGAACGCCTGGGCTGCCCGCGCGCTGGAGCACGAGCTCCAGAACCTCGCCAACTCCAATGCTCTTTAACTCTATCCACTACTTCGCGTTTGCTCCGGTCGTCATCGGGATCTACTTTTTGGTGCCAAAGCGCTTTCAGCGTGCCTGGCTGCTCGTAACCTCCCTGTACTTCTACGCGGTCTTTCGGGTGCCGTTTACCGTCCTGCTTTTGTTTTCCATCGTCGCCACGTACCTGTGTACGCGGGGCATTGCATCCTCGGAGCGGCGCATTGTGCGACGCCTGTTTTTGGGTCTTGCGATCGCGGCGAACTTGAGTGTTCTCTACTTTTTTAAGTTTATCGATTTCTCGATCGAGGTCTGGAATATCGTTCTTTTCCAGGATCCCTGCGACTCTTTGTATGTTGGTCCGACCGGCGTGCTCTTGCCGATGGGAATTTCCTTTTTCACGCTCCAGGCGATGGCGTACGCCATTGATGTCTACCGCGGCGTCATTCCTGTGGGTCGCAGCCTTTTCAACTTCGCGCTCTTCCTGAGTTTCTTTCCGCAACTGGTGGCCGGTCCCATTATGCGGGCCAAAGACCTGCTCGATCAGTTTGCCGAAGATCATCGCTTTCGCTACGAGAACCTCTATCCCGGCCTACGCCAGATCGCGCTGGGTTGTTTTAAGAAGACCCTGATTGCCGATCCGGCCGGGGTTGCCGTGGATGCGGTTTTCGGCGCCCCCGGGCATTACTCCTCGGGCGCGCTCTGGATTGTTTTGATGCTACACGCCATGCAGATTTACGGCGATTTTTCGGGGTACTCGGATATCGCCATCGGGACCGGTCGTATCATGGGCTTCCATATCCCCATGAACTTCAAACGACCGTTCATGGCGCCAACCATGAGCGAGTTCTGGAATCGCTGGCACATCAGTCTTTCGACCTGGCTACGCGACTACATCTACATTCCTCTGGGTGGCAACCGTGTGAGCCCGGTGCGTACGTACTGGAATATCTTTATCACGATGGCCGCCAGCGGCGTATGGCACGGCGCGGGTCTGAACTATGTGGCCTGGGGAATTGTACACGCCCTGGTTGTTGTGATTGAGCGGTTTATCTTTTCATTTCCGCGCGCGAAAGCCTTCTGGGAGCGTGCGCCGGCTTTCTTTAAGTTTCTTTATACATATATGTTCTTCTCGTTTACGTTTTGCTTTTTTCGAGCCCGCGCGGTGGCCGGGATTGGCGACGCGTTCGATGTTTCGTTGTACCTGAGTCACCGGGCGATCTTCTGGAAGTCGGGCCAATCCATCAGCGTGGAACCTTCGGTGTTGTTTGCGATTGCGCTACTGGTAGGCTACGAACTGCTTCAGGAGCGCTGGTCGGAGCATCTGGAGCGCATCATGCGCTATCGTCGCCTGGTCTACGCGATCTGCGCGAGCATCCTGGGCTACTGCGCGGTGGTCTACTCCATCAGTGATTCGGCGCCCTTCGTTTACTTCCAATTTTGAGGCCCGGCGCACATTGGGGCGTGTTGCGTGCGTGGCCTCGGGGCCCCCGGGCAAAAAAAGTCCGGGGGCGCTACACCCCCGGAAGCGTCTTTCACGGAGTTGCCGATTGTTCCGGCGTTGCCATCGGTTCACCACCGGTATTATCCGGGGCAGTGGTTTCGGGGCCGGTCGGCAGTTCATCGGCCGGGGGGGGCGATTGATCTCCGCCTGGACATAACAGAGTCGTAAAACCCAGCAGGCTCACGATCAGCAATACTATCAGTTTTTTCATATTTTGCTCCTGACACTCAATAGTAACAAATCCGAGCCAGGTTCCCCGAAGGTGGCAACGAAAAAAAGGGCTACTGAGGTCGCACGCCATTGGCCTCTACGCGTTCGAGCACGATGTTGACCAGATGTTCGCTGAGCCCCAGGGGCTCCGTAATTTCGACCGCAACACCGAACTGTCGGGCCAGGTCGCGCGCCATACGCGGGATATCCTGGGTGGCATGCTTTCCAGGTGCTAGGAAGTAAGGGTGCACCACAAAGCGGGAGGCGCCCCGGTCGATGGCGTCTTGCATGGCCCGGGCCAGATCGGGTTGTGCCATTTCCATGTGGGCGTGGCCAACAATCCATTGGGGCAGGCGCTGCTGGACCATGCCTGCCAGCTGTTCCAGCAGCGCGTTGGCCGCCGCCTGGCGCGAGCCGTGGTCGATCAGTATGAGGGCCGGGTGCGACATCAGTAAACTCGCTCGGCAAAGTCAGCCGGTTGGTCGGTCGCGATCGGGCATTCGGCCACCAGGGCATTCGTACCTGACTGCGGAAGGTATTCGCGGCGAACGATGCGCAGGCCGTAGAGCGTTCCGGGTTCAAGCAGGCAATTGGCGACTCCGCCGGAGCGATCGGGATATCGAAAGAAAGAAATCAGATAGCGACCGGGTAACAAGCGCAGCTCGTCTACCGGCCTGCGTTCACTTCCCGCCAGCCAGATCTGAAAGCCGCGCTCCCGCAGTACAGCAATTTCGCGGCCGGGCAAAAAGCCCTGGTAGTTCTTGGCCGTGTGGATCGTAGCGCATCCGGTGACAAAAACCAGCGCCAGCAGGATCGCAGGAAGAAGGCGGAGCGCACAGGCGGGCATACGAAAACAAAAGGGGTTCGCCCGACGAAGGCAAGTGTTTCTGTTGTGCCGCGCCTGTTTCATTGTCTTGCATTCCGCAGCAACTGCTGAAGAGCTTCCGCAAAGAAACGATTGGCGGCAACGGACGGGTGTCCATCCCGGGCCAGGTATAAATCAGAATCGGAATAAGCTGCAAAACGTGCGCGCAGATCGATAATCAGGGCGCCGCTTTCGGATGCGACCGAAGCCGCCCGGTTCTTGAGTGGCGTAGACCCCGAGGCCAATCCGGTCGTACGATCGATTTCAGGGTAAAGAAGAAAGGCAAAGCGTACCCCCCGCTCGCGCAGCATCGTTCCGATTTCGGCTATGTGGGCGTAGGTGGGATGATCGGGTCGTGGTTCGACCGGGGGTGTGGCGGGGGCGTTTGGTTCCACGTAGCGATTGGGGGTACCCCAAAGTCCCAGTTCTTCGCCCATCAAGCGCAGGGCGTTGGCCAGGGCACTGTGGCGACTGATCAAGAAGATTGCCTGCCGCAGCATCCGTCTGGCCGCGCTTGCCGATGCATCGTCCTGGTCGTCCTGAAAGTCGGACGCGTGGAAAGGCCAGGCGACCAGGGCGGGCGGGCTTTGCGCACCGGACAGCCGGGCTTTGAGCCGGCGTGCGATCGCCCCGGCGCCCAGGGCATCGACGCCGAGGTTGCGCACAGCGAGCCCGCTTTCACGCGCCAGTATCGCAGCGGCCGTGCGCTCGTCGTCCAAACCGTACCCCATGGCGATCGAATCCCCGATGATCCAGACTTCCTGTGATGGCGCATCACGGTCATCTATGTTGGTTACGCGTTCTCCGAGTTGGTTGGTCGATACGGTGTACTCAAATCCCAGAGGATGACGAAAGCGAATGCGCTGGTCGGGACACAGACCAATGTCCCCGTTCGCTTCCAGGCAGTGCAGGCGCTTTTCGGCCAGCCGGAATTCCAGCGTGCCCCAGGCGAAAATACGCACCAGGGCTTCCACGAGAAGCAGGACCAGGGCAGCTACGGCGATCAAAAACGTGAGTCTGCGGGCAAGGGTCATTTCTCGTCATCTGCTTCGGATCCGAGGACCAGGCCCAGATACAGCCAGAACGGCAGCATGGTCTCATCGTCCTGAAAGTAGCATTGCGCAAGGCCCGCAAAGAAAAGAGCGATCAGGCCCCACTTCCAGTACTGCACTCTCGAATCTCTTGATGGACGAAACACCGCGGCAAACACCAGCCAGGCAAAAAGCAAAAAGGCCAGCGCGCCCCCCGGCCCAGAGATGACCAGGATGTGCAGCAGGTCATTGTGCGCGTGTCCGCGTTGTGCGAGAGAGAAGGGCACCCACAGCCGTGGATGTTCCGCTCCTTTCTCAATGACCCAGTGATCGATTGCGGGGCCGAATTCTCCGGGCCCGATGCCGACTACCGGATTGCGCGCGAAAAGCTGCAGACTACCTTCGTACACAAGCGGTCGCTGGTTGTCGGTGTGTTTGGACTCACCGAGAAGGGCATTCATGACACGCGCAAATCGGTAATGCATACTGCTCGAAGCCCGGTCCACCGCGAACAGCAGCAGTAGCGCAAGCAAAAACAACGGCACAAGGCGCAGGGCCTTCCATCGAATTTCCGTTTTTATGAAGTAAACGAGACCGCACAGCGTGGCAACAATCGCACCGAAGATGGCGCTACGTCCGTTGTTGAGAACCAGTACAATGCTGGCCAGGCCAAAGAGCACGGTCCTCGAAAGACCGATTCCGCGCAATAGATCGCGTGGCGAAAGAATCACATTGCGAAGCACACCGAGGGCCAGAAAAGGAAAGGCCAGCATAATCAAGGCCGCGTACGTCAGGTGGGTGTTCATGAGACCGATCGGCATAAAGAAATGAATCGGCCGCTCGCCCACAAACAGCGTTCCGAGATGGTGCTGCAGTCGCGCCTGGGGTCCCACTTCCCATCCGCTCATCATCATGGCCGGAATCTTGGCCAGGCGGTAGATGCTGAATATGGAAGCCAGCCCCGAGATCACCAGAATCCAGAGGGCAATTTCAAACCATCTAAGCAACCGTTCCCGGCGTCCCGGGTCCCGGGCCCAGGCCATCGCCCAGAAAGCTGCCGGCAGGAGGACAACATCCTTGAATTCGCCTCGCAGGCCGCGGAGCAGTCGTTCCCCCGGCGAAGCGGCCAGAGTAGCATTCACAATCAAAGCCAGTAGCTCAAAGCCAAAAACCAAAAGCGCCGCCAGCAGGGCCGGGCGCCACTCTATCCGCAACGCGGGTGGCCGGCGGGCGCGCACAGCCAGGGCGCTGTCCAGGGCCCACCCGAGCAGGGCCAGCATCAGACCGGCCTGAGAGAGGCTCACAGAAACCGGGCAGGTCAAAACCGCAAGAGCGCCTCCGAAGCCCGAGAGGCGCAGCCAGGGGCCGGGACGCGAATCCAACTCTGCCATCGTGACGCAAGCCTCGGTCGGCGTGGCCGAAGCGCACCAAAAAAAAGGCCCCTGGCGACATAATTGATTCAGGCCCCGAGCGGGCCGGTCGATAGGGCAATTGAGGAAATCGGTCGATGTCACTTTTCGATAATAGCCTGGCCATGCGCACGCTCGATATGCTCGAACGCGGCATGGATGCCCAAACACTGCGTCGCCAGGTCATCGCGGATAACATCGCCAACGTGGATGTTCCCCATTTCAAGCGTTCCGAGGTTATATTCGAAGCGGCTATGAAGCGGGCTGTTGATGAGCAGCGGGCCCTGTCCGAACCGCGGCTGGAAATGCGCACTTCAAGCCCCAATCATATTGCGCGCCCGGCGCCCCGGGGTTTTGACCAGGCGGTTCCGCATCGTGTCGTGGACTACAGCTCCAGCATGCGAAACGACGGCAATAACGTGGACATTGAAAACGAAGTGGCGGAGCTGACCCGCAATCAACTGCACTACAGCCTTCTGGTGGATCGTTTTGGCGGCACCTATCGCCAGTTGAACCAGCTCTTGCGCATGGCCTAGGAATTGGAGTAAGTAATCATGGGAATGTTTGACGCAATCAACATCGGGGCCAGCGGACTGAGCGCCCAGCGCCTTCGGCTCGATGTGATTTCCAACAATATTGCGAACGCGACCACAACCCGCAATGCCCGCGGCGACGGCCCTTTTCGTCGCGATCGTGTTGTCATGACTCCGATCAACATGCGCAATGTCTGGCGTTCTCCGGTCTACCCGAACGGACTCGACACCGGCGTAGGACGCGGTGTCAAGGTTGAGCGGATCGAAAAAGACATGAGTCCATTGCGCCTGGTCTACGATCCGACCCACGTGGACGCCATCCAGATTGGCCCCAAAAAAGGATACGTCGAGTACCCCAACGTCAACATCGTCGAAGAGATGACCGACATGATCAGCGCTTCCAGATCCTACGAAGCGAATTCTCAGGTTTTGATTACGACGCGTCAGCTCTTCAATAAGACGCTTGAGATAAGCCGCGCGGTCTAAGCAGTCCAAATAGATAAGAACGAACGAATCTAAAGGAGACAACGAATGCAGGTATACAGTACACCAGGAGTAAGCTTCCCAAATGGTTTTCCCAGCGTACAGGGGGTAGAGTCGCGCACGCATCTTTCCATGCATACCTCAAGCCCACGTCACATTACCCGGGCGGAAGCACCGCCTTCACCGGAACGCGTAACGGAAGGCTTCGCACATTCGTTGCAGGAAGCACTACGGCGAGTCGAGGCCGTCGACAACGAGGCCAACGAACTCACCCGCCGGGCTGTTTTTGATCCGGATTCGGTGGATGTGCACGAAGTTGTTATTGCGGCGGAGAAGGCGCGTTTTGCGATCAACTTCACGAAGACCATCGCCGATGGCGTGGTGCGCACGTATCGTGAGTTGACGAATCCACGCTGATAGCATGAGCAAGGGGCGGCCGCTTCCGGGCGGCCGCTGACTTGCCTTCCTGTTTTCTGTCACCGCAATTCCAACATCGTTCGACCGAGAGGGGACCATTGTGCCGAATCGTGTCGCCGACCTCCTGGGCGTCGCTTTCTCTGTAATTCCGAAAGACGAACGCCATTGCTGTTGAAATTGACCCGCGCGTGGTCTTGCCGGGTGCCTACGTTTGTTTAGTACGGAATTATGTCTCTTTTTTGCATGGGGGACTAAAAAAAACTTGTACTTCGTCCTGGCGAGTCTACAACACGGCAAGGCTGCACAGCTTTAAACTGCGGGTGGGACGCGATCATGCCGGAACAATTACAGAATATCCTGAATCAGATTGGAGCCCTGTGGGGTCGGCTCGACAACACCAAGCGTATTACGATCGGCGTTGTTCTCGGTGTCGTCGTGGTCGCCTTCGTGTCGATGGCCTCGTTCTCTTCGCAGCCGGCGAAAGTCATCCTGTACGAGGACCTGAATCCAACCGACTACGGCGAGATTACCCAGGCCCTTGATGCGATGGGCATCACCTGGAGCGGGAGCGGAACTTCGGCCATATACGTGGACCCGGCCCAACGCCAGGAAATTATCACCAAGCTCGCGCAGGACAACCTGATTCCGGTCGGAGTGGAGGGTTGGGAGATCTTCGACTACTCGCGCTGGGATGAAACAACCTTCGATAAAGACGTAAAGTTGCACCGGGCCATGAAGGGCGCTCTTGAACAGATGTTGATGACCCTGGCATTCGTCAAGCGGGCCCGGGTTGAACTTGCGATTCCGGAGCGCAACAATTTCCTCTCTGACGCCCGGGATACGTCGGCGGCTGTTGTTCTGGAGTTGCAGCCCGGCATCGAAACCATCTCCCGTCGTCAGGTGATGGGCATCAAGAACCTCATCCATCGCGCGGTGCCGGGACTCGAACGCGAAAACATTTCCATACTTGATACGAACGGCAAAGAGTTTGTTGAGCCCGATGAGATAGACGAGGCGCAGAGGCGTCTCGACCTGGTGGAGCGTAAACAAGAATTCGAAGATCGCGAGATACAGAAGTGGCGCGAGGAAATCGAGCAAAACCTCCGCGATTTTTATCCCGCGGATCGCCTGACCGTCGTCAGCGTGGATATCGAAATGAAGTGGGACGAAGTGTCGGAATCCCAGCATCTTGTAAGCCCGGTTGAGCAAACTCCCGACAACCCGGAGACACCGTATTCGGAACGCGAGATTATGGAAGGCGGGGTTCTGGTGGAGTCGAGTGAAAGCCGAAACGAAGGCTTCCGGGGCAATGGTTTTACTCCCGGCGGCCCCACCGGGACCGAGCAGCAGCTGCCACCGGGATATCGAGACCTGGACTATCAGCGGGCCGAGTACCGAAACAACAACACCATACAGAACAACGTATTCAACACCATTGAGCGCGACATACTGCGTCAGCCCTGGGAGCGCGGACCACGGGCCGTGGCTGTGGCGGTCGACGGCCTCTGGCACCAGGTCGGTATTAAAGAAGACGGCACCGGCTACATACGTGAATATACCGCACCCAGCGCAGAAGAGCTGGCGACCATAAAGGAACTGCTCAAGCCCTCCACCCTTTTTAACGAAGCGCGCGGCGACCGCATTGAAGTGCGACACGTGCAGAAGGACCGTAGCGAGCAGTTCCGACTCGAAGACGAAGAGTTGCAGCGTCAGATGATGATTCGACGCCTCTTGATTGTGAGTTCCATTTCGCTCGCCGTCTTCATTCTGATCTACCTGCTGTACCGCGCGATCAAGAAGGAGATCGCGCGTCGGCGCCGGCTCCGGGAAGAAGAGCTCGCGGCCCAGCAACAGCTGATGCGCGAGGCGGCCCTGCGGGTTGCCGACGAGGGGGCCGCTGAAGTAGAGCTCTCGGTGGACGAGAAGGCCCGAAGGGAGATGCTTGAAAACGCGATCAACCTTGCCAGGGAGAAACCGGACCAGGTGGCCAAGCTCCTGAGAACATGGCTTGCAGAAGAGTAGCGAGGACCAGACCTCAACTTCTGACGGGGCTCCGGCCCCGTCTTTTTATGCGGGTCCGGGTTCGGACAAAAGGCTTGCCCCGCGACCGTCTGCGGGCCAGCCTGGGATCGACGCTGGAGCATCCAGAGGCCGATACTTATAGAAGTCTTTGCTTCCAAAGTCAGGCGGCCTGAGGCCGGCGGTGCAGGTAATCGTGCATGATCATTAAACTCTGGGGTGTGCGGGGGTCTCTTCCGACTCCGATGGGCATAGGCGAGCTGCGGGGCAAACTCCGACGCGGCCTGGACTACGCAAAGGAACAGTGGGCAAAGGACCCGGCCCTGGAACCCCGGACTTTGATTTCGGATATGCCGCCGGAGCCTTCTTCGGTGATCGGAGGGGAGACCACCTGTCTGGAATTGACCCATGGTGAGCACACGATCGTGCTCGATCTGGGAACCGGAGCACGCAAGCTGGGGCAGGATCTGATGAGTCGTCGTTCCGGCGGTGACATCAACATTTTTTTGACGCACACGCATTGGGATCACATCCAGGGCCTGCCTTTCTTTGCCCCGGCGTACCAGAAGGATTTCACGCTGCATTTCTACAGCTGTCTTCCCGATTTACGTACGCGTTTTCAACGCCAGCAACATCGTGATCATTGCCCCATTGAATTCGATGATCTACCATGCCGCAAAGAGTTTCACACGATTGAAGCCGGTAGCTCGTTTGAAATCGGTCCCATTCAGGTTCAAACACAGCCGCTCATTCATCCCGGTGGTTCGATATCCTATCGAATGGAAGTAGATAGGAAAGTTTTTATCTTTGCGACCGATACGGAGTTCTACGGTCCCGACCTGCACCAGCAAATGCAGGAGTACAGTCGTTTCTTCAAAGACGCGGACCTGCTGGTCATGGATGCCCAGTATTCCCTGGAGGAGGCCGAACAGAAAAAGGGCTGGGGGCACACGGCGATGACGATCGCGGTGGATTGTTCTTTGCGCTGGGGCGTTCGGGAATTGGTGCTGACCCATCACGAACCGGCCCACGACGATCTGACAATCTGGAAACTATTTCAGGAAGCCAGTCAGTATCTGGACGAGTACGATCCTTCTCACAGTCTGCGTATATATACGGCCCGCGAAGGCGACCAATACGATCTCGGCCAGGCACGTTAGTTTCAGGGCCAGTTGTCGGGTACTTCGGCGCCCGGGTAGCGACCTTGTGAATGGTCGGAAAGGACCAGCAGGTTGTCAAAGAGCAAGGACACGGCGCCCGCTTCCGCGCGGGGCGAACTTTCGATCAAAAAACCGGTGAAGTGATGTACGTACGGCCGTTCTATAGGCCCGCGTTGCCATAGCGTTTCCGGTAGATATGCTTCCAGTCGGCGCCAACCGTGAAAATCCAGGCGACCGAGCGGAACGCGCACTTCGCGCCCGGCGGCGTTTTCAAAAAGCAGTGTCAGGGTGTGTGGCCATGAACCGCTGTGCACCCAGAGTGATACGAGTATCAAGCGGCCCTGCAGTCGGACGGGATCACGGGGTCGAAGCCAGTAGCTCTGCTGCCCGGGCAAATCAAAAGACGTATGCAACCACAGACAGGACGGTTCCCCGCTCGGATCGCCGCGCAGGGATTCTTCTTGCGAAAAGGCATCATCTGTCGGCGATCTTTGAATGGTGCGTACGACGCTCAGGTCGGTCGAGTTGGCCCGCGGGCTATACGGCATCTCTCCCTGGAAATCATCCACGATGACGAGTTCATATTCGCTATGGCGGGAAAGCACCTGGCCGAGCAGGGCGACCCGGCCGGCCGGATCGTAAGGTGGCGGCACATCGCGTGCGCCCAGGGCGAGCCATGGAAGAAGAAGCCCGAGCAGGCAGAAGCAGCGATACACCACATATAGAGCAACGGCAGAACGGCCACTCAGCCTGAGCGCGAATCAGCCGGCAGTTCACCCCGCGCCAGCTCCGGCGCAAGGGCCAGCAAGGCGCTTTCGAAGCCTTCGGTGGCAAACTCCCGGCCTTCAGGTTCCAGATCGATCGTCTGTACCACGGACTCCCCGAGACGAAAGCGAATCGCCGCAGCATGCAGGTAGGTGCGGTCTTCTTCCCGGGCCAGGTCAAAGCGGCTGTACTGGGGATCGCCGAGAATCGGGGCGCCCACGCTCTTCAGAGCAACGCGGATCTGGTGGGTTTTTCCGGTCAACGGACGCACCAGATACAGCCGGAGTCCGGGTCTTTGTCCGGGGACCGCATGGCTCCAGAATCGAGTGCGCGCGGGATTGTTCGTGGAGCGGTTCAAAATCCACTGTCCGCGACGTCCGCGCTCCATGTCTCCTACGACCAGACCCTGTTTCTTGTGCGGCCGACGGTCCGAGAGCGCCAGATAGTACTTTTCGACGCGGTTGTGACGAAAGGCGTTTCCCAGCTCGTTGGCTGCGGCCCGACCACAGGCAAATACCAGAATCCCGCTTGTGACCCGGTCCAGACGGTGCACCGGAAACAGTCTTTCAGAAGGCGCCAGCTCACCGGTCTCCTGCATTTCACGAATCATTTCCAGCACGCCCGGGTCCTTGCCGGTACGGTGAAACGGAATGCCCGGTGGCTTGTGGACGATAAAGTGACCGGGACCCCGGGAGAGCAGGCGAATACGACTGGCAGACATGTTTTTGCGCTTGAGGGTCAGAACGGAATAGTTCAGGCTGCTGGAGCGAACGGGGGACTAATAACGTGTGCGATACCATGGTGGCGACGCCCGACTTCACGGCAAGCGGGAACATGATCTTCGGCAAGAACTCGGACCGAGAACCCAACGAAGCGCAGGCCCTGTTGCGCGTGCCCCGTCAGGAGCATACAGCGGCGACCGTCTCGACGACTTTCATCGATGTGCCCCAGGTGCAGGAGACGAACGAAGTGCTGCTTTCGAAACCATTTCACATGTGGGGTGCGGAAATGGGGGCAAACGAGCACGGTGTCGTAATTGGCAACGAAGCTGTTTTTACCCGCATCCCATTCGAAAAGAAGAATCTCGGACTCACGGGCATGGACATGCTGCGACTGGCTTTGGAACGTTCCGGGACCGCCATGCAGGCCCTCGAAACAATCACCGATCTGGTTCGGCAGTATAGCCAGGACGCCTGTGGTGGTTACACCGATCGCAAGTTTTTCTATCACAATAGCTTCATTATTGCCGATGCATCCGAGGCCTTCGTGCTGGAAACAGCGGGGCATCAGTGGGCGGCCATTCGCGTTAAAGGTTTTCGCTCGATCTCAAATGGTCTTACGATCGAAGGGGAATTTGATTTTTCGAGTCCGGACCTGATTGATTTTGCGCGCAAGCAGGGCTGGCTCAAGGCCGGCGAGGACTTCAGCTTTCGTCGCTGCTACTCGGATCGTTTTATGACTTACTTCAGCCAGTGCCGGTTTCGTCAGGCGCGTAGCATGGAGCGGGGAACGCGGGGCCGCGGCAGTCTGGACTCTGGCGGCATGATGGACATTCTGCGGGATCACGGCGGAGTGGAGCGCGAGAATTTCGACCCCGCCCGCTCCGGCATGAAATCGCTGAGCCTTTTTGCAAGCGGTATCACGGCGCCAAGTCAGACAACCGGATCGCTTGTGGCGGAACTGCGAAACAAAAAACCATCGACCTACTGGTTCACCGGAACGGCCGCGCCATGTTTGTCCACATTTAAGCCATGTTTCATGCCGGGGCAGGGACTGCGGCTGGAAAACTTCGCGCAACCCGGCCCCGTGCCCGACCGTTCGCTCTGGTGGCGACACGAAATGCTGCACCGTCTGACCTTGCGCAACTATCCCGAGCTAAGCGCGCTTTTCGTTACCGAGCGGGACGCGCTGGAGGAGCAGTTTCGAAAGGAAGAGACCCGGCTGATTTCCTCCGGCGAAGGGAGCGCCGAACTGGATCGGTTCTCTGAACGTTGCTTTGAGGCTGCGGATACCGCGCTCGAACGGTGGACCCAGAGCGTACGGCAGGCCCGTGTTTCGACCTATGGCCTGCATCCGTTCTATCGGCTGTTTCGGAAAAGGATTGATCGCGCGGCGGGGCTTCGCATCGGATAAAGATGGTGCCTGCTTACAAGAAATCCCGGGCGATATCGACGTATGCTCACTACGTTGCCCGTTACAAAACCCGGTTCTACAGCCGCATGGGTTTTGATATCGTTATGGGTCGTCGGGAAGGCATCTACTTCTGGGACCTGAACGGGAAGCGCTATATCAATTGCCATTCCAATGGTGGTGTGTTCAATCTCGGCCATCGCAACCCCGACGTTACGCGGGCCCTGGAGCAGGCCCTGGGCGACTACGACATCGGCAACCATCATCTGATCTCGGGGCCGCGGGGAGAGCTTGCGCGCCGGCTCTGTGAATCCATGCGGGCGGGCTGGTTGCGGGGCAGATTTCGAGAAAGTATCGATACCGTGATTTTTGGAGTGAGTGGCGGGGAGGCAGTGGACCTCGCTATCAAACTGGCCTGCGCTCACACCGGTCGCCGGGAGGTACTGTCCCTGGTTGGTGGCTATCACGGGCACACGGGGCTTGCTCTGGCAACCGGTGACGCGCGCTATCGCGATCCGTTTCACCTGGATTTGCCGGGCTTTCGTCAGATTCCCTTCGGAGATTTTGACCACATTGAACGTTTTATCACCCCTGACACGGCTGCCATTATTCTGGAAACGATTCCGGCCACCCTGGGTATGCCGGTGTTTCCGAAGGCGACGCTGCAGCATCTGCGCGATGTGACTGCGGCCCGGGATATTGTTCTGATCTGCGATGAGATTCAGACCGGTTTGGGACGCACCGGGGAGGCCTGGGCCTTTCAGCATTACAACATCGTGCCCGACATCGTGGTGACCGGTAAGGGTCTATCGGGCGGGCTCTATCCGATTGCAGCAACATGCTTTCGAAAGAAATACGAGCGCATCTTCAAGAAGGATCCGTTTATTCACATTTCTACGTTTGGTGGAAGCGAACTGGCCTGCGTGGCAGCCCTGAAGACGCTTGAGATATCGACCGACCCGCTGTTCTTGAAGCAGGTGCGCGAGAACGGGCGCTACCTGGAGTCGAAGTTGGAGCCCCTGCTCGAGCGTTTTGACCGAATTGTTGAGGTGCGCGGCATGGGAATGTTCCGCGGTATTGTGTTCGAGTCAGATGTTGATTGCCTGGCAATGGTCAAAGCACTGGCGGACAATGGTGTTTTTTCGGTCTACGCGAACAACGACCGACGTGTGCTGCAGTTCCTCCCGCCGCTCATTGCGACCCGGTCGGAACTGGACGAAATCGTTCATCTGCTTGAGAAAAGTCTTTTGGATCAAAGTCGTTGGAAGTATCGACTGCTCCGTAAAGCGATCGAGTGGTTGTAATAGAAAATGGGCGTTTCCAGACTGAGACCGCGGGCGCGCGGAATGGAGTTACTCAAACAATTCGAGCGCGAGCTGGACCCCCAACAACCGGAGCAAGGTCCGGGACGGCCGCGTATCATCGGGTACGGAGAGATCAGCACGGTTTTCACGTTTGAGGATCGCGCCCTGAGCGGTCGGGCCTACAAGCGCATGGCTATTTTCGAAGACCAATCCGAATCGGAATACTACCTCAAGGGCTACTTCGAATACAACGCACTTCTGGAAAAGGCCGGCGTGCACGTGCCCGATCACGATGGCTTCGAGCTCACGGACCATCAGGGCCGTCCCGTACTCTACCTTTCGCAGTCGCTCTTGAACCCAGATGCGCTGGCGCACCGTGCGATTCACGACCTGGTCCCCAGCGAGGCCGTGCGTATGTTCGAGGTGATCATCGGACGGGTGCACGACCTGTTCAGCGCCAATGCCGCAAATCCCGGCGTCCAGCTTGGACTCGATGCCCAGCTATCAAACTGGGTCTTGAGCCACGCGCCGAGGGATGGTCGTTTGCCCCGGCGCATCGGGCTGTCTTACATCGACACGAGCCTGCCGCTCATTCGTCGGGACGGACAGGAAGAGGTGAACGCCGAGCTTTTTTTGCGGGTCTGCCCGGTGGCTCTTTCCTGGATTCTGCGTCGTTTCTTTCTGGATGAAGTGCTGGATCGGTATTACCTGGTGCGCGAGGTTCTACTGGATTTGATTGCCAATTTGATCAAAGAGCGTGCCGAGCACCTCATCGAACCATATCTGGCGGTTGCCAATCGTTACCTGGAACGCTGGCCGGAAGCGAAGCCAATCGAAACCGGTCACGTCCGCGCGTACTATCGAGAAGACGCGCTCATTTGGAGGCTTTTTTTGAGCTTTCGTAAGATGGAACGCTTCTGGCGCCTGAAGATTCGTCGGCAACCCTACAGCCTGATTCTTCCAGGGCCCATCTCGCGCTGACTGCTGTGCCGGGCAAAGCCTACAGGCTGTTCGGTTCCAGCAGGTCCCGATTGATCTTCAGCTCGTACTCCTGGGCAAGTTGCGTGAGCAAAGCCTCCAGACCGCGCGTGGCCTCGATCTGCTCCAGATGGGACCGGATCGCGTCGCGTACGGCCGCGTAAGGCTGGCCCTGAAATTGGCGTTCGCGTTGCAGGTCGTACCACTCGCGGGCCTGCGCTTCGGAAACCACGGCGGGTGGTAGTCGATCGCGGAGCAGCAGACTTCCCAAAAGCTGGCTCTTGCGCAGCTCGTAAAAGAACGCATACGCGTCGTCATCGTTCGCCTGCTGGAAGTCCGGTTCGTTTTCCAGAAGCATGCAGGGGATGATGGTGGAGTGTAAAAGCTCCAGACGGTCCTGGGCCGAGAGTTCCGGCGCCGGGAGGCGGGCTTCCAGCGTGCCATAAGTGTAGATTTCGTCGTCGATGCGGAACAAGGGTGTTTCAGAAGTCAGTGCCGGAATGGAACCGTTTCGGGCTGCATTGCCCGCCGGAAACATTTCAAAGCCGCGGGCACGCTGTATGGGCGGCATGCGTGCAGCCAGTGCGTTTTGTGTTTCGAACTCTATGGTGCGGTCAGCCTGCTGGCCTGCGAGCTCTTCCATTTGCTCCTGAGAGAGCAAAATGTCGCGTGCGTTCATGGGCACGGAATCGGCCTGGTCGATATAGGCCCTGGCTATGCGCTGGGTGCGTCGATAATACGTTGTGAAGACGTCCCGCAGGTCGTCGGCATCGACCTCCTCTTCGTCGAGTTTCCGGATCAGCCAGACGGCGGCCGGCTGATCGACGAGAACAAAGTGATCGGAATCCATGTCCGCCACCGGATCGGTGAAGACTGCCAGCGCCGGCGCCGTCGCGCAGGAAGTGCAGATGGGGTCAATGTAGCCGCCGAACCAGCGATAGCGTGCATTGTCACTATGCTGATGGATCAGGTCTTCAATCTCGGAAGCGCTCAGCTCACCGCTGTTCAGGCGCGCCATCAGTTCTTCGGCCTCCGCGGTGCGGGAAACCGTTTCCCCGGGTTGAGCTCCGGGGGGCGTCTTGCTGAGCGTCAACCCCTGTAGGAGCATCATCTGAAACGGCCGCTCGGAACTATCGCGACGAACAATGT
Source organism: Spirochaetales bacterium (assembly GCA_024233935.1). Classification (GTDB taxonomy): domain Bacteria; phylum Spirochaetota; class Leptospiria; order Leptospirales; family Leptonemataceae; genus JACKOY01. The sequence goes on along the minus strand of JACKOY010000003.1, from coordinate 82,154 downwards.
ACTGATAGGTCAAAAGCCGCGCCTGATCTTCGAGCACGCCCTCCCGCGCCTTAAATCCGGTCGAGTCAGGAACGCCCTCCTTCTCGGCTTCAATGGCCTGAATACGCAGCAGAGAGAGTTCGCGCAGGCGTTGGATCTGCTCCTCGGTTGTGGCCTTGCTTTCGGCAGCGGGTCCGTAGTTCAGCGTAAATGCGAGACGCAATTCGTCGCGGATGACCTGGCCGCCCGAGAACTCCGCAAGAACTTGATCGCCATTGTCGCAGGCGTTCAGGGCAAGGCAGGAGCATAGCAGCAGGAAAAGCTGTACGCGTTTCATTGGCTCAATCCTGGGATTCTTCTTCCTGAACGAACTTCCAGGAAAAGTCTTCTTCCTTTTTTTGTGTTGATGTGCGTCGCGCCGGTCCGCTCTTCGCAGAGGCTTCCGGTTTGCGTATGGTTGGGGCGGGTCCTTTTGGAGCGCTCTTACCCGGCACGAATAGCTCCGGATTGGGGGCTGTAGCAGAGGCAGTCACGGCCGGGCCCCTGGCCGGAGCGGAGGCGCTTCGCGTCGCAAGCTCGGCCGGCGCGTTTAAGACAGTCTGCGTTTCGATCTTCGCCTGCAGACGGCGGAGGCGAACAGACTCTTCTTTAAGAGAACTGCGAACTTTCTGGCTGTAGTTGCGATCGTCCTTGATACTGGCCTGCAGGGCGTCAATCTCCTGCAAATCCCGGTTGATTTTTTCAAGGTGATTCAGCAGGTGTATAACCTTGAGTTGCACTTCTGAAATAGGTCGTTCGGCAGGACGATTGTCAAGTCTGTTTTAGGGTTGGCGGTTGGCACATTATGGCGAGGCAAAAATGAGATGGATTCGACTTGCCGAACCCCCAGCCAGTGGCCCGTTCAACTTTTCGCGTAAATTCTATCACATGCTCGGCCTGTTTGTGCCGTTCTGGTTGTATTTTGATGTGCTTGCTTTTCTGGACGGCGGCGCGCATCACCTGAGCCGCTTCGTGGGCGTTCTACTGCTGGCCGGCTTCGTGACATTCATGGTTGTTTTTGATACGCTGCGTTTCTCAAACGCGACGCTGAATCGCTTTTTTACGCGGGTTGTGGGTCCCCTTTTGAAGGAGGAAGAACACGACCGGTACAACGCTACGATCCCGTACTTTCTGGCCTGCCTGATTCTGTTCCTTTTTTGTTCGCCGGAAGTTGTGATGCTCAGCTGCATCTTTCTGATGGTGGGCGACCCTTTTGCGGCGTATGCGGGAATGTACTACGGTCGCCTTCGCTTCTGGAATGGCAAGTCTCTGGAAGGGTTGCTTGCATTCATTGTATTCGGATTGCTTGGAAGCCTGATATTTTTGTGGTGGAATGGCGAACATGACCTCAGCGGTTCCGTTTTCACTCTTACCCTGGATCTGATGCCGGTTGTAGTGTCCGGTGTGATTGCCGCGGCGGTGGCGGAGTTCTTTTCCGTGATTGGTCTGCGCGGCATTATGGACGATAATCTGGTGGTTCCTCTGGCCGGCGCGATCGGTCTGATCATTGTGGGCGTCTCTTCTGGAATCCCATTTGCGAGTCTGCTTTTCGATCCGCGTACCCTGTTTCAGTAGTTTGTTTGCATGAAGACCTGGGATCGCTACATCTTCGGCGAGTTTGTGCGGGCATTCCTGTTCGGCCTGGTGGGCTTTACGCTGATCTTGCTTTTGGTGCAGGCCTTCGAGGTCGGGAAGATCGTCACACCGAACTCCCGCTTACACTACTACCTGTACTTACTTTTTGTGATCCCTCAGATTGTAGTCTGGATTCTTCCGGCCGCGTTGATGTTTGGTGTCTGTTTCACTGTTGCTCAGTTCACCGTTTCACGGGAGCTGGTCGCTCTGCACTCGGCGGGGGTGTCGTTTTATCGCGCGGTCACGCCTATTCTCGCCATTAGTGCGATGGCGTCGATCCTGTTGTTCCTGGTTGGTGATTTTCTGGTTTCTCCGGCAAACTCCCGGGCGAACGAGCAGGAAGACATTATCAAGCAGGGCACGCGCTACTCGATTGTACGTGGGCTCTTACTTCAGACAAATCTACGTGGCCGGAAGGGGTACTACTTCGTGCACTTTCTGGATCGCCAGGCTCAACGTATGCTGGGAGGCGTGAGCTATTTGGAAATAAGCCCTGATGGCAAGCCCGTGCTGCTTATAGAGGGCAGGACTGCGCACTACGAGGCGGAAAGTGAAGGGTGGCGACTGACACGGGCCAGACGAATACACTTTGATAGTGAGATGAAGATTGATTCATTCGAATTCCAGCCCGAGATGCTGGTTCGGTTCCCCGATCCAGTCGAATTTTTTTCCACTGTGCAACATGATCCTAAGGAACTGAACGTATTTGAGCTATTGCAGGCCATCGCCGAGCGAGAGAACCAGGGTTTCTCAACCACCGAGTACGAGGTTGAGTTGCATGCGAGCCTGTCATTCCCTTTGATGTGTGTCATACTTGGCGTTGTCGGATCTATCGCGGGCAACATGGGGTCTCATCGTTCCGGCGGTCCGCTCATACGAGCTCTTCTAATCTCTGTAATCACAATGCTGATTTATTATTTGAGTTTCAGCTGGGTGCGTGGTCTCGGAACCGAAGGTGTCATTGCGCCCGCACTGGCGAGTTGGGGACCAACGGGCCTTTTTATCGCAGTTGCGGCGCTGATGATCTGGTCGTACCGGCGATGAATGCTGAGGGGTGTTGCGCTTCGAAGAAGGGGACCGTGCATCCATGACGCAAGAGATCTTTCGCTTTTTTCGCGATCAAGCCGGCCTGAACTCCTTTTTGCCGGGAAACTGGAGCGGCCGGGGCGCCCATGCACTCGTGGAGCTTGCTTCGGACGTCGAGCTGGAGGCGCGCCTTCTGTATCACAAGGGTAGAGGGCGATTGGAACTTCGAAGTACGCGACGACCGCGTCCGCTACTGGATCGCCTTCGGTTTCAAAAAAAACACGTGCCGGCCTGGGTCGTTGGCCGCATACGCGAGACCGCAGAGTTTTGGCTCGAACAGCTTGCCCCGGCGGACTGCCTGACGATAACGGCGGACCTGGCCCAGCTGAACCTACCGGAAGGCTGGGCCCTGCAAATCCAGGTGCTCGACGAAAAGCGACTGCATCTGTCCGTACGTCGCGCGGACCGGCTCTACTTTGCGGGCGCTCTGCGACGTCGTTGATCAGTCGGTTTGCGGGATATCTTCGTTCTGCACGTACTCGGCTCCGGCCAGAGTTTCCTGAATGCGTTGCAGGACCATCTCGGGTGTAATCCAGTTCAGGCAGGCCAGATCACCGCGATAGCAGGGTTTGTTTCCGAATATCGAGCAGGGGCGACAGGACAGCTGCGCCGGCGAGATTTGAATAATGCTGCTTTCGCTGCGACCGTAGGGTCCGAAGCCAGAGTAGGGATGCGTTGCACCCCAGATTGAAAGCAGGGGGACGCCCAAAAGCGCCGCCAGGTGCATGTTGAACGAATCCATCGCCAGCACCAGATGCATCTTCAAGAAGAGGGCCATTTCCCCTTCCAGAGAAAGCTTGCCCGCGACCAGCACCGTATTCGGAAACTCTTCTGAAAGTTGCTTGAGCACACTCACTTCCTTCGGCCCGCCACCGAACAGGAAGACGGTCGCGTCCAATCGAACACGAATCAAATCCAGAAGCTCGCGCATATGCTTGAGCGGCCAGGTTTTTTGGGCATGGCCGGCGAAGGGTGCGATGCCAATCCAGTAGTTCGAGCGAACGCCCAGCTTTTCAGCCAATAGGAATTGCTTGGCCTGGGCGCGACAGTGCGTGTCGGGGTTAATCCAGGGCCCGCGATCGTCGTCGGGATTGATGTACGCCCCGGCGCGGTCGAACACACGCATGTAGCGCTCAACCATGTGGGGCAGGGGCTTCAGTACTTTGTTTTTGCGGCGTGTTTGCTGCGTCTTTTCGCGTCTGCCTTTGACGATGCTTGCGAATCGCAGCCCACTGAACCGGAAGTAAAACTTGAGAATGCGCGAGCGCAGGCTACCGTGCACATCAATACCATAGCTGTAGGGGCCCAGCTTGCGGAGCTCACGGTACAGCCGATACAGGCCGTACAAACCGCGATAATCCCGGTCCGGATTCACGCCGATCACTTCGACTCCCGGTATATTATAGAAGAACGGTTCGTAAGCCTTTCGTGTTACGAGTGTGATGCTGAGGTTGGAATGGCCGCTGGCCAGAGTCGTGAGCACCGGCGCGAGCAGGGCTACATCGCCCATGGACGAGAAGCGCAGGACCAGCAGTCGCATGGAGTGCCTACCGGGTCTGGTTCGCGCGAGAGGCATACAGGACGGGGTTCAGACTCGCATCGTTGTACATCTTCATTTGCCGGTACACTTTCATGTATCGGCGACCGGCCTGGATATCTTCGATCAGTTCGTCCAGGCAGCGTTTCAAATCACGTTCCTGCTCCAGCAACACCTCCAGCTTCTGGCGGCAGGTCTGGCGGTGGGCTTCATCCACATCGGCGCGCTCGGTTTGTTCACGCATATGGTAAATCTTCAGAAAGAGGATCGAGAGCCGGTCAATCAGCCAGGCCGGCGTTTCTGAATTGAGCCTTGCCTCTTGTTTTGGTTCTATGCCGCGGAATTGCTCAAGAAAGCGGTCGTCTATTTGCTCGACCGTATCGGTACGGCGCTGGTTGGATCGATCGATGCGGCGCTTCAGGTCGGCCATCGTCTCCGCTGACGCTGCGGGATCTCGCGCCAGGTCTTCCAGATGCCATTGCACGGTATCGATCCAGCACTTGTGGTAGAGCAGCGCTTCCGGGGAGCCATCGGGATAGGGATTGTTCTCCGCGTGATCGACATCGTCGTGCTGGTGGTAATCGTCGATCGCCCGCGAAAAGGCTCTGGCGCATAGCTCAGCGTTCATTCTTTCCTTCGTCCTCCGCCGCCCTGGCCATAACAAGAAGAAAACGGTCGCGTTGCGGTTCGCAGGGTGACGTTTCTCGGGCCCTCCCGCGCCGTTGGTATGAAAATTGCAACTAACCAATCACTAACGATTTCGGATAAGCGCCATGCAGCAGACGCGTTCAGGCAACGAGAGCACCATCTACAGTCGCACCCTTTCGGAAAAGAGGCACCGGTTGGAGATTCGGGTTCAGGAGGATAGCGGCGCCCTGCGTTTGGGAGTGGAGGCCGACATGAACGAAGTCGGAATCCTGTTTCGGCTCTGCGCCGTTTTCTATCGCTACGGGCTCAATATCCTTCAGGCTCGCATTCGTTCGCCGGAGGGACAGGGCATCCAGGACGAATTTCTGGTTCAATTGCCGGAGGGCAGTCTGCCGGTCCCGGCCATTCGATCCATGATCGATGATCTGGAATCGATGCTTTTCGGCGGCCTGTCGGTTTTGGAATATCTGAGCAGGCATCAGGCTGCGGTGCCGCGGACGCTGCCGGGAGACCGGGAAGGGGCCGTGTTTATTGAAGAGGTTGAGGGACAACTGGCTCTGGTCGTGAGCGGGCGGGACCGGCCGGGGCTGCTTCTGGCACTGGCCCAGGCTTTCTATCTCATGGACATCGATATTGTGCAGGCGGAGATTCAAACCGAGACGGCGGGCGGAGCGGTGCGCAACCAATTCGTAGTGGATCCGGAGGACAATCGCTTCGAGAGCCAGGAGTTTCAGCGCCGCTTGCTGGAAGAACTACGTTCGCTTGTGGGCCACGAACCGCATTCGGACGTCGTATGAAGCTTCCATGTTAATCCCGGCCCAGTTCGGCGCTGCGTTCGCTGGCCCGTCGTACGGCCTCCATAACCACCGCGTGAAAGGCGCCTTCTTCTAACGCCGCAAGGCCGGCAATAGTGGTCCCACCGGGGGACGTGACCCGGTTTCGCCAGACATCGGGATGCTCGGGTTGCCGGCGGATCAATTCCACGGCGCCGGCGATTGTATCGCGCGCCATCTCTAAGGCCGTGTTGTAGTCCAGCCCTGCCTGCACTCCGCCCTCGGCCAGGGCCTGCAGAAATGCAAAAACGTAGGCCGGTCCGGAACCCGAGAGGCCGGTGACGGCGTGCAGGAGTTTCTCGGAGTGCACGAGCACGGTTGTGCCGATGGCCCCGAAAATGCCCGTGCAGGTTTGCGCAAAATCGGTCTCTTCGGCGTAGATTGCGCTGACCGAACGACCCACGGTTGCTGAGATATTAGGCATAACGCGGGCCAATCGGGAGATCTGCCTACCTTCGTTGGGAAAAAATCGGCGCAGCCTGGCCAGGCTAACGCCGGCTGCGATCGAGACAAAACGGCCGGTTCCCTTGAGCCCGGCCAGAGCGGCGCCCAGATCTCCGGGCTTCACGCAAATAATAATCGGATCGGCCCGCTCTTCCAGCTCTGCTGCCGAGGCGCAGAACTGCAGATGCGGGATTTCACGGCTGAGCGAGTCGACAGGCGCCGGATCGAACGCAAACAGCTCCAGTCCGGGGGAGTGGGCCGTAAGTCCTCGCAGAATGGCGCCGCCCATTTTGCCGGTGCCGAGCAGTCCCGGCCGCAATCCCCCCAGGGAGTCATGGCTGGCTTTTGTACTGGATTCGGACATCGAATGCTTCCCCGGTGAAAACGGCATTTCCGGCAGGTAGAGTCAAGCACACGCGACCTTCCCGGCTCAAAAAGAGATTGTGTTTGTCCGGCCTTCGCATTAGTTTTTGGTACAGGGGGAATTGTATGAGCGAAGGCGAACAAAAGATCACGAGCATGCGGGAATTCTGGCCATTCTACCTGAATGAGCATGCGAACCCGACCAATCGGCTTTTGCACTATATTGGCAGCACCCTGGTGCTCGGCGTAATCGCCGCGGGTATCCTTGTCAATCCCTGGCTGCTGCTGCTGGCGCCGGTGGTGGGCTACGGCTTCGCCTGGGTCGGACACTTTTTTATCGAAAAGAATCGTCCCGCAACTTTCACGTATCCGTTCCGGTCGCTTTTGTCGGACTGGATCATGTACGGATGCATGTTGACCGGACGTATCGGCCGCGAGCTGGAAAAGGCCGGGGTTCCTGCGAGAGGCCGGGAGAGTTCTCACGCCGCCTGATCTTGCCTGGCGCGACGCCTTCGGTGACTCGACCCGGCGCCTAAAGGTCAATAAAACGCCGACGATAGGTGATATAGTCTCCTGACGCGATCAGTCGACCGCGTCGAACGTCCCAGTTGTAGATGTAAGTCCAGGCCGCGAAGGGTCGCGCCTGCGGTTGATCGGGGCGGTTCACCAACACGCGTTCTCGTCGATATTCCTGGGGGGCTGGAAAGCGGTTGCCGGCCTCCTCGTAGGTATCGAGCAACCACCAGAGGGCCTCGCTTTCACGGATGGTGTACAGCTCCCCGATCACCAGACCGGGTCCATGCACCAGGGCTGGATAGCTGCCCATATCGTACAAAAGACCGCGGGTGGTTGCTTTAGAGACGTAGGTCACATAGCGGGTCATGCGACGGTAGACCGGATACTGAAAGTGGCGCCGCAACGTGCCGTAGGTAAAGAGATACTGCGTCGCCTGAAATATGCTCACGATTCGTCCGGGATGTCCACGTCGGTGCGCAAAGCGCTGTCGCGCGCGTGACGTTCGAAGGCCAGTTCGATGAGCCGATCCAGCAAGGCCGGAAACGGGATGCCGCTCACTTCCCAGAGTTTGGGGTACATGCTGATATTTGTGAAGCCGGGTATCGTGTTTACTTCGTTTACCAGCAATTGAGCGTCGGCAGTCAAAAACAAATCAACCCGGCTCATGCCTTCCAGATCCAGGGCCCGAAATGTGTCCACGCTCAACTGCTTCACGCGGCGGATCAAATCCGGGTCCAGCCGGGCGGGGATTTCCAGTGCAGCGCCTTTCTCATCGTAGTACTTCGAACGATACGAATAAAAGCCGTCTTTCGGAACGATTTCACCCGGCAGGGAAGCGATCGGATCCTCATTGCCGAGCACAGCGCACTCGATCTCACGTCCGACGATATTGGCTTCGATCACGATCTTCGTATCGTACAGAAACGCTTCGGAAATGGCGTGCTCCCATTCGGATTCGGAACGTACGCGGTTTATGCCCACCGAGGAACCCATGTTGGCCGGCTTTACATACATGGGGAGTCCCAGAGCCTTTTTCAGCGCATGAAAATCAATGCGATCGCGATCGCGCGCGGTCGCGATGCGGAAATCCCCGATGGGGATCCCGGCTTCGCGCAGCAGGCGCTTCATCAGGACTTTGTCCATGCCGACCGCGGACCCCGCGACCGACGGGCCGACGAAAGGCAGGTCGAGCAGCTTGAGCATGCCCTGGACGCTGCCGTCCTCTCCGAAAGGTCCATGCAAAACCGGGAACACGACATCGATGCGACCGAAGCTCTCGCCAGCGGAGCCTGCCGGTTGCAGCCTGCGCTCGTGGCCCGGAAAAAAGTGCAGATCGTTTTCGCTTTCCTCCCGGAACACCGGAAGCGAGCGCTGGGCCGCTTCCAGAAGCTCCGCGGTGTCGCTGAGCCGCCAATGTCCGGCCCGATCAATGGCAACGGGAACCACATCGTAGCGATTCGTGTCGAGGCCACGCACAACATTGCGCGCCGAAATCAAAGAAATCTCGTGCTCGGCCGAGCGCCCGCCGTATAGAACCGCGACACGTATCTTATCACTCATGGCTGCCCCCGGTATTCGCCGTGAAACTGCATCTGGGCCTCATCAAAGCTGCCCGCCTTTTTCAGATACGCGCTGGCCCCGGGGCGCATCTGGTTCAGAAAGCGCAATCCGGTTCTTCCGTACTCGTCCCGCACCCATTTCTCAAAGAAGTAGGCTTCCTTCTCATTCATGGTGCGCCGAAAGTCTTTGCGGTCCGCTGCGACTATATCGGCACTCAGTTCTTGCACGCCACTCCCGGTGGTAGCGCTCGTTCGAAAGATCGGTATGCGGTCTTCTTCTCCGGGGCGGCTGAAAGACAGGCTGGCCTTGAGGGCATGAAAACTCTGATCTGCGGCCAGGCCGGTATCGGATTTGTTCAACACAAAAGCATCCGGAATCTCCATGATGCCGGCTTTCATGAACTGAACCTGGTCGCCACCGAGGGGTTGCAGGACCAGGTAGATTCGATCGGCCACGTGCTGAATTTCGATTTCGTTCTGACCGATGCCAACTGTTTCAATAAACACAAAATCGAAAAGGAAGTAGAGCAGACGACACACCTGGAAGGTCGTGCGGCTTACGCCGCCCAATTCGAGGTCCGAGGCCTGGCTGCGAAAGAAAAGCCGCAGTTCGTCCAGAGGAAATTGCACACGCGTCCGATCTCCCAGAATCGAACCCCCGGATACATGACTGGAAGGATCGATGGCAACGACAGCGACCCGCACCTCCGGATCCTGTTGAATCAAAAGCAACGCCAGGCGTCCGAGCAGCGTGGATTTTCCCGAGCCCGGCGTGCCCGTGATGCCTGGAAAGACCGCGCGACGGGATCGATCGTCCTGGCGGAGGCTTGCGAGTACGAGCGCACGCTGTTCGGCGGCCGACGGGCGGGGATCCTCAAAAAGGGAGATCAAACGTGCGATTGACCACTTGTCACCGGCGAGGGCCCTTTCGGTCAACTGCACATGCATACATCAGGCCGTGACCCCGGTCCGGGCTTCGACCACATCCATAATCTGTTCCATGATCTCGACCAGTTCGTAGTCGGATGGCGTGAAGATGCGTTGAATGCCAATTGCTTTGAGCGTTTCAAAATCCTCTTTCGGAATGATGCCCCCAAAAATAACGGGGATGTGCTTTTCGGCGCCCGCCGCTTTGAGCCGTTCGACCATTTGCCGCGCCAGCTCCACATGCGAACCGCTCAGGACCGAGGCGCCAATCACGTCCGCGTTTTCTTCCAGAGCCGATTGTACAATCTCTTCCGGCGTCAGACGTATGCCCGAGTAAATCACATCGAATCCAGAATGGCGGGCGGCAACCGCGATCACTTCGGCGCCGTTGGAGTGGCCGTCGAGCCCCGGTTTGCCGACGACCAGCCGCGGGCGATGGCCATTGTTTCGCGCAAAGGTTTCCACGCGGCTACGCAGGGCCGAAACGCGGTCGCCCTCGATGCCCAGTTTCTGGCCTTCAATTCCGGTTACGGGCCGGTACTCGCCAAAGACTTCGCGCAGGGCGTCGGCCCACTCGCCGGTCGTCACGCGCGCCAGTGCGCATTCAATAGAAGCTTCCATCATGTTGTTGCCGGAGCGGGCGGCCGCTTTGAGTGCATCCAGGGCCTTTTCAGCCCGCGCGGAATCGCGTTTGTTTTTGGTTTCGGCCAGCCCGGCGAGGGTGTCGCGTGCAGCGGCTTCGTCGATCTTGAAGATTCCGCCATCGTCTCCGGAAAGAAGAGGCGAAGGCAAACCTTCGGTCCACTTGTTAACACCCACAACCGTCAGGTCTCCGGAGTTGATGCGACTCATGCGTTCCGACATCGAACGCACCAGGGACGATTTCATGTAGCCGCTCTCGATCGCTGCGCGCACTCCCCCCATGCCCAGAATGCGGTCGATCTCGGTGCGTGCCTCGGCCTTGAGAGAGTTCACTTTGGACTGAATGACGGGACTGCCGTCGAAGATGTCCGGGTATTCAAGCAGGTCCGTTTCGTAGGCCAGGATTTGCTGCAGGCGCAAGGACCACTGCTGGTCCCAGGGCCGCGGCAAAGAAAGCGCTTCGTTCCAGGCGGGTAATTGGAGCGCCCGGCAGCGCGCGTTTCGACTGAGCGTAATGCCCAGAGTCTCAATCAGTATGCGCCACGCATTGTTTTCGGGTTGGGCTTCCGTGAGCCCCAGGGAGTTAACCTGCACGCCATAACGAAAGCGACGGTACTTTGCGTTTTGTACGCCGTAACGTTCGGCCGTGATCTCATCCCACAACTCGGTGAACGCCCGCATTTTGCAGGTCTCTTCTATAAAACGTATGCCGGCGTTCACGAAAAAGCTGATCCGGCCCACCACACGTTCGAAATCTTCGCCTTGAATATTGCCGCGCTCTCGAATGAGGTCCAGCGTGCCGATGGCGGTGATGAGCGCAAAAGCCAATTCCTGAGCCGGCGTGGCCCCGGCTTCTTGAAGGTGGTAAGAGCAGATGTTCGAGGCGTTCCATTTTGGAATTTCTTTGAGGCAGTACTCGTACATTTCGGCGATGATGCGCAGGCTGTGTTCGGGCGGAAAGATGTAGGTGCCCCGCGCCAGATACTCTTTGATAATGTCGTTTTGCGTGGTGCCCTGCAGCAGGGACGCATCCACACCCCGTTCGCGCGCCAGGGCCACGTACAGCGCGAGTAGCCACATCGATGTGCCGTTGATCGTCATCGAAGTGTTCATTTGATCGAGCGGGATCTCGTTGAACAGAACGTGGAAGTCGTCCAGGCTGTTGATCGGCACACCGACCTTGCCGATTTCGGGCCGGGCTACCGGATGATCCGATGAGTAGCCGCATTGGGTGGGCAGATCAAACGCGATCGAGAGGCCGGTCTGGCCCTGAGCGAGATTGCCACGATAGAGTTCGTTGCTGGCTTTTGCGTTAGAATGACCGGCATAGGTGCGGAAAATCCATGGGCGATCCCGACGCGGTTGTCCGTTTTCGTCGTAGAGCAGGTGTTCGGCTTTTTGGTCTGGCGTTGACATGACTCAGTCCCCCGTCCGCATTTCCCGCGCGCTGGTCAATTCGCGCAGATTCTTGTGCCAGTCCCGATCCAGAAAGGTTTCGGGATCGTAGGTTTGATCTCCGTCCGTAACGGCACCGAATTCGGCCGAGCCGACCAGCTGCGCGTACTTCAGAAGCACGCCCCGCCGGTAACGTGGAGCGGGAGCCTGCCATTCCCTGGCGCGGGCCAGGAGTTCATCAATGGTCAGGTGCACTTCCAGCAGATTCGAATAGGCGTCGATGGTGATCAGATCGCCATCGCGCAGAAGTGCGATCGGCCCGCCTACCTGAGCCTCGGGGCTCACGTGACCGACCACCATGCCGTAAGTGCCGCCCGAGAAACGACCATCCGTAATCAGGCCGACGGCATCGCCGAGACCCTTGCCAATCAGGGCAGCAGTGGGGCTCAGCATTTCGCGCATGCCGGGCCCGCCCCGGGGACCTTCGTAGCGAATCACGATGATGTCCCCGGCTTCCACCTGGTCGGTCATAATCGCGTCCATGCACTGCTCTTCAGAGTCGTAGCATTTCGCGTGGCCGGTCATGGCCGGTTTTTTGACACCAGAGATTTTCGCAACCGCGCCACCGGGAGCGATGTTTCCGCGCAGAATCACCAGATGCCCCCGGCGATAGTAAGGTCGGTCCAGGGGCCGCAACAGGTCCTGATTCGCGGGAAGTGTGGCGGGTATGTCTTTCAGGTTTTCGGCCACGGTCTTTCCGGTTACAGTCAAACAGTCGCCTTTGATCAAGCCGGCCTCGAGCAACATCTTCATGACCCGCGGGATTCCGCCCACGGCATGCAGGTCCACCGCCAGGTAGCGGCCGGAAGGCTTCATGTCCGCGATGTGGGGCACTCGTTTTGCGATGCTTTCAAAATCGTCGATAGAAAGCCGAATGCCCATGGAATGAGCGATGGCCAGCAGGTGCAGGACCGCGTTTGTGGAACCGCCGATTGCCATGACCACGCTGATCGCGTTTTCAAAGGCATCCCGGGTCATAATCTGCGCGGGCCGCATGTCTTTTCGAATCAGTTCGAAAACCGCTTCACCGGCCTGTTTGCTGGCCGCAATGATCTCGTCGTCCACGTTGGCCATGGTCGAGCTTCCGGGCAGGCTCATGCCCAGCGCTTCAAAAGCAGCAGACATGGTATTGGCAGTGTACATGCCCCCACAACTTCCGGAACCGGGACAGGCATTTTGTTCGACGGCCTGGAACTCCTCCCGGTCGATCTTGCCGCCGCCAAACTGGCCGACCGCTTCAAAGACAGAAACCACGTTAAGATCGCGGCCGTTAAATCTGCCCGGTTTGATGGTACCGCCATAGACGAAGACGGCCGGAATGTTCAGACGCGCCATCGCAATCATAGCCCCCGGCATGTTCTTGTCGCAACCTCCGATGGCCACGACCCCATCCATACTCTGTCCGTTGCACACGGTTTCGATACTATCTGCGATGACCTCGCGACTCACCAGAGAAAACTTCATGCCCTCGGTCCCCATGGAAATTCCGTCCGAGATGGTGATGGTTCCGAAGGTCTGCGGCATGCCGCCTTTCTCGCGTATTCCGGCGGAGACCGCTTCGTCCAGACGGCGGATGCCCGAATTGCAGGGAGTAATGGTGCTGTAGCCTGAAGCAACGCCGATGATCGGTTTCTTAAAGTCGGCGTCGCTGAAACCGACCGCCCGCAGCATGGCGCGGTTGGGCGCTCGTCGATCGCCTTCGGTCACGACGTGGCTACGCCAGTTCAGATCTTTTCCGTTTGTTTCGGCCATCGATATAGGTTCTGGCGGCCAGGCGGCGTGTCAATTGGTTTGCCTGCCGTCCTGGCTGACCAGCTCTGTTTGGGACACGTTCAGGAAATGGCTCTCTTCGCCTGCTGGTGCGTCGCCGTTGATCAAGACTGCCACCGGCGCACCCGACGGCAGTTGTTGCGAGGCGACCCACTTCAGAAAGTGGCTGTCTGTATGGTAGCTATTGCCAAAACCACCGAGCACATAAACGTTTTCGGTTTGTTCGGTGGCGCGAATTTCATCCAGAATCAACTGAATGCGTTCGGTTTTGCCTTCGGCATAGTTCAAAGGCTCAATCACGCGATCGGTCAAAAGCCCGTTGTCCACTTCGACGCTGTACCCGGAGATCCATTCGCGGGGCACTCCAATTGATTCGGCAGCGGCCCGCACAAAGAAGGTCGGGCTGGCAGAGATGATGTAGGTGCGTACGCCATCGTCGTGCAGATTTCGTAAAATGTCCACCGACGAGGCAAAGTAGTAGTTCCGGATGCTGCTCTCGAAAACTTCCCGGGCCCGTTCGTCAAGCAGGCGACGCGGCGTGCCCGCATAGATCGTCGGAATGTAGGCAAATGCCGGCCCATAACCCTCGCGCTCTTCGAGTGCGTCATAGTCGGCCTGGTAGCGGGCAAAGGCGTTTGAGCCGGAGTAACGAGGAGAAAGTCCGGCTTCAATGGCCAGTTGCTGCAAGCCGGGGTAAACAACCTGTCCGTTTTCCCGAAGCCCGTCGGTGCAGTCGCCATGCAGGATCGTTCCGTCGAAATCCCAGAACGTTACAAAGATACATTTCTCTTCGGCGCAGGTATGGCGTCCCTGGCGCGCAAAGTGTTCTATGCCCTGGCGGGTCTCGGCGATTCGATCGAGCACAATCTTCACATGCGGCTCCGAAGATTCAAAACGAGGCGAACAAAACGATAGCGGGGCGAGAATTGCAATCAAGAAGAAGCCGACTCGCCCGAGCAGCACGGATCGACGTTGTTGCCGCAGGCGCTGCACTGGCCATGCCCGTGAACCCAAATCAGGGTGGCCGGTTGCTGACACAACGGACATCGGAAACCGCCTTCGTCCATTGCAAAAGAGTAGGCAAAAGCGATGCATTTGGCAAGTGAACATAAGCTTCTTCAATCCAGTTCTTCGAGTTCCCGGTCGTAACCGCCGGACAGGATAGGAAAGCGATACCAGCTGCGCGGATCCAGGTTTTCCTCGTCCATATGAAAGGACGGCGCGTAGCGTTCCCGTTTCCATTGGTTCTGCGACCAGAGTGTAAAGAATCGGCGCACGTACTGAAGCAGGCGCTCGCGCGGAATTTCCAGACCGGCGTGTTCCAGGGCCCGGAGGACTTCTTCGGGCGCTTTGCGGTCCCGGATCGCCAGGCGCTCCACCAGATCCAGAACCGGGTACGGCATCAGATCCTTTTCGTCGGTTTGTGCAAAGGACGCCGGGCGGAGTTCCGCTGTGGGTGCCTGGGCGTTGATCAGCTCCAGGGCCTTGAGCGGTCCCATAAACTCGTCCCCGACGTTTTCCATATGCCCGAGCCAGGTCTGAATGAAAGCCTTGTCGACCCCGCCCAGGGGCGCCAGGCCTCCGCTGGAGTCGCCGTCCATGGTGCAGTAACCCACGGCCGCTTCGCTGCGATTGCTGGTCGTAAGCAGAAGGCAGCGTTTCACGTTGGCGAGCAGCCAGACCATGGGGCTTCGTACGCGCGCCTGTATGTTTTGTAAGGCGATGTCGTCTTGTTCCCAATCCAGACTGCGCTTCAGTACGGGTTCGATGGCTTTGAGGTACGCATCAACAATGCCCTCCACCTCGACTTCGGAGTGCTTGCTCCCGATTGCGTCCGCCAGAGCGGCGCTGGCTTCCCGGGTGGTGGAACTGCTCTGGGCCGTCGCCTGGTAGAGCGTAAAAAGAACTTCCGGCACGATAGCGCGAACACTGCTTGCGGTGTCGTTTCCGACTGCCAGCTGCTTCAGATCGCCGCGACCTAAACGATCCAGCAAAACCTGCACTCCCAGTTCCTCGGCGGCGTGGCGTAGCGCCAGGGCCACCAGAAGCGCACAGGTGGCCGAGTCCGCCCCGCCCGAAAGGGAGACAACAAAACCGCGGCTGCGGGACTTGCGCATGTAATCCAGAAGGCCCAGACTCTGGGCGAGAACGAATTCCTGAAAGCGGCTGAGGGCTGCGGTGCGCGCTTTGCGCTGGGCCAGAGAACCGGCCTGGTTGGCCGCCTCCGTGCCCGATGAACCGAAGCCGATTTTTCGCCCGGCGGAAGGCGGCAGCTCCACAACTGCCGGCGGTGGTGATGAAGGCGCAGCGCCACTGGCCGGTTCCTGGTTTTGCAGGGAGAAAAGCCGCGAACGGAGCGCCCGGTTCGGTTCCAGGTCCAGGTCGATGGATCGGGCTATGCTATCGCCGAAAGAAAAACCGCGGTCTTCGCGCAGCACATCTCCGGCCGAACAAACCAGGCTCGAGCCGTCGTAGATCATGCGTCCGGCTTCATTTCCCAACAAGTTGACCTGAACGAATATGCAGGCATAGGCCCGGGACGATTCGAGTGCGATCGCCTTTCGCCGCTCGTACTTGCCGAAGGCGAAGTGGGAGGCCGACGGATTTAAGATCAGCTCGGCCCCTCGCCGCATGTAATCCAGCGCCGGTCGCACCGGTACCCAGGCGTCTTCGCAAATCTCGATCGCAAAGCGCACGCCAGAGTGACGGAAGAGCAGGGAACCAAACAGGACCGACTCTTCGCCGAAGTCAATTTTCTCAGAACTGCCGCGATACGCGGAAAACCAACGGGGCTCGTAGTGAACGCCGTCTCCCGCGAGATTTCTTTTCGGAACGAGTCCGCGCACCACGCCGCCTTGCACGACCGCCATACAGTTGTAGACGCGATCCAGATGGCGCACCGGTAGCCCCAGAAGAATCGCCGTATCGGGCAGGATGTTATGTGAAAATTGAGCCAGGCGAGTTAACATGGCTCCGGCCCGCCTGGCCACGTCGGGGGAATGAAAGGCATCTTCGCAGCCGTAGCCGGTCAGGCATAATTCCGGGAACAGGGTCAACTGCGGTCGATGGTCTTCGCCCGCGAGAGCCTTCAGGGCAGCCCGGATGCGCGCCTCATTTCCTGCCCAGTCGAGCGGGGTCTGATTGAGGGCAATCGTGGCCAGCCGGAATTGTGACATCAACCCACCGCAGTCCGGCAATGTGCGAGAATGCATTCCAGAAGCGGCCTTCCGTCTACACCGCCGAGCAGCGGATTGACCGCACGTTCGGGATGGGGCATCATGCCGAGCACCCGATGCTCGCGATCGGTCACACCCGCAATGTCGGCGACCGACCCGTTCGGATTTCCGTTGTAAGTGAAGGCGATTTGATTCTGGTCCTGAATACGGGCCAGTTCGTCGGGCTCAATGCGATAGTTGCCGTCGCTGTGGCTGATGGGGATGGAGTACTCGCGACCGGCGGGCAAAGCGCTCAGGAATCGATTGTTGGTGTTGGCCCGAATCGTCACGTTTTTGCAGATATGCTTGAGGCCGGCGTTTCGAATGAGGGCGCCGGGAAGCAGACCCGCTTCGCACAGGATCTGAAAGCCGTTGCAGATGCCCAGGGCCGGCCCGCCGCGGCGTACATGGTCGAGCAGCGAATTCATGGCCGGGGCGAAGCGTGCGATGGCACCGGCCCGCAAATAATCCCCGTAGGAAAAACCGCCGGGTACGACCAACAGATCAAAACCGCCGGCAATGGAATCCCGATGCCAGAGCATCTCCGCTTCGGCCTGAAATTGCTCTTTGAGAGTGCGCAGAATGTCCTGGTCGCAATTCGAACCCGGAAAGGTAATCACACCGATACGCACGTCAGGCCTCGGTCAGCTCGAAGCGATAGGTTTCGATCACCGGATTGGCGAGCAGGCCGCCACAGTATTCGTGCACGCGGGCTTCGGCCGCACTTTTGTTTTCGGCGCTCAGGCGCACTTCGATGTATTTGCCAATGCGCACGTCTTCGGCTTCCTGGTGACCCAGATTGTGAAGCGCATGAATGACAGCCTGACCCTGGGGATCGAGGATCGATTCTTTGAGTTGAATATAGACTTTTGCGAGAAATTTGCCCATCTCACCGCAGGAGCCGGCCGGGCGCGATTTTTGGCAAAGGGATTTTTGCGTGCCTGGCTTCATTTTGGGAACCGGGTCGGCCGATTCAGGAAGGGAATGTTCCCACGTCCGCACCGCCTGCTGCTCCCCGGGGCGCTTTTTATCATAGCCGGTCTGGCCTACGCCGTCGAACCGCGCTTCAGTGACAGCGGCCAGGGCGTGGTGCTTGATCGCGATACGGGGCTGGCCTGGCAGAAGTGCAGCGCCGGCCAGGTTCCGGCCGATGGACTGTGTCAGGGCGATTCACGGCTCGTCGGTTGGTACGAAGCCCGGGAGCTCTGCGAAGGCATGACTCTGGATCAAAGGGTCTGGAGGCTTCCCGACGCCCGGGAGCTTTTCAGCATCATGGATCGCTCGCGCACCCGGCCTTTTCTGGATCTGACGTTTTTCAGCGCCACCTATCCCTTTCGCTACTGGGCTGCGGACTACCAGATTGAAGAGGGCGGCGTGATGGGCGAGGCTGTGAGTTATCTGGACGGCCATCGTTTTGCGGAGCCCCGCGGTCGCAACTTTGTGCGCTGCGTGAGTTCGCCGCAATAATCAGGCAAAAGTCCCGAAACAAATGCACGGGCCGCTACGGGTCCGCGTCTTATAAGGGTAAGGCCCTTTTCCAAACAGTCGATAGTAAAAGGGCAGTGTGATGCTTGACGAAAATTCGGGCGCGGTCACGATTTCGCGCCGGGTTGGAGATTTTCCGGAGGGGCGCCATGAGCAACGCCAGCTGGGAGCGAAACTATCGAAGGCATCTGATTGGTCTGGAGCGATTCCTGCTCGAAAATCCCGAGCAGGAGATTCCGGCCGAGCCCACGATTTACCTGGCCGGCATGATCGCCCGCCAGCTCGATCCGACCTACGGCGAAAATATCGAGCCGTATCTTCTGAGCGACGAAGACGAGATCGACGCCACCATCCGTCGGCACGATCCGTATCTGGGACAGAATGCTCCGATTGTTTTTATAGCGCGCATCAACGCCGAACATCTGACCGTAAGCCGCGCGCGGGAAAAGAAAAACGCGGAGTCGGTTTCGCGTTTCGAACTGATGGGACCTTCGCGCCTGTTCTCGATTGCCTGTCACTATTCGTTGCAGTCCGGCAACGTGCGTATGGCCCGCCTGTTCGATTTCTATCGGGTTCACATACTTTTGATTGTGCGGCTCATGGTGGCCTACCTGCGCCAGGTGCACTCCGGCATGATTGCGGCCGATCCCCAGGTGGACGAAGAATTGCAGCACTGGCTGGCCCGCCGCGCAACGGTTGCGGAGCGTGGTCGCGACTCCGGCGTGGATTTCTTGCAGTTGCGACGGGTCATCGATCTTTCGAATCCCAACTGAAGAAGCCCGATCCGTACTCGACCGACGGGAGTGGTAGTCTCTCGTCCGCCAACGCTCGGAAGGTTCACTGGATCGGCGATTGCCGGAAAAAGGTTGCGCGCGATGTGGCCGGCCAATGCCCTTAGCGTAAGCGATGAGTTTCAAGGATCACTTTTCGACCGGTAGTACCGACTACGCCCGCTATCGTCCGCGTTATCCCGAAGCGCTTTTTGATTTTGTTGTCGCGCAATGTACGGAAAAGCGACTGGCCTGGGATTGTGCCACCGGTTCCGGTCAGGCGGCGATCGAAGTGGCGCGCAGTTTTGACCGGGTGATCGCAACCGACGGCAGCGCCGAGCAACTGAAAGCCGCGCAGCCCGCTCCGAACATAGAATACCGGCAGGCAACTGCAGAAGCCAGCGGCCTTGGGGATCAGAGCATCGATCTGGTTACGGTCGCCCAGGCACTGCACTGGTTCGATCATGAAAAATTTTTCGTAGAGGTGCGACGGGTCTCAAAGCCGACCGGTGTGCTTGCGGCCTGGGGGTATGCGCTACACCGATTGACGGGTTCTGGATCCGGCATCGAAGCACTGAATCGCCTGCTTGTGCGTTATTATTCTGAAATCGTCGGGCCTTATTGGCCGCCGGAACGGCGCCTGGTGGAAGGGCACTATCGAGACCTTGAGTTTCCCTTCGAAGAACTGCCGACTCCGGAGTTTCGCATGCAACTTACCTGGGACTGCGAGGCTTTCATCGGCTATCTGGCGACCTGGTCGGCGACGCGTCGTTTTCAGGCCGCGACCGGGCAGGACCCGCTCGACCAGGTGCGCGCAGAGATTCGTTTTCATTGGGGCGAGCCCGAAATAGAACGTTTGGTCGAGTGGCCGCTCTTTATGCGCCTGGGTCGGGTTTTGTGATGCTCTCTCAGCTGGAACGGATCCGCGACGACCTGGAAGGCGGGCGCATTGCCCGCGACGAGTTTTTGCGGCTGGCGGCCATGCAGCCCGAATACCTGGTTCCCGGCGCCTTTCTTCTGGCACGGCTCGGAAACACGCCCGAAAACCTGGAACGCCTGACCGTGTTTGCGCGCGAGTCCGACGCCGTGAGGGCCGGCGTGCCGGTGGGGCAGGGCGATGACGCCTTTCTGGCCATGCGCACCGCCGAACTCTTTGAGGAGTGTCTGCGTTTGAATCTCGGGTTCCAGATCGAACTCGAAGAACGTCCAGCCTTTGTTTTTGCGGTGAGCGAGATCGCTTTGATGCAGGCGGTTTTGCGGGCGCTGCCGATTGAACGCGACCTTGCGTCGCTTACCGAAAATCCCGACGATCCGGCGGCCTTCGAACGACTGCGTGACTTTGATTCGTATCAGACCGTGCTATTGCGCGAGTCCGAAAACATGCAGATTGCGCTGGCCCCCGGTTTCGAAGAGGCCGAGTTTGCGGCGCTTTTTACGGCGCCCGACTGTGCCGAACGATATCTGGGCTGGCTGCGTTCCGACCTGGGCGACAAATTGGCGGAGCTTGAACCGATCGTGGTGCGCGAAAGCGGTGCGGCCCTCTTCGCACGATTGCGCGGCCTTGGTCTGGATGGACTGTGCTTTAACGCCTTCGGTCCGCCGCCGCCGATCGCCTTTCGCGCGGGAATTCTCGGCTGGTTGGGTGTTGAGTAAAGGCGCTCCACGCGCGAGGCCGAGGGCGCTCGCAGAGCAAAGCTCGAAGCGGCGAAAGCGATGCTCGCACGCGGCATGGAACATGCAAACTGTAATTAAGATTGGAGTAGCGATTTGAGCGATCCGAATAGCAACGGCGCATTGGGTGGGCTGGCCCTTGTCGTGATGGGTGTTGGCGTGCTGACCGTACTTACCCGGGAGTGGACATGGAAGGGTCATGGGATTCAGGGAACGGGGGCCGAGTCCGCGGGTTACATCCTGATCGGCGTCTCACTCTTGCTTCTCTGGTTATTCTTTCGCGCCCGACAAACACCCGCTAATCGACGCTCGGCCCCATTTACGCCGCTGCCACCGGAAGTCCTGCGAAAATCCCGCTTCCTGGTGTCCCGTGACGGCGGCCCGTACGTGCCGGTCGATACGGTCAGCT
The DNA here is from genome assembly GCA_024233935.1 of Spirochaetales bacterium. GTDB lineage: Bacteria > Spirochaetota > Leptospiria > Leptospirales > Leptonemataceae > JACKOY01. Next base: position 61,171 of record JACKOY010000003.1, on the reverse strand, counting down.
ATGCGAATCTTCTGCAAGACCTCCGGAGCGGCGTGACCAGCATGTTGTGGTTTGCCGACAGCGATTTGGAGCGCAACCTGCAGCTCCGGCACGAACATGGTGGACTGCGGGCGTACCTTTATACCGAAATCGGTTTGCAGGTTCTTGCGATCCGTGGCCCGGACATCCCGATGGAAACAATGGTTTCCGACTTCCTGAGTGGGGAACCCGAACGTATGACTGCCTACGATTGGCCGAGCATGTAGGACTGCCTGCGTGCGAAAGGGGTGGCTTGAAAGTTGAACTGGCCGTGCCGGCGCAAAAAAAGTTGCCGCGAATGCGTGCCCTGCGAAACCCCGGGCATGGCAAAGATACGAAGATCACTTACTGTCTTTGCGCTGGCGACGTTTCTCGGCGCCTGTAGCAGCGTGCAATACGCAGGTGTTAGCGCCGATACACCATCTGCAGAGCGAGCCACCTTCTATGTGGCCTATGATTTGAGCCTGCGGGGGTCGGAGCGTCCACCTCGTCCGTTTCGGTGCGAGTTCTCTATACGGCGCCCGGGGAACAACGCATGACCATGACCTGGTCGGGTAGTTCGCGCATGTCGACCGGGGCCGGTTCCCTGACAGCAAACGCCGAAGCGGGTGCAACGTACCTCATCTGCGCTGAGGCGGATAGCCGTGGCTGGAAGCCCTTTCTGTTACAGCTCGAGGCCGACGTCCCGGAATCTGCGCTCAACGATCGAGCGGTCTACTTCACCTGCGCGCTCATGCACAAACTGGATACTGGTAACGTACGCCAGTATCTCGAAGAGTTTGGGGCAATTGTCGCGGTCCGTCACGTTGAAGAGGGCCAAACGCTCCTTGGCTGGGCCGAAAACTACGCCCGCTCGGAGCCTGGTCGTCCGATACATCAGGAAACCATTCAGATGCTTCGCTCAAAGCTTGCAGAGCGCGGCTACTGAAGTAGTGACTCCGATTTCAAATCCCCAGAGCCCCTTCGATTCTACGTTCGATCTCTTCGTACAGTCCGCGGGTCTTTTGAATGACGTCGTCGGGAAGTTGCGGGGCAGGGGGCTTTTTGTTCCAGCCCAGTTGCTCGACATAGTCGCGCACGAACTGTTTGTCAAAGCCGGGCGGGCTGGTGCCGGGTTCGTAGGTCGACTGGTCCCAGTAGCGGCTGGAGTCGGGAGTCAGGGCTTCGTCAATCAGGACAATGCGATCGTTCCGAATGCCAAATTCGAATTTGGTATCGCAGAGCAAGATGCCCGCCGATTGCATGCGCTGCGATGCGAAATTGAAAATCGCGATCGAAATTTCGCGCAGTCGGTCGGTGCGTCGCTGGCCGAGCTTTGCGACCATATATTCGGTGCTCACGTTTTCATCGTGATCGCCGAGGGCCGCTTTGGTCGCCGGCGTAAAAATTGGTTCGGGCAGTAGATCGGCCTGCCGCAGCCCCTCCGGCAAACTGTGGCCACAGACGGCGCCACTTCTTTGATAATCTTTCCAGCCCGACCCGGCCAGATAGCCGCGCACCACGCATTCAAAATCAACACGTTCGGTGCGGCGCACGAGAACGGAACGGCCCACAAAGTCCGGGTGATTGCAGAACGGCTCCGGCAGTCGGTCGTCGGCGGTTTCCAGCAGATGGTCTTCGAATTCGAATTCTTGCTGCAAGCCAGATTTGCGCAGGGCCTCAAACCATAGATTCGATACGCGCGTCAAAATGCGGCCCTTGTCGGGAATCGGCTGGCCGAATACCACGTCAAAGGCCGAAAGCCGATCGCTCGCCCGCACCAGCATACGTTCTCTATCTATAAAGAACAGATCGCGGACTTTGCCGCGGTAATCCGGTTCGGGCAGATTCACCATCAGATCATGAAATGCTCGTCTGGCTCTTTCTGGGCTTCCAGAAACTGGCGCCGGGTCTTGTTCACACGTCGCGCCGTACTCAAAAGCGAGTAACGCCGCCCTTTGCCTTTCAGTGTTCCCGGGCACTCCTCGGCCAGGGCTTCCAGATCGGTACGGCTCACGAAGCTCGAAGGCCAGAAGGGGTAGGTCCGACACTGCAACGGACGTACGGGATAGACCGTGCAACGATTGTCGCTTCCCAGCAGACGACAGGCGCCGCCGGCCCGATGCACATAGTAGCCGTTCTCTTCGGCCTGGATCAGACGGCCGCGCAGATCGGCTTTCCCGGCGGCGTCCAGACCGAGATGTTCCTCCACGGCCTTTAGATCGTCGGGTGTGAAATAGACGCTGCCGGGGCCCCGGCAGCATTTTCCGCAGGCTGTGCAGCTGAAGTCGAAGCTCTTCCGGGGGGACAGCACGGCGCGCAGGCCTTTTACGGTGGTGCGCTCAAACAGCTTCGGATCTTCCTCGGAAGGCATGTGGCCCAGATTCGGGGGCTTTTATCTCATGCAAATTCATATTTTTGGCGAAGTTTCAAAGGAGATGGAACAACCTTCGCTTATGGATCTTTCGGGCGGTCCCGGTCTGCGACTGCGTCCTGTGCCCGAGAAAACCCTTGCTCAGGCCATGCCGCGCATGGGGACCGAATTGCCGATCAATGGGCCTGCCTTCCAGAGCCAGCTTGATCAGGCTTTCCAGGACCTCGCCATTGCCGAACCAGATTCCCGGGTCACGCCGATAGCGACACCGCAGACTGCCGCCAAAGCTCCCGAAAGCCGCCCGAACAACACCAACGAAACCACGCGACCCTCGAAGCGTAGCGAAGCGGAGCGCGAAGACAGCCGAAATGCAGACATTCAGAACGTAAACGAATCCACTGCCCGCGAAAACCGGGAAAACAAGATCTCCGAATCTGCAGCCGCCGCCGAGGCGGCCTCAGCGAAAAAAGCGCCGGCGCATCGCCAGGAGCAAACGGCCGCAGAAGCAGGTGTTTCCAAAGAATTTAAGAAAACCACCGGGGCTCAGAAGGAGTCCGGCCTTAACGGCGCAGAGCAACCTTCTGTACAGGATCGTTTTCCCGGCGCGCTGCTGGATCGCGCGCGCGCCCTCGAACTCGACGCCAAGTCCAACCGTCGCGCCGAAGGGGCCCGCGAAGCCGTCACTCCCGAGGGGCGGCGTCAGGGTCTCGAAACTCCCTCACCTCGGATGGAACGAGGGCAAACTCCGTCCGGGGTTAAGCAGAGTCTACCGGAAGCGCTGCGCGACATGTTGGGCGCCCGTTCTGACAGAGAATTCGCCAGCGCCGCGAAAACAAACGACCGCCCGCAGGCCCGCGAAGCCGCTGTCCGAAACGCGGAGAGTACGAAGGGTTCCGGCCTGGTGCATGTGGAACTCGACGAGGCCAAATGGAAAGTTCGTACAACTGTTTCGCATCAAAATGAACGTGTAGAAGCACAAGCCACCATGCGTGAGGCCAATTTGCCCGGACGCGGCGAATCGCAGGGTCAGTCGCGTTCCGACGGCGAGAGTCGCCGCGAAAGTCGGCTGCGTGAGAGCCGCATGACCGATCAGCCACGAGTCAATCGCGAGATTACGACCGAGACTCTCCTTCGGGATTTCTCCCGTATGATTGATCAGGAGCGCGTATCTTCGACTCGTCCCGAAACCGCCTCGAGCAAAGATCTCATGAATCGCCTGGTCCAGAAGGCCTTTCTGGAACTCAAAGGCGACGGACAGTCCACCGCCACCATCCGTCTGAATCCCCAACACCTGGGACGTATGACCTTGAATCTGCAGGTGAGCCACAACCATGTATCCGCCCAGGTTCTGGTGGATAGCGAAGCCGCTCTGCGCGCGGTGAAAGGCGAAATGGACACGTTGCGGGGCGAACTGCTTCGCCAGGGAATCACGGTCGATGGCATGAGTATTCGCATTCGCGAAAACGCCGAGATGGCCTTTGCCGGCAACCAGGGCGACGGTCAGGCCCAGCAGGGCATGGCGGCGGGGGCGCACTCTAACGGTGAAAACGCCGGCGATCTGGACGCGCACGAAGCGGCCGAATTCAGCCAGAGCGAATACGAACGAAACGGCATTTCCTCTTTAAGCGATGAAGCACAGCCGGCCGGCGCGCTGCGCCTGGAAGGCCTGGTTAACGTAACAATCTAGTTTTGCCGTAGGAAACATTATGAGCGAGAATTTTGCAGTCGAAGCACAACAGGCCCGCGATCGCTGGTTGAACCAGGATCATTCGGTCAATCTTCAGCAACACTACCAGCGTCTGGATGCCGAGCAGGCCAACGGCCTCAACGGAATCGAGATTCGGGAACGGGCCCAATCCCTTGGCAAAGACGAGTTCTTAAAGATTCTGATTGCGCAGCTTTCGCACCAGGATCCGACCCAGCCCATGCAGGATCAGGAGTTCATCGCGCAGATGGCGCAGTTCTCCTCGCTCGAACAAATGAAAAACATGTCCGACTCCATGGAGCGCATGTCGGAAATCCAGGGTTTGCAATCGATCAACATTGTCGGTCGCTACATTGTGGGTAAGGACAGCATCACCGGCGAACAGGTCATGGGCCGCGCCGAGGCGCTCTTCTATGGCGACGACGGCGAAACCTACTTTAAGGTGAACGATAGCGCGGTTGTGCTTTCCGACGTGCGCCTGATCGGCGATCCGCAGGAATTTCGAGCCGCGAACGTTCCGGGCGTGCGCGGCAGCGCCGGCCCGGCGGCTTCCGACCAGGGGCCGGCCGCAACGGAAGCGCCATCGTCCTTGCCGCGGGCGAACCCCGGCGAGGCCGGAGCAATTCACGAGCAAATTCAAGGGCAGGCAGCTTCCCAGGCGGCCGCCGCAAATAGCGAAGAGGCAACGGCCGCCCGCCAGCGCATTGGAGCGGCAGCCGCGCGGGCTTACGAAAGCAATCTGAGCGCCCCAGAGACGCGCTCCGCGCAAACTGAGATGGAGACATCTTCCGGGACAGAGACAAACGAAGAACCGTAAAGGTTTCAGGCAATAACCCGAAATAGAAAGTATCACCCGAGTCATCGGCGAAAGACAAATAGAAGCAAACTACAGGGAACGGTAAGAATCGTATGATGCGATCACTTTATTCCGGTGTGTCCGGTCTGAAAAACCATCAGACACGCATGGATGTCATTGGAAACAACGTGTCGAACGTGAACACACACGGCTTTAAAATGGAGCGTGTGACCTTCATGGACATGATCTCTCAGCAACTCGCCGGCGCTTCCGAGCCGCGCGAAAACATCGGCGGTATCAACCCGCAACAGGTGGGTCTGGGTATGATGGTTGCGTCGATCGACAAGATCATGACCCAGGGTAGTTTGCAAACCACCGGTGTGAATACCGACGTGGCGATCGCCGGCGATGGCTTTTTCATTATTCGCGACGGAGACAAAGAGTACTATACGCGAGCCGGCCAATTCAGTCTGGACCGCGATGGATTCTACGTGCATCCGGGCACCGGGCTGCGCGTGCAGGGCTGGAATGCGCGGCAGGATGAAGACGGAAACGCCTACATCAACTCCAGCGCAAGTATCGAAAGCATTCAAATTCCTTTGTATTCCAAGAAGCCGGCCAAGGCCACAACCGAAGTTGTGTTTCGTTCGAACCTGGATCAGTCTGTAGAAGCGGTGCCGCCCGACGCGACCGAAGCCCAGATTGAGGCCTTTATCAGCGGACCGGAAGCCCAGCGACGCGGGCACGTAACTTCGATCAACGTCTACGATCCCCAGGGCAACGAACACGAACTGCGTCTGGAAATGTGGAAGACCGGCGAAAACCGCTGGGCAGCCCGGGCAAGTCTCGAAGCGGCTGACAACGTAACCGTAAATGTGGTCGGCCCCGGCGGCCAGGACGTCGCGATCGGCGGCGACAATACCTTTGAGATCGGTTTTACTGCCGATGGACGGATCATTTCGGTTTCCGACGGACAGGACAGCATTACGACCGGAAAGCTGGAAGTGCAGGTGGGTTTTCGCGTGGCCGGAAATCCCGAAACGCAAACCGTTCGTCTGGATCTGGGTCAGGCTGGTGGCATGACCGGCGTTACGCAATTTGCGTCTGAATTCTCGACCCGCGCTGCCGAACAGGACGGCTATCCAATGGGATACCTGGAGTCCTTCGCGATCGACAACACCGGCACCATCACGGGCACCTACTCGAACGGAGTCAAAGAACCGCTGGCGCGTATTGCGATGGCGATCTTTACGAACCCCGGCGGTCTCACAAAAGAAGGCGAAACCAAGTTCAGCTTCTCGATCAACTCGGGCAACCCGAATATCGGCGAAGCCGGGCAGGGCGGTCGCGGCAAAATCAACGCCGGCCTGCTGGAGATGTCGAACGTCGACCTGGCCGAGCAATTCACGGACATGATTGTCACGCAACGCGGCTTCCAGGCCAACTCGCGCACCATCACCACCAGTGATCAGATGATTCAGGAACTCCTGGGCTTGAAGCGATAAGCGTAGCGCTTAGCGCAAAAGCGGGAGTTTGACATTCCCTGAGATTGCGGCCGGCTTGAAAGAGCCGGCCTTTCTTTTGGTCCGAGGGGTGGAGGGGGCGCCTGAGGCGGGGTAAAAACCGGTTGCGAGGGGGCCGGCGCCGGCCCCCTCAACCTCCCCCGCGCCCTCGGTGTGCTCGCCAATGGTAGCGGCGCTTTTTATGCGCGCCGCGGGGGGCACAATTCGCTTTATGTCGAACCTGCGGTTCGGGCGAATTGTGTCTGGCTCGCAGACCTCGGGAGGTTTTTGTCGCGCCCTCCGTGGCGCGGGGAAAGTTGCTTCCCAGCGTACGCTGCTCAGTTGCCGTCTTTGGTTTTCGACACCGGACGTTTTGACTTCCTCGCCCACGCGCCCCAGATTGCTGCCGCTTCTTAAATTACCACCCCGGTCCTGAAGGGACCGGTCGGAGGCGCACTTTGGCCGTTACGTAAGGAATGCAGCCCCGTCGCTGCCATGTTCCGCGTGCCCCCTGCTACGCATGTTATCTTCTGTCGCGCAACATGCGTAGCGTTCTTTACTGCGAACCCTCATCCCCTTCGGGATACATCCTTTCCCAGAGTAGCGGCCACTGCTCACGCTCATTCAGGAAGTCAGGAGCACTCTCGAATGGTGGATGAGATTGAAACTCATGGCCGGTTCGCCTCCGGTGTCCTTGAACCTAAGGACTTCGTCTCTCATAGTCGGCTCGACGAAGGTGCCCACCGGGAAGAACTCGATCTGCACACGCCCGCCCTCCTTCATGGGACGCAAGCGCAGTCCGCCGCCTTCCACGAAATCCCAGCGCACGCTCCCTGCTGGTTCCATGACGCCGCCGACCAGCAGTACCAGCGGCGCCGTGCCGTCCGGCAGGAACTTGATCCATGTACTCGGCGGGCGGGAAAAGACCCGGTTCGGGAGATACAGCCGCAAAAATTCCCATTTCTCTTCTTCGGAGAGCCGATTGAAGGCGGACTCCTTGGGTCGGTCCGCTTCAAAGCTTGCCAGCACATCGCGCACGGGAGGCCGGGTGGGTGTTCGTTCGCGCGCCGGTTCACAGTGCAGGCACAGGCAGCAGACCAGGCATAGAAAAGCAGCTCTCGATTTCATTCTCGCTCCTTTGCTTTCCACACAAAGAACTCTACCCGGCCGGATCTGACTGCGGTTTCAGGTGCGCTTACAAATCGACGAGACCGTAGCGCTTTATGTGCGTTGGGCACGAACGTTTCCTGGTGTTGCTCGTGTTTGTCTCTTGTCCGTTCCCCGCGACTCCGTGGCCCGGGGTTCAACATGCGTAACGTTCTTTACTGCGAACCCTCATCCCCTTCGGGATACATCCTGGCCCAGAGTAGCGGCCACTCTCGCGCTCATTGAGGAAGTCAGGAGCGGCCCCGTTTGGTCGGATGAGATTGAAACTGAAGCCCGCTTCGCCTTCGGCCGCGTTGAACGACAAGACCCCGTCGCTCATACTCGGCTCGACCCAGGTACCCTCCGGGAACTCAGGCGGCAGGGACCCGCCTTCCTCCATTGGGTGAAAGCGCAGTCCGCGGTCTACAAACTCCCAGCGTACGCTCCCTGCTGTCCTCATGTCGCCGTCGGCCAGCACGACCATCGGCGCCGTGCCGTCCGGCAGGAGCTTAAACCACGCACTCGGTGGGAGATGAAAGACCCGGTTCGGGAGATACAGCCGCAAGAATTCCCATTTCTCTTCTTCGGAGAGGCGATTGAACCCAGACTCCTTGGTTCGGGCCGCCTCAAAGCTTGCCAGCACATCGCGCACGGGAGGCCGGGTCGTTGTTCGCTCCGGCTCCGGTTCACAATGCAAGCACAGGCTACAGGCAACGCATAGTAATGCAGCTCGCGTGTTCATTGTCCCTCCTTTTGCTTCCAGACGAACAACTCTACCCGGCCGGTCTCGGCTACTCCCTCACCGAAGCCATCATGGACAGGCATACGTCCGATATCTGTACCAGCCTGGTAGACTTCCAGATTTTCGATAGTTGGCTCCGCCCCGGGAGTCAGGCCCGTAACTACAGCGATATGTCCGGGATTGCGGTCAACTCTGAGTTCGGCATTGAACTGGGGTACGCCATCTACTGTCCCAGCATCGACGCCACCACCAGGTAGCCCTCTGCGGCAAGGCGCGCGGCCTCCGCGGGGTCGTTGATCCGTACCATTTCGTGGGTTTCCGTGTCGTAGGCGCCAGCGTTTAAGTACGCGTTCATTTTTTTGGCGCCCGTATCGCGGTGCAGTTGATCGGGCCTCCAGATACTGTTCTTGACAGCTTCCATAAATATGTTAATATGCTTTTGTGCGGACAACGATCGACATTCCAGACGAGTTGTTTCGGGAGATAAAGGCGCGGGCGGCGCTGGAAGGCACAACGCTCAAAGAATACGTCGTGAGCCGATTGCGGCACGGGCTTGAGCATCATGGGGGGTCGAAGGCCGAGTCGGATCGCTGGCAGGCCTGGCTCAAGAACTGGCAGCAATCAGCCCGAGCCCTCCAGCGCGAAACCAAAACCGGCCGCAACAAAAAGGGCAGGTCCGCCGGTGCAATGCTCCGCGCCGAACGCAACGCGCGCTGAGTCCAGTGCCGGCTTCCGATATCGTCATCGACGCGTCCGTTTTTGTGGCGGCCAGTCTGCGGGACGAGCCGCATCACGAAGAAGCCATCGACTTTCTACAACGAACCTCAGAGCAGCAGCCGCGTATTCACCTGCCCGTCTTTGCCGTTGTGGAAGTTGCCTCGGCTCTCGCCCGCCGCTCGGGTCGAACGCCCGCTGCGCGCCGCGCCGCCCTGCAGCTGATCGATCTACCGGGCGTCACAATCTATGGCCTTTCGATCGATGACGCGATTCTGGCGCTGGACTTGCTGGACCACGCCAGCCTGCGCTCCGCCGATCTCCTCTATCTTGCCGTTGCGAATCAGGCTTCCGCTACTTTATTCACCCTGGATCGCGAAATGATCCAACGTGGAAAGGGGATCGTTACGATACGAACACCGGATCGTTGGGAGTGATGCTGCAGAGCTCGAATGGCCGTGGCCGTTTGCCAAGGCCCACGGCGATCGCCTGTTCTAAAAGAAAAACCCCGGCATTTCGGCCGGGGTTAATGTTTGGAATTCGCGAAGCCTTCGGAGTTAGCTGAGTTTCGGTCCGTGGGAAGTAAAATCGAATTCGTGAGAATCGCTTACGTACTGTTTGAAGTTCTCAATGAACATGCCGGCCAATTTTTTCGCCTGCGCTTCGTAGTCATCGCGGCTCTTCCAGGATTCCCACGGATGGAGCAGGCTGGTCTCCACACTGCCCATCTCGTCCGGGATATCCAGGTTCAGGACATCGTGATGGGTGTATTTGCCGTGATCGAGGGTGCCGTCGAAGATGCCGTCAATGATCGAGCGCGTCAGTTTGATCTTCATGCGCTGACCCACTCCGTACGGACCGCCGGCCCAACCGGTGTTTACCAGGTAGGCCTTTGTGTTGTGCTTGCGCATCTTTTCGCCCAGCAGGCGCGCATACTTTGTCGGATGCAGGGTCATGAAAGCCGCCCCGAAGCAGGCGGAAAACGTTGCCGTGGGCTCGGTCACTCCCCGTTCGGTTCCGGCCACTTTTGCCGTATAACCCGAGAGAAAATGATACATGGCCTGTTCCGGAGTCAAACGCGCGACCGGCGGCAAGACTCCGAAGGCATCGCAGGTCAAAAAGATGATGTTTTCGGGATGGCCTGCCACACCGCTCTCAATGCGATTCGGAATGTGAAAGATCGGGTAGCTGACGCGGGTGTTTTCGGTTTTCTGACTGGAGCTGTAGTCAACCGTCGAGTCGTCCCGCACCACCACGTTTTCGAGTAGCGCGTCGCGTTTGATTGCATTGTAGATCAGCGGTTCGTCGTCCGGGTTCAGGTTGATGGCTTTGGCGTAACAACCGCCTTCCAGATTCCAGATGCCCTCGTCATCCCAGCCGTGCTCGTCATCGCCTATCAGCGGGCGTTTGGGGTCGGTCGATAGCGTGGTCTTTCCGGTGCCCGAAAGGCCGAAGAACAGGGCCGAATCGCCGCGGTCCTTGCCGACGTTTGCCGAGCAGTGCATGGTCAGGATGCCTTCCAGAGGCTTGTAATAGTTCATGACCGAGAAGATGCCTTTTTTCATCTCCCCGCCGTATTCTGTACCACCGATGATGGCGATTTTTTTGCCCAGGTGAAACAGTACAAACACCTCGGAATTCAGACCGTGTTCTTTCCAGTCCGGATTTTTCAGTCCCGAGGCGTTGATGATCGTAAATTCGGGATCGAAGTTCTGTAGTTCCGCATCGGTGGGGCGGATAAACATGTTTGTGCAAAAGTGATGCTGCCAGGCCCGCTCGGTCACAACACGCAGGCTCATGCGGGTACTTTTGCGCGCACCGGCAAAGCCATCGAACACGTAGAGTTCTTTGCCTGCCAGATACTCGACTACGCGTTTGTGAAGCGTTTCAAAGATCTCGGCGCTACAGGGCTGATTGATCTTACCCCACCAGACGTTGTTCTCGCTCGACGGTTCTTTTACCAGGAACTTGTCTTTCGGCGAACGGCCGGTAAAAATGCCGGTGTCGACGGTCATGGCGCCCTGGGAGGTGAGGGTGGTTTCGCCCTTTTTCTTTTCGTGCTCGAAGATTTCCTCGTAGCTCAGGTTGCGATAGATCACCGGCGTGTTTTTGATTCCGACGATTTGCTCCATCGTGGTTTTCATTGCTGTGCTCCTTCGGGCCCTTCGGCCGAAACATCAGTTTATGTTAAAATGCCAGGGAATACACGACTAGCCCGCGCCGAATTGCCTTTCGACCCGGGTGAGGCGTGTTCTGAGAATGCTTCGCCGAAAGGGGCGTGTCAACTCAATTCCCTCAGAATGCGCTCCGAGCAGGATTCGAACCTGCGACCATTGGATTCGAAGTCCACTACTCTATCCAGCTGAGCTACCGGAGCGTTGCGCAGGGCGCACGGTTAAAAATTCGTCCAGGGCCCTGGTGGCAAGCAAATTCGGCGACCGTGGCCGCGCCCGCGGCCATCTCGGTCCGCGCCGATTCGACCAATAGATTTGTCCCGCCTCGCGCACCCTCGTTATGTTTTGTCTATGCGACGTAATACGTTTCACACGAAACGCCGCAGCAAAACAGAAACGGGCGGCATTGGTTGGTCCAGAACGAATGCCAGGGCCTATTGCAGGCTTTCCGTGGGCGTTAGATCCCGGCGCGAGCTCTATCGTGACCAATGAGACATAACAAACCAAAAATCAAAGCGCCGGACCGGCGTTGAGGACACGCGGAACGATCCCGCCAGCTTCCGATTGCGCTCGCCCGGACTTCGCATGCGATTGACGCGCGCTGACTGCAGATCCATTGACCCTCATGGATATCGAGACCGCGACTCGCTTCTGCAACCGCTGGCTTCCGGCCTGGACCGGCAATCGGCCGGACCGGCTCATCGAGTTCTACGCGCAGAACGCGAGCTACCAGGATCCGGGGTTGTCGCGGCCACTTACCGGCCGCAAAACGATCGAGCGTTACTTCCGGCGTTTGTTGCGGGCGAATCCGCGCTGGGTCTGGGAGGCCGAAGAAATCTTTCCGACTCCGGGTGGCTTCACGCTGAAATGGCGCGCACGTATTCCGATCGGTGATACGGAGCACGTACTCTTTGGCCTGGATATTGTCGAGCTCGAAGAGGTGATCACGCGCAACGAGGTCTTTTTTGATCGCTCGGTACTACTGGCGGAAGCCCAAAGCCCGTAGAGTTCGATGGCGCGTTCACAGCCGCCCGAACTTCAACGCATCAGCGTGGGTCAGGAAACAGCACGGCCGGGAGGGTGCATCGGAGCCTTACTGTCCCTGGCATTGCACCTTGCGGAAGCGATTGCCGTCGGCCGTCAGCTCCTGTCCTTCCAGATGCCAGACCTGATTGGCGTTTTGAATATCGTCTTCGATTTCGGTCACGATCTCTACGCGTAGATCCTGGCCGTCCCGCTGTCCGGTGAAATGTTGCGAGTACGAAGAAAAGTACGAGTTTGCGGCGTCCTGGATCACGGCCTCAACCTCGCCCCGCACCTGACTCCCCGTGGTTTCCAGGCGCAGGGTCGCGGTAGTCGTATCGGACTGAAAACGATAACATTCGACGTTGGCCCGGCCGACCGGCACTGCCGGCGCTTGGGCGGTTAAGTAGGCACCGAAGACCCAGCCCTGCTGCTCGCCGAAGCGCACATAACACCAGTGTCCCGTGGTCCCGTTGATATTCACTTCCTCGGGTTTTTCTTCGATCAGCTGCACGGCGTGGCCTGCCGGAATTGCCGTGAGGCGCTCGGCATTTCGATCCGGATTGGAACGCAGCACAAGCCCGCTGCTCGCAGTCACATAGCGCAGGTTGGCCTGTTCGGCCACAGTCGGATCGTCCCCGTTTCCGCCGCAGCCGCTCCCGAGGATTGAGAGCAAGACAATCGCAAGCAGCAGACGAAGATGGTTAACGCAGATCGACCTGAACGGCATAGGTGATGTTCTCCTGTTGTTGCAGTCGGCCGAGTACTTCGGGCGGCAGCAGTTGGTCAACCGTGATTACACAGTGCGCCATGCCGCCTTTCTCGGCCCGGCCCAACTCCATATCTGCGATGTTAACGTCGTGATCGGCAAGAAAATTCCCGACGTTGCCGACCACGCGGGGTCGGTCGTGGTTCTTGAGGATCAGAAGTACGCCTTCCGGCCGGAATTCGAGCGGCAAATTGGAAAGCGAAAAGACCAGGGGCGTGCGATTGATCGCCGTGTAGCGCAGCTCCGCTTTTTCCCCGGCCTTGTTCTTGAAAATCACATGCACGTAACTGGAAAAACCTTCGGCCTGGGTATTCTTGTCTTCGACGATCTGGACCCCGCGATCGCGCGCAATCATTGGAGCGTTGACCAGGTTTACTTCGTCGCCCATGGAGACCGTCAGAGCCCCGAAAAGTATAGAGGTCGTTACGGGTTGCACCATGTAACCGGCAATGTCGCCGCGATAGTGGAACTCGATTGTGCGAAAGTCGGGGCACATGGACGCGAGCAGTTTTCCAATCCCCTGGCCGCCACTGAAGTACGGCTTCAGGTAGTCCATGGAGTCCGGGTCGATGGTCGGGAAATTCAGGGCGTTGCGCGCAATACCACGATCAAAAAAGTCGATCAATTCATCGACTGACTCCATCGCCACCGCGAACTCTGCGTCTCCGGTCGAAGCACCCAGATGCGGTGTCATAATGCAGTTATCGAACTTCTTGAGCGGAAAATCTTCGGGCGGCGGTTCGCTCGTGAAGACGTCCAGAGCCACGGCCTTAATCTTGCCGGTTTCCAGACCGATCGCGAGGGCCTCTTCGTTGTAGATACCGCCACGGGCGGCATTGATGAGTCGTACGCCATCCTTCAGTTCCTTCAGATTGTCCTTATTAATGAAATCCATTGTGGATTCGGTGAGCGGGGTGTGCACTGTAATAAAGTCCGCCTGGCGAATGAGGTCTTCGCGGGTGACCAGGTCAATTTCCAGGTGCGCCAGGTTTTCGCTGGGGATGTACGGATCAAAACCAATCACGTTCATTCCCAGGCCGCGCGCTCGTTTCACGACTTCTTTGCCAATCCGTCCGAGGCCGACGACTCCCAGGGTCTTGCCGGTTAGTTCCACGCCTTTGAATTTGCTTTTTTCCCAGGCGCCCTGTTTCATGGACGCGTTGGCCTGGGGAGTGTGACGCGCGGTCGCAAAGAGCAAAGCCAGAGCCTGCTCGGCGGTGGACACACTGTTTCCTCCGGGGGCGTTCATGACGATGACGCCGCGGCGGGAGGCTTCCTGAATGTCGATGTTATCGACCCCCACACCGGCGCGGATCACGAGTTCGAGTTGCGGGGCTTTTTCCAGAATTTCTTTGTCCACTGTCGTGGCCGATCGAATGATCAACCCGTTGGCCTGGGGCAGCAAAGCCAGCAGCGCATCGCGCTTATAGCCGCCCTCGTAGAGCACATTCAGGCCTGGGTGGGCTTTGAGGCGCGCCACGCCTTCTGCGTCGAATTTGTCACAAACGATCACTGTCTTTGACAGCGTTTGTTTACCGGTCATGCGGCCACGTTTGGAACGACCGGCTCTCACGGCAAGTGCGATCAAGCCCGACGCAACGGCGCAGAACGCCCTTAGGATGCGTGGTGGACGATCATCAGCCAATCGCCTTCGTAGCGCAGATAAACGTTTGTGGCATGGACGGCGCCACTTGCGCTCTGGCCTCCGCCGGCGCTTCGGAGTCGTTCCGGGTTGGAAACTACAGCGAGATCCCCCTCCACGAAGATGATCTCTTCGGCGACCTCGAACTCGATGTAGCTTGTATTGGCGAAGATGCGCTCCCAGCTACGCATCACTTCATCAAAGCCGATCATCGGTTCCCAGCCGGGATGCACGCACTTCACCGTCGGGGTTTCCAGCCAGAGAGCCCGCATTCGCGGCAGGCTCAGACTCTCAAACGTGCGATAGAAGCGTTGATTTGCCTGGCGTACGGCGGCGACGGTAGCCGGCTCGTTTTTCATGGCTCCACCAGGTTTTGAGGCCGGCGCAGTCGCTTTCGCCGGAACCAGCCGCTCAAACCGCCAGACCGGCCGTTCTCTTTTTCGGCGACCCCGCTTTCCTCAAGCGTTTCCTGGATAAACGTTTCGACGTAGCGCAGCACGCGATCTCTTGCGCGCTCATGGGTCAAGAGACTGTGCATGGTCGTCAGGTCCGGCGGCATGATAAACATATAGGCCCGCTTCTCCCGGCTGTGGATGTGGTTGAAGATATAGGTCTGATTGTCAGGGGGCACCGTACGGTCATTGGCGGCCATGATCGAACAGTAGGGCACGGTGATGCGCGAGAGGCCGCGCCGAACACCGGGCAGAGCCCGCTTGAAGCTGTGCACGGCCGGCAGGGCGTGGGAAAAACGATAACCCACCCACGGATTCAGGCGTTCAATGCTTGCCGGGCGGGTCTTGTCCAGTTTCACGATCGGCTGCACGATTTTCAGAACACCGGTAATCATGGCGGCTGGTTGATGGATAATGAATCTTCCATTATAGAAGCCGTTCAGAAATACCGGCGTGGAGATCGTGATCATCCCGGCCGGTCTGAAAGTGTCCGCATTCCGGCTGGCGACCTTTAAGCAGGCGGTGCCACCCATGGAGAAGCCGACCAAAAAGAGCTTACGATAGCGCGCCCGTTCTTCGAGGTAAACTCGCTCCAAATACTCTTCCCAATGATAAAACCGCGTCCGGGCCAGATCTTCGATCGTGGTTCCGTGTCCTGGCATCAATAGGCCAATCGCCGTGTGACCGAGGCCCTGCAAAAACTTTCCCAGCGGCCTGGTGTTGAAGGCGCTGCCCCCGTAGCCGTGGCACACCAGGAAGGCTATTCCGCTGTCGCCCTCATAGCGCCAGGGTCCGGCCCCCTCCATAATCTGTTCGGGCCGCGGCCGGGGTGGCGGGGGCTGTTTCTCTTCCGGGAGCCCGTAGTGACCGAGCACGAAGAAGGCGACCAGCAGAACGAAAAGAATCAGAAACCAGGACATCTAATTAGAAAACATTGACAGGGGCGGCGGCGGGCAATTCAAAAAAGCTGGCAGCAGCTCAATGGCGCAGGAATATAACCGCAGACTTCAAGTGTTACTGACAGAAGACCAGTTCGCGTTTCTGAACGATCTGGCGCGTCGCAACCGACGGTCGGTGGGGGAATTGGTCCGCCACGCCATCGAACACACGTACCGTCCCTCGGTATCCACCGGCCCGCTCCGGGCGCTGAGCACCATCGGGCGGAAGACCTACCTGTCCTCAGGTTCATGACGCCCGCCCTCTATTTGAGCAGCAAAGCCCTGGCGGTGCTGGCGTCGGGTGGCCCGTCCAGAAGCAAACTGGTCGCGGTCCTGCGGGCATGGCTGGAAGAGGGCGGGGAACTGGCCACCTCCGGTTATTCGATCGGGAATTTTGTAGCGCAGTGCGTGAGCGATCGTAACTCCCTGACCGGCGTGCGGGATTTTCTGCGCGATCTGGACGGGCTCTGCTCGGAAGTGCTGGAACCCTCGGGGGCGGATTTGATGCGGGCCCTCGACCTGGTGGACGCCCATTCGATCAGTTATGGGGAAGCCGTCGAGCTTGCGCTGGCCCTGGACCGGGAGAGCACACGGGTGGTTTTGGGCCCCGACCTGCCAGGGCAATCCGGTTTGCCTCTCTATCATTTTGATGTAGACGATTAGGCTCTCGGGGGGCAGCCTGGGGCAGGGGAAGCCATCAGCATGAGCCAGACGATAGCCAGGCAGGACGAAGCGCGCGATGTTATCGAACTAACGGAGGATGAGCAATCCATCCGGGGGCTGGTTGCCACGATCTCCGATCGAGAGCTGGCGCCCATTGCAGACGAGCTCGATCGCAAAGAAGAGTTTGCCCGTCCCGTCTTCGAAAAGCTCGGGGAGGCGGGGGTCCTGGGTCTGTGTATTCCGGAGGCCTATGGCGGCATTGGTGCAAGCCTGCTTTCGGGCGTCCTTGTTATGGAAGAAATCGGTCGCAATTGCGGGGGAACCGCTTTGAGTTTCGGAGCCCACGCCTTTATTGGAAGCTACAACATCTACAAAGGCGCCAATGAAAGTCAACGGCAGCGCTATCTTCCCGACCTGGCCACCGGCAAGAAGCTGGCTGCCTTCGCCCTGACCGAACCGGGCCATGGCTCCGATGCTATGGGACTGGCGACCCGGGCTGAAAAGCGTGGGGATCGTTATGTGCTCAACGGCGCCAAGACCTTCATCACCAACGGCAGTGTTGCGGACACGTTTTTAGTCTTCGCCCGCACCGGTCCGACCGATTCTCAGGCGCGTGGCGTTTCGGCCTTCATTGTGGAGCGTGCGTTCCCGGGCTTTGCGAGCGGGCAGCCGATGGAAAAGATGGGCATGCGCGCGAGCCCCACAACCGAACTCTTCTTTGAAGATATGGAAGTGCCGGAGGAGAACCTGCTCGGCGAAGAAGGCCAGGGTGGTTATCTGGCGCTGCAGGGCCTGGACATGGAGCGCGCTGTTTTTTCCGGTCTACCGATCGGGCTCATCCAGGGCGCTCTGGACATTGCGCTGCGTTACAGCGCCGAACGCAAACAGTTCGGTCAGAAGATCGGGAACTTCCAGCTGGTCCAGGCGATGATCGCCGATATCAGCATGCAGTTGTACATCTCGCGGCTCCTGGCCTACACGGCGGCCCGCAAGCTGGACCGGGGGGAGCGCGTCACCATGGGCGCTTCGTACTCGAAGCTGTTTGCTTCGGAGGCCTCCGTAAAATCCACACTGGACGCGATCCAGATTCTCGGCGGTTATGGTTACATGCGTGAATACGGGGTGGAGCGGCTCATGCGGGACGCCAAGTTGGTCGAGATCGGCGGCGGCACGTCCCAGATTCAGCGATTGATTATTGCGCGCGAAGTCTACAAACGCGCCGGCCTTGAACTCACTTGAAGCGCGAACGCATTGCAGAATTGGAACGCCTGCGGGCCCAGGCCCGGGGCATGGGTGGCCCCAAAGCCCTGGAGCGGCAGCGTACGAAAGGACGTCTCAACGTACGCGAGCGCATCGATCGACTCTTTGACCCCGGAAGTTTTCTGGAAATTGGCCTGCTCGCAGACCACTGTGGGCTCACCGCGGAACTCAAAGACCGCAAGGTTCCGGCCGATGGCGTGGTCGTTGGCTGGGGCGACATCGAAGGCCGTCAGTGTTTCGTAATCGGCTATGATTTCACCGTACTTGCCGGTACCATGGGACGTACCGGAGAAGAGAAGTGTGCCCGCATTCGGGACCTGGCCCTGCGGCACCGCCGCCCCGTCATCTGGCTGATCGATTCCGGGGGCGCGCGGGTGCAGGAACTGGGCGGGAGCTTCTTTGCGACGACCGGGTATTTATTTCGCGAACAGGTCACTCTGAGCGGTGTTGTGCCCCAGGTGAGCGTCGTGTTGGGGCCGGGTGCTGCCGGCACGGCCTACATTCCAGCGCTGAGCGACGTCGTGATTATGGTGCGCGAACAGGGCACTCTGGCCCTGGGCGGTCCGCCGCTGGTGAAGGCGGTGCTGAACGAAGAGGTCAGCGAGCAGGAGTTGGGCGGCTCGGCCGTGCATCTCGCGCGTTCGGGCGTGGCGCACATGGCGGCCGACGACGACGCCGGCGCGCTCGATCTTGTGCGCCGGTATCTTTCGTATTTTCCGGCTTCCAGCAAAGAAGCTCCACCCCTCGGTGCGTTACGCTGTCCGAACCCGGTGGGCGACGCGCTTTTGGACATCATCCCGGACGATGCCTCGACCGCCTTCGACATGCAGGCCGTAATCGATCTACTGGTCGATGGCGCCGAGACGTTGCCCTACATGCACGAATTCGGTCGGTCGATTATTACGTGCTTTGCGCGCATCGGTGGTTACCCCTTTGGCATTGTGGCCAACCAGAGCATGGTCCTGGGGGGTGTGCTCGAAAATGACAGCTCGGTGAAAGCGGCGCGCTTCGTCAGCCTTTGCGATGCCTTTGGCATTCCGTTGCTCTTCTTGCAGGACGTGCCGGGATTTCTGGTCGGCAGTCGCGTGGAGCGGGCCGGCATCATTCGTCACGGGGCAAAGATGCTTTTTGCTGTTAGCCGGGCCACGGTTCCCAAAATTACAATCGTGGTTCGTAAGGCCTACGGCGCCGGCTACTTCGTCATGTGTGGCCGGGCCTACGAGCCGGACTACATAGCAGCCTGGCCTACGGCCGAAATCGCGCTGATGGGTGCCGAGGGCGCGGTCAATATCATGTACGGCAATCGCCTGGCTGCCCTGGCAAGCGAAGAGGCGGTGGCCGAGCGAGAGCGCCTGGAGGCGACCTACCGTGCCGAGGTCAGCCCGGAGCGGGCCGCGGCGCTCTTTGGAATAGACGATGTCATTGACCCCCGGCAGACCCCCGAAAGGATCTATCGGGCTATCCAGCTGGCCTGGTCCCGGCAGGTCCTGCGTCCGGAGCGCAAGCACGGCATCTTTCCTGTCTGATGGGACCACCGAATTAAATTGACGGAGGTGTCGCTGTCGAAAATCTGGCGCGACAAAACGTAAGATGGTGAAATACTCCATCGGTTTTGTCCTGATCGTTCTTGTTCTGGGGCTGCTCATCGGCGCGGTCCTCGGATCTCTGATAGAGCAGGTGTTCGGTCTGACCTGGTTGAACGTGGAACTCTTCGGAGAGCCACTGCTCCTGGCGGACGATTTTTACATTGTGAAGCGACTGGAGGTGCAACTGACCCCCGGGGCGCTTCTGGGATTGCTGGCGTCTGGTTACTACCTGTATCGACGGGTAAAGAAGGGTCCGGGCGCGGGTTGAGAAATTGAAACGAAGCAGAGTATATGACTGATAACGCAACAGATACGCAGGTCGAAGAGAAACGAGTCGTTTCGACCATCTCAATGAAGAACCTGCTTGAGGCCGGTGTGCATTTCGGTCACCAGACCCGACGCTGGAATCCGAAGATGGCGCCTTTCATCTTCACGGCCCGCAACGGCATTCATATTATCGACCTCCAGAAAACAGTGCAGATGGCCAAGCAGGCGTACGAAGCCCTGCGTGAACTGACGCACCGCGGAGAAAAGGTGCTCTTCGTAGGCACGAAGAAGCAAGCCCGTTCCGCAATCGAAAGGGAAGCGAAACGTTGCGGCATGTTCTACATGAACAATCGCTGGCCGGGCGGCCTTCTGACCAACTGGACGACTGTGAAGCGTTCCATTGCGCGCATGAAAAAGCTCGAGGCCATGGAAGAGAGTGGCACCTTCGAGCAAGAGGCGCGCACAAAGAAAGAGGCTCTGGACCTTTCCCGTGAGCTGGAAAAGCTGCGTAAGAACCTGGCCGGCATTCGTGATATGCAGGCTCTACCCGAAATTATGTTCGTGATCGACCCCAGCAAGGAGTCCATCGCGGTAAGCGAAGCACGCAAACTCGGTATCAAGGTTTTCGCGGTCGTGGACTCCAATTGCAATCCCGATCTGGTGCATTTTCCGATTCCGGGCAACGACGACGCCATTCGTGCGATCTCCCTTTTTCTGCAGACCATGGCCGACGCCGTAATCGAAGGCACTCAGGGTATTGTCTCGGGCGCCGAGTTCACCGACGACGATGCCACCCTGGATCCCGAGTCGATCAAAGAGGGTGAGTCTCTGAAATATCAGGGCGAGTACGACGAGTCGGGCGAATTTATTCGAGACGAGCCAGGCGCAGCGGCAGCGCGCGAGGCCGCCCGTGCGGAGGGCGCCGAGGCCGGGGACGCCGCGGCAAAGGTGGAGCCTGCCGAGCCCACTGAATCGAAGGAATCGGAGTAACACAGCAATGGCAGCAATTTCTACTGACGACATCAAGAAGCTCCGCGAACTCAGTGGCGCGGGCATGATGGATTGCAAAAAGGCCCTCGCCGAAACCGAAGGGGATATTGAGCAGGCCGCGGAAGCCCTGCGCAAGAAAGGACTGGCAAAGGCTTCCAAGCGAATGGATCGGGAAACCGCCGTTGGGCGTGTCGTTTCTTACATCCACGGCGAAGGCAGCATTGGGGTTCTGGTTCAACTCAATTGCGAAACCGATTTTGTGGCGCGTAACGAAGATTTCGAGGCCCTTGGTCGCGACATCGCCATGCAGATAGCGGCCCAGAATCCTCTGGCAATACGGCCCGAAGAGCTCGATCAGGAACTGATTGAAAAAGAGTCCGCCATCCATCGCGAGCAGCTGGAAAAAGAAGGCAAACCCGCCGACGTGATCGAAAAGATTCTTCCTGGCAAGCTCAAGAAATACTACTCTGAAGTCTGCCTGCTTGAGCAGCCCTTCGTAAAAGAGCCCAAGACCACCATTGGCGATTTGATCAAAGAGCACATCTCTCGTTTTGGAGAGAATATCTCGGTCGCGCGTTTTGCGCGCTACCAGGTAGGATAAGGGCCAGCGGACATGGCGAGCGGCTTCCCATACGATCGCATTCTACTGAAACTATCCGGGGAAGCCATCACAGAACGTGGTCAGACCGGCATCGACTACAAGCGTGTTGCCGCGATCGCCGATCAAATTCGCCTCGTACACGAAGCGGGCTTGCGCATCGCCGTCGTAATCGGGGGCGGAAACATCCTGCGTGGCCAGCAGGCCGCCGAACACGGTATGGAGCGGGCCACCGCCGATTACATGGGCATGCTGGCAACAGTCATCAACGCCCTGGCTTTGCAGGAAGCCTGCGAAAAGCTCGGCATGGTTACCCGTGTTCAGACCGCCATCGAAATGCACAATATCGCCGAGAGCTATATTCGTCGGCGAGCGTTGCGCCATCTGGAAAAAAACCGCATTGTGATCTTCGCTGCCGGAACCGGCAATCCGTATTTCACGACCGATACGACTGCGGCCCTGCGCGCGGTGGAAATCGGCAGCCAGGTGATTCTCAAGGCGACGAAAGTGGACGGCGTTTTTGATTCCGATCCGGTCAACAACCCGGACGCGCGTCTTTTCCAGCAGATCTCTTACATGGAAGCAATCCAGCGCGGTCTTCGTGTGATGGACACGACGGCGCTAACGCTTTGCATGGAAAACGACATGCCAATCATCGTCTTTGATATTTTTAAGGCCGAGAACCTGCGTAGCCTGATGGCGGGCGGGCAGATCGGCACCTTCATCTCGACAAACAGCGAATTGATCTATGCCTGACAGTTCCGAAGAAATAGAAATGATCCGTCTGGAAGCAGAAGACCGGATGCAAAAGAGCCTGGACTCTTTTAAGCGGGACCTTTCGGCAATCCGCTCAACCCGCGCCTCTACGAGCATGCTGGACGTCGTCAGCGTAGACTACTATGGCGCTCCGACGAGTGTGAAGCAGTTAGCCACAATCTCGGTGCCCGAGCCTCGCATGTTGATGATTGCGCCCTTTGACAAATCCTCCATCGCAGATATCGAGAAAGCCATTCAGAAGAGCGACCTGAACATTACGCCCCAGAACGATGGGAACGTCATCCGTCTCATTCTGCCGGAGCTTTCCATGGAGAGGCGCCAGGAACTCGTGAAGCAGGTGAAACAACGCCTGGAAGAATCCCGCGTCGCGATTCGAAACGTGCGCCGGGACTCCAACGAGAGTGTAAAAAAATTGAAGGATAGCGGGGTCAGCGAAGATGACATCAAAGCGGCTCAGGACGACATGCAAACGCTTACTGATTCCTTCATAAAACAGGCGGAAGATCTCGCGGCCAGGAAGGAAGAATCCATTCTGACGGTGTGAGCCCGTCGGTCCATGAAACGTTCCGCCAAAGCGCGCCACAATCCGTCCGACCGCTGGCATAGACTGGATTTCGAGAAGTTGCCGCGACATGTGGCGATCATCCTGGATGGAAATGGGCGCTGGGCCCGCAAGCGCGGCCTTTCCCGTTCGGAAGGCCATCGAGCGGGGGGAGAGACCCTGGACCGACTGCTGGACTCCATAGTATCGCTCGGAATTCCGGTTATCTCCCTCTACGCCTTCAGCACCGAAAACTGGCGCCGCCCCCGAGCCGAGGTCAGCGCCATCTGGAACTTGATGGGTGAGTTTTTTGACACGCGACTGGATCGTTGTCACAATCTGGGCATTCAGATCCGGGCGTCCGGGGATCTGCGGAAGATTCCCGCGCGTGGTCGCAAAAAGATCGAGGCCGCCGTAGCCGCGACCGCCGGATACAAGACACTTGTGGCAAACTTTTGCGTGAACTATGGTTCCCGCGATGAGATCCTGCACGCGGCCCGGGCCGTGATTCGGGATCGGCTTTCCCGGGGCAAACGCGTAGACGCCCCGATCCCTGCCCGGGAGTTCGAAAAAAACCTCTATACGCATGGTTTGCCCGATGTGGATCTACTTGTGCGGCCCGGGGGAGAGATGCGCGTTTCCAATTTCCTGCTATGGCAAATCGCCTATGCTGAAATCTACGTGACGGAAACGCTCTGGCCTGATTTTGATGAGGAAAATCTTGTGCAGGCCTTGCTCTGGTTTCAGGGTCGCGAACGCCGCTTCGGCGGACTCTAGCCCGGCAACGTCGAACAAATGACCGGCATCGTTCCGGACCCGGAGAGTTAACGTTTTTTCAGGAAAAGCCTATGAGCGAAACGGCGAAACGAATTCTGGCGGGCCTGGCCCTTGGCGCTTTCGCCGTAGGAGCACTGTACTTCGAAGTATTCAACTGGGTTTTACCCCTGGTTTTGATACTTGTTTTCAGTCTGATGGGCCTGTATGAGTTTTACCACTTAACGGATCGAGGGCTCGATGGGGCGCCTTTTCGAAAGTTGGGCTTCTTGTTCGCGATTCTCATCATCCTGGGCTTTTACGCGCACTTTCTGACAATCAAGACCCGCTTCGGTTTTGAACCCGACGCCACCTACGCGATGTTCATGCACTGGTTCTATCCCGGCGAGAACCTGGCAATCCTGCTGATCGTTTTTTGTTTTATTGTTTGTTCGGCCGCGCAGTTGATGACGCGCCCTCTTGACGGCGCGATTTATAGCATTCTGGTGACAATTGGCGGCATTGTCTACACGACCCTGACCCTCGGGCATGGCCTCTTGATCCTGGCCTATCCCCGCGGCGTTTTCTATCTGGTATTCTTTGTGCTTTTGCCGATCCTCATGGACTCGGGCGCCTACTTCGTCGGCCGTTGGTTCGGTCGGCACAACGCGGGCCTCAAGGTGAGCCCGCGCAAGACTTACGAAGGCTACGTCGGCGGCATTATCTTCACGATTGCGGTAGCCAACGCAGTGGTCTGGGGCTGGAAAGAGTGGGCCAATCCGGGTGTGCGCGAAATTACCTTCGGTCATCTTGAGGTCAGCCTTCTGGCCTTTGGCATGGCGATCCTTTCGATTTTCGGTGACCTGGCCGAAAGTGCCTTTAAGCGCGACGCCAACATCAAGGACTCGGCCTCCACAATTCCGGGGCACGGCGGCATGCTCGATCTGGCCGACGCGATCTACTTTTGTTTGCCGGTTGCCTTCTATTACATGCTTGTTCGGGAGATGCTCGGATTCGGCTTCTGAGCCTGCAAAGGGTGGCAGCCAAACCTCAGATCGGGCAGTTGCTCAACGCCCGGGCGGCGACGCCCACGCGCAAGCTCGTCCTTTTGGGGGCGAGCGGCTCGGTGGGCAGTACGTGTATCGAGTATCTTTCGCGCCTGGACTCCATCGACCTGGCCGCCGTAAGTGTGCATGCCTCCGTAGGGCGGCTGAAGGAGTTGTTGCGCGCCGCTTCGATTTCGCGCGCGGCCATCACCGACCAAATCGCCTTCGAGCAATCCATTGAAGAACTGGAAGGTCTCTTTCCGGAAACGCAGTTTTATCCGGGACACGAGGGCATGCTGGCGATGCTCTCCGATGCCGCGGCGGAGGGCGCGGACACGGTCCTCACCGCACTTGTGGGCGCCGTTGGAATCGAAGCCACGATGCTGTCTCTGCGACTCGGACTCAAAGTCGCGCTGGCCAACAAGGAAACTCTGGTTACGGCCGGACCCGCAATTGAGGCCCTGATCGCCGGGCTGCAGGAGAATGGCGGGAAGTTGCCGGTGATAGTGCCGGTGGACTCAGAACACAACGCGATCTTTCAGGCCCTGCTCGGTCGCCATGCCGACGAAGTGCAGCGGCTCATCCTGACCGCCTCGGGCGGACCTTTTCGGGAACGACCCCTTGCCGAGCTGGAACACGTAACCAAAGATCAGGTCCTGGATCATCCCACCTGGAGCATGGGGCCCAAGATCACGGTGGACTCGGCCGGCATGATCAATAAAGGCCTGGAATTGATCGAAGCGCACTACCTGTTTTCCGTCCCGTACGATGACCTGGGCGTCTACGTGCACAAAGACAGCTTCGTGCACGGAATGATCGAAACGACCGATGGCGGCTTTTTGCTGGCAGCCTCCAGTCCGAACATGGTTTTTCCCGTGGCCCATGCGCTCCACTTTCCCGCGGCGGTGCCGCGGCGGCATACGATGGCGGCGACGCCTCCGGCCTGGCCGGACCTGAGTTTTCAGGAAGTGGATCTGGCTCGTTATCCCGGATTTCAAATTTGTCTGGATGCCGGGCGTAGGGGTGGAACGGCCCCGGCCATCCTGAATGCGGCCAACGAGGAACTGGTGCGCTTTTTTCTCGAGGATCGTATCTCGTTTCGGGCCATAGCGCGTTTGCTGGCCGAGGTCCTCGAAAAATCGTCCATCCAGGACACTTCCGAGCTGGGCCATTTTCTGGAAGCCGACCGGGAAGCGCGCCGTCTGGCCGGAGAAATCGTGGCCGGGAAGACGGGTGGTGTGCTTTCCGGCCGCACCGGGGGCGATTAGCTTGTCAACAGACGCCCGGCCGGAAGCCTGCACCCGGGCCTTCGCTTTCGGCGATTAACCAGGCAACAAAGAGGACTAATGCTCGTTTTCATTCTTGGCGGGGCGCTGATTCTGGGCGTCTGCATTTTCATTCACGAACTGGGGCACTACCTGTTGGGTCTCGCGGTCGGAGTACGCGCGGAGATCTTTTCGATTGGCTATGGCCGCGGCATCTGGAAGCGCAAACTCGGGGGCACGACCTGGCAGATCACGGCCATTCCCCTGGGCGGATATGTGAAGTTCACCGGAGACGACCTGTACGGGCCACGCGTCAAAGGTGGCTTCTTCTCTGTGCCTCCGCTCAAACGCATCATTCCGGTTATGGGGGGACCGCTGGCCAATCTGCTGCTGGGATTTGTGGTCTTCCTGCTCTTGCATTCACTATCCGGCCCTCCGGCGCCGCGCATCGCTCTGGACGACTTCGGCGTCCAGATGCCGGCCACGCGGGATGGTCTTCAGAACGGGGATCGGGTCCTGGCGATCAATGGTTCTCCCGTAGGTGACTACAACGACATCGTACAGAACATCGCCCTGGCTGAGGGGGCGCCGCTCACCTTTCGCCTGGAGCGCAACGGTCAGCAAATCGAGCGCACCGTGACGCCCGATGTGACCGAGTCCGGCCTTTCGTACATCGGAATTCGACAACCCGGCGATCGGCACCTTTCGGTGACCTATCCGAACGGCGAAGTTTGGTCGCATCGGTTTCGTTCTATCTTCAGTGATGCCCGTCCGCCACGCAGCATTCGCGCCATGGAATACCTGCACGATGGCGATGTCATTTTGTCCGTCGAGGGGCAGCCGGTTTCTTCGGTACCGGAATTGCAGGCCATCCTGGGAACCCATCACGGCGAAGTCGTTTCGATCGAAGTGGAGCGCGAGACGCTGCCCTGGCTGGCGCCCTGGCCGACGCACACCGAAACCGTCGCCGTGCCCAGTTCAGCCGAATTCATGCTGCGCTTTCAAAACCTGGTGGACCTGAAGTACGGCACGCCCGTGGACGAGCAGCTCATGACGACCATGCGTGACGACGACGAGCGCGCTCTGGCGTACGTGAAAGTTAACGGCGAGCCGGCCATCTCATTCCGAAGCCTCTACGAACGCTTCGGAGAAGCCCGGCCGGCTGAAATCAAAATTGGCGATCAAGAGTATCGCGGCGACGTCTTTGTGGAACGGACCGGCATGCTGGGTTTCCGACCGCTGCCCATGGTCGAGGGGGAGTATCTGCCGGGCCACGCTTCCATGCCGGCGGTCCTTTCTGCGGCCTACCAGGATACGATCAAAAACATCATGGTGTATCCGGCTTTCTTCGCGAGTCTGTTTTCCGGGCGCATGTCCTTGATCGAGAATGCGGCCGGCCCGGTGCGCATCTTCGGTCTGGCCGGTATTCTCGTAAAGTCCGGCTATCGCCAATACCTTCAACTGTTTGCGGCGATCTCGATTGCTCTTTTCATTATGAACCTGATCCCGTTTCCGATTGTGGATGGCGGGCATGTTGTGTTCTTTCTGTACGAGGCGATCGCGGGAAGGCCGCTGTCCCAGCCCGTGATGGAAGCCATTCATAAATTTGGCTTCTCAGCGATCCTTCTTTTCGGACTCTGGATTATGTACCGCGACCTGCTCTGGGCCATCGGCCTCTGAGAGCGGCGCTGCCGGAGTATCCATGCTTGCTTCCAGAGCCATTTCGGGCACACTACGGGACGATCCCGGAGACGCCGTCGTCGCATCGCACCGCCTGATGATCCGCGCCGGGCTTGTGCGCAAGCTGGGCTCGGGACTCTATCATCTGTTGCCGATGGGGCTGCGTAGTTTCCGGAAGATCGAAGGCATCATTCGGGAAGAAATGAACGCCACCGGTGCGCTTGAGTTTCAACTGCCGATTCTCACGCCCTCAGAACTCTGGCAGACTTCGGGTCGCTGGGAAGCGATGGGCCGCGAGATGTTTCGACTGAAAGACCGGCACGATCAATACAATGTACTGGGCCCAACCCACGAGGAAGCTTTTACTCAGCTTTTGGGCGGGCTGCTCCACTCGTACCGCGACCTGCCTCGAAACGTTTACCAGATCCACACAAAGTTTCGCGACGAAATTCGACCGCGTTTCGGCGTGATTCGGTCGCGCGAGTTTGTGATGAAAGACGCCTATTCCTTTGACCTGGATGAGGCGGGTCTGGAAACGACCTATCAGAGCATGCGCCGGGCTTACCGGCGTATTTTTGCCCGTCTGGGGCTCGAAACGATCCCGGTCGAGGCCGACAGCGGGAGCATGGGCGGCAGCGGTTCCGAGGAGTTCATGGTCGCCTCCGAGATTGGAGAGGAGACGCTGCTTCTGTCCGAAGGCGGCCAGTACCGTGGCAATCAGGAAAAAACGCCCGTCCTGTATTCTCAAGATGCAAAGCCGAAAGGCAAGGCGACCACGCAGCTTTCAGAGCTGGAGTTGGTTGCAACGCCCGGTTGTCGCACAATCGAACAGGTTGTGGAGTTTATGAAAGTGCCGGCCAGCGCGATCGCCAAAACCGTTTTGTATCGCGCAGACGAAACTCTGGTCGGAGTGGTGCTGCGCGCCGACCGCCAGGTAAACGAGGTAAAGCTCAAGAACGCCCTCGGCGCCATTTCTCTCGAACCGGCCAGCGAAGCGGACATTGTTTCGCTTGGCAGTGTGCCGGGCTATATTGCGCCTCTGGGCCTCGGTGACACCCGTTTGCTCTGGGACGCTTCTTTGAACACCGCCCCGGAGTTTGTCATCGGCTCCAACCAGAAAGACCACCACTGCCGTGGCTTTGTGCCGAACCCGTCCCGGGAGAGCCAGGATCTGGCCCTGGCCGTGGCCGGCGATCCATCTCCGACCGGGGATGGCCTGCTGCGGGAGATGAAGGGCATCGAGGTCGGACACATCTTCAAGCTGGGTTATAAATACACGAAGGCTTTCAACGTCTCGGTGCTGGGAGAAGACGGGCGACCGGTGGTGCCCATCATGGGCTGCTACGGGATCGGCGTAAACCGCAGCATGGCCACGATCATTGAACAGTGGCACGATGAAAAAGGAATCCGCTGGCCTATTAGTGCCGCGCCCTTTGAGCTCTGCCTGGTTGGAATCGCCCGGGGAGAGGACGAACAGGCCCGGGTTCGGGAAGTCTACGAAGGCCTGCTTGCAGCCGGTTGTGAAGTGCTCTGGGACGACCGCGACGCGCGGCCGGGCGTGAAATTCAACGACGCAGAGCTAATCGGTTTCCCGTTGCGGCTCACTCTCGGAAAGGGTTACTTTGAAAAAGGCGAGGCTGAGCTTTCCTTACGCCAGAGTGGCGAGCAGCGTAAACTGACCGGCGATGTGGCTTCCGTTGTCCGGGGGGTTCTCCTGGCCCGCGAAGAGCTCCACCGCGAGCTACGTCAGGCGGCCGATTCCCTGGAGGAAGCGTTATCGTGAGCAATGAAAAGAAAGCAGACACTTCAGGGACGCTTTACGCGCCGGACTACGGCGTACGCCCTGGCTACTTCGGTGAATTCGGCGGTCGCTATGCGCCGGAAGTTTTGATACCGGCCCTCGAAGAGCTGGAAAGTACGTATATCCGCCTGCGCAACGATGAAAAGTTTCAACAAGAGCTGACGCACCTCCTGTCGGAATATGCGGGACGGCCTTCGAAGTTGACCTTTGCGCCGCGTCTGACCGAACACTGGGGCGGTGCGAAAATATATCTCAAGCGCGAAGATCTGAACCACACCGGTTCGCATAAAATCAACAACGCCCTCGGCCAGGCGCTTCTGGCCCGGGCCATGGGAAAGACCCGCCTCATTGCAGAAACTGGAGCCGGGCAGCACGGAGTGGCGACCGCCACCGTAGCCGCCCGGTTTGGATTTGAATGCCTGGTCTACATGGGCGAAGAGGACGTTCGTCGTCAGCGCCTGAACACCTATCGTATGGAGTTATTGGGCGCTTCGGTTGAGCCCGTGAGCTCGGGAACCGGAACGCTCAAGGACGCCACAAACGAAGCGATGCGGGATTGGGCCCGAAACGTCGAGCACACTCATTACATCATCGGCTCTGTCATCGGTCCGCATCCGTTTCCCACTCTGGTGCGCGATTTCCACGCCGTGGTGGGCCGCGAAGCCCGCGAGCAGATGCTGGAAGTGCAACACGCATTGCCCGATGCGGTGATCGCCTGCGTGGGTGGCGGCTCCAACGCCATTGGCGCATTTCATGCTTTTCTGAACGACCCTGTGGAGCTGATCGGCGTGGAAGCCGGCGGGCGGGGCGATGGACCAGGGGACAACTCCGCCAGCATCAGTTTTGGGGAAGTCGGCTACTTTCATGGCACACGTTCGCTCTACATTCAAAACGCCGGCCAGATTCGCGACGTGCACAGCGTTTCGGCCGGTCTTGATTATCCGGGAGTGGGTCCCGAGCACGCCTACCTGGCCACCAGCGGTCGCGCTACTTACGTGCGGGTCGGCGACCGGGCTGCACTCGAAGCGTTTCGCGAGGTGGCGCGCCTCGAGGGAATTCTGCCCGCCCTGGAGAGTTCCCACGCGATTGCCCACGCAAAAGAAGTCGCCCGGCGGCTGGGTACCGGCGGGTCGATTCTGATCTGTCTTTCAGGCCGCGGTGACAAGGACGTGGCGGAGGTCGCACGGCTTTCGGGAGTCGAACTATGACCTCCGCGACGCATGAAAAACTGGATGTGTATCTTCGAGAACGTCTGAAGAGCCGGAAGTCCGTCTATATGCCCTACATTACGCTGGGCGATCCGGACTTTGCCCATTCGGTAGAATTCGCCATCAGCATGATTGATGCGGGGGCCGACATTCTGGAACTGGGCATTCCCTTTTCCGATCCGACTGCCGACGGCCCCGTAATTCAGGCAGCCATGGTGCGGGCCATGGGCCAGGCGGACTTTTCGCTGAGTCGCGTTCTGGAAACGGCCCAGGCAATCCATGAAGCGCGACCGGAAGTGCCGCTGGTGTTTTTGAGCTACTTCAATCCAATCGTGAACGGGTTGCGGCCGGCAGATTCGAAGCCTGGCTATCGTGCGGACGAAGGTCTGATCGCGTTTCTGGAGCGTGCCCGGAGGGCCGGGGTGCGGGGCCTTGTGATTCCGGACCTGCCTTTCGACGCGCCCGAATCGGAGCTCTTGCGCGAATTGGTCGGGAAATACGACATGCACCAGATCCTGATGGTCGCGCCCAACACGGGGGAGGAACGCCTGCGAGCCATCGCCACGGCGGCCAGCGGCTTTGTGTATTATGTAACCAGTCTGGGGGTCACGGGGCTGCGCAGCAGCCTCCCGCCCGATCTGGCTGCCCGCATTGATCGTGTTCGCCAGCTTTCGGGACTTCCGGTCATGGCCGGCTTCGGTTTTTCAGAACCAGCCCAGGCGGCCGGGCTGGCCGGCGCCCTGGATGGCATTATCGTTGGCAGTCTCAACCAGCGTACCATCGCCGAGCAGGGGACCAGGGCTGGTCCGGCCCTCGCGAAACTCACGGCGGCCTTCGCGGCCGCCAGCCACGATGGCCGCACCTGAGTGGTCCGGCTTTCGCCCCCGCGTGTGAGCCTGAATCGGGAAAAAGAGTTGTAAGCACATTTGGCAGGCCAAAGGTCTGAATATGGCCCAGAAATTCGCCGGACTACGGCGCATTCTCCAGAAGATTCTACCGTTTGCCGGGCGGCTGCTCGGTGGCGGTTCCATTGGCAAAACACTCGGACTGCTGTTGGTGCTGTTTACGGCGCTGCTTCTGGTGCTGGTACCGATCGCGTTTGTGCTGGCACTGTTTGTCTATATACCGGCTGCGCCCGCCCAATCTGCACTTGCCGTTCGCGATTTTTTCGTGGGCGTTTTTGTGTACGTTTACTGGAACCTGCTCCCCGGTCTTCTGTTTCTCGGGATCTGCCTGCTCTACAGCGACCAGTTGGTCGAGAAAACGTCGAAGACGGCCACGCTATCGGACCGCGTCTGGATAGGCTCCTGGGTTCTGGCCTTTGTTTTGTTCGTTCTGGCTTATGCCTCCGGGCCCGAATCTATTTTTCGGCGAGCTGATCCGTTCTTCTATTTCATTTCCACCTGGTCGCTCGGGCCCAGTCTGTACTCGCTTACGATATGGAACTCCTTTTTGTTCATCATCACGGCGACGTATTTCCTGTTTCAGATCCTGGCTCGACTGGGCTTTGACCGAAAACGCTTCGGCATTCTGTTTATTAACGTTTTGATCGCGCTGGCCCTGGCTCTATTCTTGAAGCAAATCCCGTTCTTCGCTCAACTTGAGGAGTTTTCTGTTTCCCGGCTGTTTCAATTGACGCGCAACTACGAAAACGTGCGCGACCCGGAAAGCGGCGCGCTCTATTGCCAGACTCCAGACGCACGTGCGCGCGCGGCTCAATCTCAAAGTCAAAATGCAGAAGAGCAGGATGCTCAGCTTGCGGAGCTACGCGACCAGGGCCAGGCCGTCAGCGTTATTCAATCGGCGTTTCCGGTGGTGCCTGTGCCCCCCGGCATTCGCGACGATATTGAAATCATTGGCATTACTACAGCCGACATTAACGAGGTAAATTTCCAGTGGCCCCTCGATCAACGAGTGTATGCGGCAATCATTGATCGCATGGTGCCGTCCGAAAATAGCCTGCTACTCTTCGACATTAACTTCATCGATATCAAGGGTATCTTCGGGGGAAGTGGGTGTGGAGTGGAATTCAATTGCCAGCCCATTGGCGGGCGGGAACTGCGCGGTCAGACGGACATTCTCTCCGAAAGTATTCGCAATTCGCCGCACCCCATCCTTGCTGACTACCCGATTGAGGTTTCCGTTGCCCAGCGCGAATCTGAGCGCAACTACGAAGGCCGTCTCGCCGTTCTGAACGAGCGCGGTCGCATACGGCATGTGCGTAATGGCGGTTACGCAACGACCTGGGTGCACCTTCCGATCGGCCCGGTTGTTCCGATAGCAGAGACACTCGACAATATGGGCGCTGCGAATGTGTTCATTGACCCCGTCATCAATGTGAATCGGCGCATTCCCATTGTAATCCGCGTGCGTAATCGTGAGCGTATGAACGAACTCGACTATGACCCGAACGTCGATGATAGTTTTTATCCCGGTATCGCTTTTGCCACGGCGCTGTCCTACTACGGCGTTGATCTGGCCGAAGACGTGGAAGTGGATTTTTTGAACGGCTATGTGAAGATTAAGAATATCCCGGAACGCTCCTTTCAGCGTCTCGACTGGAATGCCGGCGGCATGGTCGACGTGGACATCATGGCCCGGCCAAATCCCGAACGGACGGTGACAATCCCGATCGATAATCAGGGTTTGATGAATATCAACTTTCGGGGTGGATTATACTGCTTTCCCTATCATCGAATTCTGGATGTTGCCTGGCACAAACCGCCCGAGAAGGTTGCAGAGCACTTCGAAAACAAGATGGCTCTGGTCGCCATGTACTACGCTACGGGAGTGAGCACCGCCAAGGATATCCACATTTCGCCTTACGGACCGATGGCGGGGATCGAACACCAGGCCTACGGCCTGAACACGATTCTGAATCAGGATTTCGCTCAGGACGCTCCTGACATTGTGAACCTGTTGATCCTGCTGGCGATTGCGCTCCTGACCGGCTTCTTCCAGCCGCGGGTTCCAACCTGGATGAGCTTCTTGCTCTCGATTTTGATCGCGGCGCTTTACATCGGCTTTACGGCTTTTGTGACCTTCGACCTCTTCAGCTACCTGCATGTGCTGCCCACGGTTCTAATTGAGCAGGTCGTGGTTTTGATCAGCTTTGTTCTGTTCCGCATTCTTGCGGAAGAAGAGAACGTGAAGTTTATTCGTAACACGTTCTCTAAATTTGTATCTCAAGACGTTGTAGACGAACTTCTGGCGAATCCCGCCGCGATTGCGCTCGGTGGTTCTAAAAAGGAAGTCAGCGTATTCTTTTCGGACGTACGCGGCTTTACGACGATTTCCGAGGCTCTCGGGCCGGAAGAGTTGGTTCAGCTGTTGAATGAATATCTCTCCGAGATGACGGAGTTGATCATTCAGTATCGCGGCACAATCGACAAGTACATGGGCGATGCGATCATGGCTTTCTGGGGGGCCCCCGTAGAAAATCAAGAGCACGCCTACTTCACCTGTGTGGCCGCAATCGCCCAGGTTCGCGCTCTGCATCGTTTGCAGAAGGGATGGTCCGAGCGCGACATTCCGGTGCTCGACATCGGTATCGGTATCAATTCCGGGCCGGCCGTTGTTGGAAACATGGGCTCGAGCCGTCGCATGGACTATACTCTAATGGGCGACACCGTAAACCTGGGTTCCCGGCTGGAGGGCATCACAAAGACCTACGGCGTGAAGATCTGCATTTCGGAATTCACCTACGAACGGGTGAAAGATCGTGTATACGCACGGGAGCTGGACCTGGTGCGCGTAAAAGGGAAACTGGAGCCCGTGCGCATTTATGAACTGATGGGACTGCGTGAGGACGAAGATCTGGAGCGACTGAAGACAGTAACGGAAACCCGCGTTGCGTAATGTCGAATAATCATGGGCAAATATCCCCTGCTTGATGAGATCGAGTCGCCGGCCGACATTCGTCGGTTGCCGGAATCCGATCTGCCGCGCCTCTGTGGGGAAGTCCGGGACTATCTGATCGACACGCTTTCGATGGTTGGCGGTCATTTCGCCTCCAACCTGGGCGTGGTCGAACTCACGGTGGCTCTGCACTATGTGCTTGAGACGCCGGCCGACAAACTCATCTGGGACGTGGGTCATCAGATCTATCCCCATAAGATCCTGACCGGTCGCCGGGAGCGTTTGAAAAGCGTACGTCGTCGGGGAGGATTGTCCGGGTTCCCGCGTCGCGACGAATCACCCTACGACCTGTATAACACCGGGCATGCCGGCACGTCCATCTCCCAGCTTTTGGGGGAGGCGATGGCTCGCGACCGCCTGGGGCTCAAACACCGTTGCGCCTGTGTGATCGGGGACGCGTCGATCGCATCGGGCATGGCTTTTGAAGCGCTGAATCATGGCGGCCACGTTAAGAGTGATTGTCTGGTCGTTCTGAACGACAACGACATGTCCATTTCGCACAACGTCGGCGCGCTGAATCAGTACCTGAATCGTTTGATTACTTCGCCGCTGTACAACCGCTGGAAAAGGTTTTGGTACACGCTAATAATGTGGGTGCCGGTCGTTGGTCCCGCTCTGCAGGCATTTTCCCGGCGCATCGAGAAGTCGTTTAAGGACTTTCTGACACCAGGCGGTCTCTTCGCAGACCTGGGTTTTCGGTACGTCGGCCCGGTGGACGGCCACAACGTTCTGGAGCTTGTTCGCGTGTTGCGCAAGATCGTACGCCTGCGCGGCCCGATCGTGTTGCACGCCTATTCGCAGAAAGGCAAGGGGTATCAGCCGGCTGAAAACAATCCGATTCGCTATCACAGTGTGACCATGTTCAATCGCGCGGACGGCACCTTTGCGGGCGGCAAGGCCAGCAGTGATCAGGTCGGTTTCAGTCAAATCGTCGGGGATACCTTGCTTGAGGTCGCGCGCAAGAACGATCGCGTGGTCGCCATCACGCCGGCCATGATCGAAGGTTCCGGTCTGCGGCCACTGGCGGACGCCATGCCCGAGCGTGTCTACGACGTGGGCATTGCCGAGCAACATTCGATGAGTTTTGCCGGTGGCCTGGCTTCGGGCGGGGCGATACCGTACCTGTGCATCTACTCCACTTTTTTGAACCGCGCCCTGGATCAGCTGATCCAGGACGTTGGTCTTATGAATTTTCCGGTCCGTATGGTCGTCGACCGCGCCGGTTGCGTGGGGCCCGACGGGGAGACACACCAGGGCCTGTATGATATGGGTGTGCTTCTGGCCGTCCCGAATGTGCGTCTCTATGCGCCCGCGACCGGGGGCGAGCTCAAGGCCATGCTGCTCTTTATGGAAGGCTTTGACGAAGGTCCGATTGCGGTGCGCTTTCCGAAGGCGGCCTGCGACCGGAGCACCCTGGACCAGCTCCCGGACGTGAGCAAAATAGCGCCGGAGGTTTCCGGGTCCGGACGTGACCTGGCCATCGTCTGCCCCGGAATTACCTGGGAGGCGGGCCTGGAGCTGGAGCGAGAGTTGCGCAATAAGCACGGAATTTTGAGCACGGTGGTCGGTCTGCGCTGGATTCGACCGCTTGATGTCGAAAGCCTGATCGAACTTTTGGGTGCGTGCGCGCATTTCATTGTAGTGGAGGACTCGTATATCTATTCGAGTGCGGCCGCTTACATCGTTGCAAACCTGCCGTTGGACATCCGTGGGCGCCACATCAAGACCTATGCCTTTCCGGAAGAAGCCATTCCCCACGGTAGCCGCGAAGAGATCATGGCCGACTATGGTCTTACGCCTTCGGCCATCGCCGCAGACCTCCTGACGCACCCCGCGTTTTCGGGAAAAGTTTTCCCGTCCCTGGCAAAACCTTCCGAAGTTTAATTCGTCGCCCTTTTTGCGGGGCGAGCTTCGGAGGGTCTATGAGTCCAGACGCGCGCGGCGCGTATCGAGAAGGCATTTGCGAGGCGGTGGTCGGCAACTACGACGCGGCCGAGTACCACCTGTTGCGGGCGGCCGAGATCGAAGCCACAGTTTCTACCTACGCCACGCTCGGATGGTTGTACGGTTCCGTACTCTCGGAACCGCGACGGGCTTTCCGATTTTTTCGACGGGCGATTCGTATGAACCCCGAGAACGGAGACCTCTTCAACGATTGCGGCGCCCTGCTTCTAAAAGAAGGGCACTCGCGGGCCGCCGTGAAGTGGCTTTTGCGCGCGGTCCGGGCCCGTGAGTGCAGCAAACGTCACTTTGCTCTGTACAATCTGGCTCTGGTGTACCGTCGGTGGAACCGCCCGGAGCGCAGCCGTCGCTTTCTGCGCCTGGCTCTGCGGACCGAGCCGGATTTTCCCCAGGCCCGCGAACTTTTGGTCTCGCTCGACGAACCGTCCCATGGTTTGAGTCGTGGGGCTGGCTGAACTTCTTGGCGGCTACGCTTTACTGATCTCGGTCGCCGGTGCGATCGCGGCGCCTTTTCAACCGCAGGGTGCGGCCCTATCGCGTTGGTTGGCCAGCATGGTGGTCGTGCTCGCCGCTGCTCTCCTTTACCGCACAGAACTGGCCCTTCCGCTGCTGGTTCTTGTTGCCGCCGCTTTTTTCACACATCCGACGGCACCGGCCGGGCTGCGATTTTCTCAAGGGGCGCTGGCCGCATGCGTGATAGGATGGTGGCTGGTTTTCTTTCTACCACAGCTGGCGACTCTGATTCCGCTCTTGCCGGCGGACAGTACAGGGAACCCGGCCGGTGTTTTGAGCCTGTTCCATTCCGCGAATGCGAACTGGACGCCGGTGATCTGGAGTTCTGGTTTTGTCCTGACTCTTGCAGTTCTACTGTTCGTGTTGGTCCGGGGGAGGGCGCGTGCTCGCTGAGCTCTTGCAGGCCCCGACCTTTCTCACGGCCGCAGTCCTGCTTCTGATCGGCGCCTGCCTGCATTGGTGGCGCGGCTTTGAACACGAGGCGGCCCTCTTGGGGGCCGGCGGAGCCTTTCTGTGGCTGGTGACGCTGTTTCGCTATTGCAGCCAATTCGGGTTTCAATCTCCGTTGCTCGAAGGGGTGCTGCTCCTGCAGCTCTTCGGACCCGTGCTACTGTACGTTGTGCAAGAGGCCTCGGGTTCGAAGCCGATCTCAGGGAAGTCGGGGCGTGGCTATTATCGCGGTCTCGCTTTCTGGCCCCTGGTCGTGCTGGCGCTCTGGCTTGCTGGATGGGTTGGGCCTTTTGAACTCCATTTCGTATTGGTCGTGCAGTGCTGCGCTGGAATCGTTTTCTCCGGTCCGGAGTTCACACCGGCCAGACAATTGCTGTTGCTCTGTCTATTGATGTTTGCGCAGGCGCTTTATCTGGCGGCGGGTGTTTTTTCCCTGGGAATGCCGAATACTTTTGAGTTAGGCGTTGTGCTCGCTCTGGCCTGGTTGCCAGCCCTTTATCTGGCCGTAGATACGAAAGGCGGCCGGCCCTGGACATACTCCTTCTGGGCCGGTCTTCTTCTTCTACATGCGATGATAGGGGCACTCGTGCTTTTTCTGCTTGTAATGGCACTCGGTCTTATCCTGCTTCTGGTAGATGCTGGTTGCCGACGCAGACGAGCCGGGCCGCGCGCAAGTTTCTGATCCGCTCGGCGCATTCGATTCAGACTCCGGGCTATTCAAAACCTTCTGGCCGAACTATATCCATCGGCCCGAGCAGGAGGCCATGGCGCATGCCGTAGCGCGGGCCCTGGGCGAATCCAGGCATCTGATCGTTGAGGCCGGAACCGGCGTCGGCAAGACCCTGGCGTACCTGGTTCCCCTCGTCGACTTTGCAGAAAAGAATGACCTGCGCGTTGTTGTTTCGACCGAGACCCGCGCTCTCCAACAGCAAATCCTCGAAAAAGACATGCCCACTGTGGAGAGATTGCTGGGGCGACCGATTCACGCGGAGGTCTGTCTGGGCGCCGGCAACTTTGTCTGTAAGCGCCGCCTGGCAAACGTCTTACAAGAAGGCGAAGTGGATCCAGGCATGATGGACCGGCTCAGCGCCTTTCTGGACTGGGAACAGAAGACCGAGATCGGAACCCGTCAGGATTTTCCTGGCTCGGTGCCCGGAGAGTTCTGGTCAAAGATTCAGCGCGACCCCGATGATTGCCTGGCGTCTCGTTGCCCCAACTACCGTATCTCCTATTACTTTGTGGCCCGGGAGTTCTGGAAGAAGGCCCGGGTCTTGATCGTAAACCACAGCCTTCTGGCGGCCCACTTTGCCGCCGGCGGGCGGCTCCTGCCCGAGTTCCATGCGCTGGTCGTGGATGAAGCCCATCGCTTTCCCGAGATATTTCACACGGCTTTTTCGGAACGCTGCACGATTCGGGAACTTGGTGAACTGGCGGGCAGGGCCGGGGCTTCGGGCCGTGATTTGAATCGTCTGGCTCTGGCCTTACAGTCCGAGCTCGGAGAGGCCTTCCCACTGGAAGTGGGACGGAGTCTGCGAATCTCTGAGCAAACCCAGCTGCCTGTCATGCCGGACCTGTTGCTGGCTCTTGATCGCGCTTTGCTGGCCGTGGGCCGCAAACTCGACGAGATCCGGGCCCAGCTGGAACTGCTGTCGACTGCGGAGGAGGAAATTCCCGCCAGCGTCGAACAGATGGAAACGGCTGCCCTGCACGCGCGCCTGTCCGCCCACAAACAACTGCTCGCGCGTCTTTTGCAACCGCCGCGAAAGGACGAAGTGCTGTGGATTGAACGGCCCATGCGCGGGGACGATCGTGTGCTTCACTGCGCGCCGGTCGATCCGGGGCCTTTGGTGCGGGACAACTTGCTGGCTGAAATCCGTCCGGTCGTTTTTACGAGCGCCACCCTGGCCACTCCCGGCCGAAATCCCTTCGCCTATTTCGCCCGCGAACTCGGCCTTCGTAGCGGTGATTCGGCCGGCGGGGAGCCGGAGGCGGATAACGTACAGCTCAGTTCCCCCTTTCGCTATGAGGAAAACGCCCTGCTTTATGCCCCCCGGCCGCCCCTTGCGGACCCGGCGCGGGCCGAAGCGGAGTTTCACCGGGGAGTGGCCCGCCAGGTGCGGGAGCTGACTCTTGCCAGCAACGGGGGCGCCTTTGTTCTTTTTACTTCCCGGCGTTCTCTGGAGGCCGTGGAACGCGAGCTTCGCCGGGGTTCGGCTTCGGCCTTTGAAAGCGGCGCCGATTTTGATCCGTTCCCTTTGCCCTTGATCTCTCAAATCGAATCGGGTCCACATCGCGCGATCAGCCTATTTCGTGAAACAACGGACGCCGTGCTCTTGGGCCTGGCCACTTTCTGGCAGGGCATCGACATACCAGGCGACCAGTTGCGGATGGTGATCCTCGTTCGCCTGCCGTTCCGTGTGCCCGATGATCCGCTGCTCTCGGCTCGCATCGATCGCCTGCGGGAGGGTGGCGGAGAGCCCTTCATGGAAATTCAATTACCGCACGCTGCGCTCCAGCTCAAGCAAGGCTTTGGCCGGCTGATCCGCTCCGTAGAGGATCGGGGCGTTGTGGCAATTCTGGACCCGCGGCTCCGCACGAAGCGCTATGGCGCCGATCTCGTCTCCGTACTGCCGCCGGCCCGGCGCACCACGGACCTTCATGAGGTGCGTGCCTTCTTTGACAGGCCCTGAGGCGCCCGTCTGCCGATATTGAATACATGGCCCGCACCGGTCTTCTGGTTTGTTTCGTCTTTGCGGTTTCGGCCGTGCCCGCATTCTCGCGGGCGGCGATTCCGCAGTTCACACCCCACGACAGTCTCGTTCTGGAAATCGACGAGAACACATCCGTGGATTGGACGGGTGGTTTTGTCTATGCCTCCGCCCGGGTGCGTTTGCCGCGCATTGTTTTTGATTCCAGCCACCCGGACTTTGCGACCCCCGGGACCGAGACTTCCCTTTCCGGCGCCCGGGCCCGGGCCCGATCGGAAGCGCTGGAACTGGCCAGCATCCGTCTGACGCGGGCCATCACTGGTCTGCGTCTGGACGGCCGTTTTACGGTGCTCGAACGCATGCAGCAGGATCGTTCGTTGCGGGAGCGACTGGGCAACCTGAGCCGCCTCTTTCGGGTCAAGTCGCGGCACACCGGGGAAGGCTACGTTTCGATCGAACTGGCGCTTCCCTTTCGCGAAGAAGAGGGACTGTATTCGGTGCTGGCCGGTTCGCATTACAATAGCCAGCCGGTGCCTGAGGTTGGCCCCCTGGATGTCGTCGACGAGCTCAGCGGGCTCGTACTCGACGTGCGGGAGCAACCGGACTTCGTGCCTTCCCTGGAACCCCGCATTTACACGGATCAGGGTCGCCTGATCTACGGCCCGGAAGTGATCACGCGTGCCTGTACGATTCGCCGTGGCCCGGCCATCTATTACACGGACGAGGAAAAAGCCCTGAAAGATCCTCGGGTCGGCATGCAACCCCTGTATGCCTATGCCGCCGGTGTTCTGGGCAACGGCCGGAGCGATCTTGTCCTGGATGCTTCGGACGCCGAGCGGCTACTGGCAAGCCCCGTCGGTCGGCAGTCACTGCACTATTGCGCCGTTGTATTTGTGGTGCGCAAATAAAACCGGCGCGCGATAGCGTCCCTCGTGAGCAATAATCTCAAAGCAGCGATATCACGGTTTGCGGATCGTCGCGTGCTCGTTGTCGGCGATTTCATGCTGGACGAGTACGTTCACGGAACTGTGGAACGCATTTCTCCGGAGGCTCCGGTTCCGGTGGTCGTGGAACGCAGCGCGAACCACGTGCCAGGGGGCGCCGGAAACGTTGTCCGAAATCTGCGCGCCCTGGGAGCCCAGGTCAGTGTAGCCGGCACGGTCGGCAGCGACGAGGCCGGCCAGAGGCTACGCGAAATGATGGCGAAAATGGGCTGTGACACAACCGGCCTGGCGCGCCTGGAAGGGCGGCCCACCACACGCAAAACGCGTATCATTGCGGCGCGCCAGCAGGTCTGCCGTCTTGACCGGGAAGATCTGCGCCCGCTGGACCCCGATGACCGAACGGCGCTCCTCGAACCGCTCCGAAGGGAGGCAAAGCACCTTTCCGCAGTGATCATCTCGGACTACGATAAAGGGGTGGTCGTTCGTGAACTCATTGAGGAGTGTGTAGCCCTGGCCCGGGAGCACAATTTCTTTCTGGCTGTGGATCCTCAGGTGACGCATTTCGAGCACTATCGCGGGGTCGGAGTGCTCACACCGAATCATCATGAAGCCGGGCGTTATCTTGGTCGCCGTCTGGATTCGGATGATGAGGTCGCCCGCGGAGGAGCGGAAATTCTTGAGCGGCTGAAGGCACGCCAGCTTCTCATCACGCGTGGCGAAAAGGGGATGACGCTCTTCCGATCTGACCGGCCCGACTGCGAGCACTTCCCGACCATGGCGCGCGAGGTCTTTGACGTAACCGGGGCGGGGGACACGGTCATCTCTGTTTTTACTCTGGCGGTCGCCGCCGGCGCGAGCCTGGAAGAGGCGGTGTTTTTGAGTAACCGCGCGGCCGGACTGGTTGTGGCCCATGTCGGCGCCGCTACGGTCAGCCCCGACGATCTTCTGGCGGTCCTGCCCTGAGTACAGCAGCGCCCGATGATGAGGCTCTCAAAGCCCTGACTCGCAAGATCTTCCCGGATCGTGTGCGGTTGGCGGAGCAATTGCACGCGAAACCTGGCAGAAGCATCGTGCTGACCAACGGTTGCTTCGACCTTTTGCATCCGGGGCACGTGACCTACCTGGCCCGGGCCCGCGCCCTGGGAGATTGTCTGGTTGTGGCGCTGAATTCAGACCGGTCAGTCCGGGCACTCAAGGGGCCCGGTCGGCCGCTCAACGCCGTCGAGGATCGCGCGCTGGTTCTTGCGGCCCTTTCTGCGGTCGACTACGTGACGTATTTTGACGAAGACACGCCGGTGCAAACCATCGAAGCCATCCAACCGGCGGTGCACTGCAAGGGCGGGGATTATCGCCCCGAAGATCTTCCGGAGGCCGCCACGGTTCAGGCCCTTGGCGGTAGGGTCGTGATTCTTCCATTTATTTCCGGCTACTCAACGACCGATCTCGTGCGAAGAATGCATGGCCCCTGAAAGGCCTCCCGGCCAAAAAAGCGCTTCATTCCAGAACGGCCCCCCGCACCCTGTCCCCGGACGGCCGCCTGTGAAGACACGATATATATTCATCACTGGAGG
Organism: Spirochaetales bacterium; assembly: GCA_024233935.1. GTDB lineage: Bacteria > Spirochaetota > Leptospiria > Leptospirales > Leptonemataceae > JACKOY01. The sequence goes on along the minus strand of JACKOY010000003.1, from coordinate 18,696 downwards.
GGTTTGCTCCTCTCTGGGAAAGGGGGTCACGGTCGCGGCCCTCGGTTGCCTGCTCGAGAATCGGGGTTACCGGGTCGCTCTGCAGAAGATGGATCCCTACATCAACGTGGATCCGGGTACAATGAGTCCCTTTCAACACGGCGAAGTCTATGTGACCGACGACGGAGCAGAGACCGACCTGGACCTGGGGTACTACGAGCGCTTCACAACCAACACGACTCTGACGCGCCAGAATTCCGTTTCGACGGGCCAGATTTATTACTCGGTCATCCAGCGCGAGCGGCGCGGCGATTACCTGGGCCGCACCGTCCAGGTGATTCCGCATATCACCAACGAGATCAAGAACCGGATTTCGGTCCTGACCCGGGACGAGGAACTTGATTTTGTCTGCGTCGAGATCGGCGGCACCGTGGGTGATATTGAAGGCGTGCCTTTCCTGGAGGCCATACGTCAGATGCGCCGCGAACACGGACCTTCCGGGGTCTGTTTTATTCACCTGACTCTCGTGCCCACGATTTCGGTTGCCGGCGAAGCGAAGACCAAACCCACCCAACATAGCGTAAAGGAACTGCTGACTTTTGGCATTCAGCCCGATGTCCTGGTCTGCCGCGTCAGTCGGCCGCTTTCCAAAGACATGAAAGAGAAGCTTTCGTTGTTCTGCAACGTGCCCGAAACAAATATCATTTCCGCCCGGGACATCCAAAGCGGTATTTACGAGATTCCGGAGATGTACCGGTCCGAAGCCCTGGATGAGGTTGTGTTGAAACACTTTGGTCTGGCAGCGGGCAAACTGGACTTTCGCCGTTGGAGCAGCATACTCAAGACCATCAACAATCCCAAAAAGACCGTGCGCATTGCGGTCTGTGGCAAATACATTGCCCTTCAGGATGCGTATCGTTCGGTTTACGAAGCCTTACTGCACGGCGGCATTGCCAATCAGGTGCGTGTCGACTTTTTACGTATTGATCCGGAGAGCCTGGAAGAGCTTTCCGATGAAGCGGTTGCCCGGCACTTCCGGGACGTACAGGGCATTCTGGTGCCCGGCGGATTCGGCAGCCGCGGCATCGAGGGCAAGCTCCGTTCCATACATTTTGCGCGCACACACAAGATCCCTTTTTTCGGGATCTGCCTGGGAATGCAGTGCGCCATCATTGAATTCGCCCGCAACGTGCTGGGCCTGGAAAGTGCGAATTCAACCGAATTTGATCCGTCCACCGAGAATCCGGTCGTGTCCCTGCTCGAAGAGCAACAGGGCTTAAAGCAGATGGGTGGCACCATGCGCCTCGGCGGTTACCCCTGCGTGATTAAAGAGAACACGCTCGCTCACAAGGAATACAAGAAACGGCGCATCCGGGAGCGGCATCGCCATCGTTTCGAGTTTACTCTGCGCTTCAAAGAGCAGTTCGAAAAAGAGGGCATGGTCTTCAGCGGCCTGAGCCCCGATGGCCAGCTGGTGGAGATATCGGAGCTCAAGGGCCACCCCTGGTTCTTGGGATGTCAGTTCCACCCGGAGTTTCAGTCCAAGCCCGTGGATGCCCATCCGTTGTTTGCCGGATTCATCCAGGCGGCCGCCAAACTCGTTCGCCAGCAATCGGCCTGACCTTTCGAGCTGACCGATGAAAACAGGTTGCCGCCGACCGGGACCGTGATATGCTTTCAGAAGCGGGTTGATTCGAGGATGAGCATGATAAGTGAAAGGCCATTTTTGGGAGATAGCAAGATCGGCGGCGAGCATCCGTTCTTTTTGATCGCGGGGCCCTGTGTGATCGAAAGTCGCGATTTACTCGCACGGGTATGCGAAACCATGCGCGAAGTCTGCGACGAACTCGGCATCACCTACGTATTCAAGAGCAGCTTTGATAAGGCGAATCGTTCTTCGTTTGATAGCCGGCGGGGACCGGGACTCGAAGAGGGCCTTCGAGATCTGGAGTACATCAAGACCGAATTTGACGTGCCATTGCTTACCGATGTGCACGAGACGGCTCAGGTCCCGGCGGTGGCTTCGGTTGTCGATATTCTACAAATTCCGGCCTTTCTATCCCGCCAGACCGATCTTGTGCAGGCCTGCGCGGAAACGCAGTGTTGGGTAAACGTAAAAAAGGGTCAGTTCCTGGCGCCGGCCGACTGTGGAACCATCGTCGAGAAAATCAAAGCGGCGGGTTCAAACCGCTATCTGATTACCGAGCGTGGTGTGACCTTTGGCTACAACAACCTCGTCTACGATCCCCGGGCCAATGAGATTCTGCACGGCCTGGATATTCCGGTCGTCATGGATGGAACCCACAGCACGCAACTGCCTGGCGGCGGCAAAGAGAGCGGCGGCAATCGGCACTTCGTGCCCGTTTTGACGCGGGCAGCTGTCGCGGCCGGCATTGAAGGTCTTTTTATGGAAGTGCACCCGGACCCGCCTTCCGCCTGGTCCGACTCCAGCAATCAGTACTATCTCGACCAGGCCCCGGAACTTTTGCGCCGGCTCCATCGTCTGGACCGCTTCGTAAAAGCCGAGGTGTTACCGGCGACTCCGGTGGCGCGTTAGGCCGGGGCCTATGATCGGGCGAATCCGACTGATCGGAGTGCTCGCTGCCGGACTTTGCCTGCTTTGCGGCGAAAGCTATACGGTCGTGAACGAAGACGTGCGGGAGTCCGACGCGAGCTTTCGCATTCGAAACTTCGAACGAACTTCCTACAAAGCGTTAGGCATTGCACAATGGGAACTCCGGGCCGAGGAGGCTTTCCTTTATCAGCAGGCCGGGTCGACACCGGCCCGGGTCGTAACCTACGGCTTTGTTTTTCGCGAGTTTGATGACAGTGGACAGTTGCAGAGCACAGTTCGCGGTGAGCGTGGCGAAATGAACAATGAAGAACAGCAATTGCTCGTTTCGGGCGACGTGTTCTTCGAAGATCGGGAAGGGCGGCGGGTCGAAGGCTCGGAAATGACTTACGATATGGAGCATGAGATTCTGACCACAGACCAGCCGGTCGTCATTCGGGATCGCGGATTGTACTCACGCTGTGCGCGTGGCGCCGTGATTTACATGCAGGAGAATCGACAGATCTGCCGCGGCCCGGTCATCCAAAGCACATCCGGGGGTGCGAGCGTCGAGGAGTCGATCAATGTATTTGAATAGGGTGCGCTTGTTTGCGCTAGCATTACCGCTTGTCGTTTCCGGGTATTGTGTAACCACGCCGACGCCGGCTCCCATTCGTCCCGTAAGTGAGCAGCAGCCGACCGTCGTCCCGGAACCGGCCTCCGAGGCGGCCGAAAGTACCGTCGTGGAAGAAGGTTCCGAACAACAGCCAGGCCCGGCGATCGTAAACAATGCACCGGATCGTCGGGGACGGCCGGTCACAACAACGTTTTCTGGATTTGAGCTCATCCGTGAAAACGTTTTGCGCGATGGACTCCAGGTGACCCGCGTAACCATTCGCGGCAACGCGCGCATTCGTCACGGCGGCGTCGACATTCGGGCCAGTCGTATGGCGATCGAAGACGGCCGGTTTGGAACCCTCGTCGGGTCCGTGCAGGTCCACGACCTGGAAAGCGGCACGCGCATTTACGGCGCCAACGCCACATACAATCGGGACGAACAGATTGTTCACCTGGTCGGAGATCCGTACATGGTTGTGCCCGGTGAAGGCAACCGCGCACCGGCCCTGGTTTCCACGACCCGCATGACCCGGGACCTGGCCGAAAAGAAATCCATCCTGGATGGGGATGTCAGGATTCGTCAGGATACCTGGAGTTTGATCGGTGATCGCGGTGAGTATACCGACGAGAACGATACGATTGTTCTGGAGGCCAATCCAGTTATCCTGGGCCTGGAACAGTTCATGATTGGTCAGCGCCTGGTCTACGAGGTCAACAATCGAACGATTCGGCTTGATGGTCGGGTCGTCCACATATCCAGAACCGCGCCGACATCCGGCGAATCCCGGGCGAATGTTTCGGAAGACCCACCATCTCTGGAGCAGTTTGCCCGGCGCCCCGGACAACCGACGGAACGGGAGCCTGGCGAACCGGGCGACGGCAAGAGTGTGCTCAGCGCCGATCAGGTAGTATATCGTTTTCCTGCCGGGGCCGAGGTGCGTACCCGCGTGCAGGGAGAGGTTCTGTTGACCCGCGGTGGCTTTCGTCTGACGGCGGCGTACCTGGATGCGATTGGTCAGGATTTCGGCACCATCCGAACGGCGGGAGGTGTTGACATGCGTGACAGCGGCGAGAGAGTACGCGTCGTATCGAACCAGATGCTGTACGATCGAAACCGAGCACGCATGCGCCTCGAAGGCCTGCCCGTACCATTTATTGAGTTTTACGCTCAGGATGCTGAAATCGCCGCTGCGCCCCCCCAGGCGACGCTGTACGGTTCCGTGATTGAGCGTGATTTTGATTCCCGGGAAACTCTGGCCCGGGGCAACGTTCGTATTGTGCGCGAAGCCTACGAGGCGAGCGCTGAGACGGCACGCTACGACGAAGAAGCCGGAATCGTCTTGATGCAGGGCAATGCGGCGCTGTTTGACGGTCGCAATCGCATTCAATGTGAAAAGATCTTCTTTTATCCGGATGAGAATCGCATCCTGCTTCATCGTAACATTCGCGGTACGGTCGGTTTTTATTTCGGGCCGGTGCCCGGCCGGGGAGCGGAGGACGCGGGCGCCTGATGGCTCGTACCCGCAGCAAGAAAGCGCCCGCGCCGATAGATCCGGCGATTCCCGTGCGCACCTTTCGCATGGAGAACCTGGTGAAGGTCTACAACCGCCGCCGGGTGGTCTCCGGAGTTTCCTTTGAAATTCAGCAGCGTGAGATTGTCGGATTGCTGGGCCCCAATGGCGCCGGCAAGACGACCAGCTTCTATATGGCCGTGGGCCTTGTTCGAGCCGATGAAGGGCGCGTGTTTCTTGGCGATCGGGAAGTCACGGACCTGCCCATGTATCAAAGGGCGCGTCTGGGGGTTAGCTATCTGGCCCAGGAAGCCTCGGTCTTTCGCAAGCTCACAGTCGCCGAGAACCTGGAAGCGGTGCTTGAGATGCATTTCAAAGACCGAGGCGAAATTCGCAAGCGGCGGGATGCCCTGATTGATGAGCTTCATCTGAATCACGTGGTGAATCAGAACGGCTACACTCTTTCGGGAGGCGAACGCCGTCGCTGCGAGATCGCCCGCGCATTGGTCACGGAGCCGGATTTCATTCTGCTCGATGAACCGTTTGCTGGCGTTGACCCCATTGCCGTGAAGGACATTCAGGAACTCATCTCGCAGCTGCGTGACCGCGGGCTTGGCATTCTGATTACGGACCACAACGTGCGCGAGACGCTGAAGATCACCGACCGTTCTTATATCATGTACGGGGGCACCATCCTGCGTTCTGGCAAGCCCAACGAACTAATTCGCGATCCGGAGATCCGTCGCGTCTATCTGGGCGAAGACTTCCGATTGTAGGGTTTGGGGCCGGGCGCGCCTCTGGCCCCGCCGCATCTGGGAGCCCGATTTCCAAATCGCAACCTTTTGAACCCCATGCGGACCGGGAGGCGGCGGGCAAAGAGATCGCACGCCATCGTTCGGGTCCCAGCCGTCCGGCTTCGAAGAATCGTTGTCTGGAGAGCCCCCTGCGCGGCTGACGGTCAAATGGCATGCAATATTCAGGCCCGCGGATCGCAAAGGGGTGGCAATCCGGGTCCGATTGCTTTCTCTGGTAGCAGGTTTCTATGGCACTCAGTCAAAATCTCGTCCAGAAGCAAACCCAGCGGTTGGTCATTACCCAGGACCTGCGGCAGTCGATTGAGCTTTTGCCGCTGTCGAACCTGGAGCTTTCCGAGCGCATCCAAAAAGAACTGCTCGAAAATCCTCTTCTAGAGGAGAGCGGCGAGTCCACCGAAATCCCGGCCGTAGAACCCGCGAACCCGGCGGCCGCTTCCCTGGAACAGGAAAAAACCGAGGAACTTGCCGCAGCGGAAGACAACTGGCCCGGAGAGGCTTACGATCAAACAACTTACGATCGGGACCGTGCCGTCGAAAGCACCGAAAACAAACAGCAGTTCCTGGAAAACGCCGTTCGGGCCGAAGAATCTTTGAGCGAACACCTGTTGTGGCAATTGCGCCTCTCCGATTTGGACGCAGAAGACATACGGATTGCGGAAGTGATCGTTTCGGCGATCGACGAGCGGGGCTTTTTGAGCGACCCCCTGGAGGACGTTGTTGCCGGAAGCGACGTCGAGATCGAGCGGGCCCGTCGGGTGCTGGCCCTGATCCATGAACTCGATCCGGTTGGCTGCGGCGCGCGCAATATTGCGGACTCGCTTTTGGTTCAGGCGCGCCTCTTGAGGCCCGATGACGCCACCGTTCATACCCTCCTTGCCAATCACTTCGAAGACCTGGAGAAGCTGGACTTTAAGAAGATTGAACGCGAGTCGGGCTATAGCACAGATGAAATTCAGCAGGCTTTGCAGTTCGTAAGGACTCTTGAGCCCTACCCGGGCACCTTGTACGCCGCCCGCGCTCCAGACTACATCGTGCCGGACGTGATCGTCGAAGAACAAAACGGCGATCTACAGATCTTGATCAACGACGATTGGATGCCGGCCGTTCGCATAAATGACGACTACCGCCGGCTCTTACGCAGCACCTTTAAGAAGGAAGAAGACAAGGAGTACCTCCAGAACAAACTCAATTCGGCACAATGGCTGATCAAGAGTGTCCGGCAACGCCGTTTGACGCTGATCAGAGTTATGGACTCTATCGTTGAATTTCAGCGCGATTTTTTCCTTACGGGTCCTTCTGCGCTCAAGCCACTGACCCTGCGGGCGGTGGCCGAAAAGGTCGACCTGCATGAGTCTACCATCTCCCGGATTACCACAAACAAGTACGTGCAGACGCGCTGGGGGGTGCTGGAGCTCAAGTATTTCTTCTCTTCTTCACTACGTAGCACAACGGGCAGCCGCTCTGCTCGTAGCATTCAGGACCGCATTCGGAACCTGGTGGATGCCGAGGACCCGGAACAGCCGCTCTCCGATCAGGATATTGTGGAGCGACTCAAGGACGAAGGCGTGGAGATTGCCCGTCGTACGGTTGCCAAGTACCGCAAAGTGCTCAAGATTCTACCCGGAGACCGCCGTCGTAAGCTGAGCCGAATCGGGTCCGGTTAGGCGCTCGAAACAATTGACACGGCCTGCGCTTTCCGGGTACGGGTGAGGGCAGGTCAAAGACGAACAGGAGGCCAAATGGATATTTCCTATCACTGGCACAACGTTGAACAATCGGATGCGATTGAAGATTATACGAATAAGAAAATCCAGAAACTGGCGGATCACTTTTCCAGTCTCATGTCTGCCGTGGTCCGCTTCAAAGTGGAGAAGCTTGACCAATTCGTCGAACTCGCGATCGACGCCGATGGACATCAATTCATTGCCTCCGAGCGTGATCATGATCTGTACGCGGCGATCGACCTGGCCGAGGAGAAGCTCGAAAAGCAGATTCGGCGGCACAAGGAAAAGCATCTTTCCAAGCGGCACCGTCCGCGGAACCCATGAGTCCTATTCATGAGCTATATCGAGGTAGGCGATCTCGTTTCGCAGAATCCGGAACTGGAACTTGTGCTCAGGGCCGGGCAGGGGGGCCTTAACCGTCACCTCGTTTCGATCGACGTAAACCGGCCGGGGCTTGCACTGGCCGGTTTTTACCGCAACTTCGCGGCAGACCGCATCCAGGTTTTCGGGAAGGGGGAATACGCTTATCTCGTCGAGTGCGGACAGGAAGACCAGCAGCGCATCATTGCGGAGTTCTTTAAGTACCGATTCCCCGGCCTTCTGTTTACGCACAACAACACACCACCGGAGCGATTCCTGGAGATGGCCGAGGAAACCTCGACGCCGGTGCTGACGACGCGCCTTTCGACGCATCAGCTAATCGTCTACTTCACGCACATCATGAATGAGGCCCTGGCGCCGAGCACTTCCATTCATGGGGTGCTGATCGATGTGTTTGGCGTTGGGATTCTTTTGATGGGTGCTTCCGGAATTGGAAAATCGGAGACCGCTCTCGAGTTGGTCGAGCGCGGTCATCGACTGGTCGCCGACGACATTGTGCACATTCGCTGCATTGACGAAACCGATCTAATTGGCATCACCAGCGATGTGATTCAACACCACATGGAGCTACGCGGTCTGGGCATTATCAACGTAAAGGATCTTTTCGGAGTAGGCGCGATCCGAAATCGCAGCCGCATTGATCTGGTAATTCGCCTGGAAGACTGGGACGAAAATAAGGAATACGAGCGTCTGGGGCTTGAGGACGAGTATGTGGACATCCTGGGCGTTAAGGTCCCGCGTATCCTTTTACCGGTGCGACCGGGCCGAAACGTACCGATCTTAATTGAGACGGCCGCCATGAACCACCGGTCCAAGCAGATGGGCTTTCATGCCGCGCGGGAGTTGAGTGGACGCATCAATCGGGAGATTCACCGCAAGAACAGTCGCGAGTCATGAAGAGCACGGAGTTAGTAATCCAGCAAGAAGAAGGCCTGCACGCGCGGCCCGCGTCCATATTTGTGCGGGCGGCGGCGCGCTTTAAGTGCGACGTGAGCCTCACGGCCGGTGGTACGACTGTCAACGGCAAAAGCATTATGGGACTTTTGATGTTGGCGCTCAGTGCGGGAACAAAAGTTACTTTGACGACGGACGGTGTGGACGAGCAGGAGGCCCTGGTCGCTTTGCGCGACATGCTGTCGGGCAATTTTGAATGAGTAATGCGGCTCCGTGGCAGATAGAAGAAAAGAAGGTCTACCTGCGGGACACCTTCTTTTTGCTTTTGATTGTAGTGGTCAGCGTATTTCTGGCCGAGCAACTCCTGCTCGACGCGGAGGCGACCGCCGTGGATCGCCTGTTCTCCTATCTGCTATTTTTTATTCCGTTGGGCACGCTGAACTTTGTCGCCCACTACTTTTACCGCAATCGTCGAATTCGCATCACCGGCAATCTCAGATCCAGCCTGCGTTACCGCCTGAGCATCGCATTCATGTTGATCGCGGTAATTCCATCCATACCGATCTTTTTGATTTCTTCAGACAACGTTGAAACCGTAGTTCGGGGCTGGTTTCGTCTGGACATGGTCGAGGCGATGGAGGCTTCCCGCCAGGTGGTTTCTCATTATCAGGAAACGGAGTCCCGGGATTTTCTGAGACGTATGAGTGGGGGCCTGGAGAACCCATTTCTGGACGTCGCCCCGCGATTGATGATCGACTCGCTTTACGCCCGTGGATTGCTGAGCGGCGGCGACTATGCCGGCATTTTTGAAGGTGAGCGGGTGCTCTATGAAAGCCGGAGCCTGCTCTCTCCCTCCACCATGCCGCAGTTCGTCGGCAGCTCTGACCCACCGGCCAGAGTCTTCAAGCGCGTCGATGGCAGTGACTACGTATTCTTTCGGTTCTCCCTGGCAGGTCAGAATAGCGTGATCATTGGTCACCGGCTACACGAGGGCCTCGAGCGACGCATCGAACTGATAGAGCAGACGGCCCTCGCTTTAAAAGAAGAGGGCGGCGGTGGGCGTGTGGTGGGTACTCTGCGTCTCGGCCTCGCGTTGCTCTACATTCTGATGATTTGTGGGGCACTTGTAGCGAGCTTGATCATTGCCCGGCAGATATCCATGCCGATCGTATCCTTGGCAGCGGCCACGCGGGCGGTCGCGGACGGCGACCTGGACACCCGACTGGAGATTCGGGCTTCGGGGGAGATGGGCATCCTGATCGACAGCTTCAATCAGATGACCGCCGAACTGCGCAGCCTGCGAAATCGTCTCCTGCACAGCCAGCGGCTGGCCGCCTGGCGGGAGGTCGCGCGACGACTCGCCCATGAAATTCGCAACCCACTCACTCCGATACAGCTTTCGGCCGATCGTATGTTGCGACGCCTGGATCACCCGGAGCGTGGCGATCTGCCGCGGGTCGTGCGCAAGGCCAGCGCGACCATCGTGGAACAGGTCAAAGTCCTCAAAACCCACGTCGAAGAATTTGCCAACTTTGCACGGCTGCCACGGGCCCGACCGGCGCCGCACGATCTTGATGGCATCGTTCCGGAAGCGGTCAACGTGTTTCAGGGCCTGGGGCATCCCAAGATCGAAATGCGCCTTTCCGGCAATCTGCCCGATGTCTACATTGACAAAACAATTGTCATCGGCCTGATCAACAATCTCGTAAAGAATGCGGTCGAGGCAATCCTGGGGCAGGCCGAGGCTCGACGGCGTAAGCCCGAACGCATCGTCATTTCGACCGCCATTCGAACCGCCCGGGGGCGTCGATTTGTGGCCCTGACCGTAGAGGACACCGGCCCCGGAGTGAGTGAAGACTTGCGCGAACGCATCTTTGAGCCCTATTTTACAACCAAAGGGCCTGGCGGGTCCGGACTGGGTCTTGCTCTGGTGGAGCGGGCCGTTCTGGAGCACGATGCCCACATACAGGTGGGGCGGTCGGCCCTGGGTGGCGCCGAGTTCACGGTGCTCTTCATGGTTCCGGAGGCGCGTCGGTGAAGATTTACGTAGTCGATGACGACCGGAGCATTCGCACAACGCTTCGCGACGTGCTTGAAGACGAGGATTTCGAAGTTGAGGATTTCGCGACGGGGCGCGCCATGCTGAAGGCTCTGCAGCAAGCGCGCCCCGACCTGGTCCTGCTTGATGTATGGTTGGGCAAGGAGGACGGACTCGAGCTGCTGGACCGAATCAAGACGGTCTATCCCGCCTTACCGGTTGTTATGATCTCGGGACACGGCACGATCGAACAGGCCGTGCAGGCCACAAAGAAGGGAGCAGTCGACTTTTTGGAGAAGCCACTCTCTCTGGACGTTGTTCTAGAAAGAATTGCGCAGCTTCTGGAAATTGATCGGACCAAAAGGAATGGTCACAGCACTGCCGCTCCTCTGGAGTTCGACGAAATCATCGGCACGTCCGAAGATATTCTCACTGTAAAGCGCGCTATCTCTCAGGCGGCCCGCACGAATGCGCGTGTGTTCATCTACGGCGAGAATGGGACGGGCAAAGAACTGGTGGCCCGGGCGATCTTTCAGAATTCGCGCCGCCGCACTGAACCCTTTGTGGAAGTGAACTGCGCGGCGATCCCGGAAGAGTTGATCGAAAGCGAGTTGTTCGGTCATGAAAAAGGGGCCTTCACCGGCGCCACCGATGCCCGGGTAGGTAAGTTTCAGCAGGCCCATGGCGGCACGCTTTTTCTCGATGAAATTTGCGACATGTCGCTGGCCACCCAGGCGCGCGTGCTACGGGCCCTTCAGGAGCAGCGTTTTACTCGAGTCGGCGGCAAGGAAGATATTGAAGTAGATGTTCGCGTGATTGCGGCCACAAATATTCCGCCCGAAGAAGCCATTGAGCAGGGCCGATTCAGGGAAGACCTGTATTACCGCCTTAACGTCATCCCAATCAACATGCCGCCCTTGCGTGATCGGCGTGCGGACATTCCGCTCCTGATCGACCATTTCTTGATTGAGGCGGCGCACGAAAACCAGGTGTCGGCAAAAAGCCTGTCGCGCCCGGCCATCGACCTGTTGGTGCAGCACAAATGGCCCGGGAACGTGCGCGAACTCAAGAACGTAATTGAGCGACTCGTAATCATGAGCCCCAACGACGAGATCACGCGCGACGAAGTTGCCGAAACTCTCAAGGGATCGCGCCGGGGACAGAAAGATGCCGGTCTGACCGTCACCGGCGATTTGCGCGGCGCCCGGGAGGAGTTCGAGCGGCGCTACATCATAGAGGCATTACGCCAGAACGATCGCAATATCAGCCGGGCGGCGCGGTTTTTGGGCATTGAGCGCACGAACCTGCACCGCAAACTCAAAAGCCTGGGCATTGATCCGGAGCAAATTTGATGTCGGCCGGCCCACCGCTCGATCCCAACAACCTCGCAGGCTTCGTCCGTGACCTGGCCGAAGCCCTGGCGCTGGAACCCGACGCACTGATTCGCAACTACGACCTGGAGATCCCGCCCGAAAAAATAGAGCTTATTTATCGTGCTCCGCCTGCCGGGTCCGGGGACGAAGCTTCCCCGGCCGATAGCGAAGCACCCGGCGTTGCCAGCCTCGACACGCTGCCGGCAAACTTTCGCTGCAATCTCTGTCCGGACCGCATGGTCCCGGTGCGACGCTTCTTTCGTGGCGGGAGTCGCAGTCTGCTTGTTCTGCATCATTCCGGTCGTCTGGAAGCGAGTGGCCAGCCGCCACGCGATCGTTCGATGCAGTTCGTTTTTGGTTCGGCCGCCGAAGACGGGCTATTTGAGCGAATGCTCGAAGCCGCCGGACTGCAGATGGCCGATGTGCACTTCCAGGAATACCCGGCCTGCCTGTTCAATGCGGACCGGAGTCTGCCCGAGGAGTGGAATGCCCGCGGCAAGCACTGCCTGAGTCACGTGCACGACACCATCATTAGAGAAAAGATTCGATTGGTGCTGGCAACCGGGGCCGCAGCAATCCTCCTTTTGGGAGAAGATCGGGCGCGGGAACTTTCTACGAGTGGCGAGGCCATCGAACTTCCGCTGGGGCCGGGCCAGGCGGCCTTGCCTTTGCTCGTCCTCAGAAGCCCGGCCGCTCTGCTTGCGCTCGAATCACGTCGGGTTCGAATGGAACAGGCCGGCCAGGACTCCCGGGAAGCGCGGTCGGCCGAAAAGGAGGTCAAGGCCGCCACCCTGCGTTCCCTCAAGGGTGCGCTTCAAAAACTCAACGAACGTCATGTTTGATCGTTTCGCCGATGTGGCCGTGCGGCTGCCTGTGGCCGGCACGTTCAGTTACCAGGTTACGGACCCCGATGTTCGGGTGGGCTCTCGTGTGCGGGTTCCATTTCGGGGTCGGGAAGAGGAGGGCATCGTTTGTTCGCTCTCTGACAACGCCGATGTCGAAGAAGTCCTGCCACTCGGCTCGCCTCTGGAACCCTATCCCATCGTTTCGGCCGATCAGATCGACCTGGCTTTCTGGATGGCTGACTATTACCTGGCCGGCCCCGGCGAATGCCTCTTCAAGATGTTTCCACCGGCCCGTCGCTATCCGGCTCTGGAGCGCGCGGAAGCTCCGTCATCGCGTGAGTTCAGGACCGGGCATCGTCTGAATGAAATCCAAAAGTCCATATTCGACGCCATATCGGCCGTGCCCGCGGCGCAGGGCGCGACCGTCCCGGTTCATGTGGTGCATGGAGTCACGGGGTCGGGAAAGACTGAAATCTACATTCACCTCATGCGGGCGGCCCTGGGGGGCGGGCAGGGGGCGTTGATGCTTGTGCCGGAGATCACTCTGACCGTGCAACTGATCGAGCGCCTGCAGTCGGTTTTTGGAGAGGAGCTTGCGCTTTTGCACAGCGGTCTGCGTGCAGCGGAGCGCGCACGGGCCTACGTTGACCTGCTTGCCGGTCGGAGACGCATCGCCGTTGGCACACGTTCGGCCGTCTTTGCTCCGGTTACGCCCGGTATCATCATTCTTGATGAAGAGCACGATGGGTCGTACAAAGAAAACTCGGCCCCTCGCTACGATGCGCGTCAGGTGGCTTACCGCCGGGCCGAAAAGCAATCCTGCCCGCTCGTATTCGGATCAGCCACGCCACGGCTGGAAAGCGCCTACCGCGCACGCAATGGGCTCGCCGGTCATCACTACCACCTGATCGAGAGGCGTGCTACGGGGGCGGGCCTGGCCCCGGTCGAAATTATTCAGGCCCCCGTCGGTCAGGCGCCGATTTCGGGACCCCTTCTTGCGGCTCTCGAAGCGACCTACAAACGGGCCGAACAGTCGATCCTGCTCCTGAATCGGCGGGGCTACTATCCAATCGTGATTGGTGAGGAGGACCATCTTCCGGAGACCTGTCCGTCGTGTTCCGTTTCGCTGAACCTGCACCGGGACCAGCGGCTGGTCTGCCATTATTGTGGCTACGCGCGACCCTTTGACGGCCGTACCGCTTCCGGAGCCCGCGCCCGGCCGCTTGGAAGCGGCACGCAAAAACTGGAGGAGTACCTGCTGGGTCTGTATCCTGAAATGCGCATCGAACGGCTCGATACGGATGTGGCCACCAGGCGCGACGTGGTTCAGGACTGCATTTCGCGTTTCCTGGCCCACGAGATTGACCTGCTTCTGGGCACGCAGATGATTGCGAAGGGCCTGGATGCGCCGCGCGTAACGCTGGTAGGGGTGCTCCAGGCCGATCACGGTCTCTACATGCCGGACTTCCGGGCGGGCGAGCGCACCTTTGCGCTTTTGACGCAGGTGGCCGGACGATCCGGCCGCGGTGAGTTTGCCGGGCGCGTGCTCTTTGAATGTCTGAATCCAGACAACCCGGTGCTCGAACGGGCCGCCGCCCAGGACTACGAAGCGTTTTACCGGGCGGAATTGCCCGCCCGGCGGGAGGCTTTTTACCCGCCCTTCTGTCGGATCCTGCGTGTGCTGGTGCGCGGCAAAGACGAAGGCCGCGTGATCGATTCCATTGATCGTGTTTTCAACGCCCTCTCACGTGTTCTCACTGCCGGGCAGGCCACGCTGCTGGGCCCGGCACCGGCGCCCATCGAACGTCTGCATGACCAGTACCGTCACCACGTCCTCTTAAAGACAACCCGCATGGGCAGCGTGCGTCGACTTCTCGCTCCGGTCATTGGAGACTTGCGGCGGGCTCTGCAGACAGGGGTTCATCTGGAGGTCGATTTTGATCCCGTGGACCTGTTTTGAACGCGGCCAACCGACTTTTTTTGCCTTTCTTGCGGGCAGGCGCGCCAGAAAGTGGCCACCGGCGTCCCGTCGCGCGTTGTATTGGCGCCCTTTCAACCACCATCTCAATCTGCAGTTGTTCTGCAGGAGGCTGTAATGCTACAGGAAGATCGCGATTCCTTTGTTCATCGTCATATTGGCCCCCGGGACCACGAACTCCGGCACATGCTCGACACAGTTGGTGCAAAGAGCCTGGAAGAACTGGTCGATCAAACTGTTCCCGCGAAGATTCGGCTCGAGAAAGACCTCAACATCTCGGCCGCGATGAGCGAGCAGGAGTACATTGAACATATCCAATCGGTTGCTTCGCGCAATCAGGTCTGGAAAAACTACATCGGTCAGGGCTACTCGGACTGCTTTACGCCCCCCGTCATTCAGCGTACAATTTTTGAGAATCCCGGTTGGTACACCCAATACACTCCCTACCAGGCGGAGATCAGCCAGGGCCGCCTCGAAGCACTGCTGAACTTCCAGACCATGGTCATGGACCTGACCGCCATGGACATCGCCAATGCTTCGCTGCTTGACGAAGGGACCGCTGCTGCCGAGGCGATGGGCATGCTACACCGCATGCGTTCGCCCGCCCAGGAAAAGGCGAACGCCGACGTGTTCTTCGTTTCCAATGATTGCCATCCCCAGACGATCGCGGTGTTGCAGGGCAGGGCCGAACCGCTGGGCATTACACTGGAGTTCGGTGACGCGACGCATTGGTCGGGTCATGATCGTTGTTTCGGAGCTTTGATTCAGTATCCCAACACCTATGGTGCCCTTTTCGATTATAGCGACTGGGCGGCAAACTTGCGTGAACGCGGCATCCGTCTGGCAGTCGCGACCGATTTGCTTGCGCTGGCTTTGCTCACTCCTCCCGGGGAGTTCGGCGCTGATGTTGTTCTGGGGAACTCCCAGCGTTTCGGCGTTCCGCCCGGTTTCGGGGGGCCCCACGCGGCTTTTTTCGCTACGCGGGACGAATTCAAGCGAAGCATGCCCGGACGATTGATTGGCGTCTCCAGGGATAGCCATGGCGCGCCTGCCTACCGGCTCGCGCTGCAGACCCGCGAGCAGCACATACGGCGGGAAAAGGCCACGTCAAACATCTGCACGGCCCAGGCCCTGCTGGCGATTATGGCCGGCATGTACGCCGTGTATCACGGCCCCGAAGGACTGCGCCGCATTGCACGTGGGGTGCACCGCGCCGCGTGCCGGCTGGAAGCCGGGCTACAGACCCTGGGTTTCAGCCAAAAGAACGAACATTTTTTCGACACTCTTTGTCTCGAGATGACACCGGCTCTCGTTTCCGCGGTGCGCGAAGCGGCCCAAAACGCGCGCGTGAACCTGCGCTACTTTCCGGATGGTTCTCATGTCGGTATTGCTCTGGATGAAACGACAACCGAAACCGATCTGGAAGCCATTCTTGAAATCTTTGCGAATGCAAAGGGCGCTACGACTCCGGCGCTTGCCTCAGGCGAGCCCTTGCGTTTCGGTGAACAGTTTCGCCGCAGCTCCGTTTTTCTGAATCACGAAGTCTTTCACCGCCATCGCTCTGAGACGGAAATGATGCGCTACATCCGGCAACTTGAGGGGCGAGACCTGGCCTTGAATCAGGCGATGATTCCGCTGGGTTCGTGCACCATGAAACTGAATCCGGCGGTGACCATGATGCCGGTAAGCATGCCGGCGTTTGCCAGGGCCCATCCGTTTACTCCTATTGAACAGCTTTCCGGATACGCCGGTATCTTTCGCGAGCTGGAGCAAGATCTGGCGGAGATTACCGGTCTGGCGGCAACCTCGTTGCAGCCCAACTCCGGCGCGCAGGGCGAATACGCGGGCTTGATGGTCATACGGGCATATCATCGTTCCCGGGGCGATGAAGGGCGGGACGTTGCTCTGATACCGGCCTCGGCGCACGGTACGAATCCCGCCAGCGCGGCAATGGCCGGAATGCGAGTGGTCGTCGTCGCCTGCGACTCAAACGGCAACATTGATCTTGAAGATCTACGGGCCCGGGCCGAGAAACACAAAGACCACCTGGCAGCCCTGATGGTCACCTATCCGTCCACTCATGGTGTCTTTGAAGAGGGCATCCTGGAGGTCTGTCGTATTGTTCACGACTGTGGCGGTCAGGTCTACATGGACGGGGCCAACATGAATGCGCAGGTCGGCCTTACCAGCCCGGGTCGCATCGGCGCCGATGTCTGTCATTTGAACCTGCACAAGACCTTCAGCATCCCCCACGGCGGCGGGGGCCCCGGCATGGGCCCGATCTGCGTGGCGGCGCACCTGGAGCCGTTTTTGCCTTCCACTCCGCTGAGTGAGAAAAGCGACAGCGAGATCCAGCCGATCAGCGCGGCCCCGTGGGGAAGTGCGAGCATCCTTCTGATTTCGTACGGTTACATCAAACTCCTGGGAGCCGGTGGTCTCAAGGCCGCCACACAGTACGCGATTCTAAACGCCAACTATCTCAAGCGCCGGCTGGAAAATGCTTATCGAGTGCTGTACGCCGGCCCTGGTGGCCGAATTGCCCACGAGATGATTCTGGACATGCGTCCGTTCAAAGATGCCGGAGTCGAAGTAGAAGATGTGGCCAAACGCCTGATCGACTACGGTTTTCATGCGCCAACCATGTCCTTCCCGGTCCCGGGCACATTGATGGTCGAACCCACCGAGAGCGAACCCCTCTCCGAACTGCAACGTTTTTGCGAAGCCATGCTCAAGATCCGCAGAGAAATCGAACAGGTGGAGCAAGCCCGCATCACCATTGAAGAAAGTCCGCTGCGTCGTGCGCCGCATACGGCAGCATCCCTCTGTGAGGACTGGGCCCGCGCCTACGAACGCACCGAAGCGGTTTTCCCGCTCGCCAATCAGGTGAGCGTCAAGTTCTGGCCTCCGGTGGGTCGCATCGACAACGTCTACGGGGATCGCAATCTGGTGTGTGCCTGCCCGCCCATGGAAGCCTATGCCGAAACCGACGAAGCCCCGACCAACCGCGAAACCGTCGGGTCCGCGGCGCGCTGATTGACTCAGTTCGGATTGTACGTGCTGTCGCTGGCGCCGGTCCCGGCAGCTTTCGACATGAATTCAAGCATGGCCAGTTGCTGGCGCAGCGTATCCAGAAGGCTATCGACCAGGTCGGATAGACGATCCTGATCGAGCAGCTCCTGTTTGCGGTGTTGGGCGATCGGGATTAGATAGGCGGCTGTGTAGGCCAGCTCGGTCAGACCTTCGGGTAGCTGGGTCGCGTCGATTGGGCGATTCAGGCGCTTGAAGTAGCGTACCAGCAATTCACGGATCTCGTCCTGGGCCGCAAACTCGTCGGTCGAGTCGTTTCGGAGTGGGGCGAGTCGTATCACGTCGCCCACAAGATAACCATCTTCGGTTTTTGCAGATTCGACGTTGAAACGTGTTTCGCCCAATGCGAGCAGATTCATGCGACCTGCGGGCAGCGGCTCAATGTGGGTGATACGCGCGGTGCATCCGCGGCTGTGGAATAGGGCGAGGGGTCCCAGAGCTTCGCGGCCTTCTTTGATGAGCACAACGCCGAATTCGCGGCTGCCTTCGATCACGCCGGCCATCATACGCCGATAACGCTCTTCAAAGATGTGCAGCTTTATTGGCACGCCGGGATACAAGACGGTGTGCAGCGGGAACAGTGGCAGGCGCTCGGACATGCCCTTCTAAGAAATCATGAAAACGCGATCGGGTCAAGCTTCCGGTTCGCCAAACCAGGCGAAGTCCTGCTGGTCGTGCTCCCGCATAAGCTCGGCCGAGCGCTTGCCCCCAAAACGTGCGACGATCTGGTCGTCGAATTGATCCGCCAGAATGGCAATGGTAAAGAAGTTCGCACGAAATTGCTCAAGGCTCAGATCCTGGGCGGCCGCCAGGCTTTGTCGCAGAACAATCGTTCCGCTCTTGAAACCGAAGGCTCCCAGCGGTAGTTCCAGATTCGTTGCCAGCAACCAGGCGGTCAGTTC